>NZ_WHOD01000085.1 GCF_013141765.1 Paenibacillus foliorum
GCTTTTATAATTGTTTTGCTCAATGAACGGGATGGGTTGTCTCAGGGTGAGATTGCTTTCGCTCTAAGAAAAGATAAATCAAGCATCACTCGGATGATAGTGAGCCTTGAAAATAAAGGTCTAATGCACAGAATTACTAGTAGTTATGACCGTCGTTACTTTAAAGTATCTTTAACAGATAAAGGTAAGAGCTTAGTTACAAATGTAATACCTTGTATTTCAGGAACTATTGATGTACTTGAAACAGGTTTTTCGCTTGAAGAAATGAATGAATTACGCAGGCTTCTAATTAAGATGCGCGATAATATGAAAAAATGATTTGCGTACACCTAATAGTTGATGTATCAACTATTAGAAAAGGAGGAGTATCATGTTTGAGCATATCAATCAAAATTATGAAGGAGTAGACTTTTGTAATCAAGATTTGAGGTATGGCGAGCTAACAAGTTGCACTTTCCATCGTTGCACATTTGCTAACGGATCGTTAGAGGAGATTACAACTAGGAACTGCCGTTTCGTCGAATGTAATTTTCGGGGTGCCTCGTTAAATAGCTCCGTTCATAAGGAATCCGCGTTTGAGAATTGTAACTTTACCGAAGCCAATCTATTTGTCTCGAAGTTTGAAAAATGTAAAATGACGGGTTCAGATTTTTCCAGTGCCAATATGGATGGAATCACCATATTCCAAGGGGATTGGTCTTATACTAATTTGAGAAATGCCAGACTGGTTAAGCAAGATTTACGTGGAACTAAATTTTATGAATCAGATTTAACCGAAGCAAATTTAGAAAAAGCTGACTTCAGAAATTGTGATCTTACGAGAACAATGCTAGCTAGAGCGAAATTACAGGGAGCCGATGTAAGGGGAGCTAAAATGGATGGTGTGGATTTCAAATCCATCACACTCAAGGGGTTACGAATGGATACAGAGCAAGCAGTGTTGTTTTCACTCTCGCATGGAGCAAAAATGAATTAAATGACTATCGGTCTCATCCTTCGTTCATCTAACGGGGAACGCTAGTTTAATAAAGTAAGTCTAAAACCTTCCAAAAGAAGCAAACTAGATTTAATAGCTCTTATGGGAGGTTTTATTTATGATTTTAATGTAAGGAGAAAATAACGTTCTAGACTGAAAAATAAAGTGCTAGACTCAGCAAATAAAGTTGTAGACTGAGAAAATAAAGTATTAGACTGACGATTCTTCATTAAGCTTACGGGTAGGAGGTTTAAGATCAATCTCGGTGAACCGTATCACAAATAGAGGCAATTTCTCTGAAGAAAAACTTGCAGAAGTCTGTATTTACAGAATGCGGACCCTTAAGAGTAGGTTAGGTCAGTCTTTATGGAGTATATTGTGTAAACAAGCTTATGCGCGCTTTTTTATTGTTATACAACATATGGATTTGGTTTGAATGACAGACTCATTCTTTAAAATAGGGCGTAATCCCTCTTGAATATAGGTTCTCCACTAACTTGAAAAATTCTTCTGACGATAAATCCTTTTGACGCTGGAGCCAAAGACGAAATAAAGAAAGGGAAGTTGTCAGGTAAAACTCAATTAAGTATGGCGTTAAGGAATGGTTTTGCGGAACGTTTAATTCTAATTGATCCAAAGTGATTTCTTTTTTTAAGCGTTTTAAAAAACGGGTACTTCCATAATCACCCAAAAGGGCATTAAGAACCAGGAGATGTTCTCTTTTGTCCAGACAATAGAGCGTATCTTGAACCGTATGCATCGATAGCTCTTTATTCGCCAATTCTTTTTTTAATTCATTCAATAAGTCATTTTCAACAGAGTCTAACAATTCGTAAATGTCAGTAAAGTATTGATAAAAGGTGCTGCGGTTATATCCTGACTTATTAGCAATTTCCCGAACCGAAATTTTCTCAATCGGCTTTTGGCTATATAACTCACAAAAAACTTCTACAAACTTTTGTCTTGTTTTCTCCGTTATTTGGGGTTGCTTTTTCATGTTTCCCTCCTACTAGCGAATAAGAATATCCCATCCGACAAATAATAAAAAACTGATGGTTGATCAAGGAATAATAAAGATTTACAATCACATCATACAACATGTTGCCTGATAATCAAAAGGAAATGTTAATAAGTAGGGGTGGTTTTAATGTCAGCAAAACAAGATAGAATTTTAATTTTTGGTGCAGGTGTTATCGGGAGCATGTACGCAATTAAGCTCATTGAAGCAGGGTTTGACGTTACCCTGTTTGCACGTTCTAATAGATTTAAATCATTAAAAGAAAATGGCCTGCAATATAAAGAAAAAGGTACAGTTAGATCGATACAAGTGAATGTCATTGATACGCTCGAAAATGACGATGTATACGATTTTATTTTCGTTACCGTTCGTTATGATCGGTCCGAATCGGCGTTGTTAGCGCTAAAAGATAATCAAAGCAAAAATATAGTTACGATGACTAATAATCCAATTGGATTTTCTTCGTGGCTGGATATCGTAGGGGATAGACTTTTACCAGCTTTTCCCGGCTTCGGCGGACAGATTAAAGATGGAGTATTGCATGCTCGATTTCTACCAAAGATTATAGCGGCAACTGCATTTGGAGAAATTAATGGTGTAGTGACAGAACGCATAGAAAACCTCGCAAAATTATTTAAAACAGCAAAGCTTCCCTACGTTATTAAAAAGGATATGCAAGCGTATCTAATCACACATTCCGTATCAGACATAGCCATGCTGAGCTTTTTACATTCTGAGAATAAGATAATTGACAAAAAAACAGCCAGAAAGACGGCACGCAAAATAACAGTCACTTTAAAAGCGTATCTAAGGGCAATACAAAAAGCTGGCGTTTCAATTGATCCACCAATGCTTAAAATGGTGCTTAAATTTCCAAACTTATTTTTGGATCTTTTCTTTATGACATGGCTACGAACTAAAATGGTTAGGGATATGATGTTGCCGGATTATGCGAATAATGCTAACAATGAGATTGTGCAGCTGAGTAATGATTTAATGAAATTTTTAAGTCAAAATGACATCAAACCGGAAATACATGTTCAGTAATTTTTTTGTTAAAATATTATGTTAATTTTTAATTTATTTTCATTAAATCCTTCAATTGGGCATTAATCTGAATATGAAAATCGAAATATATAGTTATTTCGTAGCATCCATGACTAAACTAACGGGAAACGATAATTGAACAACAACAGCGGCAGTCTAAGACTTTATTTATCAAGTCTTGTTCTGTCGCTGCTTTATTTATTGGACCCAGTCTAAAACTTATTTTTAAGAAGCTGATGATTTTTTAATTCAAAAACGTTGTTAACTCAACGACTCTAGTCTAAGACTTTATTTTCACAGAACATTTAAGTGAGTTATGGCGACTGTATGAAGCTGATAAACGTATCCAGGGGTTTAGTCCGAGTACATTGAAAGCATACGCCCTACAGTTCAAGATGCTGGTAAGAGAACTAGGAGACCTGGATATCCTGCGAAGGCGACCAGTTTTTTAGGATGATCAAATCGGTCGAATTCTCCAATTTCCGATATACTTGTTGCAGCAATTTTAGGGCCAATACCGGGAATCGACTGATTTAAATCATACTCTTCAATTTCTTTAGCCAGGGTATCAATGTTATTTTCCAACTCAGCAAGATGCTCCTGGTACTGAAGAATGAGGGTTATTAGGATCTTTAGGTTAATCAAGTGGCTTGAATACATGGTTTGTTGAAAGGGATTTTGTTTTGCTGCATCTACCAGGCGTTGGACTCTTTCGTTAATCCAGTTTTCTGAGCGCCCTCGTTTAGAAGAAAGTAGCAGACTGATCTTGATATAAAGTGTTGCTTCATCGGCTAATAGAACCGAACTTCGAAAACGATGTCTGGTATTTAGGGGACTGGGTAGAGGGACTTTCACCTTTTTATTCTG
>NZ_WHOD01000086.1 GCF_013141765.1 Paenibacillus foliorum
GGAACTATAGCTGAATGTAACAAGACGACGGCAGCCACAAACTAAATTCATAGGTAGGTGATAATCTAATGAAATTTACATTTGAAAATTTCTCTTGTGATGTTGATATATTCTATAAAGATCGAGATATTGTAGCAAGATTTTATGATTCATCAAAAGAGCAAAATAAAGATGAGATTGTAAATCTTGTTTTTGTAGATCCAGGCTTGGGCTTTCTTCATTTAAAGTTAAAAGGTGATGATGCGGCGTTATTGAGCGGATTTTTGGATGAGAGTGTTTTTATAACTGATGATATGGTTGAAGCCGCAATTAATTACATAGAAGGGTTATCACCTCATGCAAAAAACAGATATATTCCAAATCACGTAGCTCGCATCAAACAAACGAGCTATATAGAATACAATGGCGAGTATTAATACATAAACTAACGGATAACGAGAGCTCAATAATATCAAAACGAGGCTGCCGGAACGGTCAGGAGCCTTTCCGACCGCAGATCGAATGAAAAAAAAATGCCTTCAAACCACTCATAG
This sequence comes from Paenibacillus foliorum, assembly GCF_013141765.1. GTDB lineage: Bacteria > Bacillota > Bacilli > Paenibacillales > NBRC-103111 > Paenibacillus_S > Paenibacillus_S foliorum. The sequence goes on from NZ_WHOD01000086.1 coordinate 534, forward strand.
TGGATTGAAGGCACTTCTATATATGTGATGAGCTTGATTTGTAAGTTGGTTGCGGGGGCAGGTTTTGAACCTGCGGCCTTCGGGTTATGAGCCCGACGAGCTACCGGGCTGCTCCACCCCGCGAAAACATGCAAGCCTTGGCGTAACTTTTCGTCTTTCTCGTTGAGGGACGGGCAGGATAGCATGATGTTCTCTAGCAAATTCGCCCCATATATTGTAAAATCCCCTTATGAGTTATTAAGGGTACGTTCTGAGGAGTTGTTAATGGTGGAATTACTAATTTCACATGCTCGTACATTTTTTGAAAATCATAGTTTTGATTGGTCTGTATGTGGTGGAGGGGCAATCGATTTGTTTCTTGGTAAACAAACAAGAATCCATAAAGACTTAGATATTGCTGTATTTTGGGAAGATCGAAATTCAATCATTGCTTTAATGTTAGCTGCGGGCTGGAGGGTATTTGAAGCATGTGGTGGTGGAGTAATCCACGAGTTATTTGATAAGCAACAAATTCCTTATGAAAAGCGAAATCTATTTTGTTTTACAGCAAATGAGTATCGTTGTAGATTAAAGCCAAGTGGGGATGACATGTATCGATTCGGTTTTGAAAAGAAGGGGCAAAATGACTTTACCTACGTAGAATTTCTTTTCAATCAGAGAGATGATAAATATTTTTACTTGCCTGGAGATGGGAATGTTAAAAGAAAACTAAATATGGCTTTACTACAATCAAACGGAGTACCGTATTTAGCTCTAGAAATTGTTCTGTTTTATAAATCAAGTTACTTGGACGGTCCTGATACATTTGATCATAATCAAGATTTCGATCATACTTTACCGTTTCTTGATGAAGAACAAAAACAATGGTTAAGAAAATCCCTAGAAAAGAAATACACTAACGGTCACGTATGGCTTGGAAGACTTTAGCAATTCATTAAGCTAACGGGACACGATAGTTTAAATGGACGTACACAGGAAGTCACTGCTTCCTTGAGTACGTTCATTTTTTGTATAGTATAGCCAAGGATCAAACAACCCTTAAAATGTTTTAATTCCCAACAAAAGGATGTTCTGTTTTTCTTGACAAACACAACATAAGTACTAGCTTTATGCAATAAAAGAAGCTCCGGATAAGTTTCCAGGGCTTCTTGATAAATAAGCGAATTGGTTACATTTATTCAACTAAACGGGCAGTTTTCTTCAACAATAGATGCTATACTCAGCTTAATTAAGTTGTAGAGTGGAGTCGTATATTTGATGCTCCTAATGGTGGAGCAAGACCATAAATGATTTGAGGTGATATGGATTATGGGAAAAAGTCAGCTTGAGGAATTAACAAAGGAATTTCAGAAGATACCAATTACATCATTGCAGGAACTGAGTAAAATAATATTTAATAACAGAATTAGTTGCTATATACAAGAAATAGAAAACATGCTTAAATCAATCTCAAGTGATGATTTGAAATTTAAGTGGCTCGATATTAAAAGCCATATTACTTTGGATGATAAAGCATTTCTCAATGATTTCCCTGATGAGTACTTTTATTTTGCCGACTTATGGAGTAACGATTCTGGCGAGCTATTGCTTATACTCAAAAAGCATCATTAGTTGTTAAGCTAACGCAGAACGATAGTTTAATAACAACTAAGACGCGGCTGCCCGGCATCGATTCGGCGGCCGCGTTATGCTAACTGGCAGGATAGTTGAATAGAAAAGACGCGGCGCCTCTTTGTCCAAATTATGGTAATATTAAATAAGTCATGGACAAAGCTTTTAGTACCGGAGGGATTATTAAAGATGGAAATCAGAGTGAAATCAGTATATATAGAGGTTATTAAGGAAGATATAACAAAAGCAAAAACGGACTGCATAGTTAATGCTGCAAATACAAGTTTACTTGGCGGTGGAGGTGTTGATGGTGCTATCCACAGAGCAGGGGGAAAGGAAATTCTTATAGAATGCATGAAAATAAGAGATAGACAAGGAGGATGCCCAGTTGGCGAGGCTGTAATCACTACAGCGGGGAAGTTAGATGCCAAATTCGTTATTCATACGGTTGGACCTGTATGGAATAATGGAAAAAGTAATGAGGAAGAGAAACTAAAAGACTGCTATATGAATACGTTAGATCTTGCTAACCAATATAATATTGAAAGTATCGCGTTCCCAAACATAAGTACAGGCATATATAAATTCCCGAAAAAGAGAGCTGCTGAAATAGCCATTAGTTCATTGAGGGAATTTATTGAAGGAAATAACTCTTCTTTTAAAAGAATTCAGTTCGTTTGCTTCGATGATGAGAATTATCAGATATATGTAAAAACCATTAAAGGTTTAGTTTAAATGGTGTTTGTTCAAAGGGTCAGCTGCCTTCTCAGTTAACGGGAGTTTAACACAACTTTACCAAGTGATAGTATGAATGCAAACGTAACTATAATTTAAATGTGGAGAAGTAAATGAAAACGGTTATAAGCGTTGTTTTAATAATAGTTAGTTTATCTGCTGCTGGATTAGCGGCACTCCTCTGGGACTACATTTACTATCCGTTGATTGAAAACAAGGCTGAGGAAAGAACAATAGCCTATTTAAAAGCATTATTCCCAGAGGACGTTGTAATCGACGATGTGACATATTCTAAACCGTTTGGGGATGACGAGGGAAAATATTTCATTAAAGCACACCCGACGGCTAAACCAGAAATCGAACTATCGATGAATGTATTTCAGAACCTTAGCCTGGACGAAAAAAGTTTTAAGGAGTCTAAATGGCGATATGACACAATCCTGGAGTACGTCCCCTTAATTAATGAAATAAGTCCAGGTTTCAGCTTATATGCAGTCAATATGTTCATTCCCGCAGAATTGCTAAGTAACCCTATCGAGACAAAAAACGTTAGTTCAATAACAACACGACGGCAGCTGGAAGCCAGGTATTGGCTTAAAAGTGGATGTTAAGTTTATAATGATAATTGTAAAGGAGGTGCTGTATTTAAATGGAATCTATAGAAACAGGGCTAAAACTATTTGTGTTTATAATAGTTATTTCACTATTCTTTACTTTGGTAGGGTTCCTAGTCAAAAAATATCTAAGTGACTTCTTTCAAGGTTTTACAAAATAATAATAAAAATATTTAGTTCAATTTAAGAAATTTTTAGAAAAACTTGCTGACCATATTGTCGGAGTTTCCGACGGTATTCGCTTCGGTAACACAACCAGGCACTACTACAGAAGACATGGAAATGAATTTTACCAATCCATTAACTGTCATCCTACTGAAGTGGATTAGATTTTATAGTAGATAACAGGGTCGGCTGGATTTAAACTAACGGAGAACGTTAGTTTAATAAAACAGCGGCAGTCTAGGACTTTATTTTCTCGTCCATGTCTGCCGCTGTTTCTTTATTGGGGTCAATCTAATACTTATTTTACGAAGTCTGACGAGATTGTAATTCTAAATACCGCATGGGATCAACACATTTGCTAGAACATCTATCCTCTATATAAATGGTGCAATATCCCCCATATGGTGGCACATTATATGAAGATGAAAATGAAAATACAAACAGGTTACAAAAGTTGATGGTTCTCTATCCCCCAGAATGGCGTCAAAGCAAAAAGTACAGTCTAGAACTTTATTTTCTTAGTCCAATTGTCCAAAGAAAATAAAGTGTTGGACTGAAAAATAAAGTATTAGACTCGGAAAATAAAGTTGTAGACT
>NZ_WHOD01000087.1 GCF_013141765.1 Paenibacillus foliorum
GGAACTGCGTAGCGTTATGCAGACACTTACAGAAAAAGTAACTGATATTGTAGAGCAAGACATCAAAAGTGAATTAATGGCCACAGCAGATTCACTGAACACACGATATGACGAAATATATCAAATGATTATTTCTCAGCAAGAACTGGTTGTCAAAATTGCAAAACTAGTAGGAATTCCTTCACAATATACATCGTACCCTCCTCAGATCACAAAAGGGTGAAGGATAAATTTGAGGAGTTCAAAGAAGCTGGTAATGTAATATATATATAAATAAAAGGGCTGCTCCGGCAGCCCTTAATCTTTTCGATAATACTGTTATTCTTATAAGCCGCCTAATCCCGTACTAGTATAGAACTATAGACCGAAACTCCGTCAAATGTTACATTAGCCATAACAGCTGAAGAAGCAATTTCTTTTGCACGTTGTTTATTCATTTTGAAATGACCTCCATATATGGGTGTACTAAATATAATGTTTACACGCAGCTATATAATTATTCTAATGCATCGGGGTGAGAGGATGTTTACTGAACAAGAAAAGGAAGCATTGTACAAGATCATTTATACAAGAAGGGATGTAAGAACATTTTTATCGGATGCTATACCGGAAGAGACGTTAATGAAATTGTTAAATGCAGCACACCATGGGCCTTCGGTAGGATTCATGCAACCATGGAATTTTATATTAATTTCCGATGATAAAGGTAAAGAGCGCTTGGCTTGGGCGGCAGACAAAGAGAGACGGGCATTAGCCATTCATTATGAAGGGGCACGGCAAGATGAGTTTCTAAGTCTTAAGATTGAAGGGATAAAGCAGGCACCGCTAACTATATGTATCACGTGCGACCCCACACGCGGCGGTTCTCATGTTTTGGGACGCAATTCTATCCCGGAAACCGATATGCTATCTACTGCTTGTGCCATACAAAATATGTGGTTAGCGGCTACAGCTGAGGGTTTAGCAATGGGATGGGTTAGCTTTTATAAAAAAAGTGATATTCGAGATATCTTGGGAATTCCTCCGCATATTGAACCAATAGCCTTGCTGTCAGTTGGGTATACAGAACATTATCCATCGATGCCAATTTTAGAGTCAGCGAATTGGGAGAAAAGAAGAGCTCTTAAGGACCTTATCTTTAACGAATCATGGGGCAACCCAATTGTTTAACCTTGTACAATCCCAAAAAATGCGCAGAGGAGCAGATGCTGTGACCCGTTATAGAAAAGCACAGACAAATCTCTTAGGTTGCCCGGAAATCGTCATAAAGGAAGTCAATAGATGAGTGGATTTGCGAATGGGTGGGAGAGACCGTTATTAAATACCAAGCCGTTAGGCATGCAGCGAGAGCTTCTACAAATTGTTGCGATGCTGACGATGCTTATAGACCATATGGGGGTTGTATGGTTTCCAGAGCAGTGGGGATTGCGTATAATTGGCAGAATATCTTTCCCTCTCTATGCATTCGGTATTGTACAAGGCTATCTGCATTCTGGGGACGTTAAAGGCTATATCCGTAGAATAGGGCTGTTGGCACTTATTTCGGAACTGCCATTTATAATGGCTTTTAATATATGGAAAGTCAACGTTATTGGGACCTTTTTTATTTGTATAATGACGTTGTATTTGCTTGATCGATTCGGATCAAAAATAGGGAAAACATTGGTTCTATGCGCCTCCACAGCGATACTGATTTGGATTCCTGCCGATTATGGCCTTTATGCTCTATTACTCATACTTATATACCGTTATGTTTCTTCGAACTTGTCCGTACCTCTTCATTTCTTGTTGAACATGTATTATTGGTTGAGCGAAGGAGTATTGTATCAGCATTTCAGTCTCATATCCACCGCTTGGTTAGCGTTTGGAACAAAGCTCGAAATGAGGATTTCGGTTCCGCGCTGGCTATGGTTGTCGTTTTATCCAGCACATCTGGCGCTATTGGTTATTGTTAAAATGCTGGTTTTCTAATGTATTTACTGAGGTTTCGAAAAAACATAATGAATATCTGCTATTTATTGTAGTATAGTAAAGAAAATATAAAAAATACTATACTGTATAGGTGATAGACATATATGAGGATCAGCGGAAAAGGAATTAACTTGCTAAAAGTTAGAGAAGCATTGAGGAAACAGAAAATGCTCTCCGGTTATGAGTTATGTAATCGTAATCTTTTGGATGGCTCTGCCGAGCCAATCATGATCCACGATGAAAGTACAGTGTTATATGTTAATACTGCTTTTGTCCATATGATGAATGGTTTCAGTCCAGAGGAATATACAGGTAAATTCATTTCTGAACTATTTGCTGAGCAAGAAATAGCAGATAAGATTTCCTATGCAGTAGAACGATTAGTCATTCGAACTAAAGAAGTTACCGTTGAGGTGGAAACGATTCGTCTGCCTACGATTTTTCATGGCGAGCCTGCACAGCTCATTATGTTTAGAGAGATTTTCTCTCAAAGAAAAACGGAAGAAGAATTGAGGACAGTTAAGCATCTTCTCCATTCCGTAGTTGAGAATACCTCTGATGGAATTGTGATTGTCGACAGACAAGGATGCGTACTTCAGATTAATGAAGCCTTTGAGAAATTGCATGGGTGGAAGCAAGAAGAACTTGTAGGTAAGGTTATGCCTATGGTCCCGGATTTCTTGCTGGAGGAAGCTAAGCAGATACATGCAGAGGTTTCAAGCGGGAAAATAGTTTGTGATTTCGAAACCTACAAGCTCAGAAGAGACGGGAGCATTTTTCCGGTAAGTGTGACGGTTTCTCCATTAAAGGACTCGGTTGAAAATATCGTCGGTTTTGTTGGAGTCGAGAGAGATATTACACAAAGAAGGACGATAGAACAAAATTTGCGCTTAGCGCAGGAAGAACTGGCCACAACAATACGTGAGCAGCAAGGGCTCATCTTTAAATATAAAAGAATAAATGATCAATACATATTAACCTTATGCGATGGAGAGCTGCTGTACCGATTTGGAATGAGACCTGAACAAATTATTGGCAAAAATGTATGGGATATATTAGATGGAAAAGAGACGCTAGACTTTTTAGTTCACTATAAAAGTGCGATTAATGAAATGGAAAATGTGATCTTTGAAGGAAGCTTTAATGGGATCACATTTATTAGTTCATTAAGGCCAATTATTCAGGATGGTATCGTTGTTGAGGTGATTGGTTCCTGTGTGGATATAACCGAGCGGAAACGAACGGAAATAGCATTGCAAGAAAGTGAGGAACGGTTTAGGCATTTGGTTGAGCTATCTCCTGCTCCAATTATCGTCTATGGAGAGGACTACAGCATATTATTTGTGAATGGGGCCGCAATTAATCTGCTTGCAGCCACTATAGCTAGTGAGCTCATCGGCAAACCAGTGAACCAATTTGTTCATTCAGACTCGGTGGATTCTTTTTGCGTGGAGATAAAGCATTTGCTAACAGAGAGCAATCCCTCTAATACGATTGAACTCAGAATGGTTCGGCTGGATGGAAGTATCCTTGATATTGAAGCACGGGGCGTACCCATTAAGTATTCAGGCAAAAAAGCGGTACAATTTCTGTGCAATGATGTTAGAGACCGCAAAATAGCAGAAGAAACACTTCGTGAAAGTGATCGCAGATACCAAATGCTCTTGAAGCTATCTCCGGAGCCGGCAATTGCTCACGATGGGGAATTGATCGTTTATGCTAATGATGCAGCCCTCAAGCTTCTAGGTGCGGAAAGTCGCGAGGAATTGATTGGAAAGTCTTTATTAAGCTTCTTCCATCCGGATTGTCAGGATGCCTTTAGAGAAACAATGCTGCTTGTGAAGGAAACGGATGCTCAATTGAGCTTGGCTCAAGCTAAGCTAATTACTTTGAATAATGAAGTTGTCGAGGCTGAGGGAAGCTCTGTTTATGTATATAAGCATTTGAATGTACCATTAATTCAAACTGTATTTAGAGATATCACGGAGCGAAAACGGACAGAAGAAATGATTATACGTTCTGAAAAGCTTTCAATTGTCGGACAATTAGCGGCAGGCGTAGCCCATGAAATCAGAAACCCGCTTACTACCTTAAAAGGATTTACCCAACTGCTAAAAGCAGGTAAAAGAAACGATGCCTACATCGATCTGATGCAGGTAGAGCTGGAGCGAATTAATCAGATCGTCAATGAGTTTATGGTAATCGCCAAACCGCAAAACGTAGAGCTTCAACAGCATGATCTGTATAAAATCATCGATGATGTTATTCAATTCATGGAAATGCAAGCTATCATGAGTAAGGTGGAGATCAGGTATAACCTCATAGAAAATGTCATTTGTATTTGCAATCAAGATCAATTGAAGCAAGTTTTTATTAATATTCTTAAAAATGCTATAGAAGCAATGCCTAGTGGGGGGAACATAGAAATTCGGATGACCTGTACGGAAGATAGTATAGGCATTCAATTTTTCGATGATGGTACTGGAATTCCGGAAGAAATCCTTACAAGGATAGGGGAGCCTTTCTTTACGACAAAGGAGACGGGAACAGGTCTAGGGATCATGGTATGCCATAAAATCATTGAAGCGCACCATGGAACCATGCAGATTGAAAGTGAATTAAATAAGGGTACACAGATTAAGATTGTATTACCAAACGTTGACCATTCAACTGAAATTTGATAAGCGAAGGAATTTTCCCTTCACATAATTGTATAGGGTTAGGTAACAGCCTGGCTTTCGGCCAGGTTTTTTTGTGTTGAAAAAAACCAGATGATAAACTGGAAAATTTTATTGATAGCGCTCGCATTTGTGCCTTAACTGTTATATAATAATAACATATTTATTGAACTGTTATTGTAACAGATTATGCTATCAAAGGAGTGTTGAACTTTGGCTGTTGAACCGATGAATCCTTTTGAATTGTATGCTGCAAAACGATGTACGCAGTGCGGTACTCTGCTGGAGGAACAGTCAGAGTGCCACAAAAGCACCTGCGATGAATGTGAAGGCAATACGTTTTATCCGTTATCGCCGCTTCAAACACCTGGCAAGCCAGTACGCTTCATGCAAGGCTGCAGCATAATCGATGATTATACCAATTAGCAATTAATTCTAATCCCTCGACCGTTACCTGAATAAGGCGATCGAGGGATTTTTGTGTAATCAAATAAGAGTAAACTAGCCTGTATCTATTAAAAAATTGTGGTTGATCCAATATTTTTGTAATTTATGTTGACAATCATATATTTTCCATGCTAAATTGTTTTTCAAGATAACTGAGTATTCCTACTAGATTAATAGAATAAAGCTGATCGGACCACCGAAGGCTCTAGTTCAACCTGTATGCAACAGGTGAATTAGAGCTTTTTATTTTTTCTAGAAGGTAACTGCTCATTTTGATTACAAAAAAATTGTAGCTGATAAAAATTTGTGAGAACTAATTACACCTAAAGAGGAAGGTTGCATTTATGGAATTCAGTTTTATTAGCCATCTACATTGTCCCAAATGCCAAAAGGAGTACCGGGCTGACGAAATCCAGCAATTATGTACATGCGGTTCCCCATTATTGGTCGATTACGATCTGCAGGAGCTTAAAAAACATTGGACACCGGCAAGTCTTGTTGGACGCTCCAACGATCTATGGAGATACCATGAGCTTCTTCCCATTGTAGATCCGGGGAATATCGTGACGCTGGGCGAAGGGTTGACTCCGCTATTACGGATGGATCGAATCGGTTCGACTATGGGAATTGACCATCTCTGGATGAAGGATGAAGGTATTATACCTACAGGCAGCTTTAAGGCGCGCGGGGCAGCTGTCGGTGTCTCCAAGGCCAAGGAGCTGGCGGTGCAGGAGCTGGCTATGCCTACCAACGGCAATGCTGGTGCAGCTTGGGCATTGTATGCCGCTAGAGCCGGCATTAAAGCTTCTATCGTGATGCCGGTTGAAGCCCCGGTCATTACTCGTAATGAGTGTGCGATTTCGGGTGCCAATCTGAATCTGGTGAACGGTCTGATCAGCGATGCGGGAAAAATAGTAGGACAAGCCGTTAAGGAATACGATTATTTGTTCGATGCATCCACTTTGAAGGAGCCTTACCGGATTGAAGGCAAGAAAACGATGGGACTGGAGATTGTAGAGCAGCTAAATTGGAAGGTTCCTGACGTGATCCTTTATCCTACAGGCGGCGGTGTTGGGCTAATCGGGATATATAAAGCGCTGAAGGAGCTGGTCGAATTAGGCTGGATCGAAGACAAGCTCCCGCGTTTGGTCGCCGTTCAGGCTGAGGGCTGCGCCCCGATCGTAAAGGCATGGGAAGAGGGTAAGCCTGACTCCCAATTTTGGGAGGATTCGACGACTATAGCCTTCGGCATCAACGTACCTAAAGCGCTGGGCGACTTTCTTGTACTCGAAGCCATTTACAAAACCGATGGCTGCGCGATTGCCATTGATGATGCTGCACTGCTGAAGGAGCAGGAGCAAATCGCTCGTTTGGAAGGGGTATTCGTATGCCCTGAAGGCGCGGCGACATTCTCGGCGGCACGCAAGCTTAGGGAAAGCGGCTGGATTAAAGCGGGCGAAACCGTCATTGCACTAAATACGGGCAGTGGAATTAAATATCCTGAAACCGTTCAGGTGGAAGTCCCAGTACTGGAGCCTGGAGAACGGATGACAAGAGGATAAGGAAAAAGGAAGGATCACATGAACCATATACAGCAATCCATTTTCGACCAAGCCATTAGGACTGCGGATATGCTGGTGAAAATGCTAGGGAACGAATGTGAAGTTGCGATTCATGATCTTTCTAACCTGGAGCAGTCTTTGATTTATTTGGCGGGAACCATAACGGAGCGGAAAGTTGGAGCGCCAATTACGGATCTAGTTTTGCAGGAATTGAAGAAGCCCGATAAGGAAATCAAGGATATAGCCAACTATAAGACGGTATCAGCCAACGGGTATGTGCTTAAATCTTCCACGGTTTTTCTTAGAGATCCCGTGGGCAAGGTTATCGGTGCGATGTGCATCAATCTGAATGTCAGCCACTTGATCACTATAAACAATCAACTGCAGCAGCTGGTTCAATTCGAGCATGAAGAAACGGACAAGGAAAACTTTTATTCTTCCGTGCAGGAGGTGATTGCCAACTTGGTGAGCCAAGTGCTTAAGGGCTTTAACAAGGCGCCGTCGCTGCTGGAAACGGATGAAAAGATTGAATGCGTACGGCTATTGGAGCAAAAGGGGACGTTCCTGATCAAGGGATCTACCGAATATGTGGCCGGAGCGCTCGGAGTTTCAAGATTTACCGTTTACAGCTATTTGCAAAAAATTCGTGCAGACACCATGCTGCACCCTAATTAAGCTTTTAATTTATTTTAGTAATTATACTGGAGGATGGCTATGAAACCTTTATTGAAAAGCACGACTTTTATTTTCAGCTTATTTTTGATTATCACTCTGGTTGGGTGCAGTGTAGCCAACAAGCAGGCGGCCAATAACGAACAGAAGCCGCAAGCCGGAACCCAAGCGGAAAGCCGCAAGCTGGTGGTCGATCTCGCTAATGAGTCGTCGAACCTGGACCCTGGGCTTCAATATAACTTTGACAGCTATTCGGTGTACCGGAACATCTTCGATAATCTGATTCATCGTGATGCCAAAACGAACAATTTTGTACCATGGGTAGCCGAATCGTGGAAGCAGGACTCGCCGACGGCCTGGACGTTCAAAATCCGTGGCGATATTAAGTTCCACAATGGCGATGCACTAACAGCAGAGGACGTTGCATTCAGTATTCAACGTATTCTGGACAAAGATTTCCGCAGTCCGCAGTATGCCAACTTCAATATGATTACTGCAGCTAAAGCTGAGGGCAGCGAGCTCAAAATTACGACAGATAAACCGAGTCCAACTCTGCTGACACAGCTGGTCAATTTGAGCATAGTTCCACAAAAATATGTGAAGGAAAAAGGGAACGATCAGTTTAACCTAAATCCCGTAGGCAGTGGTGCTTACCAATTTGAAAGCTGGGCGAAGGGAACACAGATTACATTGAAGGCCAACGCTGGCTATTGGGGCGGGAAGCCGGAAATTCCCGCAGTTGAGTATCGCTTCGTTTCCAATCCGGCGAGCCGTGTAGCCGACTTGCAGTCGGGTAAGGCCGATTTCGCGTCCGCTATTAGCCCAGATGATGTAGACAACATCAAGAGAAAATCAGAGCTTCAGATATTCTCCACACCGACTGAGCGCGTAGCTTATCTGGCGTTCAACATGGTAGGCGATACGCCAACCAAGTCGAGCCAGGTTAACCAGGCAATTGCTTACGGAATTAACTATGATTCGTTGATTACTTCGCTTCTTCACGGCTATGGCAAGCCGGTTACTCAGGTGCTGACGCCGCTCTCATTCGGCTATGATACAAGCATTCCTGGCTACACCTACAATCCTGAGAAAGCTAAGGCTTTGTTGAAGGAAGCGGGTCATGCCAACGGTATTACACTTGATTTTGCAACATCTCCTTCTTTTGACCAGCGAATCGTCCAAGCGGTTCAAGGAGATCTCGATAAAATCGGCATCAAGGTCAACATTGTCAGTACGGATCAAGCCACTTATTTGAAAAAGGTGCAGGACCCTGCCCGCAAATGGGGCAGCATCCGCATGGGCATTTGGTCTTGCGCATGCATGGACGCGGACGGCACTATTCTTCCTTTGTTCCGTACGGGAACGATTTGGAGCAGCTATACCAACCCTACGTTTGACCAGGCGGTAGATGCAGCAAGAACTACAACAGATGATGCTGTGCGGACGGACAATTATAAAAAAGCGTTAAATGTGCTTCAGCAGGATGTGCCGGGTATCGGATTGTATCAGGCTTATGCTTTATATGGAGCTTCCAAGCAATTGCAGTGGCAGCCGGATCCGCAGGAGAACTTCTTTGTTAAGGACATGAAATGGGCGAAATAACAAGGCTTAGGAGGGATCGCACATGCTTTATGTAGGACAGCGAATCATCCAAGCTCTGGTTTCAGTGTTTGGTGTAGCCACCATCATTTTTTTCATCCTGCGTTTAACCGGGGATCCTGTCCTGCTGATGGTCCCTCAAAATGCAACCGCTGAAGACATTGCTGTGCTTCGTCACGCACTCGGGCTGGATCAGCCCGTGGGTCTTCAGTATCTGAGCTTTCTGCAGCAGATCTTAACCGGAAATCTGGGCTATTCCTACGTTCAAAAAATGCCGGTTATGGACATTATGATGGACCGGATTCCTTATACGATCGACTTGGCGATGTCTGCACTTATTCTTACTGTAATCATTGGAGTGCCTATGGGAATGATCACGGCGATTTACAAAGGCACTTGGGTTGAAAAAGTGTGCATGCCTTTCATTCTGGTTGGACAAAGTATGCCTGCCTTCTGGACAGGCATACTTCTCATTATGCTGCTTGCGGTCAAGCTGCGCTGGCTGCCTTCCTCCGGGGCGGAAAATCTCCAGTCGCTTATTCTTCCCGCGATTACTTTGGCTTCGCTGTCTATCGCAACAGTAGCGCGAATGACTCGCTCCAGCGTGCTGGAGCAGCTGGGGCAGGATTATGTGAGGACGGCACGCTCGAAAGGAGTGGGAGTTCCGCGGCTGCTGTACCGGCATTTGCTGCGGAACGCCTCCATTCCGATCATCACCATACTTGGCTTGGAATGTGCCAATTTATTGGGCGGCTCAGTAGTTACCGAGACGATTTTCGCATGGCCCGGATTGGGGCAGCTGACTATTCAGTCCATAGCAGCCAGGGATTTCCCGTTAGTTCAGGCTGTCGTTGTGCTGGGGGCCTCGGTCTATATTTTCATTAACCTGATGACCGACTTGGTGTATGGATGGGTAGACCCAAGAATCAAGCTGGGGAGAGAAACATCACAATGAGCATATTATCTACACCGGAGCAGCAAGCTCCAACGATTTCTCGGATACAGCAGGCAAAGGCCAGACTGTGGAGGCTGGGTCCGATATCCATCGTTCCTTTTGCCATCATTCTCTTGCTGTTCGTCCTCATTGCTCTCATGCCGGGATGGTTTGCGAAGCATGATCCTACGCTGACGGCACTTTCGATCCGTTTAAAAGCACCGGGTTTTGTGGGGCCGGACGGATCCTCCTATTTCCTCGGGACGGATGAATTGGGCAGAGATGTGTACAGCCGGCTAATTTACGGAGCCCGGGTTTCTTTGTTCGTATCGGTGACCGCTGTTTTTATATCCGGCATCATAGGTGGCTTTTTGGGAATGCTGGCTGGATTCTATAGAAATTGGGCAGGCGCTCTTATCATGCGTGTGGCAGATATATTGCTGTCCATCCCCTTTTTTTTGCTGGCTATTTTGACCGTTGCGGTGCTGGGGCCCAGTTTATTAAACCTGATTATCGTCCTTGGTCTCGCTCGATGGCCTAGATATGCCCGTGTTACTCAAAGCACGACACTTTCTACGGTGAACAAGGATTTTGTAAAGGCAACCGCCGCATTGGGCGCCCGTCCGGGCCGGCTGCTTATCCGACATATTTTACCTGAAGTGATTCCACCGCTGGTGGTAGTCGCTACACTGGAAGTTGGACTCATGATTATATTCGAAGCTTCACTATCGTTCATTGGTTTGGGAGTTCAGCCGCCTAATCCGAGCTGGGGCTCGATGCTGTCTGTCGGACAGCAGTACGTTTCGACGGCTTGGTGGCTCGCAACGTTCCCGGGCATTGCCATCTTTCTCATCGTAATCTCAATCAATATGATTGGAGATTATGTCAGGGATCGGTTGGATCCGAAAAATCAAAAAAGATAAACCTCGAGGTGATCGTATTGCATTTTGAAGGAACATTTATAGGTAAAAAGGTTGTCATCACAGGAGCAGCGGGCATATTCGGCACTTGGATCGCACAGGCCTTTGCTTCCCAAGGGGCCAAGCTGATCTTATCCGACATTCGTGATAAAGAATTGAGGGCGATGAGAGAGGATCCGCTGTTGAAAAATGTGGAGCTGTTGTTCCATACGACCGACTTGGCGCAGGAAGCATCCATCGTTGAATTAGCTGAATTTGTTGAGCAGGAATGGTCTTCGGCTGATATTTTGATCAACAATGCCGGTATTTATCAAAGGCACAGGCTTCTGGAAATGAATGTGAAAGATTGGAATACTTCAATTGGAGTAAACGTCACGGCTCCATTTCTGTTGACGCAGCTGCTTGCACAGCAGATGATCAAGGACGGCAAGCCGGGCTCGATCATCAATATCAGCTCCGGCGCAGCGCTTAGCAATCAAATCGGCGGTGGGCATTACTCTACGGGTAAAGCAGCCTTATCCATGCTGACCCGTTCCTTCGCGCTGGAGCTCGCTCCATACCAAATTCGGGTGAATGCTGTAGCTCCGGGCTTTGCCCCAGGCAGTGAGGTAAGCGAGCTCTCAGAGGACTATGTGCAAAATATGCTTACGCAAATTCCACTCGGCCGCACTTCAGGTCCACAGGATGCTCCTACGGCTATTTTATACTTATGCTCCGAGGCTGCTTCTTTCATAACTGGATCTACGTTAACGGTAGATGGCGGGCGTACGGCTGGCACGTTCAAATCGCCCAAGCCCCAAGCCGGAAAGCAGGCCTAAGATGATGAATGCTACTTATGCATGGCCGGATGGGAAGCGCTGTGTCGCGGCCTTCAGTATTGATTTCGACGGCGAGACCCCTTACTTGTGGCGCTCCCGCCATACACAGCCGAATACGCTTGGAGAGCTGGAGCAAAGAGCCTTTGGACCCCGTCAAGGGATTTACCGAATCCTGGAGATGCTGTCCCGCCTGGATATCCGCTCTAGCTTCTTTATTCCCGGGGTTATTGCCGAGAAGTATCCAGCGGCGGTGGAGGCAATCGCCAAAGAGGGGCATGAAATCGGGCTGCACGGGTATCTGCACGAACGTGTGGATGAACTGAGCAAGGAGCAGGTGGAAGAAAGTATTATCCGGGGAAAGCAGGCCTTGGAGAAAGTCATCGGTCCGAGAACGATGGGCTTTCGCTCACCCTCCTGGGAAATGACGGCAGACACCTTTGAGCTGCTGCAGCGTCACGGCATCCCTTACGACAGCTCCATGATGGGATATGATCATCCGTATTGGATCGAGGGGCTGCCCGAAGTGCCTGTTCAGTGGCTGCTCGATGACGCCATCTTTTACCGTTACACGGGAGGCGGGGCGGGGAATCCACCCTTAAATCCGAATACGGTAATCGATACATGGCAGCAGGAGTTCGAGGGGATCAAGCGGTATGGCGGACTTTTTCTGCTGACGGTTCACTGCTGGATCAGCGGAAGGGGATCGCGTATTATTGCGTTGGAACGGCTGCTTTCCCAGCTAAAAAATGATCCGGACGTATGGTGGGCCACCTGTGGCGAGGTTGCCGAGTATCATGCCAAGCAATATGCAGGGCAATTTCGCGAGACACTAGGAGGGCGTACACCATGACCGTCCGAATGGAGACAGCCGCAAGCGGTAAGGACTCCTCCACCATCATGAAAATCGATAAGCTATCCTTATCCTTTCAGCAGTCCTCGGGTTCGGTAACGGCCCTTCGGAATGTTTCTTTACAGTTGAAAAAAGGTGAAATCCTGGGCCTTGTCGGGGAGAGCGGCAGCGGCAAAAGCCTTACGGTTTTATCCCTAATGAAGCTGCTTCCAGCCAATGCCCGTTTTGACCATGGAGACATTGAGCTGGAGGGTGTATCGCTGAAAAATATGCCAGAATCAGGGATGCGGGGCATTCGCGGCAACACGGTCTCGATGATTTTTCAGGAACCGATGACAGCCTTGAATCCCTTGATCCCGGTGGGGCGGCAAATCGAAGAATTATTTATTTTGCACAAAAAAATGGGCAAATCAGAGCGTAAGAGAAAGGTCATCGACCTGCTGAAATCGGTAGGCATCTCGGAGCCGGAAGTCCGCTTTCGGCAATATCCGTTCGAGCTGTCAGGAGGGATGAGGCAGCGGGTTATGATTGCGATGGCATTGGCCTGTAGTCCTAAAATGATTATCGCGGACGAGCCGACAACGGCCTTGGATGTTACCATTCAATCGCAAATTTTGGATCTTTTAAAAGACATTAAGCGGGATTACGGTACGTCGATTCTGCTGATTACTCATGATATGGGCGTCATTGCAGACGCAGCTGACCGGGTTGCCGTAATGTATGCGGGACAGTTGATGGAGCTCGCCGCCGTTGACGACTTAATCGAGTCACCGCGCCACCCATATACAGTAGGATTGCTGAATAGCATTCCCGATTTAACCGGTGACGCAGATGAGGAGCTGAGCACCATTCCAGGCAGCGTACCCGATCTGAAAAACTTGCCGAACGGCTGCCCCTTTCATCCGCGCTGCGCTTTTGCAACGGACCTTTGCAGGGAGCAAAATCCAGAGCTGATTGCGGATCAGCGGGGGCATGCTGTAGCTTGCTGGAACCCGGTAGAGGGGGAGTTTAAATGAGTCAAACCAGAAATCGAGAAGGGACTGGGGCAACTCCCCTGATCGTTGTGGACCATATAAAGAAGCACTATACACAATCGTCCAAGCTGTTTGGGATGGGTCGTTCCTCTGTGGTCAAAGCGGTGGATGGAGTAAGCTTTGAGCTGGCCGCGGGCGAAACGCTAGGCCTTGTAGGAGAAAGCGGCTGCGGCAAATCGACGACAGGCCGCGCGGTGCTTTATTTGGAACGCCCTACGGAAGGGAAAACATGGTACAACGGACAGGACCTGTCCACTCTTCAGGGGGAAGAGCTTAGGCGGTTGAGGAAGGACATGCAGATTGTTTTTCAGGACCCTTATTCATCTCTGAACGTCAGAATGAAAATCCGCGATATTTTGGCGGAACCTTTTCACATTCATGATCTGTATCCAGGGCTGGAGGTGCAGCAGGCTAAGCAGCTGCTAGAGATGGTTGGCTTGCCTCAAGCCAGCCTGGAGAAATACCCGCATGAATTTTCTGGGGGGCAGCGCCAGCGTATTGTCATTGCCAGGGCAATCGCTTTGCGGCCCAAATTTATCGTATGCGATGAACCCGTATCGGCTTTGGATGTCTCCGTACAATCACAAATCGTAAATCTGTTCGGTCAGCTTCAGAAGGATCTTAATCTCACCTATTTGTTCATCTCGCATGATTTGTCTGTCGTTCGTCATGTAAGTGACCGAGTCGGTGTTATGTATCTTGGAAAAATGGTCGAGCTGGGAAGCAAAACATCGATCTTTCAAAAGCCGCTGCATCCGTATACACAGGCGCTAATGAGCGCTATTCCTATTCCGAATCCGAAATTGCAGCGGCAGCGAGAGAAGATTACGCTGCGTGGCGAACTGCCGAGTCCGCTCAATCCGCCTGCAGGCTGCCGCTTTCATACCCGCTGTCCTTGGGCGGAAGAGCAATGTCGGCAGGTGGAGCCTGAATGGCGAGAGGCGGAACCGAATCACTGGGTGGCCTGCCATTTGGTTAATCCGTAGAACCGCGTGAGCGGGCGGACATTTAACTACTATCAGAGAAGTAAAAGGAGCTGAATATCGACATGCTGCAATCAACAGATCTAGCTCGTCTTACGCTCCTTGGGGCGCCGAGCGTTCACCCCCTGGAGCGGGAGAAGGTGGTGCTGGCCAAGGGAAAAATGGAGATAGAACAGGATACTTATAGTAGTCAGCTGGTCGTTTGGAATACGAGTACGCATACGGAGACTGTTCTATTTGCGGTGCCGCAAGAAGGGGAATTGCCCTCGGATCAAAGTCCTAGATGGTCGCCTGCTGGCGACCTGCTGGCTTTTATACGCAAGGTAGGAGCGAACGATGAGCTTTGGCTGTACCGACCATCAACCGGAGATGTTTATGCACTCACGCCCAAACGGAAAGTGAAGGAGTTCTTATGGGCCCCTGATGGCCAAACTATCGTATTTACAAGCCGAGAGAATGAGATCAATACAACGGCTTATACGGTAAAAAGAATCCGGTATAAGCTGGATGGAGAAGGGATGACAAATGGGTACACCCACCTGTTTGAAGTGGATGTGGAAACGTCTGGAGTGTCCCGAATAACTACTCTAGAATCGGATCATGGGAACCCTGCTTTTTCGGCAGACGGAAGAAGCCTATATTACACAATAGATTATCCAGACGGGCTTGACCTTGTCAAAAATCCCCAAGTTCATGTGCGGGACAGGGCAAACAGCTCAACCTCTGTGATAACGCCAAATGTGAAATCGGTCTCGGCGCTTGTACCGCTGCCGAATGGATCCTTGCTCGGCGCGGGGAAGAAGCATACACCCAACAGCGCCGAATTCGACCAATGGTTCCAATTGGAACCGGGTGAGAGGGAGTCCTGGCTGCAGGGGAATGTCGATGTGCCGCTGGGCTACCATGTTATAGGCGACAGCAAGCGTACAGGCTTAAATACGACAGTAGTGCATCATGCGGAGAGCGGGTTTATTTTATTTTCTGGAACGAATGAAGGCAGACAGTCGATTTACCGATTGGATACCTCTACTTCCCAGGTTACCGCTCTTTCACTATCGTTGAATGTCCTTGCATTTGCAGTTGAATACTGCGATGAGCGGGGAATTGCAGTTGTATTTGTTGGTGATGCCATGGATCAGCCGGGAGAGCTGTACCGTGCGGTGTGGGAGGATCATAATCTCATTCAGATGGAACGAATTACCCGTTACAACGAGGAGCTGCAGAAGGACGTGCCTTCGGTGGAAATCCAAGAACATTTTCATGAAACCCCGGATGGATTAACTATTCAGGGATGGACGATGGAGCTGACGAATAAGGATGCCAATCCCCGAGCGGGTACCATTCTAATGATTCATGGGGGGCCGCATCTGGCTTACGGCCATTCATTCCATTATGACTTCTGGTACCTTGCCAGCCGAGGGTATCGAATTGTGTTTTGTAATCCGAGAGGCAGCTACGGCTATGGGCAAGCTTTCTCCTACGGGATTGTCGGGGAGTGGGGTGGCAAGGATGTTCAGGATATTATTGGGTTCCTAGAATCGGCATCTGCATCCGATGGATCAGTGGCTGACGAACCTCTCTATGTAATGGGAGGCAGCTATGGGGGCTATTTAGTCAACTGGTTGATAGGCCATGATCACAGGTTCACAGCAGCCGTGACCGAACGGTCGATTTGTAATTTGTACAGTAAAATAGGTAACAGCGATCTTGGGTTTCAGATTAATCTGTACGAGCTGGGCGGCCAATCCGATCTTTGGAACGATGAAGAACACATCATGGATCGTTCACCGATAAGATATGCTGAGCAAGTAACCACCCCGGTGTTGATCCTCCATGGCGAACAGGATCACAGGTGTCCTGTCGAGCAGGGAGAGCAGTGGTTTATGGCCTTGAAACGACTTGGCAAAGACGTGGAGTTTATCCGGTTCCCAGGTGCTTCTCATGCGATGGCTTCATCGGGTCGACCTCAGCAGCGCATAGCCCGGTTGGAGGCAGTAGCGGATTGGTTCGCTAAGAACGTATAAGGTAGGTGAGACCTCATGAGTAAATTATTGGAGTTTGTACAAGGGCAGCAGGAAGCTTTGTTGTCGGATTTGGAGCATCTGGTTAATTTGGATACTCCAACAAGCAGCAAAGAACGGGTGGATCAGGCGATGCAGTTTGTTATCACTCGTTTTCAGGAGCTGATGGGTGGCTCTGTTGAATGGATTCCCCAAGAGAAATATGGTAATCAAGTGAAGTTGCGGTTGGGTGAAGGGTCAGGGTCAGGGCAAATTTTGCTGATGACGCATATCGATACGGTTTGGCCTGAAGGTGAAACGGTGAAACGTCCTTTCAGGAAAGAGGGACAGCGCTTGTACGGACCGGGAATTTTCGATATGAAATGTGGTCTGCTGCAGGGATTGTATGCTATGCACGCGGTTATTTCCCGATACACGCTTACTAAAAATATTGTGCTGTTCATCAACACGGATGAAGAGGTAGGCAGTCCCTCATCTAGAAAGTGGATTGAAGAAGAGGCTCTGAAAAGCGAAGCTGTCTTTGTATTGGAGCCTGCCTTAGGCCCCTCAGGGAAGCTGAAAACCTCACGCAAGGGGGTTGGCAGATTTGCCTTGGAGATTGAGGGCGTTTCCGCTCACTCTGGGATTAACCACAGCGAAGGCGTTAATGCGCTGGAAGAGCTAGCCCATCAAATACTGTATTTGCAAGGATTGACGGACTACGAAAAAGGCTCGACGGTTAATGTGGGCATTGCTTCAGGAGGCACGGCTGTCAATGTGGTAAGCGGTCAAGCACGGGCTGAGCTTGACCTTCGAATCGAGTCGATGGATGAAGCGGAGCGGCTTAGCCAGCATATTCTGAATGCTTCACCTGTCTTGGCTAACACTAAGCTGCAAGTGCGGGGCGGAATTATCCGCCCGCCGATGGAACAGGCAATGAGCCGCAAGCTGTTTGCCAGCGCGCAGGCGATAGCAGACGAATTGGGCTTTTCCCTGCAGGAGACCGCGACTGGCGGGGCCAGCGACGGCAATTTCACTGCGGCGCTGAACATTCCGACCTTGGACGGATTGGGGGCTGTGGGTCATGGCGCCCATGCGCTTGATGAATATGTGGAGTTGGATAGCATCTCCTTACGCTGCGCTTTGCTGGCTCATCTGATCAAGGAACAGATGGAGAAACCAAATTAAGCGTAATTATTCGAAGCAATCAGACGTATAAGCAATGTAATGCAGGCTTTTTTTAACCCTCGACTGTATCCTGAATAAGGGCGATCGGGGGATTTTTGTGTAATCAGACAACAGTAAGGTTTTGACGGATAAATTCTATGAATTGCTGCGTAATCGGCGTCGGTACATTGTCTTCTAACGTACAAATTGCGATAGGTCTCTGAAGATCCACATGTTTGACATAAACACGGGCGACCTCGCCTCTCTGGATATAATCCTGCACGGCCATCGCTGAAATCAGGTTTGCTCCGTAGCCGGCCATTACCGCGGTTATAGTTTCATTGAGGCCACTGAATTGCATGCCGATTTTGGGTTGATTAACATTATAAGTCCGGCACATGGAGAGAAACCGTTCCCTCGTAGAACTGCCTTCTTCACGTATCACAAACGTTTCATTCATCATTTCCTGTAAGGAGATTTCCTGTTCAGCCAAGGGGTGACCGGGATGTACAATAAACCATAATTCATCATCTCCCAGATGCTCCCAACGAATTCCGGGGATTTCCCAACCACCTCCGATAACTGCGACATCTGCTTCATGTTTACTTAGCTTGTCGATTGCATCTCTTGTATTTAAGGTGATTAATTT
This sequence comes from Paenibacillus foliorum, assembly GCF_013141765.1. Classification (GTDB taxonomy): domain Bacteria; phylum Bacillota; class Bacilli; order Paenibacillales; family NBRC-103111; genus Paenibacillus_S; species Paenibacillus_S foliorum. The sequence goes on from NZ_WHOD01000087.1 coordinate 18,285, forward strand.
GATGCTCACATGCTCATGTGCTTTCTTGAATGCAGCTATCCATTTGGGAAGCAGCTTGTTGGCAGGAAGATAGGTGGCGGCAATTATGAGCTCTCCTCGTATCCCTGTGACGATTTCTTCCATTCTAGCTGTAATCTCACGTTCAACGGCAAACAGCTTATGAGACAGCTTTTCCAATTCTTCACCCGCATAGGTTAGAGCAATTCCCCGCCCATGCGGGACAACGAGGTGAACTCCAAGCTCTTTTTCTAAATTACGGAGTTGTAAGGTAACAGCCGGTTGGCTGATATGCAGTTCATTTGCTGCCTTCGTTACACTGCCGAACAACGCAACAGAATGGAAAACTCGTAACGCATGAAGATTCATAATGGATTCCTTTCAGGTTCTCTCATCAGTTTTACTTATGAATACACGATAAACTTCTATAGCAACAGTACACGTTCATCTGGTAAATTGAAAGTAGCAATTGGAAAAAAGGGGGAGTTAGTATGAAATCAGGAAATTCGCTTAACTACAACTCAGACGGGACATTTACAATCGTACAATTTACGGATCTGCATTGGAAAAATGGAGAGGCAGCTGACCAAAGGACAGCCCAGTTAATGCAGATTGTGCTTGATTTGGAGCAGCCCGATCTGGTGTTCTTTACAGGAGATACGATTGAAAGTGAGTATTGCCTTGATCCTAAGCAATCCTTTCATGACGCTATTTCTATTGTGAGTGACAGACGAATTCCTTGGGCTGCAGTGTTTGGCAATCATGATGCTGAGTATCGAACATCGAAATCAGAGCTGCTGCAGGTACAGCTGGAGCATCCAACCTGCTTATCGGAAGCAGGTCCTGAGGAATTGCATGGAATTGGAAATTATACCATCCCAATCTTAAGCAGCGAAGGTAAGGCTGCAGTAATTTTGTATGCGCTTGATTCAGGTGATTATGCTGCACCCCTTCTTAAGGGCTATGATTGGATTCATCGTGATCAAATTGAATGGTTTGCGAGGCAGGCGGATGCTTTTGCAGAAGGGAATGGAGGGCAGCCTGTCCCATCGCTTGCTTTTTTTCATATACCTGTGCCTGAATACGAAGAAATGTGGAACAATGAAACCTGCTTTGGTTTGAAAGAAGAAGGAGTCGGATGCCCGAAGGTGAATTCGGGATTTTTTACAGCGATGCTGGAAAAAGGTAATGTGATGGGAACATTTACAGGACATGACCATATCAACGATTATCACGGGCAATTACATGGGATTAGGCTGTGCTACGGAAGAGCAACAGGGTTTAACTCCTATGGGAAGGAAACGATGCAGAGGGGGGCGCGTATTATTCGCTTAAACGAAGGGGCAGCCGGGTTCGATACATGGATTCGTTTGGAGGACGGAAGCCGAATCGATAACCAGCCCGAGCATTTACCGGAAATGAAAAGAGCCAAAGGGCAGGTGGTTTAATAATACCGAGAGGAGTCATCACATGGATCAAGGTAAATATAAGGATACCGATTCGGCGATGAGCCGAGCCGCAGATTCAAGCCAATGTATCCGTAAGGCAGTTGCTGAGGATACTCCCATGCTGTGCAAGCTCATGTTTCAATTAAGTGAAGAGGCTATTTCCTATGATGATATGCAAGACAGGCTGAGGATGACGGAACAGAGCCTAAGCGATACGATTTACATATACGAACAAGAAGGATGCGTTCTGGGAACATTAGTATTTCGCGTACGTGAAAATATCCGTGAGGTCAGCCGTTATGGGGAAATTTGTATTATTGTGGTGGATGCAGCGGCAAAAAGGTCCGGGATTGGGAGAGCCTTAATGCTATTTGCTGAGCAAATGGCGATAGATCTGGGCTGCAAAGGCACCTACTTAATTAGCGGCTTCGGACGTAAGGAGGAGGCTCATCTATTTTATCAAGAGCTGGGGTATGAGATAACGGGATATCGTTTTGTTAAGAGGCTAGAGAAGTGTGAATAAACGTGTGCAAAAGGAAAAAAAGAAATAGACCCGTGCAGGCTGCTTAAGGCTGCTGCTGGTCTATTTTTTTGCTTAGGTGAGAGTTCAATAGGGGATTGATTTTTTGAACATTTTTGAATATGAAAGGATAGTTTGCTTGACCTAGAGCTTATGCAGCACCTGCTCTACTTTACGAAGATGGGAGGCCATTCGTTCTTTGGCTAAATCAGCATGGCCTATTTGAATGGCTTCGACAATTTGCCGATGTTCTTCAGACAAGCGAGCTGCCTCAGTTTGCTCGGCAAACAGCCACAGCCTGCGGCTTTCACGCATTACAGATCCCATCGATTGGAACAACGACTGTAGGGTACTAACAAGCAGATGATTCTGAGCGGCTTCGGCTACAGCTATGTGAAAGCGAATATCGGATTTTTCCAATAAATCCTCATCCTGCAGTGTGGTCATTTCATCTATTATAGTGTGCAGTTCTTGCAAATTGGACTCATTTCTGCGGATGGCAGCTAAACCTGCGCTTTCTGTTTCCAGCATAAATCTTAATTCAAGCCATGCGCGAAGCTGCTGGATATCGGTAATTTCAGGAGCTTGCCATAGCTGCTCGGATTCTTTGTCTTTTAATACAAAGGTCCCGCCGCCGTGTCTTACGTCGACCCAACCATGAGCCTTCAAAGACATTAATGCTTCGCGGATGGTTGATCGGCCTACATTTAACAATAGGGCTAGCTGTTCAACGGAGGGGAGCCGAGTACCTACCGGCCATTCGCTTTTTTGAATTCGTTCAAGAATGGCCTCGGCAGCAATTTCGTAGGCTTTTCGAATTATCACATGGATCACTTCCTTCAGTAGCCTTCTGTTTTTGATTGACAGATAGCAAATTACACTTTTATAATAAAGTCATCAGATGACCTGATCTAAATTATAGCTGATTCATATCTTATATACAATCCAGAAACAAGATGAAAGGGGATACTATCCAAGTGCTGCCACAAAATGTCCGTGAACGTATGCAATCAATTGTAGGCGATAAATGGTTTAAGGACGACACGGAAACTTTGGTTTCCTATAGCTATGATGCTACGCCGTTGTACCAAGCAATGCCGGATGGCGTTGTGTTTCCTGCCTCGACTGAGGAGGTGTCCGGTATCATGAAGATATGCGCTGAGCATAAAATTCCTGTGATCGGACGCGGAGCAGGCAGCAATCTTTGTGCGGGTGTCGTTCCGATGCAAGGAGGACTTGTCCTTGTTATGACACGGATGAACCGTCTGATTGAGATCGATCAAGATAACCTGACCGCGACATTTCAGACAGGATTGAATACGAAGCAATTCCATACGGCAGTGGAGCAAACAGGGCTATTTTACCCACCCGATCCTGGGAGTATGATTATTTGCACGATGGGCGGGAATATTGCGCTTGGAGCGGGAGGGCTTCGTGGGCTTAAGTACGGAACTACGAAGGATTATGTGATTGGGCTTGAAGCGGTGCTGGCGAACGGAGATATCCTTCGTACAGGCGGGAAGCTGGTTAAAGATGTAGCTGGCTATGATTTGACCAAGCTGCTTGTAGGTTCCGGCGGGACACTGGCGATAATGACAGAGGCAACAGTTAAGCTTGTTCCTAAGCCCGTATTTCGTAGGTCTATGCTTGCTATTTATAGCGATCTTTCTTCAGCTGCGCGATCTGTTTCTCAGATCATTGCTAACCGAATCACCCCCTGTACGCTTGAATTTATGGATAAAGCTACGATACGTGTGGTTGAGGATTTTGCAAGAATCGGTCTGCCCGTTGATGCAGAAGCTGTGCTAGCCATAGAGCAGGATGGTGATGAAACCATTGTGGAGCGGGATTTGCTGCTTATTGAGGAAATTTGCCGCCGTGAGGGGGCTATCGAAGTAAAAGTAGCAGCAACCCCTGAGGAAGGCGCAAAAGTAATGGAAGCAAGACGCAGCGCATTGGCTGCCTTGTCGAGGCTGCGTCCGACGACCATTCTTGAGGACGCCACAGTTCCGAGATCGAAGCTAGCTGAGATGGTACAGGAGGTTCAACGTGTAGCTGCTAAATTCGATGTTCAGATTTGTACGTTCGGGCATGCCGGCGACGGCAACCTGCATCCAACGGCAATGACAGATGCCAGGAACCCAGAGGAACTGCACCGGGTGGAACAAGCTTTTGATGAAATATTTGAGGTTGCACTTAGTTTGGGAGGTACGATAACTGGAGAGCACGGTGTTGGATTGGTAAAAGCGCCGTATCTTGAATGGAAGGTCGGAGCCTCTGGCATAGATATTATGAAACGGTTGAAGCTGGCATTCGATCCGGATAACATAATGAATCCGGGCAAGATGTTTGCGGAAACGCGCAAACGGGTAGTATTGAGTAGGCCTGATGGAGGTTCAAACGCTAATACACAGGTACCTGTTCAGCAGCAACAGCAACAGCAACAACAGCAGCAACAGCAGCAACAGCAACAACAGGATCAACAATCTTCGCGGGAAGGGCAGTGAAGCAGTGATGGCAATTGAACAATCAAGGCTGGCAGAGAAGTTAAAGCTTACGCTTGATTCTGACCAACTAACTAACTGTATGCGCTGCGGCTTCTGTCAAACGGCCTGTCCTACGTTCAATGAGACTGGACTTGAGGCTGCCTCTCCGCGAGGACGTATTGCACTGATGAAAGCTGTTTCCGACGGTATTATGGCGCCAGATCAGCAATTTAAGGAGCAGATGGATTTATGTCTGGGCTGTCGTGCCTGTGAGCCTGCCTGCCCATCGGATGTGAAATATGGTCAGCTTATTGAGCAGGCGAGAGAATCCATTGCCTCGGAAACCGAATTTCCTTGGCATGTAAAGGCGATTCGCTCCTTATTCATGGAGCGACTGTTTCCGCATCATGGTCGCATGCGATTGGTTGGCGGCTTACTGAAGCTGTACCAGCGCTCGGGTATGCAGCAGCTGACGCATAAAAGCGGCGTGATGCGCATGTTTCCCGAGCATATGCGTCAGATGGAAGCGATTCTGCCTCAGGCTTCCTCTGACGGCGTTGTCCGCGCTTGGGAGAAGCTAGGCCTCCCAGCGACTTGGGAAACAACGCGAAGCGGACAGCGCGTGCTCGTGATTCCGCCTGTCGGCGACAAGGTGGCACGCGTCGGCCTGTTCCGCGGATGCATCATGGATGTGCTGTTCACGTCCACCAACGTGAACACGATCAAGCTGCTCCGCAGGGCCGGTTTCGAGGTCGTTATCCCGACCTCGCAGACCTGCTGCGGAGCGCTGCACGCCCACGCGGGCGAAACGGATGCGGCACGCCGTCTCGCCCGCGTGAACATCGACGCCTTCGCCGATGCCGGCGTCGATAGCATTGCGAGCAACGCCGGCGGCTGCGGCGCGAGCCTGAAGGAATATGACCATCTGCTGCACGCAGATGCGTCATGCTCAGAAGCTGCGGACAGCTTCGCCCGCAGCGTCAAAGACATCTCCGAGCTGCTCACGGAGCAGGGACGACCGCTGCCCATCAAGCGGGAGCAGCCTGCAACCACTGTCACGTATCAGGATTCGTGCCACCTGCGCAATGTGATGCGCGTTCAGAGCGCGCCTCGTACTCTCTTGAAGTCGGTGCCAGGCGTCCGCCTTAACGAGCTGCAGGGAGCCGAACGCTGCTGCGGCTCGGCTGGAATTTACAATTTGACTCAGCCGCAAATGTCTACTCAAGTACTCGACCACAAAATGGAGCTTGTGGAAGAAACCAATGCGCAGGTTATTATAACAGCCAATCCGGGCTGTCTGCTTCAAATGCAGTGGGGAGTCTACCGGTCAGGGCAATCGGATCGGATTAAGGCTATGCACCTTGTAGATTTTCTCGCGGAAAATTTGGAAAACTAACCGTACTGAATTTGTATAAATAGTGGTATTTGCACTGTAATTATCCGTATGTAATCTAATAGTCCTGATGACCTATAAGGGGGCGCGGGGCTATTTCTCGTTACATAAATGGAAAATATTTAATTTTATGTAAAATGAAAAAGGAAAATGGACAAACTTGGAGAATTATTTGATTTGTCACTTGCAATATTATCCTATAATTTGAATGTTTCGTGGATATTCGGTGTATAATGGAACTATATGAACCTATTTATAGTACTATCTCTAGAGAGTGAATGTATAATTTAAGGAGGACATAAGTAATGGATCCAATATCTTCTCTGTCAGAACTGCTGGCGGAGCAAAAAGCATCTTCGTTCATTGAGATTCCCGGTGTAGCATCAAGAACATTTGGGCAAGCAACCCTCTCCACAACGCTGCCCATGAGTAAATTATTTTCCATTTATGAAGTTGATTTAGAAGTCCAACGTTCCATCGTTCCACAGAATCTTTCCAAGCTCATGGATTACATCATGCTTTTTCTGGATCACAATCAGGGCATCTATTTTCCAGGTTTAATTTTATCGGCTAGAGGTGCTGGTGAATATGATGACGAGCAAAAAGTGTACCGCTTACAAGCTATTGAAAAGCTGTATGTGGTCGACGGACAGCACCGATTGGCTGCATTCCGCAGATTGATGGAAACATTGCAAAGCAACATGGCTCGGGCCAAGGACCGTAGGGAATACGAACGGATGGAAGAGATTACAGCCAAGCTGAGCAAGCTTTACACGTTCCCAGTATCTACGATGATCTATTTGGACATCAACTCCCGACAGGAGCGTCAGCTGTTCTCGGATATTAACAAGCTTCCGCGTAAAATAGGCGGTAATCTTGCCGTTCTAAGAGAGCAAAGAAGATTTTATCATGTGCTGGCGACCCAATTAGCTGAACAGGATCCTGCGATGAAGCAAATATCCGTTGATATGTTCACTGAACGTGGTAAAGGACCTGAGTTTTTATTTTCCTACCATCTGCTTGTGGAAATTTTGGCTGGTTTATTTGAGGGCCGGTTGAAATCAGCTGCCCGCAACAATGGCTACTATTTTGAGGATAAAGAAGTGGAGGAGCATCAAAAACTAGCTTCCTTTTACTTTGACACCTTACTAAGATATTTACCTGACCCTGTCAAAGGCGAGCAGTGCTGGACGGAAAATATCCAGATCGCGCTAGCTATGTTCTTCCATGATGAAGTAGTCAAAACCGGTACGTTCAATCGCTATGCGCTTGAATATGCAATGAAAATTTTGCCTCACATCGATTGGAACGGGATTTATTCGGGAGATGAAAAGGATAGATTGCCAAGACGCTCACGCATTGTAAAAGCATACCAGTATATCAAAGACTTTTATCAGGAGCATCATCTGTTTCTGATTCGTGATAAGGAGGACGCCGGCTAATGGATGGACTTTGCTTAAATATGACGATTCACCCGTTTTGTGAAAAATTCGGGTTAGCAACGGTGGCAATACAAGTACAGGATTTACTGAATTACACTTCAATCGATCCGATGGTTCAGCGTAAGCTAAGCGGAGGACAGCGCCGTAAAATTTCTAACTATTTGCAAGAGCGTGAGCTGGACCGCGTATTTTTCGGACCTGTAACATTGTCATTACGTGAAGTAAGCTCATTGGCAAAAATGGAAAAAGGATTGTTTTTACGCCCTGGCTCCAAGCTCAGCATTTTAGATGGACAGCATCGGATTCTAGCATTAGGCTATGTAAATGAGCAAATGCTGAAAGAAGTACGCAGTCATGAGAAAAAAGTATCCGCATTGACAATCAAGCAGCGCAGATCTCCAGAAAATGAAGAGCTGAAGCTGGAGCTTGAACAAATGCAGGGGCTTGTAGAACAAATCGAACGCCGTCGCCTTGAATTGATGGAGAGCGAGCTGGCTGTTCAAATTTATATTGGTCTAAGCGAAGAAGAAGAGAAGCAGTTGTTTGGCGACATTAACTCGAAGGTACAGCTGGTTAGTAAGGAGCTGGGCCACTCTTTCGATAGTATCGATCCGTTGAACCTTGTTATTCAGCAGGTGGTTGACCACAACGTCTTTCTTAAAGGCGCTGGAGTGGAACGTCGTGCCAACCTGACCTCGTATAACAAAAACTTTACCTCCTTCAGTTGGTTATATTCAACGTCGACCATGCTGTTTACTGGTAAAATGCAGCCATCCTACGAGCTGGCTCGCAAGATTCGTCAGGACCCGTCTACTTACATTGAGATTCTGCATCAGTTTTACAGTACCTTGCTACCTTTGATGCCAGAGCAGCCGGGGCTTCCTCAGTACAGCTCTGCCAGTCGGGCCATGCAGGAAAGCATCGCTTTGTATGCGAATGGTCACTTGTTTAAGGATGGTAAATATACGAAAAACTGGACCTCATGTCTTAGTGTTTTTGAGGGCTTTGATTGGACTCAGGAAAATGAGAACTTGATCGAGCGCTTCGGAACATTGGATAACGGCAAGTTAAACCTTATTCATGAGAAATCGCTGCGCAAGCATGCCAAGCTGGTACAGCTTTTTCAAGAGCTGCATGGCGAGTCAACCGGAGACGAAGCGTCTACGGCTTAGTGTCACATAATGCGGTGTGAGAAATTTAGTGAAAACATCCTTGACTTTCGCTCACTTTGTATTAAAGTGGAGCGTTCCAGGATGTTTTTTTTGTTGTAATATTCACAAAGTTTGATTCTATCAAAAAATGGATTATGATAGTAAGTAAGAGTTCGAAAAACCTTACTATTACTATATGGATTGAGGTGTTACCTGAATGTCGAGTATTAAAGAAATCGCACGATTAGCGAATGTATCGCAAGGTACAGCCTCTATCGTTCTTAACGGGAAGGGGGAGCAATATAGGATTTCTACGAATACGCAACAAAAAATATTTGAGGCTGCCAGAGAGTTGAACTACCAACCGAATATTTCGGCAAGACGTCTGCGCAGTGGCGGAGAAACGGTACTGCCGATCATTGCTCTATTTTGGGCGTTGGATACACGGACGGCTTTGATCAGCCGGTTTTTAAAAGGAGTACAGCTTACACTTGCAACGATTGAGGGAGAATACGAGCTGCTTATTCAGCCATATGTCGGCTCCAAATTGAGTGAGGTTCAGGGCTTGATCACGGGGACACGCTTCAACGGGGCGATCATTGCCAATTCGACAGAGGAGGATGAGCAGTTTCTGCATCAGGCGAGCTTGAATGTGCCTATCGTGATGTATCAAAGAAGCTCATCTAAATATTGCACTGTGAATGTCGACGGGTATAAGACGGGGGAGGAGGTTGCGAAATTATTGGCAAGCCGGGGACATCGCCAAGCAGGTATTATCGTACCGGATGTGTCATCGCAAGCCGTACTCCGTCGTAAGGAAGGCTTCTTGGAAGAAGCAGCAAGGCTCGGTATAGAGGTGTCGCCGTCTCATATTGCACACTCTAATTTTTCAGAGGATGGCGGGTATGAGGCTATTCGAAGCTTGCTTGAAAATAGTTCAAATCTGCCAACATCATTGTTTATCCTCAGTGATCGGATGGCTGTCGGAGCCTTGATGGGGTTGAATGAAGCAGGCAAAATAGTACCTGATGACATCGAAATCGTAGGGCATGACGACGATGATGTGGCCCGGTTTACGATCCCAACCTTATCGACGGTGCATTTGCCGGTTGAGGAAATGGCAAGCGAATGCGTGAACATGCTGGTTGGGCTCATGCATCATAGAATCACCACACCGATAACTAAAGTATTTGACACGCATATAGTCACTCGCAAGTCCTGTGGAAGCTATAAATAGACTTGTGCGGAATGATAGGTTTATATAAGGCAAAGGCTCTCTGTTGATAATTCGACAGAGGGCCTTTTGTGCATTCTCAAAATAAATGAACTTCTAAAATAAAAAAAAGTTGACAAGGTAAGTTTTGTAAAATATGATAATAACGTATTAGCATAACGTTTTAGCAAAACGTATTAGCATAACGATTCAGCTAGAAAGTGGTGTGTGAATTATGGCAAGCGTCAAGGAGATTGCCCAGCTGGCGAACGTATCTCAAGGCACGGCTTCCATGGTGCTTAATGGCAAAGGAGATCAATATCGGATTTCCGCAGCTACGCAGCAAAAGGTAATCGAGGTTGCCAGGCAATTAAACTACCAGCCTAATATTTCTGCCAGACGTTTACGCAGTGGTGGAGAGACGGTGTTGCCGATCATTGCCTTGTTCTGGGCACTGGATACTCGTACAGCTTTAATCAGTCGAGTTTTGAAAGGAATTCAGGACTCCTTCACATGCCTGGAAGAGGAATACGAGCTTATGATTCAGCCATATGTTGGAACGAGACTATGCGATGTACGGAGCTTACTGACAGGGACACGATTTAATGGGGCCATTATCGCTAACCCGACGGAGCAGGATGAGGAATTTTTGGAGCAGGCTAACCTGCTAGTTCCCATCGTATTGTACCAACGGAGCTCAACCAAATATTCATATGTGAATGTCGATAGCTTTAAGTCAGGCGAGAACGTGGCAATGTTATTTGCAAGCCGTGGGCACAGCCGGGTTGGAGTGATTGTTCCGAATGTATCCTCCAAAGCGATCCGACTTCGTAAGGAAGGTTTTATAGCCAAATCCCGTGAATTGGCATTGGCAATAGCTGAGCAGCATCTAGTCTATTCAGACTTCTCTGAAGAAGGCGGATATGAAGCGATCAGGATTTTGATGGAACAAGTCGGTGAATTGCCATCAGCCATATTCGTAATCAGCGATCAGATGTCAGTCGGTGCTCTGATGGCACTGAATGAAGTGGGGATCAGGGTACCGATGGATATCGAAATCGTTGGCCATGACGATGATGAAGTAACGCGGTTTACCATTCCACCGTTAACAACGGTTCATCTCCCAGTAGAGAAAATGGCTGCCGAATGTGTCATGCAGCTAACCAATTTAATGCAGCATAAGTCCAATGCAACCGTTTCACATCTGTTTGAAACGCATCTGGAATTAAGGCAATCATGTGGAGGTTATAAGTAAACAAGCGTTCACTAGTTTATAGCCACGAAGACAGCGCTTACATCAACTCTGTACATCGAAAGTCCATTCATTCTGCTTATTAGAAGCTTTGATCTATGACGGCATCGCGTCTTTTATTGAAGCTCTTTAAGAAATATATAAATTATTTTTAGGAGGAAAAAAAGTATGACGTTAAAAAAGGTGCCAACACTACTCGTATCCGCAGCACTAATGGTAGCTTTCTCAGGGTGCCAAAGCAGTGGGAATAAACCAAGCACGGCACAACCGACAGCTACCAACACGACTGCAGCACCAGCGCCAGCGCCTGCGCCAAGTGGACCGATCAAAATCGATTACTGGGGGGGGTGGACGGGTCCAGATTTAGAGACAATGAAAGGCTTGGTAGATAAATATAATAAAGAGCAAAGTAAAATCCAGGTCGAATTCACATCATTGCAATGGACTCCTCTATTCGCAAAGTTTCTTACCGAAATGAAAAGCGGACATCCGCCAGATGTTCTAGCCATGCATCCGTTTGAGCTTGGTCAATTTACAGAAATGGGTGTGTTAGATCCCAAAACGGCAGAAGCTGTAAAAATGAATAAAGCTGATTATTCGGAATATGCATGGGGAGGAACATTCTACAAAGGCAAACAGTATGCCGTACCTTTGGATGTACATATGCATGGGCTTTACTATAACAAAGGATTATTTGAGAAAGCTGGATTGACCGCTCCACCAACAACAGGGGAAGAGCTTATTGCGATGGCACAAAAGCTGACTGTAGACAAAAATGGCAAACATCCTAATGAAAGCGGATTCGATGACAAAAACGTTGAGCAATACGGACTTGGCTTCGCCATGAATCATCATGTGTTCTATCAATTTTTTGCCTTAATGAATCAACAAAATGCCAATCCGTTTAATGAAACGATGACCAAAGTTGACATAGACGTGGATAAAGCGGCCAAAGCTTTTGGTTTCTTGCAGGACCTGGTCTTTAAGTACAAGGTTGTTCCTAAAGGCGAGAAATCGAATATGGATGATTTTGTTGCCGGTAAGATCGCAATGACTTTTGATGGTCCATGGAATATGCCGAAGCTGGAGGCTACTCCAAACCTTAAATGGGGAACCTCCGCATATCCAAAAGTATTTGAGAAACAAGCAGCATGGGGCGCAGCAGAAATATTGACGTTCCCGTTAAATGAAAAAGGAGATCCGAACAAGAAAGCGGCAGCTGCCGAATTTGTTAAATGGCTGGATAAAAACTCCGGTGATTGGGCTAAGTCAGGCCAACTGCCTTCAAGCAATGCGGGTATGGAAGTAGCTAAGAAAATGGTAGGAAGAGATGCTTTTGTCGGAAGCTTAAACAGTGCGTTTCTATTGCCTGCACATCCTAAATCCGCACAATTATTCTCGAGCACAGCTCCGAGCCCGATTCTAACTGCTGCTCAAGATGCGATTCTAAATAACAAGAATACGTTGGAAATTGCTAAGCAGCTGAAGAAAGACATGGAAAGTATATTAGCTGATAAGTAAGAGATGAAGTGTACTCCGCCAAAAATGATGTAAACCGGATTGCTTTTGGTGGAGCCCCACTATCAGTAGTCAGTACTAATAGACAGGGTCGGCTGCGCTGGCTGTGTCTACCATCTAAGTATTCTAGCGAAAGGGTTGTAGACTCTATGAGAAGACAAGGAAAGGTCGCGGCATTGTTTTTATTGCCTTACTTGTTGATATTCGTTGTCTTTCGTTTTGGACCGAGTGTGGCAGGGTTGTTCGTCGGTTTTACCAAATGGAATATTGTTGGTAACGCGACGTTTGCGGGTTTAAATAATTTCGAGAAGCTATTTCGCGATCCCAACTTTTATATTTCTTTGAAAAACACATTAACCTTCTTATTAATGACTTTACCAGCGCTAATCGTACTCAGCTTGCTGTTAGCCGTGCTGTTAAATCAAAAACTGCGCTTTCGTAATTCGGTCAGGACAATTGCAATCATCCCTTATGTTCTTATACCTGCGGTTGTAGGGATCATATGGAATTGGATGTACGATAACAATTTCGGCATTCTTAATTATTATTTAAAAGCAATTGGGTTAAGCCCCGTGGAGTGGTTGACGAGTGACAAATACGCCCTTTTCTCGGTGGCCATAGTAACTATATGGTCATACATGGGATACAACATGATTCTATATCTGGCAGGGCTGCAGGACATTTCTACAGAACTCTATGAGGCTGCAAAAATTGATGGCGCTAACAAGATGCAGTCTTTCACGAGAATTACGTTACCTCTCTTAAAGCCAATCACATCGATGATTATTACTTTGACGTTAATTAACACGATTCAAGTTTTCGACCAGATTTTTGTCATGACCAACGGTGGGCCAGGAACGGCGACTTTAACGCTTGTTCAGTACTTATACGGAACGGCCTTTCAGAATTATAACCTTGGCTATGGCTCAACATTGGGCATCGCTATTCTGGTCATACTGGTCGTACTTGTACAAATCCAGTCCAGATTGCTGAAGCTGGATGACTAGGAGTGAATCTAAATATGCATATAAAAAAAATTCTCGTATATCTGGTCATGGCGTTTACAACCGCTGTATTCCTTTTACCGTTACTTTGGTCCGTAATTTCATCACTTAAACCGGAAGCCAAGATTGTGAGTTATCCTCCGCAATGGATTCCGGATCAATTTACACTTGAGAATTACGTACAGGTATTACAGAAGCACCCCTACCTAAGCTGGATGCTCAACAGCATTTATATGACCGTAGCTTCCACCGTGTTTGTTCTCGTTCTAACGACGTTGGCCGCTTATGCTTTTGGTCGACTTGAGTTTAGAGGCAAGAAATTAATATTCACTCTTGTGCTTTCTATGCTTTTGATTCCTATTCAAGCTTACATTGTTCCGCTGTTCTTGCTCGTATCGAGTCTCGGTATATTGAATTCCTACTCGGCTATTGTATTGGTGGCTGGTGCGAATGTGACAAGCGTGTTTATTCTAACCAGCTTTTTCAGAAGCATACCGAGAGAGCTAGAGGAAGCTGCACGTATTGACGGATGTCAAGATTTCGGTATTTTTTCCAAAATCATGCTTCCGCTCTCTAAGCCGGCGCTTTCTACGGTTACGATTCTTATGTTTATTACGAATTGGAACAATTTCCTGTGGCCGCTAATCGCGATCAGAGAAAATGCTTTGAAGCCTTTGACTGTAGGGATTGCTCAGTTTATGGGAGGTGCTAATTCTACAGCTCAGTTTCAATACGGAACCTCTCTGGCGGGTGCTTGCATGGCTATCATTCCGTCCATTATCGTATTTCTTGCATTGCAGCGTTATTTCGTTGAAGGGATAGCGAATACGGGGATTAAAGGCTAGATAAACAGTTGGGGAGGCTTGCTCCATGATTCATAAAGTAGCTAAAGCGTATATTTTTGAAGCAAAAACATCGTTTGAAAGCTGTCATGCTTCCCATTTGGCGCTGCTTCCTGGGGGAGACATCCTTGCGGTTTGGTTCGCAGGGAGTAAAGAAGGCGCCGATGATGTTGCCATATGGTGCGCGAGGAAGCATAACGGAAGCTGGTCTTTGCCGTATCGATTGGCTGATGAGGAAGGGCTGCCGCATTGGAATCCCGTTCTGTTTGTGAAACAGGATGGAGAAATCCTGCTTTATTATAAAGTGGGACGTCTGATTAAGGAGTGGTCTACTCTATATAAGTCTTCACGGGACAATGGCTTCACTTGGAGCGAGCCGATAGAGTTAGTCGAAGGAGATCGTGGGGGGAGAGGAGCTGTCCGCAACAAGTTAATCGTGCTTACTAACGGTTCTTGGTTGGCCCCCGCTTCTACGGAGAATGGTATTTGGAAGGCTTTCGTAGATAGTTCCTCAGATCAAGGGGGCAGCTGGATTAGAAGTGATGCTATTGGTATTGGCAGCTTCGATGAAGCTAGCAGCATTGATGAGGTTGCAGGCAGTACTATTCCCGTGTCCCCTCAATCGTTTTATGGAAGAGGCGTAATTCAGCCAACCTTATGGGAGTCTGAACCAGGTCAGGTTCATATGCTGCTGAGAAGCTCCGAAGGCCGTATATATCGCAGCGATTCTTCGGATTATGGGAGAACCTGGAGTGACGCGTACCCAACACGGCTTCCTAACAATAATTCGGGCATTGATCTTGTGAAGATGGATAACGGAACTTTGGTTCTTGCTTATAATCCGGTAGAAACCAATTGGGGAGCTAGAACGCCACTTGTTCTAGCATCTTCCACTGATAACGGTGCTTCATGGGAAAATGAGCTTGTGCTGGAGGATGGTGAGGGGGAGTATTCTTATCCTGCGATTCTCTCGGATGGAAATGATATTTATGTCACCTATACTTGGAAAAGGGAGAATATCGTATGGATGCAATGCTCCCTTGGTTTTGAAGCATAGAGAAATGAACAGCCAAATTAAGGGGAGTGGAGGGAAACAAATGAAACCAAATATTTCAAAGGGAATATGGCCAACGATGGTCACTCCTTTTACAGATTCTAATGAGATCGATTATGACGCTACCGAACGTCTCGTTGAATGGTATATTCATAACCAAGTGGATGGACTCTTTGCAGTATGCCAATCCAGTGAGATGTTTTTTTTGACATTAGAGGAAAGAGTGAAGCTTGCGGCATTTGTTAAGGAGAAGGCGGCAGGACGTGTTCCTGTAATTGCTTCAGGTCACATCGCAGATGATTTTGCAGATCAAGTCACCGAATTGAATGCAATGGCCGCTACAGGAATCGATGCATTAGTGTTAATCACAAACCGACTTGCCCTGGAGGGTGAATCCGATGAGGTTTGGAAAAGAAATTTAGAGAGTCTGTTGAAGCAGATTCCAGAGGATATTGCTCTTGGCTTCTACGAATGCCCTCATCCTTACAAGCGTCTTATCTCACCGGAGCTATTGAAATGGTGTGCGGGTACAGGAAGATTCCTATTTCTAAAGGACACCAGCTGTGATGTGGACAAT
This sequence comes from Paenibacillus foliorum, assembly GCF_013141765.1. Lineage (GTDB taxonomy): Bacteria > Bacillota > Bacilli > Paenibacillales > NBRC-103111 > Paenibacillus_S > Paenibacillus_S foliorum. The sequence goes on from NZ_WHOD01000087.1 coordinate 34,182, forward strand.
ATGAAGGGGAAATTGGATGCCGTACAGGGTGGAGGTTTGCAAATATATAATGCTAATACAGCAACCTTATTGGAAACGTTGAAGCTTGGTATAACTGGATACAGTGGCATCATGGCTAATTTTCATCCAGATCTTTACGTTTGGTTAGAGCGCAATTGGGTGGGTAAACCGGAGCAATCGGCCCATTTAGCCGACTTCCTAAGCCTAACGTCCTTTATTGAAAAACAACTATATCCGGTAAATTCCAAATACTATTTAATGCTGGAGGGTGTGCTCACTAATTATCATTGCCGATCCAAGAATCATCATGATTTTACAGCAACCAATCGGCTTGAAGTGGAGCAGCTGCATCGGCTGTCCAAAGTATTGTCGGCGCAGTTCCGCATTTAGTTTTATCTGATGAAAGAAAGTTCCGATAGTTTGTGTTAGTGTGACTGCTCCCAACAGACTATCGGAGCTATAAAGTCGAATGATGTAAACGCTATCATTCAACTGCTTATAAGAACTCATGCAGCAGCCAAAATTGAAAGGGGGTGGGGCGATAAGCAGAAGGGAAGCGGAGGTTTTAATTAAATACGAGGTAGCTGGTAGTACAAGATGATGGAGTCTTACATCCTTAATAGAGCTTTTAAGATTATTTGAAAGGAAGTGCAGTAATTTGAAAATCAATAGACGTATCAGCCTTCTATTATTTCTGATGATGACATTTAGTTTGTTTCAAACAGCCATCGTGTCCGCAGATCCTGCAGCGATGGAGGGGATATTTAAAAGGGATATTTTCCCTTATCACAATGAGCATAACCATGGCCCTTCCATGGTGGAGCTGAAGGATGGCAGCTTGTTTGCAGTTTGGTTTAGAGGTGAAGGCGAGAGAGATGCTGACACTACTAGACTTATGGGAGCAAGGTCGAAGGACGGCGGGAAAACATGGACAGATCCTTTCCTAGTTTACGATACATATGATTTCCCTGATATCAACCCAGTCTTATTTGTAGACAGCCAAGATCGGTTATGGCTTTTCTATTATATCGTGCTAAACGGGCAGTGGGTTTCATCACAACCCAGATATATGTATGCTGACCTTGGGAGCTATGAATACGATAACACCAATGGCAGCAATCCCAAATGGCATTATCCGGAAGTCGTTTATATGAATGTTGGCGATACAATGTCTGGTGCGGGCTCGTATGCGAACGGACAATGGAATTACCGTATTAAAGGCTCCGAAATCAGACATGTTTTGCCAAGCAAGGTTACAGCAGCGTCGCCTCTGGACCCTTCAAAATATGTTGAGGTTACTTCACGATATAAACCGTCCGACAAACGCTATGTTACGGACAGCTTCGTAGTGGAGATGAAGAATGAATATGAAAAATACACGAATTATTTAATAACCGAAAAGCCATATGATGATGTTTACGCAGGTAGAAGTCAAGAGATTGCTGATTTGCTTAAAAATGGGAAATACGTTATGAACGCAAATGGAATCGGCTATTCTACCTATGAGCCCCCCATTATCAAGAACTCTATTGAGCGTGCCTCAGGTGCAGATAATGATTGGAAAACGTGGAATCCAGCGTATAACCGAATGGGCTGGCAAACGAAGAATAAGCCGTTAGAGTTTGAATACAATGGCAAGAAACGTTTGCTGCTGCCCCTGTATTCTGACTCCCTGGCAAACTCCGTCTTTGTATACACCGATGACAGAGGAGCAACCTGGCAAATAAGCGAGCCTGTTGTTGGATCCGGTACGATTCAAGGCTCTATGATTCAACTGAAGGACGGTACGATCCGCGCTTATTTCCGGAGCGGTAAGCTGGATGGCCGAAACGGACGTCTAGCATGGCATGTATCTTACTCAGAATCCAAAGACGGCGGCGCTACTTGGAGTACCGCGAAGGTCGATCCTTATTTGAAAAATGACGGCGGCTTTGAGTTTGCCAAGCTGCCTAACGGTGACTGGCTTGCCCTGCATAATCAAGAGTTGAAACGTGACACACTGAAAAGCGGTCACAGAAACTCCGTTAGCTTATCACTTTCCAAGGATCAAGGTCAAACATGGAAATCGATCCTGATTCATGAAGATCCAGTTAAAAATGATGACCAGACGTACCAATATCCTTCGGTTATCGTAGGCTCAAACGGCGATCTGCTGATGATTTATTCCCACCATGCCAAAGCTGGCAAAACGATGGGCTTTGCCAAAATTGCAAGCGAAGAAATGGAGAAATTGTTTGCTGCCACGATGACGGCTAGTGATAGCGGAACCCCTGTAGGTCCATCTCTTAGTATGACAGCAGGCAGCAGCAAGCAATTAACTACTACATTAACCGTAGATAACACGATCCAAACAGACGGAGATCTTGTCTGGAGCTCAGATGCAGATGATATTGCAACCGTAGACCAAACAGGTAAGATTACAGCGACGCTTAAAGCAGGTACGGCATTAATTTATGTGAAAAGTGTGAAATACGGAACTTTGCTGAAATGTCTAGTTACGGTCACAGCTGCTCCTTAAGTTAACAGATCTTCATGGAACGGTTCGACGAAGTTACTTTTAAAGGGGAAATGAAAATGAATAAAAGGATAACGTTTGCCTTACTTCTTGTTATCTGTTTGAGTTTAACCGGAACAAGTTTTCCCGTAAATGCCGCAGATGCAGGAGCAATAACAGGAGTTCTTAAAGTGGATAGTAAGGCTATGAACATATTTGAACCTATTAAAGACGATGGCGATAACGGCGACCATGTTCACGGCTCCAGCATAACAGAATTGCCAAGCGGTGAGCTGCTGTCTGTATGGTTTCAAGGAAATGGCGAGCGTGACGCAACGACGACAAGAATTATGGGAGCAAGATCTGTGGATGGGGGGAAAACTTGGAAAACCCCTTTTCTCATGGCAGATTCCAAGGGCATTGCTGATATTAATCCCGCTGTATATGTGGATGCAGGAGAGAGGCTCTGGTTTTTCTGGTATCCTGTTCTGGCAGGAAGATGGGAAACCTCACAGCCTAAATACGCATATGCCGAAAAAGGGAGTTATGAATTTGCTGTTGTTGGCAATAACAAGCCGAATTGGACATGGTCAGAAGTCATTAACGTAAAAATCGGGATGAATATCGGAGACCCGGTTAACCCAAGCAGCCCAGATGACTTCATCAGTCCTAGACTGCAAAAGGGATATGTAAATACTTTGAAACAAAAGCTTGATGAATTTAAGGCATACAGCTTTAAGCCTGTAGATCAAGGCGGAGCAGGCGTTAATGTAAGGATTAACGGAGAAGACTGGGGCGGCTTTGTTGAGGAAAGACTGAAGCTAGCTGGCGGAGACGCATATACTCCGACAGTTGCCGATAAAATCTTCACACGCTCGGGCTACCCCCTTGCACGTCGTATTGGCTGGCAAACCAAGGATAAGCCTTTTACAATACCGCTTGCTGGCGGCAAGGTCCGGATGCTGCTTCCGTTATATTCGGACACCATGGAACAGAGCATGATGGCTATTACGGAGTACGACCCGACTCAACCGCTTAAGGATAATTCTATTCAATGGGAATTTAGCGAGCCTATTGTGGGAGCAGCTAGTATCCAAGCATCAATGGCGCAACGGAAAGACGGGACCTTGGTAGCTTATATGCGCGACAACGGGCCGCTTCCTAACCGAGTTGTAGCTTCCGAATCGAAGGATGGAGGATTTACTTGGAGCATCGGCAAAGATATCCCTGAATTATTGGATCCGGGTGTCGGCCATGACTTGGTGCAGCTTAAGAACGGTAATTGGGCTTTCGTACATGTCGATGCGGAGAAGAAAAGGAACAGCTTGGCTGTCGCCCTGTCGGATGACGAAGGAAGAACGTGGAAGTATAGAAAACATCTCGCTATCGATTCAAGAGCTAATCCGGGAGATTACCACTATCCTGCCATTTCCGAGGCAATGAATGGGGATATTCTTATTACCTTTACCCGTGACTTTGCAGCAGACGATGGAGCACTTAGCGGATTCAACAATATCATGTACTCCAGAATTACGGAGGATTGGATTAAACAAGGAGATTCGGATACCGAGTCGGGCAGAACGGTCTATGATTTTGGCAAAGCTGAGTTCGACATCGCGGTTCCAAAATCATTTTCAATCAGCACAGCAACAGATAAAACGCTAAAAATTTTGCTGCCTGCTACCGTAAAAGGATATTTGACATACGGCAAGGGTGCTGTGAATGAAAAAATGGCATACAAGGATCTTCCGGTTAACTGGGACTTGAATATTATAAGATCTAATTTCCAATTGAATGAATATATCGATGATAAGTTTTATGGAGATATTGATACAACGAATCTTCCAGTAGGACTGACCAAGGAGCAGCTTCCTGCATTCAAGCCTTTGCTAAGAGCATTTTTCTATGAAGATGACTCCGCCTATTTGATCGTAGATGTTAAAGACGAAAATATTATTACGAATGCCGGAGTAGCACCTGTAATGCCTTCAGTCGTTACTGCCGTATACAGCGATAATAAGGAAGCGGCCACAAGTGTAAAATGGCAGCCAATCGATCCATCCAAGTACGCTGTAGCAGGGAAATTTGATGTATCCGGCGAAGTGCAGGGTACGAACATTAAAGCAGCGGCACATGTCACAGTTGTAGAAATCGACAAGCCGAGAGTAGTAACCAGCTTGAAGGATGTAAGCCTAGTAACGAGTGTCGGAAAAGCTCCTGTGCTTCCAACGGTCGTGACAGCTGTCTATAGCGATAACAAAGAAGAACCGGTTAATGTTACGTGGGAGCAGATAGATCCGTCGAAGTATTCAGCTCCAGGTGATTTTGACGTACGAGGTTCTGTTAAGGAATCGAATATTAAAGCAGTGGCCCATGTAACTGTACAACCAATACGGGTTGAAAAGGTTACTTTGGATCAAAGCAGCATCAATGTATGGAGAGGCGATACAGCTCAATTGAAAGCTACGGTAACACCGGATAACGCAACTAATAAGATGGTATCGTGGAGTTCAAGCAATCCAACTGTAGCCACTGTGGACGTAAATGGTCTGATAACTACTATAGCCAACGGAGATGCCATTATCACAGCTAAGACGGTAGATGGAAACTTCGAGGCGAAGGTTAACGTACAAGTCAGTGTGAAACCAACGCCAGTTGAAAAGGTTACTTTGGATCAAAGCAGCATCAATGTATGGAGAGGTGAAACCGTTCAACTGAAAGCTACGGTAACACCGGATAACGCAACTAATAAGATGGTATCGTGGAGTTCAAGCAATCCGGCTGTCGCCACTGTCGATGTAAATGGCCTAGTAACTACTATAGCCAACGGAGATGCCATCATCACAGTCAAAACGGTTGATGGAAGCTTCGAGGCGAAAGCTGGCGTACAAGTCAGAACTAGGAGTAATCATTCAGGCAGCAGTGGTTCAGGAGCGCCAGCTACACCAACCACTCCAACTGCGCCGGGCACAACAACACCTAAGCCAGATGAAACAAAGAAACCTGATTCCAATCCTGGTAGCGGTCAAAATGAAGGAAGCAAGCAGTCCTTTAACGACATTGCCGGTCACTCTTGGGCTCAAGAGGCAATCAAAGCTTTGAAGGAAAAAGGAATTGTCAACGGAACCTCGGAACAAACCTTTGAACCGGATAAAAATATATCCAGAGCGGATTTCCTAACCATGCTAGTGAGAGCTTTGGGTGTAAAAGCAGAGTTTACTTCTAATTTCGATGATGTAGCAAAGGGTGATTACTTCTATGAAGCGTTAGGCATATCTAAAGCCCTTGGCATCACAGATGGAGTGGACGGCTTCAAGTTCAATCCGCAAGCGGAAATTTCCAGACAAGATTTAATGGTGCTGGCAGCTAGAGCTTTGAAGCTTGCAGGCAAAATAACGTCATCAGGCACAGCAGCAGATTTGAGCGGCTTTACAGACGCTAAAGATATCTCAGCTTATGCTCTGGAAAGCGTTGCAACGCTTGTGAAGGAAGGAATTATCCAAGGCAGCGATAATAAAGTAAATCCTCAAGGAAAAGCAACTAGAGCTGAAGTCGCGACTATTGTGTATCGAATTCTTAATAAAATAAAATAATGTGCAAGTAAGGCAGACTATCCTGAGTGTTATTTGGGGTAGTCTGTTTTATGTTGAAATTAAGCATTTTCGTAAGGGTTCATTCTGGATAACACCTATAAATATACAATTTATTGGAATTACTCCTTTTGTTTTTTTGATTTTATAGCACAGACATCGAAAACTTACATATTTTTACATTATAAAAAGAACCTGCGACAAAAAAAATCTGCTAGAATGTAAAATAGGACATGACATCATAGATATGGGGGACGGAATTTTGTCGATCAAAGTAAAGCTTACTATCTGTATTTCCCTACTCGTGGCTATTATCTTAACACTGAATATTTCCATCTATTATTTCACTTCTAAAGAAGAGCTTCAGGCCAACGCCACACAGCAAATGCTTACCATAGCGGAACAGATGAGTGCCTCTGTTGAAGTTTCGCAGCAAGCCCGCCAATACATAGAGGATATGATGGGCGAAAAGCTCAGGGCCACCGCAATAGCCGCTCAGGCCCAATTAAATCCCGATATCAGTAAGGTAACCAATGAAGAGCTGGTTGTTCTCAGCAAAGAACTGGGAATCGATAATCTTACTCTTTGGTCCAAGCTGGACAACGATATCGTAGCGCTCAAATCCTCCAATCCGAAAGAAATCAATTTAAGCTCTAAAAGCTGGGATTATTGGTATGCGGCTTTTTTGCAGCTATTCGATAAGCATAATGTCACCATCCAGCAAGGGCAGAGGCTGCCGAATTATTGGTCAGGCCCTATTAATTTTTCAACCTCCGATCCTTCTATAATCAATAAATGGGGAAACTATTACGACGGGACAACCAACTACATGATCAACCCGTATATGAATGCTAAAACAATTTTGGATTTTCAGCAGACCGCCGGAACCGAAGCCATAGTAAACAAATTGCTGCAGAAAAATCCGAACATTGTCGAGATTACCGGCTTTGATCCTGATTTTATTGGGAAAGCTCCGATTATTAAGATCAAGCAAGGCATCCCTGTCTATAACCTGGACGTTCGTGATGTTATTTTTGGGGCATACACCTATAAGGATGAAGAGAACGATGTGGTCAATATCCATAAGACAATCCAAACAGGGGAAATCATCACGACAGAAGCTAATCTTAACGGCAAACACATCATAAAAAGCTTTATTCCCGTCAAAGAAAACCATCCTTATGTCATCGGAATCAATTTCGACAGGAGTGCTATTGATCAGGTACTGAATCATCAGCTTTTTGTCCAGTGTATGATTTCATTGGGGCTTTGGCTCGTAACTATGGTTACTAGCTATTTTATGGCGGGGTTATTAATTCGACCTATTCATCAAATATTAGGAACAGTCAATGAAGTGGCGGCTGGTAATTTCGGCACCCTCACCAGCTCCCGACGCAATGATGAGCTTGGGCTTTTGTCCTCACGGGTAAATACGATGACGCTTAATTTAAGGAGCTATACGACTCAGCTTAAGGAAGCGGCGGAGGAACTTAGGAATACTAAGGAATATCTGGAATCATTGGTAAATCACACTTCGGATGCGATACATGTGTCGGATTTACAAGGAAATGTAACTCAAGCGAACAAAGCGTTCGAAACTATGTATGGATGGGGCTTGGACGAGGTGCTGGGCAAGCCGCTGACCAATATTCCCGAACCCTATTACGAAGAATACAACGATAAAGTACTCAGCATGCTTCAAGGCCACTCGGTAGCCGATTATGAAACCATCCGGTATGACAAAGATGGACGTCTACTCGATGTTAGTATAACGATATCGCCTATTCGCGATGAAATGGGCATTATCGTCGCTGTAGCCTCCATCACAAGAAACATTACCACACGAAAACAGACCGAAGAAGTATTAAGACGGTCGGAGAAGCTATCCCTCATTGGTCAGCTGGCCGCTGGCGTTGCTCATGAAATCCGCAATCCTTTGACCACATTGAAAGGATTCGTGCAGTTGCAGAAGCAGCTCAAGGGCCCACTAAAGGAAAGCTACTTGGATATAATGCTCACTGAATTGGACAGGATCAATTTTATTGTCGGCGAATTTCTCGTCTTGGCCAAACCTCAGGCCACGCACTTTCAGCTGGCTGATATAAGGGATATTTTGAAGGACATGGGAATGCTTCTGGAATTACAAGCGATTTTAAATAATGTTGAAATTGATCTCCAGTTTGCCGAGGAGGTTCCACTTATTCATTGCGAGGTTAACCAATTAAAACAGGTTTTCATTAACGTACTTAAAAATGCGATCGAGGCTATGCCCGACTCCGGCAAAATCATTATCGAGCTGTTCAGTCCCAACAGTGACCATGTAGTGATCCGGGTTACTGACCAAGGCTGCGGTATTCCGGAAGAGTATCTGAAGCGGGTTGGCGAACCTTTTTTTACCATTAAGGAAAATGGAAACGGCCTAGGAATTATGGTGACTCAAAGGATTATCAACAACCATAAAGGAAGTATTACCATTCAGAGTACTCCCGGTGAAGGAACCTGTGTGGAAATCATTTTACCCTGTGCTCCTGTGGAAGAACGGCAGCCCTGACCTCTTAAATAATATGAGCGCACACGGTAATCACAAGCAAAACCACTCTAGTATGTATAATTCAGGTGAACCAAATACGGATCACCGCATGGCAGTTCAATTTGAGGTGCCACGCGGTGATGTCCGTATAACGGAAGTGCTATGAATGAGTAAACACATTGTTATGGATATAGGGGGGGCCACTTACGATTTGGAACCGTAAAGCGTTTGAGCACGAACCATATCTATGGGTAGATTCATAGGGATCTCTAGGAAATATTTCAACTGCCAATCTTGAGTTTTTTGTGCCTGTCGGCTCGTAGGCTTGTCCCAGGGCGGATAAACGCGTATTGCTCTTTTACCACCCTTACCTTCTTTGGATACTATATCTCGATCACATAGTACAGCTTTTGGAAATATAAACTGACCCAAATTACTACCTTCGCGTGTACTAATAACGAAAAGATCGACTGGGTCTGACACGTCATAGGGTTGGATAGGTCCCTCCCCAATTCTCTCCCATAAAGTCACAAATTGCCCGATCTTTGTAGGAGTAAGTTTTGCGACACGAAATCTTATGGAGAGAGCATTCAAGTTAAATACATAAGCACCATATTCAGCATTTTGTGCTTCTTGGCGTGGGCGAGAGCAATCAAGCCTGCACGGATTATAAATAAGATCCTTGGTTGCAAGTAGGTCACTATGAATCATGTCAGAGGAAGTCCAAGAATGCTGATTGCTAAGGCATGCTTCTGAAAAGTCTCGATTTTTTTCGTCCATCTGTTTAAATCCCCCAACTGAATCTCATGTTGCTATCTATTGCAGCTTTTCATGTTCACTACCAATAAAGCTCACTATCTTAATGCGTCAGCTGCACAGCGGAAGCCCATGTTGCCTGCTGAGCTGTCTGGTGTGTTGGAGCTGCGAGCAGCAACCCGGTAACGGTTGCAGTAAGATTTATGACACAAGTAAGAACCTCCACGCATGACACGCGATAGGCCCTTCTGTGGGCCTTGCGGATTGGAGCGAGGACCGTTAATATGCCACGTTGGGTTGAACCAGTCAGCGCACCATTCCCACACATTACCGGATACATTATACAAACCGTAACCATTCGGCTGGAACGAATGAGCCGGAGCCGTTCCAGCGTAGCCGTCACTCTGATTATTTTTATCAGGAAATTTACCTTGCCATATGTTGCATAGATGCTCGCTGCCTGGCTTCAGCAAGTCGCCCCAAGGGTAGCGTTTTTGCACGAGGCCGCCCCGCGCCGCATATTCCCATTCCGCTTCTGTTGGCAGACGTTTACCTGACCACCTGCAGTAAGCGGAAGCATCATTCCATGAAACATGGATAACCGGATGGTCCAGCCGATCCTCTATGGATGAATCTGGGCCTTCTGGATGTGCCCAATCAGCTCCTTCTACATTCCACCACCAAGGTGTGTTTTGTACGACGTGCTTTACTTGGGCAGCGGTTTCAGAAGAAACAAATAGATGGAAAACGAAAGACCAACCGAAGGCTTCTGCTTCCGTTTTATAGCCGGTTGCCTGGACGAATTCGCGGAATTCACTATTGGTGACAGAGTAAGGAGCAATGTAGAAGGGGCTGACGGATACGGTCCGCACAGGACCTTCTCCGTCTTGTGGAAAGCCTTCCTGATCGTCCGTACCCATCAGGAAATCACCGCCAGACAAATAAATCATCCCGTCTGTTGCTGGAGTAGGGGAGTGAGTGCCTATAGGGGCAGCGTTATCCGTTACATGGATGCTGTCTAACTTTACGCTTTGCGCAGCAGATCTGCTTGTTGAGCTGCAGCAGGAAGGTTTGGCTGATTCGTTCATAGTTATCCTCCTAAGGGCTTTCCATTATGGAAGCCTGCTTCGTAAGTATTTACTGGACTTTCCTAGAGGGAATCCCGCATAGTGCATAAGCTTTAGACTTCAGTCAATTGATTAATAATCATGATCGCGGCGCCTGTGACTAATGCTTCCTCACCCAAATGGCCTTGACTGAAAACGACCTGATAGGTTGGATAATGGTAGGTATTGCGTATCGCAACGCGTGTAGCCATTTGAAAGAAGCTAGGATGGCTGCTGATCAATGATCCACCGAGAATGACTTTCTCTGGATGCAAAATGTTCAACAGATTGGACAGGCCTATGCCGAAATAGGTCGCTGCTTGTGAGTAAATTTCGACGGTTAGAGGGTCGTTTTCTTTTAAAGCTTGAACCAAGTGCGTGAAACTGATTTTATCCGGATCCTTTTCCATATACCTAAGTGAGCTTTCACGTCCTTGCTTTAACCGCGAATGTGCTTTCTGTTCCAAAGCATGGATAGACGCGAATGTTTCCAGACATCCATAGTTGCCATGATCTCCAAGCCTTGGACCGTCCGTCTGAATAATCATTTGTCCGATGGATCCTTCCATGTCGACAGCGCCATACACCACTTTTCCATTGGACATCATAGCGGATCGGATTCCGACGCCTACATGGACGTAAAGTAAATGGCGATAGTCGCGGTTGCGATCTGACCATGATTCACCTATGATTGCAGTGTTTGCACCGTTATCGAGTGAAATGGGGAACCCAAGCTTCTCTTGCAAAAAGCTGGTTATATGAACATCACGCCAACCGGCCGCAGGAAAATATAACGGCTCCATGATAACCCCCGCAAAGCGATCCAAGGGTCCAACAGCCCCGATTCCCATACCAAGTACACCATCTGCTGTAAGTCCATGAGCTTCCATCATAGCAAGCGCTGTCTCAGCGATTTCATTTAGAAGGCGTACAGGCGTCATATTTTCGTCCATTATCCAGCTTTTGGATTCCAGTTTGTTCATATGCAAGTCGCATAAAATCAGCTTGGAGCTCATTCGGGAAATATCAAGGCCGAATACATGGCCCGCCAACGGATTAGTCTGGTATAGAATGGGGCGTCTGCCTCCAGTTGATTCTCCGAATCCAGCTTCTACAAGCCAGCCCTGTGCCGTTAATTCCTCAAGGGTTCGGGTTAGAGTGCTGCCTGTCATTTGACTTTGTTCTAACAAATCAATTTTGGATACAGTGCCCTGGCGCCGAATGAGCTCGTATATTTCCTTGTGTTTGCGGCTGCCGATTCTTTCATGTATGGATAATAACTGCATGGTTAGCCTTAACCCCCACTTATCCCCGGAAAGCCTTATACAGCAAAAAAAGTTTCCCGCAGCATCTTATCTGACTATTTTTTTGAACATCGCTAGTATCGTTTGTGAGCTTACATTTAAGCTTACATTATACACCAGTAACCAGCTCTAAACCATAGAACAATATGCGGAATCAACCTGAAGTCATTGTGACATCCTTGCGAAGTTTGGTAAGATAAGAGTACTGCATTTGCAGATCATACGACTTAATAATTCATTTCTATATTATGGTAATTATTTTCAGGAACTCTAAGGAGAGAAGATCATGTCAGAATGGTACAAAAAAAGCTTTGGCGATGATTATTTATTAGTATATAAACACCGGGATCTTGAGGGAGCCTATAACGAGGTCAAACGGATGATGGAATGGCTTCAACTGCCAGCTGGGGCCGAGGTGCTTGATTTATGCTGTGGAATGGGAAGGCATTCGATGGCGCTGACTGATTTCGGCTTCAAGGTGACCGGAGTTGATTTGTCAGACGTACTGCTTCGAGAAGCAGTACGTATAGATACGGAAGAGAAGGTTCGTTGGCTGCAAGGGGATATGCGCGAGGTGCCGCTAAGCGAAACTTATGATGCGGTAGTTAACTTGTTTACTTCGTTTGGTTATTTTGAAGAGGCTGATGAGAATGAAAAGGTATTACGGGAAATTCACCGATTGCTTTCCCCAGAACACGGGCAGTTCATTATAGACTTTTTAAATCCTGATTATGTAATCGCGAATTTAGTTCCTTTTTCGAAGCGGGAGGAAGGGGATTGCATCATAGAGGAAACTCGTAAAATTGAGGAGGGCTTTGTGCGGAAAAGTATAGTTATCCGTGAGCCTGGCACACAAGAGCGTACGTATTCGGAGCAAGTAAAGCTGTTAGGACTCGATACATTCTTAGGTATGTTGGATAATGCTGGACTTGATGTGCAACATATATATGGTGGCTATGATGCTTCTCCCTACAATAAAGCCGATTCGAAACGGATGATTTTCGTTGGGCGCCGGAAAGGAAATTAATACTCCATGAGCCTATTTACCTTACATAATGATTCTATATACCAGATCAAATCGCCACTTCCCTTTCCGCTTCGTTGGGTCAACAGCTATTTGATCCGAGGCGTGGACGGATATACGTTAATTGATCCGGGCCTGCATACAGAAGCAGCGGAGTCTTTCTGGGCGCAGGTGATGAATGAGCTTGGCATAGGCTTTCGGGATATTGAGCAGATCGTGTTGACTCATCATCATCCTGATCATTACGGTCTTGCCGGTTATTTTCAAGAGCGCTCGAATGCTCCGGTCCGTATGTCTTCTGTAGGCTACGAGCAGGTAAATCTGCTGTGGGGAGAAGGGCAGCCGATGACCGCGTCATTGCTGCGTCTCTTTACCAGTCATGGGATGCCAGACGAAATGCTGCTGTCCATGCAGGATCATATGGACAGCTTTGTCTCCATGGTATCGCCGCAGCCGAAGGTATCGATGATTACCATTGGCGATAGCATAAGACTGGGTGATCACGAGTACGAAACCCTGCATACTCCGGGCCATGCAGCGGGGCATGTGTGCTTCTACAGAGCGGAAACCAAAGAAATGTTGTGCGGTGACCATGTAATACCGCAGATATCCCCGAACGTTAGCTATCTGCCTGGGGGAATCGATGAGAATCCACTTGGAAGCTTTTTGCAAAGCCTTGAAGAAATAGGCCGCTATGAGGTGGCATGGGCTTACCCGGGACATCGGGAGCCTTTTGAGAAGTTTGGGTTGCGGACACAAGAGCTCATCCTGCATCATGAGTCACGGTTGGAGCTGATGCGGGGGATGCTGATTGAACGACCGCAGACGGCCTACGAGGTATGCCGGAATACCTTCGGTCACAAGCTGACCCTTCATCAGCTTAGGTTTGCTCTTTCCGAGACGCTGGCGCATCTTATTTATTTGCGTGAAACAGGGATGGTTAAGCAAGTAGAACAAGAAGCCATGGCATACTTTCAAGCATAGGCTTATATATAGTCTCTTCTCCTGAGAACATCCGTCTAATAGGCGGATGTTTTTATTGTATCTTGTATAGAATATATGAAATATTTACTGCGCTAAAGGAATAAAGGGTGAGCGAGCACCCTGACTTACTTACATGTTTAGAAGCCTAATCCGAGTGGAACTCAGATATCCTGTTAAATTACAGCCATATCCAAAGAAGTGAACGAGAATAGTGGAAGTATTTGTTCCTTTATCTCCTTGAAAACTCAAAAAACAGAGAGATAACGGAACAGCTAGTTCCTTTATCTCTCTGTTTTTGTGCATAGTACGCCTATTCATCCAAAATAACGGAATTCTGACTTCCGCTATCGCCATAAATTGGAGGCGGCAGGTGAAATAACGGAAATACCTGTTCCACTAAAATTTATCAGGGCTCATAGCAGCCTCACAAATACACTTACAAAAAATCCCCAGATCATTGAGTACATTAGAGATCTTAAGCTCTCATCGAAGACGTATGTTGCCAGTTGCAAGCCGACGTCCACTTGTGCAGGACAAAGATCGTTCGTGCATAGGGGCAGTGATTCCGATTTACTTGGAAGCCTCTAAGCTTTTTCACGCAGGTTGTTAAGATTCATTTCCTTGCATGATTATGGTTGAATTTGGGAACGCTGAGATCATCGGTTTTGTTTATCAAGAAAGGGTGTACGAAGGATGAGGATGGTCGATGGAAGGATTATGCTTCTTGCCTCAGTAATGCTAGCGCTTTTATCCGGATGCTCAGAAAATCATAAAGCCAAAGCTACTGCTGGGGCTGATACAGCAGCAAATACAGTATCACAGGTAATAGCTGTAGATGTATCGGCACAAGGGAATGTGAGGATGACGAGTTTGCCTCGAGGAATAACGGCGTTAACTGCTGCGGAAACACCACCTGTTATTCTGCTTGGCACGGAATTTGTAGAACGGCATGGTACAGCGCCTAACGGAGGAAAGCTGCCCTATCAGGCGTCTCAGCAGCTGGATGGGCCGCAGCCACTCGTAGCGATGGTGGAGGGGGCTGCAGATGTGTTTATAGGGCAAGCTCCACTCACGGCTTGGCTGCCTGAGCTGCAGCTTATTGAGAGTGGCCTACAGCAGTTTAAGCATCGGATGGACGGGGATGGTAGAAGGCATGACACACTTGTACCCTATTTAAGAATGCAAGCACAGAATAGCGGCGCAGCAGGAGTTGAAGTGAAGGCGGCAGTGCTTCGTGGTCGCGGACCCGCTCTCTTCTTAAATGCAGATGAGCTGGGGCTGTTAGCTTGTCTGGATGGTCAGGCCGTGGAGACTGGAGGCCGGAGCTTAAGCTGTCATACTGAATGGAGCAGCAATGGAGATTTGAAAGCTCCCAGAATTAATGGGGCGGTCACCGTTACCGTGAAGCAAGTGAAGCAGGATGATCGGCTGATGCTTAACCGAGAAATATCAGAGAAGACAATGGCTCAGAATATGACCGAGCTTGTGCATAGATTGCAGCTGCAAGGAACAGATCCGCTTGATATCGGACGAACGGTGCGTTCTCTTTACCGCGGCGTCTGGACTCATGAGCGTTGGCGGCAAGCTTTTTCTCATGCTGAAATAGCCATCAGACTCCGCCTAATATCATGATTCAAAAGGAATCGACCAGCCGCATAAGGGCTGGTCGATTTTTTTACAAATCAATTTTAATTTTGGCTATCCCGGCCTTCTTAAGTGCCTGGAAAAATATAATGACAATCGGGCCGAGAAATAAACCAGCTACACCTATTAATTTAAATCCGATGTACAAGCTGGCCAGAGTTGCCAGAGCACTTATCCCTACGGCATCTCCCACAATTTTCGGTTCGACTATTCGACGGAATACGGTGATGACAAGAAACAAGATGAGAAGACCAATAGCCAGATTCAAGTCCCCTTGAATAAAGCTATAAGCAGCCCATGGAACTAACACGGAGCCTGTGCCTAGAATAGGCAGCAGATCAACGATTATAATTATTAGAGCTATCGCCAAAGGATACCCTGTTCCTAGAAATAACAGCCCAATTAAAGTCACTATGTATGTAAGGACACTGATCAAGATTTGAGCTTTCAGAAAACCAATAATCGCTTCACGAAGATGACTCAGGACACTTTCCATCTTACCGCGGGTCCCATCTGAAAACCAATGGAGGAAGGTTCGTTTTATTTGCTCCAAACCAATACTGATTAAGAATAGAGCTAGGATAAATACAATCGAGAATATTAATAAGTTAGGCAGTGTTTTAGCTACATTCAATATCATTCCGGAGGCTGAGGAGATAATGCGATTAAGGCCATCCGTTAATGAATCCACCCCCATAATCAGCCCACTTTGAATATAACCCGCCCATTCCACTGGAAATGATCTATAAATAATCCCTTGACCCGTCAATGCTTCCTTCACAAAGAGATCGACTTCGCTAAGTATCATCGGGATTTTTCCTACGAATTCTACAAACTCCAAATAAATTTTCAATCCTATGAGAAAAAAAGCGCTAAGAATCCCCGCAATCAATAAAGAGCATGTTATTGCAGCACTCACAATGCGGTTAAACCGGAACTTCCTCATCATCCAGAGTACAACCGGTTCCAATAGAATGGCGATAAGTAAAGCCAACAAAAAAGGAAAGCCTACTGTAAAAAGACCATATAACAATAAGATCGATACAACAATAAATACAATCGTCTTAAGAGGCATCCAGATCTCTCCTTAAAGATAAAGCCGGGAGTGATCCCGGCTTCCAATCATATTATCCTGACTATTACTAATTGTGGAAGTTGTGTTTATTCTACAGTTGAGGCAGGCGATAGCTTCTGAATTTCAATTTTACGAATTCGGTGGCTATCTTTTTTGAGGATCACGAATGAGACGTCATCATAATTCCACCTTTTTCCGGCTTCCAGATCTGGGATTTGAGTGTATAACCATCCGCCAATGGTATCGACGTCCTCATTAATCAGATTGGTACCTAGTAAATCATTAACCTCATGCAATAAAACTTTTCCATCAAAAATATAATTGTTATCGTCGATTTTTTCGATCTCCTTGACTTCATCCGCATCGAACTCATCTCTAATTTCCCCGACAATCTCCTCAAGGATATCTTCCATAGTAATGAGCCCGGAGGTTCCGCCATACTCATCGACGAGAATCGCGATGTGAACACGTTCCTTCTGCATCCTCTTTAATAAAGTGTTAACCGGAATATATTCAGGAACCGTAAGTACAGGCTGTACTAAAGATTTGAAATCAAATTCCTCAGGATTATTATCATAATTCAAGAAAAAATGCTTCGTATTAATAATCCCTACAATGTTATCCTTACTTTCTTGGGCGATAGGAAAACGAGTGTATTGCTCGCGGCGAATGATTTTCAAGTTCTCCTCAAGGGATCGATCCGAAAAGAGACAGATCATATCGGTACGAGGAACCATGATCTCTCTTGCTAGCATATCATCAAAAGCAAATATTTTATTTACGTATCCGTACTCGGTTTTATTAATTTTGCCGCTTTGATAGCTTTCCGATACGATAATTTGAATCTCTTGCTCCGAGTGGGCTTCCTCATGTTCGGTTGCAGGTTTTAATCCAAATAGCTTAATTAGCTGATTCGCGGAGCCGTTAAGAACCCAAATAAAAGGGTACATGATTTTGGAAAACCAGATAATAGGCGTAGCGGTAAGCAAGCTGATCTGCTCGGCTTTTTGAATGGCTAGTGATTTAGGAGCCAGCTCACCCAACACTACATGAATATAAGTAATAAATACAAAAGCAATAATGAAAGACACAATTTGGTTTAAATCCTCGCTCAAATTAAGCGATTGAAATAAGGGATGGAGGATCTTTTCAACGGTCGGTTCGCCGAGCCACCCTAATCCCAAAGCAGTGATAGTTATGCCCAGCTGACAAGCGGACAAATAGCCATCGAGATTTCCTATTACTTTCTGTACCGCAATTGCGTTCTTACGTCCCTCAAGCACCAACTGGTCGACCCGGCTGGAACGCAATCTGATAATTGCGAACTCCGTTGCAACAAAAAATGCGGAAAGCAAGATCAAAATTGCCACTAAAAACAAATTGAAGCCCATATCTACCTTCCTTTAGTAAAGAGTATTTGAACTTCATCGAATGAGTTCTTATGAACTTATTATAATACATGTCATTGGAATAACAAAGCTGAATGAAGGGCTGCCTGACTCAGAATGGGGCTATTTTGATTCATTAGAACGGCAAATCCTAAGGATATCTACAAATATCTCCTTTGACAAACTATTTCCTTAGTTTTATGATGAGTTCAAATGAACTTATAATCAGAAAAGAATGTAGCAGTGCGTAGAAGGAGGGGCTCACATTGGAAACTTTTACTCTAACTCGTAAAGAAATGGCAATTATGCTCCTCTCTATGAAAGGAAGGGCAACTAAAACACCTATAACGGTTTTGCGAGAGGCTTGGAAAAAAAACCATCGAACTGATGTAGAGCAAGGTACCCCTCTATCTGCATTCCTGTCGACCCATCTGCCTCCGGTTCTTGAAAAAATGATAAAAAACGACAGTGTTGGAGGCTTTTCCTTACTGGATATAGTATCTCTAGGCAATCAAATAGAATATACGAATGTTTCCATTACTTCTATGCAAAATTGGGTTAAAAGAGATTTTAAAGATTTTTTAGGATCGCCCAAGGAAGGGAAAAAATATTCAATCGATCAGGCCGCTATGCTGTTTATTATTGATGATCTGAAGAACTGTCTGGATTTCGAGTCGATACGTAAATTATTCCAAATTACGTTCCAACAGCCGGATGATGAAACGGACGATCTACTGGGGCCAACCGATCTGTATGTGGCCTACAACAGTCTGTTTGAAGAAATGGACGCTAATAATGACCAGCTTCTTGATGTGCAAGGACATGGTGCGGGTAAACCTAATTATGATGCGTTGACGGAATCGACCATTCGGCATAAAGCAGACCAATATGTGTACAATCTCAGTCATTTGAATCCTCAGCAAAAAGAAGCACTTCGCAATTTGCTGTTTATATCGATGGTTTCCGTACAAACCGCTTATTTTCATTCATTAGCACGTAGATACTTAAACGGAACTTTATTTCTTCATAACTTGCATGGCCCCAATGATTAGATTACAAACAAATTAGCCTCCCTAACCACTGAATAGTGGAGGGAGGCTAATTTGTTTGTACAGCGTTATGCAATCAATGTACCCAATAAACGGGCGCAATTGATTGCTCATGATTGCGGTTGCTGATCTTCCTTCTCAGCTTGTTTGCGATGGGCGATCCGACTACTTGCTGCTGCCGCAATTGCCCCGACTATATCATCCAGGAAAGTATGCTTATGCTCTCCGTGCTTATCATTGAGCATTTTCAGAATCCCTGGCTTCAGCTTATCGACATAACCGAAATTTGTAAATCCGATGCTCCCGTACACATTAACGATGGACAGGGCAAGTATCTCATCGCAGCCATAAAGTCCCTCATCGTTCTCGATCATTTCCTGTAGAGGAGCGAGCAGCTTGCCTTCCTCCGCAAGTATATCCAGCTGGATCCCTGTAAGGATCGCATTTTGAACCTCACGTTTCTGAATAACTGCTTCCACGCTTATTACGGCTTCATCCATCGTTAGGCCTGGATAGTAATCCTTTTGCAGAAAAAAGGTTAATTCCGCAATGTCCAGGGTGGTTACTCCGCGTTGCTTCAGCCAGTCGTTCGCTGCCTGTGCTACCAGCTTCGAATTCAAATTGTATGTCATATCAATCTATCTCCTCCTGAAGGCTAATATCCGGGAAAGTTCCATAGGGGTTAGAAAGCAGATTAGAGTTCCGAATAGTGTTTACCATGTTTTTTGGCTTGATACATTGCGTTATCTGCCGATTGTATTAAATTTTCTCCACAACCATCTTGAGGATAAAAGGCAGCGCCTATACTGCATGTAATCGAAATCTCATGTTGTCCAATGACAAATCTGTTGTTAAGTGCATTAAGCACACGATGCGCTACCTTATCAAGGTCTTCAGGCACCTCAAACTGCTGCAGTAAAATTACAAATTCATCCCCGCCTAAACGGCTTACGGTATCAGGGTCCCTTACACAATGTAAAAGCCGTGCGGCAACCTTTTGCAGGAGTTCGTCTCCTACAGCATGTCCATAATTATCATTGATTGCTTTGAAGTCATCCAAGTCCAGATAAAAGACAGCGAGCTTGCGCTGGTATCTTTTGGCTAGCAGCATAGATTGGTTGTAACGATCATGGAACAGTCGTCTGTTCGGCAATCCGGTTAAAGAATCATAGTAGGCCATACGGACTAAATTCTCTTCCACGGATTTATAGCGGCTGATATCCCTTGAGATAAGTCCAACCCCGATTGGAGAGCCTTCATCCATAATTAAGCATGCCCTGCCTTCGACCCACAACAGAGTTCCGTTATTTAATTCGTACCTATACTCGAGAGTAAAAGGTTCGTGGTCTTCAATCAATTGATTGAAGTTGTGTAGAAATCGATGTGCATCTTGTTCGTAAATATGGCTGCAGCAGTCCCGTTCTACTAATTCTTCGTGGGGCAATTCCAGCAATCTCTGGAAGGAAGGAGAGCTGTAGGTTATTAATCCATCAAGGCCTGTGGCTAGGATGAAATCCTCGCTATGGTCGATCAACTGCCGAAAAAACTTGTCCTGAACCGTGTAATTGTTATCCATCGCCCTCACCTCTTTAGTTGGGAGTGACTGTGCTTCTAAGTAGTTACATAGATCTATTCTCATTATAGAAATAAGAATAAGGTAAAAGCAATAAGATGTCATTTAATCGTTTAGAATTTCACAAAAATGATTGTCATAAAACTTGTCTCATCCTCGTATAGTTGGATTAAGAGAGAAGGACAAACAATCCATATTTTCAAGGAGGAATCATCTATGAAACCGTACAGATGGATTCGATGGGTGGCAGTGACGGGCATCGTGATGCTGCTTACTTCAGGCTGCTCCATATTAGGAACTAAGGAACATTCGCAATCGATCGATCCTCCGCCAACAGGTGCGGGCGCTGATGCAGGAGCAGTGAAGGCAGTGACTGGCAGCATTATTCAGAATCCCTCATCGATTACTGTCTATGCCAAGGACAATAACGGTTTTATAGCTCCCGTTGGACTGACTGTCGAGAAATCCTTGGAAGTGGCTAAGAAAGCTTTGGAGTCTATGGTGGAGGACGGTGCATCTGCTGGGCAAATGCCAACGGGCTTTACCCCGGTTATTCCAAAAGGCACAATCGTCAAGGGAATCAATATTTTAAAGGACCAGAAGCTTGCCGTTGTGGATTTCTCCAAGTCATTTACAGATTATAACGTACAGGATGAACGGAAAATTTTGGAGGCTATAACTTGGACGCTAACAGGATTCCCATCTGTTGAAAAGGTACAGCTTCGCGTTGAAGGCAAGGCACTTAAAGAAATGCCTCAAGGTGGAACACCGCTCGATGAGCCGCTTACAAGAGCGCTTGGCATCAACATAGAAAAGCCGGAGGGAGTCGAATACGGGCAATCTACACCTGTAACGATTTATTTCCTCGGACAAAATCATGACAATTACAAATATTATGTGCCTGTTACTCGAATGGTTAAACGCACAGATAATATTGCTAAAGCGGTAATAGAGCAGCTTATTGCAGGGCCGGACCAGAAGAAAGGGCTTGCCGCCGTTATGACGCCGGGTTCGGAGCTGAAGAAAATTCAGAAGGCAGAAAACTTAATAACGGTCGATTTCTCTGAAAAAGTGCTAGGTCCTGATAAAAAGGCGCCTGCTGAAGCGTTAAACGCAGTAGTACTCTCGCTTACAGAAAACTCAGGCTCCGCAACGAAAGTACAAATTACAGTTAATGGCGAGGCGAAGGTTACAACCAGTGAGAATCAAAGCTACAGCAAGCCTGTAAGCCGTCCATTGAATATTAACCAAATAAAATTGTGAATTACACATGATTTGAACCAAATAGCACACATTAAAATGTGAATAGATGGATTATCAACAGAGGGAGCCGAGGCTCCCTCTATTTGTTGGAACTTGAAGCGCCGCTCTGGTACAATAGGAAGGTTGAAATTTAGCTTACGATAGTTAGTCCATGCTTACGATGCCGGTTTTGCAGTAGCAAAACCCTTAGGAGGAATTACACATGAGAAAAGACGGGAGACAGGAAAATCAAACCCGTTCTGTTTCGATTACAACTCACTATAGCAAGCATGCCGAGGGCTCGGTATTGATTGAAGTAGGGGACACGAAGGTCATTTGTACGGCAACGGTGGAAGAAAGAGTGCCGCCCTTTATGAAAGGGCAGGGTAAAGGCTGGGTGACAGCGGAGTATTCCATGCTTCCAAGAGCAACCCAGGTTCGCAATCAGAGGGAATCTGCAAAGGGTAAGCTGGGAGGCCGTACCATGGAAATCCAGCGCTTGATTGGACGTGCGCTTCGATCCGTGGTCAGCTTAGAATCATTGGGAGAGCGGTCCATCACATTAGACTGCGATGTTATTCAAGCGGACGGAGGGACACGCACGACGTCTATTACGGGGGCATTTGTAGCGATGTCGATGGCTATTGATACGCTTGTGAAGGAAAAGAAGCTGTCGAAGTATCCGATTACCGATTTTCTTGGCTCCGTTAGTGTTGGAGTGATTAATGAAAAAGCTTGTCTGGATCTTAATTATGATGAGGATTCTAAAGCCAAGGTTGACATGAATGTGGTAATGACAGGCCAGGGTAAATTTGTAGAAGTTCAAGGGACTGGTGAAGATGCTCCGTTTTCCCGCAGTGAGCTGGATGAGCTGTTAGCCTTGGCTGAAACAGGCATTCAAGCTATGATTCGTGAACAGGAGACGGCTTTGGGGCCGGAAATATCTGCCCGGATAAGGAGTGCATCCCATGCTACCGCAAGGGTCTGAGATCGTTGTAGCTACACGAAACGTTGGCAAAGTCAAAGAGCTGGCGTCGATGTTCTTGGAGAAAGGGCTTGTTGTAAAAAGCTTGCGTGATTTCAGTGATATGCCTGATATCGTTGAGGATGGGGTTACTTTTGCTGATAACGCTCTGATTAAAGCCCGTACCATAGCTCAGCTTTTGGGCATTCCTGTCGTTGCAGACGATTCTGGTTTGTGTGTGGACAGATTAAACGGCGAGCCAGGCGTGTTTTCTGCACGGTATGCGGGAGAGCATGCCACGGACGAGCAAAATAACCGCAAGCTGCTGGAGGAACTGACAAAATTAGAGGGGCTTCCGGAGCAGCCATCTGATTCGTTGTCCAAACCGAATTCATTAAGCGCAGCTCAGTTTGTATGTTCGATCTGTTTGGTTGATTCGGCTGGTAATCCAATTGTTCAAGTAGAAGCTAGCTGCGATGGTGAAATTATTGCGGAGGCGCGAGGGGACAATGGTTTTGGTTATGATCCGCTCTTCTACATACCGGATTTTGATAGGACAATGGCTGAGCTTGAATTGGAACAAAAGAATACGATCAGCCATCGAGGGTCTGCCATACGAATGTTATGGAAAGCTATTGAGGTTTAGACGGGAATAGACGAGGAGCCGCGTGTGGCTGTGGCGTTGCCTCGTCTCATTTTTGTCTACCCTCATTAATCAGATCAACGAATCGAAACCTTATAGTGTCTTAACCAAGTATCCACTTGTGCCAAATAGGCGAACAGCTGAGGGCCAGTCATCAGCTGACCGAACCATGGGAGGTTGAATTGGCTAGAATCCCCTTCAGCCAAGCTGCGTATTTTTGCAACATCAATAAATGGCAGCAGAGGGGAGCTTGAATCATTCAGTATGTCCAACACCCATGATCTAACTGCTTTTAAATAGCTCGGGTTATGCGTTTTGGGATAGGGACTCTTTTTGCGAGTGAGTACGTCTTCAGGGAGAACGCCTTGCAGCGCACGGCGCAGGATGCCTTTTTCCCTGTCCCCGGACGTTTTGATCTCCCAAGGAATGTTCCAGACATACTCCACCAGACGGTGGTCGCAGAATGGAACGCGCACTTCGAGACCGACTGCCATACTCATCCGATCCTTACGGTCAAGAAGAGTCGGCATGAAGCGGGTAATGTTAAGGTAAGACATTTCCCTCATTCGGTTTTGACTCTGGTTTTCGCCAGCTAGCCGCGGCACTTCAGAAAGCGCCTGGCTGTAACGCTCCTTAACATACTGTTCAGGCTTTACCCATCGAACGAAATCGGGAGATAACAGATCTACGCGGTCCTTGGTAGCTAATGACCATGGGAAGGTGCCGGCGTTTAAGGCTTCCTCACGGTGAAACCAAGGATAACCTCCGAAGATCTCGTCGGCGGCTTCTCCTGAAATGGCTACAGTGGCATCTTTTTTTATCTCGCGACAGAATAAATATAAGGAGCCATCCACGTCAGCCATTCCGGGAAGGTCACGGGCATAGACGGCTGTTTTGAGTGAGTCGACAAGCTCAGGTGTATCGAATTCGAGGAAATGGTGCTCACTGCCTAGAAACTCGGTCATCCGTTTAATCCAAGGCGCATCGGAATTAGGCTGGAAGGTATTGGCTTTGAAATGTTTGTCATTGTCCACATAATCGATTGAATAAGTGTGAATAGTGCCCGTCTGGTTCTCTTTATAATAATTGGAAGCAAATGTAGTCAAAGCGCTGGAGTCTAGTCCTCCTGACAGCAGCGTGCAAATAGGTACATCTGATGCCAATTGTCGAATTACCGTATCCTTGAGGAGATCGTGAATTCGCTCTGCTGTTGCATCGACATCATCTTCGTGTGGCTTGCTTTCTAGCTTCCAGTAAGCGCGGATGCTCAGGCCATTACGATCCATAACCATGCAGTGGCCAGGCTTTAATTCAGACATATTGCGGTATACTCCATGACCTGGAGTGCGAGCAGGGCCAATGGCGAATATTTCGGCAAGTCCTTCACCACTGATTTGAGCAGGGAAATCAGGATGAGCTAGAATGGCCTTAGGCTCGGAGCCGAATAGAAGTCTACCGTCCTCATATGAATAAAAGAACGGTTTTACGCCGAGTCTATCGCGTACGAGAAATAAGGATTGGTCAATGGAATTCCATATGGCAAAAGCAAAAATGCCATTCAAACGGTCAACGCAGGAACGTCCCCATTCGATAAATGATACAAGCAGCACCTCAGTGTCGCATGTGGTAGTGAATGTATGACCGCGCAATTGGAGTTCTCTTTTTAGCTCGGGGGCGTTATAGAGCTCTCCATTGTAGACGATGGTAAACGTGTTTTCGCCGTATTTGCGAATCATCGGCTGTATACCATTGGCTGGATCCATTACGCAAAGACGTCTGTGTCCAAGCGCGCAATGAGGAGTTATCCAAGTGCCCGAAGCATCAGGACCACGATCTGATAAAGTATCCGTCATATCTTCCAGAATGGACGGATATTGGGTTAAATCCTTTTTCCATTCAATCCATCCCGTTATCCCGCACATAGCTTTCATCCCTTCTTGATGTGTTTAGTCGACAACAATTAAACTTTTCGACAGTGACAGCGTGATTATAAAGGTTATGCATAGGCAAAACAGAAAATGTCTGTCCCGTCAACAGGAAAAGATAGACAAAATGCAAATTAGCGTTTACACTATGCGGTAACGGTTTGTGATGATGACCATATTGGATGAATAGAACAAGAGCGATTATCCCACTCTAAGCAAAGAGAGGCTGGAAGGGATAGAAGCTTTTATAGTAATTTAAATTTTGTGGTTGAACACATTTGAAAATGTTCTTGTCCTGCGATATGCTATGTAGATAGCTGTTGATTAAGGAATAGAATGGGGTCAGTAGCCAGGCCCGAACCAATCAAGATGAAGAGGTGGTCATACGTATGAAAAAAACAAAACTAGCCAAGCAACAAAGTGAATACAAAGAGGCCAAAGAACGCTTTGAAAAAGCGAATGCGGCTTTTCAAAATAAGCTTGCAACCGTCAAGCTGCTAGGAGTCGTTACCCAGGAGAAAGTTGAAGAGCTGGTTGAAGAAACGAGCTTGCACAACGCATTGAATGATCTGGGAGCTGCTGAGAAGTCATTGCTTCTTTGGTCTCATGAAGCTATTCAGAGCGAGAAGGATTACTTGCAAAACAAAGATGCTGTCGATAAAATGTATGCCTTCATCGATCAAGATCCAAACATCAAAGCCAAATTAATACAAGCGGCCATGAAAATCAATTAATAGAATATTAATTGTAATTCGAGCAGCGGTGGGATATTTCCCACCGCTGTTTTTTTTGACCTATTTGAATGGTTAATTTTAACATGAACAACTTGCCCTCCAATTGAGTAGTGGAAGGACAAGGATTCGTTATTTCCTAAGAAGGATTTTTTATTTGGTTTAGGGCAACCTAATTTGGAAATATGCGTGAGATAGACACGAAAAATCTGTTCCGAAAAAAGGTGAGGTCTTTGTCCAGATCTATTAACATGGTTCAAGCATCGATGATTGTACTATGCTCGGTAGGATTGTTGAATCATGTCATCATCATTCCTATATTGCTGGATGTAGCGGACCGGGACGCTTGGCTTTCAGCTGTAGTTGCTTTTATTCCTTTCATACTGTGGGTATTTCTCCTTCGGTGGATTGTGAAGCGAAGCGGCCAACAGCCATTGTTTGAATGGATAGAATCAGTAGCGGGAAAAGGAATTGCTAACATACATAAGCTTATATTCAGTATTTTATTGCTGTTGATTGCTGCTATTACTATAAAAGATACGGTAACATGGGCAGTTGCGTCTTACTTGCCCGAGACACCGATGTTTGCATTGACTTTACTGCTCGTCTCCCTATGTTACTTTGCGGCACGCTCAGGAATCATCTGCATTGCTATTATGAGCGGCATCTTACTTCCGGTAATTGTGCTATTAGGTTACTTTGTAATGACCGCGAATCTTGTCAACAAGGATTACACCAGACTGTTCCCTGTTTTGGAGTTTGGGATGGGGCCGCTGCTCGGAGGCATCATACATGTCGGAGCCGGATTTGCGGAGCTAATGTTGCTGCTGCTTTTTCAGCATCATATCGGCACCCGAATCAAATGGTGGCATCTGGCCTTACTTGCGTTGTTGATTACAGGCTTAACATTGGGACCAACTACTGGTTCCATAGCGGAGTTCGGACCTGTAGAATCTGCTAAGCACCGGTATCCGGCATTTGAACAATGGAAACTGGTTATCGTACAAAGATTCATCGAGCGGGTTGATTTCTTTTCTATTTATCAGTGGTTTGCGGGAGCATTCGTACGAGTCTCTGTTGCTATGTTTTTATTGACCGAATTAAGTCCTTTCAAAGGCAAGAAAAGTAAGCCAATCTTTCTCGTTGTATTGTCTGTTCTGTTGGTGCTCATTATGCTGCTTCCCATCAGTGATATTCAATTTTACGATTGGCTTAAATACAGTTATTTACCGGGTACCCTGGTATGCTACCTTTTTCTTACTTTGAGTTTATTAATCGTAGCGTTCTTTTCCAAAAAAGGAGGGAGTTTACGTGACAAGATGGGATGAGGGAATTCTTCGCGACATGTTCGAACGCTGTGATGATGTTAAATTTATTGAAATCATGGATTCATCAGCAACAGAGAAACGCAAGAGTTTACTACTAATCTATTGTGAAGGGTTATGCGACACTAAAGCACTTCAGGACACCTTGCTGCCAAGACTACAGGCTATTCTGAAAACCGATGTTGTAAGTATGGAAAATGATGGTTCAGATTGGCAGAACATGTTGAAATCAACTTTTTCAGCAGACGCTTCGGATCAAGATGTGATGGATGAGTTATTCAAAGGAAATCTCCTTGTATTAGAGATAACTAACGGTAAGCTGAATTATGTTGAAATGGCTAATCGCCCAGAACGTAAACCTGAGGATTCGAGCTCAGAAATGACAATCAATGGGCCGCGGGATAGTTTTATAGAAAATTTAAGCGTCAACATAGCTCTTATTCGCAAACGGCTTCGCAGCAATACTTTGTGTGTGGAGAAATATACTCTTGGCAGTCGCAGCCGAACCGAGATTGGTCTTTTGTACTTGAGTGATGTATTGGTGGAAGCAACCGAAAACGAAATAAAGGAAAAATTGAGAAATATCGAGATCGAATCGGTATTAGGCCAAGAGGAATTGAAGGTGTTGTTGACCCGAACAAAGGGCGAATTTTTTCCGTTAATGAATTTAACGACTCGTCCCGACATGGTGGCTGACAGTCTTATTAAAGGACGATTTGTGATCATGATGGACGGCAACCCAACCGTGCTCATAGCACCGGTTAATATCTCATACGCAATGACCGTTGGCGAGGATATACATACTCCTTTACCTTTGGTATATATAGAAATGGTTATGAGACGAGTGGGGCTTTTAATTACGCTGTTGATGCCCGGCTTTTGGGTTGCTCTCACTTCCTATCATCAGGACCAAATTCCATTCCCCCTGCTCGCAACTATCGCGGTAGCCACCGAAGGAACGCCGCTTTCCGGACCGATGGAAATATTATTGATGACGCTCTTGTTCCAATTTTTTTTGGAAGCGGGCAGTCGGTTGCCTTCAGCATTAGGACCTTCCGTATCTGTCGTTGGAGGCTTGATTATCGGTGATGCGGTCATTAAAGCTGGACTGACCTCGCCTGCCACGTTAGTTGTCGCTGCTGTCAGTGCAACAGCCCAATTTACGCTGGTTGGGGGAATGTTCGGCATCAGTGTTGGACTTCTGAGAATATATATATTCCTATTTGCTTCTTTTTTTGGATTGTTTGGATTTTTTACGGCCGTATTTTCTATATTGATTTATATGTCCAATTTAAAGTCTTTTGGCGTTCCTTACCTGGCACCTTATTCCCCAGTTAATTGGAGGGATTTATGGTTTGTATTGTCTCAGCACCCCCGCGGCAGACGCCAAACCAAGCCTGAGCTGCTAACTCCCCAGAAGGACCATACAGGACGCAGAGGAGGGCAAGCGCAATGAAGCGAGCTTTGCTTCTTGCGGCCATGCTAAGCTTAACCTCACTCTTTCTAGGCGGGTGCTGGAATGCATCGGATATTGATAATTTGGATTATGTGAATGCTATCGGGATTGATTATTCCAACGAGAAGAAAGAATTTACCGTCTATTTACAGCTTCTTAGCTTCGAAAAGGTTGCAAAATCAGATGTAGGGACCAAAAGTGCCTCAACACCAGCTTGGATCGGTATCGGTAAGGGCAAAACTTATGTGGATGCAGTCGGGAATATTTCTTTAGAGTCTGAAAAGCGTTTGTATTGGGGGCATGTTACATCATTAGTTATGGGAGAAGGTTTGCTCAATAAAGGAGATATTACGGATGTGCTGCAAACTTTTTTTAGATTCTATGAGCTTCGATATACGATGTGGGTCTATGGAACACGCAGCAAGCTGGACGAGCTTTTTACCGCAACCCCTAACTTTGAACAATCCCGATTGAATATGCTGATTCATAAACCTACGGACAATTACAAGCAGCGCTCTTATATAGCCCCCATGCGTCTCAATGATTTTATTGCCACGTATTATGAGCCTGCCCAAACACTGCTGCTACCCGCTGTTTCCATCAGTAAAGAGGTTTGGCGTAAAAACAATGAACCATTGGACTCTATGCGCTTTGAAGGCATTTTCCCTTTTAGACGAAATAAAAGTGAAGGCTTTATACCTATGGAGCAGGTCAAAGGGCTTAGATGGGTTGAGAAAAAAACGAACAGGGCACCGGTTTCGGTAACTGAAAAGGGAAAGCAAGTTGCTAATCTGCGGATGAGGAACCCCCATTACTCAGTTAAGATCAGGGAGGAAAACAATAAGCCTGTGTTTGATCTTCATGTAAAGGTGAATGGTGCTATCACGGATTTGAACGAGCAGGTCTCTGAGCAAACTCTATGCAAACAGGTTGAAAAAATAATCGAAAAGGAAATTCGGGACACCTACGAAAGTGGACTCAAGCTGAAAGCAGACCTGCTTGAACTTCAAAAGCATCTATACATTCGAGGCGCGCAGCGGTTTCGACAATACGATATTGATAACAATCAATTCGTTTTGGAGCCAAGCTCCTTGGGTGATGTGAAGGTAAAAGTAGAGATAACATCAGCAGGTAAGTATACATATCGTATGTACAAGGATTAAGCTGAACAATAACAACTCCACATAGGAGAATAGTGCTGGTTTTGCTTTCCGGCTTCGAATCGGGTACACTGCTTTCAAAGAGCAAGCTTATGATTAGCATGTAAATTTCGCTTAAGCGAAACTCAGCAAATGCTTATGAAGTCAGTTTCGCTGAAGCGAAACTCTTGGGGGAGGCGGTGAGCGTTTGACCGAGAAGCCGAACGATAATGTCATTCTTTTTCCTAAAACTGTTGAATACTATCAATTTGAGCTAACACGAATGCTAGAAACCGAACGTTATGGCGAAGCCATCCGAATGCTGGAGTTTTTGCTTACCTGTCATAATCAAGACGAGAGGATTCAAGATGAGTGGCTCGCGCTGCTGCAGTGGCTGCAAACGATGTTTCCTGATCAAGTATTTCCTTCCCTGGATAGCGATGAGGGAGAGGAATTGTCTGAAGCTGATATGTTTCGGCAGCATTTGGCAGTGAAGGAGCGGGCTGACAGCGGCTACGCACAGAGGCTTTTGGAGCTGCTAGAGCATCCCCAATCTGTCGAAAACTTATTGCTGGCGCTTGATCAATTAGCCTTTCTGGAGCATCCTGAAATCAATGAGAAGCTAAGTGAATGGGTAACTAAGCAGGAACAACATCCAATAATCCAGTATAAAGTTCTCCAAACACTCAAGCTTCGCGGAGTGACAGGACCGCTGAAATTGTCGAAGCAGGGGGAGACGATTGTTGTTGATGTTGAGGACACTCCTGTTACTTTTGGTGATTTTCCGGATCCTATCGGCGAAATTATTGAGCGCATACAGGACATGAGCCAAATGACTCAGCCAGCATTAGCTTATTTTGCTCAAGAAACATGGAATGAATTTCTAGCTTATATTTATGGTACAGCACAATATCGGCAGATGCTCCGACAGGATAAGGCTTGTGTGGATGTTTGGGCTGCTGCGTTTCATTTCGTACTGCTTGAGAAAGTGTTCAACAGCGGGAATAAGGAAGAAATCCTTGACCTGTATGGTATTACGAACGAGCTTGTCTTCCAGTGGGAGCAAGCCTATAGGGTCATGCAGTCGTTTGCTTCTTCTACGTTTTCACGAAGTCAGGGAGAGTGAATATATTTCCTTTTCCTTCACTTGAAAACGAAAAAGGGTATGTTATAATAGAATGGTTATATTGACGATTTGGGATAACATAACCTCCCAATATGGTCAGGACGTGAAAAAGTTATGGATAATTTTTGGAGGGGAAAGCATAAAATGAAAGCAAGCTGGGAAAAAATAGAGAAGAACGTTGGCGTTCTTGAAATCGAAGTTGAAGCGGAGCAAGTAGCAGTAGCTCTGGACAAAGCGTTTAAAAAGGTAGTTCAAAAGGTAAACGTACCAGGATTCCGTAAAGGAAAAGTACCTCGTTCCATTTTTGAATCGAAATTTGGCGTTGAAAGTTTGTATCAAGATGCTCTTGATATCGTTGTTCCTGAAGCTTACACAGAAGCAGTTGGAGAAACTGGAATTCACCCGGTTGACCGTCCTGAAGTTGATGTAGAGCAATTTGGTAAAGGTCAAGTCTTGAAATTCAAAGCTAAGGTTATTGTTAAGCCTGAAGTTGAACTGGGCGAGTACAAGGGCATTGAGCTTGAGTCGAAAGAAGCAGCTGTTACTGAAGAGGAAATCAATGAAGAGCTTGATAAATTGCAAAAACGTCATGCAGAACTTGTTCCTATCGAAGAAGGTTCTGTAGAAAATGGTGACACAGTATCCATCGATTTCGAAGGATTCGTGGATGGCGTTGCTTTTGAAGGCGGCCAAGCAGAGAAGTATTCTCTTGAAATCGGATCAGGCAGCTTTATCCCTGGGTTCGAAGAGCAAGTGGTAGGTTTGAACAAAGGCGAAGACAAGGATATTACAGTGAGCTTCCCTGAGAACTACCATTCCGAGGATTTGAAAGGCAAAGAAGCTGTATTCAAAATCCATCTGCATGACATCAAACGCAAAAACCTTCCAGTTCTTGACGACGAGTTTGCTAAAGACGTAAGCGAGTTTGAAACATTGGAAGAGTTCAAAAGCGATTTGAGCAAAAACTTGCAGACTCGCAAAGAATCCGAGCTTCAACGTAACAAAGAAGCAGAAGTGGTTGAAAAAGCTGCTGCAGCAGCAGTAATTGATATCCCAGAAGTAATGATCGATAACGAAACTGCACAAATGGTTAAGGAATTCGAGAATCGCTTAAGCTCTCAAGGGATGAATCTTGAAATGTACTTCCAGTTTACAGGTCAAAGCGAAGAGCTGTTGAAAGACCAAATGCGCGGCGATGCTGACAAGCGCGTTCGTAATAACTTGGTTCTTGAAGCGATTGCTAAAGCTGAAGGCATCGATGCATCCGAAGAGGAGATCAATGCTGAATTGGAAAACATGTCTAAGATGTACCAACGTCCTGCTGATGAGCTTCGTGCTATCTTGAGCGCTAACGGCAACTTGGGCGACTTGACTCATGACCTTATTGTTAAGAAAACGGTTGACTTCTTGCTTGAAAACAGCAAGTAATATAGTGAAAGGGCACGTGCTTATACGTGCCCTTCTCTGTAGCTATAGAAGTCACCCCTAAATCGGGAATCACCCCTAAATCCCCTTATAGGGGACCCCGGAGGTTTCGCCCCCTGGACCACGATTAAAATACATATGTGTAGGATTCAATTTGGTGCAGGTACTCGCATCCGTCTGAATGCGGGTCTAACTCTCCGAGTGACCTGGCATTCAGACACGCTTAACCTGCGTGCTGGAGCTCGCTTATCGTCTGACGAGGCTCCCCTAATAATGGGAAGCTAATGTCAGACACGCTTTACGGTTTCGATAGACCGCAAACCAGAAGCGTGTCCTGGCCTCAACCGTAGGTCGGGCCGGGACGGACGCGGTTCCACAACATAACGTTTCATCGAAGTACATAGGCGTGGGTGGTTTGAACTCGGCCACAAACGTAAAGCGTTTCTTGGCCTCAACTGTAAGTTGGGCCAAGATAGACGCGGTCTCATCACAAATATTCATCGAAGTACATAGGCTTGGGTTTAGAACGCCCTTAAGCGGGTCCTGGGGCGCAGCCCTTGGGGTCCCCCTTAGAGAAGGGGGAATTAGAGGGGGGTGACATCCCTTCGATTCGCGAAAAAAAAACAAACATGATACAATGAATTTCGTAGTACATTTTGGAGCAAAGGGGTTGGAACAATGGGTCTGATACCTATGGTTGTTGAGCAGGAAGGACGCGGGGAGCGTTCGTACGATATTTATTCCCGCCTCTTGAAGGACAGAATTATCTTTATCGGTACTGGCATTGACGATGATGTTGCCAACCTCGTTATTGCGCAGTTGCTCTTTTTGTCTGCGCAAGATGCAGAGAAGGATATTCATCTATACATCAATTCACCGGGTGGTTCAGTGACTGCCGGAATGGGTATATACGATACTATGCAGTTCATCAAGCCTGACGTTTCAACGATTTGTGTCGGTATGGCAGCTAGTATGGGTTCGTTGTTGTTGACAGCTGGAGCCAAGGGGAAACGCTTTTCATTGCCTAACAGCGAGGTGATGATTCATCAGCCGCTGGGTGGAGTTAGAGGTCAGGCATCGGATATTAAAATCCATGCGGAGTGGATTATCAAGACAAAGAATAAACTAAACCAGATCTATGTGGAACGTACGGGTCAACCGCTTGAGAAAATTGAGCGCGACACGGATCGTGACAACTTTATGAGTGCACAAGAAGCCAAAGAATATGGGCTTATTGATGCAGTTATCACTCGTAATGAATTGAATGGATAAGGAGTGATCCCATGTTTAAATTTAACGATGAAAAAGGTCAACTCAAATGCTCCTTTTGCGGCAAATCGCAAGAACAAGTTCGTAAGCTGGTTGCCGGACCAGGTGTATATATTTGTGATGAGTGTATAGAGCTTTGTACAGAAATCGTTGAGGAAGAGTTGGGTCACGAAGAAGAACTCGATCTCAAGGACGTTCCTAAACCGAAGGAGATCCGCAATATTTTGGATCAGTACGTCATTGGTCAGGATCAAGCCAAAAAGTCGCTTTCCGTAGCGGTTTACAATCACTACAAGCGGATTAATTCACAGCAAACTAAGCTTGAGGATGTTGAGCTTCAAAAGAGTAACATTGTCCTTCTCGGTCCTACCGGAAGTGGCAAAACTTTACTCGCTCAGACGCTAGCCAAAATTTTGAATGTTCCGTTCGCAATCGCGGATGCCACTTCTTTGACTGAAGCAGGTTATGTGGGTGAGGATGTAGAAAACATTCTGCTCAAGCTGA
The DNA here is from genome assembly GCF_013141765.1 of Paenibacillus foliorum. Lineage (GTDB taxonomy): Bacteria > Bacillota > Bacilli > Paenibacillales > NBRC-103111 > Paenibacillus_S > Paenibacillus_S foliorum. Next base: position 68,448 of record NZ_WHOD01000087.1, read on the forward strand.
TTCAAGCTGCGGATTATGACGTTGAGAAGGCTGAACGTGGTATTATCTACATCGATGAAATTGATAAAGTAGCACGTAAATCAGAAAATCCATCTATTACTCGCGATGTTTCTGGTGAAGGTGTACAGCAAGCCCTTTTGAAAATTTTGGAGGGTACTGTTGCTTCCGTTCCACCGCAAGGCGGACGTAAACACCCGCATCAAGAGTTTATTCAAATCGATACTACCAACATTTTGTTTATTTGCGGCGGCGCATTTGATGGGCTGGAGCAAATTATCAAACGTAGAATCGGGAAGAAAGTCATTGGTTTCGGTACCGATGGTTTGAAAGCTGATCTAAAACCAGGTGAGTACTTGACTATGGTGCTGCCTGAAGATCTGCTAAGATTTGGGTTAATTCCTGAGTTTGTAGGACGTTTGCCTGTTATTTCGACTTTGGAACCGTTGGATGAAGCAGCTTTGGTACGGATTTTGACAGAACCGAAGAATGCTTTGGTCAAACAATACCAAAAAATGCTTGAAATGGATAATGTTACGCTTGAGTTCAACCAGGAAGCTTTGGATGAAATTGCTCGTGAGGCCATCAAACGTAATACGGGTGCCCGTGGCTTGCGTGCTATCATTGAAAGCATCATGCTAGAAGTGATGTACGAAGCACCGTCTCGTACGGAGGTTTCTAATTGTGTGGTGACTAAGGAAGCTGTTCAAGCAAAGACTGCTCCTGAAATCACAACTAAGGATGAGAAGTCCGTGAAGAAAAAAGAAGAGAGCGCTTAAGCGTTCGCTTTTGAATAAACTAAACCATAACAACCTCCAATCCAATATTAAGCCCACTGGGCTTTATGACGGAGCGGAGGATGTTTGGTATTATGGGAGAGAGTGAAACTATGTTTCATAGAACGGAGACTATTCCAGTTAAAGTTGGAGATCTGACGATAGGCGGCAGTAACGAGGTTATCATGCAAAGCATGTGCACTACAAAAACTGCGGATGTAAAATCAACAGTTGCGGAAATTCACCGTTTGCAAGACGCAGGCTGCCAAATCGTTCGTGTTACCGTCAACAATAAGGAAGCTGCTGAAGCTATTAAGGATATTAAGAAGCAGATCAGCATACCGTTAGTAGCTGATATTCACTTCGATCACAGGCTAGCCCTTCAGGCAATAGAAAATGGCATAGATAAGGTCCGGATCAATCCCGGCAATATCGGTCGTCGTGAGAAGGTAGAGGCCGTTGTGAAAGCTTGCAAGGAACGCGGCATTCCGATTCGTATTGGTGTTAATGCAGGGTCACTTGAGAATCATTTGCTGGAGAAGTATGGGTACCCAACACCTGAGGCGATGGTGGAAAGTGCACTTTTTCATATTAATATATTAGAAGAGCTTGATTTCCGTGACATTATTGTTTCATTGAAAGCATCCGATGTACCTATGGCTATTGCTGCTTATTCCCAAGCTGCGGCGGCGTTCCGATATCCGCTGCACCTAGGAATTACTGAAGCAGGTACTCTTTTCACAGGTTCAGTAAAAAGCTCAGCCGGTATAGGCGCGTTGTTAAGCATGGGGCTGGGATCGACGTTACGAATTTCCTTGAGTGCTGACCCAGTTGAGGAAATTAAGGTTGCACGAGAGCTTCTAAAAACATTTGGACTTATTACTAATGCTGCTACACTAGTTTCTTGCCCTACATGTGGACGACTAGATATCGATTTATTTTCCATTGCCAATGAGGTTGAGGAGTATATATCCAAAATAAAAGTGCCTATTAAAGTATCGGTATTAGGTTGCGCGGTTAACGGTCCTGGAGAAGCAAGAGAAGCGGATATCGGTATTGCTGGAGCTCGAGGCGAAGGTATGCTGTTTCGCTATGGAGAAATGATCCGTAAAGTACCGGAAGCTGATTTGCTAAGCGAATTGAAGAAAGAAATTGATGTCATTGTGGAGCATTTTACACGCACCGGTGAAATTCCTGGAAGAAAACATCATGCACCGCAACAAGCGTAAATAGATGGTAAGTATAACTAAGGAAGCAGCGTCTACCCACGAAGGGTAGACGCTGCTTTTTTTATTTTATTCATGGATGAATACGATTAAGACTAATAACAAATAACATAGGAAAAGCATTCGCTTACGATACAAGTTTTACTATTTGCTAGGAGGAGATAAGGATGTACCTGAAAAAGAAATGGTTGATTATGATTTTAGTATCCATGTATATGATTATGGCGTCATCCAGCGCTACACAAGCAGTCGCCGAAGAGGGGGTGCTGACGAACAAGAGAATAGCAGTGGTAATCGATGATCTTGGTAACGACATGCTCGGCACTCGTGAAATGATAGAGCTCCCGGTTCCGATTACTGTTGCTGTAATGCCATTTTTACCGACCACGCGGCGTGATGCAGAATGGGCCCATCAATTGGGGCATGAAGTACTTATTCATATGCCTATGGAGCCTGTACGTGGTAAGAAAAGCTGGCTGGGCCCAGGTGCTATCACAACGGATTTATCAGACGAAGAGATTCGTCAGAGAGTGTTAGCAGCCATAGAAGAGGTGCCTTTTGCAATTGGGATGAACAACCACATGGGCTCCAAGGTGACGGCTGATGCAAGAATCATGCGAATTGTTCTGCAGGTTTGTAAGGAAAAGAATTTAATATATCTGGATAGTAAAACTACCTCCAAGAGTGTGGTAAAACCTATAGCAGTTGAGCTTGGTGTGAGAATAGTGGAAAACAACATTTTCATGGATGATGTTTATACACGTGAACATATCTCTAAACAGGCGGTAAAGGTGAAAAAGCATGTAAAAGATAATGATACAACCATAGTGATCGGTCACGTTGGTCCACCGGGAAAAAACACAGCTGCCGTTTTGAAACAGTCTGTTCCCACTATACAGGAGCTAGCTCAATTTGTGACAATTTCGAAGCTGGCTCCTTAACGGGTCCAGCTTTTTTAATGAAATTGTTATTTTTCCAAATAATGAGTGACTCCAGCTACGATAGCTTCGGCTAACTTTTTCTGTTTTTGAGGCTGCATCATTTGCTCCCGGTCAGAGGAGTTGGAAATAAACCCCATCTCAACAATCACAGCTGGTACATGAACATGCTTAAGCAGGAAGTAGGGCTTTCCAAGAACCGCTTCAGTTGTCGTACCGTACATGCTATTCAACGATTGTTGTATAGATTCGGCAAGCTGTTTACTGGACTCTGTTTTTTGAGACAGGACGAGCGGACCTCTTCTGGAGCTGTTTTTAGACCAGTTGACATGAAGACTTATGAGTACCTTGGGGTGAATTTCATTGGCCAGATGGCTTCGTTGAGCCAAATCTTTGAGGTGTCTTGAGCGGGCCCTCAGCCATCCATTTTCTTCACTGAGGGCATAGTCACTCATGCGGTTAACCAATACCGTAAGTCCTTTTTCACGAAGTAGATTATAGGTCAGCTGAGCCATCTCAAGGTTAATGTCCTTTTCATAAATATTTCCATACAAAGTGCCGCTATCAATTCCGCCATGTCCTACATCAATCAGAACATCGACGTCGGTTACGAAAGGGTTTCTAAGGAATGGATAAGGGGCAGATACTTCCTTTGCGGTTGCGACCTGGCCTATGCTTACTGTACCAATTGACAAGATTAGAGTGATTAAAAGCATTATACGACGCATGACCAAATTCCTCCGATCGAAGATTTTTCTATTCTATATCGTTCTCCAGTGGCATGATATCATTCATGTTTGAAAACTTTCTCAATATGGGATTAATGCTACCTTAAGAGGGGAATACTACCAGGAAGATACAACTTGTAAACTGTGTTTGCGTTTGCTGGCTTTTATAAAAAGTTTAGTATATCGCAGGTATAGTAATTTTTTGCGAAAATTTTCAGGAGGTTTTCCCTATGAATATCAGTGTGATTTTGATGATTATCCAATTGTTTTTTGCTATTGTTATCGGGTTGTATTTTTGGAATTTGCTGCGGAATCAGCAATCTAATCGAACGGCAGTTGACAAAGAATCGAAGAAGGAGCTTGAAAAGCTTAGAAAGCTGCGCTCCATTTCTTTAAATAAGCCTTTGGCTGAGAAGACGAGACCCAGCTCGATGATGGATATCGTCGGTCAAAGGGAAGGTCTGCGTGCCTTGAAGGCTTCCCTATGCGGCTCTAACCCACAGCATGTGATTATTTATGGTCCTCCGGGTGTTGGCAAGACAGCGGCAGCGCGTGTAGTGCTAGAGGAAGCTAAGAAGAATGCTGATTCACCTTTCCGTCAGGATGCTAAATTTACTGAAGTCGATGCTACAACGGCACGCTTTGATGAACGTGGCATTGCCGATCCGCTAATCGGATCTGTTCATGACCCCATTTATCAAGGTGCAGGAGCAATGGGAGTAGCAGGTATACCTCAGCCGAAAGCCGGTGCTGTAACCAAAGCGCATGGGGGAATTTTATTTATTGATGAGATTGGTGAATTGCATCCTCATCAAATGAATAAATTATTAAAGGTGCTGGAGGATAGGAAGGTATATTTAGAAAGTGCGTATTACAATTCAGAGGATACGAACATTCCTGGATATATTCATGATATTTTCCAAAATGGGCTGCCTGCAGATTTTCGTCTGGTAGGTGCAACTACACGTAACCCAAGTGAACTGCCGCCAGCCATCCGATCACGTTGTATGGAAATTTTCTTCCGCCCATTGCTGCCTGATGAAATCGGGAAAATTGCTATTAATGCTTTGATAAAAATTGGGTTTCCTGATAATACAGCGGCAGTAGAAGTTGTAAAAAGGCATGCCACTAATGGACGTGAGGCTGTAAACATCATTCAGCTTGCAGCGGGTATGGCATTAACGGATGGTCGTAAAGAAATGACGGTTTCGGATGTGGAGTGGGTGGTCAACAGCTCGCAAATTCCTCCAAGACCAGAACGGAAAATCGGATCGAAGCCTGAGGTTGGTTTTGTTAACGGATTAGCAGTGTATGGACCAAATTTGGGGACGATGCTTGAGATCGAAGTCACTGCGATACCTGTTTTGCAGGCTGGCACCGGCAAGTTTACTATTACCGGAGTTGTCGATGAGGAAGAGATGGGTGGAGGCTCCAGAACGATTCGTCGCAAGAGCATGGCTAGAGGGTCCGTTGAAAATGTGCTTACAGTGCTGCGCCGTCTAGGAATTAACCCTTACAATTACGATCTGCATATTAATTTTCCAGGGGGAACGCCAATCGATGGTCCTTCCGCAGGAGTATCGATGGCAACAGCCATCGCTTCAGCTATTAAACAAATACCGGTCGATAATCATATAGCAATGACAGGAGAAGTTGGGATTCATGGAAAAGTGAAGCCAGTTGGAGGTGTGGTGGCAAAAGTAGAGGCTGCTTTCCAAGCAGGTGCGACCAAAGTAATCATACCAAAGGAAAATTGGCAGGAAATATTCAGCGGATTAAACGGGCTTGAAGTCATACCGGTTGAATCCGTAGAAGAGGTTCTTTCTATAGCATTGGGAGTTGAGTTAACTGTGCTTCCAACTATCTCAACGGCTCAGCCGGATTTGCTTCCAACCGCTTCAGTCACGGTTCTACATGCCGATGGGTTGGAGTAGCTAGAAGTTGGAATTTCTATGGGGTTAGGGCCGATTGGTGTTTTGAAATTAATTTTGATAAAATGTAAATTATAGCAAGCAGGTTATTCTTCATATACCTCAGCTTGTGCTGGCGAAGTAAACTTTGCGAAAGCGAAGTTCGGCAATTGCTTACGAAGTAAACTTTTGCTTTAGCAAAGTTCTAGGGGGGGTGCTCCAAGATGGGATCGAACAAAATGAAGGTGCGGCGTGTGCCTTTACTTCCATTGCGCGGGTTGCTCGTTTATCCGAGTATGGTGCTGCATCTGGATGTTGGCAGAGAGAAGTCGGTGAAAGCACTGGAGAAATCCATGGTAGACGACAGTATGATACTTCTATGCTCTCAGTCTGAAGTAAATATTGAAGAACCTTCAACAGAAGATATATATCGAATAGGAACCATTGCAAAAGTTAGGCAAATGCTTAAGCTGCCGAACGGTACAATTCGTGTTTTGGTTGAGGGTGTCGTCCGTGCTGAGATTACCGAGTTTTTAAATAATGATGAATATTACGAAGTGCAAATTAAGGAATTACCTGAACAGGAAACCTCTGATCCTGAGATCGATGCCTTAATGAGGACTGTGCTGAATCAATTTGAGCACTATATTAATCTGTCGAAGAAGGTAACGCCAGAAACATTAGCCGCGGTTTCGGATATTGATGAACCAGGTCGATTAGCAGATGTAATCTGTAGCCATTTATCTTTAAAGATTAAGGATAAACAGGAAATATTGGAAACTATAGATGTAAAACTGCGGTTGGAAAAGTTGCTCGGCATCTTGAATAATGAACGTGAAGTTTTGGAGCTAGAACGTAAAATCAGTCAGCGTGTCAAAAAGCAAATGGAGAAAACACAGAAAGAATACTATCTCCGCGAGCAGATGAAGGCTATTCAAAAAGAGCTGGGTGATAAAGAGGGCCGTGCTGGTGAGGTTGAGGAGCTTCGTTCCCAGCTTGCTAGTACGGATGTGCCAGAAAAAGTTAAAGAAAAGATTGAGAAAGAAATCGATCGGCTTGAAAAGATGCCGGCAACCTCTGCTGAGGGAAGCGTAATTCGCAATTATATCGATTGGTTATTAGGAATTCCTTGGAATAACTTTACCGAGGATGATTTGGATATTAATAGAGCTGAAGAAATTTTGAACGAGGATCACTACGGATTAGAAAAGCCGAAGGAACGAGTTCTGGAGTACTTGGCCGTACAGCAGCTGGTCAAGAAGCTAAAAGGCCCTATTCTTTGTCTAGTAGGCCCTCCAGGTGTGGGTAAAACCTCGATCGCACGTTCAATTGCTAGATCGCTTGGTCGCCAATTTGTCCGAATTTCATTGGGCGGCATCCGGGATGAAGCGGAAATTCGCGGGCATCGCCGCACCTATGTGGGAGCCATGCCGGGTCGTATCATCCAAGGGATGAAGAATGCAGGCACATCCAATCCGGTTTTTTTATTGGATGAAATCGACAAGATGGCGATGGATTTCCGCGGAGACCCTTCTGCCGCTCTGCTGGAAGTGTTGGATCCCGAACAAAATGGTACCTTCAGCGATCATTATATCGAAGTGCCATTTGATTTATCCAATGTAATGTTTGTTACCACAGCCAATGCAGTTCATAATATTCCGCGGCCATTGCTTGATCGTATGGAAGTGTTATATATTCCTGGTTATACAGAGATCGAGAAGCTGCATATCGCTAACAACTATTTGCTGCCCAAACAGCAAAAGGATCATGGACTGCAGGATGGGCAATTGAACATTGAAGAACCGGCACTTATGCGGATTGTTAGAGAGTATACACGGGAATCGGGTGTACGTAACTTAGAGCAGCAGGTTTCTGCTATATGCCGAAAGGCTGCCAAGCAATTAGTTTCGGGTCAAACGAGCTCTGTTCAGGTTCACGTGGATAATGTTAAGGATTTCTTGGGACCTTCCAAGTATCGCTATGGAATGGCGGAGGAGTATGATCAGATTGGAGCGGTTACCGGACTTGCATGGACTGAAGTCGGAGGAGATACGCTAGTGATCGAGGTTACGGTAATGCCTGGCAACGGTAAGCTGACGCTTACAGGTAAGCTTGGGGATGTAATGAAGGAGTCTGCACAGGCAGCATTTAGTTACACTCGTTCCCGTGTCGAACAGCTTCGAATTCCTCCTGATTTCCATGAGAAGGTGGACATTCACATCCATATACCGGAAGGCGCCATTCCTAAGGATGGACCTTCAGCCGGCATTACAATGGGGACTGCGCTAATTTCGGCATTGACGAATATTCCGGTTTCCCGCGAGGTTGCGATGACAGGTGAGATTACCTTACGTGGACGTGTACTACCGATTGGCGGATTGAAGGAGAAGAGCTTGGCCGCGCATCGTGCAGGTATTCGCAGAGTCATTATTCCCAATGATAATGTTAAAGATATTGAGGAAATTCCGGAGAGTGTTCGTCGCGAGCTTACTTTTATCCCCGTTTCCCATATGGATGAAGTACTTGAACATGCACTAGTTAAGCCGGTTCAAGTTTAATTAGAATATAGTTTCAACCAAAGAAAGAGTGAAGGTCACAATGAAGGTTAATCAAGCTGAATTTATTATCAGCGCGGTTGGTCCGAGTCAGTATCCTCCCGATGCCTTGCCGGAAATTGCTCTGGCAGGGCGTTCGAATGTCGGAAAGTCATCACTGATCAATCGGATGATCCAGCGCAAGAATCTTGCTAGAACCAGCTCTAAGCCGGGTAAAACCCAACAGCTCAACTATTATAAAATCAATTCGGACTTATTTTTCGTTGACTTACCAGGTTATGGTTATGCTCAGGTTTCCAAATCCAAACGTGAAATCTGGGGGAAGTTTATTGAACAGTATTTAATGCACCATGAATATTTAAAGCTAGTGTTGTTAATAATCGATTTGCGGCATCCTCCTTCTAAGGATGACCAGATCATGTATGATTGGCTGAAACATAACGGTGTGCCTATGTGTGTGGTTACAACGAAGGCTGATAAAATCACAAAAGGTCAATGGCAAAAGCATGTGAAAATTGTTAGAGAGACGCTTCGCATGGAAAAGCATGAGAGGCTGGTATTGTTTTCGTCTGAGCTCGGAGTGGGTAAGGACGAGCTATGGGAAATAATTGAGCAGGAAATCAGTAAGGAAATCGAGGAAGAACTTGAAGAAGGACTTGAAGAACCAGAAGAACCTGTTCTTAACGACATCATTGAATAAGCCTAACCTAGCTGTACAGCCACGGAGCTGTGCAGCTTTTTCATATTAAAATAGAATAAACATACGCATTTTGGTTCATGATGTTAGAATAAAAAGATTATCTATTCTTGTGATTACAGTAGGGATTCGCAGAACTTGGTAAGGGAAAGTGAGGGATTTAAATAAAATCTTGAAATCCTTCAAGGAAAAAGCGTTTTTTTCTGGAATTCAACGGAATTCAATGAAATACTGGCAGGAATATTAAATATTTATGTAGTATAATGTATATAGCACAGTAGAATAAGAGTTAGGCTTCAAGGTTCGAAAATAAAGAATCGAGGGATTTTTATGGCAATGAGGTTAGCGACTGAATATGTCAAAACCTGCCTACAATTAACGGAAGCCGAAATGGCTCTGTTTATTCAAATGTTTGTTGACCATCAAGCTTCTCTGCAAGTCAGAGTACTTGAAAACGGAAACCAAGAGGTGGTACTGCTGGACGATGCAGGTCAAGAAATTGTCCTCTCGTTCGAACGAAAGTTAGGCGCTTATATTTGCCAAGGCTCATGCAGGATTACAAACAAAAATTTAGTTAATTTGATGAGAAAAGCCGTTGCTTCTTTTAAGGGAAGCGCAACTGTGCATCGACTTTATGAAACATACACCATGATTTATGAATACGAACAAGGAACGGTAGTCAAAATTGTGGAATATAAGGAAGGCACCGGTAAAGTCATTTACGAATACAAGGACACTATCGGACAACTGAACAGACTATTCCTTAGAAATGAAGTGGAGCAACAGATTGGACGTATAAGACTCCAAATTAATCATTTGCTTGATTTAAGAAATGACATTCAAGAACTTGCCGTACGCGAACAAATTGATGTCCGACTGCAAAAGCTGGCGCATGAATTGTTCGTACTCGAAGCTTAATTATATAACTCATTGTAAATACAAACTCCTCTGGTTGTGTTCAAGCAACGGTGAGGAGTTTTTCCTTATGCCATAAATTCGATTAAATTCTATTCACTTGTAGGGTGTTATTAACATATGTTAGACAGTGGTTTAGGAAAGTTCTGCTAGTAAAAAGAGTGGCTATAAAAAAAGTGTTGCATTTTTGGTCAATAGATGTTATTTTTATTCTCGTTGAAAACAAAATAGGAACCAGGATTCACTCAGGACATTGAATGTTGCGAGAGATAACTCCCTCGGGAAGTGAATGACGTAGGTCCTAGCGGATGAAATTTTTCAAACATTTTATTCCTAGGAAGGGGGAACCGAGAGATGGAATATTCAACTTTCGGAAGACACGTTGCTGTAGATACTTGGGGGGTCGACTTTGATCTTCTCAACAATGCAGAATGGTTACAAGCGCAAATGGTGGAGGCTGCTGAGGCATGTGGGGCGACCGTAATGTCGGTTCAATCCAAACAATTTGAACCACAAGGTGCAACAGTGTTAGTACTATTATCGGAAAGTCATCTATCCATTCATACTTATCCTGAGAAAGGTTTTGCTGCATTGGATTGTTATACATGCGGTGAAACAGTTGATCCTCAGTTGGCTATCGATTACATGGTCTCCGTGTTGAAACCGGAAACGACGCATGCGAAGAAGCTGATACGTGGTATGGGCGAGCTCGTTGTGGAAACACCGGCTATGAAACAAGCACAGTTGACTAAATAAATATAATAGTAACTCGAACTCGAGTAATGGTAACCACGGAGCTTATCCGTGGTTATTTGTTATTTTAAAGAGGATTTTTTATCAGATCCTCCCATACACTAAACAAGTAGGCTTGGATTACTTAATGTGCTCAATGGGGGGATTGCGGTGAGACGTAGAAGAAAGCTGCTCTTATATGCGTTTTTATTTTTTTTGGTCTGTTGGCCTTTGTACTCCATTAATAGCATAATAACTAGCAGTCATTCGGAAAGGCAGGATGCAGGTAAACTGTTATATCAAGTATCCTTGTTTCAAATGGAGCTGCTGGGAAGTTTTTTGCATGATGCCAATCAGACGCAAGGCACCGAAGGCTTGGATATGCTTCGACAGGCTATATATACGGCAAATTTTACTCACGAGCATCTTGTTCTTGCCTATGGCCAAGATGAGCTAATCCCGCTAGGAGGGCTTACACAGTTAATGCAATATGTGGTGCGACTCCAGATTGGCGGTCAGCGACCTTTGAAAGCAGATGAATCACAGACACTGGATCAAGTTCGCAAGCAGTATGCCGATTTGTATGATGCTTATGGAAAATTGATGTCTGCAGATCATAAGATAGTTTCATCGCAAAATGAGAGATTAATTAAAACTGATAAAGCGATGACTGAACTGATTAAGAAAAAGCTGCTGCAGTAAATAGCTTACTAATCCAGATTCGGTATAAAGCAGTTGAAAAAAGCTGAAAATAGAGTAGTCAATAAAAATCTGCTTTCACATATTATTCAAAAAATTTGTCGGAGCAGTTCGTCATTATATGCTATACTGTTTTCAGACTCAAGAGGAGGGGCAGGTGACACCTATGCAAATCGTTGTGGCAGGCTTAAATTACCGGACAGCGCCGGTAGCAATCCGCGAGAAATTTACTTTCTCTGATGGAGATCTTGCGCAAGCGTTGAAGGAGCTTAAAGAAACGAAATGCGTTATGGAATGTGTCATCGTTGGCACCTGTAATCGGACAGAATTATATGTCGTTTCCGATCGTGAGCATATTTGCGATCACTATTTGCGTGGATTTATCGAGAAATGGTTTGGTATTCCCCGCGATCAATTCAATAAGCATCTGTACATATATGAAAATGAGAAAGCAATTGATCATTTGTTTCATGTAGCTAGTGGGCTTGATTCGATGGTGATTGGGGAAACGCAAATATTAGGTCAGGTTAAAGATGCTCTCCAGCTAGCACAGCAGGAGAAAACGACTGGCATAATGTTTAATACTTTGTTCAAGCAAGCTGTAACGATGGCGAAACGTGCCCATACAGAAACGGGCATTGGCGACAATCCGGTTTCCGTTAGCTACGCAGCAGTAGAACTAGGTAAAAGGATTTTTGGCAGCTATGATCATAAGAAAGTTATGATTGTTGGTGCAGGCAAAATGAGTGAACTAACCGTCAAGCATTTGTATGCAAATGGTGCGGATAAGGTTATTGTTGTAAACCGGACTTTAAGCAGGGCTCAAGAGCTTGCGGATAAATTTAAAGGTGTGGCCTGTTCTATGGACAAGTTGCTTCAATATTTGGAGGAAGTCGATATAGTTATCAGCTCTACCGGATCAGCCGATTTGGTATTGTCCCGTGAGCAGGTGGCAGGTGTATTGCAAAAACGCCGTTCTAGACCGCTCTTCATGATTGATATCGCAGTCCCGCGTGATCTGGATCCGGCTATAGGAGAACTGCCGAATGTATTTTTATACGATATTGATAATTTGCAAACGATAGTGAATAACCATTTGCAGGAACGGCGAAAAGCAGCTGTCGTCATTGAGGAAATGATCACCGAGGAAAAGCAGGTATTTGAACAATGGACGAAGACCCTAGGTGTGAGCCCAGTTATTCAAGCACTGCAAGCTAGAGCTGGTTTGATCCATGAAGAAACGATGGACAGCTTGATGAAGAAGCTTCCCGATCTGGAAGAGCGGGAGTTAAAGGTCATTCGTAAATTAACCAAAAGTATAGTTAATCAAATGCTTCGTGATCCCGTTAACCGCATCAAAGAAATGGCAGCCGAACGACACGGTGATGAGGCTTTGGAGTATTTCACCAAAATATTTGCGCTTGAGGAGCAAATGGCACAGCGGGAGCAAGAGGAGCAAACAGCCCGCCAGCTTGCAGCAGACGGTGCCCATGATCGTTGGAAGGAAGAACAACTAACGAAAGTTCCAATGAATTCTGCCGATGCCTTGGCCAAATCGTAATCGGAAGAGGTGCATTGGTCTATGGTTACGAAAAGCTGGTTATACGATGCTATAATTTATATATACGCCCTGAGCCTTCTGTTTTACTTCTCGGACTTTGTCGGTTCGAATCGAAGTGCAAAACGGATGGGTGCAGGGTTGCTTTCTTTTGTATGGGTTTTGCAAACGGTCTACTTGATCTATAGCTTGATCGAGCATAATCGAGCGGATGCCTATTCACTGTTCGAAACATTGTTTATGCTTTCTTGGCTGCTTGTTACAGTCTCACTGATAGTTAACCGTTTTTTTCGTATTGAATTATTTGTTTTTTTTGTGAATGTAATAGGTTTTGCGGTGTTGGCTTTGAACTTTTTCAGCAATCCGAAAGTATCGCCAACACTTGCTTCTTGGAAAATAAGTGATGAACTGCTTTTTATCCATATTAGCTTGTCGATCACAAGTTATGCTGCTTTTGCCATTGCAGCCGTATTTTCTTTCATGTATTGGTTTTTGCACCGCCAGCTTAAGGGGAAAAAGTGGTCGAAGCTGATGCAGCGGCTGCCGAGTCTAGATAGAACAGATCAATACGCATATATTTCGGTCATTATGGGTGCTCCATTATTATTACTAGGCCTATCGCTAGGTATCGTTTGGATTGTGTTAGAGGGAGATATGAGGTTGTTATTTGACCCTAAAGTTATCAATTCCTGGTTTGTACTCTTGGCGTATGGGTTTTATTTGTTTCAACGACTGCTGCTGAAGACGCCTGGTGACAAGCTCGCGCTTTGGAATTTGGCTGCATTTCTCATCGTTGCATTGAATATTGTATTTGCTAACTTTTATTCGACTTTTCATCAATGGTCTTAACCGTTAGTAAAAGAGAACAAAGACTAGCAAGTACTTAAATAGCTAGTTTTGCTAGAGAAAAGCTAAGTGGATGCTTGCGTGGGAAAACTTCGCTCAAGTGAAGCTCCGTAGATGCTTACGAAGATAGCTTAGGTAAAGCGAAGCTCTAAGGAGGTTTCAATTGAAAGAGCGAAGGAATAAGAGCTACTATCCTTTGATGCTTGATATAATTGGGAAGCCTTGTGTAATCATTGGTGGTGGCGCAGTAGCGCAGCGTAAAGCCGAGTCATTAATAGAGGCGGGCGCTAGGATAACGCTCATCAGTCCTGCATGTACGGAACAGCTTGAGGAGTGGGCTCGGGTTGGACATGTTACGATATTAAAAAAACAATACCAGGCTGGGATGCCAGAGCTGCGAGAAGCACTCTTGATATTTGCGGCAACGAATCAAGCGGAAATCAATGCTGCTGTGCGTTTGGAAGCAGAATCAATGGGCAAGCTTGTTACAGTAGCGGATGATTCTGAACGAAGCGGTTTTATTGTTCCGGCAGTTGTTCGTCGAGGAAAGCTGGTGATCTCTGTATCCACTGCAGGGGCAAGCCCTGCCGTAGCTAAGCGGGTACGTCACGAGCTGGAGAAGACATACGGTGAAGAGTATGAGGTATATCTAGAGCTGCTGCATGAGCTGCGTGTGTTGATAAAAGAGAAGGTAAGGGATACGGTCGACAGGCAAGTGATATATAAATCGATGCTGGAATGGGAACTGCTTGGTTGGATTCGTTCCGGGGGCTTCGTCTCTTCGACTAAGCGGGAGCTTATGGAACATATTGCAGCTGACCCAACGCTGGCTGGAATGAAGCAGCTGGATAAGTGGATTCGAGAGCATTCTCAATAAAGGCTATATACATACAAGGAGTAAGGAGATGAGTACTTTGCGTAAAATTGTAGTTGGTACTAGACAGAGCGCACTGGCTCTGACGCAGACGGGACAAGTGGTGGATCACTTGCGCGAATTATGCAGGGAGCATGGCATTGAATGCGAGTTTGAGATAAAGAAAATAGTTACTAAAGGCGATCAGATACTAGATGTAACCTTGTCCAAGGTAGGCGGCAAGGGATTGTTCGTTAAAGAAATAGAGCAGGCACTTATGGACGGCGAGATCGATATGGCTGTGCACAGCATGAAGGATATGCCGTGGGATCTGCCAGAAGGACTTGTGATCGGTGCTGTACCGTTGCGTGAGGATCCACGGGATTGCTTGATCACACGAGGAGCTGCTAGCCTTGATGAGCTGCCTCAAGGGGCCAAGGTCGGCACGAGCAGCTTGCGCCGCTCTTCCCAATTGCAGAACTATCGCCCCGATCTTAAGATCGAATCGGTCCGTGGAAACATTGATTCGAGGCTTAAAAAGCTCGAATCGGAAGGCTTCGATGCGATAGTGCTCGCAACCGCCGGCATGCGCCGGATCGGCTGGGTAGATCGCATCA
Source organism: Paenibacillus foliorum (assembly GCF_013141765.1). Taxonomy (GTDB): domain Bacteria; phylum Bacillota; class Bacilli; order Paenibacillales; family NBRC-103111; genus Paenibacillus_S; species Paenibacillus_S foliorum. The sequence continues at coordinate 83,495 of NZ_WHOD01000087.1, forward strand.
GTGCATACCTGCCGCCCGAGGTATGTCTCCCTGCCGTAGGGCAGGGAGCGCTCTGCATCCAATGCAGAGGCGGCGATGAGTACGTGCTTGAGTTACTCAAGCACTACAATAATGAGCCTACAGCTCTTGCTGTAGCAGCTGAGCGGAGTTTTCTTGGCAAGCTGAACGGAGGCTGCCAAGTGCCCATCGGTGCTTACGCAACTATCAACACCGAGGCTGGCAGAACTACTATCACAATGACGGGGATGGTTGGTTCACCTGATGGCGAACAGATGCTTAAGGATACAATGACTGGAACCGATCCTGGCAAGTTGGGAAGTGAATTGGCGGATGCTTTAATTGCAAGAGGCGCCGCTGAAATATTGGCCATAGTGAGGGGATGAGTGCGATGAATAAAGGTGTCGTATATCTCGTTGGAGCAGGGCCGGGAGATCCGAAGCTTATAACGGTTCGGGGATTGGAGGCCATTCAGCGCGCTGACGTCGTAGTATACGACCGATTGGCGAGTCCAAGGCTTCTGAAGCATATGAAGCCAGGAGCGGAGAAGATATTTGTTGGCAAGCTGCCGGACAAGCATATGCTTAAGCAAGAAGAAATCAATCAGCTATTAGTTGATTTAGCTCTCCAAGGTAAGATCGTGACCCGTTTAAAAGGGGGGGATCCTAGCGTATTTGGACGTGTTGGAGAGGAAGCCGAGCTCCTTGCAGACAATGATATTCGGTTTGAAATTGTCCCAGGCATTACTTCGGCTATTGCAGTTCCGGCTTATGCAGGTATACCGGTTACTCATCGTGATTTTACTTCCTCCTTTTCAATCGTGACTGGACATGAGTATCAGAACAAAACTTATAGCAGCGTGAATTGGGAAAATTTATCTCAGGCTTCAGGAACACTCATTTTCTTAATGGGTGTTGCGAACTTGGAATTTATAAGTAATAAGTTGATTGAAGGCGGCAAGGCATTAACGACGCCGGTAGCTCTAATCCGTTGGGGAACTTGGATGGAGCAGGAGACTCTGACCGGAACTCTTACGGATATAGTTGAGAAGGTTAGAGCGGCGAACTTCCAATCCCCAGCTGTTATCATTGTCGGAGATGTGGTAAAGCTGCGTAATAAACTGGCTTGGTTCGAGAAGAAGCCATTGTTCGGACGACGTATTCTTGTTACAAGAGCCCGCAGCCAGGCAAGTGAATTAGTAAGCCAGATCGAAGAACTAGGCGGAGAAGCTGTTGAATTTCCAGTTATTCGTACTCAAGCACCTACAAAGTCCGATGCTATAGTAGCTTTGACAGAAGCACTACAACGTTTATATGAATTTGATTGGATCATTTTTACAAGTGTTAACGGTGTTGAGCAATTCTTTGAGCAATTACGACTCAATCGCATCGATGTTCGTACACTTGGTAAAGCTCGCATTGCTGCAGTTGGTCCCAAAACAGCTGACGCGTTATTTAACCGCGGTTTGTTAGTTGAGGCTCTTCCAGCCAAGTTTCAAGGGGATGAGCTGCTTTCTTCAATTGAAGCGGATTTAAAGTCGGGACAACGCGTGTTATTAGCAACAGCGGATATTGCCAAGGAATACCTGCCTGCCAAGCTTCGTGAAAAAGGGCTCACCGTAACTGAGGTAGATGTTTACGAGACCGTGCTGGAGACAGACGGAGGTACTGAAGTGATTGAGCTGCTGCAGCAAAAAGCTATTCATATTATTACTTTTACCAGCTCATCTACTGTAACGAATTTGATTCGCGCGCTTGAGGAGCTTGGAACTCCTAACCCGCTGGAGCTGTTGGCTTCCTGTGAGATTGCTTGTATCGGTCCAATGACGGCGCAAACTGTTCAAGAGGCCGGGTTATCCGTGGATTATATGGCTGAAGATGCAACCGTTGAATCGCTAGTTGCTAGTTTATATAAAGGCAAATAAGTAGGGCATACGCTTCTACAACCTACGAAAAACTTTTTGGAGGTACAACAATGAGCTTTCCTATCGTTCGCAATCGGAGATTACGCGGCTCAAATGCGCTGCGCAGTTTGGTTAGAGAGAACAACGTTACGGTAAATGATTTAATCTACCCTATATTTGTTACACATGGCTCGCAAATAAAAGATGAAATCTCATCAATGCCTGGTGTTTATCATTTCTCATTAGATCGTCTTGAAGAAGAACTAAATGAAGTTGTTGCCTTGGGTATTAAAGCAATTCTTCTGTTTGGTGTTCCTGCTGATAAGGATGCTCTTGGAAGCTCTGCTTATGATCATAACGGAATTGTGCAGCAAGCAACCCGCAGCATTAAAAAACTGTATCCTGAGCTGCTCGTCATAGCGGATACATGTCTGTGCCAGTTTACAGACCATGGTCACTGTGGTGTGGTTCACTTTGATAAGTCCACGCAACGTGCGGATGTACTCAATGATCCGTCGCTGGAGCTTCTTGTTAAGACAGCTGTTGCTCAGGCGGAAGCAGGAGCAGATATCATCGCTCCTTCCAATATGATGGATGGATTTGTATATGCAATCCGCCAAGGATTGGATGAGGCTGGCTACGATCAAGTACCTATCATGTCGTATGCAGTTAAGTACTCATCTTCTTTCTACGGCCCATTCCGTGATGCTGCACATTCCGCTCCGCAGTTCGGAGATCGCAAGACTTACCAGATGGACCCTGCTAATGCTCGTGAAGCACTCAGGGAGGCTGAGGCCGATGTTGTTGAGGGTGCAGACTTTTTGATGGTAAAGCCGGCTATGGCTTATATGGACATCATACGGACACTACGTGATCAATTTGATCTGCCGCTAGTTTGTTACAATGTCAGCGCTGAGTATTCTATGGTGAAAGCCGCTGCGAAGCAGGGCTGGATTGATGAGCGCTCCATTGTATCGGAGATGATGATCGGCTTTAAGCGCGCAGGAGCAGATCTGATTATCACTTATTTTGCTAAAGATGTGGCTGGTTGGCTGCGTGAAAATCACTAGCTGTACTATCAAAAAACAGAGGTCGCTGCTTTATGAGTATTTTTCAAGAAGCAGCCATTACTTCCGAAAAAGATAGTATTAGAAAACAGGGAAGCCATCCTTTAACTCTAGGATGGCTTCTTCCGCATTTTAGTTGATTATTGTTTTGCTAACGATTGGACTGCGGTAAGAAATGCTTCGCGGTATTTCTTCTCGTCTTCCATGGCCGCTTGGAGCATGGGAAGGAGAAGGTTCATCTCAGCTTTCATACCTTCGCCGGTGCTTGCGCCGGTTCCGTTGGCTAAGTTGAGCAAGAATGTGTACATGAGCAACAAACTGGAATAGTTATTAGAATAGGACAATGTGATCGCCTGTCCACCGGCTCCACCGGCTCCGCCACTTGCACTTGCATTGGCTTGCGGTAATGGTAAATCGGCCGGCGCAGCTTGGTTATTGTTCAAGTCTTCAGCCATTATTTTTCAGCTCGCTTTCCTATGGAATTTAGTCATCTTCTTTCTTAATTTTGACCTCGACTTCGGCTTCTACGTCTCCACCGGCCCCGCCGATGCCTCCAGTCCCGCCATCGCCGGCGTTGTTTTGGTTGGATTGGATAATGGTTATCGAATTACTTGCTGATGTAGTGCCTCCATCGCCACCGTTGCCGGCTATGGCAACGGCAATATTACCGCTAATCGCAGTTGCCGCTCCCCCGTTCCCACCAATCCCCCCGATAGCTGTGGCGGTGATACTACCACCTACTGCGATAGTCGTACTATTCGATAAAGTGTTAAATGCGTTAGTCCCTCCAGAACCGCCGTCACCGCCGTTGCCTCCGACCCCTCCAGAACCGTTTGCGTTGTTCTCGATTTGAATCTTCTTCTCTTTTTCTTTGGAATGACCCATTTTAACCACCTCCCGATTTAACCGTTTTGCTTATCGCCATTTTGAAGTTTTTCGGCTATTTCTGCTTTATTGATATTAACAATCATTTTGCCGTTTAACGTTATCTGTAATATTTCATTGTCATTAATCACATCGATGGAATGGCCGGCAGGTACTGCCTTCAATTTGTCGAGCAACGTAGCAGTTGAGTTTTCATCCAAGTTTGTAAATGAAACTGCATTTTGGCCATCGGAGCCATTGGATGCGTTTGTACCGTTCGTCCCCTGCTGTCCGTCAGCACCGTTTTTGGCTTTAGAATTTTTCTCCATAGTGATCACCACCTCCTATTAGTACAGGTTATTCTGGAATACCGCACTTTGTTATAGTTTGATATCTTACAATCTAGTAAAATGTGCTATTAGAGGTCTTTTTTGTGATATGGAGGTTGATTGATAGGACCATTGCTTATTTTGTTTGTTGTCAATCAGCAGAAGGTTGCTGCTTTTTACTAAAGGAATGAATCTACGATCTATGGACATTGACGGAGACGAGGTCGCTCTTCAGTAGATAAAATCCAAACGTTTCTTGTCATACTTTTGTCGGAATCTTGGAGGCTAATCAGTTGTTACAAGCTGCCAAATAGGGCATAATAATGAATAGATCAGTTTATGCTTACGAAGAAAAACTTTCCATGCAGAAAGTTCTTAGGAGTATACGGAAGCGAGGAAAAGCGAATGAGCTATAACGATACGTTTATCAGAGCATGTAAGAAACAGGCGGTGGATACCCTCCCGGTATGGTATATGAGACAGGCGGGACGTTATGATCCGGATTATCGCAAAATAAAGGAAAAATACAGCTTGCTCGAAATTTGTCAGCAGCCGGAGCTGGCAGCCGAAATTACGTTGATGCCTGTGCATAAATTAGGTGTGGATGCGGCAATTCTATACTCGGATATTATGAACCCGGTTGCATCCATTGGTATTGATTTTGACATAGTAAAAGATGTCGGACCTGTCATTCACAACCCGATCCGTTCGACGGCAGATGTGGAGAGATTACGCCCTATTCAAGTTGAGAAGGACTTATCCCACGTCATCAAAACAATCGAAATTCTTGCAGCCCAACTGCAGGTGCCACTTATTACATTTGCGGGGGCGCCCTTTACCATCGCCAGCTATTTGATCGAAGGAAGACCAAGCAAAAGCTACATACGGACCAAACAGCTTATGTATAGCGAGCCGGCAGTATGGTTTCAGCTTATGGACAAACTAGGTGATATGGTCATTGCTTATTTGAAAGCGCATATTGCTGCTGGAGCAAAAGCAGTGCAGCTGTTTGACAGCTGGGTTGGAGCTCTTTCGCCTAATGATTTCAAAGTATTTGTGCTTCCGACCATTACACGTATTTTTGATGAACTTAAACACTTGGAACAGCCTAAAATTTATTTCCCTGGCGTTAGCTCAGGAGAATTGCTCCCGCTGTTGGGGCAACTGGAAGTAGATGTTATTGGACTCGATTGGCGTGTTTCGATTGCTGAGGGACGCAAAAGAGTGGGTTCACGTTTCGCGGTACAAGGCAACCTTGATCCTTACGTTTTGACAGCACCTATGTCGGTCATCAAAGACCATGCCAAAGCTATTATTGATCAAGGCGTTGAGCAGCCGGGCTATGTATTCAACCTCGGACATGGGTTGTTCCCAGAAGCATCACTTGATAAATTAAAAGAATTAACGGAATTCATTCATGTATACTCTAAGGATGCTTTGGCTAACTCAAAACAAGAAAGTGGTGTGTAAATGTCTAAACAGCGGATTGGTGTTCTGGTTATGTCCTATGGTACTCCAGAGAGTTTGGACCAGGTGGAAGCCTATTATACCCACATTCGCCGCGGGCACCCTCCTACGCCAGAACAGCTTAAGGATTTGACGGATCGTTATGAGGCGATTGTTGGCGGTTTTTTTCCGTTAAGAGAAAACACAAATAAGCAAGTGCAAGCTTTGGAAGATCGATTGAATGCAGACCACCCGGATTTTTCGTTTACTTGCTATCAGGGCTTGAAGCACGCTGCTCCTTACATCGAGGACGGTGTAGAGCAAATGGTTAAGGACGGTATTCAGCAAGCTGTCGGTGTCGTACTTGCGCCTCACTATTCCGTGATGAGTGTAGGAGGCTATATCAAGCGTGCACAAGATAAAGCGGCTGAGTCGGGTCTGCAGATCAGTTTTGTGAAAAGCTATCATCTGCACCCACAATTACTAGAGGCACTGTCGCAGCGTGTTACCAACACATTGACACGGTTTGGCGATTCTTCAAGGGATGAAGTTCGTATTGTGTTTACAGCGCACAGCCTTCCTGAAAAAATACTTGAGATGAAAGACCCTTATCCGGAGCAATTGTTGGAAACTTCACGTGCTATTGCGGCTCAAACTGGAATCAGCAATTGGCAGTTCGGGTGGCAAAGTGCAGGACAGACAGGGATGCCATGGCTAGGACCCGATATATTGGATGTTCTCAAGACAATTAGCTCTGAAAAGCAATGTAAGAAAGTTCTGGTTTGTCCAATTGGTTTCGTATCCGATCACTTGGAAGTATTGTATGACCTCGATATTGAGGCGCAAAAGACGGCACGTGAGCTGGGAATCCATTTGGAGCGTACTCCTTCTTTAAATACAGACCCTTTGTATATGGGCGCTTTGAGTGATGTTGTATATGCACAGTGCGAGAGGATTTGAATTAAAGACGAGGGATTAAACCAAGAAACGTGGCCATTATCGGGGCATGACAGGTTTAAAATGCTATAGCACTTGTTGCATATACGAGGCTGCCCCAAGCTAAACAAATAAGCCCGAAGAGTAGGTATCGGGCTTCTCTAACTAGGGTGCATGGCGGATGCGAATGATTACCCTCGCAGCTTGGCGAGGTCTAGTTTCATTGCCGGACCATCGAACATCAGAATCTCCTTCTCTTGAAAGTCACGAATGACTTGCATGAGTATGGGCTTCTGAACGCCGGCCATTTGTGAAACTTCGTCATAATTAAGCATCATTTTTATTGTAATGATTGTGCCATTGCGGATTCCGTTCTTATTTGCGAGCTTAATCAAGCTCTTAATAACACGAGTTCTAGCATCCAAGAAAGTCAAATCATATACATGCTGGTTCGTATCCCGCAATCGGTTGCACAGCTCCCGCATAATACAGAGGGAGATATCGAAATTGTTTTTCAATAGCTCCAAAAAGTGTTTGGCATCAAGCGCAATCAGAACACTGTCCTCTAGTGTTTGGGCAGAGGCGGAACGAGGTTTTCCATCGATTAATGAAAGCTCGCCGAAGCTGTCTCCACTTTTGAACAAGGAAAGAATTTTTTCCTCACCCGTAGTAGCTTTAGTATATATTTTTACTGAGCCATTAAACACGATGTAGAAAACAGAGCCCAATTCTTTTTCATGAAACAGAATGGTTCCAGAACGAAATGATTTCTTCGAACAAATGTTGGAAATGGATGTTAATTGATCATTATTCAGATTGGAAAATAAGGGAACTTTGCTCAAAAAATCGATCATGGTTTCTCCTCGTTTCAATGAATGATGGTTCCATAGACCGCATAATTATATATCTGTTTTCACTGGTTTTCAAGTAAATTTATGGCAAAAATCGACTTTATTTGCGCAGCAAGATGCCCACATATAATGAGATGATTACGTAATGAAAACTCAGTAATGCTTACGTAGAAAGCTTTGCTATAGCAAAGCTCTAAGGAGGGGTAGTTTTGGCTAACTTAAGAAAAAGAGAAGATGCACGATCAACGAAGGCTTTTGCGGAAGCAAAGCAAGTAATACCAGGTGGTGTGAACAGTCCGGTAAGAGCCTTTAAGTCGGTCGGTTTGACACCGCTTTTTATGGAGAGGGGTTTGGGCTCGCGTGTATTCGATATAGATGGGAATGAATTTATTGACTACATCGGTTCATGGGGGCCATTAATTGTCGGTCATTCCCATCCTGAAGTGGTGGAGGCCATTAAGAAAACTGCTGAATCCGGTACAAGCTTCGGGGCACCTACAGAACTGGAAACGGAGATGGCCCGTCTGGTCATTGAACGGATTCCTTCGATAGAGCTGGTGCGTATGGTGAATTCGGGCACAGAAGCTACAATGAGCGCTTTACGCTTAGCTAGGGGATATACCAAGCGTTCTAAAATATTAAAATTCGAAGGCTGTTACCATGGACATGCTGATGCGTTACTTATTAAAGCAGGCTCTGGTGTGGCGACATTAGGACTGCCTGACAGTCCAGGTGTCCCAGACAGTGTGGCAGCTAATACGATCACGGTTCCGTATAATGATATTGATTCCGTCCGATTGGCTTTTGAACGTTACGGTGAAGAAATTGCCGCAATAATTGTGGAGCCGATAGCAGGTAATATGGGGGTAGTGCCACCACAGCCTGGCTTCTTGCAAGGTTTGCGCAACATAACGTCTCAATATGGAAGCTTGCTCATATTTGATGAGGTTATGACGGGCTTCCGTGTAGGCTTGAACAGCGCGCAGGGCTTGTACGGCATCACCCCGGATCTCACCTGTCTTGGTAAAGTGATCGGAGGCGGTTTACCAGTAGGGGCTTATGGCGGTAAACGAGAAATTATGGAGTTGATTGCTCCAAGTGGCCCGATCTATCAAGCAGGTACGCTCTCAGGCAATCCACTAGCGATGGCTGCTGGATTTGTGACCTTGAGCCTGCTGGGCAAGCCTGGAGTATATGAGGAGCTGGAGCGGAAGTCAGCTCGCTTAGAGGAAGGCTTCCTAGCAAATGCACGTGAGCTAGGAATTGCAAGTACGATCAATCGAGTAGGCTCGATGATTTGTCCATTCTTCACTGACCAACGGGTAACCAATTACGAAACAGCTAAGACCACTGATTTACAATTGTTTAACCGGTATTTTGCAGCGCTGCTTGATAACGGAGTAAGTGTAGCGCCATCTCAATTTGAGGGCATGTTTGTATCAACAGCGCATAGTGATGAAGATATAGCAGCTACTATAGATGCTCATTATAAAGCCTTGAAACAGTAATCACGGGTATCTCATCAAAATGAAGAAGCCTCCAATACCACTTTACAGTGATGTTGGAGGCTTCTTCATTTCATGAGGGACATATTTTTCTAAATGCATACGCTTAGTTTGGTTTATTTATGGGTACAGTTGGTGCCTCAGACACAGGTGCTGTAGGTGTTGCTGGGGCAGCAGGGTTTATATTTGTACCGCTGCCCGGACTTTGTGTTGGTGCTGAATTGGGTGACTGGTCTTTGGCAGCTGGAGCCGTAGGTGGTGTTGTAGTTCCCGCACCGTTAGGATTTCCTCCTTGTGGAGTTGTACCGTTAGGAGATGTGGCTGTACCATTAGTTCCTGTAGCTCCACCAGCTGGCTTAGCAGGATCAGTCCCAGTGTTACCTGGTTGCGTAGTGCCTGGATTCGTCTTTGCAGGCGTTTCTTTGTTTCCGTTAGTATGGGTTGCTGGCGTTTTTGTTGCATCTGTTTCTTTACCTTCTGTCGTTGGAGAAGGTTTTATAGGGTCAGATGGCTTACTAGTTCCAGTTTCATTCGATTTAGGTTTATCTGTTTTCTCTGTCTTATCCGTTTCCGGTTTGTTTCCAGTAGTTGGTGTGGTTGGTGTTACCGGTGTTACAGGCGCTGGATTGTTTTTTTGTCTTGCTTTAATCTCAGCCTGCTCCCTCAAGAAGTCTGGATGATCATAGGAGCCACCTGCGTCTATTTTATTGATTCCATCCCAAACTCGGTTGGCAACCGCCTCTTCCGGATGATCATATACAAGGAAGGCTGACGGTAAACGGCGTTCGCCATAGCGGCTGGATGGCTTCGTGACTAGTTCTCCGTCTACAACTAGCTCAGATGAAGCGCCTCCGTCCAAGAAACCTGCGTTAACAACGCCATCTGCCAGAAATATATCCTGAATTTCTTTTAAAGTAGCACCGACGCTTTGTGCTTGGCGCCCATCAATAACAATGAAGATTACAGTTCCGTCTTCCTTCTGACCTACAGCTGTTCTCGGAGCGCGGCTCCCATCACTGATAGGCAGCGGCTTGCCATTCGCAATAACGCGGGGATAGAAGGAGGCGGCCTCCGAAATTCCCATAGTTCTTAACTCCGTCATGCTATATTTACCAATAATTAATGTCCCGTCTTTGGTAAATCCAACTATGTGCTGAGGAGTGGTTTCATCTTGATCGGTGAAAATAACTTCTCCGCCAGAAACAATAACTCCCAGCGCAGCGAAACCATTGCCAAGTCCTTCAGGATCGTCAAAGCCTCCGGCATTGACACCTGCAACTGCACCAGTACGTTTCACCATGGCACTGATACGCTCACCCTCACCGGATTTCACCGGGGTCATAGCTCGGATCGATTTCGGATCGAAGACATACATCTTTTTGCCTTTCCATAGCGGGCCAGAAATATCCTCAACTTTAATTAATTCATCAATCGTACGATTCTTTTTATATACTTTGTGTTGAATACGACCCATATCTTGCTTTTCTTCAGCATTCTTTTCAATATTTTGGTGCATGTTGCGAACCATTTCATCACGCTGTTCCGCACCAACGAATATCCATGCCCATTCACGGTGTTGAGTAATAATAACGGTCTCAGCCATCCAGATACGCAGATCTGTACCAGGTGATGTTAAAAATAAAAAGCTTGATGCGAAAAAACCTAGGACTGCAACAATCAAAAGCGAGCGCTTGATCCAACTAAAATCCAACATTTGTTTCCTTGTTGATTTTATAAACTGTATGGCTGTACCCAAATTTAGTCCACTCCTGTTTTCAATTAAACAAAGACTAGCATCAAACCAATTTCTTAAAATCTATGAATAAATATCTAAGTTATTTTATCATATTTTCATTCAATTTGATAGACTTCCGAGCTTATGTACAATCAGGAATGATATGGTTTTTGTGGTGCAGGGTACTTTTTGCTACTATTAGATACATAAGCTGGAGCTTGACGAACTTTATCATAGCTTTAATGAATTGGAGCGGTCGTTATGAACAGGTATAATTTTTATGGCATTACACTTGAAATGATTGTTGTTATGTTTGCGTTTTTTCTTATATTTGCGGGTATTGTGTTATATAGTTTTTTTTATAGAAAAAAGGAGCGGAAATAGATGGTACCATGGCAGAAAAAAGGGGAATGGCTGGAGCTGCGGCTTCCTCAACCGCTTAATTCGATAGAAGAATTAAAGAGCTATATGAACATTTCGGATGCGTTTACACGCAAATTGCAGCAAAATGGCGGGGTGTCCGTTAAAGGTGAACGAATCCGCTTACATATATTTCCGAAAGAATCCGTAGAATATATGTCGGAATGGATGCCGTTAGAAGTACTCTTTGAGGATGATTTTTGTCTGGTTGTCAATAAGCCTGCTGGGCTAAAAGTCCATGCCGACGGCTTTGACCCAAGTACCCGGAATCGGGTATTGGCAGATGCTGTTTCTTCTTACTATGAATCAACGGGTCAGAGGTGCAAGGTCCGTCATATTCATAGACTAGATGAAGATACAACGGGCCCTGTGCTGTATGCTAAGCATGAATGGTCTCAGCTCGCGTTGGACGAAGCAATGAGAGTGAAGAGGATTGGTCGAAGCTATGTGGCTATTGTACAAGGGCAACCAGCTATTTCCCGAGGCACGATTGAAGCACCTATAGGGAAGGACCGGCATCATGCTGCACGAAGGAGGGTATCGGCTACAGGCGAATACGCTGTAACCCATTACGAGGTTATTGAACAGCTGACGAATGCAGCGCTTGTGAGATTGCAGCTGGATACTGGAAGAACTCATCAAATTCGTGTACACATGAGCCATTTGGGGCATCCGATTTACGGAGACACACTATACGGGGGGAGAACAGGAATTATTTCTCGGCAAGCTCTACATGGGGAAATGCTCGTCTTCGACCACCCGTTTACAGGTGAAAAGCTAGAGGTTGCGGCGCCTTGGCCATCAGATTTTGAACATCTGTATTCAATTTTGAAAAAAATATAGTCATGCTCCTCCAACGAAAACCATATAAATTTATAGACAAATGAAATTAACCATCCATAACGTTTATAAGTTAGTTTCCGGAGGGAGGACATAACATTGGTTGAGCATCAGGGTGGATTAAGATTTGATATTTATGAACGAGTGCATTTGTCTGAAGGGGTTGCTGGAATTAAAGAGCTGGAGGACGTTGAGCTGGTACCGCATATACAGGTATTGCCTTACGGGGATCAAGCTTTGTTAAGAGGCAATCTGCTCTTGTCGGGAACCTATGTCGATGAGCAGGACGCAGTGAACCGGTCCTTGGAGCACCTCATTCCGGTTGAGATTACACTGCCAATGAACCGTGTTCATAGGGTGGAAGACATCGCGGTTGAGATTGAGAACTTTGATGTGGACTTACTGTCTGCAAGGAGCCTGAATATTACAGGCGTACTATCGTTAAATGGACTTGAAGTCGTCCCTTCTTTACCAGAAGAGGGCTGGGGGGAGACCGAGGAGGAGGTTGTATTCGTTCACCAAGTACCTCGCAATCCCGAGTTTGGTGACTCTGCAAACAGACCCGAAGAGATTCAACCGGTCGGGTTTGTGTCCGAGCCGGATCATTCGTCCGAGAATCAGCAGGTATTTACGGCGAATGCTGCTTTGTCCGAGCAGCAAATTCCACGAGATGAGGTGCATCTTGTAGGGGAACCCTCGCCCAGTAATCTAGAACCTTCACATGCGGAGGAAAATGAAGAGGAGTCGGGTTCAGATTCAATTGAAACTTTCCAGTCACTGAATGATTCAATTTCTGCAGCTGATGAGAAGAAAGAGTTGAAGATCGCATTTTCCGGAAAAAAAGCCTATGAGGAGAAGTCTTATACATCCAATGGATTAGCTTCACTGTTGCAAGGCAGCTCAACGGGAAAATATGATGGGAGAGTTCAGGACAAACAGGATTCGGGTGCACAAAACGCCAGTCAAAATCCGGGCCAAAGGCTAGAGTGGAAAAAGCTGCTCCTGAGTTCGATGAACGAAAAGCAAGAATTTCGACGAGTCCGGCTATGCATTGTGCAGAAGGAAGAAACGCTTGAGACGATTGCCAGGCGTTATGAATTGAATCCTAGAGAAATCGCTTTGTTTAACCGACTAGGCGAGAACAATCTTACAGAGGGTCAAGTCGTATATATTCCTAAGTGATCCAAGATACCAGAAATTTAGACGCCCCGAACAAACTCTAATGGGTTTGCTTGGGGTGTTTTTTGGGTATAATGAATCATATCTTCAATTTGCAGACAGCTATCGTATTGACTCCTTGGTTAATGTTGTTTATCATAGGAATAATTATACTGTTAATCAACTTGGATAGGGAATAGTAGGCAGCCAACCCATCAGAGAGCGGAATTGTTACGCTGAAAGGTTCCGTAGGAGGTAACTGGCCGAAGTCGCCCTGGAGTTGCAGTGTTAAAATACTTGAGGATTGTGGTTCCGTGTGCTTTTGTGCAACTTATGGAATCCTATCGCTTGTAATAGACATTGCCGGTTACAGCCGTTATCTGTTTAAGTGCCGTTTGATAGCCGATTCATGTCTATGCTGGAGTTTTTTCTAAAAAGCTGGCTGACTAGAGTAAGCAGGCTATTACGGAATAAAGGTGGTACCACGGAAGCAGATCCTTTCGTCCTTTGCGGCGAAGGGTTTTTTTGTGTTAACTTAGAAGTCCGGTGAATAGACTCACTGCTTGCTTCTAGAGTAGGTATATGTAGAATGATGGAGGTAATTCAGTATGGAAGAATTAAAAACAACTCAAATGCCGACAACTTATGATCCGAAGGAAGCAGAAAAGAAATGGTATGACTATTGGCTTAAGGGTCAATATTTTAAAGCGGGACAACGCCCGGATGCGGAGACCTATACAGTTGTAATTCCTCCTCCGAATGTGACGGGAATGCTGCATATCGGTCATGCTTTGGATTGTACTCTTCAAGATATAATGATTCGTACCAAAAGAATGCAGGGGTATGACACGCTGTGGCTGCCTGGCTCCGATCACGCGGGTATTGCTACACAAACAAGAGTGGAACAAAAGCTGCGTGAATCAGGTGTTACTCGGTACGATCTTGGCCGTGAAAAATTTCTGGAGAAAGTATGGGAATGGAAAGACCTGTATTTGGAATCCATTCATGAGCAATGGGCAAAGATGGGCTTCTCACTTGATTATTCACGTGAGAGGTTTACTTTGGATGAAGGCTTGTCTAAAGCGGTGCGTGAAGTATTTGTAAAGCTCTATGAAAAAGGTCTTATCTATCGCGGTAACTACATTATTAACTGGGATCCTGCTGCACGTACTGCTTTATCCGATATCGAGGTTGAACATAAGGAAGTACAGGGACATCTGTACCATCTGAAATATGTGGTGAAGGATAGTGACGAATTTATAGTTGTCGCAACTACACGTCCTGAAACTATGTTAGGCGATACAGCGGTTGCCGTACATCCCAAGGATGACCGCTATAAGCATTTGATAGGGAAGAAGCTGGTGCTGCCGTTTACCGGTCGTGAAATTCCTATTATTGGCGATGAATATGTAGAACAAGAGTTTGGAAGCGGCGCGGTAAAAATTACCCCTGCCCATGATCCGAACGACTTTGAAGTAGGTAAACGCCATGATCTTCCGCAGATATTGGTGATGGATGAAACCGGTACAATGAATGATAATGCTGGGGCATACAAGGGATTGGATCGTTTTGAATGCCGTAAACAGATTGTAGCAGATATGAAAGAATCCGGAGTATTAGTAAAAATCGAGGACCATTTGCATCAAGTAGGCCATAGTGAGCGAAGCGGTGCTGTCGTGGAGCCCTACCTGTCAACACAGTGGTTTGTGAAGATGAAGCCTCTCGCAGAGCGGGCGATTGAAGCTCAAAATACGAAAAAAGGGGCTAATTTTGTTCCTGATCGTTTTGAGAAGAGCTACTTATACTGGATTGAAAACGTTCGTGATTGGTGTATTTCCCGCCAACTATGGTGGGGGCACCAGATTCCTGCTTGGTATTGCGAGGGTTGTGGTGAGATCCATGTAGCTCACGACAAGGTGTCGGTATGTTCGAAGTGCAGCGGCACGAATCTCCGCCAAGATGCGGATGTACTGGATACTTGGTTCAGTTCGGCTTTATGGCCGTTTTCGACACTTGGTTGGCCGGAGGAAACGGAGGATATGAGTCGTTTCTATCCAACCAGCCTGCTCGTAACAGGCTATGATATTATCCCTTTTTGGGTTTCGAGAATGATCTTTACCGCTCTTGAGTTTACGGGCCAAATTCCTTTCAAGGACGTGCTGATCCATGGCTTAGTACGTGATGCGGATGGTCGGAAAATGTCCAAGTCGCTTGGCAACGGCGTAGATCCGTTAGAAGTTATCGAGAAGTACGGAGCAGATGCTATGCGCTTTATGCTTTCAACGAGCTCAACTTCGGGGCAGGATTTGCGATTCCGTTGGGAGAAAGTAGAGCAGGCGCGTAATTTTGCCAATAAAATATGGAATGCTTCTAGGTTTGCTCTAATGAATTTAGGAGATTTCAAAGTGGAAGAAATTGATTTGAATGGATCCTTGAACACCGCAGACCGTTGGATTCTGCATCGCCTGAACGAAACAGTTCGTGATGTAACGCGTCTCATGGATTCCTATGAATTCGCAGAAACCGGCCGTCTTCTGTACAACTTTATTTGGGATGATCTATGCGATTGGTATATCGAGTTCAGTAAATTATCCTTATATGGAACTGATGATCAAGCTAAGAAAACAACCAAATCAGTCCTTGCTTATGTGTTGGATCAAACACAGAGATTGATACATCCCTTCATGCCATTTATTTCCGAGGAAATATGGCAGCATCTGCCTCATGAAGGCGATACGATTACTTTGGCTAAATGGCCGGAGTACGAGAGCCGCTTTGAAGCAGCAGACGCCGTTCGTGAAATGGAGCTGTTGATGGACATCATCCGCAACGTTCGTAACATCCGTGCCGAGGTTAATGTTCCGATGAGCAAGAAGATTGAATTGCTGGTAAAACCGTCAGGCGTCGATTCATTAGCTATATTGAAACGAAATGAGGAATACATTCAACGGTTCAGCAATACCTCTACGCTTGAAATCAGCTTAGATCTGGCTACACCTGATAAAGCGATGACGGCTATCGTAACCGGTGCTGAGTTGTATTTGCCGCTGGCTGGATTGATAGACATTTCGCAAGAGCTGAATCGTTTAGAGAAGGAACTACAAGCGCTGCATGGTGAAGTGGATAGGATCGAAAAGAAGCTTTCTAACGAAGGATTTGTAGCGAAAGCTCCTGCCAAGGTCATTGATGAAGAAAAAGCCAAGCTTGTTGACTACGCTGATAAGCGGGATAAAGTTATTGCCCGTTTGGCTGAGCTGAGGGGTGTGTAAGATGAGCGAGACCAAAGAACCCAATGTGCAGCCAGGCGCTTCCTTTCAAAGCGCGGCAGACGCGGTGGATTGGATTGTCAATCTGGTTAAATTCGGGGTAAGACCTGGATTAAAGCGGATGGAGAAGCTGATGGAGCTGTTGGATAACCCTGAACGTCGGTTGAAGTTTATTCATGTTGCAGGTACGAACGGCAAGGGATCTGTGTGTGCCTACCTGACAGAGGTGCTTAAACAAAGCGGATATGGTGTGGGTACCTTCACGTCCCCTTATATTGAGAAGTATACGGATCGCATTCGGTATAACGGTCAAAATATTGCTGATGAGGATTTGCTTCGTGTAATTAATAAGCTTAAACCGATTGTAGATGAAATTGCTGCTTCCGAGCTGGGGCAGCCAACCATGTTTGAAGTGTCTACGGCTGCGGCAATTGAATATTTTGCCCGTATCTCTTGTCCAGACTATGTAGTTTGGGAAACGGGATTAGGGGGAAGACTGGATTCCACGAACATCGTATCTCCAATTTTGACCGTAATAACGAATGTAGGCCACGATCATATGGATATTCTAGGGGATACGCTCGATAAGGTTGCTGGTGAAAAAGCCGGAATTATCAAATCAGGCGTTCCTATTGTCAGCGCTGTGTCTCAACCCGAGGTTATCGATGTAATCGAGCAAACGGCCAAAGCCAAGAACAGCACATTATATTTAGCGAACCGGAATTTTCATTTTGAAAGCTTGTCTTCGTTGGAAAATGATCAGACCTTTGATTTCTTCGGTCCTTACCGGAATATGACAGGATTGAGTATTTCCCTAAACGGTCAGCATCAGCTTATAAATGCATCGGTAGCACTCATGGCGATAGAACTGCTTAGGCAGTACTATGCTCTGATCGTCGAGGACGAGGTGCTTTTGCGAGCACTGAAAGAAACCAAATGGGCAGGGCGACTGGAGATGATTTCTAGTAATCCACGTATTCTTATTGATGGGGCTCATAATCCTGAAGGTGGAGCGGCGCTCGCTCAAGCTTTGAGGGACACATACCACTACAAAAAGCTACATTTTATGATGGGAATGCTCTCAACAAAGAATCATTCTGGATATTTGCGGCATATACTACCATTGGTGGATACACTCATCCTGACCGAACCTAATTGGCATAAAAAGGAAGAAGCATCTCATCTTGCCGATCTGGCTGAAACGCTATTGCAGGAGTTAGGTCGCACCGGTGTAGAAGTGATTATAGAACCTGACTGGAAGGCAGCGCTCGAACGGTTGAATAGCCAAATCGAGCAAGATGATCTAGCTGTCGTTTCCGGCACCTTATATTTGATTGGGGATGTTCGTTCCTGGATCCTACATCAAACTGATTCTGAAAAAGGCTGGTGAGAGCGGCGTGAATACATCTGAGCACATCCATTTTATCGGCATTGGCGGGTATGGTATGAGTGCTATTGCCAAAGTAATGCTGGAAATGGGCTACCAAATTTCGGGGTCTGATTTAGCTCGGCAGGAGTTAACGGAGAAGCTGGCTGCCAAAGGGGCGCAAGTGTTTATTGGACATGAAGCGCATCATGTAAATGGAGCGGATATGGTTGTTTATTCGACTGCGTTATCTAAGGATAACGTAGAGATGGTAGCTGCCGAAGAATTGAAAATTCCAATTCTACATCGCTCGCAAATGCTAGCGCGTCTTATGAATGCCAAGAAAGGCATAGCAGTGGCAGGCGCGCACGGAAAGACGACAACTTCCTCTATGATTGCGCTGGTATTAGAGGAGTGTAGTCAAGACCCGACCTATATTATTGGCGGCGAAATTATGAACGTGGGCAGCAACGCCAAAGCCGGCAAAGGGGATTGGGTTGTTGCAGAGGCGGATGAAAGCGATGGTTCCTTCCTTCAGTATCATCCACTTGTTGCGTTAGTCAATAACATCGAAGCGGATCATTTGGAAAATTATAATGGCGACTTCGAAAATTTAAAAAAAGCTTATGCTCAATTTCTGAGCCAAGTAAGAGAGGAAGGCAAAGCGGTTGTCTGTAATGATGATGCGTTTTTGCGTGAAATGATTCCTCATATTGCAAGCGAAGTAATTACTTACGGCATAGACACCGATGCCGATTATATAGCCCGCAACATTGAACTAGGTGACCGCAAGGTTAGCTTTCAGGTGGAGCATCAGGGCAGCATTCTAGGAATGATGCAGCTGTCGGTGCCGGGCAAACATAATGTATATAACGCTTTAGCTACGTTAATTGCGTGCATGGAGGCTGGATTGTCGTTTCAGCAGGTTGCTGAGGCGATCACAGATTTCCGCGGCGCAAAGCGGCGTTTTCAAGTGCTGGGAGAGGTTGAAGGCATCCTGGTAATAGATGACTATGCACACCATCCGACAGAGATTGTAGCGACAATCAGCGCTGCTAAAGCGACTGGTAAAAAAATCACGGCAGTGTTCCAACCTCAGCGATATACTCGGACCTATTTCTTATTCGAGCAGTTCAGCCGAGCTTTTTCTGAAGCGGATGAGGTTATCATTACAGATATCTACTCACCTGCAGGCGAAAAACAAATCGAAGGCATCACTTCCGCCAAGTTGGTGGAGCTGATCCGTGAGAACAGTAACCCTAACGTCAAATATATTCCAACTAAAGAAGAAGTTCAGGCATATTTGATGGATCATGTGAGCAGCGGTGATTTGGTGCTGACGATGGGAGCAGGCGACATATGGAAGGCTGCTGATGGATTAGCGCGAGCTTTGCAGCAGAAGGCAGAATCGTTGTAAATGAGGTATGGATTGAAAGCAGATTAACCCTATAGCGGAATGATAAATATCCCGGACTGCACTTGCGTATAGAGTGTGCCGGGATATTTTTTTGTCATAAATGTTATGGATACAAATGCATATTATTTCACCATTGACATAAATTGTGATAACGATTATCATTTTCATTGAATGCTGATGGAGAGAGGGATCCTTCATGAAAAAGATCAACTACTGCTGCCGAAACTTTAAACAAGGCTCCAAGGCTGTTTATAAGAAGCTGAAGAAGAAATTTCCTGATTTAAAGCAAAAGAAGCGCGATTGCTTAGGGAATTGCAAGCTTTGTTCTAAGGAGTGCTTTGTTATGCTTGGCAAGAAGGATGTCATCAAGGCATCGTCGCCCGCGAAGCTTCTTAAAGAATTAAAGCAGATGATTGGTTAGTCTATACAACTCACATGAAGGGACGTTTGACAAGATGAGTTGGAAATATTATGGATTCTCTCTCCAATTATAGGTATACTAATTATATCTCCTGTATTGTATTTCTGGGGGATTATACGAAAATAAACGGAAGGTGTGTGCTCTTTTGCTAAATGATGCTTTAAGTAAAGCACTGAATGATCAATTAAACTTTGAATTCTACTCCGCCCAAGTCTATTTGGCAATGGCCGCTTACTGTTCGGCAGAAAGCTTGGATGGATTTGCTAATTTTTATATTGTCCAAGCCGAAGAGGAACGATTCCATGCTATGAAGATATATAAGTTTTTGAATGACCGAGGCAGACGGGCATTTATTATGGGTATGGACAATCCGAATAATGAATATAAGTCTATGTTGGATGTCTTCCAGCATGCATTTGAACATGAGCAGCTCGTCACACAACGTTTTTATGATCTATCGGATTTGGCAATGAATGAACGTGAACATGCGACCATTAATTTCTTGAAGTGGTTTATCGACGAGCAGGTTGAGGAAGAAGCCATGTTCGACAGTATTATCAATAAGCTAAAGCGGATTGACACGGACAGCAATGCATTTTTTATGCTTGATGCGGAATTTGCTCAAAGGGTATTTACACCCCCGGCTCCTTAAAATTTGAGTTCAAAAATTCAACTTTTCAGCTTGGAAATAGAACGACCTTATCAACTAAGGTTGTTCTATTTTTTTTGTCTCTCTCATAGTCTAGTAATACGAAAAATTGGACAAGGGGAGAGAAGTAGAAATGAATAATGCTAAAATGACCTTTCGATTTGAGAACGGCAAACATAAAAACTCTGGGCGTATTGTAAAAGAGCAGCCCAAGGTTATTCCGCTGCAAAATGAAGAATATACGGTGATTCGCAACGAAGATCTGAAGATGGATCAAACCGCTACAGAGATGGAATCTCTTACGACACCGTCTTCGTCCCGTCTGCAGAGGCACACCGGATCTGAAACGTTAATTGACGCCCAGCAGCTAAATCAATATACGAATGATTTTGGCGGGTGGCAAAGCTCTTTTGATACGGAAACTCAGAGGGTGGAGAAGCTGATCCGTGAATCAGCAAAAGTAGAGATTCATCCCGAAAGCGGATATGTGGATAGACAGGATAGCAGAAATACTAAGCGCGATGAAGAGTCGGAGTTTGAGCCCATAAGAGATCATCGGTGGTATGTCCCTGAGGAAACGGTTTACGTGAGCCAATCTTCTGGGTCTTCGTGGCTTAAAGTAGCTGCTTCTGTTGCAGGCGCCGTTGTTACTGGTATCGCTTTTGGATTTTTCGTTTTATCAATGTTTTCAGAGGATCCTCAGAGCCCCAAAGGGGGGAGTACATTATCTCCATCTGGAGCTGGAACTGTAGCCGCAACAACGACGAATACTCAGGCTAATGGTACGGATGCAACAAAATTGCCAGTGAATAATAACTCAGGGATTACTGGTCAGGGGGGTGTACCCGTTATGGCTCCAGTTTCGAGTGGGGCGCCAGTTGTTACAGCGGTCAATATTCCAGGTAAAACTATTGCTTTCCTGCAAAGCGGAGTTTTCAGCACATCCCAAGCTGCGGATACAGCCCAAGCAGAGCTGAAAAAGAAAGGACTCGCAGCAGTTAGTGATTCCGGCGATAAATACCCGGTTTATGTTGGAATGACAATGACTCGTGATGAAGCACTAGGCTTGGCACAGCAGTTCCAGCAAAGGAAAACCGATGTCATTATCAAAAGCATAGAATTGCCTGCCCTGACGAAAATAAAATGGAGTGCAAAACCATCAGAAGGCTTAGCGGCTTATATCACCCAGGGGGATAAACTGCTGCAAACAATGGCCCCGATTACATTGACCCATTTGACTCAAGCACAGCCTACTGCTATTGATTCGGCAGCTTTACAGTCTATTAAAACAGCACATCAAACGTGGATAGGGATGACTGCGGGGGCGAATGAAGGGCTGGCTGAGGACGCTCGGTCTTCTGTTCAAAAGATGGGGAATGCGATGAACTCCGCTGTGGTTTCGTTGGATGAATATAAAAAGAATCCAAGCCAGTCCTATATGTGGCAGACGCAGAATGCGATGATGCAGTATGTGCTTGCACAAAAAGAGCTTCGCAGATCGGTATCGGCACAATAATCAGCTCTAACTGTAAGAGTCTGCCTAATGTAGGAAGCCTAATCGGGGGCTTTCACTTAAAAAAAACGCCGAACCGGCACAGCCTATGGCTGACGGTTCGGCGTTTTTTTCGTGCTTTGCACGAAGCGGTCAAGAAGTACGGCCGCTTCGGCACGGGTCATGCGGCGGTCGGGCGCGAAGCTGTCAGCCGTCACACCATCGATCCAGCCTGCTTGCTTCAGGCTGTAGATCGCCTTGGCCGACCATGCGCTGGTCGGCACATCCTTAAACGCCGGCTGCTTTACGGCCGCCGGTGCAGCTTGTGCCTGCGGCAGCGCCAGCCGTGCGAACGTAGCCGCAACCTCAGCCCGTGTAACGGGCTGATCGGGACGCAGCGTCCCGTCCGCGTACCCGTTCAGCACACCAGCGCTGACGGCCTTGTTCAAGACCGCAGCGGCCCAGTGACCTGCCGTAGCATCCTTGAACGAGCCTGCGGGCTTCGCGCATGCCCCGTCATAAACCGTTCCGGCAACAGTTCCGCCGGAGCCTGCAGAACATCCGCTGCCAGCAGCCGCGGCATCAGCAACCGTGGGCTGGACCTTCGACAAGTCGAATACACGGTCCAGTAAGGTCACCCACTCCGCTCGGGTCATCTCGCGGTTCGGTTGAAACTGCTTGCCCACGCCGTCCACTATACCTTGCTCTTTCATACGCAGGATCGCTTCGCGTGCCCAATGTCCGCGCGTGTCAGGAAATACAATTGACTGCGCTGTTGGAGGCATATAAGCTTCGATACCTTGTCCGATCGCCTGCGCCATTTGAGTACGTATAGTATCATTAGCCAGCATAGCAGCATCCTGTTTGTTCGACAGAAAA
Source organism: Paenibacillus foliorum (assembly GCF_013141765.1). GTDB lineage: Bacteria > Bacillota > Bacilli > Paenibacillales > NBRC-103111 > Paenibacillus_S > Paenibacillus_S foliorum. The sequence goes on from NZ_WHOD01000087.1 coordinate 106,036, forward strand.
GCGGTTTCTACGAGGATGCTTGGAACTGTACCCATCCGAACTACATATACGGAGCTTGGAATTAATCCGAGGTTTTCCACATCTACAGCATCGACGAATTTGTCCAGCACCTGCTGTGCGAATTGCTTGCTGTCCTCTGTGAGTTCTGCCATTTCATCACTAGCTGGATAACTTTCTTGAGGGTAACGATTGTCATAATAAAGAACCATAGCTCCACGGCTTTTGGGTGTATAGGAATTGGCGTGAATCGATACGAATAAATCAGCTTGCTGACCATTCGTGAATTCTACACGTTCTTTAAGAGACAGGAATGTATCGTCTTCTCTAGTCATCACAACTTCATAACCTTTTTGTGTTAAAATATCTCTGAGCTTTTGTGAGATATCCAGATTAACGGTTTTTTCATATAGGCCGTTCACACCGATTGCGCCAGGATCGGATCCTCCGTGTCCAGCATCAACTACTATTTTCATTGCCCATGACGAGGATGGAAAAACTAGTAAACAAGTAAGTATAAGCATCATGATTGCATAAGGCCGACGCATAAGCGGGCATCCCTCCTAAGAGTTTCGCATAGCGAAACTTATTTCGTAGGCTGTGGCTGTGCTTTCCGAAGGAAAGTTGTATTAAGCATTAGCAGAGCTTTTCGCTTGAAAAAACAGAACATTCAACATTTATTTTACAAGCTTCCTGTACATGTGTAATCAGGTAACATTCGGTAAATGTTGTGCTATAATAAGCTTGATTATCCCTCCTTAAAGATAATAAACCATTACATATCTCCCAAAAAAGGAATGGTAGGCTCATGAAGAAAAATACATTTACTTTCGTTTTATTGCTTATCATAGGGTTAGTGGCAGGTTCGCTTGTCGGTCAATTGTTAGCTTCTGTACCGGCGCTTGCCTTTTTAACGAAATCGGTTGAGCTTTCCTGGGATCCGAAGGCGGATTTGCTGGTGCTTAAATACGATATGCATTTCCAGCTGAAGCTAAATTTGATCAGTATTCTTGGGTTAGTTGCAGCGTTCTGGATTTATCGAAAGCTATAATTTTTTCAATATCCACATAAATGAGCTAGTTCTAATGTAAACTATTCGTGACAAGGAGTCTATATATGTCGAATAATGTTGAAAGTAAAAAACTGATCTTAGCATCGTCTTCACCACGCAGGCAGGAATTAATCCGTACCTTGCAGCTTCCTTATGAAATTCGGGTTAGCGATGTGAATGAGGATACGGAGCCTGGTTTGGCACCAGCCGAAATAGTTGAACAGTTGTCCGGTCGTAAAGCCGCTGCGGTTTGCGAAATGTATAAGAGTGAGCTTTCCAAGGAATGTGTTGTCATCGGATCGGACACCATTGTTGTGCTTGATGGACTTGTTTTAGGTAAGCCGAAGGATAGTCAGGATGCTTTCCGTATGCTGAGCGCCCTGCAAGGGAGAGCCCATCAGGTATTCAGCGGAGTTGCATGTCTGGATCTATCGACAGGGGTGCAGTTGGTCGATCACCAGGTCACTTCTGTATACATGAAGCCTTTAACAGATGAACAAATAAAGCGGTATATCCAAACGGGCGAGCCCATGGATAAAGCCGGTTCTTATGCTATACAAGGAATAGGCGCAACGATTGTTGAGAGGATTGAGGGGGACTACTTTAATGTGGTTGGTCTGCCAATGTCGCTGCTGAGCGATTTATTGAAGCGTCTTGGTATCGCTGTTCTTTAGCAGGGTATCATGCTATAATGTGAGTTCACACACACTTTAAAATTGAAAGAGGGGAATGAATGGAATCGAGCAATTTGACATTGCGCGATGTCCCAAACGACGAACGTCCAAGAGAACGCATGATGCAGTATGGGGCTCAAGCATTAAGCAACGCGGAGCTGTTAGCAATTTTGCTACGGACCGGAACTTACCAGGAATCAGCGGTCCATTTGGCGCAGCGTATGCTAAGTCAATCCGGTGGATTGCGCAGTCTGGTTGATATGAGCTTGGAGCAACTGACCGAGATCAAAGGAATTGGCAAAGCCAAAGGCTTGCAAGTTCAAGCCGGCATTGAGCTGGGACGCCGTCTAGCGCGTACCGCCATGAAGGATACTGTAACGGTCAGGTCACCTAAAGATGCTGCAGATTTGCTTATGGAAGAGCTGCGTTATTTGCAGAAAGAGCATTTTGTTTGCTTGTTTTTAAATACCAAAAATCACGTCATTGGTCAGGAGACGCTCTCTATGGGCAGCTTGAACGCTTCAATTGTCCATCCTAGGGAAGTGTTCCGAGCGGCGATTAAACGAAGCAGTGCTTCGATTATTTGCGTGCATAACCACCCTAGCGGCGATCCGACCCCTAGCCCCGAAGACATTCAGATGACACAACGGCTTGTAGAAGCCGGTGATATCGTCGGTATCGATGTGCTCGATCATATCGTGATAGGCGATCAGAGGTTCGTCAGTTTGAAGGAGCAAGGTTTGATGTAATATAATAGAACATAAGGAACCAAGTTCATAATCCGTTATAGACAGTGTTTAAAAAGTCCTCTTTGAACGGCAAAAGAAGCTTGTAGCTCCGTTCCTCATTCCTCGGCTGCTTACGAAATGAGTTTTCTACGAAAACTTGAACGTACTTATCGGTTCTGAAAGCGGGCTTTTTAAACTCTCCCTTATAGGGTGCTCGTGAACTTCCTTATTCAAACAAACGCACACAAATAGTTCGATGATGTATATAGAGCCATAAGGAAGGGAGTACCAATCATGTTAGGTGGGTTTACAAAAGATCTGGGAATTGACCTAGGTACTGCGAACACATTAGTGTATGTAAAAGGAAAAGGCATCGTGGTCAGAGAACCATCTGTTGTGGCGATCCGTACCGATACGAAAACTATAGAAGCCGTTGGGGAAGCCGCAAAAAAAATGATAGGCCGAACTCCCGGCAATATCCGCGCAATTCGTCCTATGAAGGATGGAGTCATTGCTGATTTCGACACGACTTCGACAATGATCAAATATTTTATTCGCCAAGCTCAAAAGCAACGCTGGTTATTTCAACGCCATCCGAGTGTAATGGTTTGCGTCCCATCCGGTATTACTGCTGTTGAGAAACGTGCGGTGGAAGATGCGACGCGGCAAGCAGGAGCACGTGATGCATTTACGATTGAAGAGCCGTTTGCGGCAGCGATTGGCGCTGATTTACCTGTATGGGAACCGACAGGAAGTATGGTTGTCGACATCGGGGGCGGGACGACAGAAGTGGCCGTTATCTCGTTAGGCGGAATTGTTACAAGCCGATCGATTCGCGTAGCGGGAGACGAAATGGATGAAGCTATTACTCAATATATCAAACGTACATACAATTTAATGATAGGTGAACGTACATCCGAGCAGATCAAGATGGAAATTGGTTCTGCTTTACAGATGGAAACACCAGTACGTTATGAAATCCGCGGCCGTGATTTAGTAAGCGGTCTGCCTAAGACGATGTCCATAACCTCGGATGAAATTACGGATGCATTATCGGATACCGTTAGCAGTATCGTTGAGGCTGTCAAGGTTACTTTGGAGAAATGTCCTCCCGAGCTGTCTGCTGATATTATGGACCGTGGCATTGTGCTCACAGGCGGTGGAGGGTTGCTTCGTAATTTGGACAAGCTGCTCTCACGCGAAACGGGGATGCCGGTGCTTGTTGCCGAGAATCCGCTTGATTGCGTAGCAATCGGTACAGGGCGAGCGCTTGAGAACATCCATTTATTTAGAATGAAATCGGGACCAGCTAGTAAATCAAGACGCTAAATCTAAGAGGTAAGGTTAGAAGGTGGTTGCATTGAAATTATTTGGAAACAAGAGGCTGCTCATATTGCTGCTCGGCTTCATTTGCTTCATTGCTCTTATGGGCTTGACGCTCGGGAAGCGTGAACGAATGACATGGCCTGAAAAATTTATAACAGATACGGTTTCCTGGACACAAGGATTATTTTATAAGCCCGCTGGCTACATAGCGGGTTTCTTTGAGGATATTGGGAAATTGCATGTCATTTTTGAAGAAAATAAGGTATTGAAACAGACTCTGACTAAGTATGCAAGAGATACAACTAAGCTAAATGATTTGGAACAGCAAAACAAGCGATTGAAGGAAGCACTGGGCTTCACCGAGCGCCAAAAGCAGGCAGGCCAGTACACATTCCGGATAGCCGAGGTTGTAGCTCTAAATCCTGATTTGCTGAATAACACCGTTCGTATCAACCTTGGAGAGAAAGATGGCATTAAGCCGAATATGGCTGTCATGTCTGTTGAAGGTTTGGTGGGGCGTGTTAAGCAGGTTTCATCGTTCTATTCCAATGTTCAGCTGTTGAAGGGCATAGATGATACAAACAATGAATCAAAGGCGATTTCGGTAACAGTCAAAGGTAGAGAGAACGAAACGTTCGGCATGCTAGAAAGCTACAGTAAGGAGAAGCAGAAGCTGATTATGACCAAAATTGACCCCAATGATAAGATGGAGGTTGGTGATGTCGTAATAACTTCCGGTTTGGGGCAGGTTTTCCCGAGAGGAATTGAAATCGGTAAAGTCATTTCCAGAGATCCTGGTAATTTCGGTATATCCCACGAAGCGGTTATAGAGCCTTTTGCTTCGTTCGACCATCTCCGTGAAGTCTTTGTAGTTATCGTTCCGGAGCAGGGGTGAGGATGTGATGCGCAATTGGCTGTGGTTGATTCTTGGCGTTCTGTTTATTTTGGAAGGTACATTGCTGCAGTGGATGATTCCAAGTGTTTGGCAGTCCAAAGTTTATGTAGCTCCCCATTTCATTATGGTTATTGTTCTTTATATTGGGTTATTTGTTAATCGCCATACCGCGTTAATGTACGGACTTATTTTCGGATTTTTACAGGATATGTTGTACTATTCACCTATGCTTGGTCCTGTTTCGTTTGCAATGGGCTTGACCGGTTATTTGGCTGGATTGACTCATCGACGTCTTTATTCGAGTATTGTTGTGAGCATGCTGGTTATAGCGTTAGGCAATCTGTTTTTTGAGTGCATTATTTATGGACTTTACCGGTTGTTTCAAATTACGCATTTAGATCTCCAGTGGGCTTTTTTCCATCAAATGCTACCCAGTATGCTGATCAATCTTCTGTTCGCTTTGCTTGTGTATGTTCCGGTAAGGAAGCTGTTTGAGAGCATGCAGAACAGTAAGTCCGCGACAGATGAATAATTTTCATGGGTTGTGCAGGAAATAAGCGTAAAAAAGCCGAATTGTATAGGCTGGGGGGTTGGAACGTGTATGACGGCGGTAAAGCATCATGTGATGATAAAAGGAGTCAAAGACGGTCTTGTATTTTTATTGGATGATACCTGTGAGTTTGCAGAAGTCATACAAGAATTGAAGCACAAGCTGGAGAAGACTCATCAAAAGATTTTAACGGGTCCGATAATTCACGTCTATGTAAAGCTGGGATCCCGTCTTATTTCGGATGAGGAAAAAGATTTGATTCGTGATATCATCGGACAAAAAGGGAATCTGCTGATCCAATCCATCGAATCGTTAGCGGCAGCCCCCTCGGCGCTTGTTGCGAGCATGACGGATATTAGGCTAGTCAAAGGCATGGTTCGATCAGGGCAAACGATGTTAAAAGAAGGTAATATCTTATTTCTGGGCGATGTCAATCCAGGTGGGGAGATTATTAGCTCTGGCAGCATTTATGTGATGGGTTCTTTACGCGGAATGGCGCATGCAGGGGTTGATGGGGACGAAACGGCGGTTATCGCTGCTTCACATCTAAGACCCACACAGCTAAGGATTGCTTCGATTATTAGTCGTCCTCCAGATGAGTGGGGGATCAACGAGGCATTTATGGAATTTGCTTATATAAAAAATGGTAAAATGGAAATAGATAAGATTCACCATTTGCATAAATTAGACTTGATGCAGTAATGCGAAGGAGTTGAGCACGATGGGAGAGGCAATTGTTATCACCTCGGGAAAAGGCGGAGTGGGTAAAACAACCACTTCAGCAAATATCGGGACAGCATTGGCGCTTCAGGGTAAAAAGGTTTGTATGGTGGATACAGATATCGGATTGCGTAATTTGGATGTTGTTATGGGTCTGGAAAACCGGATTATTTATGACTTAATTGATGTGGCCGAAGGCCGCTGTAGATTGCCTCAGGCATTGGTTAAAGACAAACGCTTTGATGAGCTGTATATGCTGCCAGCCGCACAGACAAAAGACAAGGACGCAATCTCTCCAGATGCGGTTCGTGAGATCATTCTGGACCTGAAAAAGGATTTTGAATTCGTAATTATTGATTGTCCGGCAGGTATCGAGCAAGGCTTCAAAAATGCAGTAGCAGGTGCGGATAAAGCAATCGTAGTAACGACTCCAGAAAATGCCGCAGTACGCGACGCCGATCGAATTATCGGTCTTCTGGAAGGAGCGGGTATTCGTTCTCCGAAGCTTATCATTAACCGCATCAGGGCCAATATGGTGAAGAACGGCGACATGCTTGATATTGATGAAATATGCTCGGTTCTGGCAATTGATTTGCTTGGCATCGTTCCGGATGATGAATATGTAATAAAGGCAGCGAACATCGGAGAACCGACGGTCATGAATCCAAACTCTCGGGCAGCTATTGCGTATCGCAATATCGCACGACGGATGCTTGGTGATAATGTACCTTTGATGCCGTTGGATGAGAAGCCGGGCATGCTTCGTAAATTGAAGAAGTTTATCGGGATAGGATGATCTGGCTTTGCTGCATAAATTCAAAAATATTGATCTTCTAATTGTCGCCATTTTGATAGCCTTTTTGGTAATTAGCACCCTGCTTGTTTACAGTGCAACACTGGATGACCCAAACATTGATTTTGATCTGAAAAAAACAATTACTATATATATCATTTCAATTCTTGCTTTTATAGGAGTGACCTTTGTTGATTATAGGGTGTTGGTCAAGGTATCCCCCTATTTTTATATAACGGGGTTAGCCTTACTTGCTGCCGTTTACAAGTTTGGTTTGGAGAAGAATGGTGCAAAAAGCTGGTTTCCACTACCTGGAGGGTTGGATTTCCAACCGGCAGAGCTTATGAAGCTAGTGCTGATCATTGCTCTTGCTGCCTTTTTGGCGAGAAAGCAGGGGGAATCCTTAACATTTCTGACGGATGTTCTTCCGGTAGGAGTAATTGTGCTTATTCCATTTATTCTAGTTCTTATCCAACCGGATTTAGGAAATGCTATTATTTTTATAGTCATTTTAATAGGTATGCTGTGGATTGGTAATGTTAAATATTTGCATTTTTTGATCGGTTTGTTATTAGCTGTCGCAGCTCTTGCCTTGTTTATGTATTTGTTCACTCACTATCATGAACCCATCAAGTCTTATTTTACGGAAAAAGGTAAATCCCACTGGGTGGCCCGAATTGATACGTTTGTTAACCCGGAGGCGGCTACCAAGGATCAAAAGTTCCAAGTTGACAATTCCATTAAAGCCATTGGTTCCGGTGGGCTAACTGGAGAGAGTTATTTGAAGGGGACGTCGGTACACCGTAACTTTATACCCTATGCTTATTCGGACTCCATATTTGTAGTGTTGGCGGAGGAATTCGGATTTGTTGGTTCTTCGGTCTTGCTGTTGCTTTATTTTGTGTTGATTTACCGGATGATTCTTATTTCCATTCAATGCAATGACAAGGCAGGATCGTATATTATTATTGGTGTTGTTTCCATGTTTGTATTTCAAATTTTTGAAAATGTCGGTATGCTAATCGGTATTATGCCGCTGACTGGGATTACACTGCCCTTTATTAGTTACGGAGGAACGTCGCTGTTAATCAATATGATGAGTATTGGACTGGTTATGAGCATCCGTGTACATCAGGAAAAGAATCCGATATATTAGCAAAAAGCTGATTGCAGTTGGAACTAACAATAGCAATGAATGAGAGCACTCCTCGGAGTGCTTTTTTGTTATTCTTGCTCATGAATAAAGCTCATTGTTATATTCACTAATCTATAAACATAGGATGGAATATACAAGCCCTACCTGTCCTAACCTAACGCTACTAAAAATACGGACAAGGCCGACTTATGATAATAGTTTCGCCCCAAGCGACACTCAAAAGATGCATATGATGCTAGTTTCGCTTGGAGCGAAACTCTAAGGAGGAGCCCGACATGGAAACAAGAGATAAAGTACGTCAGCGCCGCATGGAACGCATTCGGCAGCTGCAAGAATCAGAATCTAACACTCCTTACAATCCTCCCGAATACCCCAACACCTTTCAACGTGTACCTCTCCCTAATGTGAATGTCCGCCGAGATAGTGGGGTTGAGGATTTTAATGGCTCATCCATGCATGATTTAAGCCGTTGGAACGATCCTGAGTATGTGTGGAAGCAGAAAGTCAACCGGGATATGAATAATCGTCAACAAGATTATAATTTCCATGACAGTGGCGGTATCAGATTCATGCCCACACGAGGTGGAATCCGCACTAAATTACTTATTAGCTGCATATTGTTTGGCGCGGTCTGGGGGATGTTTCAAATCAATCATCCTTGGGCGAACAAAGGGAAGGCCTTTATAACCTCAGCTTTGAGTGAACCCTTTGATTTTCAGCCTGTTGCTATGTGGTATGAACGTCAGCTTGGTGGTACGCCGACACTATTACCTGCCCTCAATCCGGTTAAGCAGGAGGAGGCGCAGAAGGTAACAGCTGATTCTAAGCATTATTTTGTGCCAGTAAAGGGTAAAGTAATAGCTCCGTTCGAGTCAAGCAGATTAGGAGTCACACTGGAAACGAAAGCAGAAGCTATAGTAGCGGCTATAGATACAGGATTAGTGGTATATGCGGGAAGTAAGGAAGACACTGGTTTTACCGTCATTATTCGTCATACGAATGGAATGCAATCTGTCTATGGATGGGTCGAACATGGTAGGGTGGGGCTTAATGATTGGATAAAAGGGGGGGAGACCATCGGAACAGTGTCGAAAAATAGCTCTAAACCATCGGGGTATTTATACTTCGCTGTTTCCAAAGATAATAAATTCATAAATCCCGCGGATGTGGTCAACTTTGACTAATTGGAACCTATGGTTTGGTACCTATTACAGATTTCATCCTTTATTCTCTATTGTTATCCTGCTTTCAGTACTGGCAGGATATTTTATTGAAACGGCAACCTTGTTCGCTATTGTATTTGTTCATGAGATAGGCCATGTTATGGCGGCCAAAAGCTTTGGCTGGCGTGTCAAGGAGGTGCAGCTTCTTCCATTCGGAGGAGTTGTCGTTGTAGAAGAGCAGGGAAGTGTTCCCGCATGGCAGGAAATTGTAGTTTCACTATGGGGGCCGCTGCAAAATGTCTGGATGATGATTGCCGCCCTTGCTTTGCAGTGGTGTGGGCTTATATCTGGAGAGTGGGCTGCGTACTTTATTCAGGCGAATCTATTTATCGCTCTATTTAATCTAATGCCTATTCTTCCATTGGATGGTGGAAAAATCATGCAGTCCTGCTTAAGCATGTGGCTGCCTTATCATAGGGTAATCTTATTTAGCTGTATAGTGAGCCTTATCCTCAGTGCAATACTTGTCGCAGCTTCCGTACTGCAGCTGCTCCGTGGAAGCATACAGATGAATTTACTCATTATCGGCTTATTTCTGCTGTATTCGAACTGGTATTCTTATAAAGGATTATCGTATCACTTTATGAGATTTCTCATCAATCGAGAATTTGTTTTGACACGTTTGATTAATCAGGGGACATTGGCGCAACCTATTGTTGTTAATGAACGTATAAAGGTTACGGATGTTGTACGTTTGTTAATTCGGGAAAAGTATCATCTTGTTTACGTGATGGATGAGCGTGGAATTATACGTACGGTGCTCCCTGAACAACCTTTGCTGCATTCCTATTTTAATGAATCCAAGCGGGGATGTGCGATTTCCGAGCTTTTCATGTAAAATGGAGTCCGAGGTGGAAAATATGAAGCGAATCCTGGTTCAATGCGGACAAGAGCAAATAGAAGTGGCTGTATTGGAAAACGGTAAGCTTGTCGAGTATGACAGCGAATCACGCGGAATCGAGCAATTGGCAGGAAACATGTATTTGGGACGCGTAATGACGGTCTTGCAGGGGATGCAAGCGGCATTTTTAGATATTGGATTGGAAAAAAACGCATTTTTATATATTGACGATATTTTACCTGCTCATCTAGATAAGCATCCTAAGCAGAAACCGGCCATTACGGATTTAGTGCAAGTAGGACAAACCTTACTGGTTCAAGTTGTAAAGGAGCCAGTCGGAACCAAAGGTGCACGAGTAACGACGCATCATTCCATTCCAGGAAGATGGGGAGTGTATATGCCGGAGGCCGATTATATAGGGGTTTCCCGTAAAATCGAGAATGAAGCGGAGCGGACGAGATTAAAGCAGGCAGCCGAAAGCCAGCTTCTTCAAGGAGAAGGATTTATAGCTAGAACAGCAGCAGAAGGAGTTGCGGAGCAACTGCTTGCAGCTGATCTGGAAGAATTAAGACGACGTTGGACAGTGGTACAACAACTTGTGAAGCAGCCGGGTAAAGCTCCCCGTAAGGTATATACGGACTTTGGATTGCTTACAAGATGGATTCGCGATGGTTTTCGTGAAGATGTAAATGAGCTTTGGGTGGATGACAAGGAAGCCTTCGGCTCTATAGCCGCGATGGTCGGATGGTCAGCCCCTTTGCTGCGAGACAGGGTTCGTCAGTTTGACACCAGAGCAGGCTCCCTGTTTTCTGTGTATCAAGTTGATCAGCAGCTTCAGAGTGGTTTTAAACGTAAAATATGGTTGGACAACGGGGGGTACCTGATTGTCGACTATACAGAAGCATTAACTGTCTTTGATGTGAACACAGGCAAATACACAGGAAGTATTGATTTAGAGCAGACTGCATATGACACTAATCTAATGGCAGCAAAGGACATTGCCAGGTTATTAAGGCTCCGGGATATTGGCGGCTTGATCGTGATCGATTTCATTGACATGGAGTCAGAGTCTAACCGGAAGCATGTACTTGAAACACTTTTAGAAGAAACAAAAAAAGACCGTACCAAGAATGCTATAGCCGGCTGGACCCGGTTGGGACTTGTTGAACTAACACGAAAAAAGGTAAAAGACGGCAAGCAGAAGCTGCATGTGATTCGTTGTAAAGTTTGTGAAGGAACAGGTTGGGTTTGGTCTAAATAGGCATTGCAATGATTTATCAATTATGATAAAATATTCAGGTGTGTTGCTTTTGACATGCTGTAACCGCGCGAAGCGGGTTTAAGAACGCGTTCCTTAGTGGGACGGGTCACCTGGCTTTAGGCGAGTCTGAGACATGAGGAGGTGCTATGAATGTACGCTATTATTGAAACAGGTGGTAAACAATACAAAGTTCAGGAAGGCGATGTACTTTACATCGAGAAACTGAATGCAGGTGAAGGCGATGCTGTAACTTTTGACAAAGTATTGGCTGTATCCAAAGAGTCCGGTTTAGTTTTGGGAGCTCCATTGGTATCCGGCGCTGCTGTTTCCGCGAAAGTGGAAAAGCATGGTAAAGGTGAGAAAATCATCGTTTACAAATACAAAGCCAAAAAGAACTACCGTCGTAAGCAAGGTCACCGTCAGCCTTACACTAAAGTTGTGATTGAAAAAATCCAGGCTTAAGGATATAAGGTATGATTAGGGTTACTGTTAAGCGTAAACCGGATGGCTGTATTGAGTCATTTCGGGTGAAAGGTCATGCATTGTATGACGAATCCGGCAAAGACATTGTTTGCGCCGGTGTTTCGGCAGTTACTGTAGGTACTGTCAACGCTGTTGAGGCTCTTTTGGGACTTGAATTACAAGTCGTTACCGAGCATGGATTACTCCATGTGCAGGTTGCCGATAACCTTGATGCAGAGTTGAAAGCTAAGGTGCAGTTGCTGTTGGAATCTATGATCGTCATGCTGCAATCGATTGAACAATCGTATGGTGCATATATAGCATTGCAAGACAAACACTAAGTGAAGGAGGTAGACATCCATGCTACAATTAAATCTTCAGTTGTTCGCATCCAAGAAGGGTGTAGGTTCCACTAGGAATGGTCGTGACAGCATTGGTAAACGTCTTGGCGCGAAGCGTGCAGACGGCCAACAAGTTACAGCAGGAAGCATTTTGGTACGTCAACGCGGTACGAAAATTCATCCGGGCAATAACGTGGGCATCGGTTCCGATGATACGTTGTTTGCAAAGATTGAAGGCGTTGTGAAGTTTGAGCGTTTGGGTCGCGATCGCAAAAAGGTTAGCGTCTACCCAGTTGTTGTAGCTCCTGTAGCTGCAGCTGTAGAAGTGTAATACCATCATCGACGATAACCCCGGCGATCCAGGATCGCTGGGGTTTTTTCATGTATTCGGAGGTTGTGGGAGCGGGAAAAAAGCATATTTACATTCAAATGATTATATGGTTAGAATCAGGTTATACGGATTGGAGAGGTGCGCATGAAGTCAAATCGGACTAAGAATGAAGAAGTAACAGGGAAGCAACGCAGCTTAGAACATGCATTGGATAGCGAAGATGCAGGAGTTGATCCCAATCTCCGATTAATCCACCTATTTAACCATTATCGTCACGATTGGATGAATGAAATTCAATTGTTGTTTGGATATGTGAAATTAAAAAAGTATGATAAATTAGAGGACCTTATGGAGAAAATAAAAAATAAGGTTCAGCAGGAAAGTTATATTTCTAAGTTAGGAAATGCAGAATTGATTGTTTATCTTTTGTCCTTTCAAGCAGAGGTCAAAGATTTATTGTTGGAGATCGAAATGGAACGGGAAGTTCATTTGAATGAACTGCCATTGGACTCGCAAGGTGTGGGTCGGCTGCTGATGGACTTGATTCAGGTGTTTAAAAGATGTTCCGTCTTTAATGGGGATGGGCTTGGGCTACATGATCTTGTAGTTAAATTTACTGAAAAATCAAATTTGTTACTAATTGAATTGCAGTATCAAGGTTTGATAGGGGCTGATGTTCTGGCTGCTGAACTGGAGAGAGTAATGTTTGAATCAATTCAAACGGTAAAATGGGACATTCAGCTGCTAGATGAACGGCATGCGGCTATGTATATAGAAGTACCATTCTGTACATAAGCAAATAAGAGGTGATTTTATGTTTCTGGATAAAGCAAAAATATATGTTAAGGGCGGCGACGGCGGCGATGGCCTAGTTGCATTCCGCAGGGAGAAGTATGTTCCTGAAGGCGGGCCAGGGGGCGGCGACGGCGGCAACGGAGGCGACGTAATATTTCGGGTGGAAGAAGGGTTGCGGACATTGATTGATTTTCGCTATCAAAAGCATTTTAAGGCTGATCGCGGAATAAAAGGACGCAATAAGAGCCAGCATGGCGCTAATGCTGAAGATATGATTGTTAAGGTGCCGCCTGGAACGGTAGTTATCGATGATGACACTCAAGAGATTTTGGCTGATTTGACACGCCATGGGCAAGAAGTGGTTGTGGCCAAAGGGGGCCGCGGAGGACGCGGTAATACCCGATTTGCGACAGCGAACAATCCAGCTCCGGAAGTTGCTGAGAATGGTGAAGAAGGCGTGGAGCGGTGGCTTGTGCTGGAGCTTAAAGTGATGGCGGATGTGGGCTTGGTTGGATTTCCGAGTGTTGGAAAGTCAACATTGCTGTCTGTCGTATCTGCGGCGCAGCCTAAGATTGGCGCATACCATTTTACAACGCTAACACCTAATTTGGGTGTCGTAGATGTTGGGGATGGCCGCAGCTTTGTTATGGCGGATTTGCCAGGGTTGATCGAAGGGGCTCATCAAGGAGTTGGGCTTGGCCATGAGTTCCTGCGACATGTCGAGCGTACACGGATTATTGTCCACGTTATTGATATGGCGGGAACCGAAGGGCGCGATCCTTTTGATGATTGGCTGAAGATCAATGATGAGCTTAAGCTTTATAATGCTAAGTTAGAGGGTCGTCCGCAAATTGTTGCTGCCAATAAAATGGATATGCCTGATGCGGAGGAGAACCTGGCTGCATTTGCGAGCCGATTGGCGGAAATTAATCCAGAAGTGCTGATTAAGCCGATATCTGCGGTAACTAAGGACGGGGTTCAGGAGTTGTTGTACAAAGTAGCAGATCTGCTGGTGACAATTCCGGAGATGCCGTTGGTGGAGGATTTAGTAGATCTGTCCGAGCGTAAAGTGTATAAGCTAGAAGCCAAAGACGATGAGGATTACATTATACGTCGTGATAATGAAGATTTTGTGGTCGAAAGCCCTAGCATTGAGAAGCTTATCAAGCGGACTAATTTCAGCACTCAAGAATCTATAACGCGTTTTGCTCGCATTTTGCGTAAAAAAGGTATTGATCAAGCTTTACGTGACCGTGGCGCTAAGGATGGACAAACGGTTCGAATTGGTGATTTCGAATTTGAATTTGTCGAAAGAGAATAATTCATAGCTGAATAAGAAATTAAGGAGCGCTTACTCCACGTCATAATGATGTGAGGTTTGTGCTCTTGTTTTTTGTAAAAGTCATTAATTTGCGAACAATTCTTACTTTATTTTCTGCTAATGTTCGTTAATGAATGATCGTTAGTTAATAAACAAGAATGATATAAAGAAAAATTGGAAAAAACGTGAACTTTCTATAAAAAAAGCATTGTACTTTTCGGATTTCGATTGTATATTATATTTATGTCATGAAACCTGACTCGAATTAAACGTAAAACAATGAATTGTTGGAGGTCATAGCTTATGGATATGAAAAGTTTCAAGAAATCCGGTCATTTTCCAAGTTTGTTGTCAGCTTTTCTCTATTTTGATGTTAGTTTTATGATATGGGTCTTGTGTGGAGCCTTATCGCTTTATATTACTAAGGACTTCGGACTAACAGACACTCAGAAAGCGACGATGGTTGCAATTCCCACCTTAGGGGGATCGATCTTCCGTATTCCTATGGGGGTGTTAGCGGATCGGATTGGCTCTAGGAAAGCAGGAATTATCGGAATGATTCTGACTATTATTCCACTGGCTTGGGGTTGGCTCGGAGGAACAAGTTTAAGTCAAGTTCAAGCACTCGGCTTCTTGCTAGGTATTGCTGGTGCAAGCTTCGCTGTATCACTCTCACTCGCCAGCCGCTGGTATCCGCCTCAATATCAAGGTCTAGCAATGGGGATAGCAGGCGCAGGAAATAGCGGTACTGCCTTAGCGACTTTCTTTGGACCTCAATTGGCAGCTACTATGGGGTGGCACAATGTTTTTGGTCTATGTATTATTCCATTGCTACTGGTCTTAATCGTATATGTCTTTATGGCGAAGGATAGTCCCAATCAACCAGCTCCTAAAAATTTTAAGGATTACATGTCAGCTTTTAAAAATATAGATACGTGGTGGTTTAGCGCTTTTTATGCCATAACCTTTGGTGGGTTTGTTGGTTTCTCTAATTATTTCAGTATTTTCTTTTATGATGTCTATGGTGACAAAACGGTTGCCGATGGCTTAAGTAGAGTTCAAATTGGTTATCTGGTTACGATCACGGTTATCGCTGGGAGCTTGTTTAGACCAATTGGAGGATATATTGCAGATAAAATTGGCGGTATGCGCTTTATGCTGGTCTTATATTCAGTTGTTACCATTTGTGCGTTTCTCGTGTCAACGATGCCTAGCTCCTTTATGATTATGTTACTAATTACAAGTGTGATGATGGCATGCTTAGGGATGGGGAATGGTTCGATATTCCAGCTTGTGCCTCAGCGTTTTCCAAAAGAAATTGGGCTTGTAACAGGAATTGTAGGCGCGGTTGGCGGATTTGGCGGATTTTTTCTCCCGAATAATATTCTGGGTCCTTTAAAGCAAGCAACAGGATCTCATGTAACTGGTTTTATAGTTATTGCATCGATAGTACTGGTTATGACTCTAGTATTCTACGTGGTTACTCGGGGTTGGAGAAAAGCTTGGGCAGCATCTGGTTCCGGAGTCAATTACTAATAAAGCTGCTCCAGATTTAATTAGGCAGAAATAAGGTGTGTGAGTAAAGATGAACGAATTTCTTAAGCATTTTCAGAAGCAACAGGCTGCAATGACTAGGCGAGAAATAACGACCCAAACAGAATGTCCATATTGTAGTGTGCAGTGCACAATGAATTTGCATGAAGAAAAGTCCATCATGGTCAGCAGGTACTCAGTATCAGCGAACAAAGAGGATCCAGTGACTGACGGCAGGCTTTGTGTAAAAGGGTTAAACGCCCATGTTCATGCTGTTGACGAGGGTCGGTTGAAGTATCCTATGATTCGTGAAAAAGGCAAGCTGATGAAGGTTTCGTGGGAAGCGGCGCTAGAGGAAATTCGAATTCAATTGCAAACTCTCCAAGGGAAGTATGGGAACGACTCCATAGGAGTCTATGGTGGTGGTTCCTTAACAAATGAGGAATGTTATGTTCTTGGTAAATTTGCGAGAATTGCATTGCAAACCAAGTACATCGATTACAATGGTCGTTTCTGTATGTCGGCAGCAGCAGGAGCCTCGAACCTGACCTTTGGAATTGACCGTGGGCTTTCGAACCCTTTGACTGAAGTGCCGTTGGCTAAATGCATTATTTTAGCAGGAACCAACATAGCCGAATGTCAGCCTACGATTATGCAGTATTTCCGGAAGGCGCGGCAGGAGGGGTGTAAGATCATTGTTATAGATCCTAGAGAAACAGCGACCTGTTCGATTGCAGACCTGCATCTTAAGGTGAAGCCAGGATACGATGCCGCTCTAGTTAATGGGATGCTTAAGGTTATATTGGATGAAGGGTACACCGATCCTGACTTTCTGGAGAAGAGGACTAATGGTTACGCTGAGCTTGTGGAGCATGTTAATAAAGTATCATTATCCGAAGTGTCTGCGTTGACAGGAGTTTCCCCGCAGCAAATTACAGAGGCGGCGCGGATGTACGGTCAAGCCGAGACCGGAATGATTTTTACGGCAAGAGGTGTGGAGCAGCATGCAAGTGGGGTAGCCAATGTCCGCAACTTTCTTAATCTTGTACTGGTTACCGGCAAGATTGGTAAACCTGGCTGTGGCTATGGTGCTATTACCGGCCAAGCTAATGGTCAAGGGGGCCGGGAACACGGTCAGAAAGCAGATCAGCTTCCAGGCTACCGTTTGATTGAGAATCCTGAGCATCGGGCGTATATTGCCAAGGTGTGGGGAGTTCCTGAAGAAGAGCTGCCGCGCAAAGGGCTTTCCGCCTATGAAATGATGGAAGCCATTGACCGCGGTGAGATCAAAGGACTTATCATTCTTGGTTCAAATCCAATTGTTTCGAACCCGAATAGCCATATGGTAGAGAAAGCTTTGAAGAAATTGAAATTTCTGTTGGTTATAGATCTGTTCGAATCCGAGACAGCGCGTTTGGCGAATATTCTACTCCCTGGCTCCGCCTATTTGGAGGATGAAGGGACTATGACGCAGCTTGAAGGGCGTGTCTTAGTTCGTAGAGCATTGAGGCCACTGCCCGGAAAAGCTCGCTTAGATTGGAGAATCCTTTGCGATATCGCTTCTGTATTAGGTAAAGGTCAATACTTCCAATACCAATCGGCTGAAGAGATATTTAATGAGCTGAGGGTGGCGTCCAAGGGTGGGAAGGCAGATTACTACGGGATGACTTATTCGTTGCTGGAGCAGCAGCACGGCATGTTCTGGCCGTGCCCGGAGGAGGGGCATCCCGGAACACCAAGAATGTTTGAGCACCGATTTGAGCATGAGGATGGTCGAGCGCAGTTGACTCCAATCGAGCATCAAAACCCGAAGGAAGTAGCAACACGAAAGTATCCGTATTTATTGACTACCGGTCGTGTTCTGCAGCACTACTTATCTGGAGTCCAAACACGGCATACATCAGAGCTGAATTCGAAATACCCTGAGCCGCTGCTGGAAATTCATCCGGATTCGGCAGGTGAAATCGGGCTTGTGAATGGAGGGCACGCAAAGGTTTCTTCCAAGCGGGGAACCATTCGGCTCAAGGTCAAATTCTCACAAAAAATTAGACCAGACACTGTATTTGTCGCATTTCACTGGGGCAATGATCAATGCATCAACCGTTTGACAAATCCGGCATTGGATCCGACCTGCAAAATGCCGGAGTTCAAAGTATGCGCGGTGCAGATCAACCCTTCATAAGGTATGTTGAACGGTGGGGTTCAATTCGTAAGCGGGTATTTCTGCTTGCGAATTTGACGTTTATGTTGGTTTTGAGGCAAATAGAGTTTCAAAAAGACTTGAAATGAGGTGTACATCATGAAGCAATGGATCAAGACGATAGGTACAGGTAAAGTAGGCTCGAGAAACCTTACCTATGATGAAGCGGTAGCAGCAGCTCACACGATCGCCCGAGGAGAATCGACGGATGCTCAAACAGCGGCATTTTTAATGGCTATGCGGATGAAGGGTGAAGCAGATGAAGAAATGATGGGCTTTATTGATGTTTTTCGAAAATATTCATTACCTTACCGTTCATTCTCAAACTCTCTTAATTGTGCTGGACCATATGATGGGCGGCACTATTTTCCTATAACCATTCCTGTCAGTCTGGTCATTGCTTCTGTTGGTTTTCCGCAGGTGCTGCATGGCAGCGAATCTCTGCCTCCCAAGCTGGGCTTATCCTTAAAGGAGCTTCTTGAGGGATTAGGTATACAAGTAGAGCTGGAAGCCAGGGAATGGGAGAAAATCTTTTTGAGCCTTAATATCGGCTTTATTTGGACAGATCTGATTTGTCCGCCTTTTGGGCGTGTTCGCTCCGTACGTGAGCAGATGGGACTGAGAACTTTTTTTAATACAGTAGAAAAGGTTATTAATCCGATTCACTCACAGAATATTATCATTGGTGTCAATCATAAAACGGCAATGAATCATTTGATTCAGCTACTTCCGAAATCCGGCTTTGATACAGCATACATTGTACAGGGGATCGAAGGCTCAGAGGATTTACCGATTTATAAAATAAGCTTGATCCGTAAGGTTACGGCATGGGGGGATGAATCTAACAGTATCGATCCTGCGACCTTTGGTTTTCGTGGGGATCCACTGGAAAAATGCACGAAGGAGGAGCAGTTAAGGCTGCTGGCCCAGGTAATTGCCGGGGACGACTCTGCTGAGGTGCGCAATGAACGGGAGCATGTTATTTTTAATGCAGGCCTGAGATTGTACTGGTTTGATAAGGTGGGATCCTATGAAGAGGGCTTCCAGTTGGCACGTTCTCTGCTTCAGCGTAAAGAAGCTCAGAAGATGCTGGACAAATGGCGGGAGCTAAGCAATAAAAGCGAATTTCGTCCGCGACAGGCGAATTAGAATTAGCCCGCAAACAAGGGAAACTGAACTGAAGTGTGGGGGAAGTGTGAAATCAGAATGAATTTCAATCCAAAAACCGTAGGGATTCATTCCTACGGTTTTTTAGAGATTATAGAGAAGGTAATTGCCAAGGACGCTCAGGACGTTGGTAACTGAATGAGTTATACGGTGTTTGGGTCACTCAAGGCAGTCCAATGAACGGTGGGTTTAGCTGTATCGGTAAATCCTGCTGTTCCTACCCAAACATGGGGAGCGGGACCGATCTGTAAATAATGTTCCAGCAAGCGGTGAAAAATAAAGGGGATCTCGCGATGCAACACCTGCTCTCGAGGAATCCAATGGAGCACGCCTTCATCGGTTTGCAAAACATCTCTTCTTGTTGTGTGACCAGAGTAAATAAACTGCTGACGTACCTCCTGCTGATTGATACGAATTAGGATATATCTCAAACGCAAATCCGAAATTTCAGATTCACTCAAACCCGTTTCCTCATAGATTTCTCTTAGACAGGTGGTGCGGGGGTCATTTAGCTCCTCTGGTTCCATATGGCCGCCTACAGCAGCCCACATTCCAGGATTTAAAGTGCGGCTAAGCGATCTTTTCATCATTAACAAATCATTGCCGTTAAAAAGCATTGCAGTAGCGATCATGCGTGTTCGGAACAAGCGTATTCTCTCCTTTTCTGTATAGAGCGGTTTTACGGTTCCTGCCCATGCTCGGTGTTCTTTTCCAACTGTATCATGGATAAGTTCGGCTTGGATAGCGTACAGTTGTGGAAATTTGATGACACCTGTGCTGACCTGTAAATAGCCTATTGCCGTATTGCATTCTTTTCGATATAATGTCCACTAGGTAGAAACATTCGTCTTTCTAGAGAGGACTGTCACAGTGCTGGATAAAAAAGCAGCAGAGATCAAGCCTAATGGTCATGAACGTTACTATTTGGTTCGGGAGGATATCTTGCCTGAAGCACTGGTTAAAACTGTCCATGCAAAGGAACTGCTAGCCCGTGGTGAAGTGAAAACCATTCATGAAGCGGTCGAACAGGTGGAATTGAGTCGAAGTGCCTTTTACAAATATAAAGAAGGTATTTTTCCACTAAGTAAGCTTGACCGGGAGCGGATTGTGACTATCTCGATGGATCTGGAGCACCGATCTGGCATTTTATCCAGAGTGTTAGCGATGATTGCTGGGCTCGAGGGGAACGTTCTGACGATTCATCAAACCATTCCGCTCCAAGGTGTGGCGAATGTAGTCATTTCTGTGGAAACTTCGCAAATGGGTGAGAATGTGTCTTTCTTACTGGACCGTTTGCATGATCAGGACGGTGTAAGCAGAGCTACATTGGTCGGTCAAGGATAGTAAAAATTAGAGGGGGAACCTATATGAAACCTATAAGAGTGGGATTACTAGGACTTGGTACTGTTGGAACGGGTGTAGTAAGAATTGTGGAAGGTCATCAGCAGGATTTGCTCAGTCAGACGGGCGCTGCAATTGAAATTGCGAAAATTTTGGTTCAGGATAAAAGCAAGGCGAGAAACATTTCCGTTTCTGCTGATGTACTGACTGAGAATCCGTGGGATGTTATTGAAAATCCTGAAATAGATATCGTTGTGGAAGTGATGGGCGGCATAGATCTGGCCAAAAAGTACATGCTGGAAGCTTTGGACAGAGGCAAGCATATAGTAACGGCTAATAAAGATTTAATGGCGCTGCATGGTCAGGAAATATTGGCTAAAGCTGCTGAAAAGGGCTGCGATGTTTTCTATGAAGCTAGTGTAGCTGGTGGAATTCCTATTATCCGCACATTGGTTGAAGGATTCTCTTCAGATCGTATTACTAAAATTATGGGAATCGTAAATGGGACAACGAACTATATTTTGTCGAAAATGAGTCAAGAGGGCGCTGCCTATGATGACGTGCTGAAGGAGGCCCAACAGCTTGGCTATGCGGAGTCTGATCCGACTTCGGATGTGGAGGGCTTTGATGCTGCGCGCAAAATGACGATTCTTGGAACACTTGGCTTCCACGCCAACGTATCTCTAAGTGATGTAACAGTTAAAGGCATTAGTCAAGTAACGAAAGAGGATATCACTTATGGCAAACGTTTGGGCTATGAAGTGAAGCTGCTTGGCATCGCAGAGCGTAATGACGAGCACATCAGTATCAGCGTACAGCCTACAATGGTGAAAACTTCTCATCCATTAGCATCCGTGAATGGTGTTTACAATGCAGTTTATGTATACGGCGAAGCCGTGGGCGAGACTATGTTCTACGGTCCAGGCGCAGGTGAAATGCCTACTGCAACTTCGATTGTAGCTGACTTGGTAGCGGTAGTACGCAATCTGAAGCTGGGTATTAACGGTCAGCGCGGATTTGCACCTTACAAGGAAAAGAAATTGAAGACGGATGAGCAAATCGCTTCGAAAAACTTCATTTTGCTTCATGTAGCAGATAAAGCAGGCGTGCTTGCACAAATTACACAAGTGTTTGCTCAGCATGAGGTGAGCTTGGAATCTGTGCTGCAGCATCCGAACTCTTTGAATCCAAATGCTGAAATTATCATCATTACCCATGATGCGAACCAAGCTTCAATGAAAAAAGTGTTACATCAATTCGAAGCGATGGACGTAGTTCACGCCATCAAGAGTGTATACCGAGTGGAAGGTTAAAATAATAATTTGTGAAAGCCATTCAAAAGCTGCAGGGCTAAAGGAGTCGTAAGATGGAGATAGGCAGTAGAAAAGTACGCGTCAAAGTGCCGGGAAGTACTGCGAATCTAGGACCGGGATTTGATACGCTTGGAATGGCACTGGATTTATATGCATGGATAGAAATGAGCGAAGCTGCGGCAACGAAGATTCATCTGATCGGCGATCAGATGAAAGGGATACCGACGGATAAATCGAATTTGATTTACGAAGTGGCTCAAATGGTGTTTGAAAAGGCAGGAGTCCTGATTCCAGAGCTGGAAATCTCAATGTACAGCGATATCCCGCTGACAAGGGGGCTTGGCAGCAGCGCGGCGGCCATCGTAGGTGGTTTGGCCGCTGCCAATGCGCTCATCGGCAGTCCTTTGTCCGATGACACTCTGTTTCAAATGGCGACGGCGCTGGAGCAGCACCCCGATAATGTCGGTGCATCGCTATATGGCGGTCTTGTCGTCGCCTTCTGGGATGGCGAGCGCGCGGAGCATATCCGCGTCGAGCCTGATGACAGGCTGGAAGTGTTGGTGGCGATACCCCACTTCCAGCTGTCGACGGAGAAAGCGCGGCACGTGCTGCCGCGCGAGCAGAGCTTGGCGAATGCCGTTTACAACGTCGGGCATTCATCCGTGCTGGTAGCCGCCCTTTGCACCGGGCGGCTCGACATGATCCCGCGCGCGATGAAAGATGCGCTGCATCAGCCTTACCGAGCCCCGCTAGTGCCAGGGCTCAGCAAGATTCTCGCCGAGGCGACGGAGCACGGCGCGCTCGGCGTTGCCTTGAGTGGCGCGGGGCCGACGATGCTCGCACTCGTTGATCGTGACAGCTCCCGCAAGGCGGAGCTGGAGCAGTTCCTGCAGGGCACGCTTCGCGGCGAGCAGATCGAAGCAACGCTGCTGTGGTTGAAGCCGGCGAGCAGTGGCGTTCAGGTGTTGACACACTTTGATGAAAGGTGTACATTATTCGAAAACATCAAAGGAGAGGTCCGAGGATGAAGCGAATCGCGCTTTTGGGACCAGGTACATTCACCGAAGAATCAGCACATCATTTTCTAGGAACAGAAGCTTTCGAGTATGTTAACTGCAGCCTGATTGACGATGTATTTATGTCGACAGTAAGCGGTAAAAGCGATTACAGCGTCATTCCGATTGAAAATACGTTCGATGGCTCTGTCAGATTGCATTTGGATTGGCTGGCCAATGAAGTGGATGTTCCTATGCAGGCGGAATGGGTATACCCTATCTCAATCAGTCTTCATGGGATTCAGCCGCTGGGCGAAGCATTAGAGACAGATTGCCGCAGTTTGTCCAAGGTCGTGTCGCATAGCGTTACTATGTCACAGTGCCGACAGTTTTTGCAGCGTTATTTACCGCATGTTGAGCTGGAGCAGGTAGGCAGCAATGGGGAAGCCGCTAGGCTTGTAAAGGAATTGGGACGGCCGGATGTGGCCGCACTGTCGCCATTATCTGCTGGAGCCTTGTACGGATTGAACACTTGGGCGCAGGATGTGCAGGACCATCAAAATAATCATACAAGGTTTGTTCTCATAGGCCACGAGCCGATTCAACTGAAAGGACAGCCCCTTGCAATCAAGACGACTATTTTGGTAACTCTGCCGGATGATTATCCAGGGGCGCTGCATCAGATGCTGTCAGCTTTTGCATGGCGTCGTATTAATTTATCCAAAATCGAGTCAAGACCTACGAAAAAGAAGTTAGGCACTTATTATTTCTTTATTGATATTGAGGCTTCCATGGATTCTGTTTTGCTCCCGGCAGCTCTTCAAGAAATTGAAGCGATTGGTTGTCAGGTTCGTATATTAGGCTGCTATCCCACTTATTCTTTTGAACCCACACATCCGGAGGTGTAATAAGTTATATGGCACAAGTCATTTACTTAAACGGCAAGTACGTGAGCAAGGAAGATGCACAGATTTCTGTCTATGATCACGGATTTTTGTACGGTGATGGGATTTTTGAAGGGATTCGGATTTATAACGGCAACATTTTTAAATCCAGGGAGCATTTAGACCGCTTATACGATTCAGCCAAATCGATCATGCTTGATATTCCATTAAAGCAAAGCGAAATGCAGGAAGTGCTTAACGAAACTATCCGCCGCAACGAGCTGCGCGACGGCTACATACGTCTTGTGGTGTCACGTGGACCTGGTGACCTGGGCTTGGACCCACGTCGTTCGCCCAAAGCGAATATCATTATTATTGTAGAGCAGTTGTCGATTTATCCGGAAGAAGCTTATATCAACGGGCTAAAAACCGTATCGGTATCAACGCGCCGTAATGTGCCGGACGCGTTAAATCCGAAGATCAAATCGTTAAACTATTTGAACAATATTTTGGTGAAAATTCAAGCAAATCTAGCTGGGGTTGGCGAAGCGATTATGTTGAACTCTCAGGGGTATGTGGCTGAGGGTTCATCAGATAACATCTTTATTATTAAAAGAGGTGTTATTTTCACCCCTCCATGCTACTGTGGTGCATTGGAAGGCATCACACGTGCAGCCATCATTGAAATCAGTGATAAGCTTGGATATAAAGTTAAAGAAGAGCCGTTTACGCTTCATGATGTTTATGTGGCGGATGAAGTATTCTTCACCGGAACAGCAGCTGAGGTTATTGCAGTCCGTGAGGTTGATGCAAGAACAATCGGCGAAGGCAAAGCAGGTCCGATCACAATGAATTTACTGAAAGAGTTCCGCAAGTTAGTTGAAATCGATGGTGTCAAGGTTTACGAATAATTAAGCTCCCATTTTCAGGAAGAACCTGCGTACGAGGTACTGGTACGCAGGTTCTTTTTGCATTTTTTTCTCAATTCATGGTCAAATGCCCACCTTCCTGCATAAACTGTAATGTCATTTTGTTTTGGTGCATGTGATAGGGATACTGATGCCGATTTACTAAGGCAGAACCAGAAGTATTGTGGTGATTCCATATCCATGCAAACGAAGCGTATGTTTGTCGAGAGGCCATTCTGGAAAGCCTTGGATTCAGGTGGACGGAGGGTATCTTACGAAAAACCGAAGGAGGTTATGCAGTGAAGATTCATATGGTAAAGAAAGGCGATACTCTCTACGATATAGCTAACAAGTATAACGTAGAACTGGATAAGTTAATCGCAAATAATCCTCAAATCGCCGATCCAAATGTCATTGAAGTGGGCATGAAGGTGAAAATCCCAAATGCGCCAAAGCCGGTTATCCCGCCGACTGATTATCTCTATAAGCATATTGTAGTACAGGGAGACTCTCTGTGGAAGCTAGGGAAAGCCTGGAACGTTCCTTTGCAGGAAATGATTGAGGCGAATCCACAGCTAAAAAATCCTAATGTATTAATGACCGGAGAAGCCGTCTACATTCCGAAACTGAAATCTCCGTCAAAACCACATCACCAGCACCAGCATCATTATGATCAACATGGACATTCATACAATCCTAAGGCCCAGCCTCCGATACCTACACCTTCTGAGCCTGCGCATATGGTTGAGAACAATGAACCGATGGTAAGTAACGAAGCTGAAAAAATGGAAGCTAAGCCAGTTGCACCAATAATGGAAGCTAAGCCTAATGAGCAAATAGCGCCGATTATGGAAGCTAAGCCTAGTGAGCAAATAGCGCCGATTATGGAAGCTAAGCCTAGTGAGCAAATAGCGCCAATTATGGAAGTACAAAAGCCTGCAGCTCAGCTTCCGTATATGCCGGAATTCACAATGGAAGCTCACATGCCGGAGGAGTCAAATAAGGATTTGTTCCAGCAATTTCAAGTACCTGCGACTGAGGTTTTTTCATTCGATTATGAGTCGTGGAATATACATCAGCAGCCATCTTTTCATGAATTACCTTCGGCAGACAACATGCCCTATACCCCCTATCCGGAAGCAGCAACTATGCCAGCCTATTTCATGCCCCCACAGCAGCCAAACTTCAACGATTGCGGTTGTGGAGGACCGGCTTTTCCATCTTATGAGCAGGCAATGCCCTACCCTTATGGCCCTCATGCAGAGTTTCCGATTGCCGAACACCCTGCTTTCGCCCATGCCGGTCATCATTTTCCTCATACTCCTTATCCGAACATGATGATGCATGAGATGGAAGCACCACCTTGGTTCCAGATGCCTTATGATGCAGTTGCTATGACAAATGCTTTTCCGGGTCCGGGATTTCCTTCGTATGCTAATCAAGCTTATCCTTCATACGAGTCTCCATTGGGAATGGCTAATGTTAACAAGGGATGCAATTGCGGCTGTCATGACCGAGCAAATGAAAACATACAGCCTCTACAGCAAGTGGAGAGCCCGACAATAGTTTCTCAAAAAGAGGAAAAAGCTAAGGTAAATCATACAAAAAGCTCCAAAAGAACAATTCCTTCAACTGAAGCTGCTGTGAAAAGATTAACGCAAAAAAAACGCCGCAACAGCTCCCCCAAAGGAAAATCTCAACAATCGCCTTGGATTAACGTGTAAGTAACTAGAGTAGGGTAGGATGCCGGGAGTGAATGCTCCCGGTTTTTGTTGTAGTTGATAGTGTGAATTGCTATTTCCCTTGTTAGGTGAATATGAGTTCGGTATAAACCTACGTATCCATGGGAAAAATAGTAAGAATACTATCTGATATAAAAGGGGATACGGAAGATGCTTTTCAGCTTGCTGGGCAAATTGAAAAAAAAGCTGCGTTGGAAGCGTCGGTGGTTGAATTTGGCGGCAGTATTATTACTGGTGGGGATTGGTTCAATAGCTGTTATTTTATTGAGACAAGATAGTTCCCATTCCATTGGCATGAGGGCAACAGAAGAAGTATTTACTCATCAAATTGATGGGGAGCAACCAGAGGAAGAAGTGCGTGCGGTGATGAAGCAAATGAATGGGCAGCGAGGTGCATATTCACAAAAAACATATGTATGCGGTGAAGAAATACAAATGTTGGGTATGATGAACGCGCAGCAAATTTTACAATATCATAAGGAACATCCAAATTTGTCTGTCAAATTGAATAAAGCTGGTGAAGTGATCTTTAACGAAAAAATCGAAGATTTGTCACCTCAATGCAAAAAAAATGCATATTTCGGTCTGGACGCAGGTGGTAATTTGTCTCTCTTTGAAGGGGTACCAGAGGACAAGCAGGTCATTCGTACCTTTTTCCAGCTCAATATACAGTATTTGGAGAGTAGTTTGCCTCATGAGACTGTTAAGCAATTGTACCGTGGGATACCTATTAATAACCTGGCAGAATACAACAGTGTACTATCAACGTTTGCAGATTTTGCTGTGGAGGAAATGGAACAACTTATGAATTAGTCCTTCAGAGGTGGAATGAACTCGCTTATAGAGCTGGCGGGTTCATTTTTTTTTGCTTTTTTGGAAGTGGGTTTGAGGTATATTGTATCTTTTGGGACTGTGTTCAGATGTGGTAATTTCTGATATAATGGGCAATGTGAACACATATGTTCGCTTTTGGGATGATGGGAGTGTGTCAGTTGTGCGTATTATGGGAATTGATCCCGGAATCGCGATAGTCGGTTTCGGATTAATAGATAAGCAGGGAAGCCGGTTAGTGCCGGTGCAATATGGCTGTATACAGACGGAGGCTCATACGGACAGCGCTGTGCGTTTGAAGATGGTGTACGATTCGATGGTGCAGCTCATTGATACATATAAGCCTGATGCAGTGGGAATTGAGAAGCTGTTTTTTAACCGGAATGTGACGACGGCAATGGCTGTTTCGCAAGCAAGAGGCGTATTGATCCTGGCCGCAGTGCAGAAAGGCTTGGAGATCGGTGAGTATACACCTCTGCAGGTGAAGCAGGCGATTGTTGGCTATGGGAAGGCTGAGAAAAAGCAGGTGCAGGAAATGGTCCGTATGTTTCTGCATTTATCTGCGGTACCGAAACCGGATGATGTGGCGGATGCCTTAGCGGTAGCCATATGTCACGCCCATTCCTGCACGATGCAGCAAAAAATAGACGAGGTACATAAGCGATGATAGATTTTCTAAGAGGGATAGTTGCACATAGAGAGACTGAATATGTTGTATTGGATGTACGTGGAGTTGGCTATCGGGTTTTTTGTGCCAATCCTTTTGCGGTACAGACCAAGGACGGGGAAGAAACGACTTTGTTTATCCATTATCAGGTACGTGAGGATGCGCATCTTCTGTTTGGTTTTCAGACACGGGAGGAGCAGTCTTTGTTCCGAATGCTGCTTGAAGTTAATGGTATCGGTCCCAAGGTAGCTATCGGCGTATTGGCCGGCGGGCGGCCTGAAGTAATTGCTGCAGCGATACAGCAGGAAAATATCAGCTTCTTGATCAAGCTTCCCGGAATAGGGCGCAAGACGGCGCAACGAATGATTTTGGATTTGAAGGACAAGCTGGGCGGGATGATGACTTCGGAAGCAAACTCACTGTCTGTCTTTACTGGCGGGGCAGATCTATTTGCTGTGCCGCAAGGCAGCGGAGCATGGAGTGAAGCAAAGGCGGCACTGCTGGCGCTTGGCTATACGGAGGCTGAGGCAGACAGCGCAGGACATGCGATCAAGCCCAAGCTTCAGGGCGGCGAAGCCGTGGATGTCGTAATGAAGCTGGCGCTTCAGGCGCTGTTTCAGCAATCAACGCGATAATGTATAGGAAGGAGAACGATCCAACATGGAAGACGACCGTATCATTTCGGCCCATCTGATGATGGAGGAGCAGACGATGGAGCTCAGCCTCCGCCCGCGCTATTTGGCTGAATATATCGGTCAATCGCAAGCTAAAGAAAACCTTAAGGTTTATATAGAAGCTGCTAAGATGCGTAAGGAAGCACTCGATCATGTATTGCTGTATGGCCCGCCGGGGCTTGGGAAGACGACTTTATCCAATATTATAGCCAATGAACTAGGAGTTAACATGCGTACGACCTCAGGGCCGGCAATCGAACGCCCAGGAGATCTTGCTGCGATATTGACCAATTTACAGGAGGGCGATGTTCTTTTTATCGATGAAATTCATCGTCTGCATCGAACTGTGGAGGAAGTGCTGTATCCGGCAATGGAGGATTACGCACTTGATATTATCATTGGTAAAGGGCCAAGCGCACGCTCGGTCCGTCTGGATCTGCCGAAGTTCACATTGGTAGGAGCGACGACGCGTGCGGGGTTATTATCGGCTCCGCTGCGCGACCGTTTTGGCGTAATAAGCCGCCTTGAATATTACACGGTTGACGAGCTGACCTATATCGTTAGCCGAACGGCGGATATTTTGCAGGTACAGATCGTTGGAGAAGCTGCTCGTGAAGTAGGAATGCGATCTAGAGGAACACCACGTATCGCCAACCGTTTGCTGAAGCGTGTGCGTGATTTTGCACAGGTCAAAGGAGACGGTATCATTACGTTGGATATTGCCAAAGCAGCACTAATAAGTATACAGATAGACAATCTTGGTCTTGATGAAATTGATCATAAAATGCTTCGAGCTATTATCCAGAGCTTTCAAGGGGGACCTGTTGGCTTGGATACCATTGCGGCTACGATCGGGGAAGAAAGCCAGACGATAGAAGATGTGTATGAGCCTTACCTGCTCCAAATTGGCTTCTTGCAGCGTACTCCAAGAGGGAGGATGGCTACGCATACAGCTTATAGCCATCTTGGTTTACCTGTACCCGAGAATCGTTAACGTTTTCTCTCATTAGATTGCGGTAGCCCTGACAGATCTATCAACATGAGAAAGGAATGCTGAAGAACATGAGAAAGCTTCTGCCTTCAATAAATATAAGCAAGCTGTGGAAAGAACCGGTTTCATTGAAACGCTGCTTGGTTATCGGTTGCATAACATCATTGGGTGTTGGTTTGGGTCTGATGCATCCATCAGGCGAGGGGATTGGCATAGCTTATGCGGCAGCTGTACCTAAGCTGGATGCGATACGAGTCGCTTTATTTCTGGATACAGGTAAGTATGCCGCTAATACGCCCGCTGTCACGCTTTCTTCTGACAAGGGTCTGGATATAGCACTACGCTCGGCTGTCGGCTCCAAGCCGGCATTTTCTATGGCAGAGAAGATGAGTGTCAAGGCTTCGCTTGATACTCATCGTGTGCTGCTGTGGGAGACTGGAGAGGCGGCGCAGGTCAAAGCTCTCGTACAGAAGCTTAGCGACGCGAGCATTGACGCTGCAATGGTCAAAAGAACGAAGCAGGGCAAAATCGCTTACCAGGTCAGCGTAGGGCCTTATGCTTCGAAGGAAGCTGCCTCAGCTGCGCTAACGAAGCTTGTTGCGCTGCCGGCTGTCGGCAGCTTAGTCAAGGGCTATGCATCCGCAGTGACCGGCCCGATGCACTGGAACGCTGGCGTATACGCAGCGGAAGCGGAAGCGCAGCAGCAAGCTGCTGCTATCGGGCAAGCCGGTATTGACGCGGATGTTGCGGTTCTGGACGTAGCGGCGGGAATGCCCGCATACGCGGTTTTGGTGGCGGCCGCATCCGATGCCGCCGAGCTTGCCGCAGCGAAGCAGCAGCTGAGTGCTGTGCTTCCGGCAGTTGTGCTGCAGCCTGTCGATGCAGCAGCATCTTATGTGCTGAGGCGTACAGAGCTCGATGATGCGCCGGACAGTCCGGCGGCAAGTACAATCGAACGCGTGCTGCTTGGCGGCCCGAATGTGAAGCTTCTTGTTTCGCCTAAGACGACTGAAACGATTAAAGTGATGGAGCGATTTGAGCGGACTTACCGCGGCGCGATAGAGCTGTCGAGGTTGAACGGCAAGCTTGCAGTCGTAAATGAGCTGCCATTTGAACAGTATGTTACGTCAGTAGTCAGCTCCGAGCTAAGTAAGGAGTGGCCGTTGGAAGCTCTGAAGGCTCAAGCTGTTGCGGCAAGAACCTATGCGCTTAAGCAGGGGGTTAAATACCAAATCGCGCATGTAACGGATACGACATTAGATCAAGCATATAAAGGCGCTGGCGCTGAATTTGCTTCTGCGCTTGCTGCGGTATCAGCGACACAAGGAGAAGTGCTTGCTGATAAGGCTGGCTTGATTACCCCTTTGTTTAGCTCTAATGCAGGAGGTATGACAGCTGAACCAACTGAAGTGTGGGGGAATAAGGTCGATTATTTAAAAAGTGCGGCAACACCGGATGATGGAGCAGAAAAAGGTAAAGCCATTTGGTACCGAATTGTTCTGCCGAATGGCAAAACAGGCTTTATTCATTCATCCTATGCCAAAGCGACCGGACAAAAAAATGCTGCAGGCCTTATCTATTATGAAGCTACAGGAACCGGTGTCAGCGTACGTTCTGCCCCATATGTTGACAACACAGCTAATCCTGCCGTTTTCAAAGTAGACATTGGCGACCAATTCATTGTGATTGATCAGGCTGTGGAGTCCAATGCGTATTCGTGGATTCGTGGACCGTTTGCTGCAGACCAACTGAAAGAGAAGGTCAACACGGTGCTTGCTCAGCCGATTGGCGGTGCGTTGGAGCAATTGGAAGTATCGGCACGAGGTGCCTCGGGTCGTGTTACGAATATGAAGGCCAATGGACAAGAGCTTAAGCCAGCTTACCCAGATGCATTTCGTACCTTATTTAACAATTTGCCAAGTACCCGGTTTGAAATTGAGGAAACGGGCAGTTATACTATACAGGGGGCGAATGGTACCGTACGTAAGCAGACGGCCTCTTCTCCAAAAGTTGTTATCGCTGCTGGGAGCGGACAGGCTAAAGAATCAGCAAGCTCTCAGATCTTTGTTATGGGTGGGAATAATAAAGTGAGAATGACAGACCAGCCGTCCAAGTTTTTTTTCAAAGGGACCGGATTTGGTCATGGTTTGGGCATGTCCCAATGGGGTGCCAAAGGTTATGCCGAGCTGGGCTATGATTACAAAAAAATATTGCAGACCTACTATGATGGAGTCTCGATAATCAAGGAATGACGTGAATATGCAGGTAGAATTATTTGACTATGAATTGCCGGAGTCGCTTATTGCGCAGACTCCACTAAAGGATCGGACCTCCTCAAGACTTCTTACCTTGGATAAGGCCAGAGGAAACATTAAACATCAGACATTTGAAGATCTCATTGATTATTTGGAAGCCGGGGATGTACTCGTGTTAAACGATACGCGGGTACTGCCAGCCCGGCTTTTTGGCGTGAAGGCTGATACCGGTGCCAAAGCAGAGGTATTGCTGCTTAAACAGCTAGAAGGTGACAGATGGGAGGCTCTCGTACGTCCTGGAAAACGACTGAGGGCTGGAGCTGTAATCGCATTTGGGAGCGAGATGAACCCAGATGGTTCGGATTCTCCGTTGCTTACGGCAACCGTGGAAGAAGAAGGCACTATGGGTAACCGGGTGCTGCGTTTTACTTATGAGGGTATTTTTCCTGAGCTTCTTGATCGTTTAGGGCATATGCCGCTGCCTCCATACATTAAAGAGCAGCTGCCCGAGCGTGAGCGCTATCAAACGGTATATGCCAAACACGAGGGCTCAGCAGCTGCACCTACTGCAGGCTTGCATTTTACCAAGGAATATTTGGATAGACTAGCTGCAAAAGGAATACAATTAGCTTATGTTACCCTGCATGTTGGATTAGGTACATTCCGGCCGGTTTCTGTGGACAATGTAGAAACTCATGATATGCATGAGGAGTATTACGAGGTTGGCGAGGAAACGGCGGATGCGATTAACCTCGCAAAGGCCAATGGACGCAAAGTCATCGCGGTAGGGACGACATCGGCTAGAACATTAGAAACGGCAGCGCGGGAAAGTAAAGTTCAAGGCGAGCTTCAAGCTTGCAGTGGTTGGACTGGCATATTTATTTACCCAGGTTATACGTTTCAAATTGTCGATGCTTTGCTTACGAATTTCCATCTACCCAAATCGACTCTGCTCATGCTGATCAGCGCTTTAGCTGGAAGAGAGCAAATACTGGCAGCGTACCGAGAAGCCGTTGAGCAAGAATACAGATTTTTTAGCTTCGGCGACGCTATGTTTATTTATTAGTATATGTAGGAAAGAAGTGATCATTATGGCACCAGCAGTAACTTATGAACCTATCAAAACCTGCAAGCAGTCCGGTGCACGCTTGGGACGAGTTCATACTCCCCATGGTGTGATTGAGACGCCTGCTTTTATGCCCGTTGGAACTCAGGCGACTGTAAAAACAATGAGTCCGGAAGAATTAAAGCAGATGGATGCACATATTATTTTGAGTAACACATACCATCTGTTCCTGCGTCCTGGGCACGAAATTGTACGCCAAGCAGGGGGGCTTCACAAATTTATGAATTGGGACCGCCCGATTTTGACGGATAGCGGAGGGTTCCAGGTTTTCTCATTAAGCGAAATGCGTAAGATAACCGAGGAAGGAGTTGCCTTCCGCTCCCATCTTAATGGGGACAAGCTGTTTATTTCACCAGAGAAATCAATCGAGATTCAGAATGCACTGGGTGCAGATATTATTATGGCTTTTGATGAATGTCCGCCATTCCCTGCTGAACATAGCTACGCCAAGCAATCGCTTGAGCGTACAACACGTTGGGCGGAGCGGTGTTTGCAAAGTCACAGTCGTCCTGAGGACCAATCTTTGTTCGCGATAATTCAAGGCGGGATGTACGAAGATTTACGCAAACAGAGCGCAATTGAGTTGACTTCCATGGATTTCCCGGGGTATGCTATTGGAGGATTAAGTGTTGGTGAGCCGAAGCCGTTAATGTATGAAGTTTTAGATTATACAGTACCTCTGATGCCAGCTGACAAACCTCGTTATTTAATGGGAGTCGGATCTCCAGATGCACTATTGGAAGGGTCTATTCGTGGTATCGATATGTTCGATTGCGTCTTGCCAACACGGATTGCTCGTAATGGTACCGTTATGACTAGCTCCGGGAGACTTGTTATTCGTAATGCGAAGTATGCCGAGGACTTTGGTCCGCTTGACGCTGAATGCTCGTGTTACACATGTAAGAATTACTCTCGTGCGTACGTACGGCATTTGCTTAAAGCCGATGAAACGTTCGGTATCCGTCTGACTACGTATCACAACCTGCATTTCTTGCTGGAATTGATGCGTCAGGTTCGCCAAGCCATCCAAAATGATAGTTTGCTGGATTTCCGTGATCATTTTTTCAAAAAATATGGTTTAGATGAAAACGGAAAAGGATTTTAAACGTATAGTATAAAGAAAGGGGAGATATTCCATGTCATTAGTTGCTCAAGAAGCTGCAGCAGCTCCAGGATTGGAAGGGTATTTAGTTACATACGGTCCATTGGTTTTAATGTTTGTTGTTTTGTATTTCTTATTGATCCGTCCTCAACAAAAGCGTCAAAAGACGCGCAGTATGATGCTTAACAACTTGAAAAAAGGGGACAAGGTCGTTACCATTGGCGGTATGCACGGTACGATTCTTGAAATTACAGACGACACGATTATTCTTCGTGTGAACGATGTAACGAAGCTGACGTTCGAGCGTTCAGCAATCAACGCTGTTTCTAGTGTTGCTGTTGAAGAGAAGAAGTAATAGTAAAAAAAATGCGAGTCATCCAGATGGATGGACTCGCATTTTTTTTTACAAGCAAGCTACTTTTTCAAATTGACCCCAATCATGCCTCCTAAGCTTCCCGCAATAAAGGAGAGACCCAGCAGGTAAAGGGTTTGCCAGGTGATACCAGCATCATAGGATAGAAATCCGATAATCCAAACAACTAATGTGTAGACCAATCCAAGAATCCCGCCGTGATACCACCCCTTACTGCCGCTGCGTTTCCCAGACACGAGTCCTCCAACAAACATAGCAACTCCGTGAACACTCATTGTATAGCTGAACAAAGAGTTTTCTTGCAGATTCGTTGTGAGCATGAGCAAGGATGTCATGAGTGTGCCAAGCAGCATGAAAATCATGGCATACATTAAGCCGGAAAATAGAGGGGATTGCTTCATACCTGTTCTACCTCCAATCAGAGCTATGGTTTACATATTGGGGCTAATCTTCATTAAGGCCGATATAGAATCTTTTATCCCATTGTATGGGCTTGTATTTAAAATTAGTACAGGTTAACTCGTAGGAACGAAGTGATTTCTAAACAACGGAATTGAATTAATAACCAAATTCAGTTTATTGGCATTAATTCGTAATAGGCAATATTGCATGACATTAACAAGTTGAGGTCAAAATACCCTTGGAAACTGCCTCGCATCGATACCACACTAAAGCCACATTCAAGGATTATATGGAATGGCAGAAGCAAATAATCAATGGAGCTTGGAGCCCTATGGGCATCTAGTTAGGAGGGATACCATGGAAATGCTGGCCCTATTTTTCCGTACCGTATTGATATACTTTGTTGTGTTTTTTACTATGCGCCTGATGGGGAAAAGGGAAATCGGGAAGCTGTCTATTTTTGATCTTGTTATATCTGTAATGATTGCAGAAATTGCAGTTTTTGTTCTCGAGGATTTGAAAAAACCTCTTCTTGAAGGAATTTTGCCGATGATGACCTTGGTGGCTGTTCAGCTGCTTATAGCATTTGTCTCACTTAAAAATGAAAAGGTCCGCCGTATTTTTGAAGGTAAGCCCTCCTTTATTATTAAGCATGGCAAGCTAGATCGTGCCGAAATGAAACGTCAGCGTTACAATCTTGATGATCTGCTTCTTCAATTAAGACAAAGCAAGGTGATGGATGTAGGGAACGTTGAATTTGCAATATTGGAGTCATCGGGTAAGCTGACTGTGGTTGAGAAAGAGAATGAAAAGCAGACGGAAAAAGAATCTCAAGATACAGAGCAATCAAACGAATCGACGACTCAAATCCGATACGAAGGCTTGCCTTTGCCGATGATTATGGATGGAAAGGTACAGGAAGAGAGCTTACTCAAATTAGATAAAACACGTTTTTGGCTGAAAAGTGAGCTGCAGGCAAAAGGTGTCAAGGATTTTAAAGAAGTGTTCTATTGTTCTTACGATCAGCGTGGAAGATGGTTTATTGATCGCAAGAAGTAAATCACTTGATAATTTTTCGTCCGAGCGATAGAACCCGCAGCAGATCGTTGCGATCAATCAAACCGAGAACAACAGAGAAAAATAAATAAAGAGCAATTCCTGAAGCGCATGATATCAAAAAGCGCATACCGTCATTGGGCAGCCAATTGCTGTACATAATGACGTAGCTTGCCCATCCCGAAATCATCATGCCTAGACCGACCTTTGCAAAGTCAATCATTTGCATACGGAATTGAAGCAGCTTCACCACGCTATGCCAATGCAATGCTGTAACCAGCATGATGTTAATATTGATCGCCATCACAGCCCCTAATATTCCGAACTCTGGCTTTGTGGCAAGCAAATAAATGAGAGCGAGCTTAGCTAGAGAGCCGATTAAAGTATTGACTAGTGCACTGCCTGGCCTATCCAAAGCCTGCAGTGTTGCTTGTAGTGGAGCTTGAAAATAAATGAACATGGCGACGGGAGCCATCATTTTTAACATCGATGCGATTTGGCTTTGTCCATATAAGTAATAACATAAGGGCTCTGCTAAGACCAACATGATCATGGCAAAGGGGGCACCTGTCACCAAAGCAAGCTTTAATGATTGATGAAGTCGCATATGAATGGTTTTCATATCGCCCCTGGCTGCAGCTTCAGATAACGAAGGAATTAACGAAACAGATAAGGAATAGGTCAGAGCGCTTGGTAGTAATAATATCGGAATAATCATCCCCTGGAGGGCACCGTATTGTGAAGTTGCTAAGGATGTTGCTATTCCTGCCACGGCTAAGCTCTGTATGATGAGAATCGATTCAAGAAAGTAGGAGAATGAGCCTACGAGCTTACTGCCTGTAATTGGCATGGCTAGCTTGAGCAGCTGCTTTAGGTTAGCCCACCTACCCACAATGGGGGCTGAACCAATTTTGGCAATGGGTGAATGAGGCATTTTCTTGCGATCATGTCTAAAGTGCAGATAAAGCACAAGTAGTGCACCAACCTCACCGATCATGACTCCTGTCATAGCTCCTGCGGCTGCATATTCGATTCCATAGGGAAGCATTACATATGCTAGTGAAAGTACAGTTATGATACGAATGAGGGTTTCTACAACCTGGGAGACGGCTGTAGGAATCATGTTTTGCTTGCCCTGGAAATAGCCTCGGATAACAGAGCCGACCCCAACAAATAAAACAATAGGCGTCATACAGATGAACGTATAATAAACTCTTGAATCGGTGAGAAGATTAGAGCTGATCCAATGGGCGCCGAGAAAGCTGATTAATGTAAAGAAAAGGCTCAGTGTAAAGCTGAAAGCCATAGCCAATCGAAAAATTCGCCTTACTCTAGATTCGTTGCCTTCCGTTTCAGCTGCTGCCACCAGCTTTGCAACAGCAATAGGGATACCTCCAGTAATAATAGTTAGTATAACAATCATGAAAGGATAGCCCATTTGGTATAATCCCACCCCCTCGGGTCCGATAATCCTAGGTAGTGCCATTCGGGGGATGAAACCGAGAATACGGTTGATGACGCCTGCCGCTAGTAAGATGAGTGTACCTTTTATAAATGATTGTTTAGTCACTTGGTTTCTTCTTCCTCCTTAGAGCTTTCCGCAGGAAAGCTATCTTCGTAAGCATGGACTGAGCTTTCCGCAGGAAAGCTATCTTCGTAAGCATGGACTGAGCTTTCCGCAGGAAAGCTATTTTCGCAAATATTCGTGGCTCTACTAAATGGATATGCGGGACCTGTCCTAGTACATGCACATTATTTAACCATTACCTTGAGAACAGGAAGGAAATAACCTCCATGCATCGAATATGTCCTAAATAAGGATGCTGTTCGGCAGGAGGTTAAGACAGATGGATGATGAGAGTCGGAAAATGGATGCTTCGGAAGAGGTAGACGAGAAAAGAGATTTTGAGGAATTGGAGCAAGAGGAGCAGACGGTGGCGGAATCGACTATTCATGGTAAAGATTCCGCTGTAGACTCAGCAGCAGAGAGTGAGACTCTAAATAATGAAGCTGTACTGCAAGAAGAAGAGTCGGTATCAGAGTTTGAATGGACTGAGCAATCTGAAGACGGAGAAGCAGAATCAGAAGCCGTAGAATTAACTGAGATTGAACTTAATGAGGTTATTGCGAATATATGCACCAGCAAGGCGGAGGAATTCCGTATGTTGGGATACGAGCATGTGACAGGCAGAGAAGTTTGGGAATGTGTTAGTGATAAGTATAAAAAGACAGGTGTCCCTAAACTTCATCAGATTGTTAACGACATTTTATCTCTTAAAGTCACGTCTTTTATGAACTGGATGACGATGAGTATATATAAGAGCAGCCCTTTCAACTAATGAGAGGGTCTTTTTCTGCGGATATTTGAATCATTTTTTACTGCGCAAATTGTCAAATTGACTCAATTTTCGCAGGTGGGTATAATAGGAATATTGAGTATGGAAGGAGAAAGTAAATGGACATCAAAAGAATCATCGCTTTTCTAGCCATTGTAGTGGTTGTGTTCACATCGGTTGCGATAACAAGTCCGCAGCTGGTTAGGAGCATAAAGCTTGGTTTGGACCTCAAAGGTGGCTTTGAAATTTTGTATGTGGCTGAGCCAATCGAAGCTGGGAAACCCGTAACCATGGATTCACTAAAACAAACAGCATCAAGTCTTGAAAAACGTGCAGACGATTTAGGTATTGCTGAACCGGAAATTACAACCGAGGGCAGTGACCGTATCCGCGTTAAGCTAGCGGGCGTCGCCAATGAGGAAGAAGTTCGTAAAATCATGAAAGAACCGGCCGAATTAACATTTCGTGGACCGGACGGCACTAAAGAAATGATCGGGAGTGACTTTGTGGAGGGCGCGGCCAAGGTGGAATTTGACCAAGGCAACCGTCCGAACATTTCAATCCAAGTAAAGGACAAAGATAAGTTTCGTGCGGTGACAGAGAAGCTGCTTGGTAAGCCGCTTGCTATCTATTTAAATGAAACCCAATTGTCCGCGCCTACCGTTCAGCAGGTGCTTTCTGATGGTCGGGCATCCATCTCCGGTAATTACACATTTGACGAAGCCAAGAAACTGGCGGATACAATCAATTTAGGAGCTCTTCCTCTGAAATTGACGGAGAAGTACACACAGAGCGTGGGTGCTACGCTTGGGCAGTTGTCCTTGCATCAGACGGTTGAAGCCGGGCTTATTGGTTCTATATTGATTCTGATCTTCATGCTTGTTCTGTACCGTATTCCTGGTGTTGTAGCAGCTATCACGATTATTACTTATGCTTGGCTGCTGCTGCTAATATTCGATCTATTAAATGCTACCTTAACCTTGCCTGGTATTGCGGCATTTATTTTGGGAATAGGGATAGCAGTAGATGCTAATATCATTACATATGAACGGATCAAGGAAGAAATACGCAGTGGTAAAAGCATCCTGTCATCGCTACGATCTGGATCCAAACATTCCTTCCGGACCATTATGGATGCGAATATTACTAATATCATTGCCAGCTCCGTTCTCTACACTATTGGTAACGGTGCGATCCGAGGCTTTGCTTTAATAACGATACTTAGTACCATTCTTAGTATTGTAACGAATGTATTTTTTGCCCGATTCTTAATCCATTTGCTCATACGCGGCAATTTGTTCAAGAAGCCCGGTTACTTTGGTGTAAAGGAGTCGGAAATCCGTGGATTATAAAATTGACTTTATTAAGAACCGAAAAAAGTTTTATTACTTGTCATTGACCATAACAGTGCTGGGATTAATAATGCTGCTTGTTAGCTCATTGAATTACGGTGTCGATTTCCGTGCAGGTACATCGATGGATATTACCGTTGGACAAGCTGTGGATAAAGCAAAAGCAGAACAGGTGTTTAAGGACGCCGGGGTTGAGCCTTCTGTTATTACGATCGGAGGAACAGCGGGAGACCGTATTTCAGCTCGGTTCGACAATATTTTGCCTGATGCTACGACTAAAAAGGTCAAAGACACCTTTCTTGCCGCATTCGGAGATAAGGTATCCCAAGAGATCAATACCGTTTCTCCTGATATGGCCATTGAGCTAAGAAATAAAGCGATGGTTGCAATTGCTATAGCCAGTATCGCCATTTGTATTTATGTGACTATCCGCTTTGAATGGCGTTTTGCAGTTGCTTCTATCATCGCGATTTTGCACGATGCTTTTGTGGTTATTTCCTTCTTTGCGATTTTTCGCTTCGAAGTGAATTTGCCATTTATGGCTGCGATTCTTACGACTATCGGTTATTCTATCAATGACAAAATCGTTATTTTTGACCGTGTGAGGGAAAATCTTCGGTTTGCTAAGCTGAAAACCTCCGATGATTTATCGAATCTGCTCAATGACAGTATTTGGCAGACGATGGCTCGGAACATTAATACGGTAGTAACTGTATTGATTGCTGCATTATGCTTGTTGATTTTCGGCAGTGAGTCGATAAAATTGTTCGCACTAGCCAAGATTATTGGTTTGACCAGTGGTGCATATTCATCCATTTGCATAGCTGGACCCTTGTATTACTTTCTCAAAAATAAAAGCATTGGTTCTAAAAAGAAGGTTGCTGCGTAATACAACAATATACCCGGCCGCGCGAAACGGTGAGTTTCGGCGGCTTTTCTTTAGACAAATATGCACATTTGGAAACCATTTATTGCTTGGAGGAGTGGCCTCATGACGAACGAACGTTTCAAAAAAACGGAGTTTGCCGTTTGGATTGGAATAGCCTGTAATTTGGCCCTAGCGGTCATGAAGGGTGCAGTTGGGTATATTTCAGGTAGTAAAGCTCTATTAGCCGATGCGCTGCATACAGCCTCGGAGGCTGCGAGTGCATTTGCCGGTTTGACCAAGTCAATCGCGGCTAAATCTTCGTCGGATAAGGATCATCCTTATGGAAGTGTGAAGGCGGAGTCCATTACTGCTATTGTTGTTTCTGTACTTCTTCTGCTGGTTGGTATTGAAGTCTTTATTTCATCTGCAAGAGCCATCTACATTGGGATCGATTCACCTCCAGAAAAAATCGCGTTTATTGCAATTGTTATTTCAATTATCACGAAAGAAGCCATATTTCAATATAAATCCAGATGGAGCAAGCCATTCTCGAGTCAGGCGCCAATTACCCATTCCTGGGAAAGAAGATCAGAGATTTATTCTTCAATTGCTGCGCTTGTTGGTACAGGCGGATCCATATGGGGTCATTACCTGGGAAATAAATATATGTACTATTTAGATCCAATTGCAGGAGTGGTTATTGCCGTGCTTATTTTCATAATGGGTTATCGTATTCTAAAAAATGCTATTCTTAAGAAAATGACCCCTGTTCATCATAGTGAAGACCCAATAGAACTGCTTCGTACAGTACAGATGATCAAAGGCGTTATCGCAGTTGACGATCTTAGAGCTCGCGAGCGTGGACATTATGTGATCATTGATGTGAAAATCAGTGTTAATCCTCGAATTAGTGTATTGGAAGGACATGATGTAGCCAAAATAGTGAAGCAAACGTTAATGAAAAGATTTATTCATATTTCGGATGTATACATTCAAGTTCAGCCTTATGATCCAGGGTATCCTTATAAAAATAATGTCGGCCCTGAGTATGACGATCATTCTTCTCTTTTGCATTAATGCTACCCCTCAAAAGGAAGATGGGATATAATTAAAGTAATACAGCGGTAAGTTAAGCATTGTTGTTTTTATTTAGGCTTACGGACTTAGGAGGGAACGGCATGCTTCACGCTAGGGCAAGATGGAACACAAACAAGGCGGATGCCGATCAAGTAGAACAATTTGCTAAGGAACTTGAAATTGAGCCGCTGCTTGCACAGTTGCTTATTGTTCGGGGAATAACGGAGAAAGAGCAGGCCGCAGCCTTTTTATATGGAGGAACGGATCGTATACATGATCCGTTCCTTTTAGATGATATGGAAAAAGCAGTTATCCGAATTCGTCAAGCTTTGAAGGATGGGGAAAAGATTCGGGTCTATGGGGATTACGATGCCGACGGGGTGAGCAGCACTGCGTTGATGGTGCATTTGTTAAAGCAGCTGGAGGCCACATTTGATTACTATATTCCTCATCGAGTACTTGAAGGCTATGGTTTGAATAAAGCTGCGCTAGACGTAGCACATAAACAAGGAATTCAATTAATAATTACTGTCGATACGGGGATAAGTGCGGTTGATGAGATTGCTTATGCTGCAGAGCTCGGAATCGATGTTATCGTTACAGACCATCATGAACCGCCCATCCTATTGCCTAATGCATATGCTGTAATAAACCCTAAGAAGCCGTCCTGTAATTATCCGTTTAAGCAGCTGGCAGGTGTAGGAGTAGCGCTTAAGCTTGCTCAGGCCCTATTGGGATATTGGCCAGAGCAACTATTAGAGTATGCAGCCATTGGAACTGTAGCGGATTTGATGCCGTTGTTGGACGAAAATCGGATTATAGTTAAGCTTGGGGTCCAACGAATGCAGTCTACATCTAATTCGGGGATCAGGGCGCTGCTAGATGTAGCGGGAATTAAGCCGAAGGATGTTAATGCAACACATATTGGATTCGCATTAGCACCTAGAATTAATGCAAGCGGGAGACTTAAAAAGGCAGATGATGCTGTACGGCTCCTAATTACAGATGATGAGCTGGAAGCTGAAAATTTAGCATTCGACTTGGATCAGCTTAATAAAGAAAGACAGCGGCTCGTAGATGAAATGACGAAGCAGGCCATGACGATGATGGAAGAGAAGAAAGCAGCAGGTTTGGAGAATAAGGTCATCGTGCTAGCTCAAGAGGACTGGAACGTAGGTGTGATTGGTATTGTCGCATCGAAGATGGTCGATAAATTTTACCGTCCGACAATTATTCTAGGCATTGATAAAGAATCCGGTATGGCCAAAGGGTCGGCTCGCTCGATAGCAGGCTTCGATTTATATCAAGCCTTGAATCATTGCGAGGATCTGATGAAGCATTTTGGAGGACATACGGCTGCAGCAGGAATGACTTTGGGAAGAGAGCATTTGCCTGAGTTGGAAACCCGTTTGAATGCTTTGGCTGATGAATGGCTGACCCCAGATGATTTGTTGCCTTTGCTGCAGGCTGATTTGACATGCTCACTCGAAGAAATTGGTTTGAAAACGATACAGCAGCTGGAGCAGCTAGGCCCCTTTGGAATGGGCAATCCGACACCCAAATTTGTGCTCTCGAACATACGATGCCAAGAGCTTAGAACCATTGGTAAAGAACATCAGCATATCAAGGTTACGCTTCAGCAGAGTAAAGCGGAATCAGCAGTTACATTAGACGCAGTAGGGTTTAATAAAGGTACGATGTTGCCGTGGATTTCATCAACGGCTTCCTTGGATGTTATAGGTGAGCTTTCAATAAACGAATGGAATGGTGTGCGGAAGCCGCAGATGATGATACAGG
This sequence comes from Paenibacillus foliorum, assembly GCF_013141765.1. Taxonomy (GTDB): domain Bacteria; phylum Bacillota; class Bacilli; order Paenibacillales; family NBRC-103111; genus Paenibacillus_S; species Paenibacillus_S foliorum. The sequence goes on from NZ_WHOD01000087.1 coordinate 149,491, forward strand.
ATTTGCGGATCCCGCATATACAACTATTTGATTGGCGGGGAGCTTCAAAGCTTGAACATAAGCTAGGTGAGCTTGCCAACCGATTATCTGCTGCTGCACAGGTCAGAGCTAACAAGCACAGTCCAGCTATTCTTACGTTTCAAAAGGAGGCAGCAGAGCTGCTGAAGAAATTTGGGGAAACATTGCCTATTTGGGGGATGGATACGTCTGTCAAGGGTGGTTGTGTGGCTCTTAATACACTAGCACGGCAGCAGTCCTTTGAATCTATCCATGATCTTATTCTATATGACCTTCCCGAGGATCTTCCGCAGTTAGCCGGGGCTGTTTCGATGGCCCAAAGTGTTCAGAGGGTTTATGCTATATTCGAGGGTGGAGGCAGAAATACAGGTACTTTGCCCTCAAGGGATATGTTTAAAACGGTTTATGGAGCCGTCCAACAGCAAAATGCTCAACGATTGCCAAGCACGGCTTTTCTCCAAGCTTTGTCGAAGCGCTCAGGGCTTTCACCAGCACTTATTCAGTTTATGCTGGATGTGTTTATGGAGCTGGGGTTAATCAGGCATAATGATGAAGGTTATACGCCCGCGGTTAATACAGGGAAAAAGGAATTAACTTTATCCTTATTGTACCAACAGCGCCAGAATGGTATTGAGGCCGAACAAACACTGCTTTATTCCAGCGCACAGCAACTGCTTCAATGGCTGTTAGATCAAAGGACTCAAACTACACGATTATTGGAGGATATTATATGAATTTCAAGGATTACATTCGCGTTATCGAGGATTTCCCTCAACCGGGAATAAGCTTCAAGGATATAACAACATTGCTTCAAAATGGTCCGGTTTATAAAGAGGTTATTAACGAACTGGCCCGTCAGTTAAAAGACGTTGAAATTGATTGTATAGCAGGGCCAGAAGCCCGTGGCTTTGTAATAGGAGCACCGCTGGCTGTAGCTTTAGGTGTCGGCTTTATCCCGATTCGTAAAAGCGGCAAGCTGCCTGGCGAAACCATTGAAGCGGACTACGCTCTAGAGTATGGCAAGGATAAGCTGGCTATGCACAATGATGCTATTAAGCCTGGGCAAAAGGTTTTGATTGCCGATGATTTGCTCGCAACTGGCGGAACCATCGCGACCTCCATCAACCTCATTGAGCAGCTAGGCGGGAATATTATCGGTGCAGCGTTTTTGATAGAATTGGCTGAGTTGAACGGAAGAGAGAAGCTGGGCAACATTGATGTTATTTCTTTAGTTACCTATTAAATTGGAAAAATAACCCAAATGAATTACGGAGTCCGATACCTTGTGTATTCGGGCTTTTTTTATTTATTCTCAAAATTATTTGATAGACGTTCCATACCGTAAATTAGTATATTATTGAAAATTTGTAGAGTTGTCCCTGTCATCTACTCTATTTTTTTCATAAGCTATCTTATCTTAATAATAGGAGGTGTTTACTAATGGCAAGAATAAAATGCGGTTGTAACAAAAGGAATCGCTCTATTAATAACCGTTCTACGGGGAATAGATCTGTTGGCAACCGGTCAAACAGAAACCGTTCCGGAGTATCCAACTCAAGAGGCAATCGATCTGTTGGAATCAGTCCTATATTCAACAGATCATGCGGAAACCATTCCCTGTTGTTCGGCAACAGGTCTGGAGGAATATTTCCTATAGGTCACTTTCCATTCGGTCATCACTTGATTGGCAATAGATCAAGGGGCAACCGTTCGGTAGGTAACCGCACAAGAGGAAATGAAGGCGTAGTAGAATAGAAACAGTGGCAGTAGCGGATTCAGTTGAATAAATTACATTACCGTAAAAAGTCTATCGAATCAGATAGGCTTTTTGCTTTTCCCGAAGAAGGGCGGAAGTGTGATGGAATGGGTTACTCGTAATATTATAATAAGCCCAAAACAATTCGAGCTGCTGCAAAAAAATGTTTGGAGTCCGAATTATGTGCAGGCTTACATGGTCATACAAGGGAAAAGAGAATTAATTAAACTTCGATACCGCGGCGGACATACTAGGGAATATCCAAAAAAATCATATGAAATCGTACTTAAAGGTAAAACGTATCATTATAATGCAGAATACGATGACCCCTCTATGATTCGAAATGCATTATCTTTTCAATTTTTTCAATGGATTGGTGTACCAAGCCCCAAAACCCGACACTGCCTTCTAAAAATAAACGGATATAACATGGGGGTTTATCTAGAAATCGAAGCTGTAGACAAAGCGTTTTTCAGAAAACGGGGAATTGCGGTCCAATCGCTGTTCTATGCAGTGAATGATAACGCGACCTTCGGGCTGTATAATTCGGACTCGCAAGATAAAAAAACTTCGCTGTTCCAAGGATATGAGCGTGTTATTGGCAAACAAACAGATGTAAAGCAGTTAAAGGCATTTATTCTTAAGATCAATACGCTTAAAGGCAAGCAATTAAGTCTATACTTGGATCAAAGGCTCGATATTGACAATTATTTGCGTTGGTTGGCAGGTGCGGTTTTTACAGGCAATTATGACGGATTTGATCAGAATTATGCCGTGTACCTTCATAAGACAAGATTTAAATACCGAATGATCCCCTGGGATTATGAAGGAACGTGGGGAAGGAATTGCTACGGAAAACAAATCGGTAGTGATCTTGTCAAAGTGACTGGGTATAACGAGCTTACAAGAAGCTTGCTGGCATTTCCCCTAATCAGAAAAAAATACAAAAATTTACTCAACCATATTTTGAAGCAGCATTTTACAGTTAAAAAGATCGCTCCAGTAGTAAAGCTTATGATAAGCCGTATTTCACCTCATATTCACGTTGATTCCACAAGGAAATGGGCATTGTCTGTATTTGACGGAGAACCAGACTTGATTCGAAGCTATATCATAGAGCGAAGGGAAATTATTAAAGAAGCGCTTAAGAAGCTATGATGCTTTGTAGGACAATGAACCTTGCAAGTAATAATAAACTCTAGTTCTCGACAAAATATGTCGAAATAGCGCAAATAAGTTGACGGCGCCCCTATTTCAAAGGCATAATGAATTAAAATCGAATTAAGGGAATGGATAAGCGAATGGGGATTGAGCAGCTTCTTGAGAAAGCGTCCGGCTTTATAAAAGAAAATGATTTGAAGCGTATAAGAGAAGCTTATGAATTTGCTGAACAGGCACATTCCGGCCAAGTTCGCAAGTCCGGGGAACCTTATATTTTACATCCACTAGCGGTTGCCGAAATTTTGGTTAATATGCAAATGGATACGACTTCAATCATTGCGGCGCTGCTTCATGATGTTGTCGAGGACACAACGGTATCTCTCGAAACCGTTAACGAGAAGTTCGGTAAAACCTGTGCAATGCTCGTAGACGGGTTAACTAAGCTGGAAAAAATTAAGTTTAAGAGCAAGGAAGAGCATCAAAACGAAAATTATCGGAAAATGTTCGTGGCGATGGCTCAGGATATCCGTGTCATCCTGATTAAATTGGCGGATCGCCTTCATAATATGCGAACCTTAAAGCATCAGTCCGAGGAAGCTCAACGACGGATAGCGGATGAAACACTCGAAATATTTTGTCCAATAGCCCATAGATTGGGTATTTCTGCGATTAAATGGGAGATGGAGGATATTGCTCTGCGTTATTTAAACCCGCAGCAATATTACCGAATCGTCAACCTAATGCAGAAGAAGCGAACCGAACGTGAGCAATATATTACGGATGTTATAGATAATGTTCAAGAGAAACTATCTGAAATGGGTACAGAAGCGGATATTTCTGGACGTCCCAAGCATATATACAGCATTTATAAGAAAATGACGGCGCGTAATAAGCAGTTTAATGAAATTTATGATCTGCTTGCACTTCGTATTATCGTCGAAAATATTAAGGATTGCTACGCAACGCTCGGTATTATTCATACGCTTTGGAAGCCAATGCCTGGCCGTTTCAAGGATTATATTGCGATGCCCAAGCCGAATATGTACCAATCGCTGCATACGACGGTAATTGGCCCCAAAGGTGAGCCTCTAGAGGTACAGATCAGAACCTTTGAAATGCACAAAACATCAGAGTACGGCGTAGCCGCGCACTGGGCTTATAAAGAAGGCAGTCCGGTGCCGTCAGGTACGTTTGAGGATAAAGTGAGCTGGTTTCGAGAAATTTTGGAGCTGCAGCAGGATGCTGAGGATGCTTCTGAATTTGTAGAATCATTGAAAATGGATTTTTTCTCCGATTTGGTATTCGTGTTTACGCCAAAGGGTGAGGTTATAGAACTTCCAGCGGGATCAGTACCACTTGATTTTGCTTACAGGATTCATACAGAGGTAGGCAATCGAACCATTGGTGCCAAAGTAAACGGACGTATTGTACCTCTTGACCATAGGCTGAAGACTGGAGATATCATCGAGATTTTGACGTCGAAGCATTCATATGGACCTAGTCAGGACTGGATTAAGCTGGCGCAATCCTCACATGCGAGAAGCAAGATACGTCAGTGGTTTAAGAAGGAACGACGCGAGGAGAATGTTGAGAAAGGCAAGGATGCGATTGAACGTGAGCTGAAGCGGCTTGGGATAGAACCGCACACACTTATGAAAGAAGATGAATTATTCGAGGTTGCCAAAAAGTTCAATTTCCATGAAGTTGAAGATATGTTCTCTGCTGTAGGCTTTAGCGGTATCACGGCAGCTCAAATCGTCACTCGTCTGACTGAGAAGATGCGTAAGGAAGCAGAGGAAGCTCAACTCAATGCAATGCAGCTGTCTAACGAGATCAAGGAAGTTAAAGCCCCTGTCGAACGGAAAGGACGTCCTACACATGGAGTCCGTGTTAAAGGAGTAGATAATTTACTAGTCCGCTTCGCAAGGTGCTGTAATCCGGTTCCTGGGGATTCCATTATCGGATATATAACTCGCGGTAGAGGAGTTTCCGTTCACAGATCGGATTGCACCAATATCCCTGCTCCTGAAAGCGGCGATGAGAGCAACCGGATGATCGAGGTAGAATGGGCTGATTCTGTTGAGGCTAATTATAATGTGGAAATTGAGATTACGGGACATGACCGCAGAGCGCTTCTAAATGAAGTTCTGCAGGCAGTTTCAGAAAGTAAAACGGTTATTTCAGCAGTTTCCGGCCGTTCAGACAAGAACAAAATGGCCGTTATTCATATGACTATTCTTATTCGTAACATTGAGCATTTGCATGCTGTGGTTGAGAAAATAAAAAGGGTTAAGGATGTTTATTCCGTGCAGCGGATTATGCAATCCTAAAGCAAGAATATTTAATAATGAGGGTGTAAGAAGATGCGAATTGTAGTTCAGCGCAGCAAACAGGCTCGTGTTATCGTTGATGAGGTGGCAGTAGGTGCTATTGAGCATGGTCTAGTACTGCTGGTTGGCATAACTCACGAGGACACAGAGCAGGATGCTCGTTATGCCGCGGAGAAGATAGCAGGACTCCGTATTTTTGAGGATGATTCCGGCAAAATGAATCTTTCGGTTACGGAAACGGGAGGTCAAATTCTATCGGTCTCACAGTTCACTTTGTATGGGGATTGCCGTAAAGGGAAGCGGCCTAACTTTATGGCTGCGGCTCGTCCTGAGCAGGCCAAGCCCCTCTATGACCGTTTCAATGAACTTCTTCGTGATCAAGGCTTAAAAGTTGAAACTGGAATATTCGGAGCCATGATGGATGTATCTCTAGTTAATGATGGTCCGGTTACGTTAATTATTGAGAGCCGCTAGCAGCAGCTAGTGATCGACTTATTTTATGATGGGTTAAGTTGCAAAGGATTTGGACAAAATAAGCATATCCTAACACCACTAGATTAAGGAGCTTATTCGTCATGCAACAATCCGCCAAGGAAAAAATCGCCACACAGCCGATTCAGCAGCTGTTATCCTGCAGTGTGGCAGATTCGACAGGTATGATCGCTGCAGGGCTAAGCGGGAATGAGCTGTATGCGGATTATTCCTCGGTTAGCGAACAAATGAAGCAGCAACCGCGTAAAACCTTTCGTTAATAAAGAGCAAGTCGAGTAGACCTCCGGATTGAAAGCCTGTCCGGTAGGTCTATTTTGATGCGTTTTCTTCTATTCCACCCTGTGGTACACTTAGACTAGTTTTTTTTGATATTAACGAAGCGGAGAGGGTTTTAGCGAAGAAAATGACGAAATATACCGAAAAGTTGTAACCAAATGTAATTAGTAACGTTAATAGTATAGGCCGATTCATGGAAAATACATAGCTTATGAGGTGCGAAATGGGAAAATCAGGTTATTCGACTGGAAATAAAAAAGGATGGATACTCGTAATAATCGCTGTCTTATTGGTAGCTGCAGCGGGGGCTGCGGTCTATTCACTTGCTATTAAAAGAGGAGGAGCCAGCGGTCATCAGCAGGCTTTAGTGGAGGTAAAGTCTTCAAAGGATATTAAAAAGAACTATGATGTTATTGTAGTAGGAACAGATCCTGAGGGGGTTGCAGCTGCAGTATCAGCAGCCCGCAATGGGATGAAAACGTTGTTGGTTGAAGCCAGGGACCGGGAAGTGCTTGGTGGACTCCTTACCGAAGGCTGGTTGAATAGTATCGATATGAACTATGAGCCAACGAAAAGTTTAATCTCCAAGCATGATATTATGAACAAAGGGATTTTTAGCGAATGGTATGGCAAAATTGAAGGTGATTCCTTCGATGTGACTACCGCGGCCAATGCATTCTATGAGTTAGTTTCCAAAGAGAAAAATATCGATTTATTGATGAAAGCAAAAGCAGTTGATCCCATAACTGTTGCTGCAGGAGGCGCTACAAAAGTTAGCGGGGTTACCGTTACTAAGGCGGATGGTAGCAAGCAAGCTATTCAAGCTAACTCCGTTATCGATGCAACACAAGATGGTGATATTGCAGCTGCCGCAGGAGTTCCTTTTACAATAGGACGTGAGGATCTAGCCGATCCGAAGAGCAGAATGGCGGTCACGGCTGTATTCCGTCTGAACAATATAACTCCAGAACGGTGGAAGCAGTTTGGCAAAACAATTGCGGCCGAGGACAAAGGGCAGGGTAAATACGGGATTAATGAAAAAAGCCTGTGGGGTTTTGATAAAATGCAGGAATATCCTGCGGTCAACAAAGAGCGTGTTCGTATGCGCGGACTCAATGGCGGGTTGCAGAACGATAATACAATGCTTGTAAATGCTCTGCAAATTTTTAATATCGATCCGTTTGATCCTAAATCCAGAGAAGAAGCGAAGCAGATTGCCAAGGATGAGCTTCCACATGTGCTCTCCTATTTAAAGAAACAGTATCCTGAATTTGAAGGGGTAGAATTAGCCGAGATTGCTCCTGAGCTGTATGTGCGTGAATCACGACATATGCAAGGTGAATACAGGCTTACGATAGTAGATTTGCTTGAAAATCGGGACCAGTGGGATCGAATCGCATTCGGCGGCTATCCGGTTGATATTCAGCGGACAAGCCCTAAGGATAACGGAGCAGTTGTTATTGATCCTGATAAATATGCGGTACCTTTCCGCAGCCTGGTTCCACTTAAAGTAGATGGACTCCTTGTAGTCGGGCGGGCGGCCAGCTACGATACGCTGCCACACGGAAGCGCACGGGTCGTTCCTGTCGGTATGGCTGAAGGAGAAGCAGCCGGCGCGGCAGCTAAGCTTGCGCAGGAGCAAAATAACACGTTCCGGCAAATGTCAGCATCAAAGGAAACCATCGCAAAACTTCAAGATATATTGGTTAAGCAGGGTATGGACTTGAAGCCTTTTAACATCAAATCGGGTTCTTATATGGAGCATAAATCGTATGCAGGATTGAAAACAGCTATAAGCTTAGGACTTTCAACCGGTGGCTACAAAAATGAGTTTGATCTGGACAAACTGTCCAATCAGCAGCGGATGGTTAATATGCTCGAGGGAATGCGTAAATTTAACCCAGCTTCTATGTCCGGTAGTGCAGCTGCGGTAATTACAGGCGTCAAGGAGCCACAGAAGCAATCCGTTTCCTTGGAAACAGCAGCACAAATGATCGCAGGTTTGTTCAAGCAGAATGTCTCTCCAGACAAGGCTGTCGAAGGGCTGCAAGCAAATGGTTTCATTAGCAAGGCTACCGTGGATTCGATTTCGAATAAGCAAGAGCTTACCAATGGAGACACTTATATGTTGATTAATGATGTATATAAGCAGCTAAAATTGGCAAAATAATAGGAGATAGATATTAAGGCTGCGGATTAATATGCCTTAACTATGCAATTTGCTTGACTTTGCCAAATTTCGATATTACAATTATGGTTATTGAAAATGAACAATGATCTGTTGAAGGGAACAAGTACTTCGAATCTTGCATAACCAGAGAGAGAAGCCTTAGCTGAAAGCTTCTTTATGCGAACCGGACGAACAGACCTCCCAGAGGACAAGCGGGGAACCACAGGAATGTGCTGTGTAGTAGCTGCTTTGCGTAACGCGGGCGTTAACCGCTATGAGTGTGTATCTTAATGCCCTTCGACAGTCTGTTATGTCGATGCATGGCTTGAGGCGCAAATCGTGGGTGGTACCGCGGGAGAATATAACGAACAATCTCTCGTCCCTGACTTCATTGTCAGGGGCGAGGGATTTTTTTTCATTTTCTCGTAAATATGCAAAGCCATTTCTGTGGGTATTGGTGGACCTTTACATTTTCAGGCAGAGAGAAAGGAGTACTTGACATGAGCATTCAAAAGCCAAAAGGCACGCAGGATTTGCTTCCTGGTGAAATCGAGAAATGGCAGTATATCGAAGCCAAAGCACGGGAGCTGTGCGAGAGATTTAATTACCGGGAAATTCGCACCCCGATCTTCGAACATACAGAGCTGTTTCAACGTGGTGTTGGAGAAACAACGGATATCGTCGAGAAGGAGATGTACACCTTCTTGGATAAAGGCGACCGCAGCATTTCTCTGCGTCCGGAAGGAACTGCTGGCGTTGTTCGCGCCTATGTAGAAAACAAGCTGTATGGGGAGCCGGATGTCAGCAAGCTGTATTACATCGGACCGATGTTCCGCTATGAGCAGCCTCAGGCCGGACGTTACCGTCAGCTGCACCAATTCGGCATAGAGGCGTTCGGATCTGTCGATCCGAGTATCGATGCGGAGGTTATTGCTCTAGGTTATACCTTCTACAGCGAGGTCGGCATTAAGGATGTAACGGTAGAGATCAACTCGGTCGGGAATCCTTCGTGTCGAGGCGTGTACAGGGAGAAGCTACAGGAGTTTTTTGCTCCGGTCAAGGATAAGCTGTGCAAGGACTGCCAGTCCCGCTATGACCGTAATCCGATGCGTATTCTGGATTGTAAAATAGATCAGAAATACGGTGAAGGCGCACCAACTATTTTGGAATATTTGGATGAAGAGTGCACTGTTCATTTTGAAAGTGTACAGAATCATCTATCAGCTATGAATATTCCATTCCGCATCAATCCACGACTGGTTCGAGGACTTGATTACTACACTCATACTGCCTTTGAATACAAAGCAGCAGGTATTGGTGCCATTGATACGATAGGTGGCGGAGGCCGATACAATGGCCTTGTCGGTCAAATCGGAGGCAATGATCAACCAGGCGTCGGCCTTGGTCTTGGTCTGGAGAGGACGCTGCTCATATTGCAGGCGCAGGGCGCTGAGCTTCCTCAAGTGAAGCCGCTTGACGTGTACTTGATTGGGCTAGGTGAAGCAGCAGAGAAGGAAGTCACCAAGCTTCTGCAGCAGCTTCGGCTGGCAGGCTTGAAGGCAGAGAAGGATTATCTCGGCCGCAAGATCAAGGCTCAGATGAAATCCGCAGACCGTTTTAAAGCTTCGTTCGTTGCCATACTTGGTGAAGATGAGCTGGAGCGAGGCGAGATTACTCTAAAAGCAATGGCTACCGGAGAACAGCAAACGGTGAAGCTTGATCAAGTTACACAAGTATTGCGGGAAAAAAGGTTGTAGAGTTTATAAATTTTTAAATATAATTTGGAGGTTGATGGAATCATGATGTTAAAAACACACCATTGCGGAGCGCTTACCAAGGCGAACGTGGGAGAAACGGTTATTTTGAACGGTTGGGTACAAAGAAGACGCGACTTAGGAGGCGTATTGTTTATTGATTTGCGTGACCGGAGCGGGTTGGTTCAAATCGTATTTAACCCGGATTTCTCAGGCGAGGCGTTAACAACAGCTGACCGCGCGCGTAACGAGTTCGTGCTTGCAGTAAGCGGTAAAGTGGTTGAACGTGATGCGACAACTGTAAATGCGAACCTGGCAACAGGGGAGATTGAAATTCAAGTCACTGAGATTGAAATCTTGAACGCAGCTAAAAATCCTCCATTCTTCATCGAAGATGGCATTGAGATTGATGAGTCATTGCGTTTGAAGTATCGTTACTTGGATTTGCGTCGTCCTGAAATGCAGCGTTCCTTGGCACTTCGTTCAAAAGCAGCTAAGGTATTCCGCGATTTCCTTGACGAAAATAGCTTCCTAGAGGTTGAAACACCGATTTTAACAAAAAGCACACCGGAAGGCGCTCGTGACTATTTAGTTCCAAGCCGCGTTCATCCAGGTGAATTTTTTGCCCTACCGCAATCACCACAAATTTTCAAGCAGTTATTGATGGTAAGCGGTTTAGAGCGGTACTATCAGATCGCTCGTTGTTTCCGTGACGAGGATTTGCGTGCTGACCGTCAGCCAGAATTTACACAGGTCGACATTGAGACTTCCTTTATGTCACAGGATCAGCTGCTGGAGTTAATGGAAGAGCTTACGGTAAAACTGTTCAAAGTAACGACTGGAACTGATATTCCGCGTCCTTTCCAACGGATTAGCTATGCTGACGCAATGGGCAAATACGGCTCTGACAAGCCGGATCTGCGCTTTGGTCTTGAGCTTCAAGATGTATCGGATATCGTAGTGAGCTCTGGTGTTAAAGTGTTTGCTAGTGTAGTGGAAAAAGGCGGTCAGGTTAAAGCGCTGAATGCTAAAGGCTGTGGAGCTTGGAGCCGTAAGGAGATTGATGATCTGGGCGTGTTTGCTTCACGTTATGGGGCGAAAGGTTTGGCGTGGGTTGTTCTGAAGGAAGGCGAGATGAAAGGGCCTATCGTGAAGTTCTTCTCCGAGCAGGAACTCGAAGCTTTGAAAGAACGACTGGGTGCGGAAGAAGGGGATTTGCTTCTGTTCTCCGCTGATACCAAAAAGGTTGTAGCGGATGTGCTTGGCAACCTTCGTTTGAAAATTGGACGCGAGCTTGGTCTTATTGACGAGAACGAATTCAAGTTTGCTTGGGTTGTTGACTTCCCATTGCTTGGCTATGATGAAGAAGCCAAACGTTATGTGGCAGAGCATCATCCGTTCACACGCCCTAAGGAAGAAGATCTGCATTTCTTCGACACAGATCCAGGACAAATTCGCGCGCAGGCCTATGACCTTGTGTTAAACGGATATGAAGTGGGCGGAGGCTCCATGAGAATATACAAGCGCGAGGTACAGGAACAAATGTTTAGCGCGCTTGGGTTCTCCAAAGAAGAAGCTCAGGAGAAATTCGGCTTCTTACTTGAAGCCTTTGAATATGGAACACCTCCTCACGGTGGTATTGCTTTTGGATTTGACCGTTTGGTTATGTTAATTACTAAGCGCACGAACCTGCGTGAAATTATCGCCTTCCCAAAAACAGCGAGTGCAACAGACCTTCTTACAGATGCACCAGGTACGGTTGATGATAAGCAGCTGGAGCAATTGTCCATTCGTGTAGCATTGAAGCAGCCTGCTTCCAAAGCATAAGATTAAATGAAGGGGGGCAGCCCAATGCTGCACCAGTTTTCGAGAACAGAGCTCGCTATCGGGCCCGAAGGCTTGGAGGTAATGCGTAACAGCTGTGTGGCCGTTCTTGGTATTGGCGGAGTCGGCGCTATTGCTGCTGAAGCATTGGCCCGTACAGGCGTTGGACGTTTGATTCTGATCGACAAGGATGTCGTAGACATTACGAATATCAATCGTCAGGTTCATGCCCTTGTGTCGACGATAGGCCAGCCTAAAGCGGATTTAATGCGCGACCGAATTTTGCAAATTAATCCGGAATGTGATGTCACATCGTTGCGGATGTTTTACACGGAAGAAACCTATGAGCAGCTGTTCGCCTATCCGCTTGATTATGTAATTGATGCTTCGGATACGATAAGCTACAAAATCCATCTAATCAAACAGTGTCTGGAGCGGAAGATTCCGATCATTTCCAGCATGGGTGCTGCCAACAAGATGGATCCTACGAAGTTTCAAGTGGCGGACATCTCCAAAACGTCAATGGATCCATTAGCTCGTGTCATTCGACATAAGCTGCGTAAAGAAGGCATTAAGAAGGGCGTAAAGGTAGTTTTCTCGACCGAACAGCCGATCAAGCCACGTGAGGATGTTACTCAACGGATCGTGCCGCAAAATGCCCCTGAAATCCGTAAGGCGCAGCAGCCACCTGCAAGTAATGCATTTGTGCCGCCAGTTGCTGGATTAATTGCAGTCAGCGTTGTGGTGAAGGATTTGCTGGACAAAGCGAATCTATAGATTAGAGATCGATTCTATTGAAAGCATGTTTCACAGAGCTGTTGGCTCTGTGAAGCATGCTTTTTTAGATTTAAGAAAGGATATGTTTTGGGGTTTGGGTAAGCGAATGAAGCTCTTAGTTAGCACATATAAGTACCTAGATAATTGAGCGGAACTGAGAGTTCCTTTATTTAATCTGAGTGCTCCAATTTAAGGCGATAGCGGAAGCAGGAATTCCTTTATCTGGGTGAAATGGGGTCTGTATGCACAAAAACACATGAATAAAGGAACTAGCACTTCCGTTACTTCTCTGTTATTGGTGCAGCTCAGGCGATAAAGGAACTAGAATTTCCGCAATCCTGATTGACAGTCAGTCAGGGTAATCGCTATACATTTTTGTCAGACTTTGTTTATTTATTAATGTCATTTATAATAGAGTAGTAATAGAGTTGACCATTAGGAGCCTTACCATTTCAAACAAGGTTGTGAATATAGAATGGATTTGTTTTCATTGGCGGCGGAGGAGAGTGCTTTAGGTAAGCTGCTGGCGGATCGTATGAGGCCGGTGACGCTGGATGAATATATCGGCCAAGAGCATATAGTTGGCCATGGGAAGCTGCTGCGGAGGGCGATTGAAGCAGACCAGGTTTCCTCGATACTGTTGTATGGACCACCTGGTACAGGCAAAACAACACTCGCTAACATCATTTCTCACGCGACGAAGGGTTCTTTCGTTAAACTAAATGCAGTAGATGCTACTGTAAAAGAAGTTCGCGAAGTAATTGAACAAGCTAAAAATAATAAAGATCTGTATGGACGTAAAACGATTTTGTTCTTAGATGAGGTGCATCGATTCAATACATCGAGGCAGGATGCCCTGCTTCCGGCCGTGGAGCAGGGGATCATTATTTTCATCGGCGCGACGACAGAGAACCCGTTTCACCATGTGAACGGGGCTCTACTGTCGCGCTCCACGCTCTTCGAGCTGCACGCGCTGACGCACAAGCATTCGCTTGCGGCTTTGCACCGCGCGCTTACCGACCGCGAGCGCGGCCTCGGGTCGCTGCCGCTCCAGGCCGCGGATGAGGCGCTTGCGCATATGGCGCGCATGGCCGGCGGAGATATCCGCCGTGCGCTCAATGCGCTCGAGCTTGCCGCGTTGACGACTCCGCCCGATTCCAGCGGCGTCGTCAACATAACCCTGGAGGTCGCCGAGGAATCCATCCGGCGACCGACCGTGAAAGCCGACGAGTCGACGCAGTACGACGTCTTGTCGGCCTTTCACAAGAGCGTGCGCGGCTCCAGCGATGCCGCGCTGTTCTGGTTCCTCTATGCCGTCGAGAAGCTCGGCATGGATCCTATGACCTTCCTGCGCCGCCTGATAGTAGCCAGCAGCGAGGATATCGGCCTAGCGAACCCTCAGGCCATGGTGCAAGCAGTGACGGCGATGGATGCCTATCACAAGATTGGCTGGCCCGAATCCAAGTATGTCATCGCCCAAGCTATCTTGTTCGCCGTAGAGAGTCCCAAATCGAATGCGATTCCTATCGCTATCGGGAAGGTAATGAATGCCATCGAGTCACTAGGCGCTGCAGAGGTTCCTATGCATTTGCGAGACACGCATTACAAGGGAGCAGAGAAGCTTGGGCATGTAGGGTATAAATATCCGCATGACTATCCGGGACATTATGTGGAGCAGAATTATGTTCCAGATCGAATAAAAGGACGTTATTTTTATGAAGCCTCCCAACAGGGGATGGAGGAGAAAATAGGGCACAACCAAGAGCGAAGAAAAAAGCAACAGCAGCAGAAACAGCCATAATTGGTCAAGCAGGTTCATTTTTCGCCTATTTAAGGCCATTTTCGCCCTTAAGTTTAATTAGTTCAAGCTATTACGGCCTAATTTCGTTAGTTTTGAGCATACCTTGCGGTTTGACTGTATAGCTTAATAATATATAATTTATATATACTGTACTATTAGCGGTTGTTCAAAAAGTCTTCTTTTGATCACGAAGCTTTTCAGGAAGCTTATTTCACATCGAATCTTGCATACACTTTCGAAGTTGACTTTTTGAACACGTACTATTAACGGTTGTTTATGAGTCCACTTTAATAATGAAGAATAGCAAGCAGCTTGGCAACGAAGCTTGAATTTGTCAGCCTTGTCTCATTTACTTGGTTCTGAAAGCGGACTTTTTAAACGGTAATTATTTAATCGACTTTATAAACTTATTTAAAAGTCGCAAAAAAATTGTGAATTTAAGGGAGGTGTACCTATTCACTTCGAGAGAGGGGAATAGGAAATTCATTGAGTAGTGACCCTTTACCGATACTCTTGAATTTAGGTTTAGTATTGCTTTTGGTATTTGTTAACGGTTTTTTCGTAGCAGCAGAGTTTGCTATGGTCAAAGTCCGCAACAGCAGGATCGACACGCTGGCGCAGGAAGGAAACCGAAATGCCAAGTTTGCCAAAATAGTAATGAGTAACATGAATGCTTACTTATCAGCCTGCCAACTGGGAATCACATTAGCGTCCCTTGCGTTAGGCTGGATTGGCGAACCCGCAATTGCTGATCTACTCAAGCCGGTGCTGCTTCCGCTACAATTCCCTGAAGCGGTCGTTCATACGATATCCTTCGTGATCGCTTTTACAATTATTACGGCCTTTCATATAACGTTAGGCGAGCAGTTTCCCAAAACATACGCGATCCGTATGTCTGAGAAAGTAACCTTATTATCTGCAGGACCTTTAGTATTCCTTTATAAGCTGATGTACCCTTTCATTTGGTTTCTTAACGGCATATCCAATTGGATGCTGCGCAGAGCGGGAATTGAACCTACGGATGAGCATGATACGGCGCATACGGAAGAAGAAATTCGTGGTTTGATGAAGGAAAGTAATAAAAGCGGACTTATTGATAATACTGAATTAACGCTGATGGACAATATTTTTGATTTTGCTGAAACGAATGCACGGGAGATTATGATTCCTAGAATGGAAATGGTTTGTTTATATTCAAACTTATCCTACGAGGAAAACCGTCTCATTGCCGTTACAGAAATGCATACACGCTACCCAGTGTGTGATCCGGATAAGGATAATATTATTGGGTTCGTCCATATCAAAGATTTGTTGAAATCAGACCGCGGAATAGAAAATATTAAAAGTATCATCAGGCCCATAACCAAAGTTCCTGAATCGATGCAAATCAGTGCATTGCTTAAGCTGATGCAAAAAAAGAAAACACAAATGGCATTGCTGATTGATGAATACGGAGGTACCTCCGGACTAGTCACCTTCGAGGATATTATTGAAGAGATTGTCGGCGAGGTCCAGGATGAATTTGATGAAGAACGACCGCAAATTGAAAAAAGAGACGACAATACACATTCGATAGACGGCCGTATGTTAATTGAGGAAGTGAACAGCTACTTCGGTATCGAAATTGAATCGGATGATTACGATACGATCGGTGGTTGGATTTATTCTCAAGTGGAAATACCGCCTAAGAGAGAGCAGCGGATTGGTTATAATGATTCATATGAATTTATAATAGACGAAACGGATCAGCTCCGGATTTCTCGTGTTCTCGTTATTAAGAGAGGGCAGGAGGAGCAAGCAGAACCTGAACCCGAACCCATAAGCGTATAAGCTTAAGACTATAAAAAAACCATTCCCGTTCACATTCAAGATGTGCGCAGGAATGGTTTTTTGTTGTATTGTGTACTTAGCAGGCAACAGTTAGTTAATTATTGTATCGATAGTACCGCCGCCCAAGCAAACATCTCCATCATAAAATACAACGGCTTGACCTGGTGTTATTGCTTTCTGAGGTTGTGTGAAAGTAACCTCGCAGCTGCCGTCATCTTGATTGCATACGATTGAAACTCCTTGATCGGGTTGGCGGTAACGGAACTTGGCTGTACAAGAATAAGGGCCATTTGGTAATGCTCCACTAATCCAGTTGAGGTCGGTAGCACGCAGTCCTTTGGAATAAAGGCTAGGATCTTTTTCTCCCTGAACAACATATAGGATGTTTTTTTCCAAGTTCTTGCCTGATACGAACCAAGGCTCCCCGTTACCAGACCCGCCGATGCCAAGCCCTTGGCGTTGGCCGAGCGTGTAATACATAAGGCCATCGTGCGTCCCTTTGACTTCACCATCAGCTGTTTGCATTTCTCCAGGCTTGGCAGGTAGATAGCCGCTTAAAAATTCCTTGAAATTCCGTTCGCCTATAAAGCAAACTCCCGTACTATCTTTCTTCTTAGCGGTGGCAAGTCCAAATGACTCTGCTATGGCTCGTACTTCTGGCTTGGGTAAGTGACCGATTGGAAACATGGCTTTGGACAGCTGATATTGATTGAGAGCATTGAGGAAATAGGTTTGATCCTTGTTATTATCAACGCCTCGACGTAAACGGAACTTCCCATCCAATTGGTCAACTTGAGCATAGTGGCCGGTTGCGATATAGTCAGCTCCCAATTCGAGAGCTTTATTCAGAAATTCTCCGAATTTGATTTCACGATTGCACATTACATCCGGATTCGGTGTTCGTCCCTTGCGGTATTCATCCAAAAAGTATTGAAACACCTTATCCATGTATTGTTTTTCAAAATTTACCGTATAATAGGGAATGCCGATTTGATCGCATACTCTGCGAACATCCTCTGCGTCCTCTTCTGCTGTGCAATTACCAAACTCGTCGGTATCATCCCAATTCTTCATAAAAACGCCGATAACCTCGTATCCTTGCTGCTTCAACAGAAGTGCTGAAACGGAGGAGTCAACTCCGCCGGACATACCGAGTACAACGCGTGTTTGTTTGTTCATTTCGCTATACCTCTTTCTAGAGCATTACGTTACCTTTCATATTATACATAGGTTCTCAGTATAAATAAAATATTTCATCAATATGTCAAGGTTTTTCTCCCAAAATACAGGGATATGTGATACCATATAAAAGATACATAAATGTATGAAATGTAAATGAGGTGCACTATTTGAAGATTTCTACTAAAGGCCGCTATGGACTAACCATCATGATGGAACTTGCAACCAGAGTTGGAGAAGGCCCCACCTCTTTGAAAAGCATTGCCGAGAAGCATCAGCTCTCTGAGCATTATTTAGAGCAATTGGTTGCTCCTTTACGAAATGCAGGTTTGGTCAAAAGTATTCGAGGCGCTTACGGTGGGTACATTCTTTCGAAAACGTCGGATCAGATTTCTGCTGGTGATGTGATTCGTGTTTTAGAGGGGCCTATCAGCCCAGTTGATTTCACTGAAGAAGACGACCCAGCTAAGCGTGATTTATGGGTGCGTATTCGTGACAGCATTGCAGGAGTTCTGGATTCCACCACTTTGGAAGATCTAATCAGCTTCAAGGATCAAGGCGTTCACGATAATTATATGTTCTATATTTAAGAGGTTGTTCAAAAAGTCACCTTTTGAGATCACGAAGTGTCTCAGGGAGCTTATTCGAAATCGAATCTTGCATTCACCTTCGAAGTCCGTTGCTCATTTAGGTTTTGTTAACTTTTTGAACACGAAATTAAAGGAATCTTCATGAAGACGGAGTCGTTATGACAATTATTTATTTGGATTATGCAGCTACAACACCGGTTCTTCCTGAGGTAGTAGATGCGATGCTTCCTTACTTCACAGGTTTGTATGGGAATGCATCAAGTACACACAGCGCAGGAAGAGAAGCACGCGCTGCTATACATCAAGCTAGAGATAACATTGCCTCTTTTGTAGGCTGCGCACCCTCGCAGCTCGTTTTTACGAGCGGGGGCACGGAGAGCAATAACATGGCTCTCTTTGGTGCTGCGGCTGCTCAAGCAGGCAAGGGGAAGCATATTATTACCACACAAACCGAACATCATGCCGTACTTCATACAAGTGAACATTTGGAGAAGCTCGGGTATGAGGTTACTTATCTGCCAGTAGACACGACAGGCCGGATCCGGCTGGATGATTTGCAGCAAGCTCTACGTCCAGATACTATTTTAATCAGTATTATGTACGTAAATAATGAAGTTGGAACTATGCAGCCTCTGCAACAAATAGGAGAGCTTGCTAGATCTAAAGGAATCATTTTTCATGTAGACGCTGTGCAAGCCTTAGGACATATTCCGATTGACTTGAACCGGCTGCCGGTTGATTTAATGAGCTTTAGCGCTCATAAGCTTCATGGACCTAAAGGAATCGGAGCACTATATATAGCGAAGCATGCTAAGCTGGAGCCGTTTATGTATGGCGGCAATCAAGAGAGAAAACGCCGGGCCGGAACTGAAAATACCGCTGCAATTGCAGGATTTTCAAAAGCCGTAAAAATTATAGATAGCAACATGTATGAAATGCAACAAAAGATGGAAAAGCTACGTTTAGAAATGGTAACGAGGCTCGAGCAGCTGTTAGGAATTGAACAGTTTGTAATTAATGGTCATCCTGTCGAACGGCTTCCGCACATTTTAAATATTAGTTTTCCAGGAGTATCAACAGAATCCATGCTGATGAATTTGGATCTTGAAGGGATTGCTGCTGCAAGTGGCTCTGCCTGTACATCTGGCTCTTTAGAAGTATCGCATGTGCTGAAGGCTATGAAGCTCTCAGAAGAGGTTATGAAGTCAGCAGTACGCTTTAGCTTTGGCTTGGGAACTACATCCAAAGAGATCGAAATTACTGCTCATAAAATTGCAACCATCGTGAACCGTATCCGTAATAATTAGTAAGCTAATCACTAATTAATAGCTGCTGTTCTGGAGGAAGTCTTCATTGAAAAGAGCGCGTAATGTAATCGGATTGCCGATAATATGTGTGCAATCAGGCAAACAAGTAGGTATCGCGAAGGACCTTCTTATGGGTGATGAGTGGCATATTGAAGCAGTGCTTCTGGAAACCAAGCATTGGTTCTCCTCTACAAGCTGCATCCTGTGGAAAGATGTCATTTCTTTGGGTGAGGACGCTATTACAATTGATAATGAAGAGGCAATCAGCCGGTTGGATGAAAGTCTGGCTTATACTTCTATACTCAATGGCGACCGTAAAGTGACAGGGATGCCGGTACTAACGGTGAATGGCCAGCAATTGGGAGTCGTAGATGATGTTTATTTAGACCAAGATCTGGGTAATAATGTAATAGGATATGAATTGACCGAGGGTTTCATTTCTGATTGGAAGGAAGGGCGCAAGTGGTTGCCTTTGCCGGAATCCGTAACTTTGGGTGAGGACGCGATAATTGTACCCGTTCATTGTAATGAGTTATTAGAAGAAATCTTCATATCAAAAGAAGAATAGGGTGATTTTATGTTACGTTGTCCAAATTGTAACTCCAAAGACATTGGAAAAATTGGTTCCCATCAGTTTTATTGCTGGGGCTGCTTTATTGAATTAACCGTCAATGGAGAAAAGATGTCCGTCTATCAAGTAGAAGAAGATGGAACACTGAGTTCTCTAGACGATTTGTTTTTTGAGGAAGAAATGCCTCAAGTACATGCAAATTAATGGTTTACCGGATATTATAGACACTTAAATCGTATCAGCTCCCGAAACCTTACTTATAGGTAAACGGATGGAGCAGGATGCGATTTTTTTCTGTTTATAGATAATGTTCGATAAGTCTCTTTATGAACTTTCACTTTATTAGACGCTCTCGTAACCAAGCTGCGGCTCTTTATCAGTTTATTCTGAGAAGCTAAGGATATGCCTTTCGGGAATATGTGGCGAACGATTAAGACTCACTGGTTGTACATATACTGTAAGTAGAGATATTTGTTAGCAAACATGTGCTGGACTGACATCGTTGGTTAAGTGAGTTAGGTGGGTGATACAGATTGGATCGTTTTTTTAAAAATCAGCTATTTACCATCCTTGTTTATATTGTGTTAAGCCTATTGATTTTGTTTATGCTGCTGCAAATACGTCCCATGCTGTTATGTATTTATAAATTTCTGGCGGAAATACTGACACCGTTTATTATAGCTATGATTATTTCCTACTTGCTTAATCCAGTAGTATCGCTTTTAAATGCGCGCAAGGTTCCACGAACAGTAGCTGTGCTGCTCATTTATGCCGTTTTTATTTTGTCGGTAACGGTGGTGCTGATGAATATCATTCCCATCTTTATCCGGCAGCTAGGTGAGTTTAATGAGCATCTTCCGCAGCTGGCTGTAAAAGCTCAAAGTTTTGTAGACAATTTGAACAGTCTGCAGTTTTTGCCGGACAGTGTTCGTGTGGGAATTAATGAATCATTGGCTAAGCTGGAGAAAGGGGTTTCCGGAACTATTTCCAATTATATTGATGGCATCGGAAGTATGATCAACATGCTTTTCGTAGCGTTTATCATACCTTTCTTGGCTTTCTACATATTAAAAGATTTTCAATTAATTGAAAAGACGGTTCTGACGATCGTCCCCAAAGCCAAGCGTAAGCAAGTCATCAAGCTTCTTGTTGATATCGATACGGCACTGGGAAACTATATTCGAGGTCAGCTTTTAGTATGTATGATTATTGGATTACTCTCTTATGCAGGATATTGGTTGATTGGAATGCCGTATGCTTTGCTGCTGGCTTGTCTGGTTGCAATATTTAATATTATCCCATACCTGGGTCCCTTTTTCGGAGCAGCTCCTGCGATAATTTTGGCTTCTACAATTTCCTTGAAAATGGTGCTGATGGTCGCATTAGTTAATACCGTGTGCCAAATTCTTGAAGGGAACGTTATTTCGCCGCAGGTTGTAGGACGATCGCTCAAGATGCATCCCCTGCTTATTATTTTTGCATTACTTGTTGGAGGGGAATTTGCAGGTGTGGTGGGGTTAATTCTGGCCGTACCTTTTTTTGCGGTAATGAAGGTGATTCTTCAACATGTATTTATGTATTACATTCATCGTAGAACTACCTGATATGTAAAGGTTTCAGAAAAAATCCGAAAGTTATTGAAACTTTTGGATACAGCACATATAATTATGGAGGTGTTGTCACGAAACAGAATATATAATTTTTTTTGGAGGAGCCTGTCACCAAGGGCTCTTTTTGTGTTTTTCGGGATACTCCATAATCGAATCGTCCATGCTAACTCAAGGGTTCATATTGGAAAAGGGGAGAATTTTTTTGGAACAACAAGCGTGGCTTGCTATTGGTATCTTTCTAGTTATTTATGGTTTAATTATTTCCGAAAAAATTCACCGCACGATTGTCGCTATGATTGGCGGGCTATTAATGGTTGCCTTCGGGGTGGTCAGCCAGGAATCGGCTCTGCATCATATTGATTTTAACACGTTAGGTTTGCTTATCGGGATGATGATTATCGTAGGCATAACAGCGGAGACGGGAATATTCAAGTATGTGGCTATCTGGTCGGCCAAGAAGGTTGGGGGCCATCCGGTACGTATTCTTATAGTGCTCAGTATAGTTACTGCGGTTAGTTCAGCATTTCTCGACAATGTGACGACTGTGCTGCTGATGGCTCCGGTAACCTTCAGTATTACAAGACAGCTTCGGGTAACGCCGATACCTTTCTTAATCTCACAAATTATGGCTTCCAATATCGGTGGAACAGCGACCCTTATTGGCGACCCTCCGAATATAATGATTGGCAGTGCGGTTAAAGAGCTTACTTTCATGGCGTTTATCAACAACCTGAGCTTGATTTCATTTATTATTTTGCTGGCTACACTTCCTTTCTTCGTTCTGCTGTACCGCAAGCAAATTCAAACTACAGAAGAGCTTCGGCTCAGCGTTTTGGAATTGGATGAGAAAGTGGAAATTACGAACCCACTATTAATGAAAAAATGTCTGGCTGTGCTGGGGTTAACGATCTTCGGATTTTTTATTCACCAGCTGGTACATCTTGAATCAGCTACTGTAGCTTTGGCAGGCGCATTTTTATTGCTTCTTATAACGGGTGAGCACTATTTGGAGGAAGCCTTTCAAAAAGTGGAGTGGACTACGATTTTCTTCTTTATAGGCTTGTTCGTGCTTGTAGCAGGCTTGGTGGATACAGGGGTCATTGCTACCCTAGCTAAACATGCGATGAGTATTACAGGGGGCGATGTTGCGAAGTCCTCGATATTAATTCTTTGGTTGAGTGCTATAGCTTCAGCATTTCTGGATAATATTCCTTTCGTAGCAACTATGATTCCAATGATTCAAGAAATGGGAGCTATGGGAGTGGATAATTTGGAGCCGCTTTGGTGGAGCCTCGCCTTGGGTGCTTGCTTAGGAGGTAACGGAACATTGATTGGGGCGAGCGCTAATTTGATTGTTGCGGGTATTGCAGCACGAGAAGGACATCCGATTACTTTTATGAGCTTCTTGAAAGTCGCTTTTCCGCTGATGCTTATGTCAATTGTAATAGCGAACTTATATATTTATCTTAGATATCTATTGTAAGGATAGTTTGATTGAATCTACTCGCCTGTGGAAGGGGATGAATGGCTAATCCATTGCCCCTGAAGCAAGGCTCGGTTGACAATGCTAATGCCAAACGTATATAATTTCCTATAAGTATATTGTTTAAAACGTTGATGAAATCAAGTAAGCCATAGTCCATTATCCAGAGAATAGGTTTTAGATCCAGTTGTAACGAGGTCTAGCTGTGAGAACCTTATGAATGAAGGATGGCTGAAAGCTCATTTCGGAGTGCGGAACAAATCCGCCGGTTGGACTCGTTATTGTCTTATTGAAGGAGATTGTACAGGTAACACAGTGCCTAATACGCGCGGCTGTGCAGTAACCAGGGTGGTACCGCGATGAATTCGTCCCTGTTTGGAGGGGCGTTTTTTTGTTGTAAAAAGGGTGTTTTTGAAGCTTCGCCTGATACTGTGATGAGTGGGATTGATAAAAAAAGATTACAAAGAAACCTCCCCCTGCTTGTCAAGGGATGCCCCTTCGGCCGCTGTTGAAAATGGGATATCGTTTATTAGATTAGAAGGTAATATCCCATTTTCAAAGGCGGCACGTGAACTCTTCGGGGCATTCCCTTTGTAAAAAGTCACAAGCTTACAACCAATGACTTAGACCAACCAATCAAACAGAAACAGTAGCATCGGCGAAGCTCAAAAGTATGGGTGAGCTAGAGAGAATAAAAGAAAGAACTGAGAACCGAGATAAAAAGAGATCCAGATCCTAAGGAGGCCGGGGCAATGAAGGCAAGTGAAATCCGTGCAAAATGGTTAGCGTTTTTTGAAGAGAAGGGACATAAGATCGAGCCAAGTGCACCGTTGGTGCCGCACAATGATCCATCGTTGCTATGGATTAACGCTGGAATGGCGCCGTTAAAGCAATATTTTGATGGACGTGTAGTTCCAAGTAACCCGCGTATCGCAAACTCTCAGAAGTGCATTAGAACCAACGATATTGAGAATGTCGGGAAAACGCGTCGTCATCATACCTTTTTTGAGATGCTGGGTAATTTCTCGATAGGGGACTACTTTAAGGAAGAAGTTATTACATGGGCATGGGAATTTCTTACAAGTCCACAATGGATCGGGTTCGATCCAGAGCGTTTATCGGTCACTGTGTACCCTGAGGATACAGAAGCATTTGAGTTTTGGAACAAGAAAATCGGGCTGCCTGCTGAGCGTATTTATAAGCTGGAGGAAAATTTCTGGGACATCGGAGAAGGCCCTTGTGGACCGTGTACGGAAATTTTCTATGACCGCGGCGACGCATATGGCGACTTGAATGATCCGGAATGCTGGCCAGGCGGGGAGAATGAGCGTTTCTTAGAAGTATGGAACCTCGTGTTCTCCCAATTCAACCATAATAAAGATGGCAGTTATACTCCGCTTCCTAACAAAAATATTGATACTGGCGCGGGACTAGAGCGGTTTGCTTCGATATTGCAGAACGTTGACTCCAACTTCGACACGGATTTGTTCCAGCCGATTATTCAAAAGACAAGCGAATTAGCAGGGGTGAAATACCACGTAAATAACGAGCACGACGTAGCGTTGAAGGTAATCGCCGATCATGTTCGTACTGTGGCATTCTCTGTAGGCGACGGTGTACTTCCTTCCAACGAAGGCCGCGGGTATGTTATACGCCGATTGCTGCGCCGTGCGGTGCGTTATGGTAAAGTGATTGGTATGGATAAGCCATTCCTCTATTCTCTGACCCCGATCGTTGGCGAAATTATGGGTGTGTATTATCCAGAAGTGGTTGAGAAACGCGAGTTTATCGAGAAGGTGATTCGTACGGAGGAGGAACGCTTCCACGAAACTCTTTCTGATGGCTTGGCTATTTTGGCAGAAATGACTGAGAAAGCCCGCAAGGAAGGCAGCACTGAAATCAGTGGAGCCGATGCTTTTAAACTCTATGATACGTACGGATTTCCATTTGATTTAACAGAGGATTTTGCCTCCGAAAAAGGAATGACTGTTGACCGTGAAGGCTTCGATCGTTCCATGCAGGAGCAGCGTGACCGTGCAAGAGCAGCTCGCCAAGATTCCGAAAGCATGAAGGTGCAGGGTGGCCCACTTGCTGATTTAACGGTTAAAAGCGAATTTGTTGGTTATAATGAATTGGTAACTACTGCTAAAGTCATCGCGCTTGTTCATGAGAACCAATTCGTTGATTTAGTGGGTGTTGGTGAAACCTGCCAGGTTGTTCTAGACCGGACTCCTTTCTATTCAGAAAGCGGCGGTCAAGTTAGTGACCATGGTTATATTACGGCTGGTGAGCTTCGACTTAAAGTTGAGGATGTCTCCAAAGCGCCGCATGGACAACATGTGCACACAGTGGTTGTAGAATCAGGTGTATTGCGTAAAGACGACACGGTGCAGGCTTCAGTCAGCGCTGCGGTGCGTGACGATATTATCAAGAATCATACGGCGACGCATTTGCTTCATAAAGCCTTGAAAGAAGTGCTCGGCGAGCATGTTAACCAAGCAGGCTCTTTAG
The DNA here is from genome assembly GCF_013141765.1 of Paenibacillus foliorum. Taxonomy (GTDB): domain Bacteria; phylum Bacillota; class Bacilli; order Paenibacillales; family NBRC-103111; genus Paenibacillus_S; species Paenibacillus_S foliorum. The sequence continues at coordinate 174,931 of NZ_WHOD01000087.1, forward strand.
TAGCTCCGGAACGGCTGCGTTTTGACTTCTCGCATTTCGGAAGCATAACTACAGAAGAGCTGCGAGATATTGAGCAGCGTGTTAATCAACAGATATGGAAAAGTACACCGCTGAGTATCTCCTTAAAGCCGATTGCTGAGGCAAAAGCGATGGGAGCTATGGCCTTATTTGGTGAAAAATATGGCGATGTTGTCCGAGTTGTACAGGTTGGCGATTATAGCCTTGAGCTATGCGGCGGTTGTCATGTAAGCAACACGAGTCAAATCGGACTTTTCAAGCTGGTAAGTGAATCAGGTATTGGATCTGGCGTACGCCGTATTGAAGCAGTTACAGGACGCAATGCTTACCTGTACTTGGATCAACAGCTAGAGCTGCTTAACGACGCTGCTGCATTATTGAAGTCCAATATCCAGGATGTTCCCAAACGAATCGATTCGTTGTTTGCTCAAATGAAAGAGATTTCCCGCGAGAATGAATCTCTCAAAGTTAAGCTGGGTAAAATTGAAGCGGGCTCCTTATCGGATCAATTGAAGCATATCGATGGGGTTCCCGTGCTTATCGCTCAAGTAAACGCAGGAGACATGGAGTCGCTGCGCAGCATCGTTGATCAGATGAAGACGAAGCTTGGATCGGCTGTTATCGTGCTTGGGGCCGTTGCAGAGGATAAGGTTAACCTTGTAGCCGCTGTAACCTCGGATTGGGTAGCAAAAGGCTACCACGCTGGCAAACTGATTAAGGAGACAGCGGCCGTCGTAGGCGGCAGCGGCGGCGGACGTCCGGATATGGCGCAAGCGGGAGGCAAGGATGCTGCTAAGCTGCCGGAAGCGTTGAATCAAGCCGAACAATGGGTGGCTCAGCAGGTTGCTGTAAAATAAATTTGGTTTGTCAACAGGAATTATTCGACAAATCACGAATATAAGAAGATATCAGCTTTAATCATAGAGGTTTACACTTTTGTGTTAAGGGGGTGTTGGGATGAGTTCGATGGATAAGACGATGAAGTTTAATGTAAAAGCAGAAGAGATCGAAACATCACCCAAGGATGTCATGCTGACGGTATATGACGCTCTCCAGGAGAAGGGGTACAATCCGATCAATCAGATAGTTGGCTACCTGCTATCCGGAGATCCGGCTTATATTCCTCGTCACAACAATGCTAGAAGTATGATACGTAAGCGGGAGCGAGATGAGCTGATAGAAGAACTGGTTCGTTCCTATCTGCAGCAGCATAAATCATAAGTGATGCGGGGCGGGAGAGTGGATTTTTTCTTCCCGCCCCTTAGGAGTTTAAAGAACAATGAAACGATTGATGGGTTTGGATTATGGGGATAAAACGATTGGCATCGCGGTTAGCGATGAGTTAGGCTGGACTGCGCAAGGCCTTGAAGTGATCAGACGCACGACAGTTGAACGTGATCTTACGAGACTGCGTGAATTGATTGCTCAGTACAATGTAGGAGAACTGGTTGTCGGATTGCCAAAAAATATGAATAATACAATTGGTCCGCGTGGAGAAATTTGTATAGAATTTGCCCAGTCCTTGCAAGAAACACTAAGTATGCCCGTGCATTTATGGGATGAGCGGTTGACGACAGTATCTGCAACGCGTACACTTATAGAAGCGGATGTTAGTCGCAAGAAACGTAAGCTTGTTATCGACAAGATGGCAGCTGGACTCATTTTGCAAAACTATATGGATTCCAAAACGAAGAGGTGATTGGCATGTCCAAAGAGGAACAAGTGCAAGAGGAGCCGGAAATTATTTTTATCCCGGACGAGGAAGGTAATGAAGAAGAATTCGAAGTCATCATGAAATTCGAAGTCGACGGATCGGATAAGAAGTACATGATGGTTGTTCCGGTCGACGCCGATGAGGAATCCGATGAAGTGTATGCATTCCGTTACGAAGAAGACGGGGATGACCTGCAGCTGTACACGATTGACGACGAGGAAGAATGGAATATTGTTGAGGAAACCTTCAACACGCTGATGGATGAATTTTCTGAAGATGAAGAAGAAGAGAGCTCCAAGTAAGGAATGAATGGAGAGTCATTCATGTAAGTTTCGCCAATGCGAAACTCAGTGAAGGTTTACGAAGTAAGTTTCGCTAAGGCGAAACTCTTAGGAGGATCAGCTTTTGTACGAATTAAAGGATTTGAAGGAAACGAATCGGTTGCGCAGCGCATACGGAGATGATATTATTTTGTATGATGACCGTGATCAGTCCGTTGTATATAAACTTCTTTCTGAATTTCAGCTGGGCGACCAAATCTATGCAGCACTCCAGCAGGAGAACTCCAAGGATGGAGAGCCCGAAATTTACAAGGTAACCTTCGATGCAGAAGGGGAGCCGGAGCTGGAAACGATAGATGATGATGATGAATGGGAGAACGTCTCGGAATTGTATGATGAGATGACATTCTCGGATAATGATACAAAGTAGACTACAACTTGTTTTAAAAACGGGCGAGCGGAGACGATCCGCTCTTTTCGTTGTTTGAGCTCACGTAGTCGAAAGGAGTTCAGGTGGCTTCCGGAAAAAGGTTAGTAGTAAAGATCGGCTTCACACTCTTGATTATTGCGATAGTCGGTGTTATAGGTTTGGTGTTGTATGTTAAGGAACAGACACAGCCTATGCCGGCTTCGGAGCAAACGGTACGCATTGTGATTCCATCAGGCAGCGGATCCGCACAAATAGCCAAATTATTGGAGCAAAAGGGTATAATTCGCGATGCTCAGATGTTTTCTTACTATTTAAAATACAAGGAACAAGGGTCAAAATTTCAAGCTGGCGAGTATGAAATGACTCCAGGTATAAAGGTAGACGCTATTATTGATATGCTTAATTCAGGATTGGTTGTTAAGGAGCAAGGAATCAAGCTGACGGTGCCTGAAGGCTATACAGTTAGACAAATTGCCGATAAAGCCAGCCAGCAGTTTGGGACAGACCCAGCTTTATTTATAAAGACTGCCCAGGAATATACCGGCTTCACGGCCAAAGTATTTCAACAAATTCCTAACGATTCGAAGCTTCGAAACAAGCTGGAGGGTTATTTATTTCCTGAAACCTTCGAATGGAAAAAGGATATTAAGCCCGAGGAAATGATCGATAATATGATGCTGGAGCTGGATAAAAAGCTGGCAATGCTTCCTGATGACTGGCAGCAGACAATGGCTGCTCATGGGCAAAACTTTCATCAGATGATGACTATCGCCTCATTAATCGAAAGGGAAGTAGCTGTGGATGAAGAACGATTGCTTGTGAGCGGAGTCATCCATAACCGTCTAAAAAAAGGGATGTCCCTTCAAATTGACGCAACGGTTCAGTATATGTTTGATAAGCCCAAGGACCGATTGTATGAGAAGGATTTACAGCTAGAGAGTCCTTATAATACGTATCTTCATCCTGGCTTGCCACCTGGTCCGATTGCCAGTCCTAGTATAGCTTCAATAACAGCTGCGATTTATCCGGCGGACACTAAATATTTGTTTTATGTAACAAAAAAAGATGGCAGTAAGGCGCATTTATTTGCCGAAACGTACGAGCAGCATCAACAAAATATAACAGCCAGTAAAAAGAACAACGGATAGAGAGAGGAGAATTTCAGAATGAAAAAACCGGAGCTGTATATTTCGGCCGGTTCTACAATAGAGGCGCAGCGCTACATTGAAGCGGGGGCCGACGCTGTTGCAGTTGGGGAGCATCGATTCGGCATGAGGTTGCCAGGTAATGTTTCCCTGAAAGAGCTAGGCAGCTTAATCCCTTGGGCGCATGAGCGCGGTGCAAAGGTATATGTAGTCGTTAATAAGATCATGGATAATGAACTGCTGCAATCCTTACCCGATTATTTGCGGAGCGTACATGAGCTTGGAGCAGATGCGGTAGTATTCGGTGATCCTGCCGTGTTGATATCTATTCGCCAAGCAGCACCAGGGATGAAGCTGCATTGGAATGCAGAGATGACTTCAACCAATTCAGAGACTGCCAGCTATTGGGGCTCTAAAGGCGCAGTACGCGTTGTATTGGCCCGTGAGCTGAACATGGATGAAACACTCGATATTAAAAGTAAGCTGCCCTCAATGGAGGTTCAGGTTCAGGTACATGGGATTACAAATATTTATCACTCCAAACGCAGTCTGGTGACTAACTATGAAGCCCACCAGGGTCGCAGCAGCGGTCAGGAAGCCAGCAAGGGCCAGGAGGACGGCTTGTTTCTGATTGAGCAGGAGCGTAAGGATGAGCGATTCCCGGTGTATGAGGATGAGAATGGTACCCATATCATGAGCTCAGATGATGTTTGCATGCTGGAAAATCTCAACGAGCTTATTGATGGACAGATCGACAGCTTGAAGATTGAAGGTCTGCTGAAGAGTGTAGAATATAATGAGACGGTTGTCAAAAGCTATCGTCAAGCCATTAACTCCTATTTAGCTGATCCTCAGAATTATAAGTTTCAAGAGGAATGGCTCGATGCAATTAAGGAACTTCAGGATCCGCGGCGCGAGTTGTCATACGGATTCTTTTATAAAGAGCAAGTCTATTAAGTTCAAGAGGGGTGGAAACCATGACTTTGATCAATCAACAGCTATTAGGGAAACGCGTCCGTCTGGAGAAACCGGAACTGCTAGCTCCTGCTGGCAGCTTGGAGAAGCTTAAGTTTGCCGTTCACTATGGGGCTGATGCCGTTTATATTGGTGGGCAGCAGTATGGATTACGATCCAATGCCGATAATTTTACGTTTGACGAAATGCGTCAAGGGGTTGAATTTGCAAACCGCTATGGGGCTAAGGTATTCGTGGCTACTAATATTTTTGCGCATAACGAAGACATCGATGGATTGGAAGCTTATTTGAAGGGCATTCAAGACGCAGGTGTAGCTGCTATCATTGTAGCTGATCCGATAATTATAGAAACCTGTAAGAGAGTTGCGCCTAAGCTTGAAATCCATTTGAGCACGCAGCAATCGACGATGAATTGGCAAGCCGTGCAATTTTGGAAGGAAGAGGGAGCGGAGCGAGTTGTGCTGGCTCGTGAAGCAAGCATGCAGGAGATTGTCGATATTAAGGAAAATGTGAATGTAGAAATCGAAGTGTTCATTCACGGCGCTATGTGCAGCTCCTATTCGGGCCGCTGTGTGCTGTCGAACCATTTCACGGATAGAGACTCTAATCGCGGCGGATGCTCGCAGTCCTGCCGGTGGAAATATGATCTTTTTACTACGGAAGAGGATCAAAATCAGCAAATAGGCATAAAGGAACTGCCGTTGTTTAGTGAGAACGATGATGCCTTTTCGATGAGCTCTAAGGATTTATGTATGATTGAACATATTCCCGAGCTTATACGCTCAGGGGTAGACAGCTTTAAAATTGAAGGACGGATGAAGAGTGTCCACTATGTGGCAACTGTAGTTAATGCATACCGTCAAGCGATTGATGCCTATTTTGCTGACCCAGAAAACTATGTGATGAAGCCGGAATGGCAGTATGAGATACAGAAGGCTGCGAATCGCCCGCTCAACACAGGTTTCTTCTATGAGCATCCCGATCATGAGGATCACATTTTTGAGCCGGAGGACAAAGCAGCGCCTTTTGATTTTGTTGGAGTTGTGATGGCTTACGACGAAGTGAGCGGCATAGCTACTATCCAGCAGCGCAATCATTTCAAGCCGGGACAAGAAATCGAATTTTTCGGTCCTCAAGGTACGTTCTTTAAACAATCCGTTCCATCGATTCAAGATGAATCGGGTAATGAACTCGATGCGGCACGTCATCCGCTGCAATTGATTCAAATGAAAGTTGAACAACCCGTGAAGCCTTTTGATATGATGCGTAAAAAAATGACTAAGGCTTAAATCCATATATAAATTGTAAGGATCTCTTCTAGTTAAGAGGTTCTTTTTTTTGCCAAATTCATTGGCTAAAAAATGGTTGGAAATCCCGATGGGACGATGGACCCATAGACAAATATGTGGAAAAGGAATATTATCCAACGTGTCGAAAAGGTTTCAACTACATAGCGTTTTATTGCGAATTTGAGGCGGTGGAACTATTTATTTGGAATGAAAGCGATTTATTAAAAGGATTATGGCAAAGCATGTCGAATTAATACTTGGGAAACGAAGAAAGATTTAACAAACTAGCAACTATTTCAGACCAGGGTGGTGGTTCCTTTGAAGGGAATACTGTCTATACTTAAGCAATGGACAGCCAAGATCGGTAAACAGTTCACGACACAGACAGCAGCAAGCAGCACAGGAGACAAGGGGACAACATTTCTGCAAGGTATGCCAGACTCAATGAAAGGTATGCGGTTGGAGAATCCGATTAAATCAATTGGGATGAAATTATTTTTGATTTTCCTTGTCAGCATATTATTTTTTGTTTTGACCGTAGGTTTTACATCCTATAATATTTCAAAAGGTGTTATACAAAAGAAGGTAGCAGACGCATCTGAGCAGACGATTATTCAAGCTGGTCAGAAGCTAGACTTGCTATACGGGACTTATGAAGATGTAACGATGCAAATCCTGTTGGATGAAGAAATGAAGAGGATGTTATCGGATATTACTACTTTTGACAAATCTACTTTTGATTATTTGCAATTACGTCAAAAGCTTGGTGATAAGCTGAATGTGTATGCCTATGCGAACAAAACGATCAAGTCGCTTCAATTGTTCTCCCTGTCAGGCGAAATAATCAGCTCAGCAGGAGCTACCGGTACCAAAGAAAACCCATCTAAAGAAGATTGGTTTAAGAGGATAGTTGATAATAGCGGTAAAGCTACTTGGTTGGAAACGAAGAGCAAGGGCTATGGCGACGCCAGCACTAGCAGTGTTCCTTCATTTGCTATTGGGCGCGTGCTTAAAAATACGACAAACAACAGTCAGCAAAATATATTGGTGATCGAGGTTAATATCGATGTAATCAGTAAGGAGCTTGCCCAGATTAATATGGGTGAGGGTGGTCAAACCTTGGTGCTTGCACCTGATTTTAAAGTGGTTTATTCCCCAGATGCAGCTACGCTAGGTCAGAAGAGCACGATTGATGTTGATGTGGCGTCTCTCCAAGGTGAGAACCACAGCATCATGAACATTAAGAAGGACTTACAGCTTGTCTATTTCCAATCCGCGAAATCAGGTTGGTATCTGATGGGTGCTATGCCGGTTGCCGAGCTGGTAAGGGATGCTAGAACCATTTCTGATATGACTTGGATTATGGCATTGGTTGCGGCGCTAATTGCTGGTGGTATTGGGTTCCTTGTAGCGAGAATGGTAGGACGGCCTGTTATTACCCTTCGCAACTTGATGAAAGAAGGCGAGCAGGGTAATCTGACTGTACGCATGACCGTTAGTTCCCAGGATGAGATTGGACAGCTGGGGAACAGCTTTAACGAAATGATGCAGAAAATTACGGTGCTGGTGCAGCAAACGAACATCTCCGCGCAGGAAGTACTAGACACTGCAACAGAGTTATCGGACGCTTCCAAGAAAACAGCGACTTCAGCAAGAGAGATTGCCGTTGCTACGGAAGAAATTGCCGGAGGCGCATCCAGCCTAGCGGTTGAATCAGAACGAGGCAATGAATTGACCTATAACATCGGCGTGCAAATGAAAGCAGTCGTTGATGGTAATATCGTAATGGGAACGGCTGCTTCTGATGTGCAGAAATCCAGTGAGCAAGGGATTCAGTACATGTCTGAGCTGATCAATAAAACCAATGCCACCGAAGCGATGACGCGTAATATGGTGGAAAAGGTTGATAATTTGAAAGAAAGCACACGCTCGATCCGTAAAATTCTTGAAGTGTTAAGCAATGTTTCCAAACAAACGAATATTCTTTCGCTAAACGCTACAATTGAAGCTGCTCGTGCAGGAGCAGCCGGTAAAGGGTTTATGGTGGTTGCTGATGAGATACGTAAGCTTGCCGACCAATCTCGTCAATCCATTGCTATTGTAGGCACGATTACGGAAACCATTCAAAGAGAAATCGATGAAACCGTCAATGTATTGTCAACAGCCTATCCAATTTTTCAAGAGCAGATTTCATCCGTAAAAGAAGCTGACTCTATCTTTAAACAAGTGCAAACCCATATGGGCGGATTTATTGGGCAGTTGTCGGAAGTTACAGAGTCTATCAGCAATCTGGATGCTTCTCAAATTGTCCTATCCGATGCAATGTCTAATGTTAGTGCAGTTGCTGAAGAGTCTTCGGCTACCTCTCAAGAGGTTGCATCCTTGAGTGCTGAGCAAATGAATATTAGTAATGGACTGGTTCGTCTGTCGGATAAGCTGGATCAATTGTCTAACTCATTAAAAGACTCGCTATCCAAATTTGAAGTGTAGAAATAAAGAGTTCTATTAATATGATTCGTAGGAAAGAATCTTTTTAGCGGTGTATCACACTGTTAAAAAGATTCTTTTTTTTGTTTGAGTAAGCGAGGAGTCGATCATACTGGTTAGTAATAATTAGTCATATCGAGTCAGCGAAAGGGTGCTCAAGATGAAGGACGGAGAACCACTAAAAAAACATCGGCTTTTTTATATACTAATTGTCGTTATAGGAGTATTGGCGATTTTGAATATCCGCTTGTTCTGGATCCAAGTTGCGGCAAGCCGTAATTGGACAGAGCACGGGATTGACTTAGTGGAAAATTCCGTTATCCAACGTGAAAAAGGAATTGTGCTGGATAGTGGGCGGGGGGACTTCTATGACCGCAACGGTCGATCCATTACAGGTCTCGAAACCCAGGTTCTGACCGTATTTCCTATCCGTAATGAGAAATTAGAAGAAGGTAAAGAGAACAATGCCAAGATAGCCCGCATTTTGCAAGTTTCGGAGTCTGTATGGACCCAATTTGTAGAGTCTCTGAAGACCCCTCAGGTGTGGGCAATTGATGGAAAGAACATTACCCTTAGTGAGCAACAGTCTGCTCAAATTACAGCACTTAGGCTGCCTCAATTGATGGTTACAAGTTTGAAGCAGAGATATAATAACGAACAGACAGCAAGTCATGTAATAGGCTTTGTCGGTCAAGATCCAGAGCGGATAACGCGGCAATATACGAATCAGTTTCATCAAGGTGAGCTTCAGCTAACAAGCCAGATAGGAGGGGCGGGTTTGGAGAGATCGTTTGAGCCTTGGTTGCAGGGGATAGGAGCTACTTCGGTTTCCTTATTTACCGATGCAGCCAAAAGACCGCTTCCTGGACTTGATGCAAGAATCGTTAGACCGCACAATGATTATTACCCTGTTAAGGTGATGACAACTCTAGATGCTGCCATTCAGCAGAAAATCGAACAAGCGATGGCCAAGTTGCAAATTAAAGAAGGAGCAGTAGTTGTTTTAGATGCAGCTAACGCGGATGTGATTGCGATGGCAAGCCGACCGGAGTTTAATCCGCAGCATATTGACTTGCAGAATGGGACATGGGCAAATCATGCTTTAAAGGCTGCAGCGCCAGGTTCTATATTTAAAACAGTTACGGCAGCCGCAGCTTTGGAGGAGAATGTCGCAAGAGCTGACGAAACGTTTGAATGCAATGGAGCGCTTGGAAAATACGGACTGACGTGCTGGAACAAAGAAGGACATGGCAGAATTAGCTTTCGTGAAGGGTATGCAAAATCATGTAATATTGTTTTTGCGAAAATTGCTGATAGGTTAAAAGGGGCTGCGATAGAGGATTACGCAAATAAATTAGGTTTAAATGTATCCGTAGGATGGCAGGGTAATTTTATGCAGGATTCCAACTTCAGAGAGTTTGATGCCGAGGAGAAAGGGCAAATATTTGCCGAATCAACCCCGATGGAGGACGGAGGAGTGAAGGCGCAGTCGGCCATCGGTCAACGAGACGTTATGGTTACTCCGCTGCAGGCAGCCAATATGGTAGTTACTCTGCTGCAGCAAGGGAAAGTCCTTTCACCCCGCGTTGTAAAGGAGGTTAGATTTCAAAACGGTAGATTGATGGAAGCATTTGACCAAAAAAGTGTGGAGGGGTTATCCAAAGGTATTTCCTCGGGAACGGCTAAAAGGCTGTTATCATGGATGAACGATGTTGTTGACCACGGTACAGGATCAACGCTTCGTTCTGCAAAATGGTCAGTTGCCGGAAAGTCGGGTACAGCTCAGGTAGCAGATAAAGAGGGGATCGCTCGAGTGAATCAATGGTTTATCGGTTACGGTCCTGTTGAGCAGCCGAAGTATGCAGTGGCCGTTATGGTTCAGAACATGCCGGAAACAGCTGCAAACAAGTCTCTGCCGCTGTTCAAGGAGGTTATGGATATATTAGCGACTGTTCAATGAAAGGAAGAGGAGGAGAGTGATGGAATAAGTAGGGAGAAGCAAGTGCCTTTACCGACTTCGCTAGTCACATCAATTTTACCTTTCATTGTCTGAATGGCTTTGTATGTAATCATCATACCGAGACCTGTACCTCTATCCCTTGTGGAGTAAAAAGGGGTTCCTAGCCTGCGGATCTCCTCATTGGTCATCCCGATGCCATGATCAATGATGTTGATGCTTACCTGGTTAGCCTGTATGCATCCAATTACCTTCAGCTTACCGCCGGCAGGCATAGCTTCGATCCCATTCTTGCACAGTTGGGTGATACATTGGACAAACTTATCTTTATTGGTACTGATGAACAGCTTATCATCGAGATGTATCTCCAAATCCACTTGGCAGCGTACGGCATAGGATTTAAGGGAGTTAAGGGCTTGTTGGATCAAAAGCTTAGCATCTACCAGCTCAATAGATTCCAGATGAGGCTTGGCAAAAACTAAATAATTAGAAATGATAGATTGGGCTTTATCAATTTCATCAAGGACCATCTGTGTATAGATTTGTCTTTTTTCCTCGCTGGTGCCTGGTTGTTTAAGGAATTGCATGAAACCGCGGGCGACAGTCATGGGATTCCTGATTTCATGTGCGAATGAGGCAGCTAGCTCGCTTAATGTATTCATTTTGTCTGTATGTTGAATTTGCTTGCGTAGCTTCAAGTTAATCTTAAATTGTTCGATAATATAAACGGCCGACCCCAGAGTAATGCTATGAACGACGCAATATAATCCGAGAAAGGCTATAATTCTCCGAGATACTGCGAAGCCTTCCCATAGCAACCCCGCAAGTGCTAAGACCGACGCAAGTAAACCTATTATAAACCCGGCTAATGTAGCGTAAGCGATGTTCCTTGTTCGATGTTGGCTAACTACAAATGGCTTACAGTATGACAATATTACGAGTGTTAAAGTGATGATAATAGCAGCCAACAGGCAAGCATAAATACTTCCTCCCATATATAAACGAAAAGCAATTATTGCAGCGGAGACAACTAAAGCAGAACGCAACCCGGCATACAACAGGCAGATTGCTAACGGAACCGCTCGTAAATCATAGAAATATCCTGGAAGCAATTCCATACTTATCATCAAGGAGAGTAACGATGCACAAGTACATAGGACTGTAATTATGCCAACATTAACGACCTTTTGGTATTTATCGATTCGATCTACCCAAAACAGATGGTACATCATAACTGGGGCAAGTATGATAAGCATATTTAAGAGCAGCTCATGGATTATATTCAATAGGATCACCTTATGTGTGATAGGATGTGATGGTTCAGACTAGGACTTTTACTTTATTCGACATATTTTTCAAATTTCCTACTTTAATAACAAAAAAAACCTTTTGCCTCATGAACAAGGAGAAAGGTTTTTATTTTGTGGTATCAGGTAACAGGAAGCTACCACAGAGGGATTTTCCATTCCGAGGATTCGATCCAAGTGCGATTGCTGAATTCCCGTGCGCGAAGCACAACCTGATGTGGATATACCTCTACATATAATCCTTGTGCCGGGTCTGCTTCCCCTCCTGCTACACCACGTGTACGGCCGACAGAAGCATTATTGATCCAGTGAAAGGAATTCTGCCAGTTGTAATGTTCTTCCCCAACAAAATTGCGATGGCTGTGTCCGGACAGCACGAATACATTTTTGTAAGGCGCAAGAATAGCTCTGAACTCCTTAGCTCGTATTACCCGGTGAGTTCCCCCGTCTGTTCCCGGATCCGGCAGCGGCTGATGAATGAATACGATTGCAGGCCGCCCGTCCTTATGAGCTTGCATGATGCTGCGCAGCCATTCCAATTGTTCATCCGAATACCACGCGCCCTCACCCACCTCAGGTCTTTCCTGAACATAAGCTTCCTGTGACATCATAATTAGATGAACATCATTCACCCAGACATCAATATAGGGCTTTTTTGTATAATAGGCCATAAAATTGATAAATCGTTCGCGTGCCATTGAATCCGTTTTGCCGTTAGGCATGGTTTCTGTGGAGAATTCGCCTTTGGATGTCAGCCAAATGTCGTAATAATCGTGGTTGCCCATGTTGGCATAAAGCTGTGGAAGCGTATATCCGTTTAAAATGTCTTTTAACAGCTTATAGTCGCTGGCTCTTCCGAAATCTGTTAAATCTCCTCCAAGAACAATAGCGTCAAGGGGTATTTCCCAAGCGGAAATGTCCTTAAGCGCCAGGTGAAGCCTATCTGTCATGCTGGATTCACTAACCGATATATGAAGATCGCTCAGTAAAAAAAAGGACGCTAGCGGAGTATTGGAAAGTTCTTGTGCAGAGGAATGGGGTTGTCCAAATTTCACGTTTCCCGATTCGGCATTGACCATCCAACGACGGACAAAGGGAATCGAGGCGGTTGCCCCTGCTGACAAAAAGGCTAAAGACATCAGCATTTTTTTAACAAAACTTCTACGGTTCATCTCGGTATCATCACCATCACTTATCCATTAAAATGCTCAATAAAGCCATCTTAATTATACCTTTACAATAGGTGAATCTCAATACTTGGTAAAAATGATGTCGGGATATGTCGAATTGGTCGATGTTAATATGTGACATTGAGGGTTTACAAAAACCGGAAGCATCAAGTATAATGAATTAACTAAATGATTAAGAAAATAAAGGATGAGAGAACAATCGTTTCTAATAAAATGATTTATTTGCAGCAGGTTAAACAAAATAACATGTCAGAGGTGCTCGGACGCATATGGCAATACCGGCAAGCCTCCCGTGTTGAACTGGTTGAACGGACTGGATTAACATCGGGAACGCTAACTAATCTTACACATGAATTGATTGAAATGAACGTTCTGCGTGAGAATGAATCGATCTCGGGAAACGTGGGACGAAGAAGGGTTATGCTTGGATTTGACCCTCGTGTTTACCGGATCATTGGCTTGGATATCGGTCGGACTGCTCTTGAGATTGTAGTCATGGATCTAAATGGGGAAATATTACAATCGATTGAAAGGGATATGAGTGGTTGTAAAGGACCGGAGGAATATTTCCGTATCATCACGCCTATCGTAAATGAAGTTAAGAAAGGTCTCGAAGCAGAGGGCTGTAAAATTCTCGGCCTAGGCGCTGGAATACCGGGCCCAATTGATTATGATCAAGGTACATTGCTTGCACCTCCGAATTTTCCAGGTTGGGAAGGATACCCCGTACAGCGTGTATTGGAAGAGCAGTGCGGTCTTGTTACGCTTATCGATGATGATGCTCGGACTTCCGCAATGGCTGAACGCTGGTATGGATTAGGTAAAAGTAGTCAAAATCTTGTGTTTGTTACGATGGGTGTTGGTATCGGCGGTGGAGTGGTATCTGGAGGAGCGATTGTCAGGGGAGCGAATGGGCTTAGCGGTCAAGTGGGGCATATGACGATTGTACAGGATGGTAAAATGTGTGATTGCGGGAATCGCGGCTGTTGGGAAACTGTAGGCTCAATTCCTGGCATTCTAAGCAGGTGGGCTCAAGGTGGTACTATAGAAGAATTTCAAGCAGCTATAAAGCGTAGAGAACCTGAGGCACTTCAGTGTTTAGATAAAACCATTAGCTATATGGAAACTGCGTTGGTTAACATTCAAAACCTGTATGATCCTGAGGTGATCGTGCTTGGTGGCCGGTTGTATCCTTTATTATCAGACAGCATGGATAGTCTGAAGCCACGTTTCCAGTCAAGATTATATGCCTTCGCCAAAGACCGATTGAGAATTGAATCTTCCACTTTCGGAACATCTCAAGGTGCGGTAGGGGCTGCTGCTTTACTGCTGAATTTCCTTCTATCGGAGCCGGTCAGGCTGCTGTCGCTAACAGAGGGCTGATCGGGAAACTTCAAAATTAGATAGTACAAGGATGGATTAACTTATTTTAAAAAAGAGAGAAGATGGTATGAAATTTTTTTGGTTAATTAACTTAATTATTAAGAAAATTAATTCTGGAGGTGTTTGCCTTGAATGGCTTGTTGTATCGTCCTATCCGCAACGACGGCTGCAGAATTATTGATGATATTGTTTTTAAAGGTTATCGTTCTCTACTGTTGGAAAATGAAAAGCTGCTCATTCATTTGCTGTTGGATAAGGGCGGGGAGCCTGTTCGTTGGCTGCATAAGGAGACAGATACCGATTTCATCTGGTTTACTGAGCAAAGCTTGAGCCGAGCCCATCCTTTGTATGCGGATTATCAAGACAATTATCAGGGTGGATGGCAGGAGATGCTCCCTGAAGTGAGCTACACCTCCCAATACCGGGGGGCAACGGTGCATCGTGGAGAATCCGCCATTACGCCTTGGGATTATCAAATCATCAAGGATGACAGGGATGAGATTCAAGTATTGCTCATCAACCGCATTCGCTCAATGCCTCTAGTTACGGAAAAATTAATTACTCTAAAGTCTGGAAGCGGGACTGTGAGTATTGAGGAAACTCTTCATAATAGATCTGCCTCAACCGAGCTTGAAGTTAATTGGGGGCATCATCTGGCTTACGGATTTCCTTTTCTCGAACAAGAATCTTTCATAACACTGGACGATGGTGCAAAAATAGTTCATCCAGGTACCAAGGAGAGCTGGGATTGGCCGAAGCTCGTACAGAATGACGGGATAACCACCGACCTATCGCTTATGCCTGCTGAGAGAACTGAACGCGAGCTGCTCTATATCCGAATGAACGAGCATAAATACCGCCTAACAAATCCACGCAAGCAGGTTGCTCTAGAGGTTCGATGGGATGGAAAGGTATGGCCGTATTTATGGTATTGGCAAAATTTCAAGGCAGACTGTGACGCTCCATTCTATGGCTGCGAATATAACATTGGCTTGGAAATGTTCAATGTTCCTCCCAAATTGACATTGGGTGAGGCGGCGGAGCTCGGACTAGCCTTGAAAGTTCCAGCTGGGGGAAATATTACTGCATGGTTGGAACTAGAGGCTGTTGATATAAGAAAGGAGGCGGCCAATGACTGTTGATAATCGACTATCATTTCAAGGGATTAAAACAAACTCTGTTTTTGATCGGACCAATCTTGTTACTATTAAAAATATGGCTCGACCCTACGAGGATACTCTAGAGCAGTGGTCTGGCTCCAGTTCTTTGGAATTTCAGCAATTGGTAGACCGAATAATAGCAGCGCGTTTGGCGGGATTGCCTGTTATATGGTCCATGGGGGCCCATGTAATTAAAAATGGGCTTTCACGTTACATCATTGAATTAGTCAGACACGGGTTTCTAACTCATGTTTCAGGCAATGGAGCCACAAGTATTCACGATTTTGAACTGGCTTTTCTGGGCGAGACCTCTGAGGACGTGGCACGTTCGATAGAGGACGGCTCTTTCGGCATGTGGGAGGAAACCGGACGTTATATGAACGAAGCGGTTCAACAGGGGGCCAAGCTCGGCATGGGCTACGGGGCGAGTCTTTATACATATTTATCTGCTCATCCACAACAATTTCCTTATTATGATGATTGCGTCTTTGTTCAGTGCCAGAAATATGGAGTTCCTTATACATGCCACATCTCGATTGGTACCGATATTATCCATCAGCATCCAATAGTTGATTTCGCGGCTCTGGGGGCAGCCTCTGGTGAAGATTTCCGTCTTATGAGCCGTTCGGTAGAGGGAATGCAGGGGGGCGGGGTGTTTCTCAACTTTGGTTCCGCTATTTCGGGTCCGGAAATTTTCTTGAAATGTTTAGCGCTTGCCCGTAACAAAGGCTTGCCGATGAGCGAAATTATGGCTGCCAATTTCGATATCGTTTCGGTGCCTGCCGGGGCAAAGCCCCGAGATACGGACCCAGCCTACCATTATAGGCCGCGGCGTGTTTTTATCGATAGATTGAACGAAATTGGGGGAAAGGGTTATTTGTTTCCCGGTCTGCATCAGCAGACGATACCGGCATTGTTTCACGCATTGCTGCTGAGGAAGGAAGAAATGGGCGTTGAGTTTCCTGAAATATCAACAATGTCTCTCAAGAACGCTCAAATAGACGGGAAGCGTCAGGTCACACTGTATCCGGTAAGTACGAGAAATAACAAGCTAGATGTGGAAGCGTTATCAGAGCTGGAGCAAGACGAGGAGAGCCAAAGCACTCTGGGAAGCTTGAATGGCCCTGAGTTCGATGATTTTATTAAACGACTATGGACTGCTCGTAAGAACGGTTGCCGTGTATTGGTATCGATTGGAAGCAATATGATAGGTAGCGGAGCGAATCGATATTTGATCGATTTAATAAAACGTGGATATATTACGCATCTCGCCCTTACAGGCGCAGCCTGCAGCCAGGATATCGAGTTGGCAGTATGTGGTCGAGCGGAAGAGCTTGAAGAAGGATATCTGCAAGCCGGGAAGCTAGGCATGTGGAAGGAAGCAGGAGATATCATACATCAGGCATTAACGGATGGCCTTGCTGAAGGCTTGGGATATGGGGAAAGCTTAATGGCTTATGCGAGCAAGTATCCGCAGAGTTTTCCCTATTTCGAAGAGAGCTTATTAGGGGCATGCGCGCGATATGGTATTCCTTACACCTGTCACATTACTATCGGCACCGATGATATACAGCTTCATCCGAATTCCAATTTTGCTGAGCAAGCGAAAGCGAGCGGATATGACTTCCAGTCGTACTGCCATTCAGTGGCGAGTTTGGAAGGCGGAGTTTTCATTAATTTTGGCTCAGCCGTGACCGGACCGGAGGTTTTTCTTAAAGCATTGTCCATCTCCAGAAATTTGCTGCATCAGGTACATCATATTACAACTGCGAACTTCGATATTGTAAAGCTTGGCGATTATTCGAAAAAAGTCGGCTACGAGGACTGGGACTATTATTACCGACCGCGCAAAAATATTATTCATAGGCCAACCAGTCTTGGTGGAAAAGGATTTCATTGGGAGGGCTTGCATGCGGATACGGTTCCCGCCGTGTGGAAAGCGCTTGCTTCTGTAGAGAAGGATGCTGGAGATACGAATTCCAAACATTTATAAAGGAGTGCGAGAAAGATGAGCAGCACGAGACAGATTGGAAGGGTTAAGGCGGTACTGTTCGATTTTGACGGTACGCTGTCGACTCTTAGAGCAGGCTGGGAAGAAACGATGGCTCCATTTTTCAAAGAAGCGATTTCTGGAAGCTATAGCATAACACCAGAGGAATCCGCTTTGCTTGAGCAGGAAATTGAAGACTATATTGATCAGTCGACTGGCATTCAAACGATTTTCCAGATGAGATGGCTGGCAGAGAAGGTTAAGGAAAAGGGCTGGAACGTTGAGATTCTGGGGGAATGGGATTACAAAGCAGAATATAATCGCCGTTTGCTGCTTAAGGTGGAAGAGCGTGTGAGAGGCTTGCGTGATGGTTTATACGATCCGACAGATTTTTTGATCAAGGGATCGGAATCACTGCTTGAGGAACTGCATAAGGAAGGCATTCCCATGTACATAGCTAGTGGAACGGACCATCCAGATGTTGTGAACGAGGCTGAAGTGCTTGGCGTTAAGTCTTATTTCAAGGAGATTGCAGGTGCTCCCGTGGGTCGTGCGGATTGCTCTAAGGAAAAAGTGATTCAGGAGCTCTTGTCGCAGCAAGATTTCCGCAAAGAAGGTCTTGCTGTAATAGGAGACGGAAAGGTAGAAATTAGACTGGCCAAGGAGAACGGTGCGGCTGCCTTCGGGCTGGCTAGCGATGAAATCGAACGGGAAGGCATAAACCCGATTAAACAGCAGCGGCTGGAAGCCGCGGGAGCCGACCGCATTGCTGGAGACTTCACGGACATCGCACAATGGCTGGAGTGGCTAGGGATTAGCAGACGAGCAGAGTAGGGGCGGTTGAACACAGCTTGATAAAGCAAGTGAAATAAGTGAAGGGAAATACAGTCGCCTAATAGTGGACTAATCACCTAAGGAGGATTATGCATGTTTTTAACCATGGATAAATTGTGGAAACGAATAGAGGAATTGAAGGAGCATCGTTATGTCGATCATCGCGAGATTCCCACATACGACTTCTGGATCGATCAGGAGGCTGAGATTGCGCAGAAACCGCCCGAAGATGCTGAATGGGGAAGAATGGCTGTTGGCGATCGTTGGCAAGGCTGGGATTTGACCGCGTGGTTGAAGACTGATGCGGTAATTCCAGCAGAATGGTCGGGTAAACAAATTGTCGGTCTATTCGACTTCGGCAAAACCGGTTCCGGACACAATTGGGGCTTTGAATCCCTGCTCTATGTTAATGGTGAGCCTTATCAAGGTGTTGGCAGTAACCACACGGAGGTTTGGTTTCCCGAGTCGTTCCTGGGACAAAATATCGAGCTGCTGTTCAAGGTCTGGAGCGGCTTAAGTGGAGCCGATGGAGCAAAAACAGTGCAGGAGCATCAGCTGCGCATGTCGGCATTAGCAGTTCTTGAAACGGAAACGGATGATCTCTACCATACGGCATTCGCTGTCTGGCATACGATTCAAGTGCTGGAAGAGAATCGCTGGGAAAGGCAAGCACTGGTCAAAGCACTTGATCGTGCGCTGCTGCTGTTGAATTGGCGAGTACCCGGTGATCACGCTTTCTATGAAAGCGTTCACGAGGCCAACCGGAAATTAAAGGGGGAGCTGGAGAGTCTTCCTACCTTCCAGCCCTTGACGGTACGCTGCATCGGCCATACGCACATAGATGTGGCTTGGTTGTGGAGATTGAAGCATACACGAGAGAAAGCGGCTCGTTCATTTTCTACTGTGCTGCGTCTGATGGAGCAGTTCCCTGAGTATGTCTTTCTACAAACACAGCCACAGCTGTATGAATATATAGAGCAGGATTATCCGGAAATTTTCGCCAAAATTAAAGAACGCGTTCAAGAAGGACGGTGGGAAGCCGGTGGTGCCATGTGGCTGGAATCGGATTGCAACATTCCTTCCGGTGAATCCCTTGTACGGCAGTTATTATATGGAATGCGTTATTTCGAGCGTACTTTCGGAGTTAAGTGTGAGTATTTATGGCTCCCAGATGTTTTTGGTTACAGCTGGGCTTTACCACAAATATTACAAAAAAGCGGATTGCGTCACTTCATGACAACTAAAATCAGCTGGAATGTATATAACCGGTTTCCACATGACACCTTTTATTGGAAAGGCATTGACGGTACAGAAATATTAACGCATTACATTACAACGCCTGATCCGGACATTAAGGAAAGCACATTCACCCGGTTTTATACGTATAACGGGCAGGTGCTGCCTGCAACTTTAAACGGTATTTGGAACAATTATCGGGATAAGGAGGTTAACGACTCTGAACTGCTTTTATCTTACGGTTGGGGCGATGGGGGCGGTGGACCAACACGCACGATGCTAGAAATGCGCAGAAGGCTGGAAAAAATGCCGGGAATGCCAAAGGCAATTACCGGACGCGCTGATGAGTTTTTCAATAAGCTGGAGCAGACAGTAGAGAAATCAGACCGCTATGTGCACCATTGGGACGGGGAACTGTATTTGGAGCTGCACCGAGGCACCTACACTTCACAGGGCTATGTCAAAAAGATGAACCGGCGTATGGAATTTCTGCTTCGGGATGCGGAGATGGCTTCGGTTTTCAGCAGTCCACTTACAGGTTATGCGGCTTACCCTCAACAGCAGCTATATGACAGCTGGAAGATTGTATTACGCAATCAATTCCATGATATTTTGCCAGGCTCATCGATAACAGAAGTGTATGAGGATTGCCATATCGAATATGCTGAAGCAGAGCTTTTGGCTCAAGATGCTTTTTCGAAGGGATTAGGACTACTGGGGTCATGCGTAGCAGCAAAAGCAGGAGAATGGCTCGTGTTTAACTCATTGCCATGGAAGCGCAGCGAGATTGTGCATCTTCCTTGGAAGCAAAGCTATGAGGGACAACAATGGATAGATGCATCGGGTGCAGTATTGGCGGCCAATCACATCAGTGGAACCGATGGAGGTGAAGGACAGCTCCAGCTCCTTGTAGGGAACATTCCAGCAATGGGATATACGACCTTGCGTATGCAAGCAGCAGCGTCGATAGAGGTGACATCAGCAGTTGCAGCGCAGCAGTCCTCGTCATTTTCTTTTGGAGAGCAGCGCGTGTCCACACCTTATTATGAGATCGAATGGAATGAAGCCGGCCAGCTCCGCAGGCTACTTGATAAAAGAACCGGTCGTGAGGTCATTGCAGCAGGAGAAAACGCCAACCGTTTTGATATCCATGAGGATAAACCAGCTTTCCATGACAACTGGGAAATCGATATCTTTTATATGGAGAAAGTACGTCATGTAACTGATTTGCGGAGTGTAACTGTGGCAGAAGAAGGTCCACTCCGGGCAGTCATCCATTTTGAATGGGAGTATGGCCCAACAAGGATCACGCAGGATATGATCTTGTATGCGGATCATCCTAGGATCGACTTCTCCACATGGGTTGATTGGCATGAAAGGGAAACGCTGTTAAAGGTGGCATTCCCGGTTTGCGTTCGAGCGGCGGCAGCAACCTATGAAATTCAGTTCGGGCACGTGCAGCGTCCCACACATTGGAACACAAGCTGGGATTATGCGAGATTTGAAACATGTGCTCACAAATGGGTTGATTTATCCGAGCGTGGATTTGGCGTCAGTTTATTGAATGATTGCAAATACGGCCACGACATTAAGGATCATGTAATGCGGCTTACTTTGATTAAATCATCCAATAAGCCTGATCCGGAATGTGATAAAGGGGAGCATACCTTTACTTATTCCCTGCTCCCGCATGACGGGGATTGGTTTACTGCAGGTACTGCTGAGCAGGCGCACAGATTGAATGTGCCGGTAACAGTTATGGAAATATCCGATAGTTCGTCATCGGCAAATAATACTACTACAGCTGGGACGACAGCTGATGCACTGCCTGCTGAGCTTAGCTTCATTGGAGTAACCGGGGACCACGTGATGATAGATTCGATCAAAAAAGCGGAAGACTCTGACAGCTGGATTGTGCGCTGCTATGAATTTGCTGGTAAACGGGGCCATGTCCGTTTTCATACACATTATTCCATTTTAGAGGCAGACGAGGTTAATCTTGCTGAGCTTGAAGCTGTAGCTTTGGACCATGGTGCAAATGAATTTGGGGCTTATTTCAATCCGTTCGAGTTGAAAACGTTCCGGCTCATTCTTACAGGGAAACCCGGAATTTAATAGTTAATTGCATACAGAAGTCGATGAGGGGGGAGAGAAGCTATGGGAACAGAGGAATTGCAGAGTCTTTCTGACATATCGCAATATAACGGATTAACCAGGGAGCGGATTGAATATATTTTGCAGCGTATATCGACTTTGAAGGTCGGTGTAATCGGTGATGGCTGCCTCGATATGTATTGGCAGGCTGATATGATCTTAAGTGAATTGTCGAGGGAGACGCCGCATTATAATCTTCCCGCTGTTGTGGAACGCTTTGCACCAGGTGCCGCCGGCAATGTCGCAGTCAATTTCAAAAGTTTAGGCGCTTCGGAAGTAAGCTTTTGCTCTGTTGCGGGACCGGATTGGCGGGGAGCCTTGCTGAAGGAAGCTTTAACTACCCGTGGGATCGATGATTCATTCGTGATTTTTGAGGCAGGCCGAGTAACTCCGGCTTATTGCAAGGTAATCATGCAAGGAATACAGGGCGTTAGGCAGGAGGCGCCTCGCATCGATTTTATCAATAGAGAGCCTTTATCTGAAGCAGCTCAGCAGCGAGTTGTGGCACAGCTGGACCTTATGGCTCAAAAGGTCGATGTTATTAGCGTAACCGATCAATTGACCCATGGTGTTATGGGGGCTGCCTTAAGAGAACGGCTGCAATATTGGTCCTCGAAAGGGAAAAAGGTGATCGTGGACAGCCGTGACCGAATCGGTTCATACAGCGGAGTTGTACTCAAGCCTAATGAGCTGGAAGCGATTCGCTGGTATCACGGAAGCGTGAAGCAGCTGCAGCCCACAGAAGCTGAAATATTGAAAGCTGGACTGCAGCTCAGCAGGAACTCAGGTGCTCCGTGCTGCATCACAGTCGGAGAAAAAGGGGCGGTTTGGTTCGAGGATGGCCAAGCGACCCTGGTGCCAACAATGCCTGTTCCACCACCCATTGATATTGTTGGAGCTGGCGATTCCTTTACGGCAGCTTTTCTATCTGCATGGGGAGCAGGATGCGAGGGTCCTGAAGCAGCGGCCTTTGCCCATTTGGCGGCGGCCGTGTCCGTTGGCAAAGTAGGAGAGACGGGAACCGCTTCTCCGCAAGAAATAATGAGTCGATGGGATAAAGTAAGGTAGAGGCTGGGAAGCTCAGGAGCGCGGATTCCTCGCATGTTGGAATACCAAAAATGGAAAGTAAATAGAATTTAAATTGGAGGGAAAACGATGTCTGAAGGAAGTAAAATTCATTTGATTGGTAATGCGCATTTGGATCCGGTATGGCTGTGGCGCTGGCAGGAGGGCTATGCGGAGATTAAAGCTACTTTTCAATCCGCGCTGGACCGAATGGAAGAGTTTCCTGACTTTATATTTACTTGCGCATGCGCGGCTTATTACAAATGGGTAGAGGAAAATGCTCCCGAAATGTTTGCCGAAATTCGGGAGCGGGTAGCAGAGGGACGTTGGGTAATTACAGGGGGCTGGTGGATTCAGCCGGACTGCAATCTACCATCGGGGGAGTCGTTTGCACGGCACGGATTATATGGCCAAAGGTATTTCCTGGAGAAGTTCGGCGTTATGGCACGGGTAGGCTATAATGTGGACTCGTTTGGCCATCATGGAATGATGCCGCAGCTTCTGAAGCAGTGCGGGATGGACTATTACCTGTTTATGCGTCCAGAAGCGCATGAGAAACAGCTGCCGAACGATTTGTTCTGGTGGGAGTCAGAGGATGGCAGCCGTGTCATGACATTTCGCCTGTCTGACAGCTATGCCAATTGGGCAGGGAATAACTTGGAAGGTAAAATCGTCAAGCATAAGCAGCGAGCCGAGACAGATGGGCATGCTCATATGTCTTTTTATGGTGTGGGCAACCACGGTGGAGGGCCAACGGTCGCGAACCTTCGTTTAATCAAAGAAATAAGAGAACGGCATGGTCAGGAGGACATCCTTCTTAGCTCGCCCAATCGTTATTTTGAGGAAATGGTGCAGATCAATCCGCTGGTCCCGGTTATTAAGGATGAAATGCAGAGGCATGCGATAGGATGCTACTCTTCCCATTCTGAATCCAAAGCTTACAACCGCAAGGTGGAGCATCGGCTTCTGAGCGCAGAGAAATTTTCTTCTTATGCCAACCTGCTGCTGGGGCTGCCTTATCCAGCGGAGCCGCTAAAGCAGGCATGGGAGAACGTCATGTTTAACCAGTTCCACGATATTATGGGAGGCTGCAGTGTAAAAGAAGCCTTCGATGATGTTCGTGATTTTTACGGCGAGGCGTTGAGCTTGGGAGCGAAAGCATTAAATGCTGCGCTGCAAAAGCTTTCCTGGTCGATTGATACGATGAAGCCGGAGGTCAAGTCGCTCAGCAAGGATAAGGATTGGCAGCTCTGGGAACAGGATGATTTGGGAACTCCACTCGTTGTATTCAATCCGCTATCTTGGGAAGTGGAGGCACCACTTCAAATTAATAGGAAGCTTGCAAGCGTAACGGACGAATCCGGTGTATCGATTTCCATTCAGGAAGTCCGGGCATCCCGCACGAACGGTAAAGATAAGTGGGATACATTGATTACAGCCCGGATTCCTGCTTTTGGCTACCGTGTTTATTGGGTTTACCTTAATAAAGAAGCTCAATCGGAGCTGCCAATGCTTATAGGAGCGGTTCAAGCTGATGCTAACAGTCTGGAGAATAATAAAGTCAGAATTGAACTGGACCCGAATACAGGTTATATCCAGCGTCTTTTTGACAAAAGGGCAAATAGGGAAGTACTTAACGGAAGCGGGGCTGTACCTGTCGTAATCAACGAGCTGCACAGTGATACATGGGGGCATGGGCTTTCACAATATCGCGATGAGATGGGGCGATTTGCTGACGCGGAAGTGAAAGTTCTGGAAAACGGGCCGCTGAGAGGCACGATCCGTGTTACTAGCCGCTACAACGGTTCCCTACTGCGCCAGGATATAAGCTTGTCCAACGATTCTTCGGATATCCAAGTCAAGGTGAAGCTGGATTGGAGAGAACAGCATGCCATGCTAAAGCTTGCTTTTCCGGTAAATGTAGAGCAGCCTCGGACAGTTTCGGAAATTCCTTATGGCTTTATCGAGCGATCAGTGAATGGTGATGAAGTTCCAGGGCAGCAATGGGTGGATGTATTCGGTATAGCAGCGGGAACAGAGAGTGTGCAAGGTAAAGTAACGAGCACTGACATACCGCCAAACCTTTCACCAGGAGCAGCACCAAACTCGGAGCTAGGCACGGAACCTGGCGCCAAATCAAGCTTAGAAACAGGTCAAGATCACTTCATATATGGCATGGCGTTGCTAAACGATGCCAAATACGGCTATGACGTACTTGGCAATGAGCTGAGAATGACCGTAGTGCGCAGTCCTATTTATGCAGATCATTTCGGTGAACGGGATGAGCAAGTTGAATATATGGATCAAGGGATTCAGGAGTTCGCTTACACCCTATCGCCTCATTCGGGTGACTGGAGGGAGGGCGACGTAGTTCGGAAAGCGTATGAACTTAACGTCCCGCTGCTGCAAATTTGGGAGACTTACCATACAGGGATACTTCCTCAGCTTGCAGAGGGAATTATCATTTCCTCGAAGCATGTTGTGGCAGCGGCATTTAAGCTTGCGGAGTCGGGAGAAGGCTGGATTGTCCGCTGCTATGAGACCTCAGGGATAGAAACAGAGGCTGCGCTTGAGCTGCCGGCTCTCAAGCGGAAGTGGAGCTGCCAGTTTGGCAAATGTGAAATTAAAACTTTTCTAATTCCTTTCGATCCAGAGGCTGCTGTTAAAGAGGTCAATTTTATCGAAATCGAATAAAGGAGCTTAAGCTATGAACTCTACTCTTAGTGCAATGTGTGATAAATACCCTGAACTAACGGTATGCATTCCGGATTTGGAAAAGGCTATTACCCTGTTGAAAAGCACCTTCCACTCCGATGGGAAGCTTCTTCTGTGCGGCAATGGAGGAAGCGCTTCCGACAGCGAGCATATTGTAGGAGAGCTGATGAAAGGCTTTCGATCTCCAAGAATATTGCGCGATGAAGATAGAGAGCCGTTCCTGCAGCAGTTTCCGGAGGAAGGTAATTTTCTTGCGGGGCATCTGCAAGGGGCACTTCCTGCGATTTCCTTAGTAAGCCACACTGCTCTTGCTAACGCGTATGCCAACGATGTTTCTTCTGAAATGGTGTTTGCTCAACAAGTGTACGGTTACGGGAGGACGAATGATATATTGCTCGGAATTAGCACATCGGGTAATTCACTCAACGTAATAAGGGCTGTGCAGGTGGCCAAGGTGCGCGGGCTACAAACCATCGGTCTTACAGGTAGAAGCGGAGGGCGAATGGCAGGGCTGTGCGATGTGACTATCCGTGTACCCTGGGATCTAACTCCGGATATTCAAGAGCGACATCTGCCCATTTATCATGCCTTATGCATCGTACTGGAGGAGGAATTTTTTCCTTCATGACACTTCTAGCTGGAATTGATATTGGGGGCACCAAATGTGCGGTAAGCTTGGGTATTCAAACAGACGATCAGGTACGAATCATAGCCAAACGCAGATTTCTCACTTTAGCTTCATCAGACTCAACAATAGAGAGGCTGGTGAGTGATTTGGAGGAGCTGCTGCATGAGCATGCGGCAGAGGGTCCGATTAGGGCTATAGGAATCAGCTGTGGTGGACCTCTTAACAGCAAGGCCGGAATAATCCTGTCGCCTCCTAATTTGCCGGGCTGGTCACGGGTTGATATCATTCGACCTTTTCGTGAGCGGTTCGGTGTTCCCGTCGCGTTGCAAAACGATGCCAACGCATGTGCTTTGGCGGAATGGCAGTGGGGGGCAGGGCGCGGCAGCCGTAATATGATCTTTCTGACCTTCGGTACAGGGATGGGCGCTGGATTGATTTTGGATGGAAAGCTTTATTCGGGAGCATCCGATATGGCAGGAGAAGTAGGTCACATCCGGCTGGAGCCGACAGGACCGATGGGATATGGAAAGATCGGCTCCTTTGAAGGCTTTTGCAGCGGCGGAGGCATTGCCGAGCTCGGAAGGATGATGGCAAACCAGATGTTTGCTGAAGGGAAGCATCCCTCCTTCTGTCCGACGCCTGCAGGGATCGCAGCAATAACCGCAGAAGCAATCGGTGAAGCTGCTCAGAGGGGGGAGACGGATGCGCTGCTTATTTTCCAAGAGGTTGCCTATAATTTAGGCAGAGGGCTTGCTATATTGGTCGATATATTAAACCCTGATTGTATTGTTATTGGCAGTATATATAGAAGACAGCAGGCTATCCTCGAACCCATCATATGGGAAGAGCTGAGATGTGAAGCCCTACCTCATTCTTTATCCGTATGCAAAGTGCTGCCTGCAGAGCTGAAAGACAACGTAGGAGATTTTGCTGGGTTGTCTGTTGCGATGCATCAGCTGTTGAATGAAGGGTCTCTTGCTTGATTTCTATGAAATGCAGGTATTATTTTTCACTAATAAGAAGGTGTTTGGGAAAGGAGCAGCTATAATGAAACAAACAATTGTAAACGGTGTGTGGCCAACCATGCTGACGCCATTCACGAAAACAGGCGCCTTAGATGAGCATGGATTAGAGCAGTTGGTTGACTGGTATATAGATCAGGGGGTTCACGGCTTATTCGCCGTTTGTAATTCAAGTGAAATGTTTAAGCTAAGCTTAGAAGAGAGAGTAAGAGTAGCAGAAATTACGGTTCAACGAGCTGCTGGGCGTGTGCCTGTTATCGCATCGGGTCATACCTCAGAACGTCTGGAGGACCAGATTGAGGAAATTACACGCATATCCGCTACAGGAATCGATGCATTCGTCCTTTTGAGCAACCGACCTGCGGCTGAGAACGAATCAGAGTCTATTTGGAAAAGCAATGTAGAACGGTTACTAGAGGCTGTTCCTGATATGCCTTTTGGTTTATATGAATGTCCGGTTCCGTATAAACGGCTGATGAACCCTGCTTTATTGCAATGGTGCGAATCTACGGGGCGGTTTTTATTTCTAAAAGATACATGTTGCAATCTGGATGAGATCAAGGCGAGACTGGATACTTTGAAAGGAACAGGGCTGCAGCTATTCAACGCAAATGCGGCTACACTGCTTGAGTCGCTAAAACTTGGAGCAGCAGGCTTCAGCGGTGTCATGGCCAACCATCATCCAGCATTGTACGTATGGTTGTTAGAGAATTGGCGGACGCAGCCTGAGGCAGCAGAGCGGTTACAAAACTTTCTGGGAGTAGCATCTGGCATCGAGGGCCTTTATTACCCAGTGGATGCGAAATACAGTCTGCAGCTCGCTGGACTCCCTGTGACACTGACAACACGCGTGAAGGACGCTGCCGGATTTCAGCCGCATCAGCAAATAATGGTGGAACAATTAAAGAAATACTCCGATGAGCTCTTTGAAGGATTATTATCGAAGAAAAATGCTTCATCCCTTTAAGAGAAGATAAGAAGTCTCCATTCCACAAAGAAGTGGCATGGAGGCTTTTTTATTGATCTTGGGAATTGACTAATAATTATTAAATAGTAGCTACCCAGTCGTAGTCTTATGCTGTAACATGGAAATATCTGTTTGATTTTTGGGGCTTTTTCTACATATTTATTTCCTTGAGCTTACGTTATTTTAAGAAAGGATCAGGCAAAGGAAGTTTCATATGAACCAATCCCGCTAACAGCGTCGAAGGAAAATGATGCGTCTGGAAGGTTATTAAAGGGTACTAGAGAAAGATAGTACTTAAATTATTCCTACGGATGGCTATACTTATAAATAAAGGTAATTGCAGAAAGAGGGTGCGTTAAATGAGCAGAAAATGGGTTGAAAAAGAAGGCTTGCGTTGGGTAGATAACCAGATTGTAACCCGCGAGCAATACAATCAAATTGTAAGCTTATATGATGATAAAAAGCATGCAATTGGTGTGCTTCCGGTGTTAGGCAGTATTTTAGTCGGATTAGGCATTCTAAGCTTTGTCGCGGCGAACTGGCAGGACATTCCACAATTAGCCCGATTGTTCATGATTGCAGTACTGATGATTGCTTTTTATGCGGGTGGAGAAACGTTATTGAGGAAAGGGCACGATAAGCTCGGTACTGCATTGATAGCCTTGGGTTTAATTACATTTGGGAGCGGGATCATACTAACCGGTCAAATGTTTCATTTGATGGCATACGACAGTACTTCTTTTATTGTCTGGGGTACAGTTGGAATACTGTTGACTTACTTGTATCGCAGCCGATTTTTATATTTAATAAGCTTGCTGATTTTTACCATAACCCAGTGGTATAGCTCCGTTTCAATGGATCATTTCAGCTTCATAGCTTTTGCGATTATGGTTATCGGTCTCGGCTATTACAGCTGGAAACAGAAAAGTGCACTGCTAGTTTGGTGTTTCAGTTTAAGCTATATCTTACAATCGTTGATGCTTGTAGTTCTTATGGATTGGAAGTTTTTCTGGTTTTTCGTACCGATCATGGCCTTGTACACAGTGGGAGATTACCTTAAGGAACGCAGTGGAGGATACGCATTGCAGTCGGTTCCACTTATAGCAGCTTTTGTGTTTAATGTGTTTGTTGTGCTGCTGTATGACGAATTAAACGCGAACGATCTTAAAGAGTTGCTCCCGGATAACTATTATTTCATTGGAAGCTTACTGCTCCTATTTGTGGTATCTGTCTTAGGTAAGATTAAAAATAAACGGGCCTCCAGCTCGTTCGAATGGATTTTGGTAGCGCCCTTCGCTTATCTGCCGTCCGGTGCCGCTATGCTATATTTGTTAGCTCTGTTTTTCTTCTCCTTCTATGTATTGTGGAGAGGTTATATTGAGGAGTGGCGCTTCAAGATCAATTTCGGTACGGTACTATTTATTTGTTCAACTATGGTCGCTTACGGTAAATTGACATGGGCATTTATGGATAAATCGCTGTTTTTTATAATCGGAGGGCTGCTATTGCTTGCTCTAAGCTGGTTCTTGAATCGCAGGAAAAAGCAATTTTTTGAAGAAGGCAAGGGAGGGAATCCGACATGAGCGAACAAACACAAAAGCGCCCGCGACGTGCTAAGCTGCTGCTCTGGATTGTACTGCTTCAGATCCTTTTTTTAGGTGGAATTGCTGGTTCCTATTATGCGGTTGATTGGTTTGGTGAAGAGATTAAGCTAAAAACGGTGCCTGTAGATCCTCGTGATTTGTTATACGGTGATTATGTCGTTTTGAGCTATGAGATTAGTCAATTGAGTCCAGCCTTGTGGAAAGGCGGAGGCGAACTGCCTAAACAAGGGAGTCCAGTGTTTGTTCTATTGAAACCGGAGAATGGTCTGTATGTAGCTTCTGGTATTTATTCCGAGAAACCAACGGTTGAAGCGGGACAGACGATCTTGAAAGGACGGATTACTTCCAGCTGGAGAGAAGGAATTCATGTGGAATATGGCCTAGAACAATATTATGTTCCTGAAGGTACGGGGAAAGAGCTGGAGGAGAAAGCAAGAAATATGATTGTCGCGGTAAAAATTGCCTCTTGGGGGCAAGCTAAAATCGTCGGCTTGGAATATTGATCCAGAACAGTTGGACAGTTAGGGAGTAGCCCTGGCTGTCTTTTTTTGTTGCTCATAGAATTGATTTGTTGGGGTAAGGGATTGAGCGAAGCTTAGCCCTTGTATCTACCGCGGACCGTTTACTTGCTTTCCTCTAAATGGGATGGGTGCGGAACATGGATACTCTATTTTGCCATGCACACGTGATCATTCAAGTGGAACGGAACTACGATCCTTTATTTGTATCCAAACAGGGCATGTGGGCAGGTTAGAGACGGAAAATAACGCATTGTAGTTCCGCAAATCATGAATTTGATAGGTGCTAAGACAAATAGCGTACTGACGTTCCCTCCCACTAGAATGACTTGAGCAATTTTAAATAAGGCATCCTAGTTCCCTCTACCAATGGTTGCACCTCCACCCTTACGATACCAACGTTTGCAGTAAAGCCTATGCAGGTCTTTGAATACGGATTAAAAAGCAAGAGTCGAACAAAAAAAGGGAAGGGTGAGCGATTGCGTCCGCACTGAGCATAACACAGTGCGTCTGGGGCCCGGTCAGGCAATATTTAGAACGGTGCATGGTTTACAGAAAAATGCAGGGGTGGTACCATTACGATAAATAAACATAAGTGCGGAATGTAGTTAGGTAACTCGGCCGGACGCAGCTAGAAAGGGGAATTAAGTTCGGATGGAAACATGGAAACGAAATTTATGGCTTTTGTGGGTCGGGTGCTTTGTTACCTCGGCTAGCTTTACTATGGTTGTACCTTTTTTACCGTTATTTCTAATTCATATTGGGGTAAATGAAAATTTAGAGATGTGGTCAGGCTTGTTGTTTAGTTCGGCCTTTCTGGCAGGTGCCATTTCGGCTCCGTTCTGGGGTGCGATGGGTGATAAGTATGGCCGAAAGCCAATGATTGTGCGGGCGGGCTTTGTCATATGTATAATTTATGTGCTTACCGCGTTTGTTACTAGTCCCTATCAATTGCTAGCTTTGCGTATCGCACAGGGTTTGCTGACCGGATTTATTCCGGGTTCCATTGCATTAGTGGGAACGAACACACCCGAGAACAAAGTTGGCTACGCGCTTTCCATGATGTCTACAGCAACGGCAACCGGAGGTATTATGGGTCCGCTGCTTGGGGGAGTTATATCCAAATTGCTGGACAACCGTGTTGCTTTTGCTAGCGCAGGGGTTCTTGTTTTGTTGGCGACGCTCTTAATCCTATTTTGGGTGAAGGAGGAGAAAATTGTTGCTGGCAAACAGCGACCTCCTTTTTTCGGATCACTTAAGCTATTGGCGCAAAATCGTGCGCTGATGACAGTACTGTTGTTGACCCTTTTGACACAGCTATCTGTTATGACTATCGAACCGGTATTGCCTTTGTACATTGTTCAAATCGGCGGATCGGTCAAGGATGCTTCATTGTTAGCGGGTATTGTATTTTCAGTAGTTGGAGTTGCCAGTCTTATTTTTGCCCCGCGGTGGGGGAGATTAGGGGACAAAATTGGATTCAGGAAAATATTGCTAGTGGGTTTATTAGTAGGTGGCCTTGGTAATCTTGCGCAAATTCCGTTTCATGATATATGGGGATTTTCTATTGTTCGGTTCGTCTATGGGGCATTCTTCTGTGCTGTATTTCCAGCATTAAACGCTCTTATTGTCCGTACGACACCAACCGAATTCCGTGGGCAGGCTTTTGGTTTGAACCAGACAGCCAATCAATTAGGAGGAATGCTAGGGCCCTTAGTCGGAGGCGTAATAAGTGGCGTGTTCTCGATCCACAGTGTATTTTGGGTCACTGGCTTACTCCTAATTTCCACTATGGGACTGGCATACCTGCTGGATAAAAAGCCTTCCTCGCAGGATTCTGTTGCAGCCTAACGGAGAAGTCTTAAGCTTGTCTGTCGGGTCTGGCACTGGCGGAATAATAGCGTGATTAAGAAGGCTGTACTATACGGCAGGTGCAGCTTAGAGGCAAATACGAGTTTGCGTTAAAATAATAGGAATAGGATTTCCAAAGGTATAGAAGGGAGTGTATAGGATGAAAGCGGAGCAGTGGTCTTTACCAGGCGGTATGTTAATTTGGGACCGCACACAGCAAATAGAGCATGAGGAAGTGCTCGTTCCGTTTGCGTTGGACGAGCTGTTGTGCAGGCAGGTTGGTGAAGGAGGGGCGCCTATTATACATATGTGGCGGCATCCAAGAGCACTGGTTATGGGCCTGAGGGACAGCCGTCTTCCGCATGCGCTGAAAGCTAAGCAGTGGTTGGAAGCTCAAGGGTATTCTGTTGCGGTGCGCAACTCCGGCGGAGCTGCTGTCCCGCTTGATCTGGGAGTCGTTAATATTTCGCTTGTAATGCCCAAGCGACAAGGGCAGATTGATTATCGTCATGACTTTGAGACAATGTACAGCTTAATCAAAGATACGCTGCAAGCCTTATCGCCAGATGTGGAAAAGGGTGAGATCAAAGGCTCCTATTGCCCTGGTGATTATGATCTCAGCATCGGGGGGCGCAAGTTTTGTGGAATTGCACAACGGCGGCAGGCTCACGCGATTGTTGTGCAGGCGTTTGTTGTGGTTCGGGGAGATGGTGCTAGCCAAGCAACGCTAGCCCGTGAGTTTTACCGGATTGCTGCTGAGGGAGCCGATGGGCAATGCTTTCCGAAGGTGGCCGAGCATAGCATGGCCAGCCTGGAGGAGCTCATCGGACTTGCGGATGAGCAGCGGTTCGTTGACTCCGTGAAGCAAACGGTGCGTGAACGGAAGCTGACAGCGGCCGCTGATGCAGGTCCGCTATCGCTGCCCGATGAGCAGCAGATTGCGGAGACGGTAGCGATGCTGAAAGCTCGCTATGGAATTGCATGAGTGCATGAGGCTTGGTGGAGCGGAGTAGGTGAGGCTGGTAGTTATTTTACATGTAAAAGAGAATGGACAACTCTCTAGTGTTTGTTAATCAGACTGGCATCAAAGTACACAACAATGGGCACGCAGGGTTGTGCTCCGATATTATTCTTTGATGCCGGGCAGACGACTTTCTAGCCGCTCTATGAGTTCGCCATAAGTGTCGCGCAGGTCTTTTATAGTTATAAGTTCAGGTGTATTAGCCGCTTCTTCAGCCGTGTGTCCCTTAAGAATAGTATCAAGGCCATTATAATTGAACTTCAAATCTTTATAGGATTGATCAAGCTTTTCCAAAACAACGCCAATTAAAGTGCTATATTGTTCCATAAGTTTGTTTTCACTCCTTTAGGGAATTCCTCCCTCTAGTTTGCTTGCATTGGGGTACGATGTTTCGATGCAGCACCTATCCACAGATTCGGTTAATAGTATGAAGTTAAGTTAAGCTCCATTTATTTCAAAGTATACTCTATTACTGGGCAGTATGAATGCCTTCATTAAAAAAAAGCTGCTTTATCAGCAGCTTAGCATTTCACTGTCCATCCCCACTTATCCTGCACTTTGCCGTATTGTATTCCCGTTAAAGTATCGTACAGCTTTTGTGAGCAGGCTCCAGTTATTCCTTCATTAATCACGATGTCGCGGTTGTTCCAAAATAATCCACCCACTGGTGAAATGACAGCAGCAGTTCCTGTGCCGAATACTTCTTCCAATAACCCATCATCGGATGCGCGCATGATTTCATCTATGGAGATTTTACGTTCCGAAACATGGATACCCCATTCTCTTAACAAGTGGATGACACTATTACGCGTGATCCCCTCCAGGATGCTGCCGTTTAATTCGGGGGTAATAACCTCGCCATTTATTTTGAAAAAAACATTCATACTCCCGACTTCTTCGATGTAAGTTCTCTCAATTCCATCCAGCCATAGCACTTGAGAACAGTTATGCTGTTCCTTAGCTTCCATTTGACCCTTTAAGCTTGAAGCGTAATTCCCAGGAGTCTTGGCATGGCCAGTACCCCCTTGAACGGCTCTAACGTAATGATTATCAACGAAAATGCGTATGGGCTTCAAGCCTTCCTCGTAGTAGGCGCCTCCTGGGGAAAGAATGATAGCAAACAGATAGTGATCGGATGAACGTACGCCTAGAGCGGCCTCCGTGGCAATAATAAAGGGACGGATATATAATGAGGTTCCTTCCATTGAAGGGATCCAGTCCGCCTCAACGCGGATCAGGGTTTGCAGGGCTTCCACAAAAAAAGCTTCATCTATAGGCGGAATACTTATTCTTGTGCTGGAGTGGTTTATTCGCTGCGCGTTTTTGTCAGGGCGGAACAACAGAATCTGTTCATCAACGGAACGATAAGCCTTCAATCCCTCGAACACGGCTTGACCATAATGAAAAACCATCGATGCTGGGTCTAGCTCCAAGGGGCCATAAGGAACAATACGAGCGTCATGCCAGCCTTCATCCGAGGAATAATCCATCAAAAACATATGGTCAGTAAAATGCTTGCCGAAGCCTAATGATTGTTGTTCGGGTTTCGGTTTTAGCTGAGTGCTTTTTTCAATACGTATTGGATTCATAATTAGGTACCTCCTCAAATTGGCAATAAAAATATGTATTCCTCCAAATATAAGAGATTATTATTCATTGATCAATTACAATTTAGTTCTTATTATTATAGATAGCATCGATTAATATTAGCGAGGTGAGCAGTTGTGGAGCATCGGCTTTTGGAATATTTTATTGCGGTATGCGAGGAATTGCATTTTACGAGGGCAGCAGAGAGACTTGGGATCAGTCAATCCACGCTAAGCCATCAAATCCAGCTATTGGAACATCGAGTAGGAGCGCCTTTATTAACGAGGATCGGTAAAAAAACTTATATATCGGAAGCGGGAGAACTTCTTTTAAAGCATAGCAGGAATGCATTTCACGAGCTCGACCAAGCCCAGGCCGCGATTAATGAATTAAGCAGTATGCAGCGGGGAAGATTGCGTATCGGCTGTTCAGGCAACCATCTGCTGACCTCGGCTATGATCTCATTTCATAAGCAATTTCCTGGCGTAGAGCTTTCTGTAACAGAGCTGGCAACCGACGAAACGAAAGAAGGCTTATTGACGAATCAACTGGACATAGGGGTTGTATTTTTACCATTTGAGGACGATTTGCTGGAGAGTATCACATTGTATAACGAAGAATTACAGCTGGTAGTGTCAGATCGAAGCAGCCTAGCAGATGCACAATGTATTGAAATGAAGGAGCTGCAGAGCTACCCCATACTGATGCTGCAGAAAAAGTTTCTGGTTCGCCAAATGATGGACAACTATTGTACGGAGCACGGCTTCCTCATAAAACCGATACTCGAGTTGTCCACCTTGGACTCTTTACTTCAAATGGCTAAAAGCAACATCGGGGGAGCTGTGCTGCCTCGGTCTTATTTGATAAATAATGGGGGTCCGGACATCCGTCCCATTCCCATCATAGATCCGGTCCCTCATAAATCGGTTGGAAT
The DNA here is from genome assembly GCF_013141765.1 of Paenibacillus foliorum. Classification (GTDB taxonomy): domain Bacteria; phylum Bacillota; class Bacilli; order Paenibacillales; family NBRC-103111; genus Paenibacillus_S; species Paenibacillus_S foliorum. The sequence continues at coordinate 210,393 of NZ_WHOD01000087.1, forward strand.
TGTTTATCGAAAAGAGACGTATATGTGTGCGTCAATCCAAACCTTTATCCGTGAATTGAGAAACAGCTTCGAGGTGTAGAGGTTGGCAGGAATATAATTATTTTTCATGCACCAGTTCATATCAGTCCCACCTACAGTCGTTCAAAGAGTTGGCCGCGGTTTAAGCTTAAGCCTTATTTATAAAAATAGCTTCATCGCGGCGGGCAGCTCATGCTGCCAAAATCCCCATAAATGCTTGCCTTGTTTCTCGAAGTAAGTCAACTGACAGTTTCTTGCTTCGAGGAGCTCCCGTGTTTGCCGGTTTGCCTCAAGGAAGTCGAAGGTTCCGCGTTCTGTTATTACCTCTTGCTCTTCCAAACCAATCAGCATATACAGCTTCAGCCAAGATAAATCCGCTTCCTTCGCAATCCGCTCCTGAGTTGATTGTAAAAACGCCCCTGATAAGGATATAACTTTGCCAAATAGGTCACGATAATCTAAGGCGAGATGCAAGGATACGGTACCTCCCAATGAATCTCCGGCCAAAATGCGCTCCGATTGGGAAGTGCGAACCGGGTATTTTTGCTCGACAAACGGCAGCAGCTCCTGAGTGAAGAATCGACAATAATCTTCAAAAAGCGCACCATCCGGTGCATACTCAGACGTACGAACGGCTGTAATCGTGTCAACACAAACGATAATTGCAGGTTCTACGCCTTCATCGTAAACTAAACGGTTCATATGAGTGGCGATTCTGCCGAAATTAATGAACTGCTCACCATCCTGGCAATAAATAACGGGATAGGTAATGAGTTCCTGATATCCTGGGGGCAATGAGATACGTACGGTGCGGGATTCACCTAGAATGCTCGACGGAACAAGCTCTTTGACAATGTTTCTTTTGTAATAGAAAGAGTCATCCATGAGGTTGTCCTCCTGTTGTATTATAATAGTTTGCTGAAATTTAATCATCTGTATTATATGTTTTTTGAAACTGTTATATAGCGTAATATCGAAAAAGATCATATAATTCAGGAGGGTAGTTGTTTTATTACGGAAAACAGGTTTATAATACTACTATAACAGAAACTCCGGTTTCAAGGCATTAAAATCTATCGTTGAGGTGAATGTACATGAGTAAGCCATATGAAGTGGCCGTATCTGAGGTGCTTCCTTTATCCGTTTTAGCACCTGATGGTACCATTGTAAATGAAAATGAAATGCCGAAATTGACTGACGATCAATTGAAAGAATTGATGAGACGCATGGTATTTACGCGTACTTGGGATCAACGTGCTGTTAACTTGACCCGTCAAGGACGTCTTGGTTTCTACGCTCCGGTTTCCGGACAAGAAGCGACAATGATCGGCAGCGAATTCGCTTTAAATAAAGATGATTTTATCTGTCCAGGCTATCGGGATATGCCACAAATCGTATGGCATGGTCTTCCGATGTACCAAGCTTTCTTATATTCACGGGGCCATCAGCATGGCGGACAAATTCCGGCTGATGCACATGTACTAATGCCGCAAATCATTATTGGTGCACAAATTTTGCACGCGATGGGCGTTTCCATGGCATTCAAAAAGCGCGGCGAAAAGCGCGTAGCTATTACGTACACAGGTGACGGAGGTTCTTCAGAAGGCGATTTCTATGAAGGAATGAACTTTGCCGGAGCGTTCAAGCTGCCAACGATTTTTGTCGTTCAAAATAACGGCTATGCGATCACAACTCCTTTCTCCAAGCAAACTGCTGCAGCATCTGTAGCTCACAAAGCAGTAGCTGCTGGTATTAAAGGTGTTCAAGTTGATGGAATGGACGTGCTTGCTGTAGTGAAAGCCGTTCAAGATGCTGCTGAGCGCGGACGTAACGGTGAAGGTGCAACACTGATTGAAGCCATCACTTACCGTTTCTTGCCTCACTCCATGTCCGGTGATGATCCGTCCAAATACCGTACGAAGGAAGAGACAGCGGATTGGGAAGCAACAAGAGATCCGTTGAACCGCTTCCGTATTTACTTGACAGCTAAAGGTCTTTGGACTGAAGAAGATGAAAACAAAGCTGTAGAAGATGCGAAAAATACGGTTGCTGAAGAAATTAAAAAAGCAGAGCAAACGGAAAAAATGACAATTCCAGGCTTGATTGATAGCATGTTCGAAACTACACCGCATCATTTGGAAGAGCAAAAAGCGGATTATATCGGTTAAAAGAGGAGGAAGCAGACCATGGCACAAATGACAATGATTCAAGCGATCAAGGACGCAATGCGCGTTGAGCTGGAGCGCGATCCTAACGTTGTAATATTCGGGGAAGATGTAGGTAAAGTCGGCGGTGTATTCCGTGCAACGGAAGGACTGCAAGCAGAATTCGGAGAAGATCGCGTATTTGATACGCCGCTAGCAGAATCCGCAATCGGCGGTTTGGCTGTAGGTATGGGTATTCAAGGCTTTCGTCCGATTGCCGAGATTCAATTCGTTGGTTTTATCTATGAGGCATTGGATCAAATAGCTATCCAAGCCGCACGTATGCGTTACCGTTCCGGCGGCCGCTACAATGCGCCGATTACGTTCAGAACTCCTTTTGGCGGCGGCGTAAAAGCAGCTGAGCTTCATACAGATCCATTGGAAGGCTTGCTTACGCAAACGCCTGGTATCAAGGTAGTTGTTCCTTCAAATCCATACGATGCAAAAGGCTTGTTGATTTCCGCAATCCGTGATAATGATCCTGTATTCTTCATGGAGCATTTGAATTTGTACCGTTCTTTCCGCGCAGAAGTGCCGGAAGGTGAATACACAGTGCCTATCGGCAAAGCGAACGTAGTTCGCGAAGGCTCAGACGTTACCATCATTACTTATGGTGCTATGGTTCATACGTCCTTGAAGGCTGCTGAAGAAATCGAAAAAACTCGCGGAACTAAAGTTGAGGTTATTGACCTTCGTACCTTGATGCCGCTTGATATCGATACCATCGTTGAATCCATTAAGAAAACTAACCGCGCTATTGTTGTACAAGAAGCGCAAAAATCTTCAGGTATTGCAGCCGAAGTTATCGCTCAAATTAATGAGAAAGCGATCCTTCACCTTGAAGCTCCAGTGCTTCGTGTAACACCTCCAGATACGGTATATGCTTTTGCACAAATTGAAGACCAATGGCTTCCTAACCCAGCTCGTATCGTTGCTGGTTTAAATAAAGTTTTGGATTTCTAGAAGTTCGGTGAATAACTGCCGCTGCGAGTGCGGATCATTCTTCCGATCGCTCTTGTCCCCGGATTTTTTGAATAATACCGTTTAACGGTAAAAATCCGTGGACAAAGGCGAACGCTAACGCTTCTCCAGAACGATTCCGCCCTCTTCGCTTTTTTATCATCGAACTTCTAGGCGAAGTAGTGCTAGTAATAAAGAGGTGCTGGGTACAAAGCACCCTACACGGGTAATACAATTAATAGGCCTGCCTTTAAGCGCAAGCTAGTTCTATATATCCCAAGCGTAGCGGGATTGTGATTTTTGGAGTTTAAAAAGATTGAGGGTTAAGCTTTACTTAGATAAAGGGATAGGTGAAGGTCGGTGTAACTGACGGAGAGTTTACGTGCCGCCTTTGAAAACAGGTTTCTTCATCTGAAACTCATCAATTAAGGAAACCTGTTTTCAACAGCGGCCGGAGTCAGTTAGCAGCGAGCCGGAACCGTTGACACTTTATCGGGAGATTGCGAGCTACCCTATCTTTTAAACTCCAAACCAACAATTCCTCCTACGCCATACTTAGGAGGTTGCAAATCGTGGCGGTATTCGAATATAAATTCCCTGAGCTTGGCGAAGGGATTCACGAAGGTGAGATCGTCAAGTGGCTTGTGAAGCCGGGTGACGTGGTCGATGATGAGACGATCATCATGGAAGTGCAAAATGACAAGTCCACGGTAGAAGTGCCATCCCCGTTAGCGGGCAAAATCATCGAGATCAAAGTCGCTGAAGGCACAGTTTGTACGATCGGCGATTTAATCGCTACAATCGAAGTTGAAGGCGAAGTGCCTCAGCAAGCGAGCCATGGACATAGCGAAACCGTTGCTGCGGCACCTACAGCGCCTGCAGCTGCACCAGAAGCTGAGTGTGCAGTTGGCGGAGCTATCGCGGCGAACGTCGCGAACTCGCAGCTGGACACACCGATGGCAAGCGCAGCCCCTGCGGCAGCGCCAACAGCGGGAGCATCCGCTGGCAAGGCTTTGGCTACGCCAAGCGTGCGCAAGCTCGCTCGCGAGAAAGGCTTGAACATCGCACAAGTCACACCTAGCGGGCCAAATGGCCGCGTGACGAAGGAAGATGTTCTTGCCTTTGCCGCAGGCGGAGGTGTGCCTGCGGCTGCACCGGCAGCTGCAAGCGAAGCGCCAGCAGCTGGAGCAGCTCCAACTGCTGCAGCACCTGCAGCAGTAGTGCAAGGAGAACGCGTCGAAGAACGCGTTCCGTTGAAAGGCATTCGCAAAGCTATCGCGAATGCAATGGTCAAATCCGTGTACACGGCTCCGCACGTGACACTTATGGACGAAGTCGACGTCACACAGCTCGTCGCTTTGCGCGGTAGAGCAAAAGCAGCTGCAGAGAAGAAGGGCGTTAAGCTGACTTATCTGCCATTCATCGTGAAGGCTTTGGTTGCTGCGGCACGTCAGTTCCCAGCTATGAACGCAATGATCGACGAAGAGAAGAACGAGATCGTCTACAAAAAGTACTACAACATCGGAATCGCAACAGATACCGACAACGGCTTGATTGTTCCGGTTATCCATGATGCGGATCGTAAAAATATTTGGTCTATCGCTGAATCCATCAAAGATTTGGCAACACGCGGTCGTGATGGTAAGTTGTCCCCTGCAGAAATGAAAGGCGGCACACTATCAATCACTAACATTGGTTCCGCTGGCGGTATGTTCTTTACACCGGTCATTAACTTCCCTGAAGTATCGATCTTAGGAACAGGTCGTATTACTGAGAAGCCGGTTGTGAAAAATGGAGAAATCGTCATTGCTCCAGTAATGGCACTGTCTTTAAGTTTCGATCACCGTATTATTGACGGCGCAACAGCTCAAAACTTCATGAACTACATCAAGCAGCTGTTGGCTGATCCAGAGCTTCTAATTATGGAGGTGTAAGATATGGTAGTAGGAGACGCTTCCGTCGAAATTGACGTATTAGTCATCGGTGCTGGTCCTGGTGGTTATGTAGCAGCTATTCGTGCTTCACAGCTAGGTAAAAGTGTACTGGTTATCGATAAATCCGAGGTGGGCGGCGTATGCTTGAACCGTGGCTGCATCCCTTCCAAGGCATTAATTAATGCAGCACATCAGTATGAGGCTGCTACTCATAATAATTCCATCGGGATTACTGCTGAGAATGTAAAGGTTGATTTCAGCAAGGTTCAAGAATGGAAATCCGGAATTGTGAAGAAGATGACCGGCGGTGTCGGTCAACTGCTTAAAGGCAATAAAATTCAAGTGTTTAACGGTGAAGCTTTGTTTATTAATGAAAATGAAGCGAGAGTGTTTAACGACAATGAAACCGCTCGTTACCGTTTCAATCACTGCATCATCGCTACAGGCTCCCGTCCAATCGAATTAAAAACCTTCCCGTTCGGCGGACGCATCCTGTCCTCAACGGAAGCTCTTGATTTAAAGGAAATTCCGGAGAGCATGGTTGTTATCGGCGGAGGCTATATCGGAATCGAGTTGGGTCAAACCTACTCCAAGCTAGGTACAAAAGTTACAGTGCTGGAAGGCTCTGATTCTGTACTTCCTGGCTTTGAAAAAGAACTTTCATCACTAGTTGGACGCAATCTTAAAAAAGGCGGCGTAGAAGTATTCACTGAAGCTTTGGCGCAAGGTTGTGAGCAAACGGATAAAGACGTAACTGTCACCTTCACGGTAAAAGGCGAAGAACAAAAAGTAACCGCTCAGTATGTTCTGGTAACGGTTGGACGTCGTCCTAACACAGATGGAGACTTGTCTCTTGAATTGGCAGGAGTCGAAATTGGCGAACGTGGATTTATCAAGGTAAATGAAAAATGCCAAACCAATGTACCTCATATTTACGCAATTGGTGATATCGTTGCAGGTCTGGCATTGGCTCACAAAGCCTCCTACGAAGGTAAAATCGCGGCAGAAGCCATTGCAGGACTTACAAGCGTTGTTGACTACAAATGTATTCCGGCAGTCGTATTCTCTGATCCGGAAATTGCAAGTGTAGGATTGAACGAAACCGAAGCCAAAGAGAAGGGAATTAACCTTTCTATCGGTAAATTCCCTTATGGCGTTAACGGCCGCGCAATGACGATGAATCTGTCCGAAGGCTTCGTGAAGCTGATTGGCGACAAGGATTCTGGCCTATTGTTAGGTGCTCAGGTTGTTGGTGCAGAAGCATCGAACCTGATAGCGGAATTGGCTTTGGCTATTGAGTTAGGCGCTACAGTAGAGGATATCGCATTAACTATTCATGCACATCCGACACTAGGCGAGATTACAATGGACGCGGCAGAAGTAGCGTTAGGACACCCGATCCATGTACTAGGACGCAAGTAATTGTTATAAATTGAAAGAGCTTGGGGCTTGTTTGTGCCTCAAGCTCTTTTTTACGTTGAATAGAACCTACTTCCTCATAGCCTGCTTCCTTATGCCAATTATTAGCTGAATATATACCTGAAAAGTTTTACTGTATTCTTCCCTCCAGGGAGCCTCATAAACAGAACAGAACGATGACGGTTTTTCTTCTGCGGTCTGTCCAAGAACTGCCCCAATGTCATAGAATTTTTTTTGTTCATTGGATTCACCTCTTAATTAGTTGTTTATAATTGTATGCTTCGTTCATTTTGTCCTATGAGTTTAATTCCAATTAATTCCTTAATATGATAAAATAAATTTCAGAAAATGTTCGAACATACATATATTGGGCGGGTGGAAAAGCTTGAAAAATCGCAAAATGATACCAAAGCTAATGACCGCTATTATTTTACTAGCAGCACTGAGCCAGATCGATGAGCCGAGAGTGGCCGCTGTTGAGAATAAATCGTTCCCGGATTTGCCAGAGAGCCATTGGAGCTATAAGGCTGTTCAAGAAATGTCCGGGAAACAGATTGTTGATGGATACCCTGATGGAACCTTTCGTCCCAACCAGACGTTGACAAGAGCGGAGTTTGCCGCGTTGCTTTACAAAACAGCTCGATTGGAGGAGGCAAAGGCTAGCTCCAAAGCATCTTCATACCAAGATGTGGATTTATCTGCTTGGTACAAGCCCTATGCTGATGCTCTTAGAGGAATATTTGTACAAAACGAGTTAAAGGGAGTAGAGGAGCTATTTAATCCGGATGCACCCGCTTTGCGGGAGGATGTTGCAGCCGCTATTGTGCGTTTACGTGGTTGGAGCGGTGGGAGCTCGTCAGACCTGAGGGCTAGGTTCAAAGATGTTAACACCATCTCCGAAGGAGCAACTCAGGAGCTGGCCACCGCCGTTGACCGTGGCATTATTTCTGGATATGAGGATGGAACCATCCGCGGCAAAGCGGCACTGACAAGGGCGGAAGCCGCGATGCTTCTTACCAAATCGTTTTCTGAAGGACCGTCTTCGGTAGCGGATCAAGTTAGTGTAAAGCAAACCGAGGTTGAATCCCAAACTTCCGTGATTCCAATTAAGGCTAAGCCTGTGAATCAGAAGCCGCTTTATGCAATTGTCGATATGCTGGCCAGAGATGATGGTGTGAATACTTATACATCAAGTAAATTAGATTTCACCCTTAGTAATGGTATTCATTCGCAAAATAAAATAACTAAACATCTTATTACTGATCTATCAGTAGATTATAAAGGAGATATTTATTTTGTAGAGACAAAGGTTGACTTAAATACTCCTTCTACAGTAAAGCGATTGGACGAGGAGTCTCATCTTCCTGTAACAGAATTATTTATAGATGATTCTTTGTTTTCCTCATTATCCGGTCCTATATTCGAGAAAATGAAAGAAAATAGAGTGTTAACAAAGAATCATTTTCTACCAGTCAAGTTACTTTCTTCTGTTAACAATGTAGACAAACAATTCATAGGTAATTGGCCTGACACTAAGTTTTGGTCCTTATTCACTTTTTTAGGTCGAAAGGTACATATGGCAAGCACGAAAATAGGGACCATGATGAAGTCGGAAGATTTCATCATTCAGCTGCCGAATGGAGATTACATATTCAGTGATATTACAAATGGAACTATTCAGCGAATAAAACCTGGTGACGGAGATAATGAAGAGTTGGTATCTACTTCTTTTAGTGGGAGGCCGTTAGCTGCACTGATTGAAGGGGAACAGCTGTATATATTGGATCCTGGATTAAAATCGATAGTGAAAGTAGATATCCATTCAAGGAAAGTAGTTGAAAAAGTAGTTATACAAATAGAGAATATTACTTACGCAGTTGCAAAAGATAACCAATTTTATATTTCTTCTGAAAAAAACTTGTTTTCCGTTGATGTATCCGGTCGTATAGACCCATTTCTGGAGGAGAGGCAGTTTGTTTATAACGATTTAATTTCAGGCAATCAAACTGTAGGGACTAAGAATCAAATGGATATAGTGCAGATCAGCGAATTTGCATTTGAACCGACAGGTAATATAGTTTTTATAGATGACATGACGGGGAGCTTTATTCGCAGGTTAAGATTAGTTAAGGAGCAGCCGAATCAATCGAAATCACTTCCTATTATTCAGACTGGTGCTAAATTGGCTAAAATCCAGATGGAAAAAATTGCACATGGAGTAGGAATTCAAGTAGATCAAAAAGAAAATATGATTTCGTCGATAATGATGAATGAAGAAGGTAACTTATACTTGTTAGAAAAAAACAAATCATTTAGTACTATCATAGACCCTTTGATTCTTAAAAAAAGCAGCTTTCTAAAATTGTGGAACCAAGGCTCGTCAAGGTGGAACGATTTGGATAACAGATATTATGGTATGCGATTTGAATATTATGATGCCGAACAGAAGCTACTTAAACCCAAGGATTATTGGTACACCGGTGGGCTATATTTCGATGGCCGAAACAATGCTATGCACAGAGCGGCTTGGAGTCAGGAACTGAACATTGCTACAGTAAATAGAATATACCCAGAATCGATAACTGTTGGTTATATGGCTGGAAGGGGAGCTGTTACCGAGCAAGACTTTGTTGCCTTCGATGGCACGGGTCAAATCGTTGTGAGTGATGTGAGCCAAGGAGATTTATGGTTTATTGGTCGGGATCGTCAGGGCTACAAGCTTTCTCCGTCTGAGGTTGGCAAACATATTCGTTATTCAGGGAAATCTACAGCAGCCATCTGGAAAGATCAGAATCTGTATGTTCTGGATGCCGGCAATAAAACAGTGACAGAGCTGAAATTGAATGTCCCCCAATACATTGCGCAAGCAGTAGATGTAAAAATTGACGGTGTAATTGATGCAGTGAACGTATATGGAGATAAATTTTATGTGATGTCCGGGAGCAAGCTTTACCGAATTGAAACGGATGGAAGTATTAGTTCATCGGAAGATTTGACTGAATATTTGATCGAGAAAACACCAGTTAGCAAGATAAGCATAGACTCGAATGGAAGGTTGATGCTGCTGGATCAGAAGGGTAATTTGCTAAGAATTCATTTTTAATATGATAAATGATTAAAATGAAAAGGGAAGCCTGCGGATATCCGAAAGCTTCCCTTTGATATTAGAATGAAGTAAGACGGTAAGATTGACTTATTTCTTCAACATTTCAAATACTTGCTCAACGTCTTTATCCCCGCGGCCAGACAGATTGATGATAATAATCTGATCCCTGTTCATTGTTGGTGCAAGCTTCTTAGCATGAGCTACGGCGTGGGCACTTTCAAGAGCAGGGATGATCCCTTCGGTTCGGGATAGCTCCTGAAATGCTTCCAAAACCTCCTCATTGGTTACAGTTACGTATTCAGCACGACCTGATGCTTTAAGGTAACTGTGTTCAGGCCCAACACCTGGATAATCGAGACCAGCCGCAATCGAATAAGTTGGCTTCGGGTCGCCATTCTCATCAAGCAGTACCAAGCATTTAAATCCATGAATGACGCCTGGTACTCCTTCGGTTAAAGTAGGTGCCCGATCGGGCTCTACACCGATTAACCGTACGGAGGGCTCATCAATATAATGGGCAAAAGCACCTATGGCGTTGCTTCCACCACCGACACATGCCAGAACGGCGTCAGGAAGTCTGCCTTCCTTTTCCAGTATCTGACGTTTCGATTCCTCACTCACAATGGATTGGAAATGCTTAACCATTGTTGGGAATGGATGCGGACCCACTGCAGAACCTAATAAGTAGAATGTGGTTTTATAATTCTGGATTAAGTCATTAAGCGCTTCATCGACCGCATCTTTCAATCGGGCTTGTCCTTTTGTGACAGGTACTACCTTGGCACCAAGCAGTTCCATACGGAACACATTTAATGATTGGCGGCGGGTATCTTCAGCACCCATATAAATTATGCACTCCATATCGAACATAGCACAAGCTGTTGCTGTTGCTACACCGTGCTGGCCTGCGCCGGTTTCGGCAATCACTCTTTTGGCTCCCATACGTTTGGCAAGAAGGATTTGCCCAATAACATTGTTGATTTTATGTGCGCCTGTATGATTGAGGTCTTCGCGTTTCAAGTAAATTTTTGCGCCGTTCCAACGATCGGTCAGCTGCTGGGCAAAGGTGAGCGGATTCTCACGACCCACGTATTCTCTAAGATAATAGCGGAATTCCTCGTTGAACTCGACATCATCCTTGTATTTATTAAATTGTGCAGCCAAATAGTCCAATACTTCCTTTAAATCAGGGGGAACAAAGCTACCGCCAAACTCTCCAAAATATCCTTCTTGTGACAATTCCTGATTCAAATTGATCAGCCTCCTAATTTGGTTCGTATGTAAATGTAATCTTTTGTTTATTATAGCAAAAAAAAGCGTAGTAATTGTAAAATAAAATTTACGTGGTAGGGTGGGAAAATTGAAGTTGAGCAAATCAGGCCGAATTGGGGCCGTACTAACGAGTGGTTTATTTCTGGTTGCATTGTGCGGAGTAAGCATAGAGGCTGCCAGTGCAGAATAAAGATTGTTTCTGGATCTACCAGAATCGCATTGGAGCTACGAAGCCGTTCAGAAGATGGCTATCAAACAAATCATAGAAGGCTACCAGGATGGAACCTTCCAACCCTCTCAGAACTTAACGAGAGCCGAATTTGCTGCGCTGCTGTACAAGACGGCTCGTTTGAACGAATTAGAGACGAAGCCTCCTGGTTCCTCATTTCGTGATGTAGACCAAGCTGTCTGGTATAGACCTTTTGCTGAAGCGCTCGGAGGAGCATTTGTTCGAAATCATGCGGTAACTGAACTGGATGTGTTCGATCCAGAAGCTCCCGCGCTGCGCGAGGATGTAGCCGCAGCTATTGTGCGAATTAGGAAGTGGACTGGCAGCGGGCAGATGCAGTTGAAGGATCAATTCAAGGATGCTGATACAGTCGCTCCTAACGCTGGATTCAAACGGTCGTTTGGTAATGCGGGACCAGAGTGGAACTATAAAAAGAATTCAGTTCTATGGCAAATAAAAAGCTGGGAACGCGGGTGACTCGAGGAGAGCGATTGTTTACTAGTTAGTCCGAGGAAGTTTAATGGGGTACGGTCTTCTTAGTATATCCACTTGTAAATTATGGCATGCTAATATAAAAGGGGATAAAGTTATGGACTTTGCATCGATCGTATTATTAGCATTAATTACTCCGGTATTCATTTTGATCATATATATTATGACAAAAACAGTGATAAAAAATAAAATTCCTGACAGTCGATATAACCCATTTGATTACATTACAGGGCAAACTAATGTTCAATTTCAGGATCAAAAGGAAGAAAAAGAAGAAGATGACGAGCATGGCGATGACAAAGATAAGAACCTCAAATAAACTAAATCCTGTTCCCCCTCCGGGGATAGCAGGATTTTTTTGTTGTGGCCTCTTACTATTTAATACCAACCCAAATATTTCCTTTAAAAAACCAAAAAAACTATTGCAATAAAATTTATTAAGATGTACGATACAAATAATATAAAACGCTTACATTTACATATATTCCTTTTTGAACCGAATCAATAATGCTTGACACCTATTCTATTAAACCGGTTTAATACGTTTTTTAACACTCAATAAAACAAGGAAAAGCTATTATTTTAAATGCTATTAAACCGGTTTAATCTATCAGGAGGTGAGGGTGCAGCAATGATTTTTAGTTTTTTTATGAAGAAGAACTGAAGTATTAGTTATTACAATGGAGGGGATTAGTTTGAAAAAGAACGGCTTGCTCTTTTTGATGATTTTGATCCTAACAGTAGTTTTGGCAGCATGTGAAAGTGATCCAACAGCCAAAACAACAGTGGAGGTAACGAAGACTCCTGCTCCTGTTGTTCCAGTGAAGACAGATGGGTATAAAGAAGCTCCGATGCTCAATAAACTTGTTACTGCCGGCACGCTGAAGCCAGTTGTAGAACGGATGCCTGTTAAAGAAGATATCATGGTGGAAAACGTTCTTGAGGAGATAGGCAAATACGGCGGTGAATGGAAGCTCCCCTGGAAGGGACGGGATGACCGTTGGGTTGTAGGTCAACCTACCGAGGAGGCGCTGTTCCGTTTTAATAAGGATGGAAGTACGATTGAGCCGAACGTGGCCAAAGGCTATGAAGTGAATAAAGATTCGACTGAGTTTACGATCTTTTTGAGGAAAGGTATGAAGTGGTCGGACGGAATGCCTTTTACAGCTGACGATGTGCTGTTCTATTGGGAACACATGTTGACTAAAGAAACCTTCGGTAAAAAAATATATGACGCTTATTACTCAGTTGATGCGAAAACCGGAGAAAAAGCATTAGCCCAAATTACAAAAGTGGATGATTATACATTTAAGGTTACTCATAAGTTTCCTAGCGTGCAATTTTTAGAGCGTGTAGCGATTGACAATAAGTGGTTCCACGCACCGGCTCATTTTCAAAAAACGATTCTTCCGGAATATATCGGTGAAGAAAAAACGCTCGAAATAGCTAAAAAATGGGGCTTCGCCGATGTGAAATCCTTCTTGGTTGCAACGGGATATTACTATTGGGTACACCCGGAAATCCCGACATTAAGAGCTTGGGTAGCTAAGAACGATCCGAATAGCGACCAATTTATTATGGAACGTAACGCTTATTTCTGGAAGGTCGATAAAGAGGGCAACCAACTCCCTTATATGGATCGTATCGTAGCTTCTAAGGTTCAAGATCCTGCTCAAAGAATTCTGGGAGCGTTGGCCGGAAATTTCAATCTTCTTGACTTTGACTTTAAGGATTTTACGGTTTTGAAGGAAAATGAGAAAAAAGCGGACTTCCGTGTAATGAATTGGTCCACACCAGATTGGTCAAGTACCGGTCTTCAATTAAATCAAACAACCGAAGACCCTAAGCTGCGCAAGCTGTTCCAAGATATTAAATTTAGAGAAGCATTGTCTGTTGCCGTTGACCGCAAAGAAATTTCGGAAATTGTAACGAATGGATTAGGGAAATCTCAGCAGGCATCTGTTCCAGAAGGTTTGGTCGGATACCAAAAAGGTTGGGCTGAGCAATGGAGTGCTTATGATCCGAAACGTGCTAACCAGCTGTTGGATGAACTAGGCTTAACTAAGCGTGATAAAAATAACTTCCGTTTACATGAGGATGGTTCGGATTTATCACTTACCATCATTGAGTCAGGTCCTGAAAGCATGTCTTTCCTTGAGTTAGCCAAAAAGTATATTGAGACTGTCGGCGTTAAGGTTGATATCAAAGTGGTTGATAAAGGAACACATCAGGAGCTTAAGTACTCCAACAAAATTCCTGTAACGACAGAAAACATGGGTTTGGTCAATGTTGCTTTCCGGCCGGATACACTCGTACCTTTGAGAGTATTAACGCCTTGGAGCATCCAGTACGGACTTTATAATCAATCCGGTGGGAAAGAAGGAGTTAAACCCGAAGGGGATGTAGCTTTAATATTCGAAAACTGGAATAAAGTAAAAGCCTCTACATCGAAAGAGGAAGTTCTGAAATGGAGCAATGAAATTATTAAGATTCATCAAAAGAACCAGTGGGTGATCGGATATACAGGTCCAACACCTAAGCTGATTGTCGCTTCGAATAAAGTACGCAATGTGCCGAAGGATTTGATTTTCGCGGACGAATTCCGAAGCATCGGCCATGGCCATCCTTCCCAATTTTTTATTAAGCAATAGCTTGATTCTTTAAACGGAATCTAATAGGGAGTGATTAGGGTCATTCCCTTATTAGATACTTAGCTGGATCTTCGAATTAAGCGGAGAGGATAGGATAGAATGCTCCAATATATTTTAAGAAGAATCATTCTGGTTATACCGGTCGTTATTGTCATTTCAGCCATCGTCTTCTACATTATTCAGCTGCCGCCGGGGGATTATGTATCTAACTATGCAGCCAAGATGTCAGTGGCAGGCGATATCATGTCACAGCAAGATATGGATGAGATGAGAGCAAGCTTGCAATTAGATAAGCCATGGTTTATTCAATATTTGGTTTGGGTGAAAAACATCGTTTTTCATTTTGACTTCGGCTATTCCTTCCTTTTTAATAAACCGGTTCTTGCCGTCATCGAACAGTACATGGCTTTGACGTTAATTGTTTCTTTGGTAACTATGGCTTTTACTTATTTAGTAGCCATTCCTATCGGCATTTACTGTGCGGTCAAGCAATATTCAGCAGGTGACTATCTTTTTTCAGCTTTAGGGTTTCTTGGTATGGCTACCCCGCATTTTTTATTAGCCATTATATTAATGTATTTATCGTACGTATATTTCGGTGATCCGCTGCTAGGGCTATTTTCAAGCGAATATGTAAATGCCTCATGGTCTATGGGCAAGGTTTTGGATTTGCTGAAGCATATGATCATTCCTGTTATTGTAATTGGGCTGGCGAATACAGCAGAGCTGATTCGTGTCATGCGAGGCCAAATGCTGGATGAATTGAACAAGCCTAATGTCGTTACGGCCAGATCGAAGGGCCTGTCAGAAACGAAAATATTGCTTAAATATCCGACACGTGCTGCTTTGAATCCTATCGTCAGTACGATTGGATGGTCACTAACCTCTATTTTTACGGGTTCAACCATTACAGCCATTGTTCTGAATTTACCTATTCAAGGACCTGTGATGTATAACGCCTTATTAGGTCAAGATATGTACTTGGCTGGTACCTGGTTGTTGTTCATGGCAGTATTAACGGTCGTGGGAACATTGATTTCGGATATTTTATTGGCATGGCTCGATCCAAAAATTCGCACAGAGTTCAGAGGTATGTGATCTATGAAAACAATACCGGTACCGGGAAAACAGAGAATGAACCTTTTCAGAAAGAAAACAAACAACGATGTCTACTACAGCTCACAATGGCGTCTTATGTACCAAAGGTTGAAAAGGCATAAACTGGCAAGAGTCAGCTTGTTTATTTTATCTATTTTCTACATTGCAGCCCTCTTCGCACAGTTTATTGCGCCCTACGACTTGCAGAGCTATGACAGTAAATATGTCAATGCACCTCCAATGAAAATGAAGTTTATAGATGCCGAAGGTCAATTTCATCTTAGACCGTTCGTCTATGAATTGAAATCAGGCAGAGATCCGGTTACATTCCGCAAAATGTTTGTGGACGACGAGAAGATCAAGTATTCGGTCCGTTTTTTAGTAGAGGGCGAAAGCTATAAATTTCTCGGTCTCATCCCTACCAAAATCCATTTGTTTGGAGTCGATCAACCAGGACGTTTATTCATGTTCGGTACGGATGGAATGGGCAGAGACATATTTTCGCGAATCATTCTCGGCAGTCAAATTTCATTAAGCATCCCTCTGCTTGGAGTAGCGATTAGCTTTGTATTAGGCTTGATTATCGGAGGGATCTCCGGATATTTCGGAGGATGGATCGATTCTGTGATTCAGCGGATTATAGAAGTCATTCGTTCGTTCCCGACGCTACCCTTGTGGATGGCATTATCAGCTGCAATACCGCCACGTATACCTGTAGTCACGATGTATATTTATATTGTTATCATCTTTGCATTTATTGGGTGGACGGAGCTGGCAAGGGTTGCCAGAGGTAAGTTTATCTCATTGAAAAATGAGGAGTATGTATTAGCAGCCAAGATAGCCGGTGTCAGTCCTGCCAAAATCATAATGAAGCATCTTATACCCGGGTTTATCAGCTATTTGGTTGTAGCAACGACTCTGGCTATACCTAGTATGATTCTCGGCGAGACGGCTATGAGTTTTCTAGGGCTTGGCATTCGTTCACCTGCGACCAGCTGGGGAGTTCTTCTGCAAGAAGCTCAGCAGATCGATAATGTGGCTTTATATCCATGGAAGCTCATTCCTCTAGGCTTTGTTATCGTTACCGTATTAACATTTAATTTTCTGGGTGACGGATTACGCGATGCTGCAGATCCATACAAGAAGTAAGGATATTAACTTATGGGTATAGTGAGGGGATATTATGACAGCTCATGCTTCACCCTCGGAACAGCCCCTTCTCTCCGTTCAAGATCTCAGAATTCGCATTCAAATGGATAATGGGGAATTGAACGCCGTAGATGGGGTAGACTTCGAGATTCGGAAGGGAAAAACATTAGGTCTTGTTGGAGAATCCGGTTGCGGTAAAAGTCTGACAAGTAGGGCTATTATAAGTATCAATCCGAAAGAGTGTGAAACGACAGGCACAATTGTATATCAGTCATCATCCGAGAAGGAATTGAACTCATTAAACTTGTTGTCCTTGGATTCGCGGAGTAAACAGATACGATCGATTAGAGGCCGAAAGATAGCGATGATATTCCAAGAGCCTATGACCGCATTTTCACCTATGTATACAATTGGGAATCAGATTATGGAATCGATTTTAATCCATCGTACCAAGAATAAAAAAGAAGCTAAGCAAATTGCGCTTGAAATGCTAAGCAAGGTTGGTATATCTGATCAAGAGAAGCGGTTCGATCAGTATCCGCATGAATTTTCCGGAGGTATGCGGCAGCGGGCGATGATCTCTATGGCCTTGTCCTGCAATCCTGAATTATTGATCGCTGATGAGCCCACAACGGCACTTGATGTAACGATTCAGGCACAAGTGCTGGAATTAATGAAAGGGCTGCAGAAGGAATTCGGTATGGCCATTCTGCTAGTGACTCATGATCTTGGCATCATCGCGGAAATGTGCGACGAGGTGGCTGTTATGTATTTGGGGAAAATTGTCGAGCAATCGACAGTCAAGGAAATTTTCAATAATCCTAAACATCCTTATACTAAAGGGCTGCTGAGGTCGATGCCGAGAATGGGCAGCAATAAAACGAAGCGGTTGGAATCGATTGAAGGAACCGTTCCGATTGCTACGAATATGCCGCCGATGTGCGGCTTTTATGAACGCTGCAATGACCGGATTGAAGGCGTATGCAACATGCAAGCTGTACCGAAAACTCAGATTGCAGAGAATCATATGGTCAGATGCTTTCTTTACCAGGATAAGAATGAAGGAGACTAAGTATGTCTAAACGTATACTGAATGTAAGCAATCTGAATAAGGATTTTCATGTGAAATCCGATAAAAAGTTGTTTAGCAAGCCTTCTTCAATCCGAGTGTTAAGCAATGTTTCATTTGAGCTTTATGAGGGTGAAACCTTAAGTATTGTAGGTGAATCGGGCTGCGGAAAAACGACTTTAGGCCGATGTCTTGTAAGAGTGGTCAATGCCTCCTCGGGTGAAGTTATGTATCATACGGGAGAGGGAGAGCAGGTTGATTTCTTAAAGCTGCGGGGAAAAGAATTTAAGAAGCTTAGAAAAGATATTCAAATGATATTTCAAGATCCTTATTCATCGTTAAGTCCGAGGATGAGCGTATATGACATTATCTCCGAGCCTTTGCTGGCCAACTTCAAGCTATCTAAGGCGGAGGTGGATGAGAAGGTTACACAAATTGCTCAAAAAACCGGATTAAACGTCAGTTACCTGAAACGGTATCCGCATGCTTTTTCCGGGGGGCAAAGACAGCGTATCGCTATAGCTCGGTCACTTATTACTAATCCCAGACTTATCGTATGTGATGAAGCTGTTTCGGCATTGGATGTATCGATTAAAGCACAAATAATTAACCTGCTTAAGGACCTTCAAGAGCAGCTGCAGATCACGTATATTTTCATTTCCCACGATCTATCTATCGTTCAGAACATCTCCGACCGAGTAGCTGTAATGCACTTGGGAAGAATTGTGGAATTAGCGCCTGTGGATTCAATATTTGAACATCCGAAGCATCCTTATACGGAAGCGCTTTTGTCAGCTGTACCTGAGCCTGATCCCAATTTGAAAAAGGATAGAATTATTCTTGAAGGTGAGGTTCCCAATCCGGCGAATCCACCAAGCGGTTGTCATTTTCATCCAAGATGCGCTTACAGGACCGATAAATGTATCCAGCAGGAGCCAGAGCTTCGTGCGGTAACCGATAATCATTATGTTGCATGCCACTATGCAGACGAACTCCAATTGAGAGGTGTAAACAATGGACACTAATACAGAGATTTCCGAAGTTTCTGAGCCTAAGAAGCTAATTATTTTTCTGGATTGCGGAGATACGATTATTGATGAAGGAACGGAGATACGGGATGAGCATGATGTCGTCATTCAAGCAAATGTAATTCCAGGAGCAGATGTAATGGTTAAAACGCTGGCCGAACGAGGCTATACACTTGCTATAGTGGCGGATGGCCTTGCGCAATCGTTTAAAAATATTTTGACGCAAAACGGTTTGTACGATTATTTCACGACGATGGTTTATTCAGAAACGGTTAAAGCGTTCAAGCCGAGTCCACGTATGTTTAAAGCGGCGATTGGAGCTTTGGATCTTAGTGAAGAGGACTGCTCTCGAATTATTATGGTTGGCAACAATTTGAGCCGGGACGTAAAGGGAGCCAATCAGATGGGGATCCGAAGCGTTTTCCTAAGCTGGACACCCCGATATCCTAAGCTGCATGCAGACGATAGCGAGAAACCGGACTATACAATCAGTGAACCGTTGGAATTGATTGATTTAGCGGAAAAGCTCAATCAGCAATTAGAGTTGGTTGAAATGCCGAAAGGATGCTTAACAAGGAATGGCCAAAATTGATGATGTTGCTAGATTGGCGAAAGTTTCAAAAGGGACCGTATCGAATGTGTTTAGCCAAAAGAGACCTACAAGTAAAGAAGTAACAGACAGAGTAATGAAGGTTTCCAGACAATTAAATTACGTACCGAATCATATTGCGCGCAGCTTAGTGACTAAGAAAACAATGGCTATTGGGCTGACCATTCCACATGGGAACTTCTTCTTCAGCGCATTTCATAATCAATTTATCAACGGGGTTATTTTAGAGGCTTCCTATTACGGATATAGGGTCTTGCTTGATATGATTCCTGTGCAAAAGGTAAAAACACCGTTCTTGTCGAGTTATCCGATTGATGGTGCGATTGTAATGAGTCCTGCCACGGATGATGAGCGTATCAACCTTATGCATCATGAACAAATCCCCTTTATTACGGTTGGTAGAGTAATGAATTCCAATGTTAAGGACACGTCGAGTGTGGATAGTGATAATTTGATGATTATTTATTCCATATGCCAATATTTAATAGATAAGGGTCATAGGAACATCATGTTTTTAAATGCTAATGAGCTTATGACCGTTTCCATTGACAGAAAAGCAGGGTTCATAAAGGCAATGGAAGATAATCAAATCCATATAGAGGAGCACATGATTCATCATAAGCCTGCTATACTTTCGAGTGAATACATGGATTACGGATATGAAGAGACCATGCATACACTAGGCAAGCTTGAGAAAAAGGTAACGGCTATTATCGCAGATGATGACCGCACTGCATTTAGCGTTATGAACGCTATCAAGGATTTGGAGCTTAGGGTGCCTGAAGATGTATCTTTATTTGTAATATGCGGAGATCTCTCTATGATGAATCAATCCAACCCTTCCTTAACCAGCATGGATTTACAGCCCTCGGAGCTGGGAGTTCAAGCTGTCAGAATGTTAATGCACAAATTAGATGTGTTACCCGGATATTTCCCGGAAAATATTATTGTAGAAAGTAAAATTATTGAAAGAGATTCTTGTTCATCCATTTCCTCAGCACATGCTTACGAAGAAAGTTTCCCTAAAGCGAAACTCTAAGGAGGATAAAATGAGTAAAAAAATATGGAATGTTGGCATTATTGGTCTTGGAGGCATAGGCGATTCTCATATGAACAATCTCTTGAAAGTCGCTAATACTAGGGTTGCTGCCATTTGTGATGTGAACACGCAAGCAGTTGAACAAGTGGGTGACCGTTTGAACTTGGCTGCCGACAAAAGGTATAGCCATTACAAGGAGCTCATCTCTGATGCAGACGTTGATTTTGTTATATCAGGTGTTTCAAATAAGTATCATGCTGATATATTGAAATGCGCTATTGAATTCAGTAAACCGATAGTTTCGGAGAAGCCCTTCACGCGAACGATGGAGGAGGCTGATGAGTTGTTAGCGTTGTATGAGAAAAATCCGATTCCTTGCATGATTGGCTTTTCATATCGGTACAGACCCTGCTTCCAATACGTTAAAGAGCTTTTGGAGCAAGGGGCGTTAGGTCAGATACGGCATATTGCAGCCCACTATTTACAAGAGGAAAATGCCCCCATGTTTAATCATGAATACACCTGGAGATTCAACAAAGAAATCGCGGGTACAGGGATTCTAGCCGATATTGGATCTCACATGGTTGATGCAGCACGTTTTTTTGTGGGGGAATTTACCAAGGTGGCTGGCATGATGAGTACGTTTATAGATCATCGTGTAGATCCAAGAACCAACCAACCGGTTAAGGTAGATGTGGATGATTTTGCCGGATTCCAATGTGAGCTTGCTGGAGGTGTAATGGGCACGTTTTATACGCATAAGAATGCAATAGGAACTAATAATCAGTTTAATATAACTTTGTTTGGTGATCTGGGCACAGTTAGAATTTCGGTTGAAAAACCAAATGAGGTTCATTTGAGCGTTAGAGATGGCGAGAACTTGGAATTGATTGATAAAATCGTTCATCTGGAGTCGGGGAATAGGAAACTAATGCTACAGGATTTTGTGGATAGTTTGGAAAATAATTCTAATTCTTATTTCTTCCCCACCTTTATGGATGGTTACCGTAACCAACAAGTCATGCAAATGATCATAGATTCATCTAGAGATGGTGTAGCGAGGAGCAATTAACTACGTTCTAAATTACATGTTTCGAAAAGGAGCTAATTTCATGATTAAAGTAACGATTTGGAATGAATTCATTCAAGAACAGAGGAAGCCGGAAGTAGCTGAAATTTATCCAAAAGGGATACACGGCGCGATTGCCGAGGGGATAGAGCAGAATGGGGTTGTGCTCAGAACGGCAACCTTTAACGAGCCTGAGCATGGATTAACAGAAGAAGTGATGAACGATACGGATGTACTCATTTATTGGGGCCATGTTGATCATAAGGGATTTCAAGATAACGTTGTCGATCGTATTTGCAAAAGAGTTCATGAAGGAATGGGCTTGATCGTGCTGCATTCAGGGCATCATTCCAAATTATTCCGCAAACTAATGGGCACATCCTGCGACCTGCTATGGAGAGAAGCGGATGAGAAGGAGCGGCTGTGGGTGGTTGACCCGTCTCATCCCATTGTAGAGGGGATTGGACCGTTTATAGATTTGCCGGAGGAGGAAATGTATGGAGAGCATTTTGATATTCCTGTGCCCGATGAGTTGATATTCGTTAGTTGGTTTGAGGGAGGGGAAATATTCCGCAGCGGCTGCACATACCGTCGTGGTCAAGGCAGAATCTTTTATTTCCGGCCGGGTCATGAGACCTATCCTACCTTTTACAACAAAGACATTCATCGCGTAATTTCCAATGCTGTGAAATGGACAGCTCCTATTAAGAGGGAGAAAACCTTCTATGGACATCATGACCCTCTTGAAATCATTAAGAAATAAATAATTAATCCCTACTTTTGATATGAAATCAAAAAAACGGAGTTACGCGGGTTTTCGCGTCTCCGTTTTTTCTTGTTTTACGGCCATTATGGGCATTATCTCTACGCTGAAAGTCCTCCTTAGTGGGGGATGGCAAGCTTCTGCCATTAGCTAAAAGCAAGGGTGTCTACCGCGAAGTAAAATCGTTTTTCGACATAATCACCCTATTATTGTCATGAAAAAACATTCTTGTGAGATTCTTGTGAGATCTCTTTGATATAATGGGCGGCAGCTGCGGACTCTTTGAAAAGAACAACAAATATAAGAGCGAAAGGGTGTCGAAATGATCAACTATCAGCTATATTCCGACTTGTTTCGTCAAATTCGGATGACATAAAATGAGTCCTTGAAAATGAACAACTGATCAACTATTTGCGAATCAGAGAGGAGAAAGACTTCATGGCAACAGTTTGGAGGAAAAGTATCAACCGGATCATCGCACTGGTGCTGGCGGTACTGCTGTGCATGCCGGGCATTGTGCCTAACAGGACTGCGGCTGCGGCAGCGGATGTCGATTGGCAGCTTATCTTGAATGGTTCTAATTTGAACGGCAGTATAACCAAATTTGTGCTGGATAGGGACGATGGGATTTTTTATGCCCTGACAGTTTATCAAAACAGGCCCTACGTATGGGTTTACACTGGCGTAGAATGGGAACAGGTGGGCGATAATCTCAGCGGCACGAATGGTGTCGTCACAGTAATAGATATGGCTGTTCATCAGGGGACCATCTATGTGGGAGTAGCAACGCCAACCGAATTTATAGTCGTTGTGAAACGACCGGGTGAAGACTGGAAGCAGTTGGGTAACTTGTTCGGTACTATACCGGAACAACCGACCAGAGTTTCGATAAGCATTGATCCGGCAGGGATTCCTTATCTCGGGTACATTTCCAGTGAAGATAATCGTAAGCCGAAGGTTCTTAAATGGAACGGAGCAAGCTGGACACCAGTTTCATTCGGGAATGATTTGCCTACCCGTCAAGCCTTTGAGTTCAAGCTCGCAACGGATCAAGGGCAGGCTTACATGGCCATTAAGAACAGTGTTTTGTTCAATGAAAAGCTGTCCGTTCAATCCATAGGCGGTACGATGAGCAGCAGTCCGGTATCGCGGGGGGGAGTACCCAAGTTTGATCTTGCCTCCTATAAAGGGGTACCGTATGCCGCGTTTGCCGATGACGGTGGAAATACGGTCGTATTGAAAAGGTATGTAGGCGGAAGCTGGCAGACGATGGGCGAGCGAACGCTTCCCACGAATCAATATGTCGGCGACATCTCCGTGTTTGTTGACGATTCCGGCGCCTATGTGTTTTATAAGGACAACCAAGCAAGCAAAGGGTATGTGCTGCAAAGCACCGGCTCCGGCTTCCAACAGATTGGCAGAGATATATACGGCATAGGAAGCACTGATCTCTCGATACTTCGGGATGAGGGCGTTCTTTATATCGGCCATCACACATTAGTTGAGAAATACGGCACCGAAACGACGCCTCCGGTATCGACGAAGCTGTTCCCGCAAATTGGGGCTACGAACGTCAATCCGGATACGAATTTGGAAATGACCTTTAGCGAGGTTGTCAAACCGTCATACGATAATAAAAATTTGAAGATCCGAAAATGGGATACGGACGAGATCGTTGCGACAATTCCACTGGTTCAAGCGAAGTTTGCGCCGAAAAAGGTAACGGTGAACCCACCGAACGATCTGGATTACAATACCCGGTATTATGTAGAGCTGGAGACGGGCTCTTTACTGGATCTGAACGACAACCCGTATGCGGGTATGGCTGCAAAAACATGGCACTTTACCACAGGAGCCGATGTATATCCGCCGACACTGACATCCTTTACTCCTGCAAAGGGTGCTACGAATGTTCCGCAAAAGCCGACGTTAACCATGAACTTTAGTGAGAGTGTAGTCGGGGCGGCGGGCAAGAATATTGAGATCCGCAAGTTCTCAAACGGTGAGCTCGCGGAACAGATTCCTGCAACCGATTTGCAGAGAGTGGAAATATCCGGGAGCACGGTATTGGTCAAGCCATCATCTACACTTCTACAGGAAACGAACTTTTACGTTACAGTGGAATCTGGTGCATTCAAGGATAAGGCCGGTAATGCATACGCCGGTTTAACTGATAAAAATAGCTGGAACTTCTATACCATGAAGGACGTGTATCCGCCGTTGGCCGCATCCTTCACGCCGGAGAAGGGCGCGACGGATGCGCCACTCGACTTCAAGCTGAAGCTGAAGTTCGACGAAAATGTGAAAGCGGCAACGAAGCCGGGTGTATACGGTGTGGTTCAGCTTTATGAGGAGACTGCTGTTGGATCCGCTCTACTCGAAGAGTTCTATGTGAATACACCCTCTCAAGTCAGTATAACGGGTGATACGGCAGTCATGGTTCCGACAAAGCCGATCAAGAACAACACGAATTACAACGTCAAGGTGTCTACTAATGCCTTTCAAGATAACTATGGCAACCTATTTGCAGGCATTCATGATTCTATAACCTGGACCTTCAAGACAGTCAAGGACACCAAGCCACCGGTCATGGTCCAATTGTCCCCTGTAGATGACGGTCAAGACATTTCATTGACAGCCTCACTTTCAATAGTATTTGACGAAGAGATTGTTCCGGCCACCCAGGGCAAGTTTACGGTGAAAAGGTCGTCGGACGACAGTGTGGTGGAGCAAATCGATTTATCCGACCTCACCAAAATAATGTACTTCGGAAAAGGGATCGGGACGGATCTTTCCGAGCCACTAGATTATAATACGGAATACTATGTGCAGATTAGTCCGAATGCTCTGAAGGATGGAGACTCCAACGGTTACGGGGGCATAACCGATAAGACAACGTGGAACTTCAAGACGGTGAGAGATTATTCGCCGCCCCAGCTGAAAGCTCTATCTCCGGCCAATGGAGGGAAGGAGGTAGCTTATGATGCCGAGCTCTCAATGACCTTTGATGAAAAGGTAAAAGCAGGCACGGGGTATTTCAAAATCATGAATTCCAAGGATGACCAGCTTGTAGAGAAGATAGCCGTAAGCTCGAATCAAGTGACCATAACGGGCAGCAAGGTTTCCATCAAGCCGTCAAAGCCGTTCGTTTCTAACGGGTCTTATTATGTGCTCGTTGACGATGACACTTTACTGGATTTCAGCGGCAACAATTACTACGGCTTGGAAGCAAAAAATCAGTGGAGCTTCGATGCGATCAAGGATACGACTAAGCCGACGATTATAGCATTCACTCCTGTGGACAATGAGACCGATGTGCCGGTTGTCAATACAGAGCTGACGATCAAGTTCAGCGAGCCGGTCATTAAAGACAACGGCTATATCCTCATTCACGAATATGACACCGGCCGGATTATCCAGCAGATCAAATCCTCCGAGCTGACGGTGTCGAACGATAGTGTGACAATTCCGCTGACGGAGCGGTTGGGCTTTGGAGTCCACTATTACGTAACCGTCCAAGAAGAATCGTTTAAGGATAGTGGGGGCAACCATGTCGTACCGCTTACGAATAAGGGTGTTTGGGACTTTTACACCGAATTCGAGGTCAGTAAACCAATATCGAGAATCTTGGCAACACCGGGTTTTGTTACGGCCGATGGACAAGATTATTCCGAGATTAAGGTAACGGTCACGGATTACCGGGCTCACCCATTAAAGGGTAAAACGGTAGTACTGGAACCGGACAAAGGAAGCTCGACGATCGAAGCGGTGCAAGCCGTGACCGATGAATGGGGACAGGCCGTATTTCGGGTTCGGAATAAAGTGGTCGAGGATATCATCTACAGTGCCTCCGTCAAGACAAGCTACGGTACGATTGAGCTGCCGGAGAAAGGAGCCGTCTCATTCAGAGCGGGTCCTGTCAGCGAGGATGCATCCACGGTTACGGCCACTCCAACCAGCGTGACTGCAGACGGCGCCTCGGTTTCGACCATTGTTGTTCAGTTGAAGGACGCATTCGGTCATCCCTTACCGGGTCAGCAGGTATCCTTGCAGGATGGTGGAGGTTCCTCTTGGATTAATTACGATCAGCCGGTAACCGATGCAAATGGACGCGCAGTGTTCACCGTGCGCAATTCATTAGCAGAGCAAGTAACTTATTCAGCTGAAACACATTGGGTGAAAGTCAAGCAGCGGGCGAAAGTGACGTTCGAAGCGCCGATTCCCGGGGCGAGCAAAGCGAAAACGAGCGTGCTGCAGTCGAGAGTGTCGGCTGATCCGCTCATCGTGAAAGCCAATGGACAAGAAGTGTCTACAATTACAGTGACGCTGAAGGATTCCAGCGGCCAGCCGATTGCAGGCAATAAAGTAAGCTTGTCGCAGGGAAGCGGCAGCTCGGCGATAACAGCGGTGCGAGAGGTAAGCGATTCGGCAGGACAAGCTGTGTTCACAGTCCGCAGCAGCAAAGCGGAACAAGTCACTTACACCGTAAAGGACGAAACAGATAAAGTCACACTGGCTGAGCAGGCGGTGGTAACGTTCGTGACCGAAGCCGTCGGCGGCGGAGGAACGCCACAAGCTCATGTGTTGAAATCGACTATGGTCGCAACACCGACGATGACGACTGCGAACGGCCGTGACTTTTCAGTATTGACAGTGACTCTGCGGGATCATGTCGGTCAGCCGATTTCAGGCAAGAAGGTAAGCTTGTCGGCGGATGGCGGTAGTTCCGTGCTAACAGCCGTGAGGGATACGACCGGAGCGGATGGCGAAGCGGTATTTAAGGCGCTGGACGTTGTGCCGGAGCCGGTTACGTATACAGCGCGGATTGAAGCGGATGGTGTAACGCTGGCACAGAAGGCAACAGTGGTATTCGAATCGGCTGCAGGCGGTACCCCGGGCGTTCCAACAGTTAGCGTGATGAAGTCATCCGTGACGGCCTCACCGACGGTTGTATCGGCGGATGGTACAGCGAAAGCGGTCATTACCGTTAAGCTGCTGGATACAGATGCAAGACCGGTCAGCGGCCGCAAGGTCGTACTGACCCAGAACGGAAGCTCAGCGATTGCTTCCGTGCAGGACATAAGCGACGGCTCGGGCGTTGCGCGCTTTACGGCTTCGAGTTCGACGGCAGAGCCGGTGACGTATACGGCCCGCCTGGAGTCGGGCGAAACGCTAGCGCAGCGGGCGAAGGTGACGTTCGAGCATGCTCCCGCAGGTCCGGGAGGCTCAAAGACGAGCGTACTCGATTCTACCGTCATCGCGGTTCCGGGAACGGTAGCGGCGGACGGAACGGAAGCGTCCGAGGTTACGGTGACGCTTCTAAATGGAATGGGCGAGCCGATTACAGGCAAGACGGTTAGTTTGTCTGCAGACGGCGGCAGCTCGACGATCACAGCCAAAAACGGCAAGGTGAGCGATGCAAACGGCCGCGTTATTTTCCTGGTGACTAATCGTGCCACCGAGCAAGTAACCTATACGGCCAAAGACGAGACGGATGGAATAACCGTAGCGCAGCGAACAATAGTGACCTTTGAAACGCCTGGTGTGGGAGCTGGCGGGATAAGCGTGCTGAAGTCGTCAGTCAACGCGGTTCCTGACACTGTCTTGGCGAACGGGACCGAAGCCTCGACGATTACGGTAACGCTGCGCGATGCAGCCGGTTTGCCGGTAGCAGGCAAAAAGGTTTCAATGAAGGCGGATGGTGGCAGCTCCATTCTGACCCCAGTGCAGGATACATCGGATGCGGACGGCAAAGCGCAGTTCAAGGCGACGAATATGTCAGCCGAGCAAGTGACGTATTCGGCCCGTGTGGAAGCAGACGGGGCGACCATCGCGCAGCGGGCAAAGGTGACTTTCGAATCCGCCGCAGCTAGCCCTGGAGGTCCTGGAGTTCCGGGAGGTCCGGTCATCAGCGTATTCGATTCGACGTTGGTTGCTTCACCGGATATTGTAAAGGCAGACGGCGCTGAGCACTCGACGATTACAGTGACTCTGAAAAATTCGGCAGGCGATCCGATAGCAGGAAAAACAGTAAAGCTAGCGGCAAACGGTGGCAGCTCTTTGATAAATGCTGCTGGCGGGGCTGTAAGCGACGCTCAGGGACGCGCGTCATTCACGGTCAGCAATACGGCGGCGGAGCAAGTGACGTACACAGCCCGCGTGGAAGCGGACGGCGTGACGCTGGTACAGCGGGCGACGGTAACCTTCGAGAAGGCAGCTGCCGGGGGGACGGGTACTCCTGCGGTTAGTGTAGTAAATTCTACGGTAAACGCAGCTCCGGCTTTGGTAGCGGCGAACGGCGTGTCATACTCGACCGTCACCGTCGCTTTAAAGGATACCGGCAATAATCCGGTAGCTAACAAGAAAGTAAGCTTGTCCGCAAATGGAGGCAGCTCGGTGATCGAGTCGGTGCGCGATGTCAGCGATGCGCAAGGCTTGGCGCTGTTCAGAGTGAAGGATTCCCAAGCCGAACAGGTGACCTATACGGCCCGTGTGGAAGCTGACGGGGTAACGCTTGCCCAGCGTGCGGCTGTTGTTTTCGAATATGCTGTTCCTGGCGAAGATCAGCCGAGAGCGAGCGTTTTGAAATCGGCAGTTACGGCAGCTCCCGCTAAAGTTACGGCTAATGGAACGGACGCTTCAACCCTTACAGTCGTATTGAAGGATACTAACGGAGCACCGTTAGCAGGAAAGGCAGTTACACTGGCAGCCGAATCTGCCCGCGCACTTATTTCGACAGTGAACGGCGTGACTGACGCGCAAGGCGTTGCGTTGTTTAAGGCGAAAAACTTTTATGCGGAGCAAGTAGTCTTTACGGCTTCGGTTCCTTCGGACAGCGTAACGGTAGCCCAACGCGCGATGGTTGTCTTCGAAACAGCGGCCAGCGGTAATCCGCAAGCGCCGGCCATCAGTATTGTGAAATCGACGGTAGCGGCTGCTCCGGAAACGGTAGTCGCTGACGGAGTGGAGGCTTCAACCGTTACGGTGACATTGAAGGATGCGAATGGCGCTGCCATTGCCGGAAAGACAGTTACGCTTAAAGCGAATAGCGGCGAGTCGGTAATAGTGTCGAAGAGCGGTGGAGTTACCGCTGCAGATGGACGCACGGAGTTTACCGTGACAAGCGAAGCAGCCGGACAAGTAACCTACACGGCCTACGTTGCAGCGGATGGTGTAACGGTAGCGCAACGAGTCACCGTAACGTTCGAGACGCCAGAAGACAACAGTGGATCGGAAGTTCCAGCAGTAAGCGTGCAGAAATCGATAGTGACTGCCGCTCCAGCTGTCGTAACGGCTAACGGAGCTTCCTTCTCCACGATTACGGTGACGCTGGAAGACGGAAGCGGAGCAGCTGTGGCAGGGAAGATGGTAACGTTGTCGGCAGACGGAGGCAGTTCGGTAATCGCCGCAATCCGCAGTGTCAGCGACGACCAAGGCAAGACGCTGTTCACAGTGCGCAATATTGCTGCCGAGCAAGTGACGTATACGGCGCATATAACATCAGACCGAATTACACTTGCACAGCGAACGATCGTGACATTCGAAGCGGCTGCAGGAGGAGCGTCGGTTGATCCGGTCATCAGCGTTCTAGATTCCACGGTGATTGCCGAGCCTGAAACGGTCAAGGCGGATGGCATTCAGCCTTCGATTATTACTGTGACTTTAAAGAACTCAAGCGGACAGCCGATCGTCGGGAAAACAGTGACGCTTTCGGTCAGCACAGGCAGTTCAGTCATAACGGCGAAGGACGGCGGGGTAACCGACAGCAATGGTCGGGCAGAATTCACTGTGACGAGCGCGACAGCGGGCCAAGTGTTCTATACGGCAAAGGTAGCTTCAGATAGCTTAACACTGACACAGCGTGCGGCGGTAACGTTCGAGACTTCGGACGGCGGCGGTACAGGAAGTCCGGCCGTGAGTGTGCTCAAGTCGACAATCTCGGCTGCTCCGGAGATGGTTGCGGCAGGAGGCCGGGACGCTTCGGTCATTCTCGTCTCGCTGAAGGATTCAAGCGGGGCTGTAATAGAAGGGAAGACCGTCACCTTGACGGCAAGCAATGGCCAATCAGTAATTACGCCGATTGGCGGAGGCATTAGCGACACGAACGGCGAAGCCAGATTTAAGGTTACGAACATGAAGGCGGAGCAGGTGACATTTACAGCCGCTGTCAGCGGCGTAACGCTGGCAAAGACGGTTAAAGTAACCTTCGAGACGGAGCAAAGCTTGCCGGTTATCAGCATCATGCAGTCCTCCGTACTAGCTTCTCCTAGTCAGGTGAAAGCGGACGGTCTTGAGTATTCTACGATTACGGTTACGCTTAAAGATGGAAACGGCGCTCCTATCGGTGGAAAAGAGGTCACAATCACCCCGGATGGAGGCAGCTCAATCATCACTCCGATAAACGGGGGGATCAGCGGTGCAGGCGGTACAGCTTTGTTCAGAGTAACAAACACAGCGGCAGAACAGGTGAATTATACCGCTCAGGTGACCGCTGACCGGGTGAAGATAGCGCAGCGCGCTGCAGTGACATTCGAAGCGACTGCGCCTGCCGGTTCAGGATCCGGGCGTGTCAGCGCACTGAAGTCTACGATGAACGCTGAACCAATAGTAAACGTTGCAGATGGAGTATCAGCATCGTTCATCAAGGTATGGCTGAAGGATACAGCGGGCAGCCCCGTTGAGGGTAAGAAGGTCTCTTTAACAAAGAGCCCAGCGAGCTCGGTCATCTCAGCCGTATATGGCGATATCAGCGATGCGGCAGGAATGGTGCTATTCCGGGTGACGAACACCACTGCGGGGCAGGTGATTTATACCGCCAGTGTCGCGACGGATAATACGACATTGGTGCAGACTGCGACCGTTACGTTTGAAAAGCCGGCTGTCGGAGGACCGGATAGCCCGTATGTCAGCGTTATGCGTTCGGCAGCAACCGCAACGCCGGAGAAGGTGACGGCCGATGGCAAGGACGTATCGACGATTCGAGTGACGCTGCTGGATGCTAGCGGCAGACCTGTTTCCGGTAAAACCGTATCGCTATTTGCCGGAGGCAGCTCAGTTATTCAAGCCGTATATGGCGGTGTCAGCCGTGAGAACGGCGTAGCGCAATTTTTGGTGACAAATACAGCTGCGGAACAGGTTGCGTACACGGCGCTTGTTGCCGCAGATGGCATAACGTTAGCGCAACGTGCAACCGTTTCGTTTGAAACAAAAGCAGGCGGAGCTGTGGAGCAACCTTCTGTCAGCCTGTTGAAATCGAGTATCGCCGCTTCGCCGTCTACGTTACCGGCGAATGGCACATCATCAGCCACTGTTACAGTTACCCTGAAGGACGCAAACGGACGTCCGGTTACAGGGAAGCAGGTAAAGCTGACGCAGGACGGGGCATCTTTGATCGAGCCGCAGAACGGAGCCTTATCCGATGCGCAAGGGATTGCCGTATTTAAAGTAAAAAGCCTGATTGCCGGTCAAGTGACATACGCTGCTTCGGCTGATAATGTAACTTTGGCGCAAACTGCCGTAGTAACTTTCCAAACGGTATCTGCCTCAGGTACACCAGTTGCAAGTGTTACTCGTTCAACAGTGACGGCGTCGCCGGAACGGGTAACAGCGGATGGAAGCTCCTATTCGGTGGTGACGGTCACCCTTCGCAATGCGGTAGGGTATCCGGTAGCCAGCAAGACCGTTCAACTAAAGGCTGATGGAGGAAATTCGGTCATTACGTCTCTGAACGGAGGCGTAAGCGATGAGTATGGTCAGGTATTCTTTAGAGTAAAGAACGCATTTGCAGAGCAAGTGATTTACAGCGCCAAAGAAATGATAGACAACGTTGGTATCGCCCAAACTGCTACGGTCACGTTCCTTGCGAACGCAGGCAGCGGTACGTCTGTGACCAGCGTGACGCGCTCCACAATCGTTGCCTCGCCTGACAAGGTGGCAGCGGACGGAGTGTCATACTCGACGATAACGGTTGTTCTGCGCAACACAAACGGACAGCCGGTATCCGGGAAGAAGGTCCAGCTTACCGCCGTCGGAGGCAGCTCATCGATCGTCCCGTTGAATGAAGGTACCAGCAATCTTAGCGGCGAGGCATCGTTCCAGGTGAGAAATGCAAATCCAGAGCAAGTGACCTATCGCGCTAAGGACATTACGGATCAGGTATCGATTGCACAATCCGCAGTCGTCACTTATTTGGCTAATGCAGGCACGGGCGGTCAAACGACTAGCGTTGCTCGTTCCTCTATGACGGCATCTCCATTGTCAATCATTGCGAACGGAACAGAAATGTCGACCATCACGGTTACGCTTCGCAATGCGAATGGACAGCCGGTTAGCGGTAAAACCGTCAAGCTGTCGGCCAGCAGCGGCAGCTCTGTAGTCGATACGATCCAAGCTGTCAGCAACGAGCGGGGCCAGGCGGTTTTTAAGGTGAAGAATTCTATTGTGGAACAAGTTACGTATACGGCTGTAGATGAAACGGATCGGGTACGGATCGCAGAGACTGCAACGGTTACATTTAAGCCGATACCGCAGAAGAGCCGACCGCTTGATCCTGAGCTGATAGAGGCGGAAGCCGATAAGGAGCAGGTGACTGTAAACAACGTGCTACCGGGAACGAAGGTTACCGTTTACGATAAGGACGGGAACGTCATTGGAGAAGGTACGAATCCAGGACCGGGATCAGGTCCTGTCGTGATACAGATTCCAGGAATTAAAGAGGGCGACACCCTCAAGCTGACTGCGACAGAGCCGGATAAAACGGAAAGCGACAAGGTCAATGAGATTGTAAGAAAAGACCGGGGCACTAGTGCGCCAGTACCTCCGGAAAAAGTGTCGGCTGATCCCGAGAAGGATGAAATAATGGTAAGCGACGTGCCGCCGGGAACGAAGGTCACGATCTACGATAAGGATGGAACGATTATTGGCGAAGGTACAAATCCTGGTCCGGGTGAGGGACCGATTATCATCCGGGTGCCAGGACTGAAGGAAGGCGACATCGTCAAGCTGACCGCGACTGAACCGGGTAAGAAGGAAAGCGGTCCGGTGGAAAAAACGATCGAGATGACGACCGATCCAATTGATCCCGTCAAGATCGCGGCGGATCCAGAAGCAGATATGATATCCGTGCGTGATGTAGAGCCGGGCAAGAAGATTAAAGTTTATGACAAAAACGGAAACGTCATCGGTGAAGGTACGAATCCGGGACCGGGTGTTGGACCGGTTATGATTCCAGTGCCAGGACTGAAGGAAGGCGATATTATTAAGCTGACCGCGACGGAGCCGGGCAAGAAGGAAAGCGTTCCGACCAGCAAGACGGTTACGATCTACGATACCGTGAGCCGTCCGATCGATCCGGTCAAGATCAAGCCCGATCCGGATAAGGATGAAGTAACGGTACAGGACGTACTTCCGGGAACGAAAATTACGATTTATGACAAGAATGGAACAATCATCGGCGAAGGAACGAATCCAGGACCGGGCGTTGGACCGATTGTGATCTCGGTGCCAGGATTGAAGGAAGGCGACATTATCAAGCTGACCGCGACGGAGCCAGACAAGAAGGAAAGCGATCCGACTAGCAAGATGGTCAAGACGGTTAGCAGTCCGCTTGATCCGGACAAGGTTTGGACGGATCCTGTCAAGGATGAAGTAACGGTGCGCGACGTGCCGCCGGGAACGAAGATCACGATCTATGATAAAGATGGAACAATCATCGGTGAAGGAACGAATCCGGGTCCGGGTACAGGGCCGGTAATCATCCGAGTGCCAGGGCTGAAGGAAGGCGACGTTATCAAGCTGACCGTGACCGAACCGGGTATGAAGGAAAGCGGCTCTGTTGAGAAAACGGTCGAGATGACGACTGATCCGCTTGATTCGGATAAGATCGCGGCCAATCCTGAAGAGGATAAGGTAACCGTGCGCGATGTAGAGCCAGGTAAGAAAATTAAAGTGTATGACAAGAACGGAAACGTCATAGGCGAAGGAACGAATCCGGGACCGGGAGTTGGACCGGTTGTGATCTCGTTGCCAGGGCTGAAGGAAGGCGACGTTATTAAGCTGACCGCGACGGAGCCAGGCAAGAAGGAAAGTGTGCCGACCAGCAAGACAGTTACGATCTATGATACCGTCACCCGTCCTATCAATCCGGACAAGGTCAAGCCGGATCCGGATCTGGATGAAGTAACGGTACAGGATGTTCCGCCGGGAACGAAAATTACGATTTATGACAAGGATGGAACGATCATTGGCGAAGGCACGAATCCGGGACCGGGCACAGGACCGATCGTCATCCGGGTGCCAGGACTGAAGGAGGGCGACGTTATCAAGCTGACTGCATCAGAGCCAGGCAAGAAGGAAAGCGTTCCTGCTTCAGTTCCGGTTCCGGGCAAGCCGATGTACGAAGTTGAAGCAGAGGCTGACGACCATTCGGTCACCGTTGTGGTGACGCCGAAGCCAGGAACGAATCCGAGCTTTGACTTTGCTTATGTCGTTGTACAAGGAATGAGAAATTCCGTGCCTGTATATGTTTTAAGTGAAAAAATCAATGCAAAACATCCGCAGCCTTTCCGCATGGAGCTTAAGCATGCGCAAGCCGGCGACAAGCTGCACATTGTCATCGTCAGCATGCCTGATAACGCGCGCAGCGATGTCGGCTACAGCTTGTCAGACGAAGTGACGGAATCCGTAGTACTTCGATAAATCCGGTCTGCTAAAAAGAAAGGTCCCGCCCTGCTTCGCCAAAGAGCGCAGCAGAGCGGGACTTTACTTACTTTGAAACTCAAGAATGATTGTTAATAAGGAGGTAGGAGCGATTGAGATCAATCCACAAGGTACAATTATTCATTAAGCTTATTTTACTGACAGCGCTGCTGTTTACGTTCGCCTGGCCGGCTCAAACTTCCGCCCAGACGGGTATCGCCGTATCGACCATTGGGGATAAGTATCAAGGAGAGAGTGTAGCTATAGGGGGAGACGTACAGTCAGCCTATAAGGAGGTCATTGTAAAAGTGTTCGAACCGGGAGGAAGCCTTTATTATTTCCGCTCGGTTCCAGTGCAGGGGGGCCGCTATACAACAAATTTCTTATTGTCCAGCACCGCTGCTCTCGGTATATACGAGGTCCTGGTCGGATATGGGTCCGATGTCATCCGGTCGTCGTTTCTGGTGTTGAAGCGCAACGGGGGGGACAACGAGGAGTTTGAGCTGGAAGACGCGTTGAATCAATTATCCATCGGATTCTGCAACGGAGATACATGGGAAAGTGTCACTTCAGACTTTTACGTCCTTTCGGTCGGCAAGCATGAAACGAGTGTCTCCTGGACATCGAGCCACCCGAATGTCATCGAAATGGGAAAACCGCAAGGAACGACCATCGAAGGTCAAGTGAAGCGCCAAAAGGAAGAGAAAAGCGTAGTTGTAACGGCAACAGTTTCCAAAAACGGCCGCTCAGCCCAGCGTCCGTTCCTCTTGATCGTAAAAAGTGCTTCGACTAGTAAAAAGTCAGTGACTGAACGTTACCGCACCGTTCAAGTGATCGGGGAACGGGGTGGATTTAATAACCCGCTCGCCATTACACGTATCGAGCTAACAGACGGGACACGGATCGACAAAACTGTTTTAGACGAAGCGTCGACAGATCAAGTTATCGATAAAAGCAGAGAGACGGGAGAGCGGGTTACACGGCTTATGATGGACCATCCTCCCGGGGATATTCCGGATGAAATCGCGGTGCAAATAAACGCGGGCAGCATCACAGCGTTGGTGAATTACGGCATGTCCTTTCAGGTGGAAAGCGATACGGTGGTTCTAGCTTTAGCTCGGGACGTGCTGGAAAAGATGAGACGGCAAGCGATGGATATGTATTTCCGCATCGTGCCGGTTCGCAGCGAAGGGCAGCGGCAAGCAATCGGTGAGCGTATTGCCTCTGAGCCGCTTATCATGGAAGCATCCCGTCTTGGGATGCCCGTCGTAGTTGGGATTCCGCAAAAAATTGAGACAAACTACTCCGGCTATAGAACGCGGTTGCTTATCCCATTTAACGGAATAGTGCCCGAACATGATCAGGCCGCTTTTCTCAGCTCGCTACGCGTATTTATCGAGCATTCCGATGGTGACAAGCAGCTTACCGAAGGAAAGATTGTGTACAAGGACGGGAAGCCTTACGGCGTAGAAATCGAGATCGATAAGTTCAGTCTGTTCACACTTGTTCGGATCAATCAGAGTACAAGCACTGGGACAGGTTCGAGCCATAAGTCCAACAACGAACCTGAGAATAAATTAACTCAGGCTACAAAGAAGCTCGATGGGGACAAGATCGTTATCGAGCATAATGGTACCGGTACAGGAGTGAAGAAAGAACAGTTTGAAGTTGAAGTGAATGGTAAGTTGGTAATCATAGTCGACATGGTCGTGGAGAACGGGAAAATCATTCTTCGTCTGGACAAGCCGGTTCCTGCCGGCGATGTGGTCAAGCTCCTTTATAAAGGAGACGATTCGAAAGAAGCGGAAGCGCGCAAGCAGTTGTTCAGCGGTCCGTTGGACAATCCCGGAAAGCATTCAGCATTTGTTCAAGGGTACCCAGACGGCACTTTCCAGCCGGAAAGAAATGTAAGCCGGGGGGAAATGGCCGCTTTGCTCTCGCGCGTGTACGAGGGTGCAAAAACCACTGCAGCTGGAAGGTATCCGGACGTAGCTGAAGGGCATTGGTCATTTGGCTATGTCAGCGACGCTGGCAAAATCGGGCTGATGCGGGGCATGCCGGATGGCACCTTCCAGCCGGATAGGTTAATTACGCGGGCGGAGATGGCTTCGATCGTCAACGAGTGGCTTTTGCTTGGGCAGCGTACTTCCCAAACGAAAGCTTCCGATACGCAAGGTCATTGGGGCGAAACTCGAATCGCCAATGTGATGGAGGCCGGCATTATGCAGGGCTATCCAGACGGAACGTTCCAGCCGGATCGAGGATTATCGAGAGCTGAGGCCGTTACGATTCTGGATCGTCTGCTGAAGCGGGGACCTCTGCAAGGTTCAGGAAAGCTTACTTGGCAAGACGTACCGGCTAATCATTGGGCGTTTGGTTATATCGAAGAGGCTTCGACGGATCACCGTTTTGAATCGTTGATCGAAGGAGGAGAGCGGAGGCTGGACTAGCGTCTGGCCCGCTCCTCACGCATTAGACGCTGCTAACAGGTAAATCAAATGCATTGCAAAGGAATAAGTTCCTT
Organism: Paenibacillus foliorum; assembly: GCF_013141765.1. Classification (GTDB taxonomy): domain Bacteria; phylum Bacillota; class Bacilli; order Paenibacillales; family NBRC-103111; genus Paenibacillus_S; species Paenibacillus_S foliorum. The sequence goes on from NZ_WHOD01000087.1 coordinate 247,723, forward strand.
TGTTTTTGCCTTTAACCTGTCTGCATGCGTCTTTTTGTTTTAGAAAGGAAAGTTGAAAAACGAACATATGTTTGGTTCTATATAAAGTTAGTACTTATGGAAGCCCCAGAGTGTTGCTACAATGATTTTAAAAAAGGGGGCTTCCAAAAATGAATGCTGCTCGTCTTCTCGATTTCACACGCCCGTTTAATAGCAATCATATGCTGCAAGCTTTGTTAGCTGTTTACGTGGTATTTTGGGTGCTAATGGCTATAGAGCCATACAGTCGATTTAATTGGTTTTTGGAAAATTTATTAATTTTTGCAACAATATTAGTTTTGGCGGTAACGTACCGATGGTTTGCTTTTACAAATATGACGTATCTTCTTATTGCGGTTTTCCTTGCCATGCATACCTTTGGCGCTAACTATTCGTATCACACAACACCTTTGGATTCATGGATTCGAGTGCTGTTTCATACAGAACGTGATGGATACGATCGGATTGTTCATTTTTCATACGGCTTGCTTCTGGCTTATCCTATCAGGGAGCTCGTTGTGAGAACGATGGGACAAAAAGGATTTTGGGCTTTAGCCCTTCCTGTTGTGCTTGTGCTGGCTAGCGGAGCTTTATATGAGCTGATCGAAATGTGGGTTGCTTTGATTGTTGCACCGGAGATCGGCACGTTATTTCTTGGAACTCAGGGAGACCCTTGGGATACGCAGCATGACATGGAATTAGCAATGTATGGAGCGATCCTAACAATGCTGCTTACAGCAGCAGCTGCTAAAATCGGGAGAAGGCATGGTTTTAGGCATAGATGAGAATAGGATAGCAGGTTGGATATCCAACCCATTAGGATTGTGATAATCTGATTATGCGTAGTAGCGCTTTCTATGAGCGGATGAGGGATAGAGGGATGAGCGGAGATACCTAGAGAGAAAAGGAAGGATGAATGGGAATTATGGCAAAAAAGACTTCTTTTAGTATCATCGGTGGCGGCTTTCGTTCTGAATTTTATTTGCGGATTGCCAAGGAGCTGTCGGATCAATTCAGGATTTCAGGTATGGTTGTCCGCGATGCAGATAAAGGACAGCACTTCGAGCAGCAGTGGAATCTTACAACTTACCGTACAGTAGTCGAACTGCTGGAAAACGAACAGCCCGATTTCGTTGTAGTATCGGTGGACAGAGCAATCTGCCCTGAGTATTTGTTTGCATTAGCAGAGCGAGGTATCCCCGCTCTAACAGAAACGCCACCGGCTGGTGATCTCGAGGGCTTGCTGGCTCTGCATGAATTGACGCTTAGCGGAGCGCGAATTCAGGTAGCTGAGCAGTACCATTTCCAACCGCTGCATGCCGCACGGTTGGCGCTGATTGAATCCGGCCGGCTAGGTACGGTTTCTGAAGCTTATGTATCCGCTGCCCACGGTTACCATGGTGTTAACTTGCTGCGTAAAACACTGGGCTATGGCTATGGAGAAGTGACAATCCGCGCGATGCGGTTTGAGTCTCCGCTTATGGGTGGACCAACGCGAAGCGGACCTCCTATCGAGGAAACCCTGATTACAACGAAGCGGGACCTCGCATGGATTGACTTCGGGGGAAAGCTAGGAGTGTTTGACTTTTCAAGCGACCAATACCGTTCGTGGATTCGTTCGAATTATGTTTCGGTTCGGGGAGAGCGTGGCGAAATCATCGACCAACGCGCGAATTTGCTGTTGGATTATGCTACGCCGCAGCATCTTGATTTCAATCGAATTAATAAGGGTGAAGACGGTAATTTGGAGGGGTATTTCTTGCAGGGGATTATGGTCGGTGATCAGTGGGTATACCGCAACCCGTTTGCTCCGTACCGGCTTTTTGATGACGAGATTGCTGTTGCAACATCATTAGCGAAGATGGCGGACTATGCAGCCGGAGGCCCTGATTTCTATGGACTGCCCGATGCATCGCAGGATCATTACATCGGCTTGATGATCGAGCAGGCGATCACAACCGGAGAGACGGTTAAGACCTCGATCCAGCCTTGGGCAAACAGCTAAGTATAGGTTCTGCAAATAAATACATACGGTAGATATGGTAAATATGGTGGATGTGAAGCATTCAAATTATAAGCAGCTGACAGGATTTTTACCTGCTCAGCTGCTTTTTCCGTCTTCTAAGACAACTGCTACTGCTGTCTGTCGAATAACTGTTGAAAGCGCAATCAAAATGAGCTAGTATTAAGAATATATTATTCTGGTAACGTTACCAATAAAAGTTGCCAGGATAAACAAGGTCTACTTTCGTGATAAAAATGATCCTCTTGAGTAACCAAACTAGCTGACGTCCCCTCTATTTTACTTGATACTCAGCTTATGATTAGGTACTAGGAAAATTTGTGCAGAAAGGAAACCGTTAGTTATAGAAGGAGTACTAATCCGATATTAAAATAACGCAGGAGGAAGGCTGCACATGACAAACAAAATTCGAGTAGCGGTAATTGGTTTAGGGCGATTAGGGTATTGGCATGCTGAAAATCTAGCTGGACGCATCAACAATGCGGAGCTGGCTTGTGTTGTGGATGCTGATCCGCAGCGAGCGGAAAAGGTAGCTTTTGAATTGGGGGTTGGAAGGTGGTCGGATGATCCTGTTGAGGTAATAGAAAGCGAGGATATGGATGCGGTAGTGATTGCAACTCCGACAGGCACACATGCAGAGCTTATCAAAAAAGCTGCTCAATGTGGGAAAGCTATTTTTGTAGAAAAGCCATTAACGCTACATTTGGAAGAAGCGGATGATGTGATTCTTGCGGTTGCGAAATATAACGTCAAATGCCAGGTTGGGTTTATGCGCCGTTTTGACCCTGCTTATGCGGAAGCGAAGAAGCGAATTGCCGCAGGGGATATTGGCAAACCGATATATTTTAAAGCAGTATCACGCGATCCGTCATCTCCTCCAGCCGAGTTTATCCGCAACAGTGGTGGGATCTACCTCGATATGGCTATTCATGATTACGATCTTGCCAGGTTTCTGATGAACTCTGAGGTGGAAGCTGTTTCCGCTCATGGTGCTGTTCTAGTGCATTCCTTTATGAAGGAGCTGCATGATTCGGACCAATCGCTTACATATATGCGGTTCGACTCAGGTGCGGCAGGAGATGTTGAAGCGAGCCGCAATGCTTTATACGGGTATGATATTCGGGGGGAGGTTGTGGGTACGGAAGGGACGATCCAGATAGGCTCGCTCCAGCACCATGATCTTCGTATTTTGACGTTAAAAGGGAGCACTCACGACATTATTCCGTCCTTTCCTGAGCGCTTCAAGGATGCGTATCAGCTTGAAATGAAGCATTTTATTGATTGCATCCATCATGGTGAATTGCCGTCGGTTACCGCGGGTGATGGCAAAGCGGCGCTAGAAATTGCTAAAGCGGCAACGCGTTCATTTAAAATTGGTCGGGAAGTCAAGCTCAAAGACCTGTAAGCAAGCAGTCGTGCAAATAACTCGCATAATCCTTAGCAAATACGGGACTGTTCAAATGGGTCCTGTATTTGCTGTCCGAATTTGTCCGTGAAGAGTGTGCATATGATAACGGAAAAGTCCATCTCACTTGAGAGCTTGGCCAGCTTGTGATACGTTGCCTTGCACAGAAACTTCTTTCGCTAAAACAGTGCTCCCCATTTATCCTGAGCTTAGTCGGACTACCGCTAACCGTTTCCTTCTGTTCCTCTAAATGGGCCGTGAGCCGTGTGGGGTTCGACCGACCGCCTTGATCTCAACGCGCGCTCGGGATCCGCGTTGAAAACATGGGATGAGGAACGTGGATGCGTTATTTTTTCATGCACACGTGATCAATTGAGTGGAACGGTACTACGATCCTTTATTTGTATCAAGAAGGAGCATTTTGTCAGGCGGAGACGAAATAACGCATCGTAGTTCCTGAAATCCTGAATTTGAGGGGATTCGAGACAAATAGCGAACTGACGTTCCGCAAGAGAGAGTTAGGAAGTAAGAAAGCGATGTAAAACAACTAGGGAAGGGGGTGAGGGGTGAATGAGATAACATTCTTCCTGATCGTCACCTCTGGTAACTGTCCGAGAATGCAGCCTACCATTGTAGTTGGTGTTTCCACCGCTGCAAGCATGATATCCAACAAGACCTTCAACAAGACATCCAACAGAGGCCGTAATCCTACACCCGATTCCCTCCGAAACGCATGAATGTATGGGATTAGAAAAGATCTGAGGCTATGCCTCAGATCTCATCATTAACCATTTTATAGAGGCCGCACTAATGTTGAAGAATGGCCTCTTTCTCAGACTTTTTCAATCCTTTAAAAACCAGCTCGTAGGAATGATCAATCATTTTGAATATCTCGGCCTCTGAAACAGAACCATCCAAGATAACAGTATTCCAATGACTTTTATTTAAGTGGTAGCCGGGAGTAATAGATGAATACTGCTGTCTTAAGCTTTCAGCAATAAAAGGATCACATTTCAAGCTGATGTTCATGAAATTATTTCGTTCAGAGATCAGCGCGAACATTTTGGATGCCACTTTGATCACTAAAACATCGACGCCGAAAGGGTATTCTTCAATGGATCCTTTTTTTGACAGAGCGTAGCTGGTTAACGTTTTGATGTCCATGTCTTAGTACCTCCAGAGTAAATTAATAATACCATTGTACAACTTAGACAGCATATAAGCAGTCTTATTCGAAGGAACTAGCTTAACTAGATGCAGGAATTCTAAGTATTACCGTTGTGCCTTCTCCTAAACGGCTTTGAAGCTGGATTCCGTAGGGGTCACCGAAATAAAACTGGATGCGGTCATGGACATTTTTAATGCCGATATGAGATTCATCAAGAGTATCCGATGGTTGTGTAAGACGATCGTTCAGACTCTGAAGCTGCTCCTCATCCATGCCAATCCCGTTGTCACTCACCATGATAAGCAGCTCATTGTTGGAAATTGTAGTTGAAACCTCGAGGATTCCTGGTCCACTTTGTCGTTCCAAGCCATGAACAATAGCATTTTCGATAATGGGCTGAAGGGAGAAGTGCATCACTTTAGCAGACTCGCTGCCAGGGGCTAATTGCTCCACATATTGAATTTTATCACCAAATCTCATTTGTTGGACTTTGACATATAAGCGAATCAGCTCGAGTTCTTCATGAAGGGGAACCGTTTCCTTCCCGGTTTGAATATGAATTCGGAATAATTTTCCGAGCAGACCTACCATTTCACTTATATCTCGCTGTCCGTTGATGACGGCTTTCATCTGAATAGATTCCAGTGCATTGGCGAGAAAATGAGGATTGATTTGGCTCTTGAGCGCCCCGAACTGGGCAACCTTCTGTTGAGCCTTAGCCATTGAGGATCTTTCAATATAACTCTGCAAGTCTTCAACCATCTTGCGAATGCCTTGGTAGAGCACGCCGAATTCATCCTGTCGGTCGCTGCTTAAATCAACATCGAACCTCCCCATCCCGACCAATTTTACTTGTCTGCTTAACAAGATGATCGGCTTGGTTACACGCGATGCTAATATGAACATGAATGAGATGGCGGTACCCAACGACAGGATAGCAAGGGCAAGAACAATTATGCGCAGTAATTCCGCTTGCTTCGTCATCTCTTTCTCACTAATATCTTGAATAACCTTCCAACCGGAATAAGGCGAGGTAACGAAATTAATGAACGAATCCGTACCAGCCAATGGCGCATAGAAACTATCCGTATCTGCGTTCAAAATTTTATTGAGCGATTGCTTATCCATATGGTCCGGTGGGTTTGAAATTTTTTGATTCCCGTCTGACGAATAAATAACCCCGCCTTTATCATCGATAATATTGAAATTCCGTTTGCTATTCTCCGATAGCTTTAAGATCTCACGCAACGAGTCCAACCGGATGTCAATAAGCATAATACCAAGCGGCTGCTTGCTGCCGATCTTGTTAATGACCCGAGCGATAGAGATGACCGACTCCCGGGAATTGACACGGTGAAACGGTAAATGAGCCCCAAATAATACGATTCCCCCTTTGCTCTCTACGGTTTGCTGATACCAGGCTTCGGATGTGAATTCCTTGGCATCGTAATCAGACCGGTTGAAATTTGCGGAGTAAAATACACGGTCGCCAACGTAAATTTGTACGCTATCGACATTTTTGATGGTCATTTCAATAGAGCTTATGAAGTGTTCGATTGCGTTTCTGTATTGTATCTGTTCATTTCCGGCATCACCAGTCGGATTCTGGGTCCAGTTTTCAAGTGCAATTTGAAGCTGACCATCGGTTTGCGCGTTGAGAGTTCCTTTTTCAATACTTTGCAAATACTGATCGATATTAAAGGACAGGTTATTTAAGATGAGATTAGAGCTGCTTTGATATTCATTCTTAACAGCTTGCAAGGAGAAGAGATAAATAATCGCTGATATGATCAGCAGCGGTATTGTAATAGTAAAGATCATAAGCACAAAAATCTGGTGATTCACATGTTTCATCCGATAGAGCTGGGAAACCCACCTTAATTTCTTCATTCTCACAACCCCAATTTTTTTCGATATTCAGTGGGTGTCATACCAGCTACACTTCGGAAGGTTTTCACGAAATGCTTATAGCTTTTATATCCGCACATATGGCAAACATCGGTGACCAAATAGTGAGGCTGCTTCAAGCATTCCTGTGCGTAACTTATTCGAATTTCGGTTACAAAGATCATGTAGTTTTTGTTTAATTTCTTTTTGAAAAGACGACTTAAATAAGAGGGATTATAGAAGAAACGATCGGCGACCATCTGCAGCGTCATATCCTGATCGATATTCTGCTTAATATAGATCTCGATTTCTTCGAAAACGAGAACATCTTGTTGGCTGGTCTGAAGGGATGTTTCCTGGTAAATGGTGCTAAGGTGAATCATCCAATCGGATAACCAGTCAAAAAGCGCTTCCAAAGATTCGAAATCATCCACACAAGACAAGGTTAAAAGCTTATCACTATAAACGCCGTCGATGTGAATTCCTTTGGTATTAGCAAAACGTAGCGTCACACTGATTATTTCCTGTAGAAATACAAGCCATTTATCCAGGGAAGAAGGTGTTATAGTTGAACATGTTTCTTGAGCTAAGCGCTTCATTAAGTGCTTGATTTGTGAATGATCCCCTTTTTCAAAATAGCTAAGAAGCTGGTTCTTATCTTTCTCATGGAGTTGTATAGCTAGCTCTTTGTTATGTAAGAATGAAGGGTCCTTTATTTGAGGCAGGAACAAATGGCTGCCCGATTCAACAAAACGCCTGTACAAATCTTTTTCTGCATGGCGTAGTGATAGGCCAATTTGTGATATTTCGTCTCCAATTCGGCCTACAACCAAATAAACAGAAGCATCGCATTCGAGACTAATTTGTTTAAGCTTATCATCCAGTTGGCATTCCACGTTGGGGCTTTCATTTTCAATTTCAATAGCTGCGACTTCATATACCGCAATCGCAAAATATTTTGATTTATAGATATAAGTAAATATATGTTTGGGGACGATTGTGTTAAAAATCAATTCGGCTGCTTCGTTTATAATCCTCTCAGCCTTGTCCCGCAACCAACGTCTTGCTTGATGAAGGGATGTCGTATGAGATACATAAGCTACTAGGAAGGGTTGATACAAGTATTCACCACTTGAATATCCGTAAAGCTGCTGGAGCGTCTCTTCTTCTAAAGCGGGTTCTTCTTCCAATAAAAGCTTAACCAGCTGGCTGCCTCTGAGCTTGATGCTTTCTTCTGCTTCCCGTTGCAGATTAGAACGATTTTGAAATTCCTGCTGTTTTTGCTTCAGATTGACTATGCATTGTTGAATAGTGGACAAGCTTTCTTCATATTGCATGGGCTTAAGTAAGTAAGCATGCACGCCCCCTAAACCAATAGCCTTCTGGGCATAATCAAAATCATTGTGTCCAGTCAAGATGATGAATACCGTATCGGGAAGCTCCTTACGCAGCTGTCGAATCATTTCAAGTCCATCCATTACAGGCATACGAATATCCGTAATAACCAGGTCGGGGCGTTCTTGGAGAGCGACTAGAATACCATCTTTACCGTTTTCTGCTTCACAGATCGTGTCAACTCCAAGTTCCTGCCAGGAGAAATATTGTTTCAGCCCAGCTCGTATAAGAGGCTCGTCCTCAACAATCATTAACTTATACATCCTATTCCCCCGAGTAAGAATAATGAAATAGTAGTGAAGATTTACTTTCGTCCTATTATACTAAATTATTAACTAGTGTCACATATGAATCAGAGTACTCCGTTGAACAGGTCAAAATACGACCATGAAAGGTAAAAGCAGAGGGATTTCTCTCTTTGTTTGAATGACATATGATTAGGGCAGGAAATGGAAGCGCTAAATCATTATTTCCGGCAACACAAAATTAGGGGGGGGTTATTGCATGCGAGATTTAAAGAAAAGTCTTATGACCGTAGCAAGCGTTGCACTTATTGGAACGCAACTGGCGGCATGTGGGAACACGACTGCAACAGAAGGAAACAAAAGCGTATCTACACCAGCTCCAGCGGCTGCTGATAGCGCGAAGCCAGAAGCCAAGCCCGTTGCCAAGCCGGTTGAAATTACATGGTGGAACTTTCCGAACTTCCAGCCCTTGGACGGGGAAGTTGGGAAATACGAAAAGCAAATCATTGAAGCATTCAATAAAAAGAATCCTGAAATTAAAGTCAATCTCGAAATGATTACTTTTGAAGGCGGACCGCAGAAGCTTAACGTTGCAATTGCCTCCAATACAGCCCCCGACGTTATTTATGACGCTCCTGGGCGTATTATCGATTGGGGTAAGAAAAAACTCCTTGCCCCACTTAATGATATCGTGACGACGGAAGTCCAAAAAGATATAGCCCCAGCATTCTGGAAGCAATCGATGGTAGGCGATCAGATCTATATGTATCCAATCAATACTGCACCTTTCTTGATGGCTGTTAACAAAACAGTGTTTGAAAAGATTGGCGCGCTTGATTTGCTTCCTCTAAAAAAACCTGACAGAACTTGGACGGTAGCCGAATACGAAAAAGCATTGCAGGCGGTTAAAGAGAAAGCTCCAGATATCATTCCTACTGGTTTTTTTGCAAAAAGCTCAGCAGGAGATCAAGGGACGCGTGCTTATATTGCGAACCTCGGCGTATCTAGATTTTTGAATGAGGATAATTCAAAAGTGGCTATTAATACCGATAATGCTGCTAAAGCCTTGGATTGGATTGTGAAAGCGACGAAGGACAAGCTGAGTGTTGCAGGTTCGGCATCCCTTGCAGCCGCAGATGTTAATGACTTATTCCTACAAGGGAAATTGGCTTTCACACTCAACTATTCACCTGTATTGAAAGCTCAAAACGTTCCCAATAAAAAGGTTCAATTCGAAGATGTACTGCTTCCTTTTCCAACCATGGATGGGTCGAAACCAAAGCTTGAGCCCTATCTTGGTGGCTTGGCCGTGTTTAACAACGGCAATGCAGATAAAATCGCAGCAAGTAAGAAGCTGGTAAATTTCATTGCTAATGATCCAGAATACGGCAAGAAGAATGTAATTCAAACTGGAGGATTGTCTGCACGAACTTCAATTACAGGCTTGTATAATGATTCAGAGTATAAATACGCGGAGCTTGCACGTGATTTTATTACAGATCCGCCAACAGTAGCAGATGGATATGCTGAAATTCGCACGTTCTGGTTCCCGGAATTACAGCGTGCTTTGTTAGGAACAGCAACCGGTAAGGAAGCGCTTGATACTTTTGCTGCGAAAGCGAATGAAGCCATCGCTAAAGCGAAGGCCCAAACGCCAAAGTAATGAGGGAACAAGGGGCAGCGTCTGTATGTACGCTGCTTCTTTCATCCAACAACTAGAAATGGGGGAAGGAAATGTTGGCAGCAATACGTAAGGCGAGAGGATATGTGATTCGCGACTGGTTAATGAGTTATTTATTTTTACTGCCAGCGCTTGGATTCTTCCTTCTTTTTGTCGCATATCCGATGCTTAAAGGATTCTATATCAGCTTTTTTGATTACACGCTAAGAAATTTTACATTTGTTGGATTCGACAACTATATTTCCTTACTGCATAATGAAACCTTTCTGAAGTCTATGAAAAATACGGTTTTACTTGTTGTTATTACAGTTCCAATTGTCATCCTATTCTCCATCTTTGTAGCTATGAATATTTACAAGACCAAGGAATTAATAAGATCATTTTTTAGAGGCGTGTTTTATTTGCCAGCTGTATCCTCCGTAGTAAGTATTACCGTTGTGTGGGGTTGGATTTATCATCCAAACTACGGCATTCTCAATTACATTACTGGCCTATTTGGGGCTGAACCGACACCTTGGCTTGGAGATCCCAAGACGGCCTTACTAGCCATTATCGCTGTATTGATAACTACTTCTGTTGGACAGCCAATCATTTTGTATGTAGCATCGCTGGGTAACATACCTACGTCTTACATTGAAGCTGCTCAAATTGATCGGGCAACACCATGGCAAATTTTCCTGAAAATCATTTGGCCGATGCTGATGCCGACGAATCTATATATTATTGTTATCACGACAATTAATACATTCCAGTGCTTTGCGCTTATCCAATTGCTAACCTCAGGCGGCCCGGTTTATAGTACATCTACTGTCATGTACGGTGTGTATGAGCAGGCTTTTATGCTCGGAAACTTCGGAGTTGCATCTGCCATGGGCGTTCTTCTTGCTATAGTAATCGGTATTATCTCGACCATTCAATTCAAATATCTTGGCAGTGATGTAGAGTACTAGGGGGAACATCATGAAATTATATCAAATAGGGGCTACCATACTGCTGATTCTCTCTGCGTTGATCTTTGTATTTCCGTTTTATTGGATTGTTACCGGAGCGTTCAAAATTCAGACAGTTGCTACGACGATTCCGCCCGAATGGTTTCCATTGAAGCCAACGCTGCAGAACTGGGTGGATTTATTTAAGAATCCGGTATGGCGCTGGACGTTCAACAGCTTTTTTGTTGCTTTCTGCGAAATGATAGCGGTCTGTGTGGTTGCTTCATTGGCGGGTTATGTTCTTGCTAAGAAAGTATTTCCAGGACGTAAAATTATATTTTCGATGTTTATTGCGGCCATGGCACTGCCTAAGCAAGTCATACTCGTTCCACTCTTCACCATGCTGGCTGATTTCGGATGGGTGAATACGTATCACGGACTAATCTTACCGGCAATAGGCTGGCCATTCGGTGTATTTCTAATGAAACAATTTGCTCAGACCCTGCCAAGTGAACTAATGGAAGCCGCGAAAATGGACGGGTGTTCAGAAATTCGGATGTTTTCCACTATTATTGTACCGTTGCTTAAACCTGCGCTTGGCGCTTTGGCTATTTTCACATTCATTGCAGCATGGAATGACTATTTCAGCCATCTAATAATGACGCGGTCTACTTCTATGATGACGCTTCCGCTTGGTGTGGCTACGATGCAGGGTGAATTTACAACGAATTACGGAATCATGATGGCCGGTGCGGCACTTGCTTCCATTCCTATGATAGCTATTTTCTTAGTCTTCCAGAAAGCTTTTACGCAGGGTATTACGATGGGGGCTGTTAAAGGCTAAGGATACAGGTAGGTACGAGAAATGAAAAAATGATGAGCTGTATTTCAAGCCAACAAATAATAAACGATAGCAAGACGTAGAAGGCGCCGTAGCAGAGATATCTGATTACGGTGTCTTTTACGTCTTGCGATCAGCCCAATAGCCCAATACGAGGTTTAACTTACTATCGTTCGCAATAATCTAGGGTCTCAATGCATTCGCTTTTTGTTTCTTGTCAATGTTTTTGATGTACCCATATGTTGTCCTTTAGCCAATATCGCCAATGTTCCAGGCTTCTTAACGCTGCTTGATTTCTTTGACATCTTCGAAGCGGTGCTTTGCCTCAGGGTCTTGGTTTTCATTGAATTCCCTAACGTCTGCGCTGTTGCTCTATTTCCTAACTTCTTTGGGTTTTCCATATTTCTTGCTCTTGAGGATTTGGTTGGTTTGTCTGTTGTTGCCGTTTTTATCGTTCTCATCGGACGGAGTGCTCTAGTGGGTTTACCCTGTTTTGAAGCTACAGCGGAAGAGGTCAAGACAGATAATGTTTTGGAGGTCTGATCGTATTCAAGCGAGAAGGATTTCCCAGGATGAAGTCCGAATTTGCGCAAGTTAAGTGGGGATAAACGAAAATCGCTATCCAATTCATTTTCTGGGATGAGAACCTTCATTCTTTGGCTGACTGAATTCACACGGATGGTTATGGTGGTGCCACGTGTTGTTGGTATACCTAACAAGCTTAAGAGAGAATACCCAATGATGATAGAACCCGTGCGGGTTTTGTTATGATCAGACAAAAGAAGCCCGCTGGCTCGACTTTTCGTCACGCGTTGCAATCGAAGATCCTTGGATTCCGAATCATAGGTTAGCAATACTCGGCTGCCGTCGTGAAGCCCGAAGGCTTTGGCTGTCTTAGCATTCATTTCTATATAGTTAAAAGCACATTCTGCGCCTGCTTCATGATTTACTACGACACTTTTCTCTATATCCCCTTGCTTAAGTGTTACCTCAGCTCCATCCCTAATAAGATGAAGGTCGTTGGGCAGTCCACCTCCACAATTGGCAACCAGCACTAATGAGTTTTCGTTTTGATCCTTCGAGACAATAACGTCCACGACGCCTTGTGCCACGTCTGTCACTTCCTATCCTTGTAATTTTTCCGAGAAGATATGCATGGCTTATGATATGAAGAGAGGAGGCCTATTGCTTGTATGACTGTACCCTATCTTATGTAAAATGAGGGAATAATGCCTGAAGAAGCTTAGGTTCCATTGTGCCTGATGTAGGTTCAACGTATACTATTTAGAATAACTCTCTCATAAACTTCAAGCAGCTACATACTAGTAAAAAGGGGTGTCTATATGGAACCAAGCATACTGATTAACGAAGCAAGAGCATTTGTAAAAAAACAACTGGAAAGCGATTCTAGCGGCCATGATTGGTGGCATATCGAACGGGTTACTCGTACGGCGCTTATCCTTGCAAAGGAAGAAGGTGCAGATCTATTCGTTTGTGAGCTGGCAGCACTTCTTCATGATATTGCTGACGAGAAGCTGAATCCTTCCTTGGAGGCAGGATTGAATAAGGTGAGAGATTGGCTATCCAGCCAAGGCGTACAAGAGGAAGCGGCAGAGCATGTGATGCAAATCATCAGTACCATGTCTTATAAAGGCGGGAATAATCCACGTGTAACGACCAAAGAGGCACGAGTAGTTCAGGATGCTGACCGATTGGATGCCATCGGCGCTATGGGAATAGCACGAACGTTTGCTTATTCAGGCTGGAAAGGTGATCTGATCTACGATCCGGAGCAGCCGTCGCGAAGGGAAATGACGAAAGAGGAATATCGGCATGGAAAATCGACGGCAGTGAATCATTTTTACGAGAAGCTGTTGAAGCTTAAAGACCTGATGAACACGGAAAGTGGAAAACGGATGGCTGAGAGCAGACATAGTTATATGGAAAGATTTTTAGAGCAATTTTATGAGGAATGGGATGGTCGGGATTTAATTCAGCGATAAGACTGGGCAGATTGCTGTTTATCTAACTCAAGAGTACGGAACTGACTAAAGAAGACCGGTCCCTGCATCCAGGAGACCGGTCTTTGAGTTGATTGACTTAAGATCACTCTTATTACAGATGAAAAGCCAAGCTTCGTTTCTCTGGATTAAACGACACGATTGCGTTGGAATACCACAGCATTACGGGATGTTCCAATGATCACAAAGCCGTTGCGGAGCAGACAGTTTGCAGCCCGTCTTACCCGACTGTTAATGGTTAGGAAGCCCAGGCAAGGACTGGCGCTGCCTATTACACAGAAACCTGAGATGATGCGAACACCTGAAACGTTACGAATTCGGATTGTAACCAAATCGGTTTGTATGCGGCTTGATTTAGCCATAATATCACATCCTTTCCTTCCATTCTGATATAGTAAATGCTAGAAACAGTCGCAGGGAAACGGACAAACCACCACAATGCAATGAATTCCACATTGTGTACAGGTAAGCGCCAACACTATAAAAGAAGGAAAGCTTGTGGATAAAAGGGAGTTTTGGAAATGATAAGTGGACAAACCTATGGGGGAATTGACGGATGCAGAGGAGGCTGGATTGCTGTTACGATTTCAGCTATGTCCGGTGATGCACGAACGCATTTGTATAGTTCTCTTTTTGAATTATGGAAGGAGCTTAATGAGGCAGAGTTACTGCTGCTGGATATGCCAATTGGATTGAAGTCGGCTGGAAGGGAAGAACGGCGCTGTGATCTGCTGGCGAGGCAATTGTTGAGGCCGAAGAGAACTTCGAGTATTTTTCCAGCGCCAGTGCGCGGGGTATTAGACGCCGCTGACTATGCAGAGGCCAATGTGATTAACCGCCGTATGGGGGAAAGAGGGTTATCTAAGCAGACTTGGCATCTGGTACCCAAAATTCGTGAGGTTGATAGTTTGCTTCGCTCTGACGAAAACGCATGCAATATATTCAGGGAGGCACATCCCGAGGTATGCTTTGCTTCGTTATTCGGCGCTCCTATGACTTATAATAAGAAAACGGAAGAAGGTTATCGCGAAAGAATAGACTGGTTGCTCACAGTATTTCCGAAAGCGGATAAGTTCTTAGAGCAGGCAATGAGCCAATACCGTCGAAGTGCAGCGGCGCGGGACGACCTGGTTGATGCGCTTGTGCTGGCAGTAAGCGGAGTTATCAGCAGGGGGGAATTAAGCTCTCTTCCCGATCCGCCAGAGCAGGACATTTATGGTATCCCTATGTCAATTTGGCATGCTAAGCGAGACTTGTGAAGCAGGCGTGCCAGCAATTGGATTGATTCGAGCTGATAATGTAACATAGAGGAGATAGACAAACGTGCTTGTCTTTGAGGCTTTCGTAGCCGTTTGCCCTTGATTCAAGCTTCTATTGGAGGGATTATGACGTCATGAGACGAGCTTCTTTTTCTTTGAAATTAACCTATAGCAACATGAGAATTAAACATCGAGTATTCGCCTTAATCTCTCTGATCATGGCCGTAAGTTTTCTAACTACGTACTTTTCCATTCAATATGCTTACTCTATCTATGATGAGCAGCTGTATTCCAAATCGTCCCAGCTTTTGAATTTATCGTCAAGCGGGATTGAAAACGAGCTGAGAAAGATTGATAAGCTTACCTTCAATATTGTCACTGACGCTCAAGTTCAAAGTCTGCTCCCTCAAATCAATCAAGATACAACTGAATTTGAAAAATACCGGATTCGTTCTTTTATAACGGACAGGCTTGTACAGTATGCAGGCTACGAGAAATATATCAATTCTATTGAAGTGACGGATTTGCAGGACGGACTGTCCCAAGCAGGTCAGATTATTAGGTCCTTTCCCTCAAAAAGGCAAATGATTTTGAAAGAATCCGCTCTAGGTCTAGGTGAAACACGATGGATCATGCCGGATGATGATGAAAACTATGTGATCGCCGCTCGGGAAATAAGGTCTTATCAAAATTTGGAGCTAAATCGGCTCGGAACCATTATTGTGCGCATCAAGTTCGATAAAATTGTAGAGGATGTCGTAGCGGGCACCGAGTTGAAAAACGGAGAGATCCGTATTACCTCGAACGATCGCACCATTTTCCCAATTTATACGGATACAGCAGATGAACCTACTATTACGAACGTCAATGCAGCGCATCAAGGCTATATGATTAAGGAATTTAACGGTAAATCCTATTTTTTTACTGAAATAAAATCGGGATATTTAGGCTGGACTTACCTCAGCTTGATTCCGTTTGATAAGATTTTTATGAAAATCATTCTGATGAAAAATATTTTGCTTGTTGGGTTTATCGTTAGTTTGCTGGTGGTCATGGTGTTGGCTATCAATTTCTCAAGAAGCCTGACTCGACCTATTGAAGAGTTAATTGGACAGATGCGCCAGGTTCAGAAGGGCGATTTTCGATTGGCAGAGGCGGAGACGGCCAGCTGGACTAATGTGCAGATGGATGAAGTGGGCCAGCTTCAGCGCACCTTCCGAGTCATGATTCAGCAAATCAACGAGTTGATTACAGAAAATTACTCCAAGCAGCTAACGATCAAAGAAACGCAGTTTAAAGCGCTGCAAGCGCAAATTAATCCGCATTTTTTGTACAATACACTTGAATCGATCAATTGGATGGCCAAAGCAAACGGACAGCCGCAAATCTCCAAGATGGTAGAATCACTCGGTTTTCTGCTAAGAAGCTCTATCAGCTTGAAAGAAACACTTATAACCGTTGGGGAAGAGATGGATATTGTGATGAACTATATTACGATCCAGAAATTCCGTTTTGAAGAACGGTTGATTTTTGAAATGGATATTTCCGATGATGTGAAGCGCTTGCTGCTTCCTAAGCTTACCCTGCAGCCGCTGCTCGAAAACTCTATTCACTATGCGCTGGAATCGATGATCGAGCCCTGCTTTATCCGCATTTGGGCTCATAGAGAGCCGGGGCGTGTTCTATTGGTCGTTGAAGATAATGGACCCGGGATGGAGGAAGAACTGCTTAATCAGGTGCGAAGAGGGGAAGCTAGAACTCGGGGAAGCGGAATCGGCTTGAAAAACATTGAAGAACGTATCATTATTGCTTTTGGCGAGGGCTACGGTTTACAATTGGACAGCGAACAAGGTAAAGGTACGAAGGTCTCTGTCATAATACCGGATGAAATGGGGAATCAACATGTATAAGGTATTACTGGTTGATGATGAACGGATAATATTGGAGGGCATCTCCAACGTAGTGGATTGGGCAAAAGCAGGGACAGAGCTAATGGGGACAGCCCGGAATGGGATTGAAGCCTATGATAAAGTACAATTGGACCCGCCCGATATTATTATAAGTGATATTAAAATGCCAGGGATGGATGGGCTTCAGCTGGCTGCCAAAATTACGGATAACTATCCTAATATTAAAATGGTCTTACTGTCAGGCTTCGGAGATTTCGAGTATGCTCGCTCAGCTATCCGTTATGGGGTTAAGCAGTATTTATTGAAGCCCTGCAACGAAAATAAAATTGTTGAGGTTCTCCAACAGCTGGTCAAAGAGATTGAGCAGGAGGAGCAGCGCGAACAGTTCGTCAATAATATGAGATATGGGCTGGAGAAGATACTTCCCCATGTTAAGGAACAGTTCTTAAAGGAATTTGTTACGAATAAAACGTATGGCAAGCGGGATTGGGACTATTATCGCAATCTGTTTAAGCTGGATCTTGAGAATCATAAGGTTCGTTTAATCTTGTTTCAGCTTGAAGGGTACTTTGAGTTTGAGCATATGTTTGCCGTTAAAAATATTGCAGAGGATTTCTTGAAGAAGAAAATGCTATTAAGCTCGACAGTTGGCGAGCAGGTGTTGATAGTTGTAGAGGACTCTGAGCCTGTGAGTGAACTGCATGATTGTATTAGTCTAATCCGAGAGACGTTTCTTCGTTATTACAAGATCGATCTTACGATTGCATTAAGCGAAGCGGATGAAATTACAAGAGCAAGAGCACTGTACAAACAAACATTGGAATGTTTAAATTATCGCTTTTATTTGGGAGAAGGAAGCTTAATTACGAAGCGTGACATCGTTGGAGTTGAGCAGCCAGAACCTTGTGAGCTTGTTTTCGACGAGGATAATCTAATGCTGCAAATCAAAACAGGCAATTGGGAGGAAGCTTCCGAGGAAATCGATCTCTTTTTTCTGAAGGTGGCGGGTTTGCGTTCTAATATCCTTACGGCTAAATCCTATGTTATTCAGCTGTTTATGGCCATGATTCGTCTTGGTGACGTGGATGCAATTCATCAATATAGGGATAAACTGGTGACGCTGATGGATTTGGAGACACTGCAGACCATCCAATCCTTTTTCAAGGAGGTTGCCAACCAAATCACATTAAGAAATTACGAGCAGATGAAAAATAAGCATAGCGCTATAGTGGACAAGGTTTTGGACATTATTAACGAGCATCTAGGAAATCCAGAACTGTCACTTAACGGGGTAGCTCAGCAAATCCTTTATATGAATCCTGACTATTTAGGCAAGCTGTTTAAAAAGGAAACGGGAGAAAAATTTTCGAACTATGTGATGAAAGCGAGAATTAATAAGGCGACGGAATTGATTGGCCAAAAGTCCGATATTAAGATATTTGAGCTGGCTGAGCAGCTGGGTTTTGGGGATAATCCGCAATATTTTAGTCAAGTGTTTAAGAAATATACGGGCTGTACACCCTCTGAATATATCAAATCAAACTAATAATCCTCTGTTTTTTTAACAAGAATGACGGTTTTTTGAATTTATAAACTATTCAGATAGGGGGATAATAGGGATAGAAATTGCAACGCTCACACATGGGGAGGATACAGAGATGAAGAAAGGCTTAACAATGATCTTATCGGCTTCGTTGCTATTAACTGCTGCGGGCTGTGGTGGAACTGGCGGTAATACAGCACAAAAGCCAGCTGATGCTGTTGCTGGAGGAAGCAAGGAGCCTGTAAAGCTTAGAATTGCGTGGTGGGGTGGACAAGCAAGACATGACTACACGTTGAAGGTTATTGAGTTGTACCAACAGAAAAATCCTAACGTCAAGATAGAGGCTGAATATGCAGCATTTGATGACTACTGGAAGAAGCTGGCGCCACAAGCCGCGGCGAATGATATGCCGGATATTATTCAGATGGACCTTTCTTACTTGAGTCAATACGGCGGAAGAAATCAATTAGAAGATTTGCGTCCTTATACCAAAAACAATACGATTGATGTAAGCGCAGTATCGCCTAATACTCTTAGCACAGGAGAGTTGAATGGAAGCCTTTACCAAATTACTCTAGGGGTTAATGCACTAAGTGCGACAGCCGATCCTGAGCTTGTGAAAAAAGCCGGAGCGACTATGCCTGCCAAGGATTGGACTTGGGACGATATGGAAGCAATGGGCAAACAGCTGAAATCTAGCGGTAAGCTTCTGGCTGACTATTTGCGATATGAAGTATTCTTCAATTACTACCTGCGTTCGGTAGATCAGAAGCTGTATGCAGCGGACGGAGCAAGCCTTGGCTACACGGACGATAAGCCGTTTATCGATTATTATAAGCGCTACCAAAGAATGTATGATGCAGGCTATTTCCTGAGCTTGGATAAGCTGGCACAGAAGAAGTCTACGCCTGAGGATGACGAGATGGTTCTTGGCAACTCATTCGCATCCTTCGCATGGTCCAATCAGTATGTAGCTTGGTCTGGCGCTGCTAAACGTCCTACTGAATTGATTCCGATCCCAGGCCCGAATGTTAAGAAAGGCTTGTTCTTGAAATCGAGCATGGGCTTCTCCGTAACTAAGAATTCGAAGCAAAAGGAAGAAGCGGCGAAATTCATTAACTTCTTCGTTAACGATATCGATGCGAACAAAATTATTAAAGGTGAGCGCGGCGTGCCGATTTCATCCAAGGTGAAAGATTCATTGAAGCCAATTCTTACACCTGAAGAGGTTAAAGTATTTGATTATGTAGCTTGGGCAGAAAATAATAGCAGCCCGTCCGATCCTCCGAACCCAGTTGGTTCCGTTGAAGTTGAAAAGCTGTTGAAGGATTTGAGCGAGCAAGTTCTTTACAAAAAAATCACGGTTGAGGATGCTGCGGTTAAGTTCCGTAAAGATGCCAACGCCATTCTTGCTAAAAATAAAAAGTAAGTGCTTGCAGGATCAGAGCTGCCTTGATGGCGGTTCTGATTTTTTTTATTGCGAAATGGATCAATAGTAACCGAACTTGAATTCGAACTATACTCCCTGGGAGAATTAATCTTATATTCGGTTTTATCTCGAAAATTTATTCGCATTACATGTAAAAGAGTTAACTCTTTTACAAACAAGCCAAACCCATGCTAGACAAGGGTAATTGCGAATAGTAAAATACATACAATTCAGTGTTTTTTGAATAGTCTGATTTTTGAACAAAAAAGACGGATTTTTAACTTCTTTTTTATTCAGGGAAATGGATAATTAATAAAGTATTCAGTTAATAAGGGGAGGCGTTAGAAATGAAGAAAGCGCTAACATTAATGGTATCTCTGTCTATGTTATTAACCGCTGCAGGCTGCGGTGGAGCAACGCCTCCGGCATCTGGCGGTAATGATGCCGCCAACAAAACAACACCGGCAACGACACCGGCCGCCACGGCATCTAAAGAGCCGGTGAAGCTTCGCATCGCGTGGTGGGGCGGTCAGGCGAGACATGATTATACTTTGAAAATCATTGAGCTGTACCAGCAAAAAAATCCAAACGTTAAGTTCGAAGCCGAGTATGCTGCATTTGATGATTACTGGAAGAAACTAGCCCCCCAAGCAGCAGCAAACGATTTGCCCGACATTATACAAATGGATGACGCCTACATCAGCCAATTTGGTGGAAGAGGCCAATTGGAGGATTTGCGTCCTTATATGGAAAAAGGCTCACTGGACAAAAGCTCGATTGCTCCAGGCTTCCTGAAAATTGGAGAATACGATGGCAAGCAGTACCAAATTACATTAGGTGTTAACGCACTTGGTGCAACCGTAGATGCTGAGATGCTGAAGAAAGCGGGAGGCACCGTACCTGCGAAGGATTGGACTTGGGACGACATGGAGGCTGCTGCTGCGAAGCTAAAGGCTAGCGGTAAGCTGATAGGTGACCGTCTCGATTATAAGACGTTCTTCCCGTACTACTTGCGTTCAGTTGATCAAAGAATCTACAATGCCGATGGAACCGGTCTAGGCTATGCCGATGATAAACCTTTTATCGATTATTTTAAGCGCTACCAAAAGTGGTTTGACGCCGGATACGTACTTCCGTTAGATAAATTGGCACAGAAGAAATTCACGCCTGAAGATGACGAAATGGTGTTGGGCAACGCATTCGGTACCTTTGCTTGGTCGAATCAGTACATTGCTTTTAACGCAGCGGCCAAACGTCCGACTGAATTGATACCGCCTCCAGGACCCAATGGTAAAAAGGCTTTATTCCTGAAGTCTAGTCAAGGTTTATCCGTTACCAAAGGCTCTAAAAATAAAGAAGAAGCAATCAAATTTGTTAACTTTTTTATTAATGATATCGAAGCTCACAAGATTATGAAAGGCGAGCGCGGCGTTCCTATTAACTCGAAAATACAAGAAGCGTTGAAGCCGCTTCTGAAACCGGAAGAAATTAAAATTTTCGATTATGTGGCATGGGCAGAAGCGAACAGCAGCCCGAATGACCCGCCATACCCAGTAGGCTCGGTTGAAGTATTGAAATCACTGCAAGATGTAACTGAGCAAATTCTTTATAAGAAGATTTCGGTAGAAGACGGTGCAGCTAAGTTCAGGAAAGAAGCTAACGCCATTCTTGTTAAAAACAAAAAGTAAGCGTTAACAGGGTTGGGACAGCATCTAGATGTTGCTTTCCAGCCCTTTTTCTTTCACATGAATTGAACGGTGGGAGTCGGTTTTTTGAACAAAATGAACGGTTTTTTGCCTTCCTATACCATCAGGAATCTATATAATTAAGGAAGAAAAGGTTAGCAATATTAATCGTACACTACTTGCATGAGGAGTTGAAATTCATGAAGCTACGGGAAAACGATAATGTGGTAGGTTACGTATTTGCCGCACCGTTCATACTAGGTTTTCTTATTTTCACAATGTATCCGATATTGTCCTCTTTGTTTTATTCCTTTACTGAATACAACTTGATGGAGTCTCCAAAATGGATCGGATTAGCTAATTATGAAAAAATATTTCTAGATGACGAGAAGATATGGAAGTCCTTCGAGGTGACCTTTACGTATGTTCTAGCAAGCGTTCCACTTCGTTTAGGCTTTGCTCTCATTGTTGCGATGCTGCTCAATAAAGCAATTAGCGGCATTGGCGTTTACCGCTCGGCTTACTATTTGCCGTCTCTAATTGGTGGTAGTGTTGCGGTTTCCATTATGTGGACGCAAATTTTTGGAGATAAGGGACTTTTAAATTCTTCATTGGGTTTAATCGGTATTCACACCGACACTTCTTGGATAGGCAGTCCCGGCACGGCATTGTGGACTTTAATAGCGTTATCTGTGTGGCAGTTTGGGTCATCCATGCTGATTTTCCTGGCAGGCTTGAAAAACATCCCGATCTCCTATTATGAAGCTGCAGGCGTGGATGGAGCGAATGCATGGCATCGCTTTTTCAAAATTACATTGCCGCTGCTTAGCCCTATCATTTTGTTTAATCTTATCATGCAGACAATTTCAGCTTTCATGACTTTTACACCGGCCTATATTATTTCCCGGGGCGAGGGCGGACCGCTCGATAATACACTTTTATATTCTCTTTATTTATACCGCAGAGCGTTCGTATTCTTTGAAATGGGATATGCATCCGCGATGGCTTGGATCATGCTGATTATCGTTGGAGTTATCGCACTGGTTATTTTCAAAACATCTAAGTATTGGGTTCACTACGAGTCGAAGGAGGCGAAGTAGCATGACGTTCGGTAACACTCAAATCAAATCGCTCCTTTACCACTTGATGGTAGGCGGGATAGCTCTTCTTATGCTTTACCCGATTCTCTGGCTAGTTGCCAGCTCGCTGAAGCCTAATGATGAAATTTTTTCTACTGCCTACAGCTTAATTCCAAGCCGCTTGGACTTTAATAACTATGTTACAGGTTGGAAGGGCTTCGCTGGCAACACATTTAGCACCTTTTTCAAAAACTCATTCATTATCGTTATTTTATCGACTATAGGCGCAGTTGCTTCTTCTGCTCTGGTAGCGTACGGATTAGCTAGAATTCCTTTCAAAGGAAAAGCTTTCTGGTTCGGCTGTGTCATGATGACGATGATGCTGCCGCATGATGTAACTATCATTCCTCAGTATGTAATGTTTGCAAAGCTTGGTTGGCTGTCTTCCTTTAAGCCGATTATCATTCCTAGCTTTTTCGGATATCCGTTCTTTATCTTTTTGATTATGCAGTTTATCCGTACCATACCGCACGAGATGGATGAGGCCGCCAAGATAGATGGATGCAATAAGTATACAATCTTCTTCAGAATCATTGTTCCGCTTATTGTTCCTTCATTAGTGACATCTACGATTTTCTCGTTTTATTGGAAATGGGATGATTTCATCAATCCGCTGCTTTACTTGAGCAAGCCTTCGTTGTATCCGGTATCGCTTGCATTGAAATTATTTCTTGATGGAGATTCACTCAACAACTGGGGCGGAATGTTCGCGATGTCAACAGCTTCGCTTCTTCCAATTATTATCGTATTCTTTATCTTCCAGAAATTTATTGTGGAAGGCATCAGCACCAGTGGGTTGAAAGGTTAATGATAGATGAATAGGGAGACTTTAGGGGGAGATTTAGAGATGCCAGCATTACAATTTGATGAAAATGAAATTCGTGAAGTGATTGATAGAGTCGTTCACCGTACATTCCAAATGGACTTTAACTGGGATTGGCCAGGTGGCGTGGCGTTTTACGGCGTAACAGAGGCTTATGAAGCGACGGGCAAGCAAGAATATCTGGATCTGTTAAAAGCTTGGATAGATGAGCAGCTTGAAGATGGTCTGCCGAAATTAACTGTAAACGCAGTTTCAGTCGGTCATTCACTGCTAAGCCTGTATAAAGCTACTGGGGAAGACAAATATATTGAATATGCTATACAAATGGCAGATTTCTTAAAGAATGATGCAGTGCGGTTTGCAGATGGTATTTTCCAGCACACGGTTAACTCGGAAGACTATAACTTTCCTGAGCAGGCGTGGGTGGATACGATGTTTATGGCTGGATACTTTCTCGTTCGAATCGGTACGATGTTGAACCGTGCGGATTATTTAGAGGATGGAATCAAGCAATACCATGGACATGAGGAATTTTTGCAAGACCCGGCAACGAATCTGTATTATCACGGCTGGGATCACCTGGAACAAAGCCATATGTCGGGTATTTACTGGGCGCGGGGAAATTCTTGGGCGGCTATCACAATGGCAAGGGCGCTTAAGCATATTCATGTTACACATCCATCATTTATGATTATAGAAGGATCTCTGCGTGATCAACTGAGCGCACTAGTGCGGCTGCAGGCGGATTCAGGCTTGTGGCACACGATTGTAAACGACCCAACTTCGTATACCGAGACATCCGGCTCGGCGGGAATCGCAGCAGCATTAATTTCAAGCGGCAAGATGTACAATAAGTACGTTAATAAGTCCATTGTGGGCATTTTGGACCGTATCACTGAAGAGGGCTCCGTAGGGGGCGTATCTGCTGGAACCGCGGTTATGCGTGATGCGGATGGCTACAAAGGCGTACCTCATAAGCGGGTTCAAGGCTGGGGGCAAGGATTGGCATTAACTTTCCTATCATCCCTGCTCTCACGCAAGGAGTTTTAATTGTAAGAGATTTGACCGCCGTTAGTTTTATACGGCGGTTTTTGTGTATAGTAGAATGAGAAAGATAGAAAGATAGAAAGATAAACTATGGGGGAGGTTATATAGATGAACAAGGAGTTCAAGTTTGATTTTGGCGTAAGCCTTGCAGTTTCTGGATATATTAAAATTGGACAACAATCGATCTATGATGCTGCAAAGGGCTATGGCTTTGAGGATGTAAGCCGTGTATATGCAATTGAGCGGGAAGCATCTGAGGCAGGTGCGCTTCGAAGTGACTTCTGCATCCCTTTGGAAACGGCATTTATCGTGGATGTGCCGAACGGCAATTATACGGTTTCTGTAATGATGGGGGATACGCTAACCGCAACAGAAACGACTATCAAATCAGGTGAGGGCCGCCTTCTTATACATAAGCTGCAAACAGCTGCGGGCCAGTTTGTTAAGCGCAGCATTGGCGTGCATGTCGCTGACGGGCAGCTTAAGCTCATGTTCTCGGGCATCGCGCCACGGATCAACTCGCTAGAGATCAAAGCCAGCTCTCAGATCGTTACCGTTTATTTAGCAGGAGACTCTACGGTGACCGATCAAGCGCTGGATGGATATCCATATGCTGGATGGGGACAGATGCTGCCGCATTATTTGAATGCAAGCGCCGCTGTGGCCAATCATGCTATGTCGGGTCGGAGCTCCAAAAGCTTTATAGATGAAGGACGGCTTGAGGCTATTTTTCAGCTCATTCAGCCCAATGATTATTTGCTTATCCAATTCGGTCATAATGACCAGAAGCCGGATGAAGAACGACGTACTGAGCCTGAAACGACATACAAGCAATACTTGAAAAAGTACATTGACGGAGCTCGGGAGCGGGGCGCTGTTCCCGTGCTAATAACGCCGGTCCATCGACGTTTTTTTGATGAGAAGGGATGTATCGTGAATACGCACGGCGATTATTTGCAGGCCGTCAAGGAATTGGGACAAGCGGAGCAGGTGCCAGTCATAGACTTGGCCGAGAAAACTCGACTGCTTTATGAGTCTTATGGGGATGAGCGCTCCAAGACGCTGTTTATGTGGGCGGTGCCGGGAGAATTCCCGAATCATCCTACAGGAGCACGCGACAACACCCACTTTCAAGAGGTGGGAGCGATTCAAGTCGCTAAGCTTGTAGTTGAAGGGATTAGAGAGCAGCAGCTTAATCCGTTGATGTTGTTTTTGCATTAGAGGTAATGGATATGTAACAGGCACTTCCTGGCGTTCACCGCAGGGGTGCCTGTTTTGTGTTGTGATCACACAGGCAAAGACAAAGGTAAAGACAAAGACAAAGACAAAGACAAAGACAAAGACAAAGACAAAGATAGTCCCGCAAAACCTGCATCTATACAGCCTTTTGGTCGTTTTATCGGCAGTCTCCGTAAATACATGCAAATATGCATCTTTTTTCCATGCTTAGCTGAACCGGAATGTTTTGCACGAAAAATGCTGTACTTTCGCAGTTATTCCTCTCAACAGCAAATTTCGGTAGAAAAAAAACTGTATGTTTACAGGAAATTGTGCAGGCTGATGATCGGAAAAGGGTCAAGCACTGATTTTGAGGTAGGTAGAAGCGTTTTTACATGAACATATATTTTCTCTGTCTTAAATATACTGTAGTGATCAACAATGAAACATAAGTTTCATTTACGAAGAGCCACATTTCTAGGGAAGGTGAAGCTCATGCAGGGGACAGCACCCATAGCCGTAAGAAACGGAACTATAGTTACAGCTGACCGGTTAATTCCTGGAGGCGTTGTTCTTTTGGATAACGGCTTGATTGTCAATTATGGCGAAGAAGGCAAGTTAGAGGTGCCGGGAGATGCGGAGATTATAGATGCGGGCGGTGCTTTTATCACTCCGGGATTCGTTGACATTCACTGCCATGGAGGTGGCGGCTTTTGGTCCTGGGAGCATCCTTATGAATTTGCAATTGCTCATCTGAAGCATGGAACAACCACTATTCTTCCTACCTTTACTTACAATGAGAGCCGTCATCAGGTTATGGAAGGGCTCCAAACCATCATTCAGACGATGGCTTCAGAATTACCGTTTGTTGAGGTCATTGTCGGCATCCATATGGAAGGCCCGTATATCAACAGAAAGTATGGTGCAGTAACGTCACCGATTCGTCCCGTTGATCCCGAGGAATACAATGAAATCCTGGATCTGGCAGGCGATAAAATTAAGGTGTGGACGCTCGCTCCTGAGCTGGATGGTCAGGAAGCGTTTATTGCTGAGGCATCCCGATATAATATCTCTTTTTCCGTAGGTCATTCGGAGGCGACAGCCGAGCAAATATTTCGGTTCGTTCCATTCGGACTGCGAATTGGCTGCCATTGTACGAATGCTTCCGGTACGACACCTTCAACCTCCCGGTATGGAGGCACCCGCGAGGTTGGCGTTGATGAAGCCGTACTCGTTCATGATGATATTTTTGCTGAGGTAATCCCGGATAGTGAGGGCATCCATGTCAGGCCCTTGATGCTGAAGCTAATTCATAAAACCAAAGGAACCGATCGAGTCATTATCATTACGGATGGGATGCCTTCGTCCGGTGTAAATACAGGAGATCCTTCGGATGTGAACTGGAATCATCTGGGGCAGCTGGCAGGAAGCAAGCTAACCATGGACAAAGCCGTCAGAAATATGATGCGGCATGCTTCTGTAGGATGGGTGGACGCGTTTCGCATGGCTTCGCTAAATCCGGCCAAAGTGATTCATCAGGATCACCGTATTGGAAGTATAGAAAAGGGCAAGCTTGCCCATCTAATAATCGTTGATGAAGAGGTCAATGTGAAGCAAGTCATCCTTTCCGGTCGACTCTTTCAAGAACCCATTATTGAGACGGATTCTTGAAGGCGGCTTCATTTAACACCGATAGGAGTTGGAGTCATGTATACGGTCTGCTGTGATTGTGGTTTGGAGCATCACGAATCGGTCGATTATGCCTGTCGTTCGTGCTCAGGTATTTTATTGCCCGCTTATGAGAAAACGGCTGCCACTCCCTTACATGAAACGGAGCTGAACGGGATATGGAAGTATCACAGGTACCTCCCTCCGGTGCCGAAGGAATACAGGGTTTATATGGGGGAAGGCACAACCCCGTTAATTCCGAGCGTGAGCCTGGGAGCAAAGCTCGGAATAGGCGAGCTTTATTTCAAATATGAGGGCGGGAATCCTACAGGATCGTATAAAGACCGTATTGCCGCCATGGGACTGTCTTGGGCACGGGCCGCTGGACGTACGGCCTGTATAGGCACCACCTCAGGCAATGCTGGAGCTGCAGTAGCTGCTTATGCAGGGAGAGCGGGAATGCCTTATCATCTCTATGTGTTGGAGCATATGGCGGAAGCCAAGCTGGCTCAAGTGCTGGTACACAAAGCTCAGGTTCGCAAAGTAAAAGAGTTCGGAACGAATCCAGAAGTCGGAGAACTTGTATTTCAACGGATCTTTCAGGCTGCCGTTAAGCGCAATTGGGAAGTCATGATAACGGCTTACCGATACAATCCCTACGCGATGGAAGGCGTGAAAACCATTGCATTCGAACTGTTTGAACAGCTAAAGGGAGTGCCCTCGCACATTTATACCCCAGTCGGGGGAGGCGGTCTCTATTGCGGCATATGGAAGGGCTTCGACGAATTGCAAGCGGACGCTCGGTCAGATGGAATGCCTCACCTGGTGGCGGTTCAGCCGGAAGGCTGCTCTAATATCGTAAAAGCATATAAGGCGGGTTCGCCGGTACCGCTGGATGGACCCTCCTCAACATCCATCTCCGGCCTTCAGGTGCCGAATCCGCCGGATGGCAAGTTAGTGCTGCAGGTGATGCATAAAGGCGGCGGGTCCGCAGTCTCCGTCGAGGATTCGATGATTTGGGAAGCGCAAGAGCTGCTTGCCGAGCAGGAGGGTATTTTCTGCGAGCCTGCCGCCGCAGCATCTGTTGCTGGATTGATTCAAACGTGCAGGGATGGAATTGACCGGTCTGCGATGCGAATTGTTTGTATCGTTAGCGGTACCGGCTTTAAGGACAGCCGAAGGTTGTCCGATATGACTCAGAATCTTACAGTTCCTTGTCTGGAGGTATCGGAGCTGGATATTTAATTAATTGGTTGAGAGGACGGTTGCTTATGAAACGTATCCGATTAGGTTTGATCGGGCTGGGACGATTTGCCGAGCTGCATGCCCGCATTATTACAAGGCTGCCTCAGGTCGAGGTTACCGCACTTTGCGATCCTGATCCGAAGCGTCAAGCCACCTTCAAGGAGTGGTTTCCGCAGGCGCGTTGCTATGAAAGCTGGTCGGATATGCTTACAGCTGAAAGCTTGGATGCAGTAGATGTGCTGACACCGGAGCATTTGCACGAAGCGCCGGTTCGCGACGCTTTACGCGCCGGGGCTCATGTGTTTGTCGAAAAGCCGCTGGCTCATACTACGGAAGCGGCCGACCGACTTGTTCAGGAGTCGATCGATTGCGGGCGATTGCTTATGACTGGGCATGTTCTTCGTTTCGATCAACGGTATATTTCGGTGAAGGAGCGGTTAGGCGGCGGTTCATTGGGAGCGATCCGATCCATTTATGCCAAACGCAACAATGGAAAAAGGTTCTTTTCCCAATATAATCGCATCTCACCTGTCTTTATATTGGGCATTCACGATATCGACCTCATGCACTGGTATATGGAAGATGAGGTTACCGAGGTTTACGCGGTACGTTCCTTTCCCGCAGGTTCTGCTGCTCCTGATTTAAACAGTGCGATCCTTCGATTCAGCAGGGGAGGCATAGGAATCTTGGAATGCAATTGGCTGCTTCAGGATGGTGCATCCTCATTTCAGGATATTCGAATGGAGATAACTGCAGAGCATGGGGGTGTCCATATTCAAGATCCGGAAGCCTCTGTTCTTTATACCGGCAAAGAGAAGACAGAGGCTCCGTCATTTTCTGTACTGCATGAAGCTCACGGCCGTATAGGTGGAGCGCTCTTTGACGAACTGGCTCACTTTGTCGATTGTATGGCTTCTGGTGTCCCATCTACAATTCTTCGTCCGAAGGATGCCGCTAATGCGGTAAGGGTTGCGTGGGCCATAGAGCAATCCGCAGCTGTGGGCCATCCCATTAGCTTGTCGTCACGGCTGGAGGTTAAGGGGCCGTGAAGCTTACAGACAACGTGTATGTGATTGGTGGAGGAAGCTTGGGGTACGGTATAAGCAGCCCATATGATTGCAATGTCTATGCGTTTGAACTTGAGGAGAAAGTCATCCTTATCGATGCGGGCTCAGGCATGGGGGAGGAGGACCTATTACGGAATCTTAGCGAAGATGGAATAGCAACTGAAAGGATTCATTGTTTAATTCTTAGTCATGCCCATGCCGACCATGCGGGAGGCGCGAGCGGGCTAAAGATGAGGTTAGGAATACGCGTGTTAGCTTCGGCTCTTACGGCTTCAATTGTAGAGTCGGGTGACGAGGAACGCAGCTCTCTTTCTCAGGCAAGAAAAGAGGGGGTATACCCGGATGGGTATAGGCTTACGCCTTGCGAAGTAGATCAAATCATTGGAGAAGGCGATGGGGTCGGGATCGACAGCAGCATTAGGCTTCAGGTTATTCCTCTACCTGGTCACAGCGCAGATATGATTGGCTTATATGATCCTGGTTCCAGATCGTTATTCGCAGGAGACGCGATTTTTGAGGCCGGTAAGCTGGCTGTGCTAACAACAAGAGACTTTTCGATGGAACAATATCGCTTGTCTATTGAGCGCCTCTCCTCGCTGGAGGTCGACCATTTGTTTCCGGGGCATGGAGCGGCGGTTCTTGTGGATGCAAGAGCATCGCTGCTTGCTGCCCAGCATCGCTTTGAACAAGGGCTCCCGCCGGAGAGCATCGTATAAGAAGTAGGAAGGGGCGATGGGAATGCAGCATGATACTCCAAGCTCACCGATCACCGATTTCGTATGGGACCGGAGCATAAGGAATTTGAAGCGCAGCCGCAGACTTTCACTGTTCAGTGAAAAGAAGGATGACGATGCGTGGCTGCCGGTTCTGGAAATATCCGGGTCAGAGGAAGGGCCGGCGCTATTGATACTTGCGGGCGTACACGGGGATGAGTATGAAGGGGTCGATGTCATCCTGCGGCTGTTCCACAGCTTATCGCCTGAAGAAGTTAAAGGCAGCCTGCTGATGATCCCAACCGCCAACCCTTATGCATACCTTGGCGGCTCGCGAACCAGTCCTGAGGATACAATGAATTTGGCAAGAGTCTTTCCTGGCAGCCAAGAGGGGACAGTGACGGAAAGATTAGCTTACGAGCTTCATAATCGATTTATCGCCAACGCCGAATTTATGCTCGATCTGCACAGTGGTGGAACCCATTACGCAGTTGCAACCTTGGCAGGCTACTACCATGACAAGTCCACCGATTTCGGCCGAAAATGCCGTGAAGCGGCGGAAGCTTTCGGAGCGAAGGTATTGTGGGGACATTCCGAAGTTGCTCCGGGGAGAACCGTATCCTCTGCCCAGTCTCTGGGTATCCCGTGGATATATACGGAAGCTTACGGCGGTCGCCGTATTAGGCCGGAGGACAAGGAATTTTACTATAACGGTTCCATTCGCTTGCTTCGGCATTTGGGAATGATCCGTACACCTGACAGTGGAGAAAACGAGAACGTCCCGATTGTAAGTCGAACGATATACGGCGACGGCAACTTTGATAAATCGGCGCTTTCGGAAGCGGACGGATTTTTCATCCCGGAGGTTTCTTTGTTAAGCGAAGTCAGGCGAGGGGATCGAATCGGTACGATTTACGGCTTGGATGGAGCCGAACTGCAGCAAGTCATTTCCGATTCGGACGGAATTGTGGTTATGCTTCTCGGTACGCCGGCAGTCCGCAAGCAGGAGCCCATTTATTTGTTGGCCTCATTGGCATAAGAAATCTTTAGGAGGAGCTATATGATAACTAAGAATGAATTAAGCAAGTTCAAGGGGATTCACGTTGCTATTAGTTCTTGCTATGACCAGGCAGGGGAAATTAGCACGGAGGCCGTGAAGAGGCTAACCCGCTTTTTGATCGGACATGGGATAAACGGTATTTATGTAGGGGGCAGCACAGGGGAAGGCTTGCTTCAAAGCGTAGATGAGCGAAAACGGGTGCTGGAGGCAGCTATTGAGGAGAGTCGGGGTGAAATAGCAGTTATTGCGCATATCGGAGCGATCAATACGAGAGACAGCGTCGAGCTGGCCGTACACGCAGAACGGGCAGGGGCAGATGCGTTATCTGCAGTCCCGCCGTTTTACTACCGACACAGCGAAAAAGCCGTAGGAATGCATTGGTCAGCCATACTGGACAGTACGGAGCTTCCGTTCATTATTTATCATATTCCCTCGACGACTGGCTTTAGCTTGACAACTGGACTGCTGCGAGAAATGATTACGGATTCCAAAGTGATCGGCATCAAAATTTCATCTGGCAGCACCTTCGAGCTGGAGCGTTTTAAGGCTGTCGGAGGTGATGAATTCCTGATGTTCAACGGACCCGATGAGCAGTATTTGGCCGGACGAATCATGGGAGCCGATGCCGGTATTGGGGGGACCTATGGGGTCATGCCCGAGCTGTTTGTCCAGTTGGAGCAGCTGTTTGCCGCCGGCCGGCTTGTAGAAGCCCGGCAGCTGCAAATAGCTATCAACGATATCATTTCCGATCTACTGAGTCTGCCTATTCATTCTGCACTTAAGGAGCTGCTCCGCTTTCGTGGAGTGGAATGCGGCTCGGTTCGCGCACCGATGGAGGAAATAACCCAGTCCCAGCTTCCGATTGTAGCGGATATCCATGCGAAGATTTTACGTGCCATTGAAGCATACGCTACCAAGGATTAAGCTGTCCGGCAAGGCAAATTAGCGCTAATGAGCGAGGTTACAGCTGTGAATACAGTGAATCGTAAATTCGTTATGACCTATTTGCTTATTTCTTTATACGGGGTTGTCCTGACCATGCTGCTCGACTCCAGTATTTCAGCTTCTTTAATTATGCTCTTGGGAGGGAACGCCTCTCAAGCGGGCAGTGTTGATTCGCTGGTTAATCTGGGCGCTATTCTAAGTGCTGTGCTCTCAGCTTATATGTTAAGCCGGTTCCGCTTATATAAGCACATGTTTCTTGTTTTTAGCCTGTGCAGCCTGCTTAGTTTGGTCGGTCTCGTTGTATGCTTGCTTGTGGCATCACCTGAAGTAGTTATTGTCAGCACCTTGCTTACTGTATTTTTATATTATTTTTTCACTGGCAGCCTGTCCTTGCCCTTATATGAATTGTTGAA
Organism: Paenibacillus foliorum; assembly: GCF_013141765.1. GTDB lineage: Bacteria > Bacillota > Bacilli > Paenibacillales > NBRC-103111 > Paenibacillus_S > Paenibacillus_S foliorum. The sequence goes on from NZ_WHOD01000087.1 coordinate 280,500, forward strand.
CCAGTTTGTGGACAAAAGGTCCAGAATCGTTGTCATGAGCAATTGCTTGGCGATAGGCCAGCTGTGCTCCATGCTTGTGAGCTTGGGAATTGCTTGGCTGTTAAGCCGTCCGGCTGGAGAACCGCTGCTGCACTACCGCTGGATCTTTGGTTTTGCGGCATTCGTCGGCTTCCTCAATCTTATAACGATGCTGAGGCTGGAGAGGGTAGAGGTGAAACGGGAGACTGCAGAGCCATTAAGCTTTAGCTCGCTTTATCTTAATCAATTTAAAGAGATCAAAGGAAGCCGATCGATTCAGCTTTTTATGGCTGCCGTTATTCTCTATGCTTTCAACTGGTCGGCAACTGGATTATTCATCGGGCTTGGTTATCGGGAGAACGCTATGCGTATGAATGAAATTTTGGCTTCCGGTATTTTTATCCGCACTCTGTTCAAAGCGATTAGCTATTACCTATGCGGTCAGCTCGCCAAACGTTTTGGAAACAAGGCGATTCTGATCACAATCGGGATTATAGGCTTAGGCTCACCGATAACCTCTTTGTTTCTGTCTGTCGATGCTTTTATCATTGTCTTAATTGCTACGAACCTTATGCCTATGGCTTATGTGTACTTTTTAAACCATTTGTTTGAGCGCTCTGATGAAACAACGTTTAAGGGAAGATTCACCTTCTTTACGCTGGCTGCAGTTCCCTCTACCGTAAGTATACCTCTTCTTGGGGTGCTCGTTGAGCACCAGCCTGCTGTCTTTGGGATCATCATGCTGATGATTCAGCTGGCGGGTATTTCTTTGGTGATGAAATTTAAAACGGTTGAGACAGACCCCAAGGTTGGGCCTCCGGCATGACCACTAACATCCATTTTCGCACAAGAGGCAGGCAGTCCGTCTGAGGTAAGATTTTTGTCGAATGAAGGAGAGAGAGATACGATGAAAGAGACCGAAGATAAGCTAGAACGGTATACGATCCAATCAATCGATAAAGCGCTGGATTTAATCGAGCTGCTTGCCGATCGAGGCTCTCTGAGTCTGATTGAGCTTACCGAGCTTCTAAATCAGCCCAAGTCCTCTACCTACCGTATTGTCCTTACCTTGGAGAATCGGGGGTTTATTAGCCGAAGTGATGAGGACGGTAAATACTGTCTGGGTTATAAGCAGCTTTTGATTACAAAAAATCTTCTGGAGCGCAATAACATACGGACAGCGGCTTTACCGGAAATGAAAAAGCTTTCCGAATTATTCGGAGATACGGTGAATTTGGGAGTGCTGCTTGAGGGAGAAATAATGTATTTGGAAATTATTGAAAGCATCCACGCTTTACGGATGACGGATTCGGTTGGTTCGAAATCTCCGTTCCATGCGACGGCTATGGGGAAAGCGATCCTTGCCTATCTTCCGGAGAAGCTGATTGAGCAGCTGCTGACTCAATTTGGGTTGCCCGCGATAACTCCTCAGACCATCACCTCCAAGGAAATATTCCACCAAGAGCTCGAGAAGGTACGCTGCTGCGGTTATGCAATTGATGATCAGGAGATTGTGGAGGGAGCCCGATGTGTGGCAAGTCCGATATTCGGCATGTTCGGGCATGTCTACGGAGCCATAAGCGTATCAGGTCCCATGCACCGTTACAGCGATGATAAAATTCCCGAATTGTCCAGACATGTGTCCACAGCTGCAGCGTCCGTTTCCTTAAAGCTGGGACATGAAAATTCGTTGAGTCCGAGCAGCAGGGCTGAGCATTAATATTTTAAAACTATGGTTTCATTTTTTAGCCGGAAACAAGCATATTTCATTTCATGCCGCCGTATAGATACGAATAACAGAAGCTTGAAAGGTGTCGAAACAAACGTTAGCTAGTCATAAATTTGGGGAGGTTAGCCATGAAAAAAATATGGGTTGCGCTGCTGTCGGTCATGTTATTGGCGGGTTTCCTAGTCTCCTGCACCAACACAGATACGCCTGCACCAAGCACTGGCAAGAAAGAGGCGGTGCCGGCAACTCCGGCAGACTCCGCGCCGAAAAACTCGACCCAGCCGGTGCCCGAAGCTATGGGAGAGAAGCTGCTGCTTGCTTCGTGGGGCCCGGATGATAAGTTCGGTGCCGCTTGGGCGGACTACGGCGGTTTTCTAAAGACCAATTTATTCCGTAGATTGCTGATGCTTAATGAGAAAGGGGAACCGGTTGAGAAGGATTTGGCGAAGGATTATACCATGTCAGCGGATGGGCTCACCTACACGTTCACGCTTCGCGATGATGTCAAATGGCATGATGGTAAAAGCTTTACTGCTGAAGATGTAAGGTGGAGCATAGCGACTGCTATTAAATCAACCTCGATCAACGCCATTTTCTCAGGGGCATTCAGCAAGATTGTAGGCGCCAGTGAATGGAGGGCGGGGAAAGCAACCGAATTGAGCGGAGTAACCGTCGAGGGCAATAAGCTTACTGTTAAATTGACCGAACCCGTGGGGGTATTCCTGCTCACGATGGCGCAATGGCCTCCGTATCCGAAGCATCTGCTGGAGAAAGAAGACCCTGCTAAGATTCATCTTGCTTCCTTCTGGGAAAAGCCGATTGGCAATGGACCTTACATGCTGACGGAAGTACAACCTAACAACTATGCAATTATGGAAATTTTTAAAGACTTCTATGGAACTAAGCCTAAAATTGAAAAAATTAAACTTCAGACTATGACCGAAGATAAAATTGTCACAAAATCACAGGCGAACCAGCTTGATTATATTTCCGTGATGAGTCTCGACCAAGTAAATGAAGCGCTCAAAAATCCAGCGTATAAAGCTTATCCTGTCGATATTTTCTTTGATCGCTATTTCCAGGCGAACATGCTGGGAGCGGACGGTAAGCCGAATAAAAAAATTGCCGATTTGCGGATTCGTCAAGCGCTGCTCTATGCTATCGACCGTAAAGCGCTGGCTGAGAAGCTGTTTAAGGGCCAGGCCGAGCTGCTTGAAACCAAGATTCCTACGAAATTAACCGAGTATAACAAGAATGCGGTCACGTATTCATTTGATCTGGAAAAGGCTAAGAAATTGCTGAAGGATGCCAACTTTGATTTCAGCCAACCGGTTAAGCTGCAATATTACTATACGGATCAACAAACCGTCGATCTAATCGATACTGTGAAATATTATTGGGAGCAGCTCGGTGTGAAGGTGGAAGCCTCGCTTATGAAAGGTAATTTGCTGGAGCTGATTTACACAAAACGAGATTACGACTTCCTGTACGCCGGATTATCAGCCATGGCATTGGAGGAAGCATACGGTCTCTTCCATACGGATAGCCCACTCGGCATGCAGGTGTTCGGCGGAGCCAAGGATAAATGGGATCCGTTAATCGATGAGCTGAGAAGAACGTCTGATCCGCAGAAGAGGAAAGAAGCCGTCGGCAAGCTGCAGGATATGGAGAGTCAGTTCTTATGGCATATGCCGCTCTTTTCACTGAAACAGTATGTGCTCGTCAATGAGTCGCGATTGAAGACGGCTGGAGTTTTCGGCAACGAATGGACGAATTATAACAGGCAGCAGCAAAATTGGGAGCTCAAAGTGAAATAGATCCGCTAGCGTAACCATTACGGTAAGGCGTCAGTACCATTCGCCAGCGCCTTACCGTTTCACATTTTCCCTGCCGAGGAGAGGGTCCTGTTGTTAAACTACTTCACCTTTCGGTTTTTATCCATCTTTCCTATGTTGTTTCTCGTCATCATCATCATATTTGCAGGCCTGCAGCTGACACCCGGCGATCCTCTAACGTATTTGATCCCACCGGAAGTGCTCAGCTCGGCGAATTTCGATTTGGCAGGCTACAAGAAAGCTATGGGGCTCGACGCTCCTGTCTATATTCAGTTTCTTCATTGGTTCACGGATCTTTTACAGGGCAAGCTGGGCTACAGTCTGGTCGATGGATCCAATATTGCAAAAATGATTTCGAATCGACTGCCTGCTACTATAGAACTGGCTGCTGCTGCATTGATCGTATCCTCCATTCTTGGCATTATGCTGGGTTTGCTTTCATCGATCCGGCAAAACTCGTCCACTGACTACGTGAATACCGTTATTGGCATTGTGGGCATCTCAATACCGGAATTTTTCATTGGCATTTGTGCCATTCAAATATTCTCCATCCAGCTCGGTTGGCTACCTGTAGGCGGGCAATTCGAGTATGCGGATGCAGGCCTTATAGACCGAATTCGGCATTTGCTAATGCCTTCTCTTGTTCTAGGCTTTGCGCTGACGGCGGCGCTTATGCGATATACACGCGGTACGATGCTCGATGTACTGGGGAAGGATTACATCAAAACAGCGCGCAGTAAAGGACTTCCAGAATGGAAGGTTAATTTCAAGCACGCCTTTCGCAATGCGCTAATGCCAGTAGTATTGCTGCTCTGCTTTCGGCTTCCTCTCTTAATTGGTGGAACTGTAATCATTGAGAGTGTTTTTGGGTGGCCGGGGATGGGTGGAATGATTCTAAACGCTGTGTCGGCAAAGGACTACCCGGTTGTTATGATAACTACAATGTTAACGGCCTGCATGGTACTATTCGCGAGCTTCCTCGTCGATTTGATAACCGCCTTGCTGGACCCGAGGGTCCGTTTTGAATAAGCGGCATTGGTTTTGTCGTCAATAAGACGGAAAAAGGGGGGGGAGCCCGTTGGAAGCAATAGCTGTAAAATCCAGCTTGGCGCTGCGGAACTGGGAGAAGCTAAGAAGAAACAAGCTGGCGATGATCGGTTTTTCGATCATTCTGGTGATGATGCTTTGTGCCATTCTTGCGCCTGTATTGACATCTTATAAACCAGATGAGATTGATCTGGGAAACCGTCTCAAGCCACCTTCCACCGAGCATCTGCTCGGGACGGACAAAATTGGGCGCGATGTGCTGACGCGAATTCTCTACGGTGCCAGAATCTCGATTTTCATCGGCTTGAGCGGAGCTCTGGGTGGTGCGTTGATAGGTACAGTGCTCGGGTGCTTCAGCGGCTACTTGGGCGGTTGGTTCGATAAGCTGATGCTGCGCGTCTCTGAACTGTTCATGACATTCCCGCAGCTTATATTAGTCCTAATCTTAGTTGTTTATATGGGTCAAGGGTTGTTTAACCTCATTCTGATTTTTGCGGTGACCGGCTGGACAGGAACGTATCGGCTTGTTCGGGGAAGGTTTCTATCCCTAAGGGAAGAGAGCTTCGTGGAATCCTGTCGTGCCTTTGGCATCAGCGAAATGTCTATTATGTTCCGGCACATATTACCGAATACGCTAAGTCCAGTCATTGTAACCGTGACGTTATCAAGCGCGGGGTATATCTTGGCGGAATCAGGACTCAGCTTTCTCGGGCTGGGTGTGCCGTCGGGTATCCCGACATGGGGAAATATTATTAATGCGGCCAAGGCTGTAGATGTTATCCGAAACAACCCATGGCTCTGGCTGCCTCCCGGCTGTGCCATCTCCCTATTCGTCCTGGGTGTTAATTTCTTTGGCGATGGGCTTCGGGATGTTCTGGACCCTAACCAATAATTTGATGAGGCGGGAGGGGATGCTGCTTGTCTAACAGTAATGATCTGATCTTGAAGATTGACAATTTGCATACGCAGTTTGACTTGGGAAGACGCGTGGTGAAAGCAGTGAATGGCGTGTCGTTCAGCGTCAAGAAAGGCAGGACGCTTGGCATTGTAGGAGAAAGCGGGTGCGGTAAGAGTGTCACCGCTCACTCGATTTTACAGCTGCTGCCTAAGCTCGGAAGCATTACTGGGGGCAGTATTACCTACTACAAGGATCAAGAGGAGATCGTGCTCAGTCGGCTTAAGAAGAACGGGAAGGCGATCCGTTCCATACGTGGTAAAGAGATCGGCATGATTTTTCAGGACCCGATGGCATCCTTAAACCCGGTTTATACAATAGGCAATCAATTATGCGAAAATTTGCTGCAGCATGAGCGGGTCTCGAGAAAGCAAGCGATGGAGAAGGCCGTGGAGATGATGACTGTTCTAGGGATCTCTAAGCCCGCCTTCAGGATGAAGGATTATCCGCATCAATTCAGCGGAGGGATGAAACAAAGAGTCATGATTGCTATGGCGATGATGTGCAATCCCCGAGTACTGATCGCAGACGAGCCGACCACGGCGCTCGATGTGACGATACAAGCGCAAATTCTTGAGCTGATGAAAGAGGTTCAGTCGCAATTCGGAACCTCCATTATCTTAATTACCCATAACATGGGGATTGTTGCAGATATGGCTGATGATATCGCCGTCATGTATATGGGGCGAATTGTGGAGTTCGGCTCCGTTCGTCAGGTGCTGGGTTCGCCTCAGCATCCTTATACTCAAGCGCTTCTCAAATCCGTTCCCGTGTTGGGAATAGGTAGAAATGAACGGCTCCAAACGATTAGAGGCAACACCCCTGATCCGTCCGAAAGGCTGGAGGGATGTGAATTTGCACCCCGCTGCGACTTTGCAACCGCTCCCTGCACGATCGTACCGCCTGAAACGATTCTCGCGGACGGCCACCGAGTGAGATGCTGGAACTGCAGAGGAGGTATTGCATGACAGACAGCCATAAGCCCACCAATGAGGTGCTGCTCGAAATAAAAGATATCAGGAAATATTACCCGGTCTATAAAGGCGTATTTAAAAAGGTTGTCGGTCATGTCAAGGCGGTTGACGGCGTCAGTCTATTCGTCAGAAAGGGAGAAACACTCGGCTTGGTAGGAGAAAGCGGATGCGGTAAAACAACGCTGGGCAAATGCCTGGTTCGACTGCAACAACCTACCTCGGGTGAATTGCTGTACAGATACGACGGCTCGGAGCTGCGTGATATTCTAACCTTGACGAAGCAGGAAAGCTTTGATGTCCGCCAAAAAATCCAGATTGTTTTTCAAGATCCGTACTCGTCTTTAAATCCGGTTAAAACCATCTTTGACTCCTTTGACGAGCCGCTCCGCATTCACAGGATGGGCAGCAGATCACAGCGTAAGGAGATTATTGCCAGGCTGTTGGAATCGGTGAATTTGCGTGCCGAATATATGTACCGATATCCGCATGAATTTTCAGGCGGGCAAAGACAGCGCATTTGCATAGCCCGGGCATTATGCATTCAGCCTGAGTTGATCGTATGCGATGAGCCGGTATCAGCACTCGATGTGTCCATTCAGGCTCAGGTTTTGAATTTGATGAAGGATTTACAGCAGCAGTTGAATTTGACGTATATCTTCATTGCGCATGATCTCAGCGTTGTTGAGTATATGAGCGACAGAATCGCTGTCATGTACCTCGGCCAAGTGGTAGAGATAGCAGCCTCGGAGAGCTTGTATGCTTCGCCCCGGCATCCTTATACGGAAGCGCTGTTATCGGCGGTCCCCAATCCGGAATTAGATCGGCAAAAGGAGAGGATTGTGCTGAAAGGCGATGTTCCGAGCCCTATCGATCCGCCCATAGGCTGCAGATTTCATCCCAGATGCTCGAAATGCCAGGATATTTGCCGCACCGAAGCACCCGTGCTGCGCAAGGCTGCTGGAGCCGAAGATCATTATGTGGCTTGTCATTTGGCCGATACAATGCCGATTTTAAATGTTTAAGAAAATAGATTTTGCTTAAGCACAAATTCTAAGGAGAGAACAAAATGAGCGATCAGAAGCGGGATGTGCTGCAAATTGGAAAACAGGTGGAGATGTTCGTAGACGATACTTTAATTCACCGGATGGAGAAGACTTATCTTAAGCTGAATCCCCCGGAAAAGAAGGAAATTGTTTTAACGATGGATCAGCCGTGGGAAGGCTCCGGCAGCGGTATTTATTGCAGTGTGTTTAAAGATGGAGACATTTACCGTATGTACTATCGGGGAACATTCGACAACAGCTCCGATCATTCCAACGGCCAAGCCTGCTGTTATGCAGAGAGTCGGGATGGCATCCACTGGGAGCGCCCGGAGCTTGGGATTCATGAGTTTAACGGGTCGACGAGGAACAATATCATTATGCTTGGGAATATCGCCCACAATTTCAGTCCTTTTCTGGATACACGACCAGGAGTCCCTCCTCAGGAAAAATATAAAGCAGTAGCCGGTTACGCGCCAAGAGGATTGTTTACCTTTGTTTCCGAAGACGGATTGCATTTTACTAAGTTTCAGGAAGAACCTGTTTTAACTAAGGGAGCCTTTGATTCCCATAATCTTGCTTTTTGGGATGCGCAAAGAAATTGTTATATCTGTTATTCCAGATACTTTGCCTCTAATCTGGAGCCGAACATTGAAGCACCTGAGGATTCCGCTGTTTTTGTTGGGGTAAGAGCAATCCAATACAGTACGTCAGAAGACTTCATACATTGGACGGAGCCACAGCCCAACGAATACGACAAAGGACCATTGGAGCATTTTTATACGAACAGTACGCTGCCATGCCCAGGAGCTGAGCATATTTACTTATCTTTCCCTATGAGATTTATGCCGGAACGATTTAAAATTGCCGGACACAGCAAGGTCGGAGTTTCCGACAATACGTTTATGACCAGCCGCAATGGCATGTTTTGGAAGCGTGCATTCCGTGAAGCGTGGACCCGTCCAGGTCTCGATCCGCGAAACTGGACCCAGAGAAGCTCAGCTCCCGCATGGGGCATTCTTGAAACCTCGACCGAGGAGTTTTCACTCTATATCAATGAGCACTATCAATGGGATGATTCCAGAATTCGCAGAGTTACTGTCCCCCGCCACCGATTTGCCTCTGTACACGGCGACTATACAGGAGGTGTTTTTACGACCAAGCTGCTGGCTGTAGGAGGGAATGCACTCATGATTAACTACGCGACTTCGGCTCCAGGCTCAGTTAAAGTCGGCATTATAGATGAATCAGGCTGGCCGATATCCAATTTCAGTACTGAAGACTGCGATATCATTTATGGCGATGAGCTGAGTTATACGGTGACATGGCGAGGCAATGCCGATTTATCCTCATTTGTCGGAAAGGCGGTTCGCTTTAAATTTGAGCTGAAGGATGCCGATATTTATGCCCTGCGCTTTGGAGATTGTACTTAAGGGCATAAGCTGGAGCGACCAGAATAAGCTCCGCTAGCTCGTGTCGGCGGATACATTAAGGAGGGCTGTATGGAAGCTGTGAGCCGTAACGTCAAGTTCACCTTTTTTGATAACCGCACCTACGAATATATCCAAGTCTTCAGAAGAGAACTGGGAAAAGCGCAAAAATACAGCGGAAATCCGGTTTTGAAGCCTGAATTACCAAACGAATTCAAACGCGCTCATTATTACGGAACCGCTTTGTATGATGAAGAAGAACAGCTGTACAAAACCTGGTATTCCTCCCACTACTACGGTCCTGCTTTCGGAGAATCCGACTCCAGAGCCTATTCTTATCTGAATTATGCGTATTCGTCAGACGGAATCAACTTCATTAAACCAGAGCTGAGTGTGGTGCCCGGAACGAATATCGTTCTGGATAATGACGCGAGAACCCATGGTCCGTCTATCATTCTCGATACGGAAGAGAAGGATCCCGACAAAAGATTCAAGCTGGCGATGTCACCTTACAGTGAACACTGCAGCATCTATCTATATGCTTCTCCTGATGGAATTCACTGGAAACCTATATCTAACAAGGCTGTTCTTGAGGTGGAGAGCGACTGTCATATCGGTTTTTACCGCGATTCCGTATCAGGAGCGTATCGGTTGTCGTTCCGAATGAGGTGTCCCGACAGGCGTGTATGGGTGGCTGAAAGCTTCGACCTGCTCCATTGGACGAAGCCCGTTTTGGCCATTGAGCCGGATCAGCTCGATCCTTGCTTCACGCAGTTTTACGGGATGCAGATGACACCATACGGTCCATATACTATGGGATTAATCTCCATGTATGATACTTTCGATTACCTGACAGATCCGCATTTTAACAAAATGGCAGGGACAATGGATATCCAATTGGCCTATAGCCATGATGGCTTTTGCTGGCACAGATGCATGCAGGGACAGAAGCTGATTGGTCTCGGTACGAAAGAAGAATGGGACTCCACATGTATAATGCCATCTTCGACGGTCATCTACAGGCAGGACGGTATGAAGATTTATTATTCCGCAGCTCCCTTTGATCATTCAGGCTTTGCCAGAATCCCTTATGAAGAAATTTCCAAAGAGTCTATAGGGCTGGCCATGCTTCGTCCTGACGGATTTGTCTATTTACATGCGGGACAGGATGAATGCGAACTGATGACGAGGCCTTTTGCCGTGGAGAACGGAGAGCTCTATATCAATGCAGATGCTTCCAAGGGATTTGTCGGGATAGAGATTTGTGATACGGAGGGAAGAGCACTGGAAGGCTTCTCTTATAACGAGCATATTCCATTTACAGGAGACAGTACGGCGGCCAAGGTGGAATGGAAGGGAAGTCCTGACATGGAAAAGCTCGTTCGTCAAGTGATCCGGGTAAAGCTCCGGGCTTCAAATGCCGATGTATTTGCCTTCTTTTTCCCGCATGGGGAAGACGTAAAGGAATATTGGAAGTTTAGGGAAGTATCCTGTTTGAATCCGTTAAAATATGACATCGGGTAAGCCTGAACTGAGAAGGGGAGCGGCAGCGATGGAAAGGGTTCGTTTTGGAATTGTGGGCTGCGGATATTTTGGCGGCGGTTTGGCTCATATTCTGGCAGGACTGGAGCATTGCGAGGTCAAGCTTGTATTTGGTGGGCGCAGAGCCAGGCTGCTGGCGAAGGAACTGGGCTGTGCCCAAGCGCAATCCCTCGAAGAATTGATGGACAGCAAGGACATTGATGCGGTGATTGTAGCCTCGCCCAGTCATCTCCATCACGAGAACGTCATCCGCGCAGCCAGAACAGGAAAGCATGTCTTTTGTGAAAAGCCAGCGGCGCTCTCCCTCAAGCATTGTCAGGCCATGCTTGATGCTTGTCAAAAAGCAAAGGTTCAAATGATGGTCGGCCATATTTATTATTTTGTGAATGGCCTTGTTCAAGTGCGCCAGTGGATTGAAGAGGGCGTCATCGGTAAGCCGATAGCTATACATTCGGAGAGAACCGGCTGGGAACCCCGGCAGGCAGAGGTTAGTTGGAAGAAAAACAACGAGACCTCCGGAGGGCATCTGTTTCACCATATCCATGAGTTGGATTTACTGCAATCGATCATGGGTCAGGCGGCAGCGGTATGCACAGCGGGAGGTAACCTTGCTCATCTGGGAGAAGGCTATGGCAATGAAGAAGATATATTGCTGCTTACGTTGGAATTTCAAGGCGGGGCGGTTGGAACGATGCAGTACGGCTCCGGTTTTCGGTGGGGCGAGCATTATATCAAAATAAATGGAACCGAAGGCGCAATTCGAATCGATTTTAAAAGGTCAAAAGTTTATTTGAAGAAAGACGGAAGGGAATCCGAGCATTTACTTCACGGCACGGAGGAAGAGGACGAGGAGCGGGCAAGCTTTTACCGTCAAATGGACGGTGGAGTCGCCTATGGCAAGGATACATCACAGCTAGCCGCTTTTTTGGTGAGCATGATGAAGGCGGAAATGACAGCCTTTCGGGATAGCTTAAGGGGAATACCCATTCCGGAACGCATAAAGCCGTTATTTGACGGAACAGCTGCTTATTCGTCTGTCGCTGCGGCGGAAGCAGCGCTCTCTTCATTAAGAGAGAAGCAGTGGATTCGGATCGATTGAACGGGAGGATGGCTTTCATGCACACGATGGAATTATTTCGACTGGATGGTCAAATTGCCGTCGTGACAGGCGGTTCGGGGTTATACGGCTTGCTGATTGCTCGGGCGATGGGTGAAGCTGGGGCTAGGGTTGTGATCGCTTCACGCAGCATTGAAGACTGCCGGGCTGCAGCTGACAGACTCAGTCGGGAAGGTCTACAGGCTTGTGCCAAGCAGCTTGATTTGGAGAGCGAAGCGAGTATTCATGAATTTACAAATGAAGTGGTTGAGGAATTCGGCAGAATCGATACACTGGTCAATAATTCTGTCTCCCGTGTGGGTCTTGCCGATCTGAAGGAGACGACGCGAGATGGCTGGGAGGAAGCGCAGCGTGTAAACGGATCGGGACTTATGCTGATAACGAAAGCTGTAGTCACACAGATGTGCAAGCAGCGGAGCGGTTCGATCATTAACATAGCGTCGATACAAGGCGTGGTAGGGCCTCATTTTCCCGTATACGGAGATACAGGAATGACGAGTGGAATTGAGTACACGTATGCCAAATGGGGAATGATCGGTTTTACTAAATGGTTAGCAAATTATTATGCCCGATTCCAAATCCGCGCTAACTGTATTAGCCCTGGCGGATACAATCCCGGACTCCTTCAGGATGAAAGCAAAGCTCAATTCGTCTCCAACTATCGCAAGCTAACTCCCATGGGACGATTTGCTGAAGAGGATGACATTAAAGGGCCGGCCGTGTTTCTGGCTTCAAATGCCTCCCGGTATGTCACAGGTCAGAACCTTATAGTTGATGGAGGCTGGACCAATTGGTAATTAAAGGGGGTGCACCATGTATCGCGCAGCGGTAATTGGATTAGGCAGCATCGGACTGCTGTTTGACATACCCAGAAAGGCCACACCGCAAAGCCATTCCTTAGCTTATCACTTAAACAAGGATATTGAATATGTCGCAGCAGCCGGCGTTCGTCAGGAGCAGGGAGATTCATTGGCGTTAATCGCACCTGAAGCGAAATTTTATACCGATTTGAGTGCGATGTTGAAGGAAAGTAATTTGGATTTGATCAGTATTTGTACGCCCTCTGATGTAAGGCTGGAGCTGCTGAAGACCGTGTTCGAGCAATCGGCGGCAAAGCTGATTTTTCTGGAAAAGCCAGTGGCAACCAGTCTTGAGGAGGCTGAGGGAATTGCGGTATTAGCCGAAAAGCATAACCGGACAGTGGTCGTCAATCTTTCCCGGAGATGGAGCGAGGGCGCCGCACTAATGCGTCAGGCAGTGAAATCAGGACGCTTCGGTAAGCTTAAAAAAATTCATCTCCGCTACACAAGAGGTATTTACAATTATGGCTCCCATCTGTTTGACCTGGTACGTTTCGTAGCAGCCAAGATGGATACCGTCCAGGTGCTGCAGCGGGTTCCGACGAACCTGGATGACCGGGAGGATTGGACCTATTCCTTTACATTTACGGCGGAGAACGGAAGTGTTGCCGGCTATGCGGAAGGGTTTGACGACCGTGATTTTCTAATGTTTGAGATGGATCTATATTTGGAGAAGGGCAAAATCGAAATGCTCAAAAGCGGTGATGAAATTCGTTTCTACGCTACGGAACAGCACCCTTTGCTCACGAACGTGAGACAGCTGGTGCTGGAGCAGACAGAACAAGGCCTGCATGGCCGATCCAGCAGTATTGTGAATGCTGCGGATCACCTGGTCCAGATACTACGCGCTGGAGTCAAGCCAGTGTGTACGCTTGAAGACGGAATTTATCCGTTATATGTAGCTGATGCCTTGAATCGTTCCTATCTGAATAATGGATCTGTTGAAAGGGTAAGTGTAAACCAGTATGAGGGATGACTTGAAAAGGGTTCAAGAGATTGTGACGTCTATTGACGGCGATGTCGAGGATTGGTTAGGTGCGGTCATTCCGCCAGTGTTTGAAAATACAATCTACCGTTATCCCAATTATGAGACCGTTAAACAAGCGGCTGAAGGCAGCATTTTTCGTTACGGCTACAGCAAAAACGGGAACCCGACAACGGCTGCGCTTGAGAAGAAGCTGGCAGAGCTTGAGAAGGGAGAAGAGGCCAAATGCTTTTCCTCAGGAACTGCGGCGATTTACACCGTCCTTTTAAGCGTTTTGGAGCAGGGCAGTCATGTGATTACTGTGAAAAATGTGTATGGTCGCGTTTCCGATTTTCTAAGCAACGCCTTTAAGAAGTTTGGAGTGGAAACCACCTTTGTGTCCGGCCAGACGATAGAAGAATTTGAGGAAGCCATCCAACCGAACACGAAGCTGATTTATCTCGAAAGTCCGACCTCTTGGCATTTTGAATTGCAGCCGGTTCGTGCCATTACCGAGCTCGCCAAGCAGCATCAAATAATAGTTGTTATGGATAATACATGGGCAACCCCCGTTTTTCAAAATCCATTGGATTTTGGAGTAGACGTCGTCATACACTCCGCTTCCAAATATTTGGGCGGTCATAGCGATCTGGTAGCCGGAGCTGTAATTGGCTCGCGGGAATGGATCTCCGCTTTGCCTCAATTGGGGGCAGTACTATCTCCATACGAGTCAGCCAAATTATTACGGGGAATTCGGACATTGGCACTGCGAATGGAAAAGCATGAAAAAAATGCGCTGCAAATTGCCGCTTTCTTGAAGCAGGAGAGCAAGGTGTCTGAAGTGAGCTACCCGGGCTTGACGGACTTCCGTCAATACGAATTGGCCAAGAAGCAAATGTCCGGTAGCAGCGGATTGATGTCGTTTCAGCTTAATGCAGATGAGTCGGGCATACGAGCTTTCATTGACTCGCTTCGACATATCAGTATCGGTGGCAGCTGGGGAGGCTTTGAAAGCATCATCTATGCAGCGGCGATGTCGGGATCGGAGGAAGAAGTGCTCGCACGCGGCTTCAGCTATTCGCAAATCCGGTTGTCCGTAGGATTGGAAGAAGCGCAAACGCTGTTGCAAGACCTGCATGAAGCACTACGGAGGATTTAGTTACTTAAAAAGAAAGGTGGGAGCTGGATGCCATTTCAAGCACTTCCCGAATCCGTGGATACCCCTGCCATCGTAATCGATCTTGATCGGCTGGATGCTAATTTGCGATGGACAGCAGAACTGGCTGCCAAGGCTGGAGTACGTCTTAGGCCGCATACGAAGACGCATAAGAGCCTGTGGCTTGCCGGTGAGCAGCTTCGTCATGGAGCCGCAGGCATTACGGTTGCCAAGCTCGGCGAGGCAGAGGTGATGGTTGAGGGCGGAATCGATGACATATTGATAGCTTTTCCGATCGTGGGACGGTTGAAGCTGGAAAGACTAGGCAGGCTGCTGCAGCGTGCTTCGGTTTACGTCAGCGTGGACAGCTATGAAGCGGCCCATAGTCTGTCGGAGCTGGGAGAGCAATTGAAGCTGCGAATTCCGCTCTATTTGGATGTGAATAGCGGCTTGAATCGCTGTGGTAAACAACCGGGAGACGAGACCGCGGAGCTAGCGCTCCAGATTGCCAAGCTAAGAGGAATCAAGCTGGCTGCGCTGATGACCCATGCCGGGCATGCTTACGGAAAGAGCAGTCCTGATGATTGTTTGGAGGTTGCCCGAACTGAAGCGGAAGCATTAATTGAAAGTCAACGCGTATTACGGAGAAAAGGGGTTGAGGTGAATGAGCTTAGTGTCGGTTCAACACCAACCTCAAAGTTTATCGGGCAGCTGGCTGGCTCCGGTATTACAGAGATGAGACCGGGAGCTTACGTATTCGGCGACGGATCTCAGCTGTATCCGGGTCTAATCGAAGAAAGAGAATGTGCCATGCGTATAGTGGCTACAGTCGTCAGTACGCCAAGACCGGGGACGGTAATCATCGACGCAGGCTCGAAGACGCTGACCAACGACATCAGTCCGCACCGCAGCGGCTTTGGCTTAATTCCAAAGCATCCCGAAATTCGGATAGAACGTCTAAGTGAGGAACACGGCATCTTATCGGTTCCGGACGGGATTACGTTTCGGATTGGTGACAGGCTGTCCATCATTCCGAATCATTGCTGCGCAGTAGTTAATTTGCATGACCAGCTGATCGGCTTGCGGGAAGGTAACATAGAACGGATGATTCAAGTCAATGGCAGAGGCCAAATTACTTAAAACTGGCTATACGCGGAGGTACGATGGCTTGCTGCATGTCCGCGTCCATTAAAGATTAAAGGAGTGAATCGTATGTCCATTCAATTGCATACCGCTGAAGCGCCGGAATTTCCGCTTCCCTTTTCCCAAGCTTTATGTGCCGGTGACTTCGTCTATGTCTCAGGTCAGGTAGGCGTAGATCCGGAAAGCCGCTTGGTGGTAGGGGATACCATTGAAGAGCAGACGGTGCAGTGCCTGCGAAATATAGAAGCAATACTTCGCACAGCCGGACTAACGTTAGATCATATAGTGAAAATTAATGCTTTTCTATCTAGAGCGGAGGACTTTCCAGGCTACAACAGAGCCTATGAAGGAGCTATGCAGCGTCCGTTTCCCGCACGAACCTCCATTGGCTGCTCTATTGGCAGCTACCTTGTGGAAATCGATGCCATTGCATATTCGCCGACCATTCGCAGTAATCAATAAAGCTAAGCTATATAGTTAGTGCTATCAGCTAAGCTGGAAATGCAGGATGGAGCGCTTTAGAGGAGGTAGTGTACAGGTGACAGGGACCCAACTTAGGATAGCGGTTGCTGGAATAGTGCATGAAACGAATACGTTTGCTCCCGGATTGACGGAGCTGGATCGGTTTCAAAGTGAATGGTCGGAGGGAGTAGAAGCGTTCAGCCGACGGTATGTCGGCACACGTACGACGATGGGCGGCGTCTTGGCTGCGGCTGAAAAGGAAGGCGTGCTCCTTGAACCAGGCTTGTACACTGCGGCAACTCCTAGTGGTATCGTCAGTGCATCTACAGCGGACGCACTGCTTCAAGCACTCATCGCTTCGGTTGACAAGACTGCAGACGGACTTCTTCTCATTATGCACGGAGCCATGGTCTCGGCGCAGTATCCGGATTATGAGGGGGAATGTCTTCGTGGTCTGCGAGCCAAGCTAGGCGATGGGTTCCCGATCGTGATGACGCTCGATCTTCACGGAAATATCAGTCCGGATATGGTTCGAAAAGCGGACCTGATTGTCGGTTATGATACTTATCCGCACATTGATATGTATGAGCGGGCTGTAGAAGCCCTTGAACTGCTGGTACGAAAAGTCCGCGGAGAGATCCAACCTGCCGCTGCCTACGGGCATACGGGTATGCTCGTTGTACCACAAGGAATGATGACGGAGCAGGGCAGTATGAAGGAGTTAATGGAACAGGCATTTGTTATAGAAGCTGACCCGAGAGTACTCAATGTGACCGTATCCGGCGGTTTCCCATACAGCGATGTGCCCGATGCGGGGATGTCATTCATTGTCACTACCGATGGAGACTCACAGCTGGCAGGTTACTATGTGGAGGAGCTTGTGAAGCTGGCATTGAAGCGTAAGCAATCATTCGATGTTGCCTACGTCTCACCGAAGAAAGCCGTAGAGGAAGCACAAGCATGGCCCGACGGGCCTGTGATTCTGGCTGAAGGGTCGGATAACGTAGGAGGAGGGGCTCCGGCAGACGCTACCTTTGTGTTAGCCGAGCTGGTTGGAGCTAAGCAGACGGCATTGGCCGTCATTTGTGACCCTGCAGCAGTTAAGGCGGCTTATAAGGCTGGAGTTGGTGGAGACTTTGCTGAGATGACGGGAGGCAAGACGGATTCGCTGCACGGCGACCCGGTTGCACTCCGAGGGGTGGTGAGGCTGCTGTTTGACGGACATTACCGGCATGTCGGACCTTATATGACGGGTCAGCAAGCCGAGATGGGCAAATCTGCCGTTATCCAATGCGGATTGCTAACCGTCATTCTGACAGAGAAACGGGTGCCTCCATGGGATTTGGGTCATGTCAGATCTGTCGGCTTGTGGCCGGCGGATTTCAAAATTATTTTAGCTAAATCGGCGGTCGCGTGGCAGGCAGCATTCGCTCCATTCGCCAAGCATGTAGTCAATGTGGATTCACAGGGCTGCTGCAGCGCAAATCTTAATCATTTTCAATATTGTAACGTGAAAAGGCCCGTCTATCCGTTGGACACAGAGCCTCAGCCCAGGCTTGGACTGTAGAGGAGGAATGAGCATGAAGACCTTAGATAAATCCAGAGTAAATTACGCCGAGTCTCAAGCCTTTTTGGCTGGAGGAGTGTCGAGCTCCCTAAGAAGCGCGATGAAGCCTGTCCCGCTGTTTGCTGCGGCAGGCTCAGGTCCGCGGATTAGCGACGTAGATGGCAATGAGTATATTGATTACCTGCTTGGCTACGGACCGCTGCTGTTAGGTCACAGTAACCCAGCCATCACGGATAGCATCCATGCTGCCCTGAAATGCGGTACTACGTTCGGTCTTCAGCATACTGGGGAATTCGAGCTGGCCCGCAGGCTAACGGAAGCTCTGCCCTGCGCGGAGCAAGTCGTCTTGAGCGGTTCCGGCACGGAAGCAGTCATGCTGGCGCTGAGATTGGCCAGAGCCTATAACGGCAAACGGAAAATCGTTCGTTTTCACGGTCATTATCACGGTTGGGCAGACTCGATCTTCACTTCGTTCCCGAGCTCTGATATGAGGCAATTCGGATCCGTCTTGGACTCAGACAATCAGATCTTTCCGGGAACAGAAGGCCAAAGCCAGCAAGCCTTGGAAGATATCCTTCTGCTGCCATGGAATGATTCAGCTGCGCTAGAGGAGACACTTCGGCGGTATGGGCATGAGATTGCGGCGGTCATCTCCGAGCCGGTTATGTGCAACTCCGGATGTATTCTACCTAAGCCCGGCTATCTTGAGCTGATGAGAAAACTGACGGAAGAGCTGGATATTGTCATGATTCTTGATGAAGTGATCACGGGCTTCCGGCTAAGCCTCGGTGGAGCCCATGGTAAATTCGGGCTGAAGCCGGATTTGGTTACGATCGGCAAAGCGCTCGGTGGAGGGATAGCCATCAGTGCAGTTGCTGGCCGCAAGGAATTGATGGAGCTCGTAGGGAACGGGACAGTAAGTCACCTTGGGACCTTGAACGGTAACTGTATAGCTACCTCCGCGGCACTTGCGACCATCTCTGAGCTGTCAAAAGCTGGAGGTGCTGTCTATGAGCAGCTGGAGCAGACAGCGGTTAGATTGGTTGAGGGGATTCGAAGGCTGCTCGTCAAGCACGGAATTGCGGGAATCATCAATCAGGCAGGCCCTGTTTTTCATATGATGTTTACCGATGAGCTGAAGGTTGAGGATTTCGCTTCATTCAATAAGCGGGATGCAGCCAGATATACCGAATTCGCAGCAGGTCTGCTGGAGGAGGGAGTTCTGGTCCGTTCCAATGGTCTATGGTATGTTTCGACTGCGCATGGGGACCAGGAGATTGACGAAACACTCTCAGCCATGGACAGAGCGCTCAATACTCTACGAGGAGGCTCTGTACAATGAGGCTGAAGCAGCAAGTAGCACTGATTACCGGCGGTTCGACCGGTATTGGCAAAGCGACGGCCTTACGGTTTGCATCGGAAGGTGCGAAGGTTGCCATAACCGGTCGCAATCGTACCATGCTCCAGGAGACAGCGGGAGAGATAGAAACGGCAGGCGGTGAAGCGATCTGGATTGACGGGGACGTTCAGTATAATGTCGACGTTCGCCGCATGGTTGACACCGTCCTGGAGCGTTGGGGCACCGTAGATGTGCTTGTCAATAATGCGGGTATATGCAAGCCAGCTCCTTTTCTTGATCTGGAAGAGGAAGAGTGGGATAGACATATGGCTATTAATTTGAAGGGTACCTTTTTAACTGGGCAAGCGGTTGCGAAAGAGCTGGTAAGACAGGGGAAAGCGGGCTCCATCATCAATATGTCCAGCGTCAACGGATTGGCAGCTGAAGGGGATCAGGCCCATTACAATGCAACCAAGGGTGGCATTAATCTGCTTACCATGTCCATGGCGCTGGAGCTGGCTCCTTACGGGATTCGGGTCAACGCACTATGCCCGGGCTTTATCGAAACACGGCTGACGAAGCCGCTCATCGACAACCCCACCGCTTACGGGCCTTATTTGAAAACAATCCCAATGGGGAGAGCGGGGATGCCGGAGGAGATTGCCGATGCAGCGCTGTTTATGGCCACGAATGATTCGCGATATATGACAGGGCATTGCTTGGTAGTGGATGGGGGGCAGCTGATTAAGCTGTCCTAGAGGAAGTATTCCTTCAGTTTCAATAGAAAATGGGGGTTCAGTGAGGATGGATTATTTTGCGAAATCCGATGTGTACTTTTCACCTATTACCCTGGGCACTGTACAGCTGGGTCTTCCTTACGGAATAGCCAATAGCTCCGGACAACCGGATATGGAAAGTTCCCGCCTAATATTGGATGCCGCAATTGCGGGAGGAATCACCTCTTTTGACACAGCGCCCTCCTATGGCAGCTCAGAGTTAGTATTGGGACACTATTTTTCGAGCAAACAGAAGCCGTTTATTATTTCCAAATGGAGCCTGCATGATGAAAAGCCCCGTTTGACTATGAATGAATTACGGAAGCAATTGGATGAAGTTTTGAAGGAGCGGGCCGCCAGATTGGAGGTTTCGCGAATCCCCGCGCTGCTTCTTCACACGCCGCTGATGCTTAAGGAATACGGTGCGGAAACGACTCAATTGCTCCGCGAGAGCGTTCAGGATGGCCGGATCGGTAAAGTAGGAGTTTCCCTAGGTGTGCATGTAGACCATGAGCTTGATGAGCTGTGGGAGACCCTCCAAGATGAGATTTATGAAATCGTGCAAATTCCGCTCAATGTATGGGATCAGCGCCTTATTCGCACCGGGGGATTAGAGAGATTGAGAGATTCCGGCAAACAGGTGCTTGCAAGGAGCGCTTACCTGCAGGGGCTTCTATTTATGGATGAAGAGAAGCTTCCTGACCATCTGGCAAGCGCAGCCCCATGGCTGAGGATGCTTCACCGGCTGGCTGAAATTGAGAGCATGACCATTGCTGAATTTGCCTTCTCCTATGTCCGTTACACTACCGGTGTGACCAGTGTTCTTATAGGGGCCGAAACGGAAGGGCAGGTTCGTGAAAATTTACGGCTGTTGAATGTAAGGCCGCTGCATGAAGAAACGCGGGAGTTAATCCGGCAGCAATTTGCAAATGTACCCGAGTATCTGATTACTCCAGCGCTTTGGAATGTTTGGAACAAGCATGAAGGTCAACGCTCGTAAGCAGTACCCTATCCCGCACGGAAATGCTTGAGCTCTAGTGCAGATTAAACAGTCGGGAGCTGATGAATAACAAGGAGGGATTTTATGCGTCAGCTTAAACTTGCCGTACTCGGTATGGTAGATGGCAATGGGCATCCTTATTCCTGGAGTGCCATATTTAATGGGTATAACCCGCAAATCATGGAGGAATGCCCGTATCCGGGCATTCCGCGATATCTAGAGAAGGAGCCCAAGGAGAAGCTGCAAATTCCCGGTGCCTGTATTACTCACATTTGGACGGATAAGCGAGAGGAGGCTGAGCATGTTGCCCAATGTTCGCTGATTCCAAATGTAGTAGAACGACCTGAGGATGTGATCGGGCAGGTGGATGGCGTATTGATCACCACCGATATCGGATTTGAGCATGTAGAGCGCTGCCGCCCCTTTGTTGAAGCTGGGGTGCCGGTGTTTGTCGATAAGCCATTGACCGACAATGAGTGTGATCTCAAGCAATTTTCCCGCTGGGTACGTGACGGAGCGAGGATAATGTCCTCAAGCTGTATGCGTTATTGCAAAGAATTTATGCCTTATCGCGCTTCCATTCATGAGTTAGGAGAGCTTCGCTTTTCCAGTGTAACCACCTTTAAAAGCTGGGAAAGATACGGGATTCACGCATTGGAGTCCATCTATCCTATTCTTGGTCCCGGATTTATTTCCGCTCAGAACAGCGGAACCAAAGAGCGGAATATTGTATTGTTCAAGCATCGGATTCATGGCGATGTGGTTGTAGCGGCAATTGAAGATATGTATGGTGCGTTCGGACTGCTCCAGCTTTGTGGAACGAAAGGTAATGCTGCTGCGGCGCTGCAGGATACCTTCTATTCCTTCAAAGCTCAGCTGGAGGCATTTGTCAGTTATTTGCAAACGGGAGAGCTTCCGTTTCCTTTCAGCGAAACGGAAGAGCTGATGCGAATGCTCATCGCAGGAACACGTAGCCGTGAGGAGGGCGGCAGGGTTGTTATGCTGGAGGAGATTACAGCGGATTGATCCGGGTTCTGAATTTTAATGAGTTGAAGGGGGTATTGGATTGAGCAACCAACAGGCTATGAGGCCGAGCAGAGTGCTGCGCAAGCTGCGCAGCGGACAAACGGCAATCGCGTTAAAGTTGAACTTAGCTGATCCGAGAATATCGGAGATGGCGGCAAGATTTTCCGGTGTGGACTGCTTATGGACGGATATGGAGCATGTCCCTAATGATTTTTCCGTTGTTGAGCGGCAGATATGGGCTGCCAAAGCTTATGATGTGGATGTGCTTGTTCGGGTGGCAAGAGGCAGCTACAGCGATATGATCCGCCCGCTTGAGATGGATGCTGCAGGAATTATGGTCCCGCATATTATGAATTTGGCTGATGCCAAGCAGGTCATCCATTATACGAAGTTTCATCCTGTCGGCAGAAGGCCGCTGGACGGGGGAAATGCGGATGGGGCTTACTGTAATCTGGATTTGGCTGAATATATGAAGCAAGCGAATGATCAAAGATTCAACGTGCTGCAGATTGAAGATCCCGAGCCGCTCCCCGAGCTGGAAGCCATTATCGCCCTGCCCGGCTTGGATATGATCTTCTTTGGTCCGGGAGATTTCAGTCAAGGGATCGGCGCGCCGGGCGAGTGGGATCAACCGCAGCTTAAGGAAACACGCGAGAACATCGCGCGACTGGCTCAGAAGCATGGGAAATATGCAGGCACCGTAGGAAGTATAGCCAATTTGAATGATTTGACCGCTATGGGCTATCGCTTTATCAGTGTAGGTGCGGATGCGGTCGGCTTCAGTCAGTATTTGAGCGGTATTGCAAAAGGGATCTCACACAGTACTGAATCCGTGTCCGCTGATTCGATATACGGTTCCACTACAAGCTAATGGAAATGAGGGAGAACCGGTGTACAAAGAGCTGTTCGATTTACACAATAAAAGCGTAGTTATCACCGGAGGATCAGGCTTCTTGGGTTCCGCTCTAGTCGAAGCACTGCTTGAATTCGGCGCAGAGGTTACGATCGCGGATATTGCTTGCCGTTCCAGCCCTGCTCTGGAACAAGAGGCTCAAGAAGGGCGGCTGAGGCATCTCCTATGCGATTTATCAAGCACCGAATCGATCCGCGAAATGCTGCGTCTTCATGATCAAGCGAGCGGCAAGCTGGACGTTCTGATCAACTGCGCTACCTACGGAGCCGGATATGGCAAGGGGGCAGAGCTTGAATTTATGACCGATGAGGTATGGAATATGGGCTTGGACGGCGCTGCGGGTACAGCCTTCCGCTGCACGAGGGAGGCGATTGCTTACATGAGGCGAAGCGGTGGCGGCTCGATAATTAATTTCGCCTCTATGTATGGAGTCGTCTCACCCGATCCGTCCATTTATGGGGACAGTGGAGCTAATAATCCTCCCAACTACGGCGCTGGTAAAGCCGCTGTCGTTCAACTGACCAAGTATAGCGCTGCACATTTAGCGAAATATGGTATCCGCTGCAACAGCATATCACCCGGCCCCTTTCCAAATACGGCGGTGAGCGAAAATGCTGCTTTTCTGGAGAGGCTCTCCGCGAAGACGATGCTGGGCAGACCTGGGAAGCCGCGTGAGGTGGCTGGAGCCGTGCTTCTGCTCGCGTCAGACGCATCTAGCTATATGACAGGCGCAAACCTGATGGTTGACGGAGGCTGGACCGCTTGGTAACGAACGATCTAGTAACCATTTTCCGACAGAGGGAACAAAAGACCATCTTGCACTATCACATTGATTGAGATTGCTTGCAGCACTCTTTAGGGCGTTGAACATTTTACATTGATTAAATTTGACCCGTCAGAGCATTTGGTTCGAGAGGGAGGGAGATAATTTGAATTCCCATGTGTTGAACAGCTTTTCATTAGCCGGTAAATCCGTCTTGATAACGGGAGGCGCCGGCTTATACGGTAGACAGATTGCAATTGCCTGCGCTCAAGCGGGAGGCGATGTTTTCATAACCTCACGAGAGGAATCGCGGTTTAAAGAAATTGAAGCTGATTTTTACAAGTTAGGCTTAAACGTTCAAGCCATTCAATTCGATCAAGAGCAATTAGACACCATAGCAGACATCCGGGAGAAAATGGAAGCTTTAGCCGGCAAATGCGATGTCCTCGTGAACAATGCAGTTGCGCGTACCATGTCCCATTTTAACAGCCCATTAGACGCATTCGCTCGTAGCATGGCCGTCAATGCAACTGGATTATTTGAGCTTACACGGGTCATCGGAGATTGGATGGCGGAAAAAGGTCGAGGGTCGATTATTAACATAGGCTCAATCCAGGGGATGGTCGGACCGGATCCAAGTCTGTATGAGGGGCTGTCGAGTAATGGTATGATTCCCGATTATTTTTTTCACAAGGGAGGCATGATCAATTTTACCCGATTTATAGCCAGCTATTATGGCGCTAAGCAGGTTAGGTGCAACTGTATTTCTCCGGGCGGCTATCAAACGGAAAAAAATACTGCCGAGTTCGTTGAAAGGTATAATGCTAAAACCATGCTTGGACGCATGGCTAAAGCGGACGATATTTGGGGGCCCATCGTCTTTCTTGCTTCCGATGCCTCTCTATATGTAACCGGAACGAATCTCCCTGTTGACGGGGGATATACAGCCAAATGAAATGGAAGAAAAAGAGATCATTTGAGTATATTAAGTCGCGGAGCTGTAGTATTTTTTGGGCGTACAGGCACTTATAGGCAGCGGCCCACATATTATGTTACTAATCTCATCATGGGGGTGGCTGCTGTGCCAGGTTTCTTCACTGCTATAGCCTTATTTATAAAAGAATTAATGTTGTTGGTTTCTTACGTAAAAAACAATGCATTTCCACAACCGCTCGCCGAAGCTGAAGAAGAAAAGCATTTACGTCTAATGGCCGAAGGCAACCAGCATTCCCGTAATTTATTGATTGAGCATAATTTACGGCTCGTGGCGCATATAGTCAAAAAATTCGACAATACAGGTGAGGATCTGGAGGATCTCATTTCAATTGGAACGATTGGGCTAATAAAAGCTATCGAATCGTTTTCACCAGATAAAGGAACCAAATTGGCTACTTTCGCTGCTCGCTGTATAGAAAATGAGATTCTGATGCACTTACGTTCTCTGAAGAAAACGCGTAAGGATGTTTCGCTGCATGACCCTATCGGTACGGATAAAGAAGGCAATGAGATTACATTGATTGACATTCTCGGAACGGAAGCCGATGATGTTGTAGATAAAGTGCAGCTCAAAATCGAAAAATCGAAAATATACAGAAATTTGGATATTTTGGATGAGCGGGAGCGAGAGGTCGTAGTCGGGCGATTCGGGCTGGAGGCTGGGGGCGAGGAGCGGACTCAGCGGGAGATAGCTAAGGAGCTTGGGATTTCCCGCAGCTACGTATCAAGGATAGAGAAGCGGGCTCTGATGAAGCTGTATCATGAGTTTTATAAGGTGAAGCGGTAATAGTAGTATGATGATGTGCAGCCTGCTCTGGAGTAGGCTGCATGACCTTTGTTAAAGGAGATAAAATAATGGACGAGCTAATAGACCTTGTTGAAGATAACATCTCACGTATGAAAGGGACGATAGAATATAACAAACAGTATTACAATTATCCATTTACAGGCGACTGTGATCATTACAATAAACTTATGCTCCTACATAACCGACTTGAGTGATGGGAGTGTTTTCAGAAAATTTTGATTAAATTTAAAAATACTAGATGTAACCAGATTACTAAGAAAAGTTCAGATTTTGAGCAAATCATGCAGATTGAAACGAAAGGAGTACCAGGGTTTATTTCGGAAAGAACACAATATGAAATACTTGAATATATGAGGAAATTAGAGTGGAAAATGGAAGAACTTCAGTGTGGAGAAAACATGAATCGAAATGAAGAAATTCGATGTTCTAAGGCTTTAGAACGATAGAGTTGCTCAACATAACGCCCGGAAAAACAGATTCCAAGCTAGCTCCCTAAGAGCTAATTCAAAAAAAGCCACTTGTGATGTATTTAGATGAAAACGATAATAAGTCCAGCGACCGATGATTGCTCGGTCGCTTTTTAGTGCTTTCTTTCATTGAGAAAAAACAAAAATTTTGCTGTATTTATAAATAAGAGTATGCTATGATTGTGAAGAAATAAATTCTTCATAGTTAATTTATGAAGAAAATAATTCTTTTGGTGGTGGGTGGGTGAAACAGTTAATATTTGAGGATTTATTAAAGGGGAAATATGATGGACTCTCTCCGGGTCAGAGAAAGGTCGCTGAATATATTCTGCAAAACCTGGAAAGGTGCAGTTACGGTACTTTGGCTAAAATAAGCAGGGACACGAATGTTAGTGAAACGACCGTAATCCGTTTGTCTTATGCGTTGGGATATAACAGTTTTTCAGAAATGCAAAATCATATTCGTGAGCAAATTTTGGAGAATAATCATCAAACCGAGCATGATAAAGACATGGAATCAACCTATGAGAGCAATCTGTTTGCACAAATTCTTGAAAATGATATTAAAATTTTAAAACAAACTAAAAATCAGCTTGATTTGAATAATTTAGAAAACGTTATCAGTCGGATTATCGAAGCGGATAAAGTTGCGGTTGTCGGATTTCGTTCGTCATATTCGGCTGCAAGTTGGTTTGCCAGTACCCTGGGATATTTACGCGATAATGTCAGTCTTGTTCCAATGAACGGTGACATTTTTCAGACGCTGCTCAGCATGACGGAGAACTCGGTTGTTCTTGCCATTTCGTTTCCCCGTTATGCCAAAGAAACCTATAAGTTTGTAAAGAGCGCCAAAGAGCAGGGGGCAACGATAATATCGGTGACGGATAATAAACTTTCCCCTATTGGATGTATTTCCGACCTGACGCTGATAACGAATGCGAATAGGGATGAAACCGGATATAACTCCATATCTTCTGTGATCAGCCTTTTGAATCTCATTGTTGTTGGAGTCAGAACCAAAGAGAATATTCAAGTCAAAAAGCGTCTGCAAAAATTGGAGGAGTTTTACTCGAACCACGACATTTTATTTGAATAAACCGGAAGGTGCCGACATGGATGAAGTTTTACAGTATCTGCAGAATAAGAAGCATCTAATTATGGAAGATCTTGAATTCTTGGTGTGTGCGGAGTCTCCTTCGCATAAAAAGGAAATGGTCGATCAATGCGGGGAAGTAATGAAAGCGCTTTTTCGAAGCCGTCTCGGATTGGAAGCTGAAGTGCTGCCCCAACAAACAACCGGCGATCATTTGCGTTTTACATACGGTTATGGAGATTCACAAATTTTGATACTTACCCATTTTGATACCGTGTGGGAAGCAGGCAGACTGAGTTTTCGGCTGGAAGGTAATAAAGCTTATGGTCCGGGCATTTTGGATATGAAGGCCGGAATCATCCAAGTAATATGGGCTGTCAAAGCATGCAAGGACTTAGGTGTTCCGATCCGTCACAAGATTGTATTTTTATGTACCAGTGACGAAGAGATAAGCAGCATAACATCACGTGACCTGATCGAAAAGGAAGCGATTCTTAGTCGGGTAGTTCTTGTTCCTGAACCGGCCGCCGCTCATACAGGCGCTTTGAAGACAGCCCGTAAGGGAGTGGGAAGATATACCATAAAGATTAAAGGTATAGCATCTCATTCCGGAAATCATCATGACGATGGAATAAGCGCTGTTGAAGAAATGGCACATCAAATTTTGTATCTTCATTCGTTAACCAATTATTCCAAAGGAACCACAATTAATGTTGGTGTTGCCAATGGGGGTACTCGCGCTAATATAGTAGCCGATCAAGCTGAAATCCATGTTGATGCGCGCATGACAAGTAGGGAAGAAGCTGAACGGATATCCAGCCTTATCCATGGGATAAAGCCGCATCTAGTTGGGATCTCCTTATCCGTCCATGGAGGAATAACTCGGCCGGTCATGGTGAGAACCGCCCAAACCGAACAATTGTTTCTGAAGGCAGCCTTATGCGGAGCAGAATTGGGTTTGGTTTTAGAAGAAACGGCGGCTGGGGGCGGTAGTGATGGCAGCTTTACGGCACAGCTTGGCATACCCACATTAGATGGCATTGGGGCGGTGGGAGAAGGCCCGCACGCCGAACATGAGCATATTTTGCTTAGCCAGCTTCCTGTGCGAACCGCACTTTTTGCAAAGCTTTTATCAAGATTATAGTCAGGGGGACATAAAAATGAGGAAATTCGTAAAACTGCAGTTACTGTGTACTTTAGTGTTAGCGCTAATGGTCGCGGGTTGTACCGGCAAACAAACGGCTAACAGCGACAACGGCCCTAAAGTTTTAACCATTGGAATAACGAAAGATATTAACGGCTTTGATGTTCACAGAACCGGGAATACATTAACGGGTTCTGTACTTGTAAACGTTTTTGATTATTTGGTCATTAAAGACAAAGATCAAAAAATTCAGCCGGGATTGGCGGTATCGTGGGCAAACGTAGAGCCGACTACATGGAGATTAAAATTAAAACAAAACGTTAAATTTCATAATGGCGACCCATTCACGGCGAAAGACGTGAAGTTCTCTTTGGAAAGAATAGCTAAGGACGCCAAGTTTACGGACAATCGTAATTACAGACAAATTAAAGAAGTAAAAATTGTCGACGATTACACCGCAGACATTATTACAAATGGACCGGATCCTATATTGCTTAACCGGATTTCACGGCTTGGCTCTGGTATGCTGCCGTCGAAATATATCGAAGAAAAAGGAATAGACGAATTTGTAAAAAATCCTGTTGGAACCGGTCCTTATAAATATAAAGAGTGGTCTAAAGATAACCGAATTGTGCTCGAAAAAAACCCGGATTACTTCGGCGGTACGCCCAAATGGGATCAAGTTGTGTTCCGTGTAATTCCTGAAGAATCTACACGTGTAGCGGAATTATTGACAGGAGGTATCGATATCGCGCTTGATATTCCACCTGCCGATGCGAAACGTGTTGACAACAACAAGGGGACTCATGTAATTAAAGCTCCTACAAAACGGGTTTTATATTGGATCGTACCGACTGGCAAGCCTGAATTTAAAGATCCAAGAGTACGGGAAGCGATTGATTTAGCCATTGATGATAAAGCGATTGTCGACAAGATTTATGAAGGCGGTGCCATCCCGACACGCACTATTACGATTGCTGGCACACCAGGTTCAGAGACTTCACTCTACAACACATCCTTGTATGACCCTAAGCGTGCGAGGGAGCTTCTTAAAGAAGCGGGCGTTGAAAACAATCTCCAAATTACGATTTCTTCCGGTAACGGTCAATACTTAAAAGATAAAGAGATGACCGAATTAGTAGGCGCGATGCTTGAGGAAGTCGGCATTAAAGTAAAGTTGGAAATATTGGAAACAAGCAAGTTTAACGAGAAAAAATCGGCTAAATCTTTTGCTGGTCTTCGGATGAACGGTATTTCCAGCTCTTTAAACGATCCGGCCAGCGATTACGGTGCTCTGACTTCTCAGGAGTCTACTGGTGAGTCTGATTATAAAAACCCGGAATTCGATAAAATCTATAACCATGCTGAATCCAACATGGACTTAGCCTCAAGGGAGAAGGAGTTCCAAACCCTTCAGCAGATGATCGCTAAAGATCGCCCTATTATCCCACTGCTGCAGCTTAAAGGAATATATGCTGTAAAAGACATAATCGAATTCAATCCGCGTATCGACGAAATGCTCTATGTAGACGAAATCAGTTTGAAAAAGTAATTCGACAAGAGGAGGCGAGATGATTATTCTCCCTTCTCACTTTTAACCGACACAGGAGTGGATTTATGAAAAATTATATTTTCAAATCGGTACTTCAACTGATTCCTTTATTACTTTTGATATCCTTAATCGTGTTTCTTTTGGTGCATGTATCCGGAGATCCTGTAGCGTTAATGCTGCCGGAAAATGCAACGGAGGCCGATCGGATTGCGCTGTCCGCTGCACTGGGACTGGACCAACCGGTATATGTACAATTTTACCGTTTTATGTCCGGCATCGTTCAAGGTGATTTCAGAAATTCGTTCCGTTATCATCAACAAGCTTTGCCCATCGTGCTCGAACGGCTCCCCGCCAGTCTCGAATTAAGTATAGCTTCGATACTAGTTGCAATCCTTATCTCATTCCCTTTAGGCATACTTTCGGCTCTGAAAAGAAATTCGGTATGGGATATTGTAATTACCGGATTCTCCGTCTTGGGAAAGGCAGCTCCAAACTTTTGGGTGGCCATCATGCTTATTTTGATTTTCTCGGTGCAAATGAGCTTGTTTCCGGTTTCGGGACGCGGCGGTTTTGCCCACTTAATCTTACCGGCGATTACGCTCGGGTCAGGGCTTGCAGCAAAATTAACCCGATTAATACGTTCCAATCTGCTGGAAGTTTTAAGCCAAGACTATGTACGTACGGCACGAAGTAAGGGGTTAAGTGAAACGGTGGTGGTATGTAAACACGCGTTACGCAACTCTTTGCTTCCGGTAGTTACCGTTATTGCAATGGATCTATCGGGATTGCTCGGCGGGTCGCTTATTACAGAAACGATATTTGCATGGCCAGGAATGGGACAATTGATTATCCAGGCAGTCAACACGAAAGATATGGCCATTGTTCAGGCAGCGGTATTTGTGATTTCGATTATCGTCGTTATATGTAATCTTTTTGCCGATATCCTTTACCGGTACTTGGATCCAAGGATTAAATACAACTAATGAAGGGAAGAAGCAGATGTCTATTTCCAACGAGACACAATCCCAACTGCTGCCGGCCATATCTAAGGGAGCAGGCAACAATATATGGAAGAAAACGACCAAATCGCTGTTCAACAGCAAGACGGGTATTGTCGGGCTCATTATCGTATTGATTATGTGCTGTATGGCTGTTTTTGCACCTGTTTTGGCACCTCATGATCCTGTGAAAACCAATGTGAAAGTACGTTTGTTGCCTCCGTCTTGGATGGACGGCGGGTCGCCCGAATACCCGCTTGGCACGGACAACTTGGGAAGAGATATGCTGAGCAGACTTATCTATGGCTCGCAAATTTCCCTCCTTGTAGGAGTATGCGCCGTTGTCGTCGCTGGCGTAATCGGTGTCGTTCTAGGGCTTATTTCTGGCTATTATGGCGGATGGATTGACCGTGTCATAATGAGGACCGTCGATGCTTTTCACGGTATACCACATCTTCTTTTTCTACTTGTAATCATGATGGTGGTGGGACCTGGGGTTTTCACGATTATATTTGTGCTTGGCGTCCTGGGCTGGACGTCCTATGCGCGGGTTGTACGTGGAGAGGTGCTCAGCATCAAAGAACGTGAATTTGTGCGGGCTTCGAGAGCGATAGGGGCGAGCGACTCGCGAATTATTTTTTCACACATTCTACCTAACATCATTTCCAGCATTACGGTTATTTCAACGACCGGTGTAGCTTCGGCGATTATTTCCGAATCCTCGTTAAGCTTCTTGGGAATGGGAGTTCAAGCGCCTACTGTAACCTGGGGAACGGTACTAAGCGACGGACGGCCTTATATTGCCACCAGCTGGTGGATTGCCACTTTCCCGGGGACTGCAATAACAATAACCGTACTTGGCATTATTTTTCTCGGTGACTGGCTGCGGGACATTCTTGATCCGCGTTTAAAAAGCAGCGGTTCCAGATAAGAAATCGAGGTGATTTACGTTGATACAGAAATTGCTGGAAGTAAAACAACTTAGCACTCATTTTATAACTTCGGAAGGCAGCGTGCCTTCGGTAAGCAATGTTAGCTTTTCCGTCTCCAAGGGTGAGACGTTGGCCATCGTCGGCGAATCCGGCTGCGGCAAAAGCGTAACCTCTCTTTCTATCATGAGATTGGTCTCTGAGCCCGGTAAAATTGTTGGGGGCGAAATTGTTTATGGCGGTCAAGATTTACTCAAATTAAGTATGAAAGAAATGCGGCATATTCGCGGCAACAAAATATCGATGGTTTTCCAAGAGCCAATGACCTCCCTGAATCCAGTGCTTACGATAGGCGATCAAATGGGAGAAGTCGTCCAGCTTCATCAGAACGTGGGCAGAAAAAAGGCAACGGAACGAAGCATAGAAATGCTCAAGCTAGTCGGTATTCCCAGGCCCGAAAAGGTCATTAATGATTACCCCCATCAATTGTCCGGCGGCATGCGGCAAAGAGTGATGATTGCGATGGCGCTTTCCTGCGATCCGGAACTGCTCATTGCCGACGAGCCGACCACGGCTTTGGATGTGACGATACAGGCCCAAATTTTAGAGCTGATGGAGAAATTAATCAAGGAAAAAGATACTGGCATGATTCTCATTACGCACGACCTGGGTGTTGTAGCTGAGATGGCCGACAGGGTATTAGTCATGTATGCGGGTGAAGTGGTGGAGGAAGCGGATGTTGAGGAATTATTCGCTAACCCAAGACACCCATATACCCTGGGTTTGTTGGAGTCGCTACCGAAAATTGAAGAGCAGAAGGATGTCTTGTATTCAATCAAGGGAAGTGTACCCAATTTATTGCACAAGCCGGCCGGATGCCCTTTTCATCCCCGTTGTCCTTTGGCGGATGAGCAATGCGAGCGTCAAAAACCCGAGCTTCTCCAAATCAAGAATGGACACCGTGTAAGATGCTTAAAGGCTGAAGACTAAAGGAGGGAAACGATGAGCGAGATTGATATCCAAACCAAGCCACTCCTTGAAGTAAAAGGATTAAAAAAACATTTTCCGATTGAGCAGGGAATTTTCACAAAAAAGTCCAGCTATGTCCGGGCAGTTGATGGTGTCGACCTGATTGTTAAACAAGGTGAGACGCTTGGTATCGTGGGGGAATCCGGCTGCGGCAAATCTACCTTGGGGCAGCTGGTTTTACAGCTGTTGGACGCCACCGAAGGTGAGGTTTGGTTTAACGGAACGAACTTATGCGGGCTCAACCCTAAAGAAATGCGCAGATTCCGGAAGGATATTCAAATTATTTTTCAAGATCCATATTCTTCTATTAATCCAAGAAAGACTGTTGAGGAAATTATTGCCGAGCCGTTTAAGGTCCATCGCATATGCGGGAACCGGGAAATGAAGGAAAGAGTTGCCGAACTGCTTAAAGTTGTGGGACTTGGCGAGCATCATATGAATCGGCATCCACATGAATTCAGCGGTGGCCAGAGACAGCGGATTGGTATTGCAAGAGCGTTGGCATTAAAGCCGAAATTGATTGTGTGTGATGAGCCGGTTTCTGCACTGGATGTATCCATTCAAGCGCAAATTTTGAACTTGCTGAAGCAATTACAAAGCGATTATCAATTGACTTATGTTTTTATAGCTCACGGCTTGCCCGCGGTAAAACATATCAGCGACCGGATTGCCGTAATGTATTTAGGTAAGATCGTTGAATTGGCGGATCGGGACGCCCTGTTTAAATCGCCAAAACACCCTTACACCGAGGCCCTGTTATCTGCTGTGCCGATCGCGGACCCGACAAAAAGAAAGAAGCGGGTTATTTTGCAGGGAGATTTACCAAGCCCGGTGAATCCGCCGTCCGGATGCAGTTTTCATACACGCTGCCCTTACGCGCAGGATATTTGCCGTACGAAAGTGCCGGCGCTTGAACGTCAAGATGATGGTCATTATGCAGCATGCCATTTTCCTCTGCGGTTTTAAAATATGCCTTTGGGAGGAGCTCGATGATTACTACGGGGTTACATTACAGAAACCTGGAAGATGACCCGGATCAGCATTATTACTTATACGTGCCATCCAACGGAGGTATCGGTAAGAAACTTTTTGTCTCTATACATGGTATCTCACGAAATGCGGATGAACATGCGAACCATTTTGCTTCATTTGCAGAAAAATATGATGTTGTTATGGTTGTTCCGCTGTTTTCGAAAGAGCGTTTTGCAGACTACAACACTTTGGGGCTTACCGGACAAGGCGAGCGCCCCGACCTTGCTCTAGAAAAAATTATTAGTGAAGTGGAACAATTGACTGGCGCACATACGGATAGTATTTTCCTGTTCGGATACTCTGCAGGCGGACAGTTTGCTCACCGCTATGCAATGGCTTATCCGGAGCGTATCGTTAGGTTGGTCGTTGCTGCTGCCGGCTGGTATACTTTTCCGGAGACGACCGTCCTTTATCCTCGGGGCATACAACTGCCCGCTGAAATATCCGGTGTTACAATTACGCTGGACGACTTCTTACATATTCCCGTTTGCGTACTGGTGGGCGAATTGGACACAGAACTTGGAGGATCATTAAGGCAAAGTCCGGAAGTTAATGAGCAGCAAGGAACAAATCGGTTGGAAAGAGGGCGCCGTTGGTTGACAGTCATTCAACAGGCTGCGCAATCCAGAAGATTTACAACTGAATACCGGTTTGCAACACTTCCGAAATCCGCACATAACTTTGTTCAATGTATGGGGGAAGGAATGATGGGCCAAAACGTGCTTGAGTTTTTATTTGGCTGCGGAAATAAAGAAATAGAGAAGTAAAAGGCAACCTGATAAAAGGAGAAGCATTAATTTGGAGGAAACAGCAACTAAAGAACAACTGAGTGGACCCATGGGAAAAGGGACCGAATCCCGTAACTGGGTAACCGAGTTAAAGGTGCCGCCGATTTATCGCCAGCATTGCCCAGTTACCGTTAAAGAAGATATGGCAATTAATATGAAAGACGGTATAGTACTGAGGGGGAGACTGTTCCTTCCTGAGTTACCTCAAGGGGAGCGTTGTCCATGTATTGTGTTGGCCAATGGGTACGGGCACATCAATCAGCCTAGAGAAGATGGTTTATCGCGTTACTTAGCCACGCACGGTTATGCCGTTTTACACATAAGCTTGCGCGGTTCGGGCACTTCTGGGGGTAACAACACACTCTTCAATAAGTATGGAGAGGATGGATATGAACTCGTGGAGTGGATGGCAAAGCAGCCTTGGTCCGACGGAAGCGTTGGAATGGTTGGACAATCTTTGAGGGGAATAAGCCAATGGCAGACAGCCAAACAGCTTCCACCGAGCTTAAAAGCTATCAGTCCCGAAATTGCTTGCAGCGATTGCTATGACTATATGTGGTACCCGGGAGGCATGTTACCAGGACCGGGGCGAGCTGCCCGGGGTGAGCCAGAGTATCCCTCCGCAACAGAACATCCAAATTTTGATGAGTGGTGGCATGAACGGTCCGTTTTAGATGAAGATATGAAGACGATCGTGAACCATGACATTACTGCCCTGATATCGGGCGGTTGGAACGACTATATCATTCATGGAACATTGAAGTCCTATATAAAGTTCAAAGCAGCTGGCGGAAAAAGCAAGCTTATCGTCGGAGCGGGAGCTCATCACTCGGTTCAAAACCTTTTGCCTTATGACTTTAAAGATTACCAGGTACTTTGGTTCGATCGCTACCTACTTGGACTTCATAATGGCGTTGATAAAGATGACAATGTGCTGGTCTACATACAGGGTCCAAATAAATGGCGTTATGAAAAGGATTGGCCGATTCCGGATACTCATTTAGCGACGTTGTATCTCACAAACAAACTAAGCGAATCAATAAAAAGTGTGAATGATGGCTCACTTGACGCCAGCCTGCCCAAGGAGCGGCAGTCCAGCGTTAAATACAGTTATTCTCCGATTTCGGGACCGTTTCTGCCTACAATGAGGAGTAATAAGGATGGCATATTACGAATTGATCAGCAGTCATTTGAAGAGAAAGCTATTACTTGGACGACCGGACCTTTGTCTATTGCAACCGAGGTTACAGGAGAAATTATTTTTACCTTCTGGGCTGAATCTACGTCAGAGGATACCGACTTTGTTGTGGAAATCACAGATGTTGCTCCTGACGGTAAATCTAGGCAGGTGACGTCCGGTTATCTTAACGCTTCACGTGCAAAATCACGATCAAATCCAAGGCGAATAACTCCCGGATTGGTTGAACAGTATGTAATTGAAATGATTCCTACTTCATATGTTTTTACTGCAAACCATCGCATAAGGTTAAGCCTTGCCGGTGGAAGTATGGCTCTTAAAGAACAGGTTGGACCCCAAGGACCAGGTTTAAATCCGAATCCATCTACCGTAACCGTCTATCTTGATGTTAATTATCCGTCTAACTTGAAATTACCTTTAATAGGGGTCTCTTCACTTCAAACTATATAAGTTGAACTAATGAATCGAACGAGTGAAAGAACATCCCTACAGCAATAGGCGAGGCATCGGAACACCGCACACCTCAACGCAAGCACTCGAAAACGCGAACTGGAAAAGCTCCCGCTAATTTGCCCGCTTGAGCTCGATAGCCTTCATTTTGGGGAAAACATCCCTCTAATTCTTTGTAAAAGCTCTCTTGTAGGACAATAAGCTGAATTAGAGGAGAAAAGTTCAACCTATATAGTTAAAGTAGTGAACTTTATTGAAACCAAGTATATAGTCAGGTATAAGGAGTTCACGATTATTCGTGAACTCCTCTTTTGGTACGCCCAGCATGGGCGTCATCTGTAAGGTGAAAGTTAACTAAATGCTTATCTTTAGTTCGTGCTAATGCGGTGAACCGCCGTTTTACAGGATTACTTAGCAGAAATTATATTAATGCATAGGCAGCACCGCTGAAAGTAACAGTACCAGTGACAAAAAAGACGGGGTTTCCAGCTTGCGGTGTCAACCTTACCGTATATATGTGAAATCCTGCCAGCACGTTAAAGTCGACAGCTTTAAAAACGTCAAGAGATGCATACTTAAGATCCCTAGCAAATCGTGTGATCCGCTGAAGAAAGTACTTCCATCACGTAGAAACTCGATGAAGAACGTGGCTACACTGCTTGAGAACTGCAGTAGACCTATTTGAGCATATAAGTCGACCCGATTATCTGGCCCGGAGCTTAAAAATATTCCCAAATCCGCTAACACTACAGGGGGTGTGTTATTAGTAATGGGCAACCGTTTGACGATGGAGTCGGTCAACGGGCAAAACTTCTCGGAAGGTACGCAGGATTTCACCTACAATGCCATAAATGAGCTGAAGACATTCACGAATAATGCGGGTACATCGGCTGCCTATAGCTACTATGGGGATGGGTTACGTGCCACGAAGAATGTGAATGGGGACTTGACGATGTATGTGTATCTGAATGGGAAAGTCATCGAAGAACTGGATGCGAGTGGCAACGTAAAGGCCCGAAACATTTGGGGTAATGAGCTGCTGTGGAGGCAGGACAATACAACAGCGAAGTCAGGATAGTATAGATACAACGGTCATGGTGATGTCGTTGCCATCAAGCTAGGTGGACGAGTTCAATTACATGCTGATTCAAATAGTGGGTTTGGGGGGAAGGTGTATATTGGTGCTAAAATTATAGGTGCAGGGGCAGGGGCAGAATGGAAAAAAACAAAATAAGGGGAGAAATAGTTGGAAATATATCTACAATTATTTCGGTAAGCAGTTTTAGTTTTATCTAATATTATAGGTATACAAGCGTATCGAATGTATATTGGAGAAAGAGAATGGGGAATGGCAATCATTTGTGTGCTCTTCTTTATTATTTTCAGTTTCGTAGTTTTTAAAATATGTGGGTGGGTTATACGAAAGTTTTATTAATATCAGAGATCAATAATATTTTAGAACCCCAAGTAGAACAAAAACTTCTCTTGGGGTTTCTTTTTGCTCACTCTCCCATCCATAATACAAAAAAATCACTCTTCATGTGCGAACGGTGGATAAATAAGCAGGGGGGAACGAATAAATCGTTTTTATCCATCCAGTAAAGAGTAAGGCTAGTTTGCTGCATTTTTGCTTAAAAAAGTTCCAGATTGATTTTACCCCTTTTCAGTAAGTTGTTCTATTGAAAATAGCCTGATATCTCTAGCATTTATCCCATAAAGGTTACGTTCGTTTTCTGTAATTTTTCAAGTAATAAAAAGATCGAAATTCGCTGCAACAAATTATCTAATGGATGTTTTTAATATGACGAACCATTTTCTTGATAACTTCGCAGATGCAAACAAGTGCTGGCGATTATCGAAAAGACAACTTGCGCCTTTGCAGGCTCATCCGCACTGGGGGGAAGTTGTTTACCATGCAGCCTACTCAGTTGAAGCCGCATTATGAGAAGCTGCCAGACTTCCAGCAACTGCTCCTTCATTGTGATCCAGAAGGAAAGTTCCGCAACGCCTTTTTGAATAAATATTCGATGGATAATTAGGAGTTGGCATAAGGCAATGACAACCAGGTTGTTAATAATTTGAATGTAATGTAATTTACTTCGTTTCGTGTTCATATCGTCAAAAAATTCGACAACACGGGAGAAGATCTGGAGGATCTCATTTCAATTGGAACGATTGGGCTAATAAAAGCCATTGAATCGTTTTCCCCAGACAAAGGTACCAAGCTCGCCACTTTTGCTGCAAGATGTATAGAGAATGAAATTCTTATGCATCTTCGTTCTTTAAAAAAGACACGTAAGGATGTTTCCCTTCATGACCCTATTGGTACAGATAAGGAGGGAAATGAGATTACATTGATCGACATTCTTGGTACAGAGGCCGATGACGTTGTAGATAAAGTGCAACTTAAGATAGAGAAATCAAAAATATACAGAAATTTGGATATTTTAGATGAGCGAGAGCGAGAGGTAGTCGTTGGGCGCTTCGGGCTTGAAGCAGGTGGAGAGGAACGGACGCAGAGGGAGATTGCAAAGGAGCTAGGGATTTCGCGCAGTTATGTATCCCGGATTGAGAAGCGGGCTTTGATGAAGTTGTATCATGAATTTTATAAGGTGAAGCGATAACAGAATAATTGGCTAAAAAGTCTGCTTTTATGGCAGGCTTTTTAGAATACTACAAAAAGGAAGGTAACTGAAGTGGACGAGCTTATTGGAGTTGTTGAGAACAAGATAAATTCACTGAGAGCTTCAATAGAATATAACAAAAAATATGTTGACTATCCGTTTACTAACAACTGTGATCACTACTATACAATCTTACTTTTACACAATAGACTTGAAAACTGGGAGCTTTTCTTAAAGACTCTACTATCTTTTAGAAACTCTCGCTGCAAGCCTGTTAGTAAAAAAAGTGATTTTTTCGAAAAGATAATGAAGTTAGAAAATGAAAGTATACCTGGGTTTGTTACCATGAGAACACAAGCCCAACTTTTAGAATACATAAAGCAGCTGGAATGGAAAGTTGAGGAGTTAGAAGGAATATGGCTTAAAAATGAGAACAAACAAGAAGACAGCCATCTATAAATATTAGCTAGAAGTGTCGAACTAATTAGCTGCGTTACTTATTAATAAGTGGCCAAACCTACGATTATGAACAATATGAGGGTTTGTAAAATCTCACAACAATATCCCATTGTAAAATTGTGTGAGCTTCTAGGCGTCTCAAGAAGCAGTTATTACAGGTATACGAATAACCCAAATACGCAGGTAAAGGAACGAATTCAGGCCATCTATGCGCAACGTAAGGGTACGTCTGGTTATAGGAAAATCCAGGCAGGGCTACTAAGACAGTATGGGGTCCTGCCAGCACTTTAACGAAAATAAACGCTAAGCCTTCGGATGTGACCGGCTTAGCGTTTTTTCTTACTCTAAGCCCAAAAGTTCGGGGACCACCAGTCATTCAAATTCCTGGTGTTTCATCGTTCGTAACGAATTGAGAGACGTATTCTGCTTAAAATTGAATTTGTATTCGCCATTGATGTGCACCCATCCAAAAGGAGGATTTGGTTTGTAGTTCAGAGAGGTTAAGCGTTGTTCTGGTGAACCCTGTTACGACTAAGAGAAACAAGGAGAATAGAGATAATTCTCCTTCCAAAAATGATCCGAAGGACGCTCTTGTCATCGCGGATGTTGTTAGTCGGGGGTATTACTCTGAATACACGAAGCAATTTCAATTAATTGGTAAACTAGCACGTATTCTGGTTGGTTTAGCTCAACGAGGAGAGTCTTTTAATCCTGACAAAGCCGTTATTTATGACAGAGTAGCTTAAAGTATATCTAAATTACGTAGGTTGGTTCATTCGCAGGATTACAAAGAAAGCACGGAGTACCGATTACCCGTTACTTAAGGGCACTGACCCGTACATTGAACTTGATCGGCCTCCACCCCTTGGACAGGTATAACGAAGGAAGGTAAGGGCATAGACCCGTTGAGATATGGGAGGGTGAACCTCCGAGGGCATTGTGGAGAATGCGTGCAGTAAATGGAATTATGAGGAAATTAAGTCTTATCCTTTATTTCCGTATGCCTTCATGGCCGTTCGGTGGTGCCACGACCACAACTTTACCGTTGTATCCTTTTTAACAAGAGGGTGTAATCCTGCGAATGAGCGAGTAAACGTGAGAAAATCCCTTAATACCGAGGGAAGTAACGGGCAGATTTGCGGAGCAATAATATTCTGTTTTTCGATAAATCCAATTCCATATTGTGTTAAAATAATGCATATATAACAAGAAAAATTTGCATAGTTGATACGGTGGGAGAGTTGATAAAATCATGAAGACAATAGGAACGGTAAAGATATATTTCCTGACTGCCGAAGAAGGCGGGCAAAGTATTATTCCAGTTGGAAACTTCTCAATACCCATCATCTTTGAAGAAGATAGGGAGTTAATAAATGGCTCGTGGAGTGCAGTAATTGAATTCCATAAAACTCCAAATACTCAAAGAGAAACAACTGCAGACTTGTATTTAGCTTTTTATGAGAAAGAAGAGGCACCGAATCATTTAATCAAACCTGGAATGAAATTTGAATTAACGACAAATAGAGTGATAGCCAGAGGGATAATTGAAACTTTAAAAAATTGATATCGTTGTTGAACGGGTAACGAGAGTTCCATTACAACAGGCTGCCGAAATCTTGGCAACCTGTTAATCTAAATGGCATGTTGGTGCAATAAGAGGTTCGAAACTTTATGATAAAAAAAATGCAATTGAGGTGTACTGTGAAAAAATATACATGCCCATGTTGCGGCTATAAAAAGATAGCCAGTGACGGGGATTATGACATTTGCCCAATTTGTTTTTGGGAAGATGACCCTTATCAAAAAATGAATGAATATGATTTAGGAGCTAATACGATACCATTGGTGGAGGCACAAAAGAATTATATTCGGCTTGGTGCTTGCGAGGAAAAGGCAACCCACGTTGTTAGAAAACCAACAGAGAAAGACAAGAAAGACCCTGATTGGAAGTCGATTGACGACAATCTGTACGAGTTTAAGTTAGCATGTCGTAAGTTTATTGAAGGTACGTACAGTATCGCTGAATTAGAACATAATTTATCTTGGGTCGCCGTACCTGACGATATCGTAGGACTCATAAAACAAACAGAAAATGATTTAGAAATGATTAGATTTTGTACTTCTGATTACAACAGGATTGCCGATATGTTGAAAAAAAGAGATGTGTATCCGTTTTCATAAATTATGTTAAGATGAATTAGCAGACATTTACAGCATGGAGTCATGGAATGGAAAGCTATCATGAACAGGGGCGATTTTACATGTGGCTAAAAAGGAGTTTGTTTGCCAAACTCTTGATCGGTATGCTCATCTCAGTAATCATCCCGTTATCGCTGTCTGCGATGATTTCTTACAAAACCACCTCGCGATCCATGGAGCGTCAGGTGATCGAGCTTAATCAGAGCACGATGGATAGCGGAATGGACAATATCAAGCAGTATTTGAATGATTTGAATCATATATCGCTTGCCTTTTACTATGATCAGACACTAATGCGGTATTTGAGATCGCGGGAAATTGTTCCTGCCCATATGATGGCTACAACCAGTCAACTGGTTAATATTTACAACAGCCGTCCCGAATTTCGCGCAGTACGATACGTGAGCGCTTTGACCGGGGAATCGATCGTGAACGCGGATATTGCCCGGGTTGGAATCAATATGGTACTTCCCAGTACAGCGATACCTCAAAGTGAGAGTGAGGTTATGGATAATGCCAGATGGTATGAAGTGAATAAGATCGGAGGTGAGCTATCGCTTGCCTTTCATAAACCGATTGTCGATTATCCCCGTGCCGAGGTGCTGGGGATGGTATCGATTTATGCCGGGCTCAGTGAAATTGAGAAGAGGATTCGTCCTTTAACCATTCCTGCGCATCATCAAGGCGTACAAGTCTTTTTGTATATGCAAAAAGATATGAAGCTTCTATATTCCTCGGCAAATGTACCTGCTGAACGAGCTGGCGAAGGTCTAATGCCGGAGCTTCCTGGGGAAAGGGGCTCGATCAGCGGGAAGTGGAAAGGCAGCAGCGGGATTTATATTTATGTGAGAGACCACTATCTGGATTTGCCGCTCACCATAGTTAAATTCGTCCCGCTTACAGTTGTGAATGAATCCGCTGTCCAGACACTAAACCGTTCGTTAATCATTCAGCTCATTGCTGTGGTCTTTGTGCTCGTGCTGGCCGCGATTTTGTCCTATTTGACCATTGCTCCTGTAAAAAGGCTTCTTCGGAGCATTGCCCGTGTGGAAACCGGAAACTTTGAGATAGGGCCCTCAACAGGACGTATGGATGAGTTTGGTGTGCTGGAGCATCGTTTTCAAACAATGGTGCGGAATTTGGATGACTTGATGAATCGGGAGTACCGGAATCGGCTGGAACTATCCACCGCCCGTTTGAAAATGCTGCAGGCCCAGATCAATCCGCATTTTTTATACAATACGTTTCAGTCCATCGGCACTCTCGCCCTTCGCCAAGGCTCGGAAGAGGTCAGCGAAAAAATAGCCGAGCTGGGAGCTATTCTGCGCTACAGCATGGATCTGCAGACGGAGACCGTGCCGCTACAAAAAGAGATCCAACACATCGAGCATTACTTATCACTGCAGATGGGACGGTTCAAAAACAAGCTATCGTACACGTTGTCCTGTTCACCCGAAGCAATGAGCATGCATGTGCCGAAGATGATCCTGCAACCCTTGGTGGAGAAC
This sequence comes from Paenibacillus foliorum, assembly GCF_013141765.1. Taxonomy (GTDB): domain Bacteria; phylum Bacillota; class Bacilli; order Paenibacillales; family NBRC-103111; genus Paenibacillus_S; species Paenibacillus_S foliorum. Next base: position 323,430 of record NZ_WHOD01000087.1, read on the forward strand.
AGTATTATCCACGGCTTTGAAAAGGGACGAGGCTCCGGCACCATACACATCGGGATTGAGACAGATCAGCAGCTTTGTATCCGTGTGATGGACAACGGAAAGGGAATGAACGCGTTGATGGTACAACGAATCAAGCAGGAGTATGCCAAGCACCAGTTCCATACCGGTCAGGATGGTGGGATCGGCTTGATTAATGTGCTCACACGGCTGCGTCTTCATTACGATCCAGGATTCGATTGGGATATTCAAAGCGCCCCTTATGAAGCCACAGTGATCTCTCTCCAAATTCCCATTGACAGCCTAAACCAGGAGGCGAATTAAATATGAAAGTATTGATTGCTGATGATGAAGAGCATGTAAGAGAGGGCATAGAATTAGCTATAGATTGGGATAAGTTCGGCATTACTGAACGCTTGACGGCAGAGGATGGGCGGCAAGCGCTTGAATTGATCCGCTTGCACAATCCGGCAGTGCTTTTTTGCGATATGAGTATGCCGAATATGGAAGGAACAGAGCTGTTGCGGCTGCTCCGTGAGGAAGGCTGGTCCACCCAGGTAATTGTCGTCAGCGGTTATGACGCTTTCTCGTATACGCAAGCGGCGATCCGGGCGAACGGTGTGGATTATTTGCTGAAGCCTTTTAGCAAAAGCGATCTGGAGCATGCGCTCATGAGAGCGGTTGCAGCATGGCAGCAGAAGGAAAGCAGTCTTTGTGAGAACAGGGAAACCGAATATCGCATACGCAAGGCGGACGCACTGCTGGATGAGCAGAAATTGGCTTCCTATTTCAATGGCGAGACCGCGCTGCACGAAGGAATACGGAGTTTGTTCTTCAAAATCGGCTTGTCCAAGGAACAGTTGAGGGTAGCATTGGTACTGCCCCGCAATCGTATGGGACTTATCGAACGAAGGTTTTTTGGAGATGGAGAGCTCTTCGTCTTTGCGGTCAACAATATTACCCATGAAACCTTAAAGCTGTATAATTCCCACTATTTGTGCCGATTGGATGGGGATCAATGGCTGCTGATAACCGCAGCAGAGGGAACCATCAGGCTGACTTCGGGCGAGCACAGGCGCTGTATGGACAAAGTTAAGGAAGCCTGGCGAAGCACGCTGGGGCTCGAGGTGCTTATTGGCTTATGTGAGACGGAAGCATCCGTGGAAACACTTCCTTCTGCGATCGGCGCGGCCCGTACATCGCTGTTGAAATGCAATTTGCTGAATCCTGGCAGTCGGGTGGTATCAGGGAAGGAAGCACCCCGGCTGACAGCACAGCAAATATTGCTGCAATCCGCCTTGAAAAACGAAAATAAAGCCTACGTTGCGGACATCATCCACTCTTTTACACAAGCACTGCGGGAACGGGGTGAGCTTAGCTTGAAGGAGTTGCAGGCTTACACGATGGAAGCTAACTTATTGCTGGAACAGGCAGGTCGTCTGCACAAATCGGACAACGAAGAAGTTGATGCTTTTATGCCGCAATGGATAAGTGATTTGGACGAGTGGGAAAAACAGCTGGTCCAGATGTGGTGGATGCTGATCGAGGAGGAAGGAAACGGGAATGCCGGCAACCGTGGCATTCAAGCGATTTACGATTATATACATCGCCATTTTCAAGAGGAGCTTTCCTTGTCGATGCTGTCTGAACGATTTCGCTTCAGCCCACAATACATCGCCAAAAAGTTTAAGGAGCTGTACAACACCACGCTCATGACGTATTTGACGGAGTTACGGATGGAAAAAGCCAAGTCCCTCCTTCTCCATACGGATATGTCAGTATCGACGATGGCTGGTTCTCTGGGTTATACCGATGATAATTATTTCAGCAGGGTGTTCAAAAAACAAACCGGGGTTTCTCCCCTGCAATACCGGAAGCAGCGGCGAGATTCATAGATTCCTTTTTTTGGCGAAAATAATCTCTACCGTTTCGTAAGACAACCTTATAGACTAATTGATGAGGGAACCAAAAATTGACTATAAGGGGATTGAGGATTTATGAAAAAGAAGTTTTCTATGCTAACCGTTGCAGCACTGCTATTGACTTCGCTTGTCGGTTGCGCTGGCGGAGATGAGCCACAAAGTAATTCAGGGTCTAAAACAGGTTCCAACTCCGGAACGAGTACACAGCCTGCAACAGGCGGCGCAAACGGGCAGAAGGTGACGCTCAAGCTGCTGCAGTTTAAAGTCGAGATTACTGACAAGGTTAAAGCGATGTCCACTGATTACATGGCGCAAAACCCGAATGTCATCATTGAAGGCGGGGCTACCTCTGATTACGATACAATTGTAAGAACCCGATTTGCTTCAGGCGATGCTCCAGATATTTTTATGTCCAAGGCGTTTACAGATATCAAGGATTGGTCGGATAAAATAGCGGATTTGTCGAACGAACCGTGGATGTCCAAGGTATCTCCTTCGGCCGTAGAGGGAATGACGGTAGACGGCAAAAAGCTTGGCTTTCCTGTTGCTTTTGAAGGCTACGGCTTTATCTACAATAAAGATTTGTTTGCCAAAGCAGGCATCGATAAGGTGCCGACAACGCTTGCTCAACTGAAGCAGGTGAACGAGAAGCTGAAGGCTGCGAACATTTTATCCTACTCGGAAGGATATAAGGAATGGTGGATACTCGGCCAGCACTTGTTCAATCTGCCGTACGCCTATGAGAAAGATCCTATAGGCATGATTCAAAAAATCAACAAAGGCGAAGCTAAAGTCAACAATGTAGCTAACATGAACGGATTTTTCGATGTACTGGATATGACGGTCAAATTTGGCAAAGGCGCAGAATCGGTCGGTATTAGCTACGACAATCAGGTGTCGGAATTTTCCACCGGTAAAACAGCCATGATGCAACAAGGTGTCTGGACCATTGATTCGATTGTAAAGATCAACCCCAACCTCAAAATCGGTATGTTCGCTATTCCACTAAATGACAATGCTTCTGACACGAAATTACCTGTAGGCGTACCGGGATATTATGTGCTGAACAAAAATTCCAAGAATCTGGATGAGGCTAAAAAATTCCTGACTTGGCTCCACACGAACGGACAAAAATATTTGGTTGATTCCTTCAAGCTCATTCCCGCATTTACAGATTTGAAAACGTCTCCAGACCTTGGACCACTCGCTCAGGATTTGAGCGGATATGTTGAGAAAAACCAAACGATCCCATGGGCCCATACGTTGTGGCCATCCGGCTCCAATCAAGAGTTTGCCAAGCCGCTGCAAGCTTATGTGGGCGGTCAGTTAAACAAAGAGCAGGCCTTGACTGAAGTTCAAAAAATCTGGACGGACCGGGTGAAAAAATAACCTTTCCGGAAGATGACGCGGTGCATGGCTTTCAAAACGAGGCTGTGCACCATGTTTATCAACCTACACCATGAAAGGAAAGGGAGAAGCCCATAATGAAAATGAAAACTCGACAATTGTTCATATATTCAGCTTTTGTGGCTCCGGCAATCCTTTTTTTTGCAGTGATTATTCTGGTTCCGTTCCTGCGGGCGATCATGTATTCATTTCAGGATTGGAATGGAATCAGCAACGATATCCGTTGGGCCGGATGGGGAAATTATCAAAAAATCGTACAGGACAGCGGTTTTTTTAAATCTTTTTATTTTACCTTTAAGTATGTATTGGCGACGACGATATGCTTGAATGTGTGCGGGCTTTTTCTGGCTCTGGTGCTGAACATGTCGCTCAAAACCCGAAATATGCTCCGTACCATATTTTTCTTGCCATACGTGATCGGTTCGGTCATTATCGGATTTATTTGGCAGTTTATCATCGTGCGACTGTTTGGTGAGATCGGAAAATCAACAGGCTGGCTGCTGTTCCAAAAAAACTGGCTCAGCTTGCCCGAACAAGCCTTCTGGTCGCTCGTTCTCGTTACGGTATGGCATTCCGCCGGATATTTTATGGTGATCTATTTGGCCGCCCTACAAGGTGTTCCCAAAGATATGCTGGAGGCTGCGGAGATTGATGGAGCCGGGCGTATTAAAAGGTTTTGGCATGTCGTTCTGCCGTTGATTCGTCCTGCGATGACTATCAATCTGTTTCTCGCTATTTCCAGCGGGTTTAAAGGATTTGATCTTAATTTCGCTTTGACCAAAGGCGGACCATTCGGGACAACGGAATCGCTTGCCTTTCATATTTATTTGGATGCATTCACGAAAAACCTGTTTACGTATGCAGCAGCCAAGTCTGTCGTATTCTTCCTGGTGCTGGCTTCCATTACGCTCATCCAGGTGGCTGTGATGAAGCGCAGGGAGGTGGAGATGTGAATCAGGATCGTTATTCCATCGGTAAACTTATCATTGAAGTCCTTATGATTCTGCTTGCCTTGCTGGTCTTTGTCCCTCTTTATATCACTTTTATCAATGGACTGAAAACATACAATGAAGTTGCAACCTCGACTTTGGCGTTGCCTCATGTGTTTCAGTTTGAAAATTTTGCGGTTGTATGGAAACAAATCAACTTTCTTGGCGTGTTTATGAACTCGCTTATTATTACCGTGATCGCCGTGTCCGGTATTTTGCTCGTCAGCTCTGCGGCCGCCTTCCAATTGGTGCGCCGGCCCGGTCTCGCTAGCCAGATTATCTTTCTTGCCATTCTGTCCTCACTCGTGATCCCATTCCAAACGATGATGATACCGTTGGTGAAGGTGGCTCAAGAGCTGAAGCTGATCAATACACTGTACGGCATCATAATTATGTACTGGGGCTTTGGCGTACCGTTCGCGCTTTTCCTGTTTCATGGTTTTATCAAATCCATACCGCGAGAGCTTGAGGAGGCCGCCATGATCGATGGCAGCGGAACCGTTGGCGTGTATTTCCGCATCTTACTTCCGCTTCTAAAGCCGATTACAACAACCGTTGCGATTCTCAATTCGCTTTGGATATGGAACGACTTTTTGCTGCCGTTGATTACATTAAGCTCCAAAAAAAATCAAACAATTCCGCTTGCTTCATCGGTTTATTTCGGGCAGTACACAAACGAGTGGCACCTGGCTATGGCTGCGCTGACGATGGCCGTGATACCGATAATTATTTTCTTCCTGTGCATGCAGCGGTATATTATCCAAGGCATAACAGCCGGAGCGGTGAAAGGATAGCAAGTGCGGTTTGCACCCGCAGTGAATTCGGCTGCTGGAAAGCGCAATCCAAGATTGTTGAGGTGAGAGAGTCAATTCCAAGCCGTACAAGAATGCCTCCGAAACCTCCTTGAAAGGAGGTTTGGAGGCATCTATTTGTATGCAGCCGGATCTCCAATGGATAAGTCATCAAAAAATTTG
>NZ_WHOD01000088.1 GCF_013141765.1 Paenibacillus foliorum
GGACGAATCGAGGATATCATATGAAGTTTGGAATGCCTACTTTGGTAGAATTAAAATCCATAAATGAAAATGTTCAATTGTGTAATACACTTGGATTAGACTTTATCGAATTAAATATGAACCTTCCTATCTGCATACCAGAAAATTTAAGTTTTTCGGAATTAAGATGTTATAAAGAACAATACGGATTAGAATTTACAATACATCTTCCAGAAGAACTGGATTTATCTTCTTATCAACCATCAATAAGGAAGGGGCATTTAGAACGCTGCAAACAAGCAATGGAATGGGCTAATTTATCTGGTATTAATACACTGAACATGCACTTGAATAATGGGATTTATTTTACACTACCGCACTCTAGGGTCTGGATAAATGAACAGTATGAATCAAAGTTTTTAGAATTACTTTATGAATCTTACTTAGAACTTTATCAATTAGCTAAAACTTTTGAAGTGCAACTATGTATTGAGAATACATGTAATTTTCATATTCCTTATATTCGAAATGCTCTTGATAAATTAAGTGTTTTCCATAACTTCTACCTTACATGGGATGTTGGTCATGATGCGAAAGCGGATTTCGTTGAAGAATCAATCTTCATTCATTTTAATAATCGTATTAGGCATATGCACCTTCACGATTATAATGGTAAATCAGACCACCAATCTTTATATACTGGAATCGTACCAATAAATGACAGATTGGATTTTGCTCGGGAGAATAATTTATCTGTAGTAATAGAAGTTAAAACCAGTGAGTCATTAGCTGAATCTGTAGCCGAACTCAAGAAAAATGGTTTCCTAAGCTAAACGGGCAGTTTTGTTGAATAAGTTGTAAATTTAACATTTTAAAGTAAGAGCATTTCTTTGTAATGAGAAATGCTTTTTATTTTTATGAAAAACGATATTAATTTATTGTAAAACGATAAATTATGTTGTAAAGTAAAAACTGACATTAAATAAGTGAGGTGCAGTTTATGAAACGAGGAAAAACACTCTTTTTGAAGATAGCTGTTATTCTTATTGGAATCCCAATTCTCGCTTTGTGCATATTTTTAGTGCCTAATATTGGGAATTTTGCTGGAGAATTGTTTCCAGAAACGGCTTATATGAAATCTCTCGTTTTAATCGATATGTACGCAGCAGCGATTCCTTTTTACTTTGCTCTGTATCAAGCTTTTAAACTTTTAAGCTATATTGATAAGAACCAAGCGTTCTCGGAATTATCGGTAAAAGCTTTAAAGAATATAAAATACTGTGCCATCACAATCAGTACCTTGTACCTGCTAGGTATGCCACTCTACTATCTCATGGGGAAGAGAGTTGACCCTCCAAGTTTCATACCAATGGGATTGGGCATTATTTTCGCCTCTATGGTGATCGCCGTTTTTGCTGCTGTTCTCCAAAGACTTTTACAAGAAGCTATTAATATAAAATCAGAAAATGATTTAACGGTCTGAGGTGGAGCATATGGCAATTATTATTAATATTGATGTGATGTTAGCAAAACGAAAAATGAGCGTAACGGAGCTTTCGGAGAGGGTTGGAATTACTATGGCGAATCTTTCCATTCTGAAAAATGGGAAAGCAAAAGCGGTGCGTTTTTCAACATTAGAAGCGATATGTAAGACTTTGGATTGTCAGCCAGGTGATATTTTGGAGTACAAAAGC
>NZ_WHOD01000089.1 GCF_013141765.1 Paenibacillus foliorum
GGCTCCTCTGTTCCCGCACGCTTTAAATTAAAGAGTTTTATCCATAGGACTTCGTTTTCTAAGTGGTCGTTATTTTCAAGGTGATGAAATCCTGCGAATGAGTGAGTATACGTTAGATAAACCATTAAAACCGAGGGACGGGCAGGTTAGAATAATTAATGGTAATATCAGAGGATATAAAGGGATGTGGGAGATGATTATATAATGTTATATTTATTATTGGGGGAAATTTTACGTTTCATATTATTATTAATCTTTGTTGGTTTATCTGTAAGTTTATTGGGCTATTCTTATTCATTTCTTGGTTTTAACTTAAACAACATTCACTATGGTTGGTTAGCATGGATTGCAATAATATGTTTATTTTTTGTTCTTTATAGAAATAAGTTACAGTATTCAGGCTGGTATATTGGTAAAAGAAGAGAAAGATTATCCAAAACGACCACTCTTATACTAGTTGCTTCTTCCATCTTGTTGATGATTATTACCCCTTTATTAAACTAACGAAGAACGTTAGCACAATAACACCAGGACGAGGCTGCCAGCACGATCGGCAGCCTCTATTACGTTAACGGGCATTTTTATTGAAGGGAAAAAAATAATGCTATAATTATCCTATAAAAGGAATTGAAGGGAGAATATATATGATTTTAAAGGATTTAACTAGTGTTAAAAAACTTTGGATTCCCATAGGCATTATTCTTGTTGCCTTGATTTCATTCGTCTCTTTCGCTTACTTGTTACCAGTTAAAAAAACGGTACCCGAAACGAGTTCAGTTCCTTGGGAAGGTGGTAAATGGAGAACCTCTACTCCCGAAGAGCAAGGTATTCATTCTGCTGAGTTGGCTGATGTCCTCAAAACCGTCCAGATTCAGAATACCAATATTCACTCCTTACTTATCGTGCGGAATGGTTTCCTTGTACTTAGTACCTATTTTGCTCCTTATCAAGAAGGTGATGGCGTATCTTATCAAGTCCATTCCGTGACGAAAAGTATTACTTCAGCATTGACGGGGATTGCCATCAATGAGGGTGCCCTAAAAGGCACAGATCAAAAAGTTCTGAATTCCTTTCCGGAGGAAAGCAAAAACAATACGGATTTGAATAAAGCCGCGATTACCGTGAAAGATTTACTGACGATGCAAAGCGGACTAGATTGGCCGGAAGGGCAAGTACCTTATGGAAACAACAACATTGTCAGCCAGATGATGGAGAGTCCTAATCAAGTTCAATTTACCCTTAATCAGCCTATGTCACGTGCTCCGGGTACTGCCTTCAATTATAATACGGGGGCTTCCCATCTGCTATCCGCTATGATTCAAAAAAGAATCGGGATAAATTTAAAAGAATATGCTATGGAAAAATTATTCGGACCTCTAAGCATTACAAATTTCCAATGGGCGGTTGATAAGCAAGGGGTTAGCTACGGAGGGACAGGGCTTCAGCTAATCCCGGAAGATATGGCAAAAATCGGCTACCTCTATGCCAATAATGGCTTAATAAATGGAAAACAGGTAATACCTGCTACATGGATATCAGAATCAACAACAATGACTAACACCAATGGTTATAAATATGGCTATCAATGGTGGGGTGGCCAAGATTATTTTTATGCAAGTGGTTCTTTTGGACAGGGGATTTTTGTATCGCCTGAGAAGAATCTTGTCGTTGTAATGACAAGTGATATTTTGGATACTGACCCCATGATAGAGACAAACAAAATATTCTCTCGTATTAAAAGCGCCGCCGTATCCGAACAAGCCCTTCCAGTTAATGCGGAAGGTAACCAGCAAATGAAAGAACAAGTACGTCTGGCCAGTTCTTCCAAAATGCCTACTCCTCAGCTTCCGGTGATGGCTAACGAGATTAGTGGAAGGACTTATATGGTAAAGAAAACTGGTCTCGATTTTAGTGCATTTACGCTTAACTTTTCTAATAAGAGTGATGTAGCTGTATTAGAGAAACTGGAAATTATAAAGCGAAAGGATATTGGGATGGAGATGCATTCATTATAAATCTGCATTACGTCATTCCGGATTTTCATTCCACTTATGATTATATATATAAGTTCCTGTTCGACGAGAGGGAAGGGAGTTTGGAAGTTCATGGGCTAACCGGAGACAATAGAAATTACCACGAAATTATTGATATCATGTCCGAATGATTGGCTTATAGACATGCCTCTTTATGTTTTTACATGCTAATAAAATAAGTGATTTTATACAAGGGAACTGTACGGCGTTAAGCTCTAACGAAGAACGAGAGTGCAGGAGTTGCTTGGAGCGGCTCCTTTTTTATTTCCGTTGAAGTAACGGCAGGTTAATTTTAATAAGCTATACATCCGGGCACATCATGCAGTAATGTAGATATTGTAATAGTAAATAGCTAACAACGGAGGTGCCGAAATGAGTGGGATTGCCAAAACCCCAGAACCACCTTATTATGCAGTAATTTTTACATCTGAACGAACAGACGGGGATAACGGATATGCGGAAATGGCAGATGAAATGGAAAGACTTGCGTCCGTCCAACCCGGATTTATAGGAGTAGAGAGTGCAAGACAAGGTATAGGTATTACTGTATCTTATTGGGAGTCGCTCGAAGCTATACAAAAATGGAAACAAAATGAACGACATTTAATTGCCCAGCGTAAGGGTATTTGGTCGAAGTTAATTCGCAAGAAAGGGGAAAGTGGTCAAATAGGGCCTTTCTGTTTGTTTGTTTAATGCGTTATCGCGTTTTTTGTAGACACCACGAGGTAACATCTTCACAAAATTCGTATTTTATACATATGTACTAAAATCAATAAATCCCCAATTTCGGATTTTTATAATAAATAATTGTCCGGCGACACAAACATAGGTGCTTACGCGACACAAACATATGCGCTTTCGAGTTTGTGTCTGCATATCCCAACAATATTATTCCCAATAAAAAAAGCCGGTAATTAAACACGGCTTGTTGCGCTGCAACATTCTAATAATTTGTTTAATGCTATGCTGCTGCTATTGAAGATCTCAAGATTTGGTTTCATTTTGCGCTGCTCATTGCAGCAGTTGATTCCAGAAGTCGTAAAATTAACAAAAACACAAGGTTCTTGATAAGAAAATGCTTTTGCCAAAGACTCTCTTTCGAGAGCATTAAGAGCCTTATTGTTTGTTCTATTTCCAATAACAACTTCTTGACATACTTTCCAGTATGCACTTAATAGAGCAACTGTTACTTTAGAAAGCATCAATTTGAGTGATTTGACATCCTTTAAAGTCTCATTATTCATTTGCCAATACTCTACAAAATGTTCTAATTGTTTATGAATCATTTGTAAAGGAAACTTACGCATATGATTAAATTCTGTAGGTCTTACCTTAAGTCGAGAATACGACCAATATTCCCTATCAGCAGTCAATAAAGTATTTCGCCAAGTCATATAAGCAAACGAATATTCGCATTTTTTTTCGATATGGCGATTATAGAAATACTTTCTTGTTGTTTGAAGGCAATATTTATGTTTTTTAATAATAAGCCTCTTGAGGTGTTTATCAAATGATTTAAAGACATCAATTACTAAAGCATAAAGTTCATCATTTAATTTCCAGCCCCACTGAATGTCTGAATACTGTAGTAATCGTACCGACTCCTTTTCCGTTAAAATTGTCTCAGATTTAAGAACTTTTAAGGCCATTTCAAAGCAATTTATCCTAGAAAATACAAGATCCTCATTAAAATACAGTCTTCTCCCCTGACTGCAACAGTTTAACCACTCTAACACTAGAGGATCTTTAATTATTAATTGTTCAGTCCATAGACTCACCCATTTCCCTGAATTTTCAAATATCGAATGCCCGCATTTACACATATATGGAATAAGATTTTTATCCTTCCATATCATATAAGGCATTTGTTCTTGGCAAATAGGACAATTGTAACTTAATTCACACATATGGTACGGACAACTCTTCAACAACTTGAATTGATGAAAGAGACTGTGATGGGCTGACCCTCTCATACAGATTGCGCAATATACGAACTTTTCATGAAAAAACTCAGAGTAGCTATAGTACCTACGCTTCAATGAATTCATTATAGTGTCAAGTGAACTATAATTATGTACTTTAACATTAAATTTAAAACCCCAAGTCAGTAGATCTTCATCAAAACTTTCCAAATAATAAAGTTCTCTAATTCCCCTTCCGTTTAATGACGTTTTAATTGCTTTAACCTGTTCAGTTCCAAACACTCGTAGAAGTTCTATAGAATTAACTTGATTTGCAAATTTGAACTTCTCAAATATAGACCAAGCAGACTCAAATGGTTGCACCCATTCACTTCTCCAGCAGAACATTATTCCACCTCTACTCTACACTAAGGCCATATAGATTTCAGATTCGACATATCCTGAGCCAAGTACTGCATTCCGCCAGTCATTGACTGTTAACCATTCCTTTGAATGACCATGTGCCCCAGACGTCTTTAGAGCTATTTCAATACTTAGTGTTAGGTACTGCATAGGAATTTCAAAATTTTTAGATAAACCATGTTCCCTTCTGATATCAATGAAAACATTTATAATTGTGTCAGCAAATTGGGATAATTTTTCTCCATTCTCGAATGCTTCTGGAAAAAAATATCGTGTAAACGACCAACCGCTTTTTTCAGGAAATTCTGAAAAGTTATCGTAACCTGTAAGACATGTTTTTATTTCATCGACACTTTTGACACCTGAGAATTCATATTCTTTAGTCATGAACCTTCCAATAATTTGAGCTTTCTTTTGTTGAAGCATTGTTGTCCGAATGGATAATAGTTCCTTTTGACCTATTAGAATGACAGTCATCGATATGCCGGCCTCATTTAGATCATTATAAATATCCATTAACCAATCATATTGCAGTTCGACTAACCTCTGAGCTTCATCAATAAACACAATTACTCTTCTCAATCCTGATTTTTCACCTTTTTCAATTAAGAAATTGGAAACACGACTCCTTTTCTTGTTTGCTTTACCGATTGAAGGAAATCCATGACCAAAATCCTCAAGTAGATGTTCAAAGAAGGTGTCTTCTGAAGGTATTTTGTACTTCCTGCAACGGGTCTTTAATATTGGTAAATTGTCACCAAGCTCTCTAGGTATGACTTCCATCATATACTTCAACGCTTGTGACTTACCAATTCTTGGTCGACCATAAATAATTCCTCCTGAAGCACGCTTCACTACCCAATCTTTTACCACAGAGTTTACCTTGAGTATTTCTTTTGTTGGAATTACATATTGGCCAGTTTCAATTGGATGATGACCTATAGAAACGAGTGGACGATTCTTTGTCACGCTTGTATCATTTTTTTCAGACATGTTGTTCACCTTTCTAAAAAATAATTATATGGTGCTGTTCATTTTCATCCTCATCGATTTTTGGCATAGATAGTGAAGGGTTTAATACTTCTGAATCCATCGTTGCCGCATTCCGAGCTTCTTCTTCGGCTCTTTGCTGTTGTAATCTTCGAATTTGTGCGAGTTTATTTACACTTGACTTTTCATTTTGTAAGGCCATGTTTGTCATATGTATTTGATAAACTGCAATAGGATCATCATATTTTGAGTAGTGAATGATCTTCTTTTCTTTAAGGCGATGTATTTGTTGTCGTAGTTTTAATGAGTGTGGTGTTTCCGACCATTTGCCCACAACAACTAAAGTACCTAACTCTGTACCATCCGGTAAAAATGCACGAAGGTATCTTATGTCATCAACATTTACTTGGATTCGTAATTTCGTGCCAATTAATTGAGCAGAGTTTGCCAAATAATCGTTACGGTATTCTTCATTCGCATAGTTGATGTGAGGGCGTTTTCCAGTCTTAATGTTACCTTTTACTTCGCGTGTAATTTCAACTTGCATAAATGCTACGCCGGACCTCTTACTTTCATCTAATATAGTTGGTAGCATACCCCTACCCAGTCTCTGTTCCATTGCTTCGAGCGGTGTAAGATGACTAATCCCCCCATGAGGAGTGCCATTATAATTGCTTATTAGCACCTCTGCAAGTTCCTCGAGATTTTCCAAAGTTACATGAAACCGGATGGCCTGTTTTTCTGGATTATTTCTTCTCGGATCTTTCGGATTACTTCCAGTTGTATTGGGTAATCTATGGAACCCATATTCTTCGAGCGTTTGAAAAAATCGTTCAATATACGGACGTCGCATTGGGAGTGATACTGGTCCAGCATTTACACTACATCCTACTAAATGTTTCAACCTCTCCCTTACCATATTGGCTAGGTTTGCTTTTCCATTGTCAAAAGACAGTTCTTCCCACACTGCCCATCCGCAGTCATTAACTACATCTGATGGATATCCCCCACCTTCAGTGATCTTTAATCCAGGGATTGTTAAATCAATCTTCGAGTGAGGCATAATAGCTTTACGCACACATGCCATAACATCAACCGCGGATATTTCCTTGTTAAGACTGATATAGTGTGATAAAACTGCACGTGTGCCAACATCGATTATTGATAAAATCCATATTCTTTCTAAAACTCTTTGAACTTCATCGCCCTCTACTGTTGTAAACTTTATTGAGAATACGGCATCAAGCCGGTGAGCATCAAATTGCACCCTCTGATATGGTCTTACAATATTGAGCTCATTTTGTGCACCGATGCCTGTATTATTGGATTTCTTATAAGCGTCTTCTCCATACCTGGATGCTGCGATTCCAAAATGTTTTAATTCGAGCTTTTTTAAGTATCGTTGAAGTGATCGATATCCTTGATTTTCAGTATTAAATGGATACTCATTTAGTTTTATCTTCTCTTTGCGACAAGCTTCCGTAAACTTACTAAATAAATGTACTGGTTTTATCACTGGTTCTGAAGGATTTCTAGTCCGTCTTTTCAAATACAAATCGTGAATCAAGTCACGTATTGTCGGATATCGGTCCAGCAATAGTTCAAATTCTCCAGTACGCTTACATTCTTGAAACCCCTTTTCTGACTGTTTTCTCCTATAAAGTCGAACATTTTTTTGCGGTTTCAAAGCGCGAAATCCCCAGAGAAATCCATTCTCGTCAAAGCTCAAACATCGACGAACAAGTCTCCGCAGTTCATTCCTACTTATATGAGTAAGGGTGAAAATCTGTTTTTCAGTTAATAAACCTTTTAAGTACTCCTCGACTGCCTGTTTACGTCTATTGTAAGTTTCCCGGTCTATATCACTTAAAGCAGAGATATCGACTTCTGGCCACGTTGAATAGCTGAGATATTGAGTATCTACGACCTCATGTTCGATTAGTTTTCTTCTGGGCATTTTATTTTTACCTGTGTATTATTTCCATAAGGATGTTTATCTAAGTTGTGAATTACTTTTCCGTAATAAATGAGCCAAGCACATGCTAGTTGGATTTCGCTCGGTTTTAACTCCGGAATTACCTGATTTATCTCAAAAAAGCTACGATTCTCTGCTAATATGTCTAATATGTGTCTTAGTCGTTCTTCATTAATACAACCCGATTTTATAAGTGAAAGGATTTTCTTTTTATTAGAAAGTAGCAACGGATTTTGTCTAATTTGTTTTTCTGTGATTACCTTGTGGTGAAAACCATTCTCCTCACACCATGTCTGTTGGGCTTTTATCTGACGTCTTGCTCTCTGGCCTTCTTCATTTTCAGCTTCCAGTACATCGAAATACTTTACTTCAATAAAAGTGTTAATTCCGTCTTTTAAATACCACATGTCTACAACAGTTTCTGTTAGTGATCCATTATAAATGTACGGAATCTTATACGGTTGTTCACAGTAAATTCTGATTATGGAGTCTGTTTCGATTAGTACCCAATGGTCGTACTCTAAATCACTAAAGAAACAAACATCTCTCCTTAATTTAGGAGCATAACTTTCCCAGTACTCACTACCATACTTTAACCCTCTAGTCATTTTAATCGCATGAAATTGGAACGGATTATTAATTTCCTTCATTATCGAATCTCCCCTTATTTTGTATAATCCCTGTGTCCTGGTTCCGACACCATCGACTGTTGTAAATGTTATGGAAAATACAGTGTCAATCCGGTGAGCATCAAATTGCACCCTTTGATATGGCCTAACAATATTGGTTTCATTTTGTTCGCCGATGCCTGTATTATTCAATTTTGTATGAGAATCTTCTCCGTACCTACTGGTTGCTATTCCAAAATGGTTTAACTCAAGTTTTTTCAAGTATCGTTGTAGCGACCGATATCCTTGATTTTCCGTATAAATGGGTACTCATCGAGTTTTATCCCTTCTTTGAGACATGCTTCCGTGAACTTACTAAACAAATGTACTGGTTTTATTACTGGCACCTTCGGATTTATTGATTTTCTCTTTTTTATTTGGCTTCAGAGCTCGAACCCCCCAGAGGAATCCATCCTCGTCGAACAAGTCTTCGCAGGTCATTTCGGCTTATACGAGTTTGGGTTTCAATATTTTTTTCAGTCAAAGAGCCTTTTAAATACTCCTCGACTGCCTGCTTACGTCTAAGGTAGGTTTCTCGGTCAGTTTCATTTAAAACATTGATATCGACTTCTGGCCACGTTAAGAAGTTTAGATATTGAGCATTAGCAACTTCAAATTCGATTAACTTTCTTCTGGGCATTTTTTCACCTCTGTTTTATTTCCAGAGGGTCGCTTATCTAAGTTGTGAGTTAATTTTCCTTTATATATTAACCAGGCGCATGCGAACTGGATTTCGTTCGGCCGTAACTAGGGAAAAAATTGGTTAATCTCAAGAAAGCTGCGCTCTTCCTTTAATATTCCTAAAATATCTTTTAGTCGTTCTTCATTAATACAACCCGATTTGATAAGTGAAAGGATTTTCTTTTTATTCGAAAGAAGCAACGGATTACGCCGAATTTGTTTTTTCGTTACTAGTTCGTGGTAGAAACCATTCTCCTCACACCATTTTTGTTGAGCTTTAATCTGTCGTCATGCTCTTTCCCCTTCATCGTTATCAGCCTCCAGAACCTCGAAATACTTCACCTCAACGAAAGTGTTGATTTCATTTTTGGAATACCACATGTCCACAACAGTTTCTGTTAATAAACGATTATGGATATAGGGAATCTTGAACGCTTGTTCACAGTAATTACTGATAGTGGGGTCTGTTTCGACTATTACCCAATGGTCATACTTTAAATTGCTAAAAAAGCAAACATCTCTCTTTTATTTAGGGGCATAACTTTCCCAGTACTCACTTCCATACTTTAACCCCCTGGTCATCTTAATCGGTCGAAACTGGAACGGAATATTTTTTTCACTCATTTTTGAAATTGTCCCTCCATAGTCAGGAACTATAACCATTTCGTCAATGATTTAAACATTGCCAGTGAAAAAAGTTTCTTTAAGCGTTAAATTGGCTATTTGATCTACCTTATGTTTGTCAACCGTATAAACCATTCAAAAGATAATAAACAAAAAAAATGATTTTGGTCTACCGAGATACCGATAGTCTAGTAGACTATATTTGTAATAGTTGAGAGGATAAATCCATATACTAGATTGGGAGAATACTAATTTGGGAATAATGGAGGTAGTATGGATGGAAAATTTATTGCACGAAGTCCTTCAGGAAGAAGTGTTAACAGTTACAGATGGAGACTATCAGGAGCTGCGTATTTCGATTTTTTCCACTTTATTTACTGATGATTTTAAAGATATAAAAATAAAAAGGAGAGGTGTGCTAATGAAACGAAAGTCCAGCTATCATCACAGCGACTGGAGAGTTGAACAATTATTGTTTTCTGAAATAGGACGACGAATAAAAGAAGCTCGTGTTGGTAAAGGTTTAACCCAACAAGAACTTAGTGATCGTATTCGTCTTTCCCGAACATCCATCACGAACCTAGAAAATGGTGTTCAAAAAATATCATTACTCACTTTATATGAGATTTGTTTTGTTTTAGATATTGAGATTCATAGACTTATCCCAAATAATATTAAGGAGACATCTTAATTTTTTTATTATGTATATTAATATATTGAATTATTGATTAACTAATATATTGATTAAATTGAAATGTCTTGTAATAAGAAAAATTAATTATTTAAACCGTCTTGAATTCTGTGAAAAATAAACTGATTTTAATTCTTGCATTTTTTGAAAGTATTTTTCTCTGTCTTCTATGTTATAAGGGTTTTGATTTAAGCTTATTTTTGCAATATCAAATAAAATGATCTCGTTTTGGTTTGAGGGCTGTACTGCTATAGGGATGATCCACTCCCCTGCTCGTTCCGCTAACTCAAACCATTTGTGTTCAATGCAGCTGGGACTTGTGTAAAATGATTTTCTAAATTCAATTCCCCTCGGTGTTACTAAACCTTTTTCTATTTGATAGTTTTGTTCTTCAACCAAATCTCTCACCTCCGTTAATAGTTATTGTCAATCTCAAGATAATTAATACCTATATGTATTATAATTTATAATTTAATATTCAAAGTATGGTGTATTGCAATTGTTCCATTGTTTACACTGACTATTGAGGTGTAATTATGGATAATTTAATCCTGAAAAAGGTAGGACAACGGCTTCGTGAGTTACGAAAGCAAAAGGGGCTAACACAAGAAGAACTTGCCGAACGCTGTGGATTCCATTATACCTACATAGGTGGAGTTGAAAGAGCTGAGAAGAATATATCTTTAATCAATCTTCAAAAGCTCTGTGATGGTTTACAAGTCCAAGTTCAAGAAGTTTTTAATTACGAGTTTAGTATAAATTTAAAGCAATTATCATCTAGAGAAAAAATTCTTCGTGAGATTTATGGACAACTTCTCGAATTAAAAGCTGCTGATCTCAAAAAGGTTAGTGTTTTTTTAAATGAAATAATTTAAGGGACTATTCAATTACGAATAGTCCCTTAAATTATTTTGAGGTTGTCATCAAGAAGCAAGGTAAAATGTCTTGCTACCGTGATGGGCCACCTTAATGGATTAATAAGTTTACAAGCTTTTTTGAGACTTAACCCATAAGTTTGCTGCTTTGGAATGCTTGTGCTTCCAATTTAACATGGCAAACTTATGCTTCCAAAATGAAAAATCCCTTGAAATTCAAGGACTTTTGATGTTCCATCCTTTTTTTATGTCTTTGGGACAATACAAATGAGTCCGCATTATTTACAGTAATACATGACCGATACCTGTCATCTTTTGCAATCAACATAAGGAAATTTATTCGTAAAATTACTACTTCTCCGTCATCCTCACATGTATCCTAAAAATAACGTCGATACAATTCTCTCCGTCGTTCACCCCGCAACTGAGCATATATCTGAGTGGTTGATGCCTTTTCATGCCCAAGCATCCCTTGTATAAACTCCAATGGAGCACCATTATCTAACAGTTGACAAGCATAGGTATGCCGAAACCGATGTGGGTATACATTTGCAGCTACTTCACTTCGTGCTGCCAACAGTTTTAATGAGTGACGGATTGTTGG
>NZ_WHOD01000090.1 GCF_013141765.1 Paenibacillus foliorum
GGCTCCTGGATGCCTATCGAAGTTAACATCGAAGGTAAGATGTTGAAGATGCCTACAAACCCTGTCATCGAGTCTGGTACAACTTTAGTACCTATGCGCGCCATCTTTGAAGCACTTGGTGCAGAAATCAAATGGGACAACAAAACTCAAACAGTAACTGGTACAAAAGGTAATATCAAAATCGAACTTAGTATTGGTAGCAAGACAGCTAAGAAGAATGGTACTGCTTCTCAACTTAGTGTCGCTCCTCAACTTGTTGATGGCAATACAATGATTCCATTGCGTTACGTTAGCGAATCTCTTGAAATGCATGTAGCTTGGATTGCATCTGAGCGTCAAGTTTACATTGCTAAGGACCGTACTATCGATGGAACCACGATGGCTAGTATTGAAGCTCTATTCGATAAGTATGCACCTACTTTTAAGGGAGACCGATTTGTCGAAAAACCTTCACTAATAACTCCACTGGCAGCAGGAAAGTTAAGTAATGGGTTTCTACAAGATGGGCTTAAGACCGCAAACCTAGTTCGTGAACTGGCAGGTCTTCCCACATTAGTACTAGATTCCGAGTACAATGATATAGCTCAACATGGATCGGTGCTATTATTAGCTACTGACCAATATACCCATACTCCTGTTCAAACAGACGGTGTTACTAATGCCTTCTTCGAAAAAGCATATGCAGGTACTAGCACCAGTAATATAGGTGGTACAGCTGAAACTAGTGCCGTGACTGAATTATCTGATGGAATAAAAAGTTCCGTTATAGATAATGGAGTTAGTGATATGGGGCATAGACGGTGGGTATTGGATCCTAATCTTTATAAAATTGGATTAGGCTATAGCAGTAAAGTAGCTTCGTATGATAAAAATATCACAAATAGTAGCATCCTTATGCGCGTTACTGATAAAAGTCAACCCATTAAACCTGACTACGATTATATTGAATGGCCAAGTAAAGGGTACTTTCCAATTTCTTGGCTTCCGCAAAGAACAGCTTGGAGTATTGCTTTAAACCCTGACAAGTATAAGACACCTGAGATTAACGATGTTACTGGTAAAATTACTAATGTGGTTGATGGTAGTGTCGTTGATCTTGTACCTTGGCAGACCCCAGGCTTCACCATTCTATATGATAACTACGGCGAAGGACCAACTATTACCTTCCTACCTCAAGTTGACGATGCGTACTTTAAGGATCCTAAGGCTGGTAACGAATTCGTCATAGAGCTTAACGGCATCTACAAAGCAGATGGGACTCCTGCTAATATCAAGTACACTGTCAGTTGTTTGCAATGGAGTAAAAACGGTGGGGGTGTTAACGCACTCCCGTTTCATTTGTATAGGTAATAAAAGGAGGATAAGTAAGCGTCAACTAGTCCCCACCTTGTAAGAGGCTGACTTTTCTTGATCGTGACTGCAATCGAGTCCTTACTTACGCATCGAAGGAGATTTTCCTTATTGAACTAACGGTGAACCAGCATAATAAATAACTACGACGCGGTTGCCGGCTTAAAATCGGCAGCCGCGTTGTGCTAACGGCAGTGATAGTTGAATGATTTCGCGAATAACTTAAGTCATGACGAATTTACGAAGTTCGCAAAAAAGACGTTAACCGAAAGAAGTTCTTAGTTTAGGAGGAGTCTATATGATATTAGAAAAAGTTATAAATAGAATTGTAATACAAAGTGAATATAAGGATTTTGTTGATAAGTATATAGATAATATACTTACCGAATTTAAAGGTAAGATTCATAGCATTTATATGTGTGGCTCGATTCCAAAAGGAACTGCTAAACCTTTTAAGTCAGATGCAGACTTTACTATTGTATGTGTAAATCCCAAAGATATTGATTACGAAAGATTGTCAAATATTAAAGACAGGCTTTTGGAAGAATATCCAGTAGTAACTAAGATTGATACGATAATTTGCTCGATTGACGATGTATTAAGTAAACCAAATGAGTGGGGTTTTTGGGTAAAGATAATTTGTGTTTGCATATATGGTCATGACGTTGGTGAAAAAGTACCACCGATAATTATTTCTCCAGAGTTCATTTTAGACTTAAATACAGAGACCAAGGAGGAAGTAGATCGTATACATAGTTTACTTTCTAATGCTAGTGATAACACAATGAAAACTAGATATATTAAAGGTTACTCTAAGAGATTAATTCGTGCATTATACTCTTTGGTTTTAGAAGATACAGGTGTATGGCAAGATGACATTATTAAGATGAAGAATGCTATATTAAACTATTGTGAGATTGACTCCGCTTTAGTTGATTATCTGTATGCTTGTTACTTGGATAGTAATGTACTTGTTGAAGAGTTTCTGGGAATTGCAGATGAAGTATATAGCTATTTTGAGAACGCCTTAAATGCAATGGCTGCTTCCAGAACTTCCTTCGGCTAACACCATATTGACGCTCCGGGTCACTCTGAGAAGCGAATGACCACATCCAGCCCCCTAAGCCCGTCGGGACGTCACTGCATTAGGTGTTCGGCAAGCCTCACAACTATAAGCAGCGACTCTAATTAAAACATAAGATTATTGAGCTAACTGGGAACGATAGCTCATACAGTATAGTTAAAGGGCTGGCGCGTGATTGACCGGTAGACCTTGCTGCGCTAACTGGAAGATTAACGATACAGAAGATGTAAAAAAGGGTTGTTACCAGTCGATTATTGGAGGAAATACATTTGAACTTAGAAAATCTGGAATTGCTTTTCAGTATTTTCCATGATGGTGGTGTAGAAGACATCAGGGGTACCGTTGATGGGATTGAATGTACAATCGACATTATGTATCTTGCTGAACTAATTAAGCCTCAATTTAGAGGCATCATCGTAAAACTTATTTATCCTGCTGAGATGTTCTTAGAAGACGTTGATACGAGTGAGATAATTCGAGACTTTAAGGAACTAAACAAACTTGACATTGAAATTCTGAAGACACATATTAGTGAGGAGAATGTAAAGGTATTTTGCAGTATCAACGGAGGGCAGTCCTTCGGATATCTTAACGTTAAGGCAAGTGAAATTTACATATATGACCCGGAGCGTAACCCGATCTCACTTGAAGGCTTAAAAGAAATTTGCAATCATTATTGGGATGACTTTAGCAAACGCTCTCGCTGATTATT
>NZ_WHOD01000091.1 GCF_013141765.1 Paenibacillus foliorum
GGCTGGGGATCTAGGATTCGAACCTAGGCATGACGGAGTCAAAGTCCGTTGCCTTACCGCTTGGCTAATCCCCATTATTCGAATTTCACTGGTGCCGCCGAGAGGACTTGAACCCCCAACCTACTGATTACAAGTCAGTTGCTCTACCAGTTGAGCTACAGCGGCATGGTGGACGCTGACGGGATCGAACCGCCGACCCTCTGCTTGTAAGGCAGATGCTCTCCCAGCTGAGCTAAGCGTCCAGCTTAAAACTGCTTAAGGGTCCACAGCCATCATTATTCAATGGCATCATAACAATGACCCGTAGGGGACTCGAACCCCTGTTACCTCCGTGAAAGGGAGGTGTCTTAACCACTTGACCAACGGGCCTTGTACTGGAGCTTCCAACCGGAATCGAACCGGTGACCTCATCCTTACCATGGATGCACTCTACCTACTGAGCTATGGAAGCATATGGCTCCCCGAACAGGACTCGAACCTGTGACAACTCGATTAACAGTCGAGTGCTCTACCAACTGAGCTATCAGGGAATGTAAGATAAAGGGTCCCATAAAATACTTCAAATCAACTATATTAGTTTATTCTTCACTTTATGGAACCT
>NZ_WHOD01000092.1 GCF_013141765.1 Paenibacillus foliorum
GGGATGGTTTTGAAGTTACAAATCAAAAACTTGAACTGTAATGCGACTCCAACGGTTTTCCACAGGTTTTCAATGATTGACAGTATCAGAGATTTTAACCTTACAATAGAATCGGGCAAAATATATGGATTAGTTGGATCTCTTGGTTCAGGGGGGTGGCTACTAAGTTATCTGCTTGCAGGAAGAGACACGTTGTTTTCCCAAGACTTGAAGTTATCGAATTCTCAAATAACAATTGATGGCCTACCAGCCAATAATGAACTTCTTAAAAGCATTTCTTGTTATATTGGTGAGGGTGTGGCAGAAATTCCTTATAAAAAATTCAACTCTTATCCCTCAAAATTAACTTGGAAAATAAGAAAGATAAAAACGGTAGCAGATCAAATTTTAGAGGGTATTGCAAGAAGTGAGAACACTTTGACTCTACATGAAATTGCAATTTTGTTTGAACTAACAGGTATTAATGAACCAGGCAGAATTTATAGTCCTCTTGAATTTAATAGTGGTGAGCGATGGAGAGCATCCCTTGCAATAGGTTTTGCATTCCAAAAGAAATTGTTTTGTGCTCCATGGATTGAGCCACATGGCATTGAGTACATACTGAGTGAACATAGCAGAAAATATTTGAAGATACTCCAAGAGGCAGGGGCGGCAATAATTCTGCCAGTAAGTAACGAGAAATATG
>NZ_WHOD01000093.1 GCF_013141765.1 Paenibacillus foliorum
GGTCAAGGAATCTTCATCTTCTATCTTGAACCGAATTTCCGATGGTTTTAGTTCAAATAATACTTCAGTTAATTTGTCAGTAGTGTGGGTATAACTTTGAATAATCTCTTTCAATCACAGCACCTCCTTGAATGTCTGATATATTAATAGATTATCCGAATTCAGTTAAAAAGATTCTCGAAGTTTGTTGTCGTAGCATGACTATTTTTAGGGAGGATTTAGTATAACTTGGTCCAAATGAATGGGACAGGTGAGGTAGTGAATAAAGTTGAATGAGGTGATTAACGATGAAAGAACAACGTGTTTACGAAAAAGACACCCTTGAGGTGTCTGATATTAAAAACATGCTAGGCTAGGGGATAAACTAGGTTTACGCCCAGCCTTCTTTTTACGTGTTCCTTACGGATGCGTACAGAGAAGGTTCTTTGCTTTTTTGATTATTCTAAACAGGTGTACTTTTATTTATATTTCTAGAAGTATATATCAGCATCAAATCTGATTATGTTATAGTAATGGTACTTCACTTTACTATCTTCCGCATAGGTGCGTTGTTGTATTACACTCGATTTATGATTTTGATAACAGGTTTCGCGAAAATGCAAGCGCTTACTATTCCGATGGTTTTACTCGAAGCTGCGCTCATCCGTCTAGAAACAGAACAGGGGGTTGGGGACTATGCTAGTGATAAGAAATAAATTGTTCCAGAAAATTCTCTTATACTTCCTCTCTCTGCTGATTCCCATTATTATTATCGGTCTGACCTTCTACCTGAACGAGGCACAAATCGTAAAGAAAGACGTTTCCCAAAAGCTTGATGCGAATTTGAAGTTCTCCTCCCGAACGATTGACATCTATTTGGAGATGACTCAATCGACCAATAATAATTTATTTCACAGCGATATCATTCAACAGTATTTGAAGCCCTACCTTCAACTAACTAATGAGGAAAAAGTCAACTTGCCGCTTATTGTCAAAGCGATCGTGCAAAATCGGAACACAATCAGTTCTTTCATCGACCAAATTTTCCTGTATATCGATACGGAGCGGGTGTATTCAAGCGAAGGACTGATCAGCTTCGAAACGTTTTTCGACCGATTTTATCATTTGGATGACTACAATCAGGATTATTGGAAGAAGAGGCTCGAGACGAGCAGCTTGTTCCAATTGCTGCCCCCGACCCGTGTGAAACAATTCAGTGGCTTACAGGGGCAGGAGGTTATACCAAGCGTCTCCACTCAATATGTGAATGGCAAGCTGGTGACGATGGTGACCAGTCTATCCGTTCCCGCCATCGCTTCTTCGCTCAACAACAATTCGCTCTATTCCTCTACAGCTTATCTGATTCTGGACAGCAGCAAGCGGGTGATTCTGAACAGTGGCAACTGGAATGAGGAGACGGTTCGGCAAATCGGGGCGCAGCTCCCCGAGAATAAGGGCGTCTACTTTACGAAGCTGAACGATTACGAGGTGTTGATCGTGCGTTCGCCCTCCGGCTCTTTCGGTTGGGATTATTACTCCATAACTCCCGTATCAGCATTCAGCGGTGAATCATCCGGCATTTTGAACCTATTGTTCTGGATTTGCCTTAGTTTGGTAATAATCGGCATCCTCTTTTCGTTCATTTTCAGCGTCAATCTGTATAATCCTATCAAAAATATTAAGGAAATTCTGATCCGCGCGGAGAAGGAAATCGAGGTTAACAACGAGCTCCGAAGCAGTGATGAATTAAAAATGATCCGAAGCCGGATTCATCAATTGGTTGAGCAAAATCGGCATGCTACTCTTACGCTGAATCAATATTCAAGTGAGCTGCTTGACCAATTTTTCACCAATTTGATCAAAGCGCATCCGTGGGCACAGCAGGAAATACCGACCCGGATTTTAGATAAGCTCGGTTTTCAGGATGCCTACTACTCCTGCTGCTGTTTCATGTTTGATTACAAGGGGCGGTTTTATCACGAACTCCCGGAAGCTGATCGACTGCTGATCCAGGAAAAAATGAAGAACGTATTATGGGGACTTATGCAGCGTCATATCAATTGCTATGTGCTGGAATTGGAGCCAAACTTGTATGTCTGCGTCATGAACTTGAAGCAAGAAGAAGATCGGCTGCTGCTGGATCAAGCTCTGGTAAATATAAAGAGCACCTTCGAATACGATATGATCTATTGCGAACTGACGATTGGACTGGGCAAAATGTACTCGAAGATAGGGGATATTGCCAAATCTTACAGCGATGCTATCACGGCGATTGTTCAAGGTAAAGGGCATTCCGATGTCACGATCGCGGATTCCGCGGACTTCACCATTGAACAAACGTATTTTTATTCTTTTCTGGACGAAAGCAAAATTGCAAATGCGTTCAAGATTGGAAGCATAGAAACGCTGCGTACGGAAGTAGAAGGACTGATCCAGTTCAATATCAACCGAGGCGTTTCTTACGCTTATCTCGGCGCGCTGCTTGCTGAGCTGCTGAACACAGGTATTCGATATATTCATGAGCGGCAGCTTCAGCTCCAAATGCTGCTTACGGAAGATGAGTACGCTATCCTAGCGAGCAGGAATATGTCGCCGAACGAGTTCCGCGAACGCATTGAGAGGTTATTTGATTTTTACGGACGCATTATCACCGAAACGACCGTCAAGGGCGAGCCGAAGGTGGGTACGGTCATTACACTAATTACAAACTATATCGAAAGTAATTACCATAATAATATTTATCTGGAAAATATTGCGGACGAAATTGGCTTGTCCCCCAAATATGTATCGCGACTTTTCAAAGAAACGACGGGAACGAGCATCACTGATTACATCAGTCTGGTACGGATGGCGAAAGCGAAGGAGCTGCTCGCACAGAATGATCTGAAAATCAGCGAAGTGTCCGAGCGGATCGGCATCACGAGCCGCACTACTTTTTTACGAATCTTCAAAAAGCACGAAGGAATTTCGCCTATGGATTACCGTAATGCCATTGCGCGAAAGCAAGATGAAGCAAATTAGACTTTTTAGTTCATGGTGGAAATATGAAACATTGCCTTCCATAGGGAATTTCGGAACAAGAAGCGTTAATTTGGTTATATGAGGAAAAAATGACAGATGATAGAGTGAATGTGCAGGACAAAACAATTTACCAATTGGGAGGTTCTATATGCACAAGAAAGCAAATTTAAAAACGAGGGTCATCATGACGGGGTGCGCTATTTTGTTACCCGCCAGCTTGCTCGCCGCTTGCAGTGGGGGAGGACAGCCGGCGAAGAATACCGATGCTAAGCCGAGTCCGGCAACAGCACCGGCAACAGCACCAGCAGCTACGGCTCCTGCCGCACCACTGGAGTTAACCTGGATGAGGTATGAGCATCCTTCACAGGCGCTTGTTAACGATTCGCTCGCCATTAAGGAATTTCTGAAGAGACAGAACGTCAAGCTGAATCTGCAAGGCGTTCCGCAGAGCAACTATGACGATAAGAAGAAGACACTGATCGCCACCAATACAACACCGGACATTATGCTAGTGAAGCAGGACGATATTCAAAATTATGCGGATACCGGGATTTTCCTTGATCTGACCCCTTATCTCGATAAGATGCCGAATTTAAAGAAAGTTATTGATCAACAGCCGGACATTAACAAGAACCGAATAGACGGCAAATTGTACGGCTTTCCGCTTGCCGCCAGCTTCACCGGAGCAGGTGGACAGCTTGCTATGATGCGTATGGATATCCTTGAGAAGGTTGGAGCGAAAGTGCCTACGAATTATGAGGAGCTGTACGAAGTATTCAAGAAGATGAAGGCCGCTTATCCGGACTCTTATCCGTTCACGGCCCGCGCGGCGAATGGACTAACGGGAACTGAAAACTTAATCAATCCAATTGCATTCGGATTTGGCAGCGGTTACACGACATTCAACGGATCCAAAGTGTACTACGAGCCAAAAGAAAAAAAATACAAATTCGGTCCGAATTCTGCCGAATTCAAGAATGCAGTCACATGGCTGAACAAGCTGCATAAGGAAAAGCTCCTCGATCCTGATTATGCGACGGCCACTTCGCAAATCTGGCAGGAGAAGCTCAGCTCCAATAAAGCGTTCTACTTCCAGGACAACAACGGCTTCGCCAACCAGTTCAATATTGCACTGCAAAAAGCGGATCCGAAAGCGAAATTCGACCTGCTGTCAACGATGAGCTCCTCGAATGGTGCAAAACGGAATCTGATCTATGCCAAGGGCCATCTGTCCGAGTCGTACGTGCTTAACCCTAAGGTGAAAAACCCGGAGAAAGTGGTCGCCTTCATGGACTGGCTCTACTCCGATGAAGGCTCGAATCTTACGAGCTTCGGCCTTCAGGGTGAACACTACACTATGACGAGTGGGCAGTATAAGATGTCCGATGCGCTGTTTAGCAAGTACAAGGATGATAAAACTCCAAGCTATACGATTTCCTCGGCATTTGGTCTAGGCTATCTCGGCTATGCCTTATTGGAAGACACCCGGTTGGGAAATACTTTCGCAACTCCACAATCCTTAGAATGGGAAGTTAAAGCGACCAAGATGGAAGAAGCCGGTGAAAGTATCCGTTTCGTAAGCGATCCTCCGTTTACTAAGGAAGAGCGTGAGAAGCTTAAGCAGTTGCGGTCACAGCTTGATTCCTATCTCACTCGCAACATGGATAAATTTATTATGACGGATGGCGCACTCAGCAAGGATTGGGACGGCTTCGTGGCCGAGCTGAAGAAACTGGGCTCCGATCAGCTTGAAAAAATCTATAACGATGCTTTGGCGCGTGTAGTCAAGTAATCAGCGGAAGAAGGGGAACAAGCCAAAAGTTCACGTTCCCCTTTTTTTAAGAAAGGAAGGTCTTGATATGATTTCGACTACAGCAGTCAGAAGAAAATTCGTCAGAAGCATTCCTCTGTATGTGATCTTTGCGCTGCCCTTTATTTATTTTTTGATTTTCCATTATGCTCCGATGGTCGGCAATTTAATGGCCTTTCAGGATTACTCCATTGTGAGAGGATTTTTTGACAGTCCTTGGGTAGGATTTAAATATTTTAAACAATTTTTGTTTGATTCTTATTTTTGGCAGGTCGTCAGAAATACGCTGCTAATTAATTTTTATTCGTTGATTTTCTTTTTCCCGTCATCAATTATCTTTGCTCTCTTGTTGAACGAGCTTCGGCTTAAGGTCTTCAAACGGTTCATTCAGACAGTAACGTACGTCCCGCATTTCTTGTCCACTGTTGTGGTGGCTGGGATGTTGGTCAACTTTTTATCCACAGACGGTCTTATCAATAATCTGATCAAGTGGTTTGGTAGCGAGCCAAGGACATTTATGGCCTTGCCTGAATGGTTCCGTACCATCTTCATCAGTTCAGAAATCTGGCAGAATATGGGCTGGAACTCGATTATCTTTTTAGCTGCGCTCTCCTCCATTGATCCCCAGTTATATGAAGCCTCTACGGTGGATGGAGCCAATCGCTGGAATAAAATGCTGCATATTACATTGCCCGGCATAGCTAACGTAGTCACGATTATGCTGCTCTTGTCGCTCGGAAAAATGATGATGGTCGGCTTCGAGAAAATTATATTACTGTACAGCGGTCCCACATACGATACGGCTGACGTCATTCAGACGTTCATTTATCGCAGGGGCTTGATCGACAGTGATTTCAGCTTCGCCTCTGCAGTCGGTATTTTTCAATCCATCATCGCGTTCGGCATGGTCATCTCTGCCAACATGATATCCAAAAAAATTAGCGGAACAAGGCTGTTCTAAAAGGAGGGGTCATCATGCACGGACGCATACTCGACAGCGGACGCATATTCGATATCTGCAATGTGCTGTTCATGCTGGTTCTGATCGTAATTACTTTGTACCCTCTGTACTATATGGGCATCGTATCGATCAGCGCTGGCGATGCGGTTAATCGAGGGGAGGTTTATTTCTTTCCGAAAGGCTTGAATTTGCAAGCCTATGAAGTCATCATGGCGGACGCGTCCATTCTGCGTTCTTATGCCAATACGTTGTTTTATACAACGGCTGGTGTCATTATCAATCTGATAATGACAGCATTATGCGCATACCCGTTATCCAGAGGACATTTATTTGGACGAGCGTTACTATCGCTGTTTGTTATCTTCACCATGTTCTTCGACAGCGGTCTGATTCCGCGTTACATGGTGATCCATTCGCTGGGAATGGTGAACACAGTATGGGCGATTCTGATTCCTACAGCCATCAATGTATTTAATATGATCTTGATGCGGACGTTTTTCGAAAATATTCCGGATTCGCTTCATGAATCGGCAACGGTGGACGGAGCGGGCGAATTCAGGATTCTCCTTCAGGTGGTATTGCCTCTATCCATGCCGGTTATGGCGACGATGTTCTTATTCTATGCAGTGGGCCACTGGAACAGCTTTTTCCCCGCGCTCATCTATTTGAACGAGAAGAGCTTATATCCGCTGCAAATTATCCTCCGCAACATCGTTATTGCAGGCGATATGGCGTCGCAAACTACGAGCACGGGAGCGGAAGAGCTGGCTGTAATGAGTCTGAATATTAAATATGCCACTGTGTATGTCGCAATTCTCCCGGTGCTCTTCCTATACCCGTTCGTGCAAAAATATTTTGTCCAAGGCGCCATGATAGGATCTGTGAAAGGATGATGAAAGGCGTATGATCGATATTCATTGCCATATTCTGCATGGGATCGATGATGGTCCTCAAGATATTAAGGAATCGGTTGAAATGGCCCAAATCGCTTATAATGACGGGATTCGTCATATCATTGCCACGCCCCATTTTTCCGCGAACCATTATTCTCATCGTGGGCTGGTTCGGGATAAGGTAAACGAGCTTCAGAACCAGCTGCATATCCATAACATTGGCATCACGATCCACACCGGAAATGAGGTAAGATTGGAAAGTCCAGCTTTTATCGAAGAACATTCGCGGGATGAAAATTTTTTCTATCTGGGAGCAGCCTCCCAATTTATCCTACTGGAACAAGTATGGGAGGGGTACTGCGAGGAAACTCCGAAAATCGTCAAATCGTTCATGAAACGAGGAATCACGCCTATTATCCCCCATCCGGAGAGGCATTTTTTCTTCCGTGATAATCCGCAGCTTCTCATTGACCTTATCAATCAGGGCTGCCTCACTCAGGTAACCGTTGACAGCCTGCTGGGTAAAAACTCGGAAGAAACAATGACCTTCAGTCACTGGCTCATCGAACAGAATTACGTGCATGTCATTGCTACTGATGCCCATAATGTACGGAGGAAGCCTAATTTGTCGGAAGGATTTCGCATTGTTACAGAAATCGCCGGCAACCAAAGAACCGATGACATTCATCGACGATTAGAACAAATTATCGGTTTCAATTAATCGCAGCTGTATTGTTTTACGCGACATTTCCCTTGAGATCGAGTCGTCATACTCCTGAATAACTATTGACATTTTATCAGGACACATCATCAAATCGTTTAACCCTGTTAGCCCTTTATGCATTTTCCTTTGGGAGATTGCTTGAATGGGCTTTTTGGTTTTAATATTATCCAGAAATGAAATGTTATTTTCCCCTTTCGTTGTCATTTATAAAGTGTCCTGAATAAAATGAAACAGCAATAGCCTAAGGGACCGACAAAAATTTTTGAAGAAGAAAGGACGAAGAAACATTCAATGAAAAAAACTTATAAACTTACTGAGATCGCCCATAAAATTGGGAAAATGCGTACTACTGTTACTGATTGGTCAAACCAATATCGGCAATATCTTCCGACTATAATTACTAATGGTTCTCTCAGATATACAGAAGAAGCCTTAGTGATTTTTGAGAAGATTTCCAAGTTGAGGGATGCCAATAAATCAGTTAGGTATATAAAGGGCAATTTACAGGAAATGCGCCAGAAGGCTGTTACAAAGATTAGTGAAGACGAAAAGCCTATATTACCTAATGTTCATAACTTAAACTTTCAGTCAAGTAAAGAGACGATGGACCTACGTAATGTTGTCCAGATACTTACACAAAAATTAGAAGCGAATAAACAACCTGAGCATGTAAAGGACCATTTGCAGGACATAGTCCAAAAGGTTACTATCTCGTCTAAGGAGAACGGCACGCTTTTGTCACCGATTATTGATAGCTCAAACGTTCAGTTAAATAAAGAAGTTATGGAGCTGCGTAATATTATCCAAACACTCACGGAAAAAATAAATGAAGTTTTACATCAAGATCTTAGTAATGAAATTACTTCCAAAGTAGAATCACTGAACACACGATATGACGGTGTATCTGAAGAAGTCACGGAACTGCGTAATGTTATGCAGACACTTACAGAAAACATAACCGAAATTGTAGAGCAAGACATTAAAAGTGAATTAATTGCCATTGCAGAATCCTTGGTCACACAATATGACGGTGTGTCTGAAGATGTCACGGAACTGCGTAGCGTTATGCACACACTTACAGAAAAAGTAACTGATATTGTAGAGCAAGACATCAAAAGTGAATTAATGGCCACAGCAGAATCACTGAACACACGGTATGACGGTGTATCTGAAGAAGTCACGGAACTGCGTAATGTTATGCAGACACTCACAGAAAACGTAACCGAAATTGTTGAGCAAGACATTAAAAGTGAATTAATTGCCATTGCAGAATCCTTGGTCACACAATATGACGGTGTGTCTGAAGAAGTCACGGAACTGCGTAGCGTTATGCACACACTTACTGAAAAAGTAACTGATATTGTAGAGCAAGACATCAAAAGTGAATTGATGACCACAGCAGAATCACTGAACACACGGTGTGACGGTGTATCTGAAGAAGTCACGGAACTGCGTAGCGTTATGCACGCACTTACAGAAAAAGTAACTGATATTGTAGAGCAAGACATCAAAAGTGAATTAATGACCACAGCAGAATCACTGAACACACGGTGTGACGGTGTGTCTGAAGAAGTCACGGAACTGCGTAGCGTTATGCA
>NZ_WHOD01000094.1 GCF_013141765.1 Paenibacillus foliorum
GGTTTAGCGGCAGAGAGTGCAGCCACGACGGTCGTAGTGAAAGCCCCTGCGGCTCCTGTGGCAAAGAATGTTTCGATCAATGGAGCAATCACAGAAGGTCAAACGTTAACAGGCAGCTATACGTATGAGGATGCTAACGGAGATGCCGAGAACGGTACGACGTATCAATGGTACCGCTCGGATGACGCACAGCTTACGAATCATACGAAAATAGCAGGAGCGACCAGCTTAACGTATGTGCTTCAGAATGAAGACGTAGGTAAGTATATCTCTTTTGAAGTCACGCCAAAGAACGCAACAGCGCCGACAACAGGTGTCGCTGTTAAACAAATGGCTTCCAGCATGGTTCGAGCAATGCCCAACGTGCAGTTGGATGGCTCTTTATCGAACTACATGCCGGTTGTTATCGTGAGCAATATAGATTCCGGAAACCAAGTGAAAGTATACGATACGGATAGTGTTACGTTAGTAGGATCGGGAGAGGCAACCGGGACAACCCTTACTATTGCATTGGATGCTTTAAGTGCCGGAGTGCATGATCTCCATGTGCAAGTAACCGATGTAACAGGTACAAACAACCTTTACTCCAAAGTACTAAATTATTCAGTTAATGCTATCGCCATAGCTCCAGCCAATCAATTGTCTGAGGGAGCGGGCCATATGGTGGTGTTGGCAAGAGACGGACAAGTCTACACATGGGGAGCAAACTGGAATGGAGGGATAGGAGACGGGACGACTACAACGCATCCTCAGCGAT
>NZ_WHOD01000095.1 GCF_013141765.1 Paenibacillus foliorum
GTAAGAGTAAGGGTAAGAGTAAGGGTGAGGGTGAGGGTGAGGGTGAGGGTGAGGGTGAGGGTGAGGGTGAGGGTAGCGAGTGGGACGGGATGAGTGTTGAGCGTGCACACGGGTAGGGTCGTTACCTTCGGTGACGACCCTACCCGTGTGCTACCTAATCAAAGACACCGCGGAGGTGATTTTCTTAAATGCCAACTCATACCGTTCATGCATCGGGCATGAAGGCAATTAATCTAAGACTGCATCGCCGTCTCTTAACGCCTGCTGCAGCTCGGCGATGTTAATATCGCCCGGATTCAAGCCGTGGCGAATCGCGATGCCTGCTGCTGTTCCGGCAGCTTGCCCAGTGGCCATGCAGCTCGGAGTTAGCCGAGTGGTAGCTAATGCTTCGTGAGTAGTGGAGATGCATCTTCCACCTGTCAGCAGATTCCGGATACCTTGCGGAAGCAGACAGCGGTATGGAATGTCATAAGCGCCGTCGCCTTCAACCCATGCGGCTGTGACGCCTTTGCCTGACGGATCGTGGATGTCGATCGGATATCCGCTGCGCGCAATTACATCATCGAAGCGTCGGCCTTCCACGACATCTGCAACCTGAAGCGCATATACGCCATCGATGCGTCGTGTTTCCCTGACTCCGATCTGCGCACCCACCTGTGAAATAGATGCTCGTTCAAAGCCGGGTAAGCTCTTAGTCATAAAGTCAGCAACCTGCATGACCTGCTTGCGCCCCAAAGTTTCCGCTTCAGTCAAGTCCTCGATGTTAGTCCCGTCCATCCCCTGTACCCGCGTGGTATTCACAAGCACCTCATCCTCATTCGGACCTGTAAAGAACAAAACCTGATCGCGATTAATAGGCAGGTTCGCTTCCTTCCAATGCTTGAAATAGCCCATTACGCCAGACAAAGGCAAATCAGGCAGCTCGGCGAACGGAGTTTTTCTATAAAACTCGTCCGGATGGTCCAGCATATATTGCTTAACCTTCGCCAGATCGACTCCTCGCATACGAAACTTCATCGTCATCGGTTGTGTTTTGCCGTCCTCCTCACGCCCTTTTAAGCAGGGAGCTCCTGATAAATAAGCGATATCGGCGTCACCTGTTGTATCGATGAAGATGCTGCCCTCTACGTTGAAGCGTCCGGATTTGCCAGTAACCTGAATCGATTGGATATGCCCGTCGGTCACTTGGACAGCATCAGTGAAGCTGTGTAGCAGCAGCCGAACTCCGGCTTCCTTAAGCATGTCGACGGCTAATATTTTATAGACCTCCGGATGGTACGGCGTAATAGTGTGTACGAATCCGACGGTATCCCGTAAGTGACCTGGCGAAGCCCCTTGAGCGGCTAGACGGTCAATAATTTCTTGGCCTAACCCTCGTATTACCTGCTTACCAGCAGTTGTGTGAAAGGTCATCCAAGGATACACTAATGCTGCGGTGGACATTCCTCCAACAAAGCCGTAGCGTTCGATAAGTACTGTCGATGCTCCGCTCCTTCCCGCTGCAATAGCGGCACATACACCAGCGGGGCCGCCTCCAATGACGACAATGTCTGCTTTTATAGTTTGGCTAGCTGTGGACATTCGGTTCACTCCTTGTGATTTCATCATGAATTGGCTTCAGTATAAAAGAAAATTAACATTAAAATTAGTTTAACTTTAGTTTAAAATATAGTTGTATCCATACGAACCTGAGAAGGGGAGGGAAGAAGCCTTGTCGAGAAAAAAAAGTGTCACTTTAAAGGATTTAGCCGATGAGCTGGGCGTCACGATTCAAACCATTTCCAAAGCGCTTCGGGGTCATCCGGGTATGTCAGAGGAAACGAGGCAATTGATCTGGCACAAGGCCAATGAAAAAGGTTACCGGACCAAAGAGCAGCTGCGGCAGCTGGAACAGGATCGCATAGCTCCTTATCCTCTATTTCAGCGCAGGTTTGTACTGGTGCAAAGTGAGCAGTCGCTCGGCTTTCACCGGCTCTTAATGCAAGGGCTTCATGAGCGGTTTGCTGAGTATGGACACCGCATCACTCCATTGGTACTGCCGCAAAGCTTGCAGCCTGCGCGATTCGAGGAATGGGTAGAAGAGCAGTCGATTCTGTATGCGGATGGAATTTTTATTGCTCCACGCGTGACGCCGGACTGGTTTGAAGGGCGGCTTTTGCAACTGGATGCACCGCGAATATTACTGAATTATCCGCCGCCGGAAGCGAAGGTGGACAGTGTGGTGTGGGATGTGTACGAAGCGATGTACGTATGCGTTCGGACCTTACACCGTAAGGGACATCGTAACATTATGTATGTTGGTGACATAAGCTCGCAGAGGGGATTTATTTTGCGCTGGCAGGCGTTTGTAGAAGCAATGAAAGAGGTCGGAGGGGACACCCGCATGGAGCAGCATGTTATTGAAGAACGTCAAACTGATGAGCAGTGGCTGGACTTAGTGGAGCAAAGATTCAAAGAAACTACGCCAACAGCGATTATTTGTGGCATAGATGAGGATGTGACTCCGATCTATTACAGGCTGAAGTCCCTTGTGGAGATCCCCCGGCAATGCTCGTTCATTGGGTTTCTTAATGAGCCTTCGACAATGCTGCCATTAGTGGACAGGCCTTCGCTGCTTATTCGTGAGACGGGCTATCGGGCGGCTGATCGGATGCTATGGCGTATTGCGAATCCTCAGCAGCCATATGAGCATATTCGACTGAGGGCTGATTTTCAGCATGGAAATACGGTGGCTTTAGCCCAGAGATGAGTCATGCCAAGTAATGGGAAGGATGATCAGCTGCTTCATATATAGTAGCAATTACACAAGTTGACAAGCTTTCTGGGCGGGTGTACTCTGAACATAGAAATAGGTCAATTTACCTAGTGATATCAGGTGCAGGAGGCGGATAGAATTGAAAACAGAGTACGAACACGTGAACTCAATGAGGAGTCTCGGACTTCAGGAGAGCGGCTTGGATGCTTTGAGTGCGGGCGGTTTGCTTAAGAACAGCATGCACTTTTGCCCGGTACAACTGGGTAAGCGTACGAATGTTGGCCTTTGGATTCTAATGGGAATCAGTCTGGCCACTGCGGTTTGGTTGAATTCTACAAATTACCACCCAGCACTGTTAGGGATATATGCTGTACCGGTCATTATTTTCTCTTTATTTGTGATGAATGTATATTGGGTAGGTGCATTCGCTGCGGCTGTGGTTGCTTTGTGGCTCTATTTCACGGAAGCTGGCTGGATTGCAATGGCAGGCGCGGGAGGCATGCTGTTAATGGCTCTGCTTATGCAGCGTGTTGTGATTGTGTCCAGGCGTAATTTCCAGCAAAAAGCAGAATACGAAGAATTGTTTATGAATACGATCTTATCCTTTTCCAAAACTATTGATGCTCGCGATCCCTACACCTCGTTTCATTCTAAGAATGTGGCTGGCTATGCACAGAAAATCGCTACAGAGCTGGGGCTGTCGAAGCGGGAGGTAGAGGCTGTACATCTCGCTGGATTAATACATGATATCGGCAAGATCGGAACACCTGAAAGCATTCTGCAAAAGGAAAGCAGACTGACGGATGAGGAATTCGATATTATGAAGCGTCATGCGGAGGATGGCTATCAAATTATAAAGGATATCAAACGGCTGCAGGAGCTTGGAGCATCTGAGATGATCCGACATCATCATGAGCGTATGGACGGACGGGGATATCCTCTTGGTTTGAAGGGGGACGAAATTCCTCTGGGAGCACGAATTCTGGCAGCCAGCGATGCCTTCGACGCTATGACGACGAACCGTTCCTATCGGCAGAAGCTGTCTATTGAAACAGCAGCCGAAGAGCTGCGGAGGCACAGTGGTACACAGTTTGATCCACAGGTGGCTGACGCGCTCTTAAAGATTCTGGTACGAGAAGAGATAATACCTGCGGAGCAGCGGTTAGAACCCGACCTACAGTTGGCTGCGTTGCAAAAAACATACTGAATGAAACGAAACCGCCATACAGAATCAGCTTATTTAAAGGCCGATCTGAATGGCGTTTTTTTTAGTTGAATAGAATAGAAGCTTGTGTACTGTGCTGCACTCAGCATTGACCACCAGCCAGCTGATTCCCAATGATGGCTCAGCGGTTGGTATAAGAAGTGAACGTGTTGTACAGCATCGAGGTCAGGTTCAACCCGATATAATCGGCACCCCATGCCCGGTGCTGCTCCAGCGTTGCCCGATCAGGGGCCAGGATGCCCACGGGAACCCCATATTTGCGGCCGGAAGCAAGGACTTTATCCCGCATCGCTTTGAGCTCGGGATGATCCGGTTGGTCCGGGTATCCGGCGCTGACAGATAAGTCGGTTGGTCCGACAAATGCAAGATCGATGCCGCTTTGCATGATACTGTCGACCTGCTCAACCGCTTGCGGTGTTTCAATATGCACGCAGACGAGGACATCATCATTGCTTTGCTGTAAATAGCTGCTGCCTTTGTTTCGGCCGTATTGTGCGGCACGTACGGAGTAAGCAACTCCCCGGTTGCCTAGCGGAGGGAATTTGGCGGCTGCTACCACAGCCCGGGCTTCTTCTCCCGTGTTAATCTGCGGCACATGAACACCCTTGGCTCCACGGTCAAGTGCTTTAAGTATTTCAGAGGGTGCAGAGCTGACGACACGTACAATCGGAGTGACGCCCGACACTTCACAAGCGCGAATCATTTCCTCTACCTGTGACCAGCTGAAAGAACCGTGCTCATTATCAATGAGTACGAAGTCGAAGCCGGAATGCCCTAAAATTTCGGCTAGAGCTGGTGAATAAATACCGACAAAGCAGCCTAGTGCGGATTTGCCTTCTTTCATCATTTGCTTGATAGGGTTACTCATAGCTTGCTATCACTCCTCAATTAAGATTGTAGGATTTATATGTTCGAAATTATCCGTTAAACTCCGCAAGTGCAGCAAGCAGTGCTTTAATGTAGCCTACGGAATAAGTCCAAGCCAACAGGTGGTTGTTGTCATCCCCCTCTAATTGCGGCATATGGTCAGCGTTCAAACAACCGTTAAACCCTATTTTGTGTAAAGCCAATACGATTCTGAACATATTCATATCGCCATCATCCAATAGCGCTTCTTCAAAGCCATAGGCTGTCGCCAGGCTGCCCCTGACATTGCGCAAATGTACAGAAAAGATCCGGCCCTTGCGCCCGTAATTCTGGATCTCGTCCAACACGAGTGAGGATCCCCCAGCCTCGCCCCTTGTCCCTACACAGTACACATAACCGACCCTTTTACTAGGAAAAGCATCAATAATCCTGTGGAAGCCAAGGCTGCTATAGGGCATTCCAGGAAGCGGGGTATCCGTGGGATGCATAGCCAGCAGCAGCTTATGATCTTCAGCAGCCGGAACTAATTGAGAATAAACATCACAAAAGCGGGACCACCAGCGTTCCTGTTCCTCTTTGGTAGGTAGTCCGGTCATGATGTTGGCCCAATTCTCGCCACGGGCTGTCAGACCACCTCGCTGTTTGGCGCTGTACATGACATTTTTATCAAAACGGTTATCGCCTTGAATTCTTTGCCGTACCATGGGAATTCCGGCTTCGCCGAATGCTTTCATAGCCAGGACCGAATGCTCAAGCTCTTGCTCAGAGCTCTCTAATTGCTCCACAAATCGGCTGGATATATCCGGTAAAGTGACACGGTTAATGTCCATTCCCCAGAATTGAATTCGTTTCTTGAGTTTGAGAAGCTCGTCCAAATCAGGGTAGCCTTGTTCCTTAACCCCTGCAAATGAGGATCCGTTGCCAAAGTCAATGCAGTCAACACCAATTTGCGTTAGCAGCCGAAGATGGCTGTCCGATACATCCGTTCGAGTGAGCGTAACTGATACTTTCAACTGAGAATCTCCTCCGTTTCTGTAAGGAAAGCCGATTAACTAAACCTATTCTAGGGTGAATAACATGTCGATTGTACCATGAGGACAGTTTTTTGAGAACGTTTTCTTACGTAAAGACTATTCGTGAGTCCTTTGATATTTTGCCTCGAGGGTCATGAATGCTCCGGCCAGTCCATATATTAGTTTTGTATGGTGTGGATTGCAATTTTATATAAATGGAGTGAGTCTTTTGAGTGGACAACCGGCGGTACAGCAGTTAGTTTTGGATATTTCAGGGATGACTTGCGCAACATGCGCAGCACGAATAGAAAAGGTTGTGGGAAGGATAGACGGCGTGGAGCGGGTGAATGTTAACTTAGCGCTGCACCGGGCGTCATTGGCCATTATTCCGGATAAGACTAGTATGGAGCATATTGAAAGCAAGATTGAGCAGCTGGGGTTTAAGGTTCGTAAGCGAAGCTCTTTCACGTCGAAACAGGAGCTTCCGGTTGATGCTGATGCTTTTGAGATTCGACGCACGGGCATGCGGTTTATGATCTCTTTTATTATGATGCTGCCTTTTATTTGGGCGATGGCTAAGCATCATGGTTTCTCCTCATCGTTATGGGTTCCTGATTTAATCATCAACCCATGGTTTCAATTGGCCTTGGCGACTCCAGTACAGTTTATAATAGGCCTTCCTTTTTATATTAAAGCGTTTCATGCTCTGAAAAATGGCAGCGCCAATATGGACGTACTGGTTGTAATGGGAACTTCAGCCGCTTACGTATACAGTCATTATTTAATGTTTCATCCTAGCCTTGGTCATGTTGGTCATGCTGCTCACGAGGCATCAGGTATGGGTCAGCATGCGGCGCTGTATTTCGATGCTAGTGTGATGATCATGACCATAGTATGGTTTGGTAAATGGTTGGAAGCGGTGGCCCGCAAAAGAACGTTAGGCAGCTTGCAGCAAATGTATGCA
Source organism: Paenibacillus foliorum (assembly GCF_013141765.1). Lineage (GTDB taxonomy): Bacteria > Bacillota > Bacilli > Paenibacillales > NBRC-103111 > Paenibacillus_S > Paenibacillus_S foliorum. Next base: position 6,825 of record NZ_WHOD01000095.1, read on the forward strand.
CTACGACCCGTAACGGCGCATGTGGTCAGGGGAGGCCAAGAGTTTCGGGTTCCATTCGCTGAGATTTTCAGTGGAGACCTTCTGATAGTGCGGCCAGGTGAAAGTATTCCAGTCGATGGTTATGTAGTTGAGGGCCATTCCGCTGTTAATGAGGCTATGGTCAGCGGTGAGAGCATTCCGGTAGACAAACAGCCCGGAGATCGTGTAATTAGTGGAACTATTAATACTAACGGTGTACTGAAAGTGAATGCAGTTGAGGTAGGCGGAAGTACGACATTAGCGAAGATGATTGGTTTGATGGAGGAAGCTCAGACCTCGAAAGCTCCGATTCAACGGCTGGCGGATACGATTTCCGCTGTATTTGTGCCTATCATTATTGCTTTAGCGTCAGTCGCTTATGCCATATGGTACTTGTTTCTGGAGCCAGGTGAAGCAGGGGGGGCATTGGAGAAGGGGATAGCGGTGCTGCTTATTGCCTGTCCATGTGCACTTGGATTAGCAACTCCAACTTCGATATTGGTTGGTTCAGGCAGAGCAGCTCACTTCGGAATTTTATTTAAAGAGGGCAAATATTTGGAAATGGTTCCTCGCGCAGATGTACTGCTTCTGGACAAAACAGGAACCATAACCATTGGAGTGCCTCAACTGGTAGGTGTTATGGCACTGAATGGATCTGAGTCTTCGCTGCTTCGCACGCTTGCTGCAGCAGAGCAGCATTCGGAGCATCCGTTGGCCCGTCCGATCGTGGAGGCAGCGAAGCTTAAAGGGTTAGCGCTGCCGGATTGCGGGAGCTTCGCAGCGATCCCAGGGCATGGCATTCGCGCTAACGTAGAGGGTCAGGTAGTGCTGGCAGGCACTCGGAGATGGCTGCTGGAGCAGGGTGTGCCGCAGCTTCCCGCATTCAGTCGCATCGAACGATGGGAGCAGCAAGGCTGCAACATTGTATTTGTAGCTATAGACGGCGTATGGGCGGGTGCCGTAGCTTTAAGCGACACAATCAAGCCAACATCACGCAAAGCCGTGCAGCAGCTTACCGCGCTTGGAATCACGGTGATGATGGTGACGGGAGACCACCGCTCCACTGCTGAGGCAATAGCAAGACAAGCCGGAATCCGGCATGTCTATGCTGAACGGCTGCCAGAAGGCAAGGCAGCATTGGTTAAGGCGCTCCAGGATCAGGGCAGCAGAGTAGCCATGGTGGGCGACGGTATTAACGATGCTCCTGCCTTGTCTGCGGCGGATATTGGTATTGCTGTAGCCCGCGGAACCGATATTGCCAAAGCGGCGGCAGATGTCATATTGCTAAAGAACGATCTGAACGGATTAATCCGTATGATCCATATTAGCCAGAGTACGATGCGCGTTATTCGGCAAAATCTTGGATTTTCGCTGCTTTATAACGCTATGGCGATTCCTTTTGCTGTGAGTGGCTATCTTGCCCCTTGGATGGCTTGCACGGCTATGGCATTCAGCTCGGTAACCGTGTTGTGCAATGCATTAAGATTGCGTCGCGCTTAATAGTTAACTAAGTATCTAGCTTCTGTTCCGCTGCTCACTACTAACCTCACTAATTTTTCGCATACACTTCCAATATGATTACACGAAACTAACTATTATGCACATTTTATTAATAGTTAGAAACTGTTGCAGGGGAACTTAGACTGACTCTAAGGGAGTGTTCATTATTGTAAATATGGACGGTCTTATGTTAGCTGCATTGACTGGCATTCTCGGTGCTCCTCACTGCATCGGTATGTGTGGGGGAACGGTTAGCGGCTTTGCTCTTAATGCCGAAGGAAGTGCATTTCGTGCGGTTTCGGCCTACAATCTGGGAAGAATAACGACCTATACGGGGCTGGGGGCACTTATGGGGACTGCGGGCTCCTTCGTTGAAACCGCAGGAAAGCTCGCTGGACTGCAGGGGATAGCCAGCATTGCAGGCGGTGTGTTTATTTTGCTTTGGATTTTCAGAAAATACGCGATTCCTTTGGGGAGATGGGGGCCTTTACGAATTCCTTTTCTCAGAAGCTTATCGCTTAGGCTAAAAAAAAGTAAAGAAATGGGAGCAATATATGGCAGCGGATTACTGCTTGGGTTTATCCCGTGCGGGATGACCTACGCGATGCAGATGAATGCAGCAGCCAGCAGTGAAGCGTGGAGCGGAGCCTTGATTATGGCTGTGTTCGGGCTTGCGACGCTGCCAGCGCTGTTTTTTGCCGGCTTGTTCGCCGGAGTATTCAAGAAATCACTGCGCGGTAAGCTGCTCTGGGCAGGTCAAGCTGTAGCCGTATGGATTGGGGTCTTATCAGTGCTGCGCGGTATGGCTGCAAACAGCTGGATTCCCAGCATACATCCATGGTTATGGTGAAGTATTCCAACAGAAACAGGAATTACATTCATCTATCGGCGTACAGTCAAAAAAGGATGCTCGACGGTAAAAGTCCGCCCCTCTAATTGCACCTTGACTTCGGCCGCCGAATTCCCAGCCATCAACGGGATCCCGTCTCCCTGATAAACTCCTGGCTGAATTTCCTTAGCTTTAACGGTACTCGTTCCACAGAACATATCAGGCATGAAAATAGTAATGTCTACCGCTGCGCCACTTACGGGGTGTTGATTGGCTTGGTGAATCGTTACGGTGAACGCATTAGGCTTCAGCATGACTGCCTCGGTAGAATTTGCCAAACTCACTTGAAACGTGTAATTGTCCTGCGCAAGCTCTGTTGTTGGCCGGTATGAGGGGGAGGCCGCACCTATACCAGCTCCTGTCAACAGCCATCCAAAAAATGCTATAACAGCAAGCACAGCAGCACAACAGAAAATCATGTTACCCCGGTTTATGCTCATCTAACCACCTGCTTTCCCTTCGGCGTAAGAGATGATATAACGTAGCCTGTATTGCCTCATCGAAAGGGATTCGAATAGAAGCCCTTCTAATAATTATCGCGGAATGTGAAGGTTTATGCCTTTTTCGATTAACAAGTAAAACCTGAGACTAAGCTTAAAAGCGTATGTTGCTACGTTAAGATGAAAATTGGGAGGGGGTTAGGTGGTTATTTAGTTATTTGGTTACGCCGCTGTTAATCCAAGAAAGTGAAGGACTTGTTCCTTTATTTCCTTGAAAGACACAAAAATAGAAGCATAACGGAACAGCCAGTTCCGTTATGCTTCTGTTTTTGTGTAAAGTGCTCATAAACAGCACAAATAACGGAATTCTGAATTCCGCTATTGCTTAAAATTGAAGCTGGCAGCTTGAATAACGGAACTCACAGTTCCGTACAAATTCTTCAGGGTACTGTTGGTCTTGCTTTACGCAACTGGTCTTGCTTTACGCAACTGGTCTTTGCTTTACGCTCTCGGTCTTGCTATATGATACTGGTCTTGCTTTACGCTACCTTGATCTTGCTTTACGCTACCTTGTTCTTGCTTTACGCAACTTGCCTCACTTTACTTTACTGCGTTAAGCTGAGCCTGAATCCAACGTCTTGCCTCTTCTATCTGAATCGGCATAGCTGCGCGATCCTCCCATAAACCGTGGAACATTTGCGCTACAGGAGGAAGGTCAAGGTTAGCTTCCTCCAGCAGATGAGGATGCTCGCAGAAGAGCTCTCTTGGGCTCATATTTCCCAAGCAAGCTCCATTCTTCACAACGATTACATGATCGGCCCACTCGGCAACAAGCTGCATGTTGTGAGTAGCGATAATGACGGTTTTTCCATTAGTGATGAGCAGCTCCATAATTCCTTGGATATGCCTTTGTCCGGAGGGATCAAGGAAAGCCATAGGCTCATCCAAAATAACTACGTCCGTATCCATAGCTATAACACCGGCAACAGCTACCTGCTTCTTCTGTCCGAAGCTCAGCTCACTTGGATTAAGGTCGGCCAGATGAGTGACACCAACCAGCTCCATACTCTCCATTGCGCGCTGTTTAGCCTCGCTTGCGGAAAGGCCCAACTGTGTCGGTCCGAACGCCACATCATCCTTCACAGTCATCGATATGATTTGGTCATCTGGATCCTGAAATACAACTCCAACCCGCCGTACTAGTTCTGCTTGTGTTTTCTTATTCAGTCGTTCGCCTTTGAACAGTATTTCACCGGATTCCGAGCTGAATAAGCCATTCATATGGAAAATTAGCGTTGATTTACCGGCTCCGTTTGGGCCGACAATGGCTGTTTTTTTGCCGAGGGGGATTGCAAAGCTGATTTCATTCAGAGCTGCCGCCCTATCCTGCTTGTAGCGATAGCTTACCTTTTTAAACTCAAAGACGGTACCAGCCGGGCTATCCATCATGTTCTCCATATCCCCGCTATCCATCTTATTCTCCATATCCACCCTATCCGTCTTATTTACCATATCCCCGCTATCCATCTTATTCTCCATATCCGCGAAATCTGTCTTATTCTCCACATCCACCTTATCCATCCAAGATCACCGCCCTAAGATATCATAAACAAAAACAATCAATACCGGGATCAACCAAGCCGGCATAAGAGCCCAATCGGTTCCTGTTGCCGGAGCAAGCTCCAGCTGAGGAGGGATGCCTCTATAGCCCCGTGACATCATCCCCATGTATATCCGCTCGGACCGTGCAAGCGAACGAAGCAGCAGATTGCCGAGCAGCTGCGAGAGCGTGGCATAGCTTGACCATGAAAAGAAGCTGCGCTGCTTCATCCCTCGACTCCGAAGAGCTTGAAACATTCGGACGGCTTCCTCACGGATCACATCTGTAAAGCGCAGCGTAAAGAGGATGAGCTCAATAAATATTCCCGGTACTCTTAGCCGAACCAAAGCCTGGAAAAATTCCGGCATAGTCGTCCGGTAAAACAGCAATGTAAGCAGCTGCAAGGTGAAGAGTAACCTCGTGGCATAAATGGATGCCTTTTCCACCCCATACATAGATATGTCAAGAAAGCCCACTTCAACAAGGGAGCGGTCTTCATACAGGGAGAAAAACAGCAGGGAGAACACGATAAAAGGAAGCGCAAATCGCAGCCGACGCCATAGAAAGGAGAGAGGGACTCGGCACAAGGTCAGCAATAGCTGCCCATATGCAAGCAGAAAAATAAGCGTATCCAAATGCTTGATGGAGACGCCCATAATAATAAGTAAAAGTACTATTATAATTTTATAAGGCGGATATTGAATAAGAAAGCTCATTGGTTACGCCCTGTAAGAAGTTTGCCAATCAGAAGGAAGAATCCGAAGGTAAGCGCAACTCCTAGTATTCCTGCCAAGCTTGAGGAGAACCATGATTCCATCCCAGGAATCGCATAATCAGGCAAAGGAGAAGGTAGAATGCTTGCGGCAGCATGTTCTATGTAGCCTGTTTCTTCACCTGCTTTTTCAAACCCATCAGGACTTGATGAAGCAAATAGCGATATGAATCCTCCGATAACCAGCGAAACAATAAACCAGCTTATAATATTTTTTTTCATTGAGTCAACGACTCCTCTTGTCTAAGTTGAAACGATGACCGAAGTGCGAACGGAAGGACGATTGCCGTAATGATGCCTTCTCCAATTCCGATGAAAGTATGCCAGAATAATAATGCTTTTACTCCTGTACCGAAAGGTACTACGCCAGATAAGGCGAGCTCAATTGCGACTACCAAGGTAACGGTCTGGACGCTGAGCCAGCTGGTTATAAATATTTTTACCGATCGCGAAATGAAGGAAACGGACCGCAGGAGTCGGTATACAAGCGCAGCAACACCGGGAGCTAGAATGGCCATGTTCAGCAAATTAGTGCCTAGAGCGGTAATTCCTCCGTCCTGAAAGACGATTGCTTGGATGGCAACTACAGTAGTCATAATGAGTGTAGCTGGCCAGAAACCGAATAATAAAGCGGCTAAAGCCCCTCCAATAAGATGACCCGAAGTCGCTGCTCCCAGTAACGGGAAATTAATCATCTGCGATGCAAAAATAAATGCGGACATAACGCCCATAACGGGTACGGCGCGATATTGCAGCTTGCTTCTGGAATACTGTACGCTTTTGGCGAGTACAGCCACTGTAACAATTGCAGAGGACGCCCATACTTTGGGATCCAATATACCATCAGGAATATGCATAGTTCATTCTCCCAATTTTATCGTTTAAAAAGCAGTTTTATCATATCACTGTGGCACGAACGTGTAAATAAGTAACACTAATTTTGTCAATTTTTACAATGTGAAGAGGTAACTCTTAGTGGTAAATTATAGGTACATGTTAAGGGGGGATGATGAGCGTGGAACGTAAACGAATATCGAAAACTACTCTAGATGCATCTGTTATTTGTTTAGGGACATCTAATATAGGAAGTACAATCAGTAACGAGGATTCGAATGACATTTTGGAAACTTATACGGCAAATGGCGGTAATTTTCTGGATACGGCAGAGGTATATGCAAACTGGTTGCCGATTGAGCCTAACAGCAGTGAGCGTTTTCTTGGCAAATGGATGAAGGAGCAGGGAAATAGAACCGACATGATTGTAGCAACAAAGGGGGGGCATCCGCCGCTGGACCAAATGTCAGTTTCCAGATTATCGGCAGAGGAAATCCGCAACGATCTCGAAGGAAGCTTACTGCGGCTCCAAACTGACTATATTGATCTGTATTATTTGCACAGAGATGACCTCGCTTTGCCTGTCGAAATGATGGTTGAAGCATTGGAATCGCATGTCCGCAAAGGGAATATACGCTATTATGCCTGCTCCAATTGGACGTTGTCACGGATGGAGGAAGCTCGGAGATACGCAGAGGAGAAGGGCTATAATGGATTTGTGGCTGTAAGCAACCTTTGGAATTTAGCGGAGGTAAACGAAGGGACTGTTGGGGACCCTACTGCGGTTATTACGGATCGCGAGCTGCTCATCTGGCATAAAAGTACGGGTATGCCGCTTATTCCCTACAGCTCGCAAGCGAATGGTTTTTTTAGTGGGAAATACCGCAAGGGGATGGGGATAGATCCAGCTATTGCAGGCAAAAATGCATTCCGTAAGTACGGCAACGATACCAACTTCGCGCGTTTGGAGCGTGTAGAGCAAGCTGCCAGCGAACAGGGGGCCACTTCGAATCAAATTGCGTTAGCCTGCCTCTTGAAGCAGTCTTTCCCTGTATATCCAGTAATAGGCTGCAAAAATAAAGAGCATTTAATCGACAGTCTAGGTGCAACCAATATTGATCTTACTCCCGAAGCCGTTTCGTATATTGAAGGGAGAGAGCATTAGTTTTCTATTAAATAGGAAGGAAGAAGAGTAGTGCTAATTACTTGCGTTCTGTGATACAATGTGCACAGAATAACCAATGAAGATTACAATGTTTACAGAGAGGTATCTCACCATGGATAACAAGTCATTGTTGGTCAAAATGCGCGAAATGGAGCAACAATATATAACACATTGGATTGATGCTTTGTATAACCAATCCTCAGGAGATACCAATCATGAGGAACTATCAAGAAGAGGACAGTCTTTTTTTCAGTATATTACGGATTGCCATATTCCTGCTGACAATCATCCTCTATTGCTTGAGGCGGTGAGTTGGGCCGATAAGGTTGAAAATCATGAGGACCAAATAAAGTGGATAATAAATAACTCGCATTTGTGGCGGAGTGCATTGCTAGAAGTAGGCGGAGACACGTTGTCTTTGGGGCTTTTTAAGCAGATTAGTTCTAGAATCGATCATTTTGAAATCGTGCTGTGCTGCTCCTGTTGGGAGAAAGCAAAGTCGCGAATTAAGGAAATGGATGTTGAATTTGATAGGTTTCACGAGGATAGAATCAATCTGATTGGTAAAATGGCTTCCAGTATGGCGCATGAAATTCGTAACCCGCTCACCTCGATCAAAGGATTTCTAAAATTACTTCGTTTAGGGATTCATCAACAAGCATTTGAAAAGGCAGACACCTACCTCGATTATATAGAGCATGAGTGTGATAACATTTTGATGCAGGTAACTGGGTTTCTCAGCTTTTCCAAGCGCCCGATTATCGAGGAAGAATTGGTATGTGTATCAGCAAGACAAATTCTCGATACTAACATATCACTGCTTAATCCGCGACTTATTGATGAAAATGTCGATCTGCTGCTTACTGTGCCCGAAAAAATGAAGTTAAAAGTTCAAAAATTGGCAATCCAGCAGGTGCTGTCGAATCTCTTAAACAACGGTATAGATGCTCTATCTGTCCTTAAATCAAATAAGAAAATGAGTATTTCCTGCTCTGAAGACAGCGCTTACAACTATATTCGTGTGAGTAATAACGGGCCCTCTATACCCGCGGAGTTAGCCCAAACGATCTTCACTCCTTTTGTGACCAATAAAGAGCACGGAACAGGGCTAGGCCTTGCTATATGTAGGCAAATCATGACGAAGAATAATGGGGATATTTCCTTTACAAGCAATGAATCGGAGACAGCATTCCTGCTTAAGTTCCCTAAAAAAGGGAAGGCGCCAGAGCAAGGGGTACAAGTTGTTGTTTAGCTGGAAAATAAAACGCCTGCTTAAGAGCAGGCGCGAGTTAGGTTGAGATGTAGGGGGAAGATGCCCATTCATTATTGCTTCTGTTCCCACCACTTGAGATAAGAGAATGGATCAATGGAGTGCCATGAGGGGGTCGTGCTGTATATGCCGAAATGCAAATGCGGCACGAATTGATCCTGAGTACCTTCTGGACCATAGCCTGTGCTGCCGACATAACCAATAAGCTGACCTTTTGTAACCTTGGTCCCTTTAGCGATGCCGTCTGCATAACCATTCAGATGCGCATAGTAGAATTGAGTCGTATCATTAACACGAATGGTGAGACGCCATCCTCCGAGCTCGTTCCAACCGAAGTTAACAATCTCGCCATCTAACACACTGTAAACGGGAGTACCTTTTTCAGCGTATATATCAACGCCTTCATGCTTACGGATCTCATCTCCATTAGCAGACCAATACCGTTCATCGGCATAATTATTTTCAAACTGCTGTGTATAGGTTCCTTGAGCTAAAGGAAATATTCCGTCTGTTAATGCAGCCGGCTTTACTAAGCTGGGAGATGAGGCAACAACAGCGGTGCCATACTTATCGGGAATATTCAATATTAAACCATCCCAAACATTATTGGGGTTGCTAATTTGCGGATTTGCGGTAATTAATGTCTCAAGGCTAACACCTTGTTTAAGGCTAATATCCCACATCGATTCTCCGCCTTTAACAGAATATGTAGCAGATCCGGGAACTTGAAGTGTTTGACCTGGATAAATCTCGTTGGATGCGAGTTGGTTTACCTGAATCAATGTGCTAGTGTTGGTGTTGTATGTTTGTGAAATTTTCCATAAGCTGTCTCCGGATTTTACTGTATACACAGCTGCTTGGGCTGACCCTCCAAATAGCAGCATACCTGCCGTCATTACGGCAATTCCAGCTGTAAAAACTCTCTTCAAACCTATCAGCTCCTTAATTGAGGTAATTTAATAGTTTTATAAGACATATTCTCATGATAGCCAAACCATTTCCTTTTGGGTACCGAGAAATAATGGTAATGATACGTCTAGTAAAAAAAAGAAGGAGCTGTGGAGACAGCTCTTTTTGTCATTTTGGATAAACATTGGATATAGCGACGTAGGGATATTTTTCGGAAAACAATACTTGCATTTAATATATGTATGCGATATATTGCATATTAAAGGAGATGCTTATGCCGATACCTACCAATTTTTCAACGCCAATTAGAATGACTGCTAAAGAACGTGCGTTTTCGCAAATCCAAAGATGGATCATAGATGGAACTCTCCAACCCGCAGAAAAGCTGATTGATGCTGATTTAGCAGAAGTCTTGGGTGTTAGCAGAACACCGATTCGGGAAGCCTTGCAATTACTGGAGGTCCAAGGACTTGTAGAAATGCACCCGGGAAAAGATACGAGAGTGAAGAATATTGAAAAAGATGACATTCTGAAAATGTACCCTACGCTTGCTGCCTTACATTCTCTAGCTGCTGAGTTAGCGGCGCCCCTCATCTTATCTGAGCATATTGAGCTGTTAAAGGGGTTTAACGCTCAGTTCACAGAAGCTATCGAGAACGGGCAACCGTATCAAGCGATGGAATTAGATGAACAGTTTCATAATGTCATTGTTGATGTATCCGACAACTCGTATATTTCGTCTTTTAGTTCATCTCTGCAAATTCATATACGCCGATTCAAATATGTGTTTCTGAAGCAACGTATCACTTCAAATCATGAATCCGTTCTGGAGCATGCTGCTATAATTAGCGCTTTGGAAAACCGTGACCCAGACAAAGCAGCAGCCATGATGAAGCAAAATCTATTAAGACCTATGCGTGAGCTGCATGCGCTGATCTAAATTCTAAACTAATTTTAGAAAGGATGGATAACATGTCAGGTAAAGAAGATTTGCGGATACGCAGTAAAGTCATTAGCGAGGGTGTGAATCGGGTTCCGAACCGAGCTATGCTGCGCGCTGTAGGATTTCAAGATGAGGATTTTAAAAAGCCCATGATCGGAGTAGCCAGCACTTGGAGTGAAGTGACTCCCTGCAATATTCATATTGATCAACTTGCTGTAGAAGCTAAAAAGGGAATCAAAGAACATGGCGGAGCTCCTTTAATTTTTAATACGATTACTGTATCCGACGGAATTTCTATGGGGCATGAAGGTATGCTATTTTCCTTACCCAGTCGGGAGATTATTGCCGATTCCATTGAAATTGTGGTTAATGCGGAACGTTTTGATGGGGTGGTTGCGATTGGGGGATGCGATAAAAATACTCCTGCTTGTTTGATGGCAATTGGGAGAATGAATCTGCCAGCCGTCTATGTATATGGGGGAACCATTCAACCAGGGAAGCTGGATGGAAAAGATGTTGATATTGTTACAGCATTTGAAGCGGTGGGCCAGTACCACGAGGGAAAAATCAGCGATGAACAGCTGCATCAGGTTGAATGCCATGTTTGTCCCGGGGCTGGTGCGTGCGGAGGCATGTACACGGCAAACACTATGGCCTCAGCTGCTGAAGCTATGGGGATGAGCTTGCCTGGTTCCTCTTCTACTTCGGCTATTGCACACAGTAAAGCAGAAGAATGCGCCGCAGCAGGCAAGACTGTGCTGGAGCTTTTAGAAAAGAGGATATTTCCGCGAGATATAATGACCAAAGAGGCATTTGAGAATGCAATAACGGTAGTTATGGCACTCGGTGGCTCAACCAATGCTTTTCTGCATCTACTAGCTATTGCACATTCGGTTCAGGTGGATCTAACATTGGATGATTTTGAACGGATACGCAGAAAGGTGCCTCATCTGGCTGATTTAAAGCCAAGTGGCAAATACGTTATGCAGGATCTGAACGATATCGGTGGCGTGCCAGGAGTTATGAAGCTGTTATTGGAGCAAGGCTTGCTGCATGGGGATTGCATGACAGTTACAGGTAAAACTTTGGCTGAGAACTTGGCGGTATTAGAGCCTTTAAAAGAAAACCAAGTGATTATCCGCCCTTTTGATAATCCATTAAAATCAAGCGGTCCCTTGGTTGTACTTAAAGGAAATCTTGCACCGGATGGTGCAGTAGCCAAAATGTCGGGGTTAAAGAAGCTTCGTTTTGCTGGTCCTGCTCGTGTCTATAACAGTGAAGAAGAAGCGACACAAGCTATTATGGGAGATGAAATACGGAAGGGTGATGTAGTAGTCATTCGATATGCGGGTCCCAAAGGTGGGCCAGGCATGCCGGAGATGCTCTCCGTTACGGCAATGATTGTAGGAAAAGGGCTCGGAGGAGAGGTCGCACTAATTACGGATGGAAGGTTTTCGGGAGGCTCACATGGGTTTGTAGTAGGACATGTTGCGCCTGAAGCACAAGTGGGTGGACCGATTGCCTTGCTGCAAGAAGGGGATCTCATAACAATTGATAGTGAAACGCAAGAAATTAATTTTCAAGTATCTCCAGAGGAACTGGAACTAAGAGTGAAAAGCTGGCAAAAGCCTTCACCTAAGTTCTCATCTGGCGTACTGGCAAAATATGCACGGCTCGTATCTTCTGCTTCCAGGGGAGCAGTGACAGATCTGGATATTTCATGAGGTTGTGAGGAGTGATACGAAGGTGGATTTTTACGGACAAAAAGTGCTTCCCGCTGTACGCAAAATGAGAGATTTGGAGCTGTTATTGAACAGCCATTTCGAATACCTGGTACTTCTAGATTGCCATATATCCCAGCTTATGAGTGTATCACAGCTGGCAAGAAGTAATCATAAGAAGCTGCTCATCCATGCTGATCTTATACACGGATTAAAAAATGACGAATATGCTGTTGAGTTTTTGTGCCAAACGGTGAAGCCAGCAGGCATTATATCTACGAAGAGCACAGCGATTGTGACGGCAAAGAAAAACAAGCTATTGGCTATCCAGCGGCATTTTCTGCTGGATACAACAGCTTTGGAGATGACCTATAAAATTACAGAGAAAAACCAGCCTGATTTTATTGAAGTGCTTCCAGGTGTGATGCCGCACATTATTGCCGAAATGTGCGGCAAGCTAAGTATACCTATTCTTGCCGGAGGGTTAATCCGCACGAGTGATGAAGTAGAGATGGCTCTGCAGGCGGGAGCTGTTGCGGTAACGACCTCCCGCAGAGATATTTGGAGCCAGTATTAGGAGAAGCTTAGAGTAAAGATAAGTCCAAATGCTAAGTCTGCTATTTCTTCAATGGCTCGGTTGCATCATGGATATGACCGTCAAGGGTTTGCATTAACGCGGCTGAAACAGAAGACTCCCATCCGAACCGCTCAGCCATGTAATCCATAACAGGCTGCTTCAAACGTTTTACAGCGTCTATATTGAAATAAAGCGAGCCTGTTCTGCGGATAAAAAAGTCGAGCGGCGTAACAACCATCTCCGCTTCGATGCCGTAGAGCAGCGCTGCGAACCATGCGCCTGGCAGTGCATGCTGCTTGGCTTCATCACGGTGTGCGATGTATAACTCGAGTACACGATCTATGTTGGAGCCGTAGCGGTGTACGAGAACGGAAGCATCGGCTTCACTCAACCCGGCGCTGATGCCGGCTCTGATTTTGGTTTTGACGAATGCTTCAAAGCCACTCGAGCCGCCGACATCACCGCCGGAAAGACGAATGCTGTCCGTCTTGCAGCTAGGGTATGGAGCATTCCCTTCTTGCTGCAGCTGTGATGCCACCAGATTGACGATCCGTTCGGCCATTTTCCGGTAGCCGGTCAGCTTGCCTCCGGCTATTGTGATTAAGCCGGAAGGTGCAATAAAGATTTCATCCTTACGGGATAGCTCGGATGGTGATTTGCCGTCCTCGTGGATTAACGGACGCAGTCCCGACCAACTGGACTCCACATCATCCGGCCCCAGCTGGAGTGTCGGGAACATGAAATTAGCTGCGCGCAATATATAATCCCGATCCTCTTCAGTCATCCGAGGATTAACGATATCGCCGACATAATTGGTATCGGTTGTACCAATGTAGGTTTTACCATCGCGTGGAATGGCGAACACCATCCGTCCGTCAGGTGTATCGAAATAAATGGCTTGATTCAACGGGAACTTTTTGCCGTCGATTACAAGATGAACGCCTTTCGTCAGATGCAACCGCTTCCCTTGCTTGGAGCCATCGATTTCTCGAATTGTATCGACCCATGGGCCTGCTGCATTAACGATCCGTTTGGCGCGCACGTCCACGCTCACTCCTGTTAGCTGATCAACGACTTTTACGCCGACCAACTTTCCTTGGTCATATAGAAGCTCCTCGGCTTTGGCGTAACTGACCGCCTTCACCCCGCGGCTCACAGCTTCCTTCATCGTCTCTATCGTTAGACGCGCATCATCGGTACGATACTCGACATAGTACCCTCCACCTTTGAGCATATCCGTACGAAGCAGCGGCTCCTTCGTTAATGTTTTGTCCTTGTTTAGCATTATTCTGCGTTCTTGCCTTCGTACACCAGCCAACAGGTCATAAACAAGCAGTCCTACGGATGTTGCCAGCTTGCCATACGTTCCTCCTTGGATGATAGGCAGCAGCATCCATTCAGGATTTGTCACATGGGGCGCATTTTCGTATACGATTGCGCGTTCTTTACCTACCTCAGCGACCAGCTTAAATTCCAACTGCTTTAAGTAACGAAGTCCGCCATGAATGAGCTTGGTTGAACGACTGGAGGTACCGGCTCCGAAATCCTGCATTTCGATCAAGCCTGTACTCATGCCGCGGCTCTGTGCATCCAAAGCAATGCCCGCTCCTGTGATTCCTCCGCCAATAACCAATAAATCCAACGTTTGCTGACCCAGCTCTTTTAAGTTTGAAATTCGTTTCTCGCTCGAAAAGTGTGCTCCCATAAACAATCCCATCCTTTTTCTATATGATTACAAACAAAAAAGACCGCAAACATGATCCCATTGCAATGCTTATGCATTGGGTATGTTTCGGTCTCTCTGGTTCTCTGACCTGATTATTAACTTGTTAGTGCGTATCATATCATGCCCCAGAAGATTAATCAATACGGTTGACAGTGAAAATGATAGTGTGTTAGATTGCATCTGATGAAAGCGTTTTTTATCGTCATAGGATTGTGGCAGGAGGGGAAAAGCCATGAAACAAAAACGTTATGTAGTGGCCATAGACCAAGGGACAACGAGCTGTAGAGCTATCGTTTTTGATCCACAAGGGGCTATTGTCAGCACGGCTCAGAAGGAATTTACGCAATTTTTTCCGAAATCCGGTTGGGTAGAGCATGATGCGGAGGAAATTTGGCAGGTGCAGCTGGAGGTACTTCACGAAGCGGTAAAATTGCTTGATCTGGAGGAGATTGCAGCAATCGGTATTACCAATCAGCGCGAAACGACTGTGGTATGGGATAAGCAGACTGGCAAGCCGCTGCATCCGGCCATTGTTTGGCAGTGCCGAAGAACGAGCGCGATGTGTGAGGAGCTGAAGCAGCAGGGCTGGGAACCCATTATTCGAAGCAAAACAGGATTGGTGCTTGATGCCTATTTTTCGGGAACGAAGCTGAAGTGGCTGCTGGATAACAATCCTGATATAAGGGCTAAGGCAGAGCAGGGAGAGGCTCTGTTCGGTACTATCGATTCATGGTTAATTTGGAAGTTGACGGAAGGCCGCCAGCATGTCACCGATGCAAGCAATGCCTCAAGGACAATGCTGCTCAATATTCATTCCGTACAATGGGATGATGACATATTGCGTGAATTAAACATACCGAAGGCCATGCTGCCGGAGGTTAAATCATCCAGTGAGGTGTACGGATATACGGAGCTTCTAGGTACAACCGCTGGCGTTCGCATTCCAATTGCTGGAGCCGCTGGAGATCAGCAGGCGGCTTTGTTCGGTCAAGGCTGCTTCACCGAAGGAATGGCTAAGAACACCTACGGTACGGGCTGCTTTGTATTGAAACAAACCGGAGAGAAGCCGGTCATGTCTGAGAAAGGGCTTATTACTACCATAGCCTGGAGCTTGAACGGCAAAGTGTATTATGCCTTGGAAGGCAGTGTATTTAATGCCGGTACTGTTGTGCAGTGGCTTCGTGATGGACTCGGCATTGTAGGAACCGCCGCTGAGACGGAAGTGATTGCAAAATCCGTAGAGCATACAGAAGGCGTCTACTTCGTGCCGGCCTTTACCGGCTTAGGCACTCCATATTGGGAGCCTGATGCACGCGGCATGATTACTGGCTTGACCCGCGCTTCAACAAGAGCACATATTGTTAGAGCAGCATTGGAGTCGATAGCTTTCCAGAGCTACGAAGTTCTACAGGTGATGGAGGAAGAGTCCGGTATTCATCTGCGCGAACTGAGGGTGGACGGCGGCGCTGTGAAGAATGAGTTCCTCATGCAGTTCCAAGCTGATCTGCTTGGTGTTGCTGTAACCCGGCCTAGGGTTATAGAGACGACAGCGCTGGGAGCTGCATTTCTTGCAGGGCTGGCAGTTGGATTATGGAACGATTTGTCCGAGCTGGAGCAGTTGAAGGGATACGACCGTTCCTTTAGACCGGCCAAGGACGAGGCTTATCGCAAACAGGCGGTTTCTGCCTGGCAGCGTGCGGTAGCTTATCAATTGGGGTAGTAGTAGGAGTTAATGCAAAAATAAATTGTAAGCAACGAAATGGCTGCCCAAAAGGGATACGCTCTAGTGAGACTATAGCAAAATATGTGAAAATGAACCTTCCAACAACCTATACAAGTTGAGTTGGAGGTTCTTTTTGCATCTAATTTACGCTTAAAGAGGGTGTTGGAATTTTCCTGTAAACTTGATTGGATCTGAGAGCTAGTCAAACTCCTGACTTTAAACAGGGGCCTGATGGTTACGAAAAACCGTGAACCACAGCTTAGCAAATTCACATTCTGCAGCATCCAATTCAACATTTAAACATTACTCAATTATCGATTCATGTAAACGGTTTTTGGCAAATTCGGCTACAATGGGATACGCACTTTGAAGGAACTTCCTTCACCTACCATGCTGTCCACATGAATAGTACCCCGACCCGCATCCACGATGTTCTTGGCAATCGCAAGACCCAGTCCATGTCCGCCGGTCTGGCGCGTTCGCGACTTATCCTGCCTATAAAAACGGTCGAAGACACGAGGGAGCGCTTCGGCAGCAATGCCGATACCGCTATCCTTGACCTCGATTGTGAGGATGTGGGCCCCTTTTTCCATCCCATCCTCAAGAAGTACAGTGACCAACCCTTTTTCCGGCGTATATTTAACCGCATTATCGATTAACAGAACGAGCAGCTGTGTCAATTTCTCCGCGTCCCAATTCACCGTCAGCTCGTCGGGAGCGTGCAGCCTTAAGACAATGTCCTTTGCTTGGGCCAATGGCTGAAGCTTATTAACCACGCTTACGGCAGCATCTCGCAAATTAAACGAGGAGCGATTTAGCACGAATTCTCCTGAATCGGAGCGGGCCAAGTGCAGCAGCTCTTGAACCAGCTTGGTTATTGAGTTTACCTCATCTTTCATACCCTTAAGCACATTCTTCGAGAAGGGATCGTTATCGATGCTCGCTTCGAGCTGAAGTGCTTCAATCGATGTCAGCATGACACTCATTGGAGTACGCAGTTCATGGGAAGCATCAGCTACGAACTCACGTTGTCTCGCATAAGCTCTAGCAATCGGTATAATCGCTTTGCGCGACATTAAATGACTGAGCCATAAGGCTAGAATAAAGAAAAGCAGTACCATTCCGACCAGCAGAATGAGCAGCCAACGAAACAAATCATGTTGGAATGTGACCTCCTTTCCCACATATAAGGTGCCGATTCTCTCCCCATTCCATTGCAGCTCGCGGCTCGTAACAAGGAATCTTGCATCCGCTCCTTGCTTTGGGCGTCCTGGCTCGTCCGGGGGCGGATTGTCAAACGTTTGCAGGGTAACCTTTTCTATTGCTTTCCCCTTGAAATAGCCCTTTCTGATGGACTCCATCACCTGAGTGCGCAGTTCCGGCTGAATCTCACCCCCCAGCTCCACATTTCCATTCATTGCAATTAAGTAATAAAACGATTGATCGGTGCTGATCGAGAAGGCATCCTCTACGGAGCGCGGGGGGCGTCTATTCGGATTGTTATCTTGGTCCGCCCACTTTTGTAGTGTGCGTATTTCACTGTCTGCGAGCTCGTTCAGACGAACCCTCTGATCGTTCCAGATGAACAGATACAGTAGGGCATACACAATAATCACGAATAAACTGAGGAAAATAATAAGCACACCGCTGTATTGCAGAGTGAGCTTATTGCGCGTACGGTCGAATAAATCGCCTTCATATAGCCACTTTTTTAACGAACCCCAGTTACGCATCAATTTTATAACCTATACCTCTCACGCTCTGAATAAGCTCCCTTGAGTCGGAGGGGACGAGCTTCTTGCGTATTAATTTGACGATAGCATCAATCGACTTCAAATTCACTTCCGCATCAAGACCCCACACCTTGTCCAAAATGACCTCGCGTGTCAAGGTACGACCCTTGTTTTGCAGTAGCAGGTCCAGAATTTGAAACTCACGCGGGGATAATTGGATTTCTTGGTCACCTTGAATAACGATCTGATTCGTCCTCTGCAGCTCTAGATCTCGGATGCGGATTACATCCTCCTGCAACGGAATGAAATTTCTGCGCATCAGTGCTCGCAAACGCGCTAGCAGCTCGTCCATCTCGAATGGTTTGACCAGATAATCGTCAGCACCGGCATCTAGACCTTCAACGCGATCCTGTAATGCATCTTTCGCTGTCAGCATTAGAATCGCACCGAGATATCCCATTTTGCGGAGTCTGGCGCATGTATCGCGGCCATTTCCTTCCGGCATCATCCAATCGAGAACAACAACATCATAGCTGGAAGCCGTCGCATAATCGAACGCATCATTCCCTGTTGTTACCCAGTCAACGGCACAGCCCGTTTTTTTCTTCAGCATATGTACGGTTAGCTCTCCCAGCCGATCATCGTCTTCCGCCAATAAGATCTTCATAGGCTTGCCCCATTTCCTGATTTATCCTTTTTAAAACAGTATAATCGAAAGTCTTCATGCTTTCACCGTAATTTCACCAAGTCCAAGTAATATAGGTTTCAAGGAATACAAAATCCAATGAGATGAAGGGAAGATTACAATGAACACAAAAAAGAAACTCATTATCGCCAGTACGTTGATAGCCATTCTTGCAGTGAGTGGAGAAAGTGTGTTAGGCAGCAATATCAAGGCTTTGGCTGAACCCAGTGCCCCACATTCGACAGCAGGAATGGCAAAGAATAAAGCGGGTAAAGACGCACCGAAAAGGGAAGATGGCAGCAAACGAGGGAAGGCTGGAATCGATGGAAAAGGAAATCCATGCCGCATAGAGGGACCAGATGGTGAATTAAAAACCAATAAGGCTGAAACGGCTGGAGCTGACGCCACAAGCACTAATTCATCAGCAGGCTCAGTAACCAGCGGCAATAATTCGGAACAAGCTACTTCAGTAGTTATTTCCAATGGATTTAACACAGACCCGCAGGACAAAGGCAGGCCGGTAGTACTGATTGCCGCAGCACTAGGGGTTCCTACCGAAGTTTTTAGAGAAGCATTTCGAGGAGTAACTCCTGCAGGCTTGGAAAGTCAGCCCAGTCCCGAACTGGCTCAACGAAACAAAGCAGCCCTTCTTAAAGTTCTTGCTCCTTATGGGATTACAAACGAACGTTTAGATGAGGTATCCAACTATTACCGTTACAACGGAAGAAAAGGTGAAACCTGGAAAAAGACTGAAGCTGCTGCAACTGCAACAATAGTGGATGGCGTCGTGACTGGTGTAACCATCACAAATCCAGGATCAGGATATTCTTCAAATCCAACAGTAACCGTAACGGGACCAAACGGTGTAATTACTGGGACAGCAACAGTTATCTACGCGCAAGATTTTAAAACAAATGGAAGTATTTCGGCTATAGCTATCAATTAAGAAAGTGGAGTGCTCATTCGTTTGGGGTAAGTAAACCAGTCGTAATGCCCCAAGTTCCACTTGCCAGTTACGGCTCGCTAATTTTCACTGCCGATTTTCAGTTGCACATAAAAAGTTCTTGCATTTATGAGAGGTAGAACCGATAATGGGGTAAAGTTGCAAACGGTTTCAGTGCAAGGATGTTCCCAATTGAAGATCATGGGTGGAGACATTGAGAGAACCCAGGTATCTATTATTTGCTAGGCGGCTCGCGATTTTGCGAGGTATCCGCTCCGGCTGGTAGAGGCCTGGTTTTTTTGTGCATACGGACGAACTCTTCGGACAGAAACGGTTTGGTGAAAATGAGGAGGGAAAATATGAATCGTAAGTTTAAACAAGCAATTGTAACTTCGGTTACCATGTCACTATTCGCGACATCGGCCGTGTTAGGCATTCGGGCTGTACCAGCTGCGGCTGCGCCATCGGCACCCGCAGTACTTATCACTGAGTTAGTGCCGGATTCGAAAAACTTATCTTCAAATGATGCTTATGAATATGTCGAGCTGTATAATGCAACTGACAAAGCTATTAGCTTGACAGGGTATAAGCTTCGGGGCAAAATAGACGGCACTTCTCAATGGGAAGGAACGCTTAGCGGAAATGTGAGTATTCCCCCGCGTGAAACGATTTTGATCTGGACGCAGAATACCACGATTACACCACTGGGGTTGAATCGTGACCAGTTCAGAAGCAATTATGGCATTTCTGCGTCCGATCTGCCGGATGACCGTATTCATATCCTGCAAAACGTAGCAGGCCTGTACAACGGAAGCACAACCCAGAAGAATATTACAATTAGCTTAGCTGATCCACTGGATGTTGAGATTGTTACCGCCACCTATTATTTAGACGGTCAGGACGATACGTTCGAAAATAAAGGCATCTCATTTAAGCAGCCATGCTCAAGCGTTGCTATGCTGCATAATAGTGGAAATAAAACCGCCACGCCAGGCAGAATAACCGATGAATTGTCGGGAGTTGCACCGAGTGATGCCGTTGCTGTTGGTGGAGAACGCAGCTTGAATTTGTCGTGGACGCCTTGCACCGTTTCGAATCTAGCTGGCTACCGAATAGATTCTCAGGACGGGCTTCCGTCAGCGTCGGTGACGGGAGCGACGTACACATTTACAGGGCTGACGAATGGAAAGGACTATACGTTCACTTTATCATCCGTTTATAACGATGGTCGCGTTTCGCCAGCCTCCCTTCCTGTACGGGGGAAAGCGGGTATCCCGGTTATTCCGGCTAATATAAGCGGGCTTCAAGCACTCCCTCGCGATGGAGCGATACGGTTGAGCTGGGATGCTTCCAAGGAGGGAGATGTTGCCGGTTACCGCATTTATAAAAACGGAGTGCAACTGCCGAATTTGGTTACTGGCTCTTCCTATGTAGCACCAGGTTTAACCAATGGACAAAGCGTCACGTTCGCTGTCTACACTGTTAATCAGACGGGGTTAATGTCCGCAAAGCCAGCTGTAGTTGCCCAGAAACCCCAGGCTGCTCCTTCATTCTTGGTTACCGAAATGACTCCCAATTCGAAAAACGTTGACTACAAAACCGGAGGGACCGACGCATTCGAATTCATCGAACTGCATAATACGACCTCAACACCGATCAACATTAAAGGCTTTAAATTAAAATACAGTGCAGTAACCGATCCTTATCCGATTACTGAAGACAAGATTGTTGAACCTCAAGGGACTTTTATTATTTGGTTCAAAAATACAAATGTACAGCAGGTCGGCCTGACGGAGTTCAATCTCGCCTACGGCAGCTCGATTACGGAGGATCAATTATTCGTAATCGTAAACGGCGGGATGTCGAATACAGCGGCAAGAGGTGTGAAATTCCTGGACCCCGATAATAATGTGCTTACGGACACGACCTACAATGTAGAAGATGTCGGCGAGAGCATCAGTGCTAATTTCATTCCCAATCGCAGTAATGGGGTTATCTCGACTGAAAGATTTTCTGCGCAAGCTAATCCAGGCTTCCTGTATCCCGTGCAGAAAATAGCAGATCCATCTGATACGGTTGCTCCTGCAATGCCTTCAGGTGTAAAGGTGACAGCAGGTATTGGCGGAGCAAAGGTAGTCTGGAGTAAAGATCTTGAGCCAGACGTTGCTTATGTGAATGTATATGTGGACGGTGTGGTGAAAAATAAACTCCTGATGCCGCAAAGTGAGGTCATTATTGAGGGATTGGAAAATGAAAAGGCCGTTTCCTTGCAGGTGAGCGCAATTGATACGGCTGGCAGAGAGTCTGGACGTACGGCTTCGATAGTTGCAACCCCGACGGCTGATGCAATGCCAGCCTTGCTGATTACGGAGGTCGTACCCGATACGTGGAACACGGAACCGTTAGAGTCGAAGGATGTTTATGATGCATATGAGTTCATCGAGCTGTACAATCCGCATTCGCAGCCGCTTGATCTGAATGGCAAGACTGTTCGTTTCACGCAGCCAGATGATGCATTGAAAAGCTGGTCATGGACTTTCAATAAGCCTACGGTTATTGAGCCGAAAAAAACATTGCAATTCTGGGTGCGTCCGAATGGATTAAACTACTTGAAGTCGGACGGATTTAATTTCTTTTATTACGGCTTCCAGGAAGCGAAGTATGTACCTGAATCCTCATTCGTATATGGGGACGGTGCGGGTGGATTAGCTAACGGCGGTGGTACCATCGAAATCGTTGAAACTAATGGTAATGTACTCGTTTCGGCTACGTATACAGCAGGCCAATTTCTGGAGAAAAAGGGCATCACTTATGCTTATCCTATGTTTGGAGGAAACGTAATGCGGATTTCAGGCTTGCAGCAAACGGGCACGCCTGGTGTTGTGGGTTCCCAACAAATCCCACGTGAATCTTTCACTGATCAGACTGCACCTGCCTCACCTGCAGGGTTTCATGCAGTTCCAGGTCCTGGAGAAGCAACAATGAACTGGCTGCCAAGCACGGAATCAGATTTGGCTGGGTATCGACTGTACATGAACGATCAGCTTGAGCTGACGTTGCCTGCTTCTGCTACATCTTACAAGATGCCGGCACTTTTGGGTGAAGTCTCAACGAAGTTCGAGCTAAGCGCTATAGACGATTCAGGCAATGAATCCTTGCGTGTAACGGCAACAATTAAGCCAACCTATACGCCAATGACTCAAATAGAAAGAGATCCAAGTCCTGCGAACGCTCTGACCCAATCAAGGTATCAGGCAGCCTGGGATGTTGGAGAGAAAGGTCCAATAATACCTGGACTCGTACAAGGGCATGTACCTCAAGGGATGTCGTATTACAAGGATGAGCAGCGTGAATGGATGCTGATGGCAGCATATCACTATACAGGGGACCCAAGTACTCTTGCAGTAGTCGATGCAAAAACGGGTGTTTTGGTGAAGTATGTTAATCTGAAAAATCCTGACGGTACGATTTACACTGGGCACGCGGGTGGTGTTGCGGTAAGCCGCGAAAATGTATGGCTTTCATCCGGGAAAAAGATGTATAGGATGCCTATTCAGACCTTAATTGACTCGGTAGATCAAGGCTTCGCGCAATTTGCGGATTCGTTCGGAGTTGTGACTAATTCTTCTTTTACGGCCTATGAGAACGGCATACTGTGGGTTGGAGAATATAGCAATCCGCCTACCTATACAACCGATCCATCGCACCAGCTGCAAAACCGAAATGGGGAGACCCATCTGTCATGGATCGCTGGCTATGAGCTGGATTCAAATGATCGACTTCCATCCGGTACACCGAGCTTCCGTGAAGAAAACATAGACAAATTTGTTCCTAAATATGTGATAAGTATCGGAGATAAAATCCAAGGTATAGGGTTTAACAAGGGAGAGGTTTTGCTCACTTATAACCAGGGGCGCTCCTACAACTCCATATTGCGCTATGCGATGCCGAACGTAACTGATCTGTCTACGAAAAATGCACAAACCATCATCGCTGGTGTTACAGTGCCGGTATGGTTGCTGGATGGCGTAAACAAAAATGGTTCCATCAACATCCCAACTGGTGCTGAGAACATGTTCATCCGCAAAGTGAATGACACGGACCACCTGTATGTAAACTTCGAATCCGGTGCCAACCATGTTCGGTACATGTCGTCGTATTCGATGGATCGATTGCTTGACCTAAACCTTGATCAGATGCGAGCATATGACACCCGGACTTTAACGGGGGTTCCACAGGAACTAAAAGTTGGTGCAGAGGCACAGGTAAGCGTACTGGCTAACCGGGGGAAAAGACCTGCTGAGAACGTAACCCCCAGCTATACATGGGCGAGCAGCGATTCATCAATTATCGAGGTAACTGCAGATGGTCGAATTCGGGGTATAAGACCAGGTATAGCTAAGGTTGTAGGTACGGCTGGTGAGAGTTTACTGGAAGCTTCCATAACCGTGTCCTCCCCGAACTCGATTCGGTCAGATTTACCTTCGAGTGGGAAGATAACGGCAGGCACAACATTCCAACTAGAAGTAAAAGCGGTCTATACGGACGGATTTGAAAGTGATGTGACGTCTCAGGCTGCTTATGCGATCATAGGGGGCACTGGTGCGGTTGAAGTAAGCGGCACAGGACTAGTTCGAGCTATTAAACCTGGCAGTGAATTGATCTCGGTAACATTCGATGGAAAAGCGATCGAGCTTAGAATCATTGTCAACAACAGTAGCGAGAATAATGGAAATGGCAACAATAACGGAAATGGCGAGAATAATGGAAATGGCAACAATAACGGAAATGGCGAGAATAATGGAAATGGCAACAATAACGGAAATGGCGAGAATAATGGGAATGGCAACAATAACGGAAATGGCGAGAATAATGGGAATGGCAACAATAACGGAAATGGCGAGAATAATGGGAATGGCAACAATAACGGTAATGGTGAGAATAATGGAAATGGCAACAATAACGGTAATGGCAACAATAACGGAAATAGAAACAAAAGCAAAGGTAATGCAAGCATCGTAACGACTAACCCGACGAACAACCCTAAGCAGCAAAATGTAACGCCCAGATGAGATCAAATCAGGCAATGGAGCTGTCAAACTGAAGCTGGCTGCAGACAAAACGGAGCTGGCGATTTCAGGAGACATACTGAAGCAGTATGATGGTAGTTCGCTAGAAATTGAGCAAGGTAATGCAAGTCTGGTTATTCCTTCTGAAACGTTACAGTCAGCAGCAGCTTCGGTAAAAGCTGCAGAGGGTAGTCAAGCACAAGTCATCGTGACTTTAAAGCTAGCTGCGGTACCTAGTCAATCCAAGGAATATAAGATGGCCGGCGGAGCCTTTTCGTTAGGGTTGTCCGTTGTGAAGCCTGACGGAGCGGAATCGGCAATGAACCAAGTGGATCAATCCGTCGAAGTGAAAATCAAAGTCGAAGCTGAGCGCGATTCTCGATTATTAGGTCTTTACAGAGTCAATGCCGACGGGACAATTGATTATGTCGGCGGCAAGGTAAAGGACGGCGTGCTGACGGCGTAGTTGGTAGGCTCCGGCACCTATGTCGTATTGGAGTATAGCAAATCGTACGCCGACGTTCCGCCTGGCAATTGGGCTTACGAAGCACTTCAAGTGCTTGCCGCGAAGCATGTGGCCGAAGGAGTCACCTCTGATACATTTACACCTAATGAGCCGGTAACACGGGCGGAATTTACAGCACTGCTCTTTCGCGCGTTCGAGTTCGCCCCTTCCAAAGAGGCGGTTGGCTTCTTAGATGTAGCGTCTGACGCTTGGTACAAGGAGCCCGTTGGAGCTGCATCGTCAATCGGACTTATCCAAGGTGTGGAGCAGGGACGCTTCGCACCGAATGAGCCGGTCACTCGCGAGCAGATGGCGGTGCTGTTAGTACGTGCTTGGGAGCGAAAGGTAGCTCTGATTGAGCCTGGAAAAGGTAACCCATTTAAAGACTCGGTGAATATTGCTAATTGGGCAGCGGATGCGGTGTCCAAGGCACGCAGCGCGGGACTGATTAGCGGAAAAGATGGGGATCGTTTCGATCCGAAGTCTGTCGCAACGCGGGCTGAGAGTGTTCAAGCCATTTTCAACGCCTTGTTCAAATAGAAATAGGATAAATGCTCCCGCTATAATTGAGTGATTTTTTCTGTTCCTTCAAGGAATGTATTGCAACGCAATAAGGAGCCTGCCATTTGAACTTCAGTGGCAAGGCTCCTTATCGTTTGTATTAATAAAACTCATTAGTTTTTGAGCTTGAAATGCAGCAGCGTATGATCCCCCATGGACCAATGAGCAATATACATTTCGTCTCCGGCTATATAGAGGGCAAGCGGGCGTGCCTCCGTTACTTTTTGCCGACCCGTCCCGTCAATACTTATACGTTCAATAGGGTTTGAACCTGAGATACTACCAGAGCTGACAATCGTATAGTAAACCCAGCCGTTCCAGTAGGTCATACTCGAAAGCTGTGGTTTTTCGAACTCATACAAAGGAATATCAACGGATCCGTCCAGGCTCATTTTGTGTATTTGCTTGCGGTCACGAATGTAATATATCCAATCATCGACGACTATAAAGTCTGTCACATCATCTTGAAGTAACTCTTGCCCTGACCCATCCAAATTCATCGTATAGAGCTTTGTATGTTCGTCCTCTTTGGTCCGAAAGTAGATTCTTTCGTCAAGCACATATAAACCGAAGACCTTCGAATCGACAAGCAGTTTTTGTTCACTTGAGCCGTCCGTTTTCATCCGAAAGATCCCGGCAGCAGTTTGGTAAGCTCCTCGTATTTTGTCATTCTGTTCAACCAATTGAATATAGTACATCCACCCGTCTCGCACCCACAATGAGCTTGCAGCCGTTTGCGATACCATCACTCTGTCCGTCCCGTCGGTTCGGATTTTATAGATTGCATTCTGCTTGGAAGATTCAGTGGTGACGTAATACAGCCATTCTCCCACTACGTTGATAAACATTGCATTATCATCTGAAAGCTTTAACCGGTTGGAGTCATCCACGTTTGCTTTAACGAGACTGTGAGGCCCACCTGAGCTCTTTATAGGGTTCATATAGATCCAATCGCCCTTCGCGGCAAGCTGCCCCCCGTTTTTCAAATTAAATGAATCCCTTTGGATGAGCTTTTCCTGAATCGGCCTCTCGCATGACTGAATTTCATAACCGCGTAAATTATCCCAAGTAGTCTTCCAGGCGAACTCCTCTCTCGTATACCTCCATGTCATAGGAAAATAGGTAATATTGTTGTAAAACAAAACAGGATAAGGTTCCTTCGAATTATCAATTAAGGATCCATTTACCTTCACAGGAAAAGGGGGAAGAATAGCCGAGGTTGAACCGCTGCTGCTATTGGCCTGAGGTAAGAGTGTTTGCCTGAGGGGAGTGCAGCCTTTATTTTTATCCAGAATATCAATCGAAAGACCGGTCTGCTCATTCCAGGTAATGGACAAGCCGAGTGCGGACGTATAATCCCATGTCATAGGGAAATAAGTTATATCGCGATAAAGGAGGAGAGGATAAGCACTGTGTATCTGGTCTGTCTTCGTTTCATTGATATTAACTGGGAACGTCGGATACGATACTGGGTACATAGTAGACTCCGCTTGTGAAGCTGGAAGCGGCCCTCCTAACGCAAGTCCTGCTGTAATCGCTATAGTAATTGTCCATCGGGTGATAATAGTAAGCATGAAAGGTACTCCCTTCCGAATGTAATATATTACCATAATACTCTAGTGTAGATAAAGTTTAAACCATCAATATGCTATTGTGACTCCCAAGGTGGGGATACGATGTAACGCAATCCGATCTTTGTAGACTCAATGAAAAAGGAGCCTGCCACCTGTAATTCAGTGGCAAGGCTCCTTATCGTTGTATGGGTTCTATAGGAGGAACAGAGCAGCCGATATCGCTTATAGAGCTACGATTTGGCGCTGTTTTTGCTTGAAGTAAACCCATTCCTTGAAGCCGATTTCCTTCAGCCTCTTGGCTACCAAGTCCCAATCATCGCCGACGCGACCAGGGACGTGTGCATCGGAACCGAAGGTTACTCTGACACCGTAATGCAAAGCGCGCTCAAGGACAGCATCCACCGGATACCAGCCGCCGCAATCCTTGGTTTTGCCGGATGTGTTAATTTCAATAGCGATATCTTGTTCACCGATAATTTTCAAAGTACGGTCTACCGCATCAGTCGGAATATCGCTGAACGGTGTGTAATAAGCGCGCATCGCATCGATATGTCCGAGAATTTGGAACATGCCGCTGCGCGCCGACTGCTCGATCAGAGCGTAATACTGCTCCTTGTGCTCAATCT
Organism: Paenibacillus foliorum; assembly: GCF_013141765.1. Taxonomy (GTDB): domain Bacteria; phylum Bacillota; class Bacilli; order Paenibacillales; family NBRC-103111; genus Paenibacillus_S; species Paenibacillus_S foliorum. The sequence continues at coordinate 34,608 of NZ_WHOD01000095.1, forward strand.
TTTCCTTGTCCGATAAACCTTTGAACCGTTTTTTATTAAAAATACTTACACCACCTGAGAGATGAACGGAGCCAATGATGTAGTCAAATGGATATTTCTCATAAATACTATTGTACAAGCTTGCATGCTCAGGGAAAAAATCAGATTCCACGCCGAGCAATACATCAATTTTACCGCTGTATTCCTGCTTGAGCTTGAGAACTTCCTCTACATAACGTGCAAATTCGCTCTTGGCCATGGCGATTCCCGGCTGCTCTTGCTCGACATTGCTTCCGAAATAGGGAGAATGATCGGAGATTCCAATCACCGATAAGCCGTGTCGGATTCCCGCTTCAACGTAATCGCGTATCGTTCCAACTGCATGTCCGCAGCGTTCATGATGAGTGTGCAAATCGAATTTCATAGTAAAAGTCACTCCGATCCAATAAATTGTATTTCCTGCATACCTTTGAGATCCAGTAAAAACTGATTCAGTGCTGAACTTAAATAACGGCCTGATTTGTAGACGACTCCAACCGGATGACTGATCTCAAGCTCATTGACTTTCACCATCTTTAATGTACCCAATCTTAACTCATTGGAAATAGAAAGCTTGGAAATAATTGCGGCTCCGAGGTTCAGCTCCACCATTCGTTTCACTTCCTCGCTGCTCGACAGCTCCATAACAATCTCCGGTGAGATGTACAGCTGCTTGAAGATTTGATCAACAAAACGGCGTCCGGCCGTTTCCGGCGACAGCATGATCAACGGAATATCATGCAGCTTCTCAATCGGCACATGGGCATAGCGGCTTAATGGGTGCTCAGGCGCCACTACCAGCTCAAAGGTATCATAATAAAGCACAGAGCTTTCAAGTGATGGATGCTTTTCAAACAGATAGGTGATACCTATATCAATCGTTCCGTTCTCTACACTCTGCATAATTTGTGAGGAGGTCATGGAATGGATTGTTGTTTTGATAAGCGGAAACTGGTTCTGAAAATAAGACAGCACACGCGGCAAAATTTGAATCGCAATCGATGTGGTGGTTCCTAAATGAATATGCCCCTGGGGGATTTGATTTAAATCAGCGAGACGCTGCTTCAGATCCTCAACAGTTTGCAGCACCAATTCCGCATGTTCCAAAAACACACGACCGCTATCAGTTAGCGTGACAGGCTGATTTCGATCAATCAGAACCGTCTTAAATTCATCCTCCAGGCTTTTAATCTGGGCAGAGACGGCAGGCTGGGTTAAATTCAGTAATTCGCCAGCTTTACGGAAACTCATAGTCTTGGAAATGGTCAACAATGTTTCCAATTGGTTTAGATTCATAGAACCCTCCTTTCCCCTTAAAGGGTGAGTGCTCAAAAAAAGCAGTCAAAATAGATATAATTTATCAACTTTACAAATAATATAAATACATTTTCTCAGATGAATTTATTATATGACACTTGGGGCTAGTGCGCAAACCTATTCCTTGAGCCTTAATATTAAAAAAATATTGGATTCTTATCCATTTGATGATTGTAATATACTCTAATTTGAGTATAATAATTTGAGGAAAATCAAATGGGAATGAGGATAAATCATGACAGAGAAAAAATCGAATGTGCGGTGGACGATAGTCGGTTTAATGCTAGGACTGCTGCTGGCGGCCTTGGATCAGACTATTGTGTCTACTGCTATGCCAACAATAGTAGGTGAATTGGGAGGCTTGGAACAGTTTGTTTGGGTCTTCTCAGCTTATCTTATTGCAAATGTAGTTTCTATGCCGATCTTCGGCAAGCTGTCGGATATGTACGGGAGAAAGCTGTTTTTCCTGCTAGGGCTTGCTGTCTTTATGATAGGCTCCGCGTTATGCGGAACCTCGCAGAACATGATTCAATTAATTATATACCGCGTCATTCAAGGAATCGGGGGAGGGGCCTTGATGCCGATTACGTTCACGATTGTATTCGACTTGTTTCCTCCAGAGAAGCGTGGAAAAATGCAGGGCTTGTTCGGTGCGGTATTTGGCATTTCCAGTGTGCTGGGTCCGTTAGCCGGTGCTTATTTTACAGATAATATTAACTGGAAATGGATATTTTATATCAATCTACCACTGGGCGTTATTTCCTTTTTACTGATTACCTTGTTTTATCGTCCTTCTCTTGCAAAAAATCCGAATCAAAGGATCGATTGGATGGGAACTATCACATTTGCTGCATCCATTCTTTGCTTGATGTTCGCCTTGGAGCTTGGAGGCAAAGAATTTGCTTGGAACTCAATTGAAAGCTATTCGCTGTTCACTGGCTTTGTGGCCCTGCTAGCCTTATTCTTATGGGTGGAAACAAAGGCAGTCAGCCCGGTTGTACCCTTGGGATTATTCCGCAACAAGCTGTTTACCGCGAGTATGGGAGTCAGCTTGTTCTACGGAGCGCTGATGATGTCGGCGGCTTCCTATATCCCGTTATTTATTCAAGGTGTGTATGAGGGATCAGCAACGAGCGCAGGTCAGGTGCTTACGCCGATGATGCTTGGGGTTGTGGTCAGCAGTATGTTTGGCGGCAAATTAATCGGTAAAACGTCCTACCGTAACATTTTATTAATTTCCAGCGCACTGCTGCTGATAGCGACATCGCTGCTTGGCACATTGTCCTACAACTCTCCCGAATGGATGAAAGAGCTGTATTCGATGTTTGGAGCAGTCGCTCCTTCATTGACACCGCGTTGGTTCGTTGTGGTGTACATGATCTTTTTAGGACTTGGAATCGGGATGTCTTTCCCTGTGACCTCTATGTCGTCGCTTCATAATGTAAGTGCCCAGTACCGGGGAGTAATTACTTCATTGGTTTCCTTTTTCCGTTCGATTGGTTCGGCAATTGGCATTACCGTGCTGGGAAGCGTGCAGGCTGCTGCATTAAAAACACGCATGACAGAGCTGCTGCCGAACTCAGGAATGGCGGAAAATCCGATCGATGCAAGGGCGCTCCTGCAGCCTGCAGTAAGAGCTGAAATGCCGCCGCAAGTATTGGAAAAGCTGACGTTAGGCTTAGCGGATTCAATCGGGTTTGTTTTTCAATGCACCATTTTTATGGCGGTTATCGCCTTGTTATTCGTGCTGCTTATGGGAAAGGCCAAGCTGGAAATTCCCGCTTATGCGAAGCAAAAAGCTTAGAGGTGGCTGACAATGTCTATGAAGCTCGTCATACTGGGCCTTTTAATGGAATGTGAAAGTCATCCTTACGTCATAAGGCAAAAGATGATAGAACGGGAAATGCATCATTTTGTAAAAATACGGGACGGTTCCTTGTACTATGCCATTGATACTTTGAAGAAAGACGGGTTTATTGAAACCGTTGAAAAGGTAAAGGACAGTGCGCGCCCTGACAGGACTATATATCGGATTACTCAGAGCGGTGAGCAACTCTTTCAGAAGCTGCTGCTGGAGCAATTCGAAAATCAAGCGCAGCTGTTTCATCCAATGGGACCGGCTTTAATTTTCTCTCTTTATGGGAATCAGGATGATATTTGCCGGATTTTGCTCAAAAAGCTGGAGGAGCAAAAGCTCCGGGTTCAGCAGATGAAGGATTTGTACGAGGAGCATGTGTCTATCGTACCGCGAGGTGTGCTGCATATGATGTGGGGGGCATACGAGCATGCTGAAACCCAGCTTCGTTGGCTGGAGCGGCTTACTAAGGATGCAGAAGCAGGACGCTTGAAGGAGCGCGGAGTTCCTTTGGATTTATAAGGAAATTTTTATAGAGGCTGTTCGAAGGTAAAAACTAAGAAGCTGACCTAATCTGCGCGAGCGCAGACTCAGGTCAGCTTCTTGTGTTGCGTACAGAATCACTTGTGAGCTGAGTTGAGCTTAGTTTAGCTTAGCTTAGTGGATGCTTCAGTTTCCTAACACTGCGATCATAAATACCAACCATCCGGCAAGGAAGGCCAAACCTCCAATTGGGGTGATGGCTCCGAGTTTTTTGATACCGGATAGACTGAGGGCATAGAGACTGCCTGAGAACAAGACGATGCCTGCAACAATCAACCAACCAGCTGTAATGATGAGAGACCCGTTCACAGACGGCAGATTGGACACAACTCCGATCAAAATCAGGCCAAGAGCATGCGCAATTTGATATTCAACACCTGTGTGGTACACCTTGAGCATTTCCGGTGACAGCCGCTTCTTCAAGGCATGTGCCCCGAAAGCGCCTAATGCAACGGAAATCAGCATATTCAAGCCTCCGAGCATAAATAATGTATTCAATTATGTCATCTCCTATGAATTTTCTTATGATCATGAGCCGGTTTCTCAGGCTCGCTCACGCCTTCGAGAGCATCCCAGCCAGCTCCATCAGCTGGCCGCACACAAGCTCCGGCCGGACGCCGGTCAGTTGCTGCTGCTCCTGCAGCGTGTCCCGGCTCACGAGGCCGGAAAGCACAAGCGCCGTGCGGCAGCCTGCAGCCAGGCCGCCCTGAATATCGGTCAGCAGATTGTCGCCGACCACCCAGATTTGCTCCAGCGGCAGCCCTAGTTTGCCGATGGCGTAGTTCATAATGATCGGCGATGGCTTGCCGATCACAACGGGCTTCGCCTGGCTGGCTCGCTCGATAGCAGCCCCGATAGAGCCTGCTCCCGGCTGCAGCTCGTTATTCCACGGAAGCAGATGATCGGGGTTCGTAAGCACCGATGTGGCCCCATTGCGTATATGCCGAACGGCTGTTGCAAGCTTCCCATAGTTAAAATCCCGATCTATCCCCTGCACTACATAATCCGGTGTCTTCAACTCATCATCAGAAATTACAGTGAAGTCGGCATCGTGCAGTGCTTGTCTTAATCCATTCTCTCCTACGGCGAATACACGTTTCCCGGATTGCTTTTCCTGCATGTAGAGAGCTGCAGCCTGAGAGGATGTAAGGACTTCACTTGGTTCAGCTTCAATACCGACTTTTCTTAAATGATCGGCTACTTGCTCCGGTGTTCGTGATGAATTGTTCGTTACATATAAATACGGATAGCCTTGTTTCCTCAGCCAACCAATAAACTCAGCCGCATACGGAATAGGCTTGTCTCCATGATACAAAGTCCCATCCAAATCGAGTAAAAATCCGAGCATTCCTTATCCTCCTCTAATGACCCCTCTTAATTGCAAGCATACACAAAACTCATTGTAACAAAAAAGTTGTGTCATCGGCTATTCATTGCAAAAAGTCCCTGTATTCGTCGCTATTTCATGCATTTCCACAGGGGTTATTAACCAAATTATTCGAATATCTGACACAAGAAAGCCGGGTATTGAATACAAATAACGAAATGACATATAAGATAAATTTATACAGAATGATAATTATACTTATAACATCGGACTAAAACCTAGGGTTTCTTATAATGTCTCTATAAAAACCATTTCGGAGGTATCGGAATCATGAAACTACTTGAATCCATTGAGCAAGCGTTTCGCAGCGTTACATGTCCTGCACCGCATGAATTAAAAGCAATAATTACTAGCCTGGAGCTCACATCAGAGAAGGTAACCCCACACATAGTGGAGCCTTCCTATTTACCTTATGGCCGGAGTGTGTTGTTCCAATCAGATGATATAGAGGTAATCCTGGTCCACCTGCCTCGAGGGCGTAAAACCCTAATTCACGATCATGGAGCATCTGTGGGGTGCGCATTTATTTTGGAAGGCCAGATGACTAACACGAGCTATCGGCTTGACGGTTACGGTTACGCCCAAGAATGTGGGGAAAGCACCTTAAAGCAGCATCAGTTTCTATATGCCCCTAAGGGACAAATTCATCAAATGAGCAACTCGGGTGAGGGACGTATGTTATCATTTCACGTATATGCCCCGAGATTAATGGGGATTAAGTCGTACCGTACTTACGAGGAAGTATTAGATTATGTGATTTAGGCAGCCGATTCAGCCGTTTGTTCATCCCTCACTTTCTTTCTGCGACACAGTTTACATTAGAGAGTAATCTGTGATACTATGGTAAAAATTTTCCGGTGGGGGACGCTATGAAGGCTATTGAAGCGATAGTTTTAGATTTGGATGGAACGCTGTTGGACAGCAATCGTCAAATAACGGATCGGAGCCTTCGCGCTGTATTGGATTGTTACGACCGTGGAATTCAAGTGATTATAGCAACCGCGCGTCCAGCAAGGTCCGTTCGTATGCTGCTGCCTGACGCGCTGCTGGATTTGGGCTGCATTATTTACTATAATGGTGCGCATACCGTTGACTCGGCCCACAGTATAGAGGATCGTGTATTGATCGATCAAGCAATCGTTTCCGAGCTTTATGAAGCGATGATGGCCGTAAGCTCTGAACAAATGGTAAGCTTTGAAGCACAGGATGCCATGTTCAGCAACTGTTCCTTAAGCGAGGAACAGAAGGTCATTCTGGGATTTCCAGATGGAGGTCCTGTGCCGATTGTATTAACCAAGGAGGAAATTCTTCGGCTTCATCCGGCTAAGCTGCTGTTGACTAATGAATATAACATTTATGCAGAGCTTGAGCGCAGATTCGCAGACCGTGTGAAGCTTATCTCAACGGACGGGAACAAGCTCATCCAGATTATGAGTGCTGTCGTATCCAAAGCGGCAGCACTGAAGCATGTATTGCAACGTAGAGGCATACTTCCGGAGCATGTGATGGTATTTGGTGATGATTACAACGATCTTGAGGTTTTTGAGCTTTGCGGGCACCCTGTTGCTATGGGGAATGCAATTGCCGAGCTGAAGAACATAGCGGCACTTATAACGGAGACAAATGACAGGGATGGCGTGGCCATAGTGCTTGAACAGCTAGCAGCGTTCCGTATTCAAACATGACAATTGCCGGACAGGCGCGTTAGGTAGAAAAGGGCAAATAGCCTATACTGAAGAGGCAAGCAATTCTGCTTAAGGAGTTGTTGGTCTCGTGAGCCGTATGAACGGTCAGGAAAAAAAGCTAGTCATTGTATGTGCAGTAATAACAGTAATCTTGCTGCTATCCATTTTGCGTAAATTGTTCAGTTAAGGCTTCATTACGGAATGTCGAGGCCCTCGAGCTCATAACTATGTAGTAACAGGAGCGATCCAGATTCAATTCAAGGGGGGGCTAGTCCGATGTCATTTTTTGAAAAAATGAAGCAAGGCGCATCCGATGCTGCAAAAAAAGCACAGCAAACGATGGAAATTACAAGGCTTCGCACACAAATTTCTTCCAAGGAAAAGGAACTGGAGAAAATCTTTACCTTGATTGGCGAATCCGTTTATAATGCCCACGCGGCAGGGGATTGGAAGAAATCGGAGCCGGACGTTACTGCTTACTGCCAACAAATTCAATTGCTTCGGCAGGATATTCAGATTATTGAATTGAAAATCAATGAAGCCAAGCATGAAAAGGTATGCCAGTGTGGTAAGGTTGTTGCCCGCGAAGTGAAGTTTTGCTCGGTTTGCGGCCATCAATTCGAAGAGCAGCGAGAACAAGCTGAGCAAGCAGAAACGGTGGTACACACGATCTGTCGCGTTTGTCGTACAACGAACGAGCCTGATGCGAAATTTTGCGTGAGCTGCGGTATTACGATGTGACTGTAACGACTGTTTGAAGCCATGGTACCTCTTTGAATAATTACCAATTTTTTCTTGTAATAGTTGACATGGCATGATAGTATATAACAATTAAGTGGGAGGGCTTCTAGGGATCCGACGGTGCAGTAAGGCCGGTTCGAACCAAGCGAAGCCGAGCGCGGACCAATGCGTCGCGTTACACCGTAGGGATAAAAGACCTCGAGCAAGTTCCGCCTTCCAAGGCGAACTTGCTCGAGGTCTTTTTTGCTTTAACACGGGAAAGGGGATCACATACAATGAGTGCAATACGAGTTGAAGGGTTAAGCAAATCATTCGCAGTAAAACAGAAGGCAAGCGGGCTGTTAGGCAGCGTGCAATCGCTTTTTAGGCCTCGTTATACCGAGAAATCGGCGGTACATAGCATTGATCTGAACGTAGAGCAGGGAGAAACTCTAGCGTTTCTCGGACCGAATGGAGCGGGCAAGTCGACCACGATCAAAATGCTCACGGGCATTTTGCATCCGTCCAGTGGCAGCGCACAGGTACTAGGTCTGTGCCCATGGACGGAGCGAAGCCGCTTAGCGTACCATATCGGTTCTGTGTTCGGGCAGAAATCGCAGCTGTGGTACCATCTGCCGCCAATAGACTCATTCGAGCTGATGAGTCGGATTTATGAGCTGAAGAGGGCGGATTATTACAGCCGCCGCGATGATTTGGTTCAGCGCTTCGAGCTGGAGCCGTATTTGCACACGCCAGAGCGCAAGCTGTCGCTTGGAGAGCGGATGAGGTGTGAGATAGCGGCCGCAATGCTTCATCGGCCTAAGATTGTATTCCTCGATGAGCCGACCATTGGGCTCGATGTTATCGTTAAGCACAGAATCCGCGAGCTGATTCTGGAGATGAACCGTGAGGAAGGCACCACGGTTTTCTTGACCTCACATGATGCGGGCGATATTGAGCAGCTGTGCAAGCGTGCTGTTGTAATCAACCATGGTCAGGTCATCCTGGATGATGAGGTTGAGCGAATGAAGCGGGACTTGCTTACCGCGAAGACCATACGCCTGCAGCTTCAGCAGCCTGGAGCTGCGTTCAGCTTCCCCGGCGTAGAAGTGCTGCAGCAGGACGCAAGCGCGATGAAGCTTTCCGTTGAAACGACGGTGGCCAGTATCGAGCAGGTGTTGGCCCATATCGTAGGCCATTACCGCGTTGTCGATGTGACTATTGAAGACCCGCCAATGGAGCAGATTATTACCCACATCTACGCTAAGGAATCAGGAATTCAGCGGGAGGAAGAGAGGGAGCTGTAATGCGTATAGATGCGGGTAACGAGAGTACATTTTCCGATGAGCCTCTAGTAATAAGGAATCAAGCCGGCTTCGACAAGCCGCAAGCTCCGCCCACTTCATTTTACGGAAAGCTGATCAAATATGGCGCTATAGGCAGGGTTACGCTGCGGAATCATTTTGCCTATGTATATGACTTCCTCATTCGTTCCATCTTTCTCATCATAATCATGTACATTTTTATGCAATTATGGCGTGTCACCTATCAAGGCGAAGGCTCGGCACTCATCGAAGGCTACAGCTACGAGCAGATAATCTGGTACATATTATTCGCAGAAGCTCTCACAACATCATTCCCAAGTCTAGCGACCAAAATAGAGGAGGAAGTAAAGAACGGAGATGTCGGCTACAAGCTGACCCGTCCTCTCAGCTATATCGGTTATCACTATGTAGGGTATGTCTCTGAAGTAAGCATCCGCTTATTGGTTAATGTGTGTATTGGTGGATTGCTTGGAGTTATGATGTTCGGATGGCCTTCATTCGGGTGGGGCTGGGTAGAGTTCTTGATAGTTTCCTGTGGGGCGGTGACGATTAATTTCTTACTAAACATGGTACTGGCGTTATGCTCATTTTGGGTGGAGGAAACCAGGGGACTAGAGTTCGTATACCATAAAATGCTGTTCACAATAGGCGGTATGTTGATGCCGCTTGAGCTATTTCCACAGCAGCTGCAGGACGTCTGCCGGTGGCTGCCATTTCAAACCGTACTCTATTTTCCTGCCAAAACGATGGTACGATGGGCCGATGTGCAATTGCTCTCGATGCTTCTGACCCAAGCAGTATGGATTGCGTTACTGGCTGCGGTTGTCGGGCTTATGTATGGGAGAGGTGTGAGGAAGCTGAACGTAAATGGAGGATAGTGAGAAGGGGGAGAATTCGAATGATGAATAAAGGGATAGGACTCATTGCCTTCGTCTGGAGCTGCTGGAAGCTGAATCTGGCAGGAGCGATGGAATTCCGCATGAGTTTTCTGCTGACCGCTGGAATGATGGTAGTAAACAATACGGTTTGGATTTTGTTCTGGGGACTTTATTTCGAACGATTTCAAGTCGTGAATGGATGGTCGCTGCAGGATGTCATGATGATGTGGTCTGTAAGCGCGGGCGGATTCGGTTTGTCGGCTGTACTGTTCGGCAACGCATATCGTCTGGCTTCTCTTATTGCAGCAGGGCAGCTGGATATTTACCTGTCGCAACCCAAACCAGTGCTGCTTCATATTCTAATAAGCCGTATGTCAGTTTCAGCTATAGGTGATGTATTATTCGCAGTAATCTTGTATGGATTGTTTGGCGACTGCTCGGCTATTGGGCTGCTCAAATTTGCGCTTGCTTTGCTTATTACTATGTTGATCTTCATGTTTTTTGTCATTATTTTTCAGTCTCTTGCTTTCTTTTTGGGTAATGCGGAAGGATTGAGCCAGCAGATGTTTAATGGGCTGCTTGCCTTTTCAACTTATCCGACAGGCATTTTTACCGGTTGGGGTAAGCTGCTTCTATTTACGGTAATTCCCGCAGGCTTCATCAGCTATATGCCGATTGGCTTGCTGCGATCGGTTGAACCCTTATTTTTAGCGAAAGCAGTCGGTGTGGCGGTATTGCTGACCTGTGGCGGCACGGCGTTCTTTTACTACGGATTAAAACGTTACAGCTCCGGCAACATGATGGGAGTTCGAAATTGAAATGAAACTTTTGCTCCCCTAAACACGTCTACCAAATGTGGGAAAAAATGTTTAGGAAGAGGTTGGAAATGACTGCAAGCACAAAGTATTCGTATAAAGCTAACAAGGTGCTAGTACACCAAGAATCATTACACAAGTCTGTGCTCTACTGGCTATTTCTTTTGTTCATCGGGTTGTTTTTATTTGGCTGCTTGTTTCAAACAGCCCTCTTTTACGGCTATTCCGTGCAGTATGAGCTGCCGTTGAGTTCTGCCCTAATCGCTGCGGGGGTTATGATGTTTTTGTTAAGCATTCATTACTTTTACCGTTGGAAGCTGGAGAACGTTACGGATTTGCTGACCTTAGGAATATGGAGCATCCCAGCCATTTATTTCATAGCTTCCTTTCAGGCAGCTTCCGGCCATTATGCGATGCTAATGGTAATGCTGAATGTGATGTATGCCACTTTCTTTGCACTGGCTGCCGTTGTTACGAAGCAGAGGCAGGGAGCACAATGGGTGCAGTACGGGATCGTATTTGCCGGTTATGCAGCCGTCTTCTACTGTTTTATGAACATGTTCGGCAACGCTTATTACAAAGATGCGGTTATGTTGTCGGGTGAGGGGCTGCGTTTAACCTCCGTCTTTCAATATGCTAATGCGTATGCAGCGTATTTGTTGGCGCTGCTGCTGTCAGCTCTGTGGCTTTTGATGAACTCCCGCAGATGGTACATGATTTTACTGCATGGGAGTATGGTGGTGCCGCTTCTGCTGTCGTTTTTCCTGACGCTTTCCCGTGGTGGCCTCGTGATGCTTCCAGTCATATTGCTGGCTATTCTTCCTTTCTATAGGTTAGTCCGGCAAATTAGCTTTTTTCTTTATTTGGCTGTTGGTTCTGCCGGTGCATTGCTGATTGCCGAGCCGATCAGAAAGATTACAACTAGCTTGTTCGAACAGGTTGCCGGCAGAAATCCGATGAATCCTAATACCGTCAGCTTGTTTGATCCGCAATCGTTGAAGGGATGGTGTATGGTAGGCTCTATCTCCATCATTGCCGGTCTAGCCATTCTTCTAAGCGAACGTTATCTAGTTCCAAGGCTGGAACAAATAATGCTGAAAATTAGTGAATATCGCTTCGCAAACCTGTTTATTCCTATCGCGATGATTGTCTTTGGGCTGCTAGCTTTACTCCTTATTTCTGAAAATAATGGGATAGTAAAGCTGCTTCCCTCTGAGCTGCAAAAACGTGTGCTATCCATTAACTTTCAACAGCACAGTGTGTTGGAACGGCTGACGATGTACAAGGACTCGTTAAAAATAGTCGAGGATTATCCTGTCACCGGAGCAGGAGGAGGAGCTTGGACTACTTTATACCAGCAGTATCAAAACAATCCTTATATCGTCAAGCAAGTTCACAACTTTTTTCTGCAATATTTGGTTGAAACAGGCTTGCTAGGCTTCTTGGCTCTTGTTGTATTGCTTGTTTCGGTTTATGGGTTATATGCGCTGCAATTTTTCAAACAGAATGAGGATAGAGGACATTACCAGGTTTTTTACTTGATTTCAGTATCTATTTTGCTCCATAGCCTGCTTGATTTTGAGATGAGCTACGCTTATTTGGCTGCTGTTGTATTTCTTTGTTTAGGAGGATTGTCAGCTGGAATCAAGCAAACACTGGCAAGCCGTAAGATGGGCTGGATTCCACATTTGAATAAAGGTGTATTCCGATTTATTTATCCAGTTGTAATGGGTTTGCTTTCTATTGTTGTTATTTTTGTTGCGGTAAAAGAACTTCAAGGAAATCATTATTACAATCAAGCTGTGGCTAAGCTGGATTCGCCAGCAAATTTAAGCATGGAGGAAATATTCGAACCGTTGGAAGCGGCGATCCGCTCGTCACCGGCACATCCCGATTATTTAATTTTGAAATTACAGCTGCTTTATCAGGCATACAGTCAATCTAAGGATGTTCGGTATGAGCAGGAAGCCAAGAAAATAGTAACTTTGCTTAACAGCAAGGAGCCCTATAATAAACCAGTATTGGAGATTGAATATAATCAGAATGTTTCAGCCGGCAAATTAAATGAAGCATTGAAATTAACAGAACGCAGCTTAAAGCAGGTGACTTGGGGGCTTAATGTTAATCAAGGAGGGCCCAATTGGTATGATCGTGCAGTTGCCTTGAACTATGAACTTGGCAATAGAGCGTTGACCGGCAATCAGACAGAGGCGAATGTTAAGCATTGGAATCAGGCCATGGATTGGTATCGGTTGGTTGTATCTAAGAAAGAGTCGCTAAAGAGTCTCCCGAATGGACAACTTCAAGGAGAGCCATTCGAAGTTACACCAGGTACATCGTTAATTATTGGACAGTTGAACTATTCCAGACATAATTATAAGGAAGCAGTTGAGGCTCTACATAGAAATGTGAACGATCAGACGGACACTCCTGTAACGAAACTTATTGTCAGATGGTATTTGGCAGCACTTCAAAAGCAGGGACAAACTGATCTGCCGATTTACGAAGCTTTCGTTCTGAAGCATCCGGAGGAAAGAGCTGAAATAACTAAGCTGGCAAGCGGAGCGCCTTAGATCTATGAACAGAATGATTGAATTTATTACCAATTAATGGATTAGGGTCGTCTTGCGGGAATCAGATCCTCCAACAATTATTCGGCGAATCATCGTTTAATTGGCAGCCTTGTTTTTTTAATAAAGGTATACTTATTCGACATATTTAGGTATAATGTAGCAATAATGAGACCTACAAATCTACGGGATTTTGTCGCAAAGGGGACCGATTTATTTATGAAGGCAGAATACATTAATCCATTTTTGGAGTCAGCTAGAATTGTCATAGAGCAAGTGGCTAACATCAGACCTTCAACCGGACAGCTTGGGATAAAAGACGTAAAATTTGTAGAGAAGTTCATCTGGATCCAAATTGGGATGACCGGGCAGATGCAGGGCGATATTGTGTTTGGACTTCATGAGGATGTAGCTCTGAAGGTGGTATCCGCTATGATGGGCGGTTATGTTATAACCGAGATGGATGAAATGAGCAAGAGCGCCATTTCCGAGCTCGGCAATATGATCAGCGGCAACGCAAGCACCATGCTGTTTAATCAAGGCGTCAGAGTAGACATTACTCCTCCTAAATTATTGCATTCCGCGACATCCGCAGGTTTCTTACCTAAGAAGGCTTTGACGATCCCTCTTATCATGGAAGGAATCGGCGAGTTGGATATCCAAGTTTTGATCGTGTAATCAAAATCATTTACAATACAAAGTGGGAGTTTCCTTAAGGAAGGAAGCATTCCGCTTTTTTTTGGTTGAATAGAAAGTTGTGGAGGAATAGCGAATGTTCAATGGGAAAATTGCTGTCATTACTGGGGCGTCCAGCGGGATCGGGGCGATTATGGCTAAGAAGCTGTCTGAACGTGGTGCAGTTCCCGTGCTGATGGCACGCTCCGAGGATAAGCTGACACAAGTAGCGGCCTCCCTGAATGGAAGGCCGCATGGGATATACAGGCTGGATGTTACCTCCAACGAGCAGGTGATGCATACGATGCAGCAGGTAATTGAGCGCTTCGGTCGTATTGATATCCTCATTAATAATGCCGGATATGGAGTGTTTGAGACATTCACTGAAGCCTCTTTGGATGAGATAGAGAGTATGATGGATGTCAACTACATGGGCACGGTACGGTGTACCAAAGCAGTGCTTCCTCATATGCTTAAGGCTAAGAGCGGCCATATCGTGAATATTGCTTCAATGGCTGGTAAAATCGGATCAGCCAAATCAACCGGATATTCCGCGACCAAACATGCGGTGCTGGGCTTTACAAACTGCTTGCGTCAGGAGCTGACAGGCTCGGGTATACACATGTCAGCGATTAATCCGGGTCCGATTGATACGCCTTTTTTTGACAGAGCTGATCCGTCAGGCAACTACGTGAAAAACATACAATGGTTTATGCTGAAGCCTGATCAGGTGGCCGATAAAGTACTTAAAGCCATTGAACGGCGAATTCCTGAGATTGATATGCCGTTCGTAGCAGGCTTAGGTGTTAAGCTGTTTCAGCTGTTCCCGCGGGCATTTGATAAAGTAGCAGGGAAAATGATGAATAAGAAGTGAGGAAGCAAGCTCCCTCCGCCCTGAACTGCTTTTCATAGTCTCGCAATTAAAGGGAATAATTACATTACTTATTCGGACTCTGGCTTCTGGTTCTTTGCTTTGAGCTCCAGATTAAGCTGGCGTACCTCTTCATATAAGCTGCGGATGATCGCTCTGCTTTCTGGATGAGATTGATTCCAATGGCTGGCCAGTGCAGGCATCGTTTTGTGAATATGGTTGTAAACCGACCAAATTTTAATTTTCTCCACCATTTCTGGAGAGCTGCTTCCGGTTAATAGCTCGGAGAATTTTTCGACCAATGCTTCGAACTCAGTATGAAATTCAGAATTCATAGAAACTCCACCTTTCAGAACATATTTCAAAGTAAGTCTAGCGCACGAAAAGTTTTCTGTCAAAAAAAGGGGCAATACCTTGCACAGCACCGGAGAATGGAGTGAGTGGTTGTGTTGGAAACCGTGGATGAAGGGCAGGATCATTTAGAAAATGGCTCATCCAATGGAGCTATGATAGAGAGGGTACAATTACGTAGTCCGATTAAAGGTGTTTTGTTGTACATGCTCACTTATGTTAGTGAAGGGCTTAAGGTCAAAGGCTATTTGACTGTTCCGGAGACTGGGAAGCCTAGTCCTGGCCTCATCTACTGCCGCGGCGGTATCCGCAAGGTAGGTATGGTCCGCAAGCGACGTATTTTATCCATGGCAAAACGGGGATACGCTGTGTTTGCTCCATTTTACCGCGGGAATGAAGGCGGAGAGGGCAAGGAGGATTTCGGCGGAGAGGATCGCTTCGATGTGTGCCATGCGATTACACTGGTACAGTCGCTGCCAGAGGTTCAGCCGGGTCCTGTACCGTTGATTGGTTTTTCGCGCGGAGCGATGATGGCAATGCTGGCAGCCAAGCAATGCGAGCAAGCTGGCCCGGTTGTGGTTTGGGGAGGGGTCAGCGATTTATTCGACACCTATGAGCAGCGAGTAGATCTGCGGAGGATGCTTAAGCGGGTGGTTGGCCATCCACGCAAAAATCCCGAGGCTTATGAAAGCCGCTCGCCTGTGTATTGGCTGGAGCATGTACGGGTTCCTATTCTGATTGTACACGGTACAGCGGATCCTCTAGTTAACGTGTCCCATGCCCGCAAGCTGGCTGAAGCCTTAGAGCAGGCAGGCATGGATTATGCCATGGAGCTGTACGAGGGATTGGAGCATCGCTTTCCAAAAGCATTGGATGAGAAAGCATTGGATGCCGTATTTGCATGGATCTCACAGAAGCTTAAGGAAATGGGATAGGCCATAAGCCTTGATGTTGGGAGCATGCATTGGTATGATGCTAATAATAAAGGGGGAGTTCGATGAACAGCGGTTTTTCAGCTTTAAATATTGATGAGGTTTATGTTAGTAAGCTTCAGGACCTAAATATTACGACGCCTTCGACTATTCAGGCGGAATCGATACCTGTTATTTTACAGGGTAAAGATGTAGTAGCCCAGTCACAGACTGGATCGGGAAAAACATTGGCGTATGCGCTGCCTTTACTGCATAAAATAGATAAGAGCTCTAAAGAGCTGCAGACGGTTGTGTTGGTTCCAACACGAGAGCTAGGGATACAGATCATACAAACGATAGAGCTTCTTACAGAAGGTAGCGGTATCCGTGTGCAATCTTTAATTGGCGGTGCAGCCATCAGCAGACAAATCGACCGTTTGAAGCTGCGTCCGCATCTCGTTGTCGGTACACCGGGACGTGTGCTTGAATTGCTGAAGAATCGCAAAATAAGCATGCATTATGTAAAGACTGTTGTTGTTGACGAGGTGGACCAAGTATTTGAGCTGGGCTCAATGAATGAGGCAGAAGCTATATTCAAAGGGATGCAGCGTGAACGCCAGATGCTTTTCTTCTCAGCGACGATGCCCAAGCCGATTCAAGTGGTGATTGAGCGCTGGATGCAGGAGCCGGTATATGTGCAGGTAAATCCGCAGCAGCGCACCTCTGAAACATTGGACCACTTGTACTTTGTATGTCAGGAGCGGGAAAAGATCGATATGCTCCGTCGAATTGTCCGGTTGTACAACCCTCCTGCTGCTATAGTGTTTGTTAATGAAATAGATGCTGTTGCAGAAGTTGTTGAGAAGCTTAAATATTCCAATTTATCAATCGAAGCGTTGTATGGAGATGCGGGTAAGCAGGAGCGAGCCAAGGTTATGCAGGATTTCCGTGGCGGAAAGTTCCAACTGCTCCTTGCTACTGATATTGCAGCACGCGGATTGGACTTTCCTCATGTAACGCATGTAATTAATTTGGATCCTCCTATTGATGCAGACCATTATGTGCACCGTGTTGGACGGACCGGACGGATGGGGAAAAAGGGAATTGCCATTTCCATCATTACACCTAAAGAACAATTTATTATAAATAAATTTTCGAAAACGTTGGAAATAACTATTGAAGAAAAAGAAATGGCTTATGGCAAAGTATACGAGCCGGGGAAGAGCCGAAGTTCAGCTGCATCTCAGCACCGTTCGCAAGGAGAGCCGGCCAAACGGCGTTCCGCTTCGGAGCAATCGCCGAAGGCTGCGGAAGGCAGGAAGCAGGTTGGCGCTGGAAGGTTGCCAAGGGAACAGGCAGCTAAGCCGCATGTGGCAGCTTCAGCCGACTTATTGTCCAAACCAGCGGCTCCTAAAGCTGCTGAGAAGCCTGCTGCGCCTGCTGTTAAACGGAAGTCGGAGAAAGAGCTTAAGCGGGAGCGCAAGAACAAGGGAGCGCCACGTTGGCTGAAGGACAAGCCGAATAAGCCAACAACGTAAGCTGATTGCTTAACTTTTTTTGGGGGTATTCGGAGAGGAGCCGTTCACAGGAGCATGGGGAAGCTACTGCGAGGATTAATTGTATTTGTGCTGTTGATAGCATTACTGGTGGGTGGTCTCTATTGGTATGTCCAACCGCAGACTGCGTTGGATCTGACTTACACAGATCTGTCGGTACGCAACAAGCTGACAGAGATGCTGGCTTCACGGAAGCTTGAGGTTGAGCTGAGCGAGCCTGAGGTAAACGACCTGTTGAAGAAGGCGCTTGTTACTCGAAACTCTAATTCTGCTTCTAACCGCGGTGAGATCGAGATAACGGGTGCACGATTTACGCTGCATGGAAACGAGCTCATCGCGGATGTGAGTCTTCTTTATAAGAAGCAATGGCGAATTGGCGCTGTGCTGCAATTCGCCGTATCCTGGCAGGAGCCCTATGTAACGGCCGTGCACACTGGGACTCGAATCAGGCAAATGAACCTTCCGTTGGAATGGTTTCAACTGAAGCCTATTCAAGTGCCTCTTAATGACTATATGCCGAAGGTGGCTGGAATAAAGAGCATCACGTTCCTTGAGCACAGCCTTAAGCTGAGCTTAGCTCTAAAGCTGCGGTGAGGTAGGGGAGACCCGAGGGTTGGATGATGAAATTTAACACACTCAATAAAAGCACCTGCTCCAAAGGAAATTCCTTTGGAGCAGGTGCTTTTATGTGACCGATTAATGATTGGAGTTATCGCGCATTCGTTTATGAATCTTCTTCCAACGCTCCTTTTCGGCTCGGGCAGCTCCAGCGTCAATCTTGCGCTCATTATAGGCAAGCTCTTTTTGCAGCTTGATGTAGCTAGTCAGACGCTCCTGGCTTAAGGTTCCGTCCGCCAAGGAGGATCGGATCATGCAGTCCGGCTCCTGCTTATGCCGGCAATCCGTGTACCGGCAGCCTGCAGCCAGCTCCTCGACATCGTGGAAGGCTGCGCCCATAGATTCGCTGCCTTCCCACAGCTGCAGCTCCCGCATCCCCGGCGTGTCGATGATCAACGCGCCGCTCGGCAGGACGACGAGCTCGCGGTGCGTCGTCGTGTGCTTGCCGCGGTCGTCGCCATCGCGGACGCCGCCGGTTTTCTGACGCTGCCCGCCGTATAGGCTGTTCAGCAGCGTCGATTTGCCCGCGCCGGAGGAGCCTAGCAGCGCGATGGTTTCACCCGGCCGCAGGGAGGCCGCGATCTGTTCAATTCCGTCATCGGCCAAGCTGTTGACGGAATAGACGGGCACGCCGAAGGCGATGGTCTCTACCTCGCGCAGCCGAGCTTCCAGATCCTCGCATAAGTCCTTTTTGGTCAGGACGATCTCGGGTGCTGCTCCGCTTTCATAGGCCAGCACCAAGTAGCGTTCCAGCCGCCGGACATTGAAGTCCCGGTTCAAGGCCATTACAAGGAATACGCGATCTACATTGGTTGCTACAATCTGTTCCTCCGTAGTGGGACCAGTTGCTTTACGCGAAAACTTGCTTTTGCGTTCAAGAACCCCATGAATGATCGCTCTTTGCTCCCCAAGCAGCTTGGTCATCTTAACCCAATCCCCTACAGCCGGATAATCCTCACGTCGTACAGCTTCATAGCGGGTTTTTCCAGACAGCTCCCCCAGCCACTCGCCATCCTCTGTGTAAATGCGGTATAAATGCTTATGCTCTAGCGCAACACGGCCAATTGAGTAGCCTTCCGTATCTTGATTAGCGAAAAACGGCTGATAGCCGTAAGCCTCCAGTGACTTGTTATTCTCCATGAATCCTCCTCAAGTTGCTTTAGCCCTAGCCCTATTTGAATCATTTCTTCTAGTGGTTTCCAAACCTTGTTTCCAGTTACACTCATCCTACATCACTCCGTTCCTTTTAGTTAAAGGTTAGTATATACAAATTCAGATGAACCCAACAGGGCGAGAATCATTATAACCATTAAATCTTTAAGCAAAATAAATCTAATCCATGCATGCAAAAAAAGACCCCAATGCTTTCATAAAAAGCATGTAGGGTCTTTGTCTGTTCAAAAGATTTTGTAAGCAGAGCTTACTTCTTCCGTTTGTTCACATAAGCAGGGTAGACGATTTCTCCGGTGTCCAGCTTAGCTATTTCATCAGCCGTCCAGCCTGCGATCTTATTATTGCCGGTGACTCCGGTCACTTTTATTTTGTATTTACTCTCCAGGTAGCTGTTGAGTGCAGGCATATCGGGCTCCTTCAATTCGCGGAGCTTCTTCTTACCCTGCATCTGGCCTAGTATAATGCCTATTGATTCTGCTGCAAGGCTTGTGTTCGGCTGAATCCGGGCGCTGCCGTAAGCGATGGCCGAGGACCCGACATTTTTCCCAGCTACAATGACGTTATCGTAATTTTTTAGTAAAAAGCTGCGCAGCGGCATTCCATATTTATCCGGACGGCCCATTTCGATGCCCCACTTGTTTTCGCTAGTGCCTTGAAGATCAAGCGGATACCCGGCGATACTAACGTTATCCCAGAACATTCGGGCGCCCAGCATATCGGACGGTTTAAGCACATAATCGGTCTCGTAATGGTTATATTCACGGATGTATAAATAATTAGGGAAGCCATTCAGCTCCGCATTCTCCCAGCCGGTAATGTTTTTGCGGAAATGATTCAAAATAAGCGGAATTTCTTTTTTCCCAAGCTCCATAGCTTCAGCAACCGATTTATCATCCGATGGGTCTACTGTATAGATTAGAAATGCATTGATAATGACCTCGCCGTCGCGTTGGTTCACCGCATTTAATCCCCGCAGGAATACTCGATCGTTGCTTGGTTTAAATCTGTTCGTCATGCCGCTCAAACCAATCGCAAAGCTCTCGCTCACGGAGCCGCCGCCATATTTGGCACTGCGCTGCTCAGGGGTTAAGCTGTTGAAGCTTGAATTAAATTTGTTCCAATCGACATTTTTGAATTTTAACATCATCCCGGTGCTCATGTATTCGATCTTATTTTGACCATAGAATTGCTCTAAGCCTGGCATGCGGGTGGATTGAAGCTTGCTGAGCAGTGCGGCGAAATCTGTATTGTCCACCCAATAATCCGCTTTAATATTCTTCTTAGACCCGTCTTTGCCTGAATAGGTGACGGATTCTATGGCATGAGGCCCGAACTGGCCGGGTATTTGCTTGATGTCTTGAATTTTAATGCCCGATTCTATAGGAATATCTTTTTTTAGCTTATCAAAATATTGCGTAAACTCGGGAAGCTTGCGGATCTTGCCGTTACGGAAGCCGTCGAACAGCTCTTTGGCTCGGCCTTGAACCAGCAGCTGCCCCTTGGCGTCACGCGTTTCATCCAAAAACAGCATTTCGCCCTGCAATACTTGACCACCGAAAGCTTCACGCGGATCAAGAACCTTAACCGTCAGACCTTCGTCTGCGGCTGCTCTTGCCAAATAAAGCCCTTCTAATTCACTACCGAATATGGCTACATCGACCTTTTCCGAAGGGATAGGCGGCTCTGGCGGAACTGCGGGTTGTTTGTTTCCTTCTGCTTTGGTCTCCTTGGACGGATCAACAGTAGTTATTGGTGAAGTCTTGTCCCCTGAACTGGTTTTACCAAAAAAGGGCATAGACGTGAACACGGCAGCCAAGCCGACTAACGCTAACACCGCGATCCCTATTGAAAGACCTTTACTTTTCCACTTCATATGTACGTTTCCTCCTCTTACTCCACTAAAGCAACCTATCATATTCATATGTATTTTACTATAAATAGGTTTCTTTCGTTGTTAGTTTACCATATTTTGTTGAAGCCGATCAAAATGACCCCCACAAAGCGTATGCAGACGGCGAAAGTTTTAGTAAATCCAAGGAACTCTTCGCGAAGGTCCTCAATCATGTTCCACGAAAAATTCATAGCAGGGAAGGCGAAACTACTACATCCTGATCGCCACTATTCATTGGCAGGTCTAAGGGCATATTTGTTATGCCTCCAGCCCGCCGCTGGCATCTGGTTGATCCGTATTTAGCACTTCACCTAACCAAAAGGAGAAATGATGATGAATAATTCATTCAAGAAGGTTGTCGTAACAGGATTGACGCTAGCGATGGTTATGGGTGGTTCCACTGCAGCATTTGCCAGCAATGATAAAGGCAAAGGCAACGACAAAGATAAAGACCGCGGACGCGATTGGAATAACGTTATTGAAACCAAATATAACGACAAAAACAACGACAAAAACAACAAAGATATTAACATAAACAACTTGAATGTTAAAAATTTAAACATCAAATTATCCTTTGACGATGTAAAAGGCGCAGACGTAGAATGGGCAGCACGCTACATTGCAAGCTTGGCTTCCAAACGAGTGTTTGAAGGCTATGAGGATGGCACCTTCCAGCCGCGCAAAACCATTACCCGCATTGAAGCGATTACTGCAGCTGTAAGGCTGATGGGACTTCGTGATCAAGCAGAATCTGCAGAAGCAAAAGCAGCGAACTTGAACTTTAAGGATGCAGACAAGTTGAAAAACAGCTATTCATGGGCAACCGGTTATGTAAGTGTCGCGCTTCAAAACGATTTGTTTGAGGAATCCGACGATATGATCAACCCTGGCAAGGAAGCAGACCGCTTATGGGCAACTACACTTTTGATCAAAGCGATGAAGCTGCAGGACGAAGCAAAAACGAAGATGAACACGAAGCTAACCTTCAAAGACGCTAATAAGATTCCAGCTGGTTCCGTTGGCTATATTGCACTAGCGATTGAGAAAAACCTTATTGATGGCTACGAGGACAACACATTCCGTCCGAACAACCCTGTAACTCGCGCTGAATTGGCAGCTTTGTTGGATCGTACAGGCAGCCAATTGCCGGACAACGCTTCTATTAGCGGAACAATTAGCTCCACAGTAAGCAACAATTTACTAACATTGACTGTAAAAGGTCAACCGTACAGTGTAGAGTTGGATTCTGGAGCTTTCATTTTCCGCAATGGTGCTAAAGTAGCGGCAAGTGAACTAAGAACAGGGGACGAAGTGATTGTTCGCACTTATGGCGGCAAAGCGATTTTTGTAGAAGTAAAGAAGCTGGGTAATGGCAGCTCAAACCAACTACCTGATAATACTAACTTCACAGCTTCAGTGAACGCCGCGGTAAGCAACAATATTTTGACAGTGATCAAAGATGGTCAATCCTATAGCAACGAGCTTGCTTCGAATGTTTCTATTATTCGCAACGGTCAATCCGTAGCAGCATCCGAGCTAAGAGTAGGCGATGAAGTACTTGTTCGTACATCTGGCGGTAAAGTGGTATTTGTGGCTGTAACGACGCTTGCGAACGATCAACAGGCTAATTTTATAGTAAACGGTACGTATAATTCTTATACAACTAATTCCAGCGATCAAGTTAATTCGATCTCCATCAACAAAATATTGAACGATGGTTCCGTTCAAAACAATGTATACTACAACACAACTTCCAATGTAACATTCCTGTATAACACTTCGAATGGAACTATTCAAGGCGATCGTTCCCAGCTGACATCAAACCGCTCAGTTGAATTGAGAGGCACTAATAATGTCGTTCATACGATCGTGATTAAATAATAGAGATAACAAGTAAGCAGGTAACAAGGAGATAGTCTCTTTCAGAGAAAAAGGTTTGAATAGGAGGAGCAGCGCTTCCGCTTGCGGTCACAATGGCCGTGTGGGAGGGCTGTTCTTTTTTATATGGATAACCTCGTAATAGGGGGATTATTTCTTTGTAAAAGTTATGGACAGCGCTAATTAACGGTGTATAATAAATAAAATTACTAAATGAAGATACATGGAGGAAATGATGAGCAGTCAGTCTGTAAAGCTAGAAGATATCATTGTCGCAAGTCACGTGCTGAAGGATGTCGTGCACCATACTCCTCTGCAAAAAAACTTTATATTGTCCGAGAAATACAACTGCAACGTGTATTTGAAGCGTGAGGACCTGCAGGTTGTTCGATCCTTTAAGATCCGCGGCGCGTACCATTTGATGCGCAGCTTGTCCGAGGAGCAGCTTAGCAAGGGCGTTGTGTGCGCTAGCGCGGGAAATCATGCTCAAGGATTAGCCTATTCATGCAAAGCGCTTCAAGTTCATGGCAAAATTTTTATGCCAACGACAACGCCTAGACAAAAGATTTCCCAGGTTAAGCTGTTTGGCGGCACCTACGTGGAAGTGATCCTGATTGGCGATACCTTCGATGACTCGTTAAAGGAAGCGGTTCTCTGCAGCGAGCGGGAGGGGATGCAGTTTGTTCACCCGTTCGATCATTTGAAGGTTATAGCTGGTCAAGGGACCGTAGCGCTGGAACTAATGAATGATATGCGGGAACAGGTTGATTTTGTATTCGCGGGAATTGGCGGTGGAGGGCTAGCAGCGGGTGTCGGAACCTATATCAAAAGCATCAGTCCATCAACCAAAGTTATCGGAGTTGAAGCAACAGGCGCACCATCCATGCAGCAATCCATTGATAAAGGGGAGATCGTAACCCTTGGCGATATCGATAAATTCGTGGATGGCACCGCTGTTAAACGAGTGGGTGAGTTAACTTATGAGATTTGTCAGAAGGTTGTTGACGACATAGTTGTTGTACCTGAAGGCAAGGTGTGTACGACGATTCTTGAGCTATATAACGAAAATGCCATTGTTGCCGAGCCTGCGGGGGCACTGACCATTACGGCGCTGGATTTCTACCGTGAGCAGATCGCAGGTAAAAATGTGGTCTGCATAATAAGTGGCGGCAACAATGACATAGATCGGATGCAGGAAATAAAAGAGCGGTCACTGATTTACGAGGGGCTGAAGCATTATTTCACGGTTGAGTTTCCGCAGCGTTCGGGTGCTTTAAGGGAATTTCTCGATGAAGTGCTCGGGCCGAATGATGATATTACCCGCTTCGAATATACGAAGAAAACAAGCAAGGAGAATGGGCCGGCGCTTGTTGGAATTGAGCTTAAATGCAAAGAGGATTACGAGCCCTTGATTGAGCGCATGATCAACAAAGGTATCAAATATGTGGAAATCAACAAAAACCCTCATTTGTTTAACTTACTGATTTGATTCCAGGCACAACTACGGTAATCGATGTGCCTTCTCCGAGCTTGCTTTCCACTCGGATCATGCCATTATGCCTTTCAACGATATTCTTCACAATGGATAGTCCCAACCCACTGCCGCTGCTGGCACGGTTTCGGGACTTATCTGCTTTGAAGAATCGTTCAAATATCCGTGTTTGATCTTCCTCTGCTACACCGATTCCAGTGTCAGATATGCACACAACTGCTTGGTTATCGAGCTGTTCCATACTAACGGAGACTGTACCGCCTTCGGGTGTGAATTTTATGCTATTATGAATCAAGTTTATCCATACCTGACTCATCAGCTCCTCATCGGCTGTTACATTTGCGCGAATAAGTGAAATATCCATTTCAATGCTTTTGTTCAGCCAAAGCGGCTCACAGGCCAAAATAATATTACGCAGCTGAACATCAAGCCTATACGGTTTCGGCTCAAATGGATGATGCTCGGATTCCAATGAGGTGAGCTTTAGCAGGTTGTCACTTAGCTTTGACAGTCTTTTACTTTCGGTCTCAATAATATGGAGGTAATGCTGACGTTCTTCCTCGCTCAGCTTTTCATTTTGCATGGCTTGGGCGAATCCGTTAATCGAGGTTAGCGGAGATTGAATTTCATGGGAAACATTAGAGATAAACTCCTGGCGCATGGTCTCCAGATGCTTTAACTGCTGAGCCATATGATTGATCCCATCCACAAAGTGGTCAAAATGACCTTTATTCCCTCGTTTTTTTTCCAGACTGATATTGAAGTTTCCCTTGCTGATCTGCTGCATCGCATCTAATATGGCATTGAAAATATGCATCTGTCTGGGTCTGGAAAAAAAACCGATGAACATAATGATACCAAAAGCGAACAAAGAACCGAGGCATACATTTATTAGCTGAATCGTTAAATCAGGCAGCTGTATATTCCAATAGGTGTAAATCCAAGATGTAACCACATAGGCCAATGCATAGCAGGCAACCTGACCTATTAGAGCTACGATGATGCCCAACACCCCACGTGCCATGCGTTTCATTCTTCAACCACCTCCAGTCTGTAGCCCAGACCGCGAATCGTTCTAATTATAAACGAGCTTGTGCATGCGGAGAATCGATCCCGCAGCCTGTTAATATGAACATCTAACGTGCGCTCATTTCCATTAAATTCATATCCCCATATATCTTCTATAAGCTGTTCCCGCGAGAGTGTCCTCCCGGGGGAGCTGGCCAGCTTGAACAAAAGCTCGAATTCCTTCAATGGCAATGTCAGCATTTCCCCAGCAGCACTGACTTCAAAGGTATGTCGATTCATTTGAAGATCTCCGATTTGTATGGTTTGGGAGACGAAGATACGGTAACGCTTCAACAATGCCTTTACCCTTGCAACCAGCTCAGCAGGCTCGAAGGGCTTAACTAGATAATCATCTGCACCCAAGTCAAAGCCCTTTACCTTATTAGCCGTTTCCCCTTTGGCTGTGAGCATTAACAGGGGCATCTCATAATGCGTGCTTAACTCCTCGCAAAGCTTCCAGCCGTCCATGATAGGCATCATGATATCGAGAATGACCATATCCGCTTTTACCGTTTCTAATTTACTCAGCGCCTCAGCACCGTCCCGTGCTTCTATTATGTCAAATCCAGCACGCTCCAAAAATAAGCGAACCAGCTCCCGGATATGCGGGTCATCATCTACAACCATTAGGGTAGGCATCTAATCCTCACACTCCTTTCAGACAGGTGACTGCATGCGCAGCTGTTGATCGGCAAACTCTCGGTACATGGAATGGGTTTCGTACAAGTGGTGGTGTGTTCCGTTTCCAGTAACCCTGCCTTTTTCGATAAAAACAATTTGATCTGCATCCACTACGGTGGACAGACGGTGGGCGATAACGATCGTCGTACGTCCTTGCATTAAATTTTTCAATGCTTTTTGCACCATGATTTCGGATAAGCTGTCTAGGCTGGAGGTAGCTTCATCCAGCATCAGGACGCTTGGATTTCGCAGCAGCGCTCTAGCGATGGCTATCCGTTGACGTTGACCTCCGGAGAGCTTAATGCCTCGTTCGCCGACCTCAGTATCGTACCGATTCGGAAGCTCATTAATAAATACGTCGGCATAAGCCATCTTGGCAGCTTCCGCTAATTGCTCATCACTTATTGCTTGTTCCATGCCATAGGTAATATTGTCACGGATCGTACCGGCAATAAGCGGGCTCTCTTGAGATACATAGCCAATCCTGCTCCGCCAGGAGCTTAAGGATAAGCTGGTTAATGCTTCTCCGCCAATTCCAATATGTCCATCTAGCGGCTCGTAGAACCGTTCCAGCAGCGAGAAAAGGGTTGTTTTTCCGCCACCGCTTGGTCCAACGATAGCCGTTACTTTTCCCATTTCAATCGTCATATTCACGTCTTTAAGTACTTGATCTCCAGACGGATAAGCAAAGTTAACTTGCTCCAACCTAATTTGCTGTCCCAGATCCGTTACAGGGCTGCCGCTTTGAATATCCTCTTCTTCAGCCGCGAGTGTTGCAATAATTCTTTCGGTAGCGCCCATCCCTTTTTGGAATTGGGTAAAAAAGCGTGAAATCTGTGTGATAGGCACTATAATCTGAAATAAGTATAAGAGGAAAGCAACCAAATCACCAGACGTTAGCTCACCTGTCGATACTCGAAGTCCACCATATCCAATTATGACCACGAATAGCAGCATGATGACAAAATACATTAAGGGTCCTACGACGGCTTGGACTTTACCTTCTCTTACGCCGTATTGGAACAAATTCGTAATACCGCGCTGTCCGTTGCCGTACTCAACTTGCTCTGCATTGGAGGTTTTAACCAGACGAATTTCAGAAAGCACGCGAGTCAGCGTAGCTGTGAAAAGTGCAGTTTCTCCCTGTAATCCTTTTGAAATTTGACGCATTTTGCGTCCGAGAGGGAGCAAGAACAGCATCGAGAGGGGAACAGCAAGCACGATGAGCAGCGTCATTCTCCAGTCCAAATACAGTAATACTCCTATTGCGCCTACGATGGAAATAAGACCGGTCACAAAGCTTGTAAGGTTTTCAGTGATTAACTCTTTGAGGATACCCGTATCATTAACTACACGACTAACCATTTCCCCTGTTTGATGCCTGTCATAGAAGGGAACCGGTAATTGCAAATGCTTTTTCCATAAAAGATCTCTAAGTGAAGCAACGACCTTCTGTCCTGATCGATTCAGTAAATATACAGAGATGCCTCCAGCGATTGCTTGCAAAATAAAAGCGGCTCCCAGTCCTATAATGTGAATCCGGTCAATCGAATCGAGCGAGAAGTTGTTAACCATATTTTTAGTGAACAAAGGAATGCTTAAACCGACTAACGTGGAGCCTATGCTCATTGCAAGTGCAATGCCCATTAATAGAAGCGGAGGCTTGGTCTGCCAAATTAAACGCACGAAGTCGCGCCAGCCCCCGTTTTGATTATTATTTTTCAATGTAGAATCATCCTCTCCAGAAAAAACGTATCTATCTTATGTGTAAAGATACCCCATCCATATAAACTGAATGTAAACTGGCATGAAAATAACAGGTGTAAAAAAATACCAAAAAGCCGAATTCTCAAATGAACTAGAGAATCCGGCTTTTGTTATCTATTACAATTAATTATTATTGTGCAGTCACTTTTTGGATGTCCTGTACGCCTTGATAAATCAAGCTGAACAGCTCCTCCAAATTCTCTTCCTCGATGCAAGAGAAAGCAACCCGAAGATCGGTTTCACCAAGAGCGATGGTTCCGATTCCGTAATTATTCAGCAGATGAACGCGGAGTGTTTCTGCATCGACTGTTTTCAGCTTCAAGCACATAAAGTATCCGGAGTTGAAAGGGTAATATTCCCAAACTGCATCAAACTCTTTGTTATCCAGAATGTCTTTAACTTTGTTGGCGCGACCCTTCATGATTTCGAACTTCTCCTGCTTCTGAGCTTTGAATTCAGGAGCGTTTAATGCGTGAAGCACGAAGGTTTGGGAAGGGTGCGGCCCGCTTGAGATAGTTGCACGGATAATTCCCATCGTCTTTTGCTCAAGTGCTGCCAGCATGCTTTCGCTTTGTCCGGCATAGGTGATGAAGCCTACGCGGAAGCCCCAAACAAATTCTTCCTTCGTAGCGCCGTCTATTTTGATAGAAAGCACGCGGGGATGTAAATTTGCCAGTTGGCCTGCTAGTGATTCCTGCAATGAATTTTCGAAGAAAAGACCGAAATAAGCATCATCAGCTACAGCTACAACGTTAATTCCTGCCTCAGCAGCTTCTTTAATAACGGCTACGATTTCTTTGCCTTCTTCAGGACCCGGAGTGTAGCCGGTCGGGTTGTTCGGAAAGTTCAATACAACGATAGCTTTACTTTTGCCTGTTTGAGCAAGCAAAGCGTCACGCAATGCAGCTGAATTAAACTTGCGCTCACTATTATAAAGCGGATAATTAACAATTTCAGCACCGCGGCGAATTCCGAAAGTCAGCTCATAATTTTCCCAGTTTTTATCGGGGATGAGGACTGCATCGCCTACGTCAGCGAATAAGTCAGCTACAATGCTTAATCCATGTGTCAATGCATTGGTGACAATGGGATTGCCTAAGCCGTTACTAGTTAAGCTTGGGTTCTCCTCAAGCATTTTACTGCGCCATGCGGTACGCAGCTCTGGTTTGCCGGCTGGCGGGGCATATTCGTATATATCTTTCGGATTGTAGGCGGATAATGTATCTTGAATGACCTTCAGGTGCATAGGCTGCCCATTTTCGAGCGCTGTACCGATGGTAGCATTGAATTTCTTGGCTTTTTGCTTGGCTTCCGCTGATTGGCTTAAAATGCCTACCTTTGGGAAAAATATTTGCTTACCTAAGCCTGAGAGCATGTCATATACATGATTATTTTCTTTGGAAATCGTATCGTTTAGCTGTTGTGCAAGAGGATTCATTTGGGTCCGTCCTTCCGTGATCTGAACTTCGCTTTAGCGGGGCCATGGATTTTGTGAAGCCCAACATTTAGGCAATATTATACCATCTTCTCCAAGGGGAGTCACGTTGAATTATGTTGAATTGAGAATTGTTTTCAATAAGTAAGCTGCCGAGCAAGTAAAATGGGGCGTGGTAGCGAGACGAAGCGATTTATGTTACCATATGATGGGGAACGGACAGAACGGAATTAAGAATACACAATTAAATCGTTTTCCGATGATTGGACCGAATACCCGACTACTTATATTTTCCGAGGAGGCAATTATTGCTATGGAAATCCGTTATGCTACTAATCCAAAAGAAACTAAATCGTATGATACAGACAGATTAAGAAGTGAGTTTGTTATCGAAAGTCTGTTTGTACCCGGCAAGCTAAACATGGTATACAGTCACGTTGACCGTTTTATTACCGGTGGCGTTATCCCTACAGCAGAGCCGATCAAGCTCGAAGCGGACAAGCATGAAATGGGCGCTGAATTTTTCTTGGAGCGTCGTGAAATTGGGATCATCAACGTAGGTCCTAAAGGCTTCATTACTGTTGATGGCACCGAATATGTGCTGGAAAGCAAAGATTGTCTGTATGTAGGACTTGGAAATAAAGAAGTGGTATTCAAAAGTGCAGATTCTGCTAATCCGGCACGTTTCTACTTCAACTCCACTCCAGCTCACAAAAACTATCCAACTGAGAAAGTGGAAATCAGCAAAGCAGAGCCTCAACACCTAGGCTCGATCAATTCTTCCAATGAACGTACAATTTATAAATATATCCACTTAAACGGTATTCAAAGCTGCCAGCTTGTAATGGGTATGACCCTCTTGAAGCCAGGCAACATGTGGAATACTATGCCTTGCCACACTCACAACCGTCGTTCTGAGGTATACTTCTACTTTGATATGCCTGAAGACGGATTGGTGTTCCACTTGATGGGCGAACCAACTGAAACTCGTCACCTTGTTGTTCGCAATGAGCAAGCGATCATTTCACCAAGCTGGTCGATCCATTCCGGTGTAGGTACTAATAACTATACGTTCATCTGGGCTATGGCTGGGGAAAACCAAGAGTTCAGCGATATGGACATGGTTCAACCGAAGGATTTGCGTTAAGAAATATTTGTAGGTTTGAAAAAAAGGACGCTGAAAAGCGTCCTTTTTTTTGTTTTTAGAACATTTGTATAAATAAAAAAGGATTTTATGTCGACATGAAGAATTATAATATTAGTTAAATATTACCATAAAAGGAATTGTGTAGAAGATTGTCAAACAAAATCGAACTATGTAGAAAAGGGGTTACTTATAATGAAAGCAGTTCGTAGCGTAATTGATTTTTTAGTAGAGGGAGGAGTCAAATATGTATTTGGGATCCCTGCGGGTTCAATAAACGCATTTTTTGACGAATTGTATGAAATAACCCAAATTACGCCGATTGTTGCTAAGCATGAAGGAGCTGCTTCCTATATGGCGGCAGCTTATGCGAAACATTCAGATAGCCTGGGGGTTTGCATTGGATGCAGCGGTCCTGGCAGTACGAATCTGCTGACGGGAGCTGCACATGCATTACGTGAGCATCTTCCGGTGCTGTTTCTGACAGGCTCAGTTCCCATCAGGACTGTTGGGTTGAATGCCTCTCAAGAGTTGAACGCAGTACCCTTATTTCAACCCGTGACCAAGTATAGCGTATCGGTTTCACGCGCTGAGGATTTACTTTATGAGGTAGCGAAGGCTGTGGAGATCGCACTCAGCGGGATACCAGGTCCGGTTCACGTTCAGATGCCCATAGACATACAGCTGGAACAGATAGAGCCAGTCATGTTGCCACCGTTTCCACAGCAGCAGATCAGCGTTCCGAACCGTTCACTGCTGAGGGAAGCGGCGAAGGAGCTTGTGGAGCGCAATAAAGGCATCATTTTTGTCGGCCAAGGTGCCCGCCGTGCTATGTCAGATGTGCTGCAGCTTGCCGAAACACTGAATTGGCCTATTATTACGACACCACAGGCGAAAGGGTACATACCTGATTCCCATCCGCTATATGAGGGTGTATTCGGCTTTGCTGGACAGGAGAGGGCTACCAGGCTTATAGAGGACCAAGAGTACCGCTCTATTCTGATTGTCGGCTCCAGTCTTGGTGAGACGGCAACTAGCAACTGGAACAAACATCTGACTGAAAATCGATATACCGTACAAATTGATATAGATGAAACGGTATTCCATCGTACCTATCCCATTGATCTGCCAATACGGGGAGATGCGGGCTTGGGCCTTAGGTTTCTAATCCAGGAATTGGAGCGGATGGGACTTCGCCGCAATAGCTTCGAACCCGATACAGCTGCTTCGATTCCTCAGCCATCAACCGGTTACAACACTCAGAATGCGCTGTTGTCATTGCAAAAGCATATGCCATCTTCAACCCGCTACGCAGTCGATATCGGTGAATTTATGTCGTATGTCATCCATTATATGAAGGTTACAGAGATGGATACTTTTGATCTGAATGTGCATTTTGGCGCAATGGGGACCGCGATTGGAGCCGCGATTGGGATGAATCTTGCAGACCCTTACCGGCCTGCGGTATGCATTACGGGAGATGGCTGCTTTTTCATGCATGGCATGGAAATTTTAACGGCCAAGGAATACAATCTTCCCATTTTATTCGTGGTAGTTAATAATGCAAGACTGGGTATGGTTTATCATGGGCATACGCTTCAATACAAACGGAGCCATCCGCGCTTCGAGCAGCAGCCTGTTTCGATATCAGATATGGCTTATTCGATGGGCATTCCTAGCTGGCGTGTAGAGAATTTGCAAGACCTGTCGGCAGGAATGCTGCATGATATTGTTACAGATGGGCCTGCTGTGCTTGAAATTTCAATAGTGGATAACAACATTCCTCCTATGGGGGACAGAGTGAAGTTCCTTTCCTCTTTTCAAAAGTAATTATTCCTGCAATTGGATCAATTAAGGATGGTGTAAAGATGAATGATGATCAAGCCAGATATGCCCGGTTGGCCAAAATCAGTCAACTGATTAATTCAAATTTGGATTTGCATTCACTTCTTGAGGCGGTTGCATCTGCTATATCGGATGAAATAGTCCAATGTGACTCCACTGGAATTTATTTGCCTCAATCGGATGGAACCTTTCGTGGCTATGTAGGTAAACCGGATCATATTAACGGGGTTACACTTAATCAAATGATTGTAGATCCAGAAACCGATCATTTGGCCAGGGATATTATAGAAACAAGGAAGAGCATCTATATACCCGACACATCGATAGATAACAGACCGGATCCGAAGCCAGTGGAATTGTTCAAGATCCGTTCCTTGTTGGGACTGCCAATCTCTTATGGAGATGAACTATTCGGTATAGTATTTTTATTCGATTATGGAATTGCTATGAATTTAACTGAATCGGAAATTCAAACAGTCGAAGCTTACGTTAATATGGCTGCTGTGTCGATTCATAATGTGAGACAATTCCAAGCGATCCAATCGCTTCTTAGGGAGAAACAACTGCTGCTTGATGTCACAAGCGAGCTTTCCCTATGTTCGACTACAGAGAAGATATTAGACACCTGCTTCCGTTATGTGGGGCGAGTGCTGGATAATACAAATATCGGCGTACACCTGTGTGATTCTATCGGAAGTACTTTTCGTCCGGCTAAATTAAGCGGCAGCAGCGAATGGACGGAAGAGCAGTGGCGTAAAACACATAGCAAAATCAAGCTTGATTACGAAAAGGATTTACTGTTCCAAGAGGTGATCCGCACCAAGAAATACGTATTTATTCCAGATGTGGATGCAGATCATCGTCCGAACCATGAAGCATGCCACAAGTTCGGGATTCAAGGAGTTTTCATGCTGCCACTGGTAGCAACAGGAGAGGTTCTAGGAACTATCGCCGTTGTTAGTTTAGGTGAGATTCGCACCTATTCTCAGCTGGATATGCTGCTGGCTCAATCCATTGTAGATGTTACAGCTACGGCTTTATCCAATGCGATTCAGCTGGAGCAGCTGGAATTGATCATTAACGACAGAACCAAGGAATTGCGGGAGAACCACCGTATTCTGGAACTCATTCTCAATTCAGCGGGGGAAGGTATATACGGATTAAACCTGGAGGGGGAAATAACCTTTTGTAATCCGGCAGCCGCACGCATGCTGGGTCATTCCGTAGATGAGTTGATCGGAAAAAAGCACACGGATCTTATTTGGAGTGAAGAAGGGAGGGGTAATAATAATACAGAGGAATCCATCTTAGATATTTTTGGTGATGGTACTGTCAAATATGAAGAAGAAGTTATGTTTCGGAAAAAAGACGAGTTATCTTTTCCAGTTGAATATGTACTGACTCCCATAGTTAAGGAGGGCGCTATTCATGGTGGCGTGGTTATCTTTTCTGATATCTCTGAACGAAAGAGAACAGAAGAAATCATTCGCAAGACAGACAAGCTGTCAGTAATAGGAGAGCTGGCTGCAGGGGTCGCACATGAAATTCGCAATCCCTTAACAACGCTCCGTGGATTTATTCAGCTTTTGTTTTCGAACCCTAACACCAAACAGGAAAATCTTGAAATTATGCTGTCTGAGCTGGATCGGATCAATTTTATCGTCAGCGAGCTGCTTTTTATTGCCAAACCGCAGTGCATTAGTTTACAGAAAAATGACCTGAGGGAGATTCTTGAGCATGTCGTTAGGCTGCTTCAATCACAAGCAATCATGAACAACGTGGAAATTGATCTGAAGATAGAGGGGCCGATTCCTAATGTTAGCTGCGCAGAAAGTCAATTGAAGCAAGCTTTTATTAATATTGTAAAAAATTCGATTGAATCCATGGAGAACGGGGGCATGCTGCAAATTCGAGTCGAACTACAAGACGATCACGTGGCGATCTGCTTTAAGGATCAAGGAAGCGGGTTGTCCAAAGAACGGATTCCGAAGCTTGGCGAGCCTTTTTACACAACGAAGGAAAAAGGGGTCGGACTCGGCCTGATGGTCACGTTCCAAATCATTAAGTACCATCACGGCCGCATCCATGTGGAAAGCGCAGAGGGGGTCGGCACGACTGTAGAAATTGAGCTGCCGCTAGCGTTGACGGGAAGCAAGGTAGAGCATCTGTCTTACACATACTCGATGATCTAAGAGAGGCCTATGTAGAAGAAATAAACACTTCATACCGTGATCGAATGGACGGGTAAGAAGTGTTTTTTCTGTTATTGCTGAGCTTTGTAATGAGGACAGTAGGCCTTCATGAGCTCAATGGTTTCGGCGTCCAATGGCCGGTTTCGTTCCTGTAGACCTTCAGTAATTTGGCTGAACTTAGGCTCCTTTAAATTTTGTCCGAACTTGAATTTGGATGAAACTTCCGTGATTCGGATGCGCACAACGGCTGTAGCCTTGATCTGCGGCGTATAATCAGGGTCCTGCGGATCGATAGGAGCATAACCTCCCTCCGGTTGGAGCTTGACCATAAATGCTGTCAGTGCCGATGCTTTAAGCTCTGGGTCGACGACTAGCTCTGCATAGCCTTTTATGAGAACGGACTTGAAATAAGAGGTAGCAGGGCATGCAAGCTTCGGATCGGAAAAGGTGGAAGGGATGATGGCATACTCCTTGGAAACGGAAAAGGTTACTCGTGGGTCACTCTTTAATTGCTCCATCTTAGATCCGATTCTACTGCCGTGGAAATAAAGCTCGCCATTCTGATAGGCAAAGTTCAAGGGAGTCAGCTGCGGCCATCCGTCTTCTCCTATAGTTCCAAGCACACCATAGGTCATTTCATGTAAAAAGGATTCGGTTTCCTCCGGATCGGTTATTTTGAACTCGTCTCTTCTCATTCATTCCATCTCCCCCTGCTAGATAAAAGCTTGAAAGTAAGCTTACCTCAGACATTGACAATCGAAAAGCTCCAATTTAGAGTTATTTTAGTGTACCATTAAAAGGAATGGAGAGAGCTGATCATGCATTTTCAAATTCCTTACCATAGCTACTATGAGAGGTATTCCTCCAAACTGCTGGCTTTTTATCATGCCTTAAGAGATTCAATCGTGGGTGGGGTGCTTCCACTCCATACGAGGCTTCCCTCCAGCAGGGAATTGGCAGAGCTTTATAAGGTTTCTAGAGGAACGATCAATCAAGTGTACGATATGCTGGCTTCAGAAGGGTATGTTATATGTGAGGTGGGAAGAGGAACATTCGTCTCCTACAATTCCAGCTGTATACAGCAAATGGATATGCTCAAAAGGAATTATTCACTCTCGAAGTGGGGAGCTAGAGTTAATGAGATTTCGGTAGCTCACGAAGCTTCTGTACAGCTTCCCCTCAAGTCGGAGGGATTAAGAGAGATAGATTTTCATTGGTTTGCTCCTGATTCCGAGTGGTTTCCGAAGGAGGAATGGAACCGGTGTTTATATGCGACAGCGAGACAAATGTCGCAGCAGAACTTCACCATTCCGCCTTCTGCACAGGGGGACTTAGGGCTTCGCGAGGGCATTGCGAATTATTTGCGCAGAGCAAGAGGAATTGCCGCGCAGGCGGAGCATATCGTAATCTTTAACGGCTCGATGCAGGCGATAGCGCTGCTGACTCAGCTGATGATTAACGAAGGCGACACTGCTATAGTGGAGAATCCCGGCTATAATGGGATACGCCGGGCGGTAATGGCGGCAGGCGGTACCTGCATGCCGATCGATGTGGATGAGCAGGGAATCGTGCCGGATGATTGGACGGCTAAGCTGCTGTTTGTGACCCCCGGGCGGCAGTTTCCGACCGGGGCTGTATTGAGCTTGGAGCGGCGCCAGCGGCTGCTCCAATGGGCGTATGAGCGGGAAGCCGTAATCATAGAAGATGATTACGACAGCGAATTTAGGCATAGAGGCAAGGCTGTGGAGCCGCTGAAGGTGCTGGATCGTGAGGAGCGGGTCGTGTACGTAGGCAGCTTCTCCAAGTCCTTGCTCTCAAGCATCCGCATCGGCTATGCGGTTGTACCTCCAGCCCTTGTGGAGCCGGTAATCAGGGCTAAGGCATTATACGAGCCGCAGCCAACTGGGCTGCTGGAGCAGCAAACGTTGGCATCGTTTATGAACAGTGGCCAATATGAACGTCACTTACGGCGGATGAAGCGCGTGTACAGCCGCAAGTTCGAATGCTTACGCCTCTTGCTGACCCGGTGTTTGTCCGACCGATTCGACTGGGTAGAAAGCGATGCTGGATTGCATTTGTTTGGGTGGTGGCGAGGCACAGAGGAGAGCTATATGGAATTTAGGAAACGCTGTGGCGAGTCTGGTATCCGGTGGTCCGATGTGGCACTTCCAGCAGATTCAAGAATACGACACGGAGCCTACTTTCATTTCCCTCATTTAACGGAACAGGATATGGAGTATGCAGTAAAGCTCATGCAGGTGCTGTAAACACCTTTGTGGAACATGAGTGGTGCATGGCGAATGCAGGAATTATTATTGCCATCTAGAAATTACAAAAGTAAATATACTAGTAAACATACTGTGAAATAGGAGTATGGTGTTTATATGGTTGTATTTTTTGTCGCCAAATGATAAAAACATAAGGTAGGCAATTCATTGAAGCCGCGCGTCATCGAATGACAGCGCAGAATTTTATCCATGACATCTTTAGAAAAGGTGAAATTAACATGAAGCAACAAACCGTTTCAATAATGGGGGTACCTTTCTCCAAACTTAACTTACAACAAACGATAAAGACGCTCACCGATCGGCTGGACAAGCAGGAAGGCAAGCTATTTCAGCTTATTACAGCGAACCCAGAGATCGTGATGGTTGCCAAGCAAGACGAGCTGCTGCAAAAGATCATTTCCCAAGCAGGGATGATCACGGCGGATGGCATTGGCGTAGTTTTGGCAGCCAAGTGGCAGGGAGAACCGCTGGAAGAGCGGGTGACCGGATTTGATATTTTTACAGGTCTGCTGAAAGCAGGGAATGAAAAAGGCTATTCCATATATCTGCTAGGAGCCGATGAGGAGACGAATCGGAAGGCATCCGAGGTGATTGCGGTGCAATATCCGGGTGTCCGTGTAGTTGGAAGACAGAACGGATTTTTCGGTAAAGACAATGAAGCGAGTGTCGTTGCGTCTATCGGTGCTGCAAAGCCAGATATTTTAGTGGTAGCCATGGGAGCGCCATTCTCGGAAAAATGGATTTTCAAGTATCAAAAAGAGCTTCAAGCGAAGGTCGCCTTCGGTATCGGAGGCAGTCTTGATGTTCTAGCGGGGAAAGTTAAGCGCGCACCGGAAGTATGGCAGAAATTGAATCTCGAATGGTTATATCGTCTGCTGTCTCAGCCTTCCCGATTACGCAGGCAATTGGTATTGCCTAGATTTGCATTGAAGATACTTTTTGGGGGCGGCAAAAGCAAATAAGGCAGCGGCTTGCTGGTGAGTTTGAGCAATAAAAAAGAGGAAGCCGACGCCTGCTGGCGCAGCAGGTGGCAACTTCCTTTTAATATTTTGCATAGCACAATCTGTATGATGGATTATTTCATGCTGCCGAGCTTTTCGCCCATTTTTACTTTACTGCCGACCTGAAGATCGCTGCGGCTCTCGAATGAATCGGTTTCAAGCAGCAGCACGACCGTCGATCCGAACTCGAAAAAGGCCAGTTCATCACCGCGGCCAAGATGAGTCGGCAGGGGTGATGCGTATTGGATACTGCTCACGTTCATCGCGCCGACTTTGACTACTGCAAGCTCATTTTTTTCATGCTGCATGTAAGTAATCAACCGCTCGTTGCGGCTTAACACTCTGCGCATATGGCGAAGGCCGAATTCATTGACGGGATACAC
Organism: Paenibacillus foliorum; assembly: GCF_013141765.1. Classification (GTDB taxonomy): domain Bacteria; phylum Bacillota; class Bacilli; order Paenibacillales; family NBRC-103111; genus Paenibacillus_S; species Paenibacillus_S foliorum. Next base: position 72,941 of record NZ_WHOD01000095.1, read on the forward strand.
TTTGCCGGGAACATGCTCTTTTTCAATAATATCCCCTTCAATTGGTGAGTGAATCCGGTGATAATCGGTTGGGCTCAAATACAGTACAAAGTAGAAGCCATTCTTGTAATTGACCGTGCGTGGCGAATAGTTAAGCAGCTCATCCACGGTGTAGTCCTGGCCTTTGACATTTAAGATGAGGCCATCTGTTATATTACCTATGCCTGTGATCATGGCGTCGACAGGGCTCACTAAAGCTTGCGGGGCTGCATCAATGACACGAAGTCCTTGCTTCAGGCGCCTTGTAAAAAAATCATTCAAGGATACATAATCAGTCCATTGCTTCTCAGCATCCTCCAAAGGGATTCCGTATATTTTGGCAAAACGCGGAATTAAGCCGCGGCTTGCTCGTGATTTTGCAAATGCGCCTGTTAATTGGGAGATCGCTTTACGTGAGGATAGCTCCGTTAACAAGCGGAAAAAAGATTTCATCATAGCTCTAGGCTCACCTGTTTCTTCTTAATTGTTGTTTTATCAAATATCTTGACATATAACCCGCGCTAACGCAAGGAAAAAGAAACAATTCCGTACCATTTGATCCGTTGCTGCAGCTGCGAGAAGCTTATATTCTATGAAGGAGTTGTTATTCATGCCAAATGTTGATATGCCCTTATCCCAGCTTCGTGATTACAAGCCTGAATTAACGGTAGAAAGTGACTTCGACACATTTTGGGAAGAGGCCAAAGGGAGAGCCAAATCCGTACCTTTGAACGCTAAAGCAACCTTGGTCGAGGATCATCCATTAAAATCCATACATATCTACGATGTGATTTATGACGGTGCCGATGGTACGCCTGTCCATGGTTGGTACGTTGTACCTGCTGGGGAGCATAAAGCAGGATCGCTGCCGGTAATTGTAAAATATCATGGCTATAATGGCAATCGAGGAAACCCGCATGAATTGCTGCATTGGGCTTCAATGGGTATAGCTGTATTGGCTATTAATACTAGAGGTCAAGGTGGATTAACGCCGGTTGGAGCTTCGTTTCCACAGGGGAGCATTTCGGGTTGGATGACCCTTGGTATTCTCGATCCGAATCTTTACTATTACAAGCAGGTTTACTTAGACTGTATTCGCGCCATTGATTTTGTATGCTCACAGCAGGAAGTGGATGCATCCCGGATCGCTGTATACGGGGGGAGCCAGGGGGGCGGGCTCGCGCTCGCAGCCGCTGGTTTGGATGACCGGCCGAAGCTGGCTATGCCGTATTATCCGTTTTTATGCCACTTCCGCCGTGCTGTAGAGCAGCATAATGGCGGACCTTATGTGGAGATTAAAAACTGGTTTCGCCGGTTTGATCCCGAGCATCTTCAAGAAGAGCAAGTATATCGTACCCTTAGCTATTTCGATGGGATGAATATGGCCTCACGGGTTAAGGCGAAAACCTTGATGGCTATAACGCTTCAGGATGTTGTTTGCCCACCTTCGACCTGCTTTGCCGCATACAATCATTTGGCGGGAGAAAAAGAGCTAAAGCTGTATCCTGATTATGGTCATGAAGCGCTGCCTTTCCATGAAGAGGCGATGATGCGATTTGTAGCCTCTAATTTATAGGTCTATGGCTGAAACTTAACCGTTGACTTTTTTGCCAGTCATGTTAATATGATAAATGTCACTAGGGGAGCCGCAAGGCTGAGATTGGATCAATAGATCCTAGACCCTCTGAACCTGATCTGGATTGCGCCAGCGTAGGGAAGTGGAGAGCGATTGAAGCGTGTATTGAATTCTAACATGCAGACCACTTCTAAATACGGAGGTGGTCTTTTTTGCTTATTAAAAAAGCCATCTGGAACCGTACAGATTAACATTATGTAAGAAGAGAAGGGGTTGAACCGCACCATGTCCAAAGGTTTAAAATTGACCGACATTTTGGTCACCATCGTTATTGCTGTTGTGTTCGGTATAATTTATCGTTTGTGGGGGGATGTGTCCAATGTCGTTAAGTTGGCGGGCTTGCAGCTCGACCAGCTCGTCTATGGTGTATGGTTTATTGCGGCTACGGTTGCTTTCCTGCTGATCCGCAAGCCGGGAGTCGCGCTGTTAGCCGAAATAGCTGCGGCATCAGGTGAACTGCTTGCCGGCTCTCAATTCGGACCCGAGGCGCTAACTTACGGGATTGCACAAGGTCTGGGCGCCGAGCTTGTATTTCTGCTGTTCCGGTACCGCAGCTTCTCAGCAGCGACTGCTTGTATGGCAGGTGTTGCCTCCGCGGCAGCTTCCTTAATTTTTGATGGATTCAAAGGATATTTGGTTGATCTCCAGTCTTGGAACTTGATTCTGTATTTCGTATTCCGTTTGATTAGTGGGATCTTTATAACTGGACTATGCGCCTATTGGTTGGTTAAAGCGCTGGAAGCTACTGGCGTTACCCAATTGGTTCGTCCAGCGAGCCGAGCCGATTACGATGCTCTGGAGCGTAAGAAGCAATGAGTATCGGCGTCTCAGTCAGCGGTTTACGGCTGAAATTTGCAGGAAGTTCAACGCTGCAGTTTGAAGAGCTATCGTTTGCTGTTCCAACAGGACAAAAGGTATTGCTGCTCGGACCCAGCGGATGCGGAAAGTCTACACTGCTTCAAGTGCTAACCGGATTAATTCCGGGAGCGATTGATGTCCCGGTTCGATTTGACAGCATTGTGGTACCACCATCCTGGGGTTATGTGTTTCAGGATCCGGATACGCAGTTTTGCATGCCCTTTGTCGATGAAGAGATGGCCTTCGTACTGGAGAACCTGGGGGTTCCGAGAGATGAAATGCCTGTTCGTATAAAAGAAGGGCTACAGCAGGTGGGACTCGAGCTGGAGGAGCAGCATATGCCAATCCAATCGATGTCGCAAGGTATGAAGCAGAGGCTGGCTATTGCTTCGATTCTCGCGTTAGAGCCGGAGGCTTTGTTTCTGGATGAGCCCACGGCACTCCTAGATCCTGAAGGAACCAAGCAAGTATGGGAGACGATCAAAAAGGTCGGGAAAGACAAAACGGTCGTTATCGTAGAACATAAAATAGATGAAGTCATTGAATTTGTTGATCGGATTGTGTTATTTAATCATGCTGGGGCTGTAATGGCAGACGGATCCCCATCCCAAATATTTGCTGAATGTAAAGCAGAGCTTCAGCAATATGGAATTTGGTACCCTGGCGTATGGGAAGATTACGCCGCAAGTCCGGTGTACCAGGCGCTGCAAGATAATAGAAGCAAGCTGATTGCCGATGCTGATAAGGCAACGGCTGATACTGCGAAGCAGTTGGGCAGCGAGCAGGCTGATGCCAGCCGAGATCTGTTACAGCTCCGCGATTTTGCCGGATACCACAGCCGAGCTCGCAGCCGGGAAGCGAAGATCCGCGTGGCGGATACTCGCTTGAGCCCCGGCGAGTGGGTGGCTGTGATTGGCGGCAACGGAGCCGGGAAAAGCACGCTGCTGCAATCTCTTATGCAGCTGCTTCCCACTTCGGGCGGCTATGAGATAATCGGCCGCAGCGTGAAGGGCTTCAAGGATGTGGCGGATGAAGCCGCCTATGTGTTTCAAAATCCGGAGATGCAGTTTGTGACCAACTCCGTATATGACGAGGCTGCCTTCGGGTTTCGCAGGGACGGCCAGGCAGATGCTGCGAAGCTTACCGAAGAGCTGCTCTTTGAATTTGGCCTGCAGGATCAAAAGGCCCAGCATCCTTACCAGCTGTCGCTAGGTCAGAAGCGACGATTAAGCGTAGCCACAGCGATGAGTAAGCGACAACGGCTAGTGCTTCTGGATGAGCCGACATTCGGGCAGGATGCGGCGAATACTTTTGCTATTTTGCAGAAGCTGGAAGGCTGGAGGCAACAGGGAGTTTCTATTATTATGGTGACGCATGATATGGAAATTGTCCGGTATTTTGCCACACGCGTGTGGTTTATAGAGAATGGCAGATTGACCCTAGATACAGAGCCGAATGAATATTTGAGGTCTGTGGAGATTGATGGGGATGTGGGAGATCTTGAGCCGACTGGAATCTTTTTTTGAAAGATGTACAAGGAAGCGGGGTGAGGCGTTACGTGTTTGCTTTCGAAGAAACTTGGCTGCATAGGGTGAATCCGAGCTTGAAGCTGTTCTTATCCATAGGGATGTTCTTCATCGTGCTGCTAACGGATAATATTAATGTATTGATCAACATTACTGCGGCCCAGCTCTTGCTGCTTCTATTGTTCTCGGGGCATCCGTTGCCTCGATTACTGCTTATGTTTCTTCCGTTCGGACTGTTGTTTGTGTCTTCTTCCATGTCCATGATGCTGTTTGGAAAAGGGGATACAACTTGGCTGCATATCGGGCTCGTTCATGTTACAGAGGAGAGCTTTTTCCGTGGTATCCACATTGGTTTGAAAACAGTCAACATGGCCTTGACGGGGCTGATGTTTGCGCTGACGACAAAACCTGTAGCCTTGTTCTATTCCTTGATGCAGCAGTGCAAGCTGCCACCGAAATACGCCTATAGCTTCATGGCCGCATTGCGGCTTATGCCCATTATGGTGGATGAGTTTCGGACGCTGCGAATGGCCCTGAAGGTGCGCGGCGTGAAGCGGCGCGTTGGGATCGGCAGCGTCTACGAATCACTAAGGCTGTACGCGATTCCGTTGCTGGCGCAGAGCATTCGACGCGCTCAGCGTATCGCTGTGGCGATGGAAGCGAAGCGCTTCTCTTCGGCGCGCGGGCGCACGTATTATTATCGCATCGGCTTCTCGATGCGAGATCTGTTGCTGCTGCTGTATTTAGCAGCAGGGATCTGGGCTGCCATGTATGTAGGGCAGCACTTTCCTTATTTCCATATCGGTGACGTCCGATATAACGTTAATTAAACTTACGTAGTAAGTTTTCATATGAAAACTCTTAAGGAGGAAAATTACTATGAAATTTTCACAGGAGCTGCGTCAAGCCGTAGAGGTTAGCTGGAACGCTAGCTTTGAGCATCCATTCGTACAAGGGATCGCAGATGGTACGCTGCCGCTAGCCAACTTTCGTCATTATTTATTAAATGATGCTTATTATTTGTCTCAATTTGCTCGCGTTCAGGCGTTAGGGGCAGCTAAAGCAACAGATCTCTCTGATTCCAATAGGATGGCTGCTCATGTGCAGGGAACTTACAATGCAGAACTGTCTCTACATGAGAACTTTGCTAAACGATTGGGTATCAGTGAAGCAGAGAAAGCGGCATTTGAGCCGTCACCGACGGCTTATGCGTATACTTCCCACATGCTGCGGGTTGCTAATGCAGGACATTTGGGAGATATTGTAGCAGTTATTTTACCTTGCTACTGGCTTTATTACGAGATCGGAGAGCGACTGCAGGGAGTAGCTTCTAGTGAGCCGATCTACCAGGAATGGATCGACGCTTACGGTGGGGAATGGTTCCGTGAACTGGTACAGGAGCAAATCGATCGTCTGGATTCGATTGCAGAGGAGGTTACGGCCGCTGACCGTGAGCGGATGAAGAGACATTTCGTCATAAGCAGCCATTATGAGTACAAATTTTGGGATATGGCCTACACTTTAGAAGCATGGCCGAATTACAATTGACATAATAAGGAGCAGCTCCTCTGTGGGCTGCTTTTTTTCGTTCAAAAGAGCTGCTCTCCGTGCGTAACAAAAGCTTCTACTCAAACTCAGCTTCGGTTAAATTCATGTTTACTCCTATTGCGGCCCGGCTTCCTTCTGCTGCAGCAATAATCAATTGAGCAGGAGCGATAACTGAAGCATCTCCTGCGGCATAGACGCCTTTAATGTTTGTTTTACCAAAAGAGTCCGTCACGTACCCGCCCAATTTATTAGTTTCACAGCCTAATCTTTCACCGAAAGAAACAGCCTGAACCCAAATTGGAGTTACGAATCCCCCTGCTCTGCTAATTGTATTTCCACCCTCGAAAGTTACCTGCTTTAGTTGGCCCCTTTGTCCAATGAATCCAGAAATTCGCTGCTCGAAGACTTGGATTTTCTTGCTCTGAAGCTTATCTTTTTGCTCAGAAGTAAGAGTCTGCTGTCCGTTTGTGCACAAAATGATATCACGACTCCAATTATGAACAATTTTGGCCATTTGGAAACTGTGCAGCCCCTCAGCAACTATAACAAGCGGTTTATCTCTTAATTCCCATCCGTCACAATAAGGACAACTGAAAAGACTAGTGCCATAGAAATCATGAATACCACTTATATCCGGCAAAATTTCCTTTAAACCTGCGGCTAGTATGATGTTTTTGGCCCCAACTGCTCTGCCGTCACGAGTTACCAATTGGAAGGAGCCGTCACTTTTGCTTACAGTGGTGATTTCATTATGAGCAAATTCGACAGAGGGATACCTGCTGATTTCCTGCTGAGCGATCCTTCTAAACTCGTTTGGTTTCACTCCGTCTCTTGTAATGAATCCGTGAGATTCGTGGGTAACCGCATTTCTTGGCTTGTTATTATCGAATAGAATAATGCTTCGTCTTGCTCTACCCAATACAAGCGCAGCGTTTAATCCGGCAGGTCCCCCGCCAATGATGGCACAATCGTACAGCATATCCATCGCTCCTTGTAGTATAGTTTGTGTCCAAAACGTTCATTCTTCCTTGACATTCAATGTGACTTTAATCATAGAGCTGTACTGATCTTCACCCTACAATTAGAGCATAAGTTTAAGTCCGAAGGGAGTGGGATACCATGGGTGAACAGCACAAGCATGAGGAAGCATCATTAAAAGGAACATTAGTAGCGGTGATGCTGCTCGGTGCGTTTCTGGTATTAACCTGGGTCGGTGTATTCGTATTATTCATTGCTAGAGGCTAGGCTGATACATAGTAAAAACATTAGATCAAAGGGGTTGGAGCTTCATGCATATTCATCGTTATGAAAAAATTTGGTTAACCTTCGGTATCACGATGCTGATCGTGTTCCTGGTCGTCCTAGGAGTTGGGGCTTTTGCCCTTGGAGCACAGACACCCGGGGAGCATGATCACTCTCAGAATCAGTCCCGCCAAACGGTTAATCCCGAAACCGTGGAACAAACGGCTCCATTTAACGAGCTCGGCTTGAAAAAAATTGGGGAAAACGAGTACGACGCTTATATGCTGGCATTTGCCTTTGGCTACAGTCCTGACAAAATGGAGATTCCGGTTGGCGCTACAGTACATTTTCACATTACAAGTAAGGATGTTGTACATGGCTTTCAAATCCCAGGTACAAACGTGAACATGATGGTGGTACCTGGTGAGGTGAATCATCTGACTTATAAGTTTACGAAGCAAGGCGAGTTTCTAGTCCTGTGTAATGAATATTGCGGGGCAGCTCATGAAATGATGCAGACCTTAATTATTGTGAAGTAACAGAGGAGAGACTAAATTATGATAACGCAAATAAAAGGCTTTGACCGTAGAGACTCCGCATTAGTGCTCGCACATATATTGTTTGCATTCCTTGCGTTATTGCTGGGTGGTGTTGCAGGGGTGCTTCAAGGGCTTGTACGTGGGGGGATGATAACTCTACCATACGGTATTGGTTATTATCAGCTGCTGACAGCTCATGGGATATTGATGGCTATTGTGTTTACCACTTATTTTATCATCGGATTCCTATACTCAGGTGTGTCCAAGACATTAGGTGGGCAATTGCTGCCCGTTGCCAGATCGCTTGGGTGGGTTGGCTACGGCCTGATGACTATTGGTACAATAATCGCAACCATTCTTATTCTACTTAATAAAGCAACTGTACTATACACATTCTATGCACCGATGATGGCTTCTCCATGGTTTTATGTAAGCTTGGTCTTGATTGTTGTTGGCAGCTGGATGAGCTGCTTCGGGATATTTATCAATTACCGGTATTGGAAAAAAACACACAATGGCAAGCTATCACCGCTATTTGCTTTTATGTCTGTTGTGACAATGCTCATGTGGTTTATCGCAACACTGGGAGTAGCAATAGAGGTACTCTTTCAGCTCATTCCTTGGTCCTTCGGCTGGGTTGAAACAATTAATGTAACTCTAAGCCGTACTTTATTCTGGTACTTTGGACACCCGTTAGTTTATTTCTGGCTGCTACCCGCCTACATATGCTGGTATGTTGTTATTCCAAAGGTGATCGGCGGCAAAATGTTCAGCGATGCTTTGGCACGGCTGGCGTTTATCCTGCTGCTTCTGTTCTCTATTCCGGTAGGTTTTCACCATCAGTTGACGGAGCCGGGAATATCTTCGGTTTGGAAGTATGTGCAGGTAGTGCTTACATTCATGGTCGTAGTGCCATCGTTGATGACAGCATTCTCGTTGTTCGCAACTTTTGAAATGCATGGACGCAGTATAGGTGCTAAAGGGTTGTTTGGATGGGTGAAAAAGCTTCCGTGGAGCGATGTGCGTTTCTTCGCCCCTTTTATGGGGATGCTGATATTTATTCCTGCTGGAGCTGGCGGTCTAATCAATGCAAGTCATCAAATGAATATGGTTGTCCATAATACGTTGTGGGTAACTGGGCATTTTCATTTGACAGTAGCTACGAGCGTTGCGCTAACATTTTTTGGAGTGACGTATTGGTTAATCCCAGCAGTGACTGGGCGAGTGCTAACTCCGCTGCTGCATAAGCTGGGGATAGCACAGACGATCACTTGGCTCGTTGGTATGTTCTTTATGTCGGGAGCTATGCATACGGTAGGTTTGTTTGGTTCGCCTCGTCGGACGGCATATACAACGTATCAGGATCACCCGGACGCGATCCTATGGATGCCCTACCATGTGGTTATGGCGATTGGTGGTACGGTACTATTCATCGGAGTCATTATGATGATAGTAAATGTGGTTATGCTGTTAAAAGCACCAAAAGGCGAAACAGAATATCCAATCGCTGAGGTTAGTGATGCAGCTGAGAAAACACCGGCAATATTTGAACGTTGGGGTCTATGGGTAGGTGTACTAGTAGTCTTAATATTGGTTGCTTACTCGATTCCAGTAATGGAACTGTTGAATAATCCAGGTACAGGAGCAAAAGGTATTGTAACATGGTAACACATGGTAACAAAGTTAGGCTGATATGTTTCAAGTGCTCAGTTACCCCTGCCCTTGATTAATCGGTCGTGCTATTATCAATAATAGATCCTTTTGTTGAATTATTCTGAGCTTCTGCAGTCATACGACTTCTTGTTTCCTGCAACGAGCGAAGTCGATAGCAATTCATCCCAACACGACCAAGATCATCCAGAAGTCCATAATTGGCCCAGGCTCCAACAACTGCGCCAACACCGGGGATGAGCTGCAGCATTTTGCGAAGATCGATGGTATCGCGGTATTCCTGCTGAAGCTGCTGCCAATTGATGTGATTCACGTAGGATTCAGCGGGAGGAAGAGAGCGAGCCGTTTCAGGCCATTGAATGATGGTTTGAAGCAAGGCTTGCTTTTTTGTCTGGCTGGAGAATGCTAACTGAAATACATGAAGAATGAACAGCCTCTCTCGGTAATCCTGGGTGGAATGACCGTAAATATGTGCTAATTCGAAGAGCAGCTTCATCTTAATTCCAATCAATATCGGGAAGTCGGCTAAACCTAGCAGAATTCCCCCAGCCCCGGCTCCAGCCCCTTCTGCTGCAGCTAGCTTTTTGTATAGAGAGATCGATTCCTCTGCCTTGTGATCGCGGATAGCTAAGGAAACTCCAACCAACGGGGGGTTCTTGGGCATATAGTCGATGCTGAACAATGCAGTTTTAACGATACCTTTTACTGTCGCTGTGATAGTTTGGTGGACTTTTTCAGGGATAACCTGATTAATACGCTCAGATACAGCTTTTGATGATTTTTCTAGAAAACTAGGAGGCTTCAATAATTCCTTCTCCCAATGCTTTAACATCTTTGCCGTCTGATGCTCGTAAATGCTCCAATTCGTTTCGATAGGATTCCGCCTCCTTTTACAGTTTCACTACAATTCTATCTTAATATTGGTGCAACGATTACAAATTGTAGACTTCTGAAGTGAACCAAGACTCAATAAAAACGGCTTCACGCGTCCCAAAGGGCTGCGAAAGCCGTTTAACTAGTATTAAATATGCTGTATTTTGATCAAATTCGTCGATCCTGATTGTCCTACGGGTACTCCTGCGGAGACGACAGCTAGATCGCCTGGCTTTACAAGTCCACTTGTGAGTGCACTCTGAATGGCTGATTCGAACATTTCGTCTGTTGATTGAACAGACACCCCTTTTATAGGGATAACACCCCAAAACAAACTAAGACGACGCTGTACTCGTTCATCCGGAGTTACGGCGATGATTGGTGCTTTCGGGCGGTATTTAGATACCATTCGAGGGGTAAACCCGCTTACAGTAGGCGTAATGATCGCTATGGCCCCCAAGTCAAGAGATGAGCTAACTGCGGCTTGGCTGATGACCTCGGTAATATTATTTTTCTGTACGGCTGCTTTTTTCTGAAGCATCTCTTTATAACAGAGCGTCGATTCAATATTGGCAGCAATCGCAGCCATTGTTTTCACCGATTCGAGAGGATATTTTCCAGCGGCGGTTTCACCAGAAAGCATCAATACATCGGTACCATCGTAGACAGCATTTGCTACATCGCTTGCTTCCGCCCTTGTCGGACGAGGGTTGTATTGCATAGAATCCAGCATATGTGTAGCGGTAATAATTGGCTTGCCTGCGGCATTCCCCTTTTGGATCATTTGCTTTTGAATAATAGGAACATCTTCAATGGGAATTTCTACTCCTAGATCGCCCCTAGCAACCATAAGTCCGTCCGATACTTCCAGGATGTCGTCCAGATTTTCTACGCCTTCCTGATTTTCAATTTTGGATATGATTTGAATATGGGAGGCCTGGCCCTCATCCAGCAAACGTCTGATTTCAACTATATCGCTTGCTTTTCGTACAAAGGAGGCGGCTATGATATCGACGTCTTGTTCAATACCGAACAAAATATGCTGTACATCTCTTTCTGTTACTCCCGGCAGGGAGGTTCTTACACCTGGTAGATTAACACCTTTACGGGATTTAATAATACCTCCGTTGATAATTCTACAGCGGATCTCAGTGCCTTCCACAGCTTCAACAATAAGCTCAATCAGACCATCATCGATCAAAATACGTGAGCCAGGCTCGATATCTTGTGTGAGTTCCTTGTAGGAGACGGATATTCGCTCAGCAGTCCCTTGAATCTGCTCGGTTGTTAATGTTAGTAGCTCACCTGTACGAAGCTCATAGGAAGGCTGCTCCAGCAAACCAGTGCGGATTTCAGGACCTTTAATATCCAATAAAATCGAAACCGTTGCCCCCAGCTCCTGGGCGGCTTGACGGACTCTTTGAATTCTTCCTTTGTGATCTTCCAAATCACCGTGGGCCATATTCATTCGGGCAGAATTCATGCCGGCTCGTATCAATTCCTTCAGCATATCGACGGAATCACAAGCGGGTCCCATTGTGCACATAATTTTCGTTTTTGGTAACATGTATGTTTTCCTCCTCGAGTTACAAATCGCTGAAACCCATTGTAGTGAAAAAAGTATATAAATACTATGAAAAATAGTACTGTGTTTGTATAATAGTATTTATTTTAAAAATACGAGGTGATTATGATGCTATTGATACAATCAGTTCGGCAAGATACGAGCGTGCAATGGTTCGAGGAGTTTGATGAGGGAATGCCTACGTGGGTGTTAGTTATGGTCAACTATGGTAAATGCTTATTTTGGATACGACAGGAAAAAATACTGTTGGAAAAAGGCGATCTTCTACTTATCCCTAGACAAACTTCTTTTTATGGGAAAAGCATTCCGTCCGTCACCCATGAGAAATATATGGTCTCTTTTAAAGTAGAAGAGGGCTCTTTGATGCACATGCTGCCTTTACTGGCTGAATTCCAAGTTTGCAAATGGAGAACAGTTAAATACGAGCTGCTGCTGCAAAGGTTTAGAACCATGCACGAGGAATGGAGTGAACGGCCTGCTTTTGCCGAAGCAATGTGCAGTGCATTAACAATGGAAGTGCTAGCCCACTGGAACAGAGAAATGAGCGAAGGTCAGCCATCCACTACAAAAGAACGGCATACAGAGCAGATGAAGGCCTACATTCAAAATCACTATCGTGAAAAAGTGACAAAAGAAGAATTAGGCGAAGTCATTGGAAAAAGCCCCAACTATGCAGCCTCCGTATTTAGCGATGTAACAGGCCAGACGATCGGTGGATTTGTGCACGCACTACGTGTCAAAACGGCTATTTATCTGCTTATTCATTCGCAACGAACGGTTGGCGATATTTCCGACTATTTAGGTTATTGTGACCCTTCCTATTTTCATCGTATCTTCAAAAGAGAAACCGGTCAGCCGCCAGCCGCTTATGTAAAATACAGAGAGGAACCTTCTTTATAGCAGAAGAATAAGGATGATGAAATACAGTTGCAGTCACATTTGATTACTATCCCTTAACCTCAGGTAAACCAGCCCCGGGCACAAGTGGATAAACGACTGTTGAATTTCCTTATAAATACTATCCCTCTCCCTCAGGTAATCGAATCCCAGTCACACGTGATACAAATCAGAGTTGAAGTTTCTTATGAATGCTATCCCTTAACCTTAGGTAATCCAGCCCCGTTCATAAGTGATATAGATTACTGTTGATTTCCCTTATGAATACTATCCCTTTTCCTCAGGATCGTTTGAATCGATATATTTCATATTATCAGAGAAATTTTTCTACTGAAGATCAAACTTTTTTAAAGTTTTGAATACCTTTTTGTATCCTAATATTTTCAAAAAAAATATGGGAGAATTGATAATAACTATTGAAATGGGAATGTTTGTTCGTTATAATTAAATATAAGAACATATGTTTGTTATCTGGCGGGTTTGATTTGAAGTTTCTTTTACGATTTGTTGTTCTTATTTTTTCTTAGGATGTGCAAGACATTATGGTTTACTTGTAAAATGCTCTTAAAACAAATTTGATTAGTTGAATGATGTAGGATGGTATATATATTCATATTTCAGCGGGGTGTATCAATGGCCGATGAACGGACAATTACAGTAACGTGGAAGGTATCAGAGGAGCAGCTTCAATTATTCAGCACGGAAGAAGCCTGTGCAGATATGTTGTTTACAGCTAAATGGCCCGATGGATTTCATTGTGCTCGTTGTGGTCATCCCCATGCCTATAAGATTACGACACGCAGACTGCCACTTTTCGAATGCAGCTCCTGCCATTACCAAGAGTCTCTTATAGCGGGGACAATTATGGAGGGAAGCAGGACCACATTGCGTAAATGGTTCCATGCTTTGTTGCTTATTTCTTACGCTCCGTGTGGTATTAATGCTGTTCAACTCAGTGGTGCAATTGGCGTCACTTATAAAACAGCTTGGCTTATACTTCATAAAATCCGTTACGCTATAAGTAAGGCTGATGCTAGTACGATGTTATCGGGTATTGTTCGGGTCAATTCAGCTTTGTACGGCCGTCCTCATAATCCATCTGTGAATCGCCACATCCAAGAACAACCTCTTTTAGTTGGTGCCTCCATAAATACAGAAGGAGAACCCCTTTATGTCAAAATTAAACGAGTCCCTGATGAGTATTTGCAAGGTAGGAACTTACGACCCTCTGGAAATCAGCATTTCATCCAACACAATGTTGAATCAAAAACCGGAGATTTAGAATGCATTACCGCTCGATTCAGTCCTCGCCGCTTTCATCGGCTGCTTAGCGTAGCAAAAAAAGCAGGTCAATGGATCAATGCAGCCTATCATGGAATTGGCCCAAAGCATTTACAAGCCTATCTTAATGAATACTGCTACCGTTTGAATCTTGAGTTTCAGGGGGAGGCAATTTTTCGCTATTTGACTCAACTAAGTGCGGCTGCTGCTCCTCTTACATACCCAAAACTACTCCGATTTCCAATCATTTCCTAGCATTGAGTTAGTATGTAATAGTACTAGAACTCTTGTTTAACTTTATAAAATAATGCTTTATCATGCTGAATTTTTTGAAAAACATCTATAATTCTATAAAATTATTTCATGAAATATTAGTTAATCGAAACACTTGGAATCATAGCAATTATTTGGAACTATCATACGTACTTCCAATCATATCAATTATCTGAAACTCTCATACAT
>NZ_WHOD01000096.1 GCF_013141765.1 Paenibacillus foliorum
GTACGCCTACCTATTGCAAGTCTTATTTGTTATTCCTCACTAACTTAAGTGTATTAGCATCTCCATTTAGTTAGAGCATTGAAAAAGGGGCTCAGGATAGCTCCCGCCCTTTCATTTTAGATTACGGCAGCTTGTGTGCGTGTCAAAGATTCCGCGGGTCGGAACGTACCAATGGGATTCCCAACAATAACTTCATTTTAGATTAGCCCTATTAAATCAGGTCTTCGCAGTTTTCTTAGAATGGTTCTCCCAACAAAAACCGCCATTTTCACTCCAGGTATAGAATCTGTTAGATAGATGTAATTAGCAGTGTACACCTTCTACTAAAGATCCCTACATCAGATGGCCACGCAAATAAAGGGGGAAAACTATTGCTCCAGTCTTCTTTTCCAAGTTAATCCAGCGGCTGTCCAATATTATCAAGCTCTGAAATGGTGTTCGAATCATTCGATGATCCTGTATTTTTGACGGTATAATTCCAATTAGCCCATCCACTTTAGCATAACCTGTCTCATTATGACGTTGGATCCCACTGTCCTATATGTATGCAAACAATGCCGCGGCATTGTTATTTTCAGATTCAAAGCGATCTATCTTATAAGACTTCAATGATCCAATCATGTAAATAACCTACACAACGGAGATGGAGGGTAAGTTGAACTAGAAATTTTGATGAAAGCTGCTTCAATAAAGAGCATATGCCTTCAATCTAAGGCTATCAGTAAAAAGGCGATAACCCAAATTCATTTTATCAACGTCACCCCGTAGTAGTTTGTCGTTTTTAATCTAAACCAAGACTATCTTATACATTTGTAGTAAAATATGACTTAGTTTTCTTTTTATTGCGATGAAGGTTGATTATATGGGAGGAACGTGGCATGGCTCGGTTAGAGTATCGGTTACATCATGACCCCTCGGAATTAATTTGTCACTATGACGGTATTCCACTTGAAGAATTACTTATCCGTAACGTTTCGGACTGGTTCATTCGTGGAGGAACGATTTATGAAAAGCAAAGTACGGAGAAGCAAGACAGTCTCCATCTAATTTACGTGACCCCGTCCGACCAAATGGCGGAGCAAACGATTCCCGCAATCGATAATGCTGAAGCACTTGTCGTTGAAATCAGGCAGTTCGAGGAAGAACTGAGCGATTACCCGCTTCTTCGCTTACAGCATTGCGACAGCTTATTAGATGTGCTGCTTCTAATTCAGACGGAGACAATTACGCTGGATGGGCAGAAATGGGCCAAATCATCCTTTGAGCTAGATGAGGATCGGAAAATGTTCATTTACTACGCACGACGCATAAAATGAGGTGAATATGATGTCACGAAAAAAACAAGCAGACGGCCTCAAAGAGAAAGCCGTTCCAATTAACAAGTCCGCTATGATGGTTTCCGTATTTATGGCAACCGCTACTTTAGTAGGTTGCGGGCAAGCTCCTGCAAGCCCACAAACGACAGCGGTACCGAGTAATGCTACTCAACAGGTTGCAGTTTCGGGCAATCCCGCTCCGCAAGCCGCTGATCCTAACGCTGCGCCATTCGGCGGCACCCAGCAAGATTATTGCAAGGATGATAACAAAGACGGCAAATGCGATGATTCGGGAGACAGCTACGACAAACAATACTCGTATTCCCATGATGGGAATACGTATTATGGACGAAGCTCCTCTGTTTCTTCGGGATTGATTGGCGGAGCACTGGCAGGTGCAGCCATCGGTGCAGCAGCTGCTGCCGTTGGTGCGGCTGCGTCAAACGGAAGGGTAGCGCCTGCGCCGACAGCTGGAGCGAACGGCACGGCAGCAAGCCCCCAGTCCACTGCTGCAGGTAAAGATACGAAAACCACAACTCCAGCACCATCGAGCAGTACACCTGCGCCTTCAACTTCTGCGCGCTCAGGTTCGTTCGGCACCACCAATTCAGGAACACAATCAAGCTCAACTGCACCTAAGAGCACGGTAAGCTCATCAGGCTCCACAAGCTCATCCGGATCCTCAAGCTCAAGCAGTGTAGGAAGCTCAAGCAGCCGATCGTCCAATGGCATTTCCAGCGGAGTATCATCATCCGGCTCGAAGGGCGGCATTGGCAGCTCCAGCAGTTCAAGCGGTTCAAGCAGCTAAACTATAGCGTTGAGCTTGAGATTAGCTTGAACTAAGGGATGAGGGTGAATCGACAGCGACAGGATCAGATTCGCTCAATATTTTCCTTACCGCCATTACCCTTGTAAATACAAAGGGGCTGTCCCAAAATCCAAAAAACCAATCTCCAGACCCACTGTCAAAGTGGTTTTGGAGACTGGTTTTTCTATTGTTTTAATACTTTCAGGACATCCTAATCTTAATGTACCTGTTTAGCATTTTATAGTTCGACTTAATTATCTGTATCTGCTGGGTATACCAGTCCGATTTGCTTTCTTGCTTCGTCCATGATTTCCATAGCGATTAAAGAGTTGGCAAAAGAGTTCGTTAGCGACTCTAAACGCCCGTTGTGAATTAGCTCTATAAATTCTTTTACCTCGTAAACCATCGTTTTACTGTCCTGAGGTTTAGTTATCTCTTCTATGCTTCCATTTCTATAGCGAATCTCCACTTTCTCAGGAGTGTTAATTTTATCGATGACCATACTTCCGTTCTCCCCTTGGATTTCAGAAGGAAGCGAGGAATTGGTGATTTTGGAATACATAATGACCGCATCCATTTCTGCATATTTTAACAAGAGGCTGCCCTCCCCATCGACGCCAGAATCAAGCTTCACCCCGGTTGCTTTTATAAGATCAGGTCTCCCGAATAAAACAACCATTGGATAAATGCAATAAACCCCCAAATCCATTAATGAACCGTTGGAAAACACCGGATTGAATGCGTTAAGGACCGTTCCTTCTTTATAGGCATCATAACGAGAGGAATATTGGCAGTAGCTTGCAAAATAACGGCGTACTTTCCCAATCTTATATATATGTTCTTGAATCGCCCTGTAATTAGGGAGCAGAGTTGACTTTAAAGCTTCCATCAATACGACTTTATTGGTTTGTGCGGCCTTAATCATTTCTTGTAATTCTTTTGTATTGGAGGCTATTGGTTTCTCACACAACACATGCTTTCCATGATTCATGCAGATTATGGCATGTTGTGCATGGAGGGAATTCGGGCTAGCGATGTACACAGCATCTAGCTCCTCGCTCCTAGCCATCGACTCTATGTCCGTGAAAATATTGGAGACCCCATATTTGGAGCCGAATTCCTCGGCTCGCTCTTCAGTTCGTGAATAAACAGCCGTTAATGAAAAATCTTCGAGCCCCTGCGCTGCTTTAATAAATTCCTCAGTAATGCGGTTCGTTCCTATGACGCCAAATCGTATCATAATTACTCCTTCTTAATTCTCAATGTTCGTTTTAAACCTATGTTACACCATCCCCACTTACTTAAACAATCCATCCGTCTACGTCAACCTCTAGCGATTCATGGAATTAGTTATCTTTTATTCAAAGTAAATGCGACAAAAAGCCGGAGCGACATTGTCACCTACCGGCTTACCTAATGGCATCCTAACTGTCACCATGACGCCCCTATCACGATGGATGGAAGAGACGCAGCCTCCGCGTTTGTCCTTGAATAAGATAATAGCCCCTTCAGCAAAGCAAGCTTAAGCCGATCTTCCCCGATTGATGCCCTTCTGCAGCAGACCCACTAACGAATCCGCTAACAGAGCGAGCAGCGCTGCGGGAACCGCTCCGGCATACAGACGAGCCGGATTATCCATGTTAATACCGGCATAGATTTCCCGGCCAAGCCCCTCCCCTCCGATCAGGGGTGCTATTGTCGCCACACCAATAGCAATAACCGCCGATATCCGAATACCGGTTAATACAAATGGCAGGGCTAGCGGAAGCTGAACACGAAATAGCAGCTGCGCAGTACTCATTCCGACACCTCGTCCCGCTTCGGATATAGCTGGATCTACCTGAGTTAAGCCAACATAGGTGTTTCGTATAATCGGAAGCAGTGAATATAAAAACAAGCCGATCACGACCGTTGTAAAGCCAAGTCCGAACACAATCATTAGCAATACGAGCAAGGCCAAGCTGGGAAACACTTGAACGATATTAGCCAAGAGAAGTATGATTTTTCCCAATCTGCGATTGCTTGCGGCCGCAATACCTAATGGAATTCCTGCCAACAAGGCAAGCGCGAGCCCCGTCAAAACCATCATTACATGATCAAAAGTGAGTTCCAGCAAATAAGACCAATTCTCACCTACATACCGGAAAAACAATCCCATAAGCCCACTCCCTCGTTATTTTAACAAACCTGTTTTTCTTAAATACTCCTCGGCTACCTTTCTTTCGTTTCTTTTGTTTATGTCAACCTCATAGTTAAGCTCAATCATTGTCTGTAAGTCGATTTTACCCTTAAGGAGACCAATGATCTCTTCTAATTCCGGATGCTTGGCAAGCACTTCCTTTCGGATAACCGGAGAGGCATCATATGGCGGGAAAAACTGCTTATCATCCTTTAGTGATTTTAGATTGTATTCTTTAATGCGGGAGTCTGTAGAATAGGCAAGAACAATATCCACATTTTTGCTGGCTACTGCTTTATACACGAGGGCTACTTCCATCGGGAGCGTTTTGCCGAATGCGAAGCCGTAGTGTTTTTTGAAGGCAGGGTACCCGTCACTTTCCCGCTCCAACCAGGTCGTATCGACTCCAAGCGTCATATTTGCAGCCGCAGGACCCACGTCCGAAATCTTCTCCCATTTATTTTGATTGGCTGCATCAGTCGAAACTGTGAAAGCATAGGTATTTTCAAACCCGTACGGATCAAACCATTGTGAGCCAAAATACTTATCAAAGCCTTGCTGAGCCTGCTTCAATACCTCTGCCCTGTCCTTGGTAGGCTCGATCGGAAAATAGTTATCGAAGATCATTCCCGTATACAATACACCCATTTGGATGTCATTGCTTTTCAGGGCTTGCGCAACTACAGTACTGGACGCCAGATCAGGCAGCACATCTACTTTCAATGCGGTTCGGCTCTCAATCAAAAGCTTGTGCATTTGCGCTAATATCTTCGGCTCCGAAAAAGTCTGCGTCCCTATGATGATCGTCTCACCCTTCCCGCATCCGGAAAAGATAATCATCATAAACAAAACTGTAACCTGAAGGAGACATACCCTCCGTTTCATAGATGCACCTCCCCTGCTAGGCTGTATTGGAAATGGGTCGAGTACGAGCCTTAGCAGTTGCCCATTTCTCCGCCATACTTAAGATAAAATCAGCTGCAAGCGCGAGAATCACAGCCAGAACGGCGCCTGTAATGATAAGCTCCTTCTTATTCGTGCCCATCCCGGCAAAAATTAACTGTCCCAGCCCTCCAGCACCGATCAGCGTAGCCAAGGTCGCCCAGCTTATAACATACACGGTTGTCACCCGAATTCCCGACATGATGTAGGGAACGGATAAAGGCATCTGGATTTTCAGCAGACGTTGGCTTTTGCTATAGCCCATACCATTAGCCGCTTCTAACAGATTAGGGTCAACAGATCGGAATCCTGTGTAGGTATTGCGTAAAATAGGCATCAGTGAATACAAAAACAAAGCGAATATAGCCGGTGTCCGCCCCACCCCAAGAATGGGAATAAGAATCGCCAGCAGCGCTAAGCTCGGTATGGTTTGCAAAATATTAGCGATAGCAAACACCAAACCATTTATCCAGGAAATCCGATTTCCGGCAAGCCATATGCCGATTGGAATCGCAACAACCGCTCCAAGCAACACCGAGATGGCCGAAATGACTATATGCTGCTGAAGTGCACGAAGTATATCCCCTTGCCGATTCACGATAAAATCGATATAGCCCCAATTCATTCTTCACTTCCCCTTTCCCCTTCAGGAGACTCGGTTTTTTCAGGTTCGGTTTCTGCACCAGAATCAAGCTCCGATTCACTTTCGGAAGGCGTGTATACATCTGCAAGGTGGCGGACGATGCTTCCCTTTGTGATCAAGCCCATAAATCGTTCGCCTTTGGTAACTGGGATATAGGAAAGCTTCTCCTCATTCATCAAATTAATAGCTGTGATTAAAGGGGTTCCGGATTCCACAAAATGAACAAAGGGTCTCATTACATCAGCCAGAGTTGCATTCTCTTCCCGGTACCTGTCCAGCACTTGAAAAATGGAAGCATAACCGAGCAGTGTCGCATTCCTGTCTACTATAATCAATGAATCAACCCTACGTTTTTTCATCAATTTGATCGCTTCGGCCAAGCCCCGTGTCGGATAAGCAACAACCGTGTTTTCAGTCATTGCCTCGTCTACCGTGTACGGCTCATCATGCGCTTCAACCTGCAGACGTTTCTCGCCTATAAAGCTTTTTACAAAATCATTGGCAGGATGCCGCAAAATCTGTTCCGGTCGTCCCGTCTGGACAACCTCTCCATCCTTCATCAGGACAATCGTGTCGGCAATCTTCAGCGCTTCATCCATATCATGCGTAACAAAAACAATAGTTTGATTCAATTCATGCTGCAATCTTACAAGCTCGTCTTGAAGCTGCTCGCGGCTAATCGGATCTAATGCACTGAAAGGCTCGTCCAGCAAAATAAGCTCGGGCTCGGCCGCAAGCGCGCGAATAATGCCGATACGCTGCTGCTGACCTCCGCTAAGCTCCGCTGGATAACGGCTGCGGTATGTTTCAGGGTCCAGATTGACCAACCTGAGGAGCTGATCCACTCTTTTATGTATTCGATCTTTATCCCAATGCAGTAAATTGGGAACAACAGCGACATTATCGGCAATCGTCATATGGGGAAACAATCCGATGTTCTGAATCACGTATCCGATGCTTCTACGCAGCTCCACCGGATTCGTTTGGGAAATGTCCCTGCCACGAATCAGCACCCTGCCTTCACTCGGGTTGTTTAACCTGTTGATTAGCTTCATCAATGTTGTTTTTCCACAGCCGCTAGGACCGATTAACACAGTCAATTCGCCTTCTTTAAATTCCATATCAATATGTTTAAGGGCGACATAACCGTCATCATAGGTTTTTCTGACATTTTCAAACCGTATCATAAATCGTAACTCTCCTTCCATTTTATTGGTTTTCCCCACTTTGGCTGCTATATGCGCCGGGTCCAAAATCCGCCTCGAAACATTCTCGGTTCAGAAGAAATGAGGAATGCTTTCGGAGCTAGCTCCTCAATCACATGTAACAACCTTTTCTCCTGATTTCTTCTGGTCAGAACCTGCATCACTAGACGGGGCCCATCTTTTCCTTCGGCGGTCCAGCTGGTCACACCAAACCCATTTTCCCGCAGGGTGACCGGAAGCTTTGCCGATTCATAATCAACAACGATCTGAACCATTGAATACCCTAGCGCGATCCATTCATCAATCTTAATACCCAGCCATACTCCAGCACCCCAACCGATACAATAAGCTGCAAGGTTGACAGGTTCATCGATGCTTTTCAATACAATATTGAGTGCCATCAAGTATACAAAAACTTCAAAGATACTAATAAATGAAGCCAGAACCCTTCTAGCTTTCATCACGAGTATGATACGTATAGTAAAGAGTGCAACATAGATCATATTCATTGCGATTATGGTAACTATAGTTTCGATCGAAATCACGGGCATATCCCCTTTCACAGAGTAGCTTTCATATTCTATTCACCATTTCGTGTAACAAAAAAACCATGATTTTAGCTAATCATGGTTTTTGGAGCTTTTAAATGTCTAATCTAACCTTATAGTTTGTAAAAAATTCATAATCATCCAAAAAACAACTTTTGCAAAATCACTTCATCAATTGATACATAAAATTTTGAGATTTAAGGAAACCTTTGGTGTAAACAACCAATACTTGATGAGGCGTGTGAACAATTATGAATAAAGGCTTGATTTTTTTTGGTATAGCTATAGTAGTAATTCTGCTGTTAAAATTATTCATAAAGTAGAAGAGCTCTACCCTTTGATTCCGGTAAAACTAATCCCTTTTACAATCTGTTTTTCAAAAATTATAAATGTAATGATAACGGGAATGGATGCGAGGGCGTTAACCGTCATAGGAGTGACATAGTCCATCGTATAGTTAGAAAGCAGTGTTGGAATGCCTACTGGCAGTGTATAAAGTTCCTCTGATGTTATGGACAAATAAGGCCAAAGAAAGTTGTTCCACGACCCGATAAACGTGAAGATCGCAATCGATGCAAGCGCGGGCTTGGCCAACGGTATGACGATTGTACTGTAAATCCGGAACAACCCGCATCCGTCCATTTCTGCACTTTCAATAACCTCCTTGGGTACACCGTCGAAATAGCTTTTTAGTATGATGACCCCTAGCGGAGCTGCGATTCCCGGTAAAATAATACCCAGATAGCTGTCGAGTAAGTCCATATCCTTAATTACAGCATATAAAGGAATAATGGTCGCTTCCCCCGGTATCATCAAGCCAGCCACAAAAAATAAAAATATAGCTTGCTTGTAGTAAAAATTAATTTTTGAGATAGCAAAAGCGGCCAGAGATGTGAACAAAACTGTCAACACCGTCTTCACCAGCGCGATAAACAAGCTGTTGCCCATCCAACGCAGCATCTTCGTTTTGCCAAGCACGTGTGCATAATTCTCGAATGTATAAGGCGGAAGAAACCAATCGGTCAACGTTTTGATCGGTGTCCCTTCTGTCTTCACCGAGACGAACAGCATCCAGACGACAGGAATTAAAAAGCATAAGGCCAGGATAAAGGCCAAGACTAGCCGGACCATAGGCAGCAGAGCGGTTGACTTCAACTAGACCTCCTCCTTAGGCTTCAGCTTAAGTTGTATAAAGGCAATCGCGAGCAAAATGACAAATAAAGCATAAGACATCGTAGCTGCATAACCCAAGTCGTTATTTTTGAAACCTGTTTCATATATGTACTGGATGATAGGCCTTGTCGTAATTCCCGGCCCTCCTTTTGTAATGAGCCAAATCTGAGAGAATACCTTGTAGGAAGCGATGATTTGCAGGAGCAATATGACTCGTGTGATAGGCGCGAGGAGCGGCAAAGTGACATACCGGAACAGTTGCCCGTCGGTTGCTCCGTCTATTTTTCCAGCTTCATACAAGAAATCGGGAATATCCTGCAGGGAAGCCAGATACAGAATCATGTTAAATCCAACCGTCCACCACAACGTTACACTAATGATAGAAACCCATACCAAATTTTTGTCGGCAAGCCAAAATGGTTCCGCTTTACTCCCCATAAGATGAAGCAAAGAATTAATAAAACCGGTATAAGGCTGCAGCATAAAGATGGCCAAAAAGGAAATGACTGAGACCGATAAAATACTTGGCAAAAAATAGCTACCCCTTAAAAATGTCCGGAATTTCGTTCTCATATTGGCAAGGAGCGCTAAAATCAATGCCAGAACAACCATCAAAGGACTGGATAATAGCACGAAGAAGGTAGTATTCCATAGAGCCTGCCAAAATTGCGAGTCTTTGAACATAGCTGAATAGTTCGCGATTCCCACAAAGTCCATCTGCTTGATTAGCGTCCATTCGTAAAGACTCATTTGCAGCCCCTTTAACATGGGAAAAACCGTAAAGAGAACATAGACGACGAAAAAAGGAAACAGAAAAGGCACTGCCTTGATGTTTCCAAGCATTTTCTTACTTTTCATTGTGCACCTCTCACACGGTATCCGGGAAGCCCGGGGAAACCGCCGGGCCTTCGGACGTAAGGTTTTGTAAGGCGATTACTTAATAACGGTCTTCATTTCTTCCTGCATTTTCTTGAAAGCTTCTTCCGCAGGCACACTGTTATTCCAGATGGTATCCAGGTTGCGGATAACGACCGTTTTCACCGGCCAGTTATATGGCGTTGGCTTATTGAAAGCAACAGAGTCAGCTACGGAAACATAATCGCTTCGGTAAGGAAGCTTTTTGAATTCCGGATCATCAACGATCTTCGCTTTGGCTGGGATATGTCCAGCTTTGGCCCATATTTGACCGTGTTCGGCAATAAAGTTCATGAATGCAAGAGCTGCTTTTTGTTTAATAGGATCTTGTTTCTTCTGAACCGGAAGAATTAGGGTGTGGGAATCCCCCCATGTTGCTAGCTTGTCATAAAATTTGGGAATCGTCATGGCTCCGAATTCCAATCCATTCGTTTGTTCAAACGTTCCCGTGTTCCATACGCCACCCATAAAGATTCCTGCGTTACCCGCCTGGAATGTCTTTGCGCCACTTTCTAGGTTCAGTGGGATTACTTGCTGCTTATGATATAAATCCTTCATATAATTGGCGGCCTTTACGGCCTTATCCATATCGATTGAAGGCGTTTTCAAGTCATCAGCCATCACATCCTTGCCACCCAGCTGATGATAGAGCGCCCACCATAGACGGTAAGGATCGTCTCCTTTACTCGGAAACGCGAAAGCCATTTGGTTATTTTGCATGCTGGATTTAAGCTTCACCACAAAGTCCACAAACCCTTGAGCGGTTTGCTCTATAGTCGGTTTACCTTTATCGTCCAGCAAGCCCGCTTGTTTCAACAGCTTTTTGTTATAGAAGAAAATGAATGGATGTGTATCGATCGGAACAGCATAATGCTTCTTATTCAATATGGTAGCACTTAAAATATTCTGATTGAATTTATTCCAATCAAGATTCTCAACCTTCGCCACGGAATCAAGGTCGTTCACGACACCTTGTTTGACCAACTCTGGAAGTTTGGAGGTATGGGAAACACCGATATCAGGACCGTTACCGGAAGATACCCCTGTGATCAACTTCGTGTAATATTCCGCCCACTCCAGCATCACATTTTTCACCTGAATATTCGGATTCTCCTTGTTGAAAGAATCGATCATCTGCTGCATGAAATCTCCGTCTCCGCCGCTGAACAAGGACCAGAACGTAAGCTCAACCTTCTCGTTCGCTGGCTTTGTATCGGCTGGGGTAGAGCATGCGGCCAACAGACTAAAAACAAGAACCAATGACAACAACAATGAAAGTCCTTTCTTCAAAATGTACACTTCCCTTCAAATCAGTATTTGATAAGCTAGTCAAACATTATGTTTCTTTCCATAGATGTTTATGTAACTTATATGAATTAAATGACCTAAGTTGTACAACATGAGGTAAGATTCAATCTGCTGAAAAAAGTAGGAGCACCATACAAATACAATATTGGAAGAAGAGCATTCCATCTCAAATTTGATTCACGGCTTAGACTTTCGCGTTACAATTAAGCCAGTTATTCCATTATAAAGAGACATCGAAGCGGCGATTATCATTACGGTTTGAATCCAAATGTTTGTTACATAAAAACCAAGAACTATTAATATGGAGGCACAGATAAGTAATATTATGCTCAGCAGACGCAGCTTTTGATTAAGATGATTCACTCATATTCACCCTTTCAAATAGAAGTTAGCAGAAAACGTTAACCTTCTCTTTCATCCACGATTTCAATGCCTCATAATCCTGTGATAAAAGCATCGCTTGCTCCTTCATGCTGCGGTGTTTAAAATATTGTCGTTTGCTAACGACCAGCTCTTCTGCATACAATTCCAGATAAGCTCCGATCTGCAGGGCATCCTTCTGAACAAGCTCGAGGTTCCATTTCTCCATGGGAGCCTTTTTCGCTGTCAATAAATGACTGCCCCTTCGATCCTCCTCGACTGTCCAGCGATAATGCAACCTCTCTTCTGCCATCAGCTTGCCACACACAATTTCAAACCAAACCGCATTCCAAGCGCCTGCAAACCAAATAGTCGGCGCTTGTTTACCGTGGCCATCACAGCTCATTTCCGTGAGAATACCTGTTTTGCTGAGCATTTTAACCAAATAAGCAACCCCTGCGTCTAACGTAAGCGTATCGAGCTTGTATCCATGTCTGCGCTTCACGAATGTTTTCCAGGATCTCATATGCTGCGGGCACTGAGATTCCTGGTTGTAGGCCCCAAAGAAAGATACCTGCTCCGCCATAGCCTCTGTAAAATAAAACTCATCATCCATAATGACACTATCTTTGTTAAACGCAGCTTTGATTTGAAGGGCGTCAAATAGCCTCTGCAATAGCAGAAGTTCCCACTTCCCTGACCCTGCATGCAAAATCAACCGATTTTCTAAATAAGTGATGAAGAATCCTCTGCGTCTTAGCGCCACTGTCAAACGCTCCATGTTCCTCATTTGCTTATCTGCGCTCATCCTTATTGGTTCCATAGTATCCGCTCCTCAGTCTTTGTGATTATCCATAACTGTTGTGAAAGCTTGTTCTTACTTTCTATTATTACTCCCTCACCTTACGGACACTGTAACCTTAACCGAACGCCAATTCAGAATTCCCTCCGTGATGAGATTCGTTGTATCGATTACTGACGGCCAATGCAGCTCCTCCCAATCCGTATGCTCATGCTGGTAGCCACAAGAGACATTGATACTCGGGATCCCATGCTCGGCATAAGTCATGGCATCGCTGATACCACCTTCGCAGCTTTTCCAATCAGGTTGTCCGATTCGTTCCCCCATTAGCTCCCAATACGCCCCGATCTCATTCGAGCAAAATGTCATACGCCTGCAGGAAGTTACAATATCGCGCCTATTCCGCCGATCAGCTACGATAGCCATATCCACATCTGCCAGCCACTCAGAGGCAATCTCATTTGAACCAATCCGCCCTCTTTCTTCATCCCGGGTAAAAGCAATCTTGAGCGTGCCGTTAAAAGAATGACGTTCCATTCCCTCGATCACCTGCAATATAATAGCAATCCCCGCCCGATCATCTGCCCCAAGTATCCCTGCCGAGCTGCGAAGAATATCGTCCTCCCACACGATTCGTCGACCCGGTACAAAAGAAACCACCGTATCCATATGGGCGGACAGCAGTAACACTGGCCCTTGATTAGCTTGACTAACGGCTCCAAAGGACCGCTGTGCTAAAACATTCCCGAAATAGTCACGTTCCACTGTAAAATGGAGCTCAGTTAAACGATCTGCGACATACGTGGCGACTTTCTGTTCGCGTCCGCTTACCCCTTGGATGTTCAGCAGTTCAAGCAAAGTGTTTTTCAATGGTTTCATATGTAATTCCCCCTCGATTAAGATACTTTTATTGTAGAATGCGAGGGTTACAATCCTTGTAAGGTGAACAACAAA
Organism: Paenibacillus foliorum; assembly: GCF_013141765.1. Taxonomy (GTDB): domain Bacteria; phylum Bacillota; class Bacilli; order Paenibacillales; family NBRC-103111; genus Paenibacillus_S; species Paenibacillus_S foliorum. The sequence continues at coordinate 13,154 of NZ_WHOD01000096.1, forward strand.
AAAAGCGCCGCTATGGGCGCTTTCTAGCATTACAACTGGTATTACATCAGATATTTGGGGTCATTTTCATTAAAAATTAGTATGGGATTGGGATGGTTGATGTAATACCCGTTATCCGCAATAATAGTCTGCTCATCCAATCCATATTCACTTAGGAGCCTCTTTAATTCATTCATATAGCGGCTTACCTGACTGATATTCAGCTTATCGGCAATCTCTTTTTGAGGGACAGGTTTTTGTTTTTCAAAAAGGATCTCTAGAATCTGCATCCTACGAGCGGAAAAAGCCCTCAGCTTCCCTTTGACATAAACCCGCTGCTCATCATGGTCGGTACAATCGAAAATAAAAGCAGCCTCAGCTTCCCGTAATTCCCGGTATTCCTGCTCACTGATGGAGGACCTGCCTGCCGGCGTCAAGCACATATAAGGCTTAGACTCCTCTCGGAGTATTTCCCTCTCCAGCTTCATAATATAATCAATATCATAATCGTCAGGATTGCCGAGTTCCTCGTACATGCGTTTAGCCCTTATGGCCAGCTCCACACTGTATTTATAATGCGACTCAGCCAATTGCGCCTGCGCCTTCATGCTTTGCGATTCGTTCAGCCTTTCATTCGGAAGCGGCAGCCGCTCCACCCTGTCGGGGTTGTGTCTTTGCAAGGCTTTCTCAAAGCTCCGGATAGCCGAATGGTACCTTTTATTATAAAAATGAATAAACCCCAAACGATAATGGGCAATCGGCAAGGCATGGGGTTTGGCTAATTGGATCAAGTCCTCAAAAAATAGCTGAGCTTGTTCGTAATTCACCTTACGACGTTTGATATCCCAGCCGATGTCCAAAACCAACCTCGTTATCGGATTGCGGTAAAAATCTTTCTCAGGCTCCAGCTCCCACAAGCGCAAATACAGGTAAAACAGCTTCTCCTTAAGCTCATAAGAAGACCTCTCACCGTTTTCATATTGATCAAGTAAGCTTTGTTCCAGCTCTTCCAAGTACTGCGTGTCCTTTATTTCTTTAAAAGGGCTGTTACCTGCTGCTCTGAATTTAAACATGGGTATACTTCTATTTGGCATTATACTGCACCTCACAAAACTCAGCATTATCATATCCCTAGCCAACGCTCGTCAATTATTTTACCATTTGCGTTTGTTTCGGAACAGCAATGGTTGCGGGAATCTCAAATCCTTATCTCCGTAAAAAAGAGTTATTCCCCAGGCAGCCTGTTCGACTACCTGTGGAATAACCCTAATTTCGTCTTCCAAAATGCACTCTTTTCGTGTTTCAGTAGAACTTCGGTTTGCGGGAGCCCAGATGTGCCTGTCTCATCGAACTTCTTTTTGTTTATTTGGTTATTAAGCAATACAAAAAAAACCGCAAAGTTCTGCGGATTAAATTACTTTTGGAAGCATTCATAGAAAAGTGGTCGGGACGACACGATTTGAACATGCGACCCCCTGGTCCCAAACCAGGTGCTCTACCAAGCTGAGCTACGTCCCGAAATATTATGGTGCCGATAGAGGGACTTGAACCCCCACGGTTTCCCTCACGATTTTGAGTCGCGCGCGTCTGCCAATTCCGCCATACCGGCTAGTTCATAGTGAGCTTAAAATGGTGACCCGTAGGGGACTCGAACCCCTGTTACCTCCGTGAAAGGGAGGTGTCTTAACCACTTGACCAACGGGCCTTGGCTCCCCGAACAGGACTCGAACCTGTGACAACTCGATTAACAGTCGAGTGCTCTACCAACTGAGCTATCAGGGAATAATGGTGGAGCCAAGCGGGATCGAACCGCTGACCTCCTGCTTGCAAGGCAGGCGCTCTCCCAGCTGAGCTATGGCCCCATACTTTGTTCATTAATGGATTTGCTGTGACGTACTCGGTTAACCTATCCAATATTTATGGATTGGTGGGCCTTAGTGGACTCGAACCACCGACCTCACCCTTATCAGGGGTGCGCTCTAACCAGCTGAGCTAAAGGCCCTAAGTATATCACAAAAACAAACTCCCCACTTTCGTGGGAAGT
>NZ_WHOD01000097.1 GCF_013141765.1 Paenibacillus foliorum
GTAGATGGGCAGGAGGACATTCAAGTGGAAGTATTGGATAGTTTAAAATACAGCGAGAATCATGAATGGATTCGAGTGGAGGGTAATCGTGCCGTCATCGGTATGACTGATTTTGCACAGGAGGAGCTAGGCCAGATCGTATTTGTGGAGCTGCCTGCAATCGGCGATGTTTTGAAGGCGGGAGAGCCTTTCGGAAGCATGGAATCGGTTAAAACTGTATCGGAAATGTATGCGCCCGTTTCAGGGAAAGTAGTAGATATTAACCGCATGCTTCAAGCGGATCCAAGTGCGATTAACATGACGCCATATGGTGGCGGTTGGATGATCGTGATAGAGATTGCTGATCTGACTGAGCTTGATCAGCTATGGGATGCGCGGAAGTACGAGGATACATACGGACATGAATAAAGCTAGAAGCCTCCAAGGATGATGAACTTGGAGGCTTCTTTGTGTCATTATTTCTTGGTAAGCTGCTTGTATTTATCCATATATTTAACAACAGCCAGCACATAGGTAGCATGCGACCAGGTTAAAGGTGCTACGGAAACCGGAGCCCCGTCAAAAGGATCGAGCTGTTCAGGAAGAATGCCGCTTTCGATTGCATGTTTGACGACCCACTCTAGCGTGCTTTTCGGTTTTTCGAGATCTTCTACCGTTTTGGCATATTCAATTTCCCATTCGGCAATCCAGAGTGTACAGATAATCCAAGGATTACCAGGCACTTTCTCGATGTCGGATGAACGCTGGAAGTAATAATCGTGATGATAGCGCGCCACGCCGCCAATATCGGTTTTGATGGTCAGATTTTCGCGGTTTGCTTCCATCGTTTTGACAACACGGTAGTCATCAGCGGGCAAAACGCCGAATTCGAATATTCCGTATACGCTGCTCTCATAAGTGCGGTCTCTCACCCACTGGCCGTTTTCCTGATATAGTCCTCTAACAAAACGCTGTTCTTCTTCATCCCACAGATGCTTCAGAATTCCGGACTTGATACGCTCTGCGGTATGTCTGTAACGGCTGCTTCGTTCTTCATCACCGAACAGACTACAGAAATTCGCTGCGGCGATTAACCCGCCGTATACGGCGGAGGTTGTGAACGTAAAGATGCCATAACGTTCCTCCCACAAGTCGTAGCTGGGCTTCGGCAGATTCAAATCCTGATCAATATAGGCGGACATGAAACGAGCTGCACGACGAATCAAGGTGCGGTATAAAGACTGAGGAAGCTCTATCGTTCCGTGCTTCTGGAAGTCCTGCCACAAGGCAAACAGTACAAGCGCGGTTTCATCCTCTTGAATCGGCAGTTGTTCATTGCCAGCATGAATGTAAGGATGCCAGCTGGAGCCAACTGTGCCGTCTGGATTGTATTTATGATGGAGATAGCCCTCTGGCGATAGAACATTAGCACAGAAATGGAAGAAAGGCGTAATCATACCCTGATAGCCAGCCATAGACATCGCGTAGGCGATCAAGGCTCCGTCGCGAGGCCACATATAGCTGTAATGGTCACGGTTGCTCTGCATGATATCAGAGTCATTGGCCGCGATTATCGCACCATTGACATCCGTTTGTGTGCGGACAATGAGCAGGCTTTGCTTATACATCCGAATAATCTCCGGACTTAGATTGCCATAGTCACGCTCCGATTTGTTAACCCAACGCTGCCAATATACTTTGATGCGGTCCAGCAGCTTGCCGGGATGGCTCTCTTTGACGTAGGCATCGAGCTTCTTGACTTCCTCCAGGTTTTTCCCTGCGGTCATCCAATAATACATCGTTTCGTCAGAATTCGGCGGAACATGCAGTCGGAAGCTGATGGTACTGTCCACAGAGCCTTGAGCAATGGCATTGCCCATCAGGTGGCCATCTTCTGCATCCCGCCAAGTTCCTTCAGCGTTATAAAACCTTTTGACGCCTGTAGTATATTGATACACCCCATCGGGTCCGGTGCTGCCGCTGAACATGAAATATTTGTCCTTCTTATAGTGAAAGACGGTATTGTTAGCAGGGTAATAAGCGGCAGTATCCCCAACCTCGGTCTCATTAATGACCAAATCCTGATTGAAGAAAACACGAACCTCACGAACGGTATCTCGTTCATTATGAATTTGTATTCTTTTTAAGTAAATATCTTCTCGTTGATGAACTCCGTCGTTAATTATAAGGGTGATACCCAAGTGCGGGTGTGTTGCTGTAACCTCAGTGATAAGAGAATCCTCGACATAGGATAGTTTAAAATCCCATTCAGGATCGCTTAACCAAGCAAAGGATCCATCAACCCATAATCCCACTCTACACTGATAGCCACCGATGTGGTTTAGTTGACCTACATAAGGATAGTATAAATCCCTCATATATGTGTACTGATCTAAGTTGATCAAAAACTTCCCGTTCCCGATGACTAATTGTCTTGGCAATCGACCCACATCCTTCTGTATCTGGAGTGTACTTCTATCAATTTAGAGTACCTTTTTCTTCCTTTACGGTCAATCCTATGAAACATATGAAAACGGATACTTGGCGAAATATTGAAAATATTTTGCATAATTATCCGTAACCGGTTCTATTATTCTACTATTTCCTCTATGAATGAGAACTATACTTCATAATTTTTGATTCTTGGGCAAAATAAAATCTCCTGCCCGAAAGCGGAGATAGGGAAGCCCATAAGCAGGATGTTTATGAGTTGATTTTCCTAAGGCCATACATCCACATGCGTTAAGGTCTCTATTAAGTTGTCTGTATATTTGAAACTTGTTGAAGTTGGGTTAAACGCATGACTAAGTCGTAAGGATTGTCTGATTGTATCAGCCTCTGTACTTGCTCTTGATCAATGTTGTTGCAAACATGGCTTTGACCCGTATGAAATTGGATATGCATCTGCGAAGATTGGGCGTCGTAGCTAACATAGGCAATCTGTTTGGAACTGATGGGAATATACTTCATGAGACCCTCTCCCTTCAAGTTGAGAATGAAAAATCCGTATGCTGAGCAGAAGCTGCGCGGCAACGGATTTTTCAACGTCTACTTATGCTTATGATTATGAAATAATGTTTAGACCGCAACATTTGGAGCTATTTTCCGTCTATACTATAGGTCAATTGAAAGTTCATCTTATGTAGCTTTCAAACAGGAGTTTTTGAATTATTAACAGTCATTGGTGAATATAATATTTCCTGTAGACCATCAAAAGGAAACATTTAGCAATACCTTCATTTCGACAAAAAAAGAGGATTTTAGCAGGGTTAGGTAGAATAGAGTACAAGTGGCTTTTTGTTGGAGATATCAAGGAGGCGTGATTCTATGAGTTTTTGCTGCGGCGCCAGTATGATCGGAACCCAAGGAACCTTGAAGCACATTCGTACCCAGATCCACAATGTGCCTTTGCTTTTTTGCCCTGTATGTCATCGTGTGGAAGTGCATCATATGGTAGAAAGCGAATATGAAATTTTGGCGGAGTACGCTCATGGGGATGGAGCCCCGGAAGTAGATTTTCAGGAATATGTAGATACCCGCAGTCAAGCGGAATTATATGAGAATTGCGTCAACCATGAGAACGAGGATCCGTTGGAGGTCGTGCGCAGTCAGATCGATATGTCCTTGGATCTGCTAATGGTGGCTAAGACGTGGAACGATGTCGAATGGGAAGAACAGCTGAAGAAACGGCTGAACATTCTAAGCAAGCGCAGGAACAAGTTGAAGAACAAAAAGACGACGCGAGGCTTAACATAAACGGACTTGACAACGTCTCATATAGGGACGTTGTTTTACTTTCAGGAGTGCCGTTCTGACAAAGTCCATTTCTCACTTAAACATGTCAGAAAGACGCGAAATTTAACAAAAGACTGTGATCGTAGACGACTCTAAAATTTATTATATATAATATGCCAGAAGACCTAGAACGACCCCCCTAATCATCGCGGTCACAGCGAAAAACTATAGTGTGAGGTGGAACGATTGCTGCTTGTTTTATTTAAGAAGTTTCTCGGAAAACGTCAATCTCACTCATCAGAAGCGTCGGATTCGCAGCCACCTGAGCAATTGGTGATTCGAATTCAACAAGGTGACTTACGATTACGCAATCAATTTATTACGGATTATCAGCCGTATGTTGCGAAAGTAACGAGCCGTTTTTGTAAAAGGTATATAGACCCTGCAAGAGATGATGAATTCAGCATCGCTTTGGGTGCTTTTAATGAAGCCGTTAACCAATTCTCTCAGGAGGCGGGTCGGTCGTTTCTCGGTTTTGCGGAGCAGGTAATACGGCGTCGCTTAATTGACTATGTCCGTAAGGAGCAGAGGTTCGCTCATCAGACGCCATACAGTACCTTTGAGGTAGAGGACGATGAAGATAACATCGTAAATCCGGTAGAAATTCATCAGGCAATTGAGCATTATGAGAAGCAAAAAGGGATGGAGGAACGGCGAGGAGAAATAATAGATTTGAACCGTTGCTTATCCGATTTTGGCATTCAGTTTGCGGATTTGGTAGATGCATCTCCTAAGCATGATGATTCGAGGCAAGCTTTGTTTGCTATAGGCAGACTGCTGTCAGGAAATTCAGATTTAATGAGGACCATGCTGACAAAACGGATGCTGCCGATCAAAGAATTATTAGACTTGGTGGAGGTGTCTAGAAAGACATTGGAGCGTAACCGCAAATTCATTATAGCTGTTGCATTAATTTACAATGGTCCTTATCCGTATCTTAGGGATTATCTACATATCAAGGATGAAACACAGCTAATATAGAGAGTGGGGGGAAGCAAATGAACAAAGGCATCGTCATGGAGATGACGGATAAAAGCATCATAGTCATGCGTCAGGATGGAAAATTCGATAAGATTTCCAGAAAAAACCGCACTTGTGAAATGGGCGAAGAAATTCTGTATGCTGACGCAGGCGTTAATTGGGCTAATCCGTCTGTAGCCGGCCGTTCCGCAATGGTTGCGGCGGTTGTGTTCTGCCTCGTAGTTTTCGCCAGTTTCGCAGGCAAAATAGGCAGCTCCGAAGTCGTTGCCTATGTATCACTCGACATCAATCCTTCGATAGAGATGGGGATTGATGAGAAGGAGCAAGTGCTCGAGCTTCGGGGCTTGAATGATGATGGATCAGAACTGATCCAAACGGTTGATTTTAAAGGAAAAACGTTAGAGAAAGTAACAGCGTCCTTATTGGACAAGGCTGAACAGAAGTCACTGGCTAAGGGTGAGGCTGACATTGTAATCGCTAGTTCGAAAGTCCTGGATAAAGGTACAGTGGATGATACGAAAATAGCGGAGAAACTTCGGCAGCAGGTAACCGAACATATTAAGCAAACCCACCCTGACCAAGTGAGCGCCTACCAGGTAGAAGCGTTTGCAGCTCCTCAGGAGATTCGTGCGGAAGCTAACAAAAGCGGGATATCGATGGGTAAATATTCCGTTTATTTGAACGCCAAAAGCAATGGGGTTGAAGTGACGGTTGATGATTTAAAGAAGGAGTCTATTCATAAAATCATCAAGGATAATTCGGATAACAAATCAGCAGTTATTCAGCCCGAGAAAGTACCGACTAAGGAAGCTATAAAAAAGCTGATAGAAGACGAGAAATCGGGCGAATTGGATAAGAGGCTGGACGAGAAGAAAAAAGAGCGGGCAGCCAAAGACAAAGATACCGGGAAGAACATAAACACAACCAATAACGGTAAAACGGATCCGAAAAAGCCTGCTGTAGGAAACAATAACAACAATAACAACAATAAAGAAGATGACCGCAAGGACGACAAGAAGATAGGCGGCTCCGGCTCCACGACAACTACTAAACCGAATACGAATACTTCAAAGCCGGATAACACGAAGCCAGGAACGCAAAATCCGGTTAATGTACGTCCAGTGGATAACAAGAAGGATGACGGTAAGGACGACGACAAGAAGAACGATACGAGAAACGACAGCAAAAACGATAATAAGATTGATCCTAAAAAGGATGACGTCAAGAAGGACGACAACAAAAAAGATGATCCTAAGCGCAATGAGGATATTAAACGCTCAGAGGATGATAAGAAGCAGCAGGACACCAAGAAGAACGATGATAAGATTGATGATAAAAAAAAAGCGGATGATTTGAAAAAAGAGCAGGAAAAGAAGAACGATAATCAGAAAAAAGACGAGAAGGACGATGACCGTAAAAAGGAATCGGATTCTAAGAAAGACTCTGATTCCAAGAAAGAGACAGATAACAAAAACGATAAACGCTAAGCTGTTCCTACTCAGTTAGCAGTTTTGGCACAGAGGCCCAAATGGGTTGCTGTGTCTCTTTTTTTGGGTAAAATTTTACTGACCTTCATGACGGCGCATGCATGGGTGTGATAAAATTAAATCTTGAATATATAGAGTAAATTTAATAGAGGAAATTCATAATTATGGATTGGGAGACGCTAATAGTCGGGAGATAGGTAAGTCTATTTTAAGCAAAACGGTGTTATAAGTTATTAAGGGAATAGGGGAGAATAAGCCGTGAGATATACTTTATTTGGACAAACAGGTCATCGAGTGTCAGCCCTAGGATTTGGAGCGATGAATCTGCCGGGAGTTCCATTGCAGCAAGCAGGGGATGCGCTAAATTATGCATTGGATCACGGCATTAATTATATCGATACAGCGGCTGGATACCGAAACAGCGAGGAAATTATCGGCGAAACAATTTCACACCGGCGTTCGGAGTATTTTTTGGCTACGAAGACGAATAAGCGGGATTATGCATCAGCCAAGGAAGAAATAGAGCGAAGCTTGGTTCGATTGAAAACCGATGTTATAGATTTATTGCAAATTCACTATGTTAACTATGTTAGTGAGTTCAAGGCGGCTATGGAGGAGAACGGAGCTTACAAGGCTGCCCTGGAGATGAAGAAAGCCGGCAAGGTACGGTTTATTGGAATCACTGGACATAGACCTGAATTATTGACGAAATGGATCAGTAAAGGGGAATTTGATCAGGTTCTATTTCACTTGAATTTGGCTCAACCGTTTGCATTGAATGAGTTGATTCCTAAATTAACGGAAATGGGAATGGGCAAGGTAGCAATGAAGCCTCTGTCAGGAGGATTTATTCAACCGGTTGATAAAGCGATACGCTATCCTTATAGCCAGGATGTAAACGTAATTATATCGGGTATGGTAAGTATTGATGAGGTTAAGGAAAACTTGGCAGCGATGGAGCAAGAGGTTGGACAAGTGGAGCGGCAAGAGCTCGAAGAGCTAGCACTACAGCTAGGAACACATAACTGCCGTCGCTGCAATTACTGCTCCTGTCCAGTCGACGTGAAGATTCCGGATATTATGATTTCGAGCAAAATTCGTGATGTGTTCGGATTACTTCCGAAAGGCGAGGGATTTTTTGAAAAGCAAAAGGACAGCATAATGTCCTGTGCCGATTATGAGCCCTGTAAGGAGAAGCCGCTTTGCGAGCAGCAATGTCCGTATCATTTGCCGATGCAGAAGGTTGTGCAAGAGGCGGCTTCGTACTATAGCTAACAGCTTAGCAGAGAATACAGGATAACATATCTCTGCAAAGCACAAATTGGAGGCTTATGTGGATGGATTTAAAACAGCTCATGGTGAAGGATGACTTGGAAACCAACCTGCATATTATAGAGCGGGATCCTGGAGATAACGCTGCCGAAGTACTGCAGCGCGTTAATGCAGATGCGCTGGTGCTTTTGCTAGCGCCGGAGGAGCTGAACGACGCGCTGCAGGAATGGCTGCCTTCTTTATTGGCAGCCGAGGTGTCGGCAATGCTCGAACGGGGACAGTTCGCGGCCGGTCTAGGGCAAGCGGAGGTGCTGCCGACGCTTGGGCTTCTGCCCTGCCGCTCGCTAGTGCTGAGCGGCCTTGGCCGCGCAGCGGCTAGCACGGACGCCTGGCGCGACGCCGGCGTCTACGCGGCCCGCGCGGCGCTCGCCCGCGGGCTCGAGCGGCTCGCAGCGCCGCTGCCGCGGGCTGCCGCCGCTGGCGCAGCGGCCGTGCCGCTCGGCGAGCGTGTCCACGCGCTCGCGGAAGGGCTCTTGCTCGGCGGCTACCGCATGCCGAGCTACGCAGCGGCGGCGCAGCCGCCTGTGCCCGCGCTGCGCGAGGTCGCCCTGATCGCAGATCAGGCGACGCTCGCGGCGCTAGGCGGCGGCAGCGCCGCCAGTGCTCTTGCGCAGCCGCTGGAGGCGGCGCGGGCGCTAGCAGTAGCGACGCAGTACGCGCGCGACCTGACGAACCTGCCCGGCAACGTGCTCGTGCCGGACACACTGGCCCAGGAGGCCGCCCGGGTGGCCTCCCAATATGGCATGGCTTGCACGGTGCTGGATGAGGCGGCCATTGTCGAACACGGGATGGGCGGACTCCATGCCGTTGGCAAAGGCAGCATCAATCCGCCGCGAATGATTACTATCCGTTACCAAGGAACCGATTCATGGGACAATGTAGTTGGCTTGGTTGGTAAAGGTATAACCTTTGATACCGGAGGCATCTCGCTAAAGAAGCCGGATGGCATGGAAGAAATGATCAGCGATATGGGTGGCGCAGCCGTGTTGCTGGGTCTGCTGCACGCTGTTGGCAGGCTGAAGCCGAAGATCAATCTGGTCATTGTCATTCCAACAGCCGAAAATATGCCATCGGGAGCTGCTTTTAAGCCAGGCGATGTCATTAAGATGATGAGTGGACATACCGTTGAGGTGTTAAATACCGATGCGGAAGGCCGCATAGTATTAGGAGACGGGATTACCTATGCCAAACAGCTGGGCGCAACACGGATTGTCGATGTTGCGACCTTGACCGGAGCCGTGCTTGTTAGCTTTGCTGATGTAGCCACAGGAGCTGTGGCTAATGATGAAGCGTTGCAGCAGGAGATTCTCCATGCTGCCAAGCAGGCAGGGGAGAAAGTATGGCCGTTCCCGAACTATCCGGAATATCACGAAATGCTCAAAAGCGATGTGGCAGACATAAAAAATGCCGCCTCACGAGATCGGTGGGCAGGCAGCATTACAGGCGGGCTATTTATTGGTTTCTTTGCCGGAGACACTCCATGGCTTCATTTGGATACCGGTGGCACAGCTTGGCTGTGGAATGATCGGGGTACAGAGCCGAAGGGCGGCACCGGTACTATGGTTCGCACTTTGGCTCACTGGCTCTGCAGTTCTCAGATGTGACGCTTAAGCTGAGATGCTTTTATTTTTATTTTTGCTCAGAGGAACGGTGTTTGTCGCGGACATCATCTGCAATGCCGTTTCCTCAAGATCTCTCATTGGGATAACTAGACGGGTAATTTCATCCGTTGTATAGGATAGATTAGCGGTTCTTAGAGCGAGCTGAGTAAGATCAATACCGATCCAACCTGTTTTGCTAGGGTGAGTGGTTAAGTCGAAGCCGAGAACAGAAAGTGAAGCATGGTTTTCGTTCGCGAGCTCTTGTGGATGTGGGGCAGGCTGGATATCATTTAAATGAAAGTACAGCTTCTTGCTGTTCCAGCGAATGAAGCCGTGCTGGAAGGTAATAATCAGAAGCGGGTCATCCTCACTAGACTGCTTATAGATTCGGACAGCTTTAAGGTCCTTCTCACCACGAATATACTGGTTTTTTCGAGAGTCAGGCAGCGCTATTACAATAAGTATGGGCAGCGCGCTTGCTGCATACAAATAAAGCGCTGATTGAAGTAAGATAGCGACACCAATTAAGGCTAAGAAGGCGAAGATATAAATAAATAATAACGATGTTTGTTTTTTCGACATGAATGCGATCCCCCAGATGGAAAACAGATATGGCCTAACTACACAGCATTCTCATTCTATCACATTGATGGTAGTTTATTAAAGGGCTTCCCCTTTTAAGAGTTCGTTAAATTTTGTCAGATGCTTTCGATTCTTGTTGAAGGGTTAGGTTATTTATAAGAACCACAAATGGTTGCGGTTTCTTTTTTTTACTATGTTATGCTGGGTATCATGAAATTAAACTATGAATGCTTGTTATTTAACGGTTGTGAAGACCCTATTTATGATGGCGGTAACAACGGCTGATAGAGAACTTAGGAGGTGGCTCCATATATGAAAAAAAGGATCGGAATTATCGGACTAGGGGACATCGCGCAAAAAGTATATTTACCCCTTCTTGCCGCAGATGAGCAGGTGGAGATTGTCGGGTTAAGCAGTCGAACAAGTGCTACAGTTGCGAGAGTAGCTGATCAATACAGAATTGGCGGGCGTTTTGATTCTCTGGAAGGTCTCCTAGAAGCTAAGCCGGATGCGGTGTTTATTCATAGCCCGACGGAGACACATTATGAACTTGTAATGGAGTGTCTGAATCATGGAGTGTCTGTATATGTGGATAAACCGCTGTCCTACAGATTAGTTGAGTCGGCTGCAATGGTTGAATTTGCTTTGAAGCAGGAGGTTCTGCTTGCGGTTGGATTTAATCGAAGATTTGCTCCCATGTACTTACAGTCCAAGGCTTGGCTTGAGGAAGCTGGCGGCTTCGAGCAGTGCACGGTTACGAAACATAGAACCAATCTGCAAAAGCATAGTGCCCGGCATACCCTTCATGATGACCTGATTCATATGCTGGATTTATTGCTTTGGTTGGGTGGAGATAGGCATGAAATTCTGCATTATGCACAGCAGACAGATGAAGCTGGAAGGCTGTTAATGGGAACGGGGAGCTTAGCTTTCACGAATGAGGATCAATCAGATGGATCCAGATACGGGCAATTCAGTATGGTGCGGCGTGCGGGGTCTGATATGGAGAAGCTGGAGCTTCACGGTTCTTTCCGATCTGCTGAAGTAGTAAATATGGACTCTGCCATTTTGTCGGCCAGCTCTGCTTCTCCGCAAATTAGCAGCTTTGGCAGCTGGGATGGCGTCCTTCATCGAAGGGGGTTTGCTGGGATTGTAGAGCATTTCTTACATAGCTTGGATCAACCCGCGGCTTGCTCGGTTAGCGCGGAGCATGTGATTGCCGTACATGAGCTTGCAGATCGCTTATAACGTTCTTGATCTATTAGTTAGTTATATAACCCAACATTATCCGATCGTTTCAAGAGTTAGGAACATGTGCAGGAGGTGCTGATCTATCACTACAAAAAGGTATGAACAGTCTGCTATTTATGAGCAATCATTTAAATTATCCTCCTCTGGCATCGCTTGCGTCAGTATGGATGGGCAAATGAAGCTAGTCAATCCTGCACTGTGCGGCTTATTGGGGTACGATGAATCGGAGATTCTGACCGTAGGGTATTTCACATTAGTCCATCCCGATGATTTGAAAGCTTTTCTATTGCAAATTGGGCTATTGAACAAGCAAGACCCGTCTGCCTTTAAGCTTGAGTTGCGAATGGTGCATAAATCTGGACAATCGATCTGGACCACCCAGCAGCTGTCTTTGATAACGGTTGATACCGGCCAACAGCCGTTATTCCATGTCCATATTGTCGATATTTCTTTGCAAAAAAAGCAAGTGGAGCAAGCTTTGATCACAAGCCAGAAAAGCTTAGCGGAAGCACAAAAAATCGCGTGTATTGGAAGCTGGGATTGGGATATCCGTAAGGATGAGATCATCTGGACGGAACAATTGTTCAGTATAGTCGAGCTGCATCCGTCCCGTGTCATCGGCAATTCCAATAATATAATGAATTTCGTACATCCTCATGATCGGGAAATATTCCAGCAGAAGCTAGAGCTGGCTATGTCCAGCGGGATGTATGAACTGGAGTGTCGGCTTATAACTGCTAAAAGCCGTATTAAGCATGTATATATTCAAGGTATTGTTATTATGGATGAGCAGGGCACACCTTTAAAAATTCAGGGAATTGTTCAAGATATTTCGGAGCGCAAGCAGTCACAAGCACTCTTGGAGGAAACCTATGACAGGTATACTTCTCTAAAAAACTATAATCCCGATGCCATTATGTCCCTTGACCGGAGAGGATTTATAACTTCAGCTAACCCGGCAGCCGAGGAGCTCACGGGATATTCGACCGAAGAATTAACGGGTGTGCATTTTACAAGCCTGCTGCACGCTGATGATGTATCCTTAATGACGGGTCGGTTTAAGCTTTTAATGGAAGGGAAACATATAAAAAGAGCGGACATCCGAATGCTGCATAAGGATGGCCTCGTTATTGATTTGCTTGTAACACTCGCCCCCATTATTATTCAGCAGCAATTAATTGGGTGCTACGTTATGGTGAAGGATGTTACAGAACAGAAGAAAAGGGATGAGATGCTGCGTAACTCTGAAAAGCTGTCGGTTGTAGGTCAACTGGCTGCCGGGGTAGCGCATGAAATACGAAATCCATTAACTGCGTTAAAGGGGTTTATTCAGCTCATGCTGAACAGTAATCAACAGGTTCCTAAATATCTGGATATAATGAAAGAAGAACTGGATCGAATTGAACTCATCGTTAGCGAGCTGTTGGTGCTATCCAAGCCTCAATCTCTGCGGCTCAAGTCTATGAATTTGAAGGACTTGGCTGAGGAGGTAATGACATTGATAGGCACGCAAGCCATTATGAACAATGTAGAAATTATATTGATTGCCGAACAAGATAATTATCCAGTGTATTGCGATCCTAATCAGATTAAACAAGTTATTATTAACTTTTTGAAAAATTCTATTGAAGCCATGAAGGATGGAGGAATCATAAAAATACACCTTCAGGAAGCTTCTGCTGGATATACGGCTCTTTGTATAGAGGACCAGGGCTGCGGTATCCCCGAAGAACAGCTGTCACGCTTGGGCGAACCTTTTTTCACAACCAAAGAAGGTGGCACGGGATTAGGATTAATGATCAGTCATAAAATTATTGAACAGCATGGCGGACAATTTTTCGTAACAAGTGAGTTGAATGAAGGTACCCAAATCGAAGTGCGGTTTCCCCTGCCGACAGAGGGTATATTAGAGGGGGATGGTGCAGTGCTTGTTGATTGTTGAGATTTCAAACTGATGAGGGAGGTAGTGGGATAATGAGTAAAGATACAATCGATCGAGTGCCACCGGGACAAACTTTAACAGAAGGATTTCCGGTTCTGCATTACGGTTCCGTTCCTTACTATAACGATATGAGCAAATGGGACTTTAAGCTGTTCGGACTGGTGGAAGAAGAGGCAACGATCAGTCATAAGGATTTCATGGCATTACCGCGGCAGGAGTTCAATAACGATATTCACTGCGTGACGACATGGTCGAAGCTGGACAATGTGTGGGAGGGCATCGCCGTCAGCGAAGTGATGAAGCGGATAAAGCTGAAGCCTGAAGCGAAATATGTAATGCTGCATGCTGAGCACGGCTGGTCAACCAACCTTCCGTTGGAGGACTTTTTGCGGGAAACCTCTTTCTTCGGCATTCGGCATAACGGGCAGCTGCTAACGCCGGAGCACGGTTATCCGGTACGCATGGTGGTGCCGCATCTATACTTCTGGAAAAGCGCCAAATGGATACGCGGCGTTGAGTTCATGGAGAAGGATAAGCCTGGCTTCTGGGAGCGGAATGGGTACCATATGTACGGCGACCCATGGCTTTCTCAGCGCTACGATTTTGACTAGACTTTAAAGCGTTAAAGGGCGGGGCGTTTAATCGAACTGTCCTTTAATTTGTTTTAAATGATATAATTTCACATGGAACGCGACGACCTGGTCCGCCAATCGCTTTACCAACCGCGTTAACTACAATCTCTGCACATAGAGTTTGTATGGCGGTTTTTTTATGTTCGAGTTCAAAGTAGCTCCAGTTCTTTGTAAGCTCTTTTGCAAAGTTCATAACATCTATTGGTTGAAGTTGCATCGTTTCCATTGGTACCT
Organism: Paenibacillus foliorum; assembly: GCF_013141765.1. Taxonomy (GTDB): domain Bacteria; phylum Bacillota; class Bacilli; order Paenibacillales; family NBRC-103111; genus Paenibacillus_S; species Paenibacillus_S foliorum. Next base: position 13,817 of record NZ_WHOD01000097.1, read on the forward strand.
GATAACCAATAATTGCTTCGAGTTTCGCTTTTACAGCATCTTCAAGTTGAACTTCTTCTTCCATACGTGTTTTTAAATCGGCTAAACTTATTGCTTCGCCAGTAAAAGCCATTTGCCACTTTTTCTTACGTTTTTGTATGTCGCTGATTTCTTTTTGAAGTGTAGCTACTGGATTTTTATCCTTGTTTTCTTTTTTTGACCCCCATTACCATAGTAGTGTCGTATATTTCGGTGACGGATTTATACATAATCCCGTGCTTATCGAAATGTTTCAGAACGTAGTGCAGGTCCACAACACTACGAACTAAGCGATCAAGGCGATAGACAACGACAACATCAAACTTCTTTTGCTCAGCATCTTTAAGTAGCCGTTGAATAGCTGGACGATTGAGATCTTTGGCGCTGTATCCATCATCAATATATGAATCAATATAATCCCAACCTTGGGAATGAATAAAGCTAATATTGCGATCTTGCTGAGCTCCTAATGAGTGGCCTTCTTTGGCTTGTTCATCTGTTGATACACGGTCGTAATTAATTGCTTTCATTCCATTACATCCAAGCGTAGAATCGTCTGACATTGAATCGAAGTATTTCTTCTAGGTCATCCAGCCTGATGATGAATTGTTGAATCTCATTATTGTCGAAGCATTATTCGCGGATGCCTGCGAATTTGTAAAGCAATATCATAGGCACCATATTCCGCCACAGGGACACAGGTACAGTATTGCCGTAGCGGACGATACTAAAGTGGTTGGTGTGGTTATGTGGGTAGGCCAGTAGCGAGGTCTTACGATAATGGTAGGACATTGGAGGTTATCCGATGCTGCACAGACGGAACTAAGAATGCAGCATCAAAACTCTATGCAGCTGCGTGGCATGCTGCTAGGGCGATGGGATACCGCAGGTTAGTAACTTACACGCTAATCGAGGAGCCGGGAACAAGTTTGAGGGCGGCTGGATGGAAGAGACTATTCATCAAACACGAGGCGGTAGTTGGGATTGTCAGACTAGGCCGCGAATTGATAAGCATCCAACAGGTCAAAAGACGCTTTGGGAGCTTATGGCTGAATGACGGACAGGATTGAATAAACTCAATTCTTTAAATACCAAACAATAGAACTAATTATTATAGACATACTTATGTAAAAGAGAAGCGATGATTTTGAAAATCTAACTTCGAAGTTATCCTTGCCGAAGAGTAGTCCAGAAAATGCACCTTTAATAAATTCCTTAAATAAAAGCAAGATGAATCCAATAACTATAGTAATCAATAAGATAATAGCCGATTCCATTAATGTCCACCTCCGTTATTGATACGGAGCTTTGAAAATAAAGTTTCTCTCATTTTAGGATGAATAATAGGAATTCAAACTCAAATCAGCGGTGTAACAAGCTACTTCTAAAAAAGGAAATACTTTCCTAATGTCGAATTGTTGGTGTTGGGAGGCGATAAAAATGAAATTAAGCAATGTGGAAAGACTTGTTCTATCAAACCAATATAAAATATTAATGGATCTTAACCCTGATGAGGTGGATTACTACGAAGAAAAATTGAAAATAGTACAAAACGGATACACTCACTATTACAATGATTTGTTTAGCGAAATTGATGAAGAGTTACCCGAACATATATCCCAAGAGGTTGTAGCTGTTCTTAATATGTATAGAGCTATAAACTTTTCATATGATGATTTGAAAGATGATGAAAAACAAGAAATTCCAAAGCATCGGGTGGAATTCGAAGGATTTGACGGAAATGAGGAACCGCAGCATTATTCATTCTGCCGATTTGTTATCGAGGATTCTAATCGTTTTCAGGAGCTCCATAATAAAAATGGTTATAATGCCCATAGGGATGTATTGCCAAAGTACCGCAGAATGTTAATAGTGTGGGAAAAGCTTGGCAGAAAAACAGATTTAAGCAGGGACGAAATCATTTCGTTGGTTACTCCTCCAAAACAAGCAATCTAACCGGTGCTTTTCTATTGAAGGATGCATATACGATGAATATTTGCCTGAAAAGGTCTGTTTACGACCGCAAACACGCTTCCTTAGTATTTTGAAGGAATGGCGTAGTGATGCGGTTTTTCGCATTTCTGCATAAAAGATGCATAAAGGCCTTAATGGATATTCAACAAGAGCCCAGCAACAGTGCGGAGTAACGCGGCTTAGCAGACGCAGATATATGCACAAAATATTGTATTTGATACAAATGTCCTTGCATAAAAAGTGTATAAAAAAAGAGCCGGCAAACCCGACTCTCAATTCGCTTGACTATGATAGTGAAAACCCGCGAACGGCGGTAGCATTTTTTCGTTCACCTGTCTGCAACTGGACACTTCTAATTGATGAAATTGGGATGATATTAATATACACATCGGACTCGTATTTTACATATTTCTCATCAATATCTGTAATTTTTCCGCCATGCACATTCTGACCGTCAATAAAGTAAATGTTTACATCTTGGTTTAAGAATTCTCTTAACAAGGTGATCCCTCCTTATTTAACGATATGCCTATATTGTATCACAGTTTCTATTTAAAAAAATTTCCTCGTAGGTGGTGGTGAAAATGAAATGTCGAGAGCTCGTAGTCCTGATCGAGAGAAAGCAGTAAAGCTTTGGATTAAAAGCAACAGGCAGATAAAGCCAGCTGAGATTGCAGAGAAATTAGGAGTTAGTGCAGCCATGGTCCGCAAGTGGAAAAGCATGGATCGATGGGACGAGCTGCCTGAACCAAAACGCGGGGCTCCGAGAGGAAATAGAAATGCTAAGGGGAACAAGGGCGGCAGCGCACCGCAGGGTAATGGAAATGCAGTCAAACATGGCTTGTTCCGTAAGTTCTTACCGGATGATCAGGCTTATCTTGAAGTATTCGACGCTACTGAGGATATGACACCACTGGATATGCTGTGGTACCAAATCCGCATTGCTTGGACAAATATTCTTGCAGCTCTTCCTAAAATGCATGTAACCGGTAAGGACGAAATGATCAAGGAGCTCAAAAAGCAGAAGTTTGAAGTCCATTCAAAAGGCCGCGGTAAAGATAAAGAGTTGATACCGGTGGTCATTGAAGAGGAATATGAATTCCAATTCGCTTGGGACCGTCAAGCAACAACACTCAATGCACAATCTCAGGCTATGAGCAGGCTTGCAAGTAAAATAAAACAGTACGATGAGATGCTTCGATCCATACCTCCAGAAGAACTGAAGGAAGAGCATAGGCTGCGGATTGAGAAGTTAAAAATCGAAGTCAAATAAATTGAATCCGAAGACAGCGAGGACAAAGAGCTTAATGTCGTTGTCGATTATGGGGATGATGACTATGGCGACAGTCAAAGTACAGTTTAACCCCATTTTCCGCGAAGCCAATAGGAGTCGTCACAGGTACCGGTTGCTGAAAGGTTCAGCAGGATCAGGTTAGTCCATGAACATCGCACAGGACTTCATCCTTAAGTTAAGCGATCTGAAGTACAAAGGAGCAAGCTTACTAGTCGTTCGTAAGGTAGATGCTACAAACCGATATTCGACATTTGTGGAGCTGCGGGGTGCTATCTTCTGTATATTCGGACCAAAATGGCAGAAATACTGGCGGATCATACAAAGCCCGTTGGAGCTGAAAACAAGATCACAGGCTCCAAGGTCATATTCAGGGGAATGAAGGATGACCGGGAAAGGGGAAAATCAAGTCCATCAATTTCGAACGTGGCAAGCTCACACATGGATATGGATTGAGGAAGGGAAGCTACGGAGCTGGCTGCAGGAGATATAGACATTCTGGATGACCGGCTGCGGGGGATATTGGGAGAAAACGGATACCTATTATCGAAACCAATAAGCATCCAAACGAACAATGCCAAATATGCAGACTTGCTGGGAACGATCTTTAGACGGCGCAATATCTGCAACCGTCTATCCAGAAGGATCTATGGGGGAATGATGGACCAGTTGGCGGATGATCCATATCACATTGTATGGTAATCAAACCAATTGGGAACGAACTATCTTGCTTTTAAGGGCCTATTGTTTTAAAGCGTCCAATCAGCTAATTGCCAATGTACATAAAATGCAGAAGCTAAAGCGGAAGGAGGCGGACACTATGGGACTTGGAGTTGGAGGAATTGGTGGAGTAGGTAGCTGTGCTAGTTTTTTTACTTCTACTGCTGTGATTCTCGTACTTTTCATTTTGTTGGTCATTGTTTCTCGTTCATTTATCTAAATTTCAAAAAGGATCTTGCTTTCAGCAGGATCCTTTCTTTAAATGATGAATATGAGTGATCAAAAGAAAGAATATATAAGAAAGGTAGGCGGGGGCGTCCGCTAAGGTACCCTCAATGACAAGCATAGGTACGATCTTGCTTTTCTTGATTTTATTTATTCTTTTAATCATTGTACTTTACATGTTTACTAATGAACAACAACTATCCATGCCGCTCACGCGGTCACTACAAACGTAAAAAAATGATCAGTGGGAGTCTGCCTTAACCTTTCTGGTAAAGAAGAACCAATTTACATTCCGATAAACATATTTCTGCTGAAAGGCCCCCAGTTTTCTCCCATGTAGCCTGTTCTTCCCTCTAAGTTAACAAAACAAGGGAGTACTACATAAAGGACACCCATGGTAGCATTAACCCTAAATCTCATAATGAATCTCATTCTCGAATTATCAGTAGGTGTTATCATTCCCATTTCAGGCCGTATCGCGTTTGCTCTCGTAAGTGCCTCTCCCATTCCAACATCGGCAATACCAGTGGGTTTAGTCATATTACTTCTTATCCAATAATTAGATATTGTTGTTGCTGATGCTAAATCAGTCGGCTGGTCATACGTGATTAATATTTGGTTCGGTGCGAGTTGTCTAGACTCCGTAAGAATAGGATGAGGTATCATTTGTCGGTCGTCCATAACCGTCGGTCCCTCCCAATACGGTTGAGCAGCATAAGTATTGGGAGTCAAGATTGAGTTACTCATTAATTTTCCTCCATTTTAAATTGCAATAGTCAAATGCCCTTAATTATTGTATGTAAACTAAAGGTTATTTGTTAAAAAAATTAATTGTCCGACTTATGAATGAATGACAGTTCGAGTAAATGTGGAGTGACACGAATCGATGAAACAATCGAATCGGGAAGAAAATCACTCAATGAGCATCCGAGTTATTTTCATCCTGCGCACAAATATGTTAAAATCTGTATGTGACCGAAAGCATCGGTACAAGCCCGTGGGAAAGAATCCCACGGGCTTATTATTTTGTTATGGAGAGGGTAACACTGTTTATTCATGATGTAGGTCATTATCATTTTTTGTGGTTGTGTTTCTTGAACATTGCAATATTTATGATTTTATGGGGAGAGGGCATGATTAAGCTTCAAGTAGGAGATCAATATTTTTATACTTGCATGACTTCACAAATCCTTTGTACTGTATAACCAGGTGCCATCTGTTCTACGACGTAGAACCTGCTTCTTTTTGTACCTCCTGCATCCAGATTTCCAAGCACTTTTTTAGCATCTCATTCTCCCGAGTAAGCTTCTGAAGATGCCTGTCTTCATCCTTGTACGCTTCACGTCGTCCTCTATTGTCCATAAGCCCATATTCGCCAAACTGTTTATACTTACGCATCCAGATCTTAACGCGATCATGATCCTCTATCTCAAGCTCTTCTGAAATCTGGCGTTTCGTCATTCCTTCTAGCTTCATTTTGATAGCTTTCAACTTCAGTTCTTGGCTGTACGTTTTTAACTTCTGTCCTTTTGTCGCCATGCCAAACACCCCCTAAAATAGTTTAGATTAACCCTGGGGTTTTTTCTAATGTCTATTAGGGGGTGCGGTTCATCGGGATTGAGGGCTTTTTTGTTGTTATGATCAGGAAAATTTTCCTTAGCCCTAATAACAATAGACGGCGAAATAAATGCAACCGTCTATTTAGAAGGAGAACTATGGGATGTGAATTACTTGGAGAATGATCCACATCATATCATATGAAATTCTATCAAAATTGTAACGACATATTTCTCTAGCAAGTGTCTAATTTTTGGACAGTCCAATCTTTTAACACGAACTGTTCATAAAATGCAGAAGGTTAAACGGAAGGGAGGCTGAAATCATGGGATTTGGAGTTGGAGGAGTTGGAACAGGTAGTTGTTCTAGTTTGTTTACATCTACTGGTGTCATTCTCGTACTTTTCATTTTGTTGGTCATTGTTTCTCGTTCATTTATCTAACAATTTCAAAGAGGATCTTGCTTACAGCAGATCCTTTCTTCAAATGATGAAAAGCAAGTGATCAAAAAATGATCAAATAATATTCACTTTATATGAAAGGAATAGGCGGGGATCGTCCGCTATAGGTGTTATCATGACAAGCATTGCTACGATCTTGCTATTCCTGATTCTATTTATTCTTTTAATCATTGTACTTTGTATTTTTTTCAAAAACCAGCAGATCTTTCAGACGATCCAGTCTTAGGAACGGAGGTGTATAGGGATGGCAGTTATCAAAAAACAGGTAAAATCCCTCGTTGGCAAACATGTTTACGTCATGACACGCCAAGGACAAGTAGTAGATGGCATTTTGCAAAAGTTCGACAATGGGAGAATTTATCTTCATTTAAATAAGAAGCCGGTAAGCACAAGTGCTTTCACACCGTTTTTCAACCCATTTACTTCACTTGCACTTTTTGATTTGCTCGCGATTTCAACGACTCCGTTTTTCTTCGGATCCCCGTTTTTCTTTTGAGGTAGAGGAAGATGAAGAAGGCATTCTCAGACTGCGATTTTAAAAAAACGTGTAACCGCTTTTCCATTGGTTTAGGTGGTAGTTTTTTCTTTTCAAAGAACTATGAAGCAGTATTGTCCGAGGATTAAATGTGTTAGGACGGACGAGTAAATTCGGAGTCATATTTTTGGTGAATACGGATAGAATTAACGAGGGATATTATTCACGCATTCACGCTGCCCACCTAATAATATCCGACAAGCAAGCCCTCTTCCTTCGGGATTGAGGGCTTTTTTTGGTTAATCTTCTTTATTGGCAAAGCACACTCTTGGCAGATGCCATTGTCAACTAAATACTCAACTTTTTTACCACAATCAGAACACTGGCATTCCTTTTTTGTACTCATCGATATATCCCCCTTCATTATTAACCTATCGGATAGGAATTTTGTTTAATCATTTAGGTTGCTGCCATCTTACTACAAAAGCCTCGTTCTCACGATAAGTAGAGAATACAACTCATAGAATCGTATGTACTTTATTCGACATGTTGCACGTTCGCATTTTGTTTGTGTAAAACGGGAATATAAGTTTTCTTATTGGGAGGCGGATATTTAAGACTGAATAGGAAATGAAGATTAATGGACTCAATAAGAAGCCCCTCGCTTTTGGAGGGGCTTCTATTAATATACTTAATATTTAATGCAGATGGTGGAGACTTCGCTATAAAAGTCCAAGCTGAACATGCCGCCTTGACGCCCAATACCGCTTTGCTTCTCTCCTCCGTATGGGGTTCTTGGGTCTCGGAGAAACCAAGTGTTGATCCAGGTGAGACCAGCTTCGATTTGCTGCGCCACACGGAACGCTCGGCTGCTGTCTTTGGTCCATACGGATGCGCTTAGTCCATAATGGGTTCCATTGGCATATTGAATGACTTCCTCTTCGGTATCAAAAGGTTGAATAGTTACCACCGGTCCAAAAATCTCCTCGTTTACAACGCGACAATTCCGATCGACTCCCGTGATGATGGTGGGCTCGACATAGTACCCACGATCCTGGCCTTCCGCACGTTTACCGCCCGTCTCTATGATGCCGCCTTCCTGTCTGGCTAGCTCTATATACTCAAGTACACGTTCATAATGCTGCTTGCTGATCAGAGCGCCCACGTTCGTATTCGGTTGAAGCGGATCGCCAACGATTTGTTGACGAGTTCTAGCGACGAATTTCTGAACAAATTGTTCATAAATCGGGCGCTGCACATAAATTCTGGAGCCGCACAAGCATACGGCGCCTTGGTTAATAAAGCTGCTTCGCAAGGACGTTTCCACCACTTCGTCCAGATCACAATCAGCAAAAATGATGTTTGGATTTTTTCCGCCTAGCTCGAACGAAAGCCGTTTCAAATTGGCTGCTCCAGCCCTCATAATGCTTTTACCGGTTGAGGTTTCACCGGTGAAAGCAATGGCTCTAATATCTGGATGCTCAGCTATCGCTTCTCCCACACTGCGCCCAGCGCCGTTAACAATATTGATAACACCATCGGGCAAGCCGGCTTCCTTGCAGATTTCTCCAAGAAGGGTTGCGGTCATCGGCGTCCAACGTGCAGGCTTCAACACGACTGTGTTGCCCATGGCTAGACAAGGAGCGAGCTTGGCGCTAAGCAGCAGGAGGGGCAAGTTCCATGGATTGATCATTCCTACGACCCCAAGCGGACGCCGGACTACAAAGTTCATCGCGCCTACTTCCATAGGATAGGCTTCCGTTCCCATAGTTGATATGAAATTTGCATAGAAATGATAGCTGCCGGCAGACCGAGGTATATCCACATTAGTGGATAGCCACAACGGTTTTCCTGTATCCATCGTTTCCAGCATGGCCAGTTCATCTTTTCTTTCCAGGATAAGATCGCCAATTTTTCGCAGAATCGCAGCTCGTTCACTGATTTTGGAGTGCTTCCAGCCATTATCAAAGGCTGCCTTAGCGGCCTTAACAGCCAAATCGACATCCGCTTTTCCACCGTCCTCTATTTGGCCGATTACTTCCTCTGAAGCGGGATTGATGTTGTCAAACGTCCCAGGCTCCTGAGAACTTACATAGGCTCCGTTGATAAAATGCAAACAATCCATACCTTTTTTATTTATTTCCATACTGAGCCCTCCTAGTTTTATGAAATACTGCCGGGTTAAGCCTTAGCGCTTTTTCCTCGGCCATACATGAACAACACTATAAGAATGACAAGACCGTAAATGATTTGCCGTCCTGCATCATTAATTTCAATTACCGTCAAAATACTCATTAACACATAAATAATAACGGCTCCTGCGATGGTGCCGGCATAACCGCCGCGTCCTCCCATAATCGATGTACCTCCGATAACAACGGCAGCAATAGAAGGCAGCAGCAGCGTATCTCCCATTCCCAAGAAGGAACGACCGTAGAATCCAACGGACATCATGCCCGCCAACACTGCAAAAAGCCCGCTTAGCATATACACAAGGATGGTCATTCGCTTGGTTCTAATCCCTGATAAATAGGCAACGTTAGCATTTGTTCCAATGGCATAGAGCTTTCGACCGAATGTACTTCTGGATAGCAGCAGGATCACCACAATGGAGAGGACGATCCATACCAAAACGGCTATCTTGATGCCCATAAAAGTACCGGTACCCAAATAGCGCAGCCACTCCGGTGACGCTCCCTTGGGATTGCCGTTCGAATAAACATAGGTAATACTTTTCAGAATACTGCTCATAGCAAGTGTCATTATGATGGGAGAGATGTTCAAATAGGCAACACCGAGTCCGTTTAAAATACCAACCATAATACCAACCGTAAGCATGACCAGCAGGGCAATAAAGCCGCCATGCTCGATCGTAACCTGAGTCATCAGAACCGCACCCAAATTTAACATATAGGCAACGGAAAGATCGATCCCGCCTGTTAAAATAACCAAGGTTTGGCCTACAGCAAGGATTCCTAAAAAGGACGCTATGACCAATAGCTGCATCACATGATCCACAGAGAAAAAGTGAGGCTGCATCATGCCCGAAACAGCATACAGGAGGAATAGGGTTGCGTAAATTTTCATAATACCGGATCGTTTTAGAGAGCTCATGGATAACTGGGATCGTAAGGAATCCGATTTGATTATTTCCGTTTTCACGGCTAACCTCCTTTGCTATTATCCTGTACGCAAACGTAATAAAGCTTTTGCTCCTGTTCTTTGGAGGATGCCAATGGCTAAAGCGAGAATTAGAATCAGACCTTGAACGGCATTTTGGTAAAAGGAAGGAACCCCCCAGAAAATTAACAAGCCTAAAATTAAGGATAGAATAGCTGCTCCGGCTACAGCTCCCAGATAGCCTCCCTTCCCACCCTGTAAGGCAGTCCCTCCAAGAACCACCGCAGCGATGGAATTCAGTGTAAATAGGCTGCTTCCCAGCGGGTCGCCTGAAGCAGTTTGAGCCGTAAGCAGAAGTCCTGCACATGCGGAGAATAAGCCGGACAAGGTATAAGCCCATAGCTTCGTTCGATTGATTCGGATACCTGAAACGAAAGCCGAATATTCATTTCCGCCAATCGCGTAGAAGGATTGACCCAATCTGGACCGTCTTAGAGGTACCCAGATGCATACAATGAAAACCGCCATAACGACAGCAGAGATCGGGATATAGGTAAATACCCGGCCTGTCAGTAGAGAGCTGTACACTTCGGGCACTTTGCCACCGGAGGTAGGCCGAATGTACAAAGCAATGCCGCCGAATATGGAAGCGGTAGCCAGCGTCACAATAATGGGCTGCAGTCTACCATACACAATAATGACTCCGTTAATGAGACCCGCCATTCCTCCGATAGCAAGCACTATTAAATTAGTAAGGATGATGCCTAACCATTCGTTTCCTACAGCTGTCACAACCGGATCCATGATAGTTGCAGCAATAGAGTTCGTTAATCCGATCATAGCGCCGATAGAAAGATCGATACCCCCGATTAATACCACGATCGTTTGGGCTAATGAAGCAACTGAAAGAGTAATGACTTGGTTGAAGATGGATTGGGGTCCAAAGCGCGTAAAGAAGTCATTTTGGTTTACCGCAAATAGGATAAGGATAATGAGCAAGATCAAAAAGGCCATCATGGCCTCTTTATTCCGTTTTACAAAGATGCCGCTGCGCTTGCGACTAGATGTGGGCAACATTATTAAGGATTCACCTCCTGCGATATGCCAAGTGCGGCGTTGATGATATGATGCTCAGTAATACTGCTGCCATGAAGCATCGCAGAGATTCGTCCCTGCTTAAAAACAGCAACGCGATCACATACCCCAACCAACTCAGGAAGCTCGGTAGAATAAAACAATAGGGAGATCCCATCATCGGCAAGGTTTCTCATTAACTGATAGATTTCCGCTTTCGTACCGATATCGATTCCCCTTGTAGGATCGGCCAACAACAATACAGCCGCTTCAGTCATTACCGCCTTGCCGATCACAACCTTTTGTTGGTTCCCTCCGCTTAGTCCGCCAACCTCTAAATCGGGATGGGGGGTCTTGATGTTTAGGAGCTGGATTAAACGCTGAACCTCCGTTCCCTCCATATCTGCTCGAATAATGCCCATTGATTGTCTGTGGCCTAAAGTCATTAGTGTTAAATTCTCTTTGACGGATCTCGTCAGCAGCAGGCCCTCGTTTTTTCGATCCTCGGGTACTAGAGCAATCCCAGCATCAATAGCAGATTTGGGTCCGCTCAGTACAATGGTGTCGCCTGCAACTCTCACTTCACCGCTGGTAATAGGGCAAGCTCCGAAGAGTGCCTGTAAAAATTGACTTTGTCCATGTCCCTGCAAACCAGCAATTCCGACGATTTCACCTTTTTTAAGCTGAAGGTTAATATGTTGAAAATTCCGATCACTCGATAGGTTTACTACCTCCAGCGCAATATCATCCGTATGAACGTGCTTTTTCTCAGGATAGGTTTCTTTCACCGTGCGCCCTGCAATCCAGTTCACAATTTGTTCGTTGCTCACGGTCCCCCAATCGAAGGTAGTGATGTAACGTGCATCACGAAATACGGTTGCCCTATCAGCGATTTTCGCCAATTCATCCATTCGATGGGAGATGAAAATGGCCGTCATACCTTGGGCGGTCAGGCGTTTTATGATACTAAACAGAAGCTCCACTTCTTGTTGGCCAAGTGCGGATGTAGCTTCATCCAAAATGATGATTTCCGGGTCGCGGGATAATGCTTTGGCAATTTCCAATAGCTGACGCTCGGATAATGATAAATCGCGCACCAAGCTATCACATGGAATATGCAACCCGAGATTTTGCAATAGCTGCTCAGTCTTTTCATTCATTTGTCTAAAATCGATAAGACCCCATTTGGTTAAGGGCTCATGTCCCAGATATACATTTTCCGCAACAGAAAGATCAGGTATAAGCGAAAGCTCCTGGAATACGGCAACAATTCCTTTGTGGGAGGCATCCACTGGAGAGTGGATTTGCGCCTCCTGTCCTTTGAAGCGAATCATGCCGGAATCGGGTTTCACAACACCGCACAATATTTTGACCAATGTGCTTTTTCCTGCGCCATTTTCACCCAGAAGTGCATGCACCTCGCCTCTCTTACATGAGAAGTCACAATCGATTAACGCTTTAACCCCGCCGTAGCTTTTGCTTACTCCGGAAACCTCAATTAAGACTTCCGCCGGGGTGGCTGCAGGTAGATCGTTGCTTGAAATTAGCGACATTTATCTGCACCTTCCTTAACCTGTATTCATTATTTTTGTAAAATTTGTTCGATTTTTAGATTGTAGCTGTTGGCGGGATCGGTCCAGTCGACATAGAAGTTATCCGGTTGGCCAGGCGCATACCATTTATCCACATTTTTATAATCGTCGAAGGGGAGAGGGATGATAGTTGTTTTTTCCGTCTTCTCTCCTTTTAGCACCTTGAGTGCAACATCCAGTGCGGCTGCGCTTAAGTAGGGAGGCTGGCCTGCGGCAATCGCTTTTACCTTGCTCTCCTTCACGTGTCGGAAAAGTCCATTGAGCATTTCGCCAGTAAGGGGAATGGAAGCAGGGTCTAGCTTATGCTGCTTCAACGCTTCCACGATAGCATTTTCTCCGCCGCCTTGGGTTAGAATACCTTGTATGCCTGTTGCCTTGTGGGCGGAAAGCATGTTATTGATGATGACCGATGTGGTCGCGTCGTCATAGTTGCCGAAGCCTTCTTGAAGGATTTTGACATTCGGATATTTAGCCAGCACTTCCCGATGTCCTTTATCTCGGTCACGGTCAATCGTAATGCCCTCTATACCTTTAATCATGAGAATGTTGCCTTTTCCGCCCATTTGTTCCATAAGCCATTTCGCTTGCACTCTTCCAAATTCGACTTGGTCGGTGTTCACATTATAAATTTTGTTGGAATCGACCGTGTTATCGAAAGCGACGACCACGATTCCCCGATCTACAGCTTCACCTAAAACGGGGGCGAGCGCAGTCGGTGAAGAAGCGTCAACCAGAATGGCATCATAGCCTTTTGACATCATATTGCGGATTTCATTGATTTGGGCTTGCGGATCATTCCCTGAGCTTGATGCAAAAAATTCACTGATCTCGCCCTTATCTTTTTTTTGTTGAGCATAAGCTTCAAAAACCTTCAGCATTTCCGAACGCCATGAATTACCGGTAAATGAATTGCTTAGTGCGATTTTATAGGCTTTTTTGGATTTGTTGCCGTCCTTGGGAGCGGTTGATGCTTGTTCGTTCTTGCCCCCTCCAGCGCAGCCTGCAAGAAGTGTGCCCATCAAAGAAAGGACTATAACGAGGGTTAACCATTGGTATGCCGGTTTTCTTTTCATAGATATCCTCCTGGTATTTTAGATTAGTTTTTTACTGACTATTTACCTTGAGTTTTGAGCTTATGCTGGGGTTGGTCGAAGTCGGGATATCCACCTTTATCTGAGGAAGGGCCAGGAAATCCGATCCGCTCCCAAACCGCAGGGTCACTCAAATACAGGGCAGAAACATCCAGCCTAAGCTGCTTATAGAACGGAGGAGTAAGAGTCCTCAATTCAAGCAACACCTCATAGATTTGCTCCGCGTTCATAAGATTCGGCGTGCAGCCATAAAGATCTTGAGCCAGGTCAGATGCCGCTTCGATTCCTTGCAAATAAACATGACTATGAATGCTGCCATTATTTATTCTTGAGGCAATGACGGGACCTGCTTGGACCTCGGCTGCACCAAGATCCGTTTCATCCGCCGGGATGACGCCGTTTGCTAGAAGCGTAAGTATTTCGATCTGTTCATTGGTTAGGGTAAAGCTCATCTGAATCACCTCCGATATAGAGCGTATCGTACATGGTTAAATTTGGTGTACTGATCTTATAGCTCCCCTTGCTGCGAAATAGTGGCAATGTAATCCACAGCACGGCTGGCTATAGCCATAGCTGTCAGAGTAGGATTCAGTCCACTGCCCGTTACGAAAACACTCGTATCACAGATAAACAAATTTTTGATATCATGTGATTGGCAGTATTCGTTAACTACAGAGGAAGCTGGGTTGTTGCCCATTCGACAGGTTCCCATCGCATGAGCACCATAATTCAGGCCAACTCTTACTTTACGGGCACCTGAGGCTTCCATCAGCTCAGCAGCTTTATCCCGTCCTGCGGCAGCGACCTTAATATCGTTGTCTAGCCACTCGGTAGTTAGCCGCGCTACGGGAATACCCCGATGGTCCTTTACTTGAGGATCCAAGGTAACCGTGTTAGTCTCACTCGGCAATCCTTCTGCGTGGGCCCACCAGGCGGCTGTATGGGAATAGTCGCTTAGAAATTGCTTGAAATCAGCACCTACAAAATCACCGCTGAGATTCGCATAGGTCACTGGGGTCATCATGTAGGATAGAAGCACAAATCCCCTCGCATAGTCATTCCGCGGATTAGGCTTATAATAGTCTTGAACCATAACCTGCCCCATCTGGAATCCCTTATAGGCGTTTATGGGTTCATCGAATGTACCGAATACTTGCCAGGTTGGATGGCTGAGCAAATATTTCCCGACAGTTCCGCTAGAATTGGCCAACCCATCCGGGAAGGTGGGGCAAGCGGATAGGAGCAGCAGTCTTGGCGTCTCCATCGCATGGGCTGTCAGAATAACGAGCCGGGCACTCACTTCATGTTCTTTGCCAGCCGAATCCAGATAGGCAACTCCTGTTACTCGGCCAGCCGAAGGATCATAATTGACGCGATGTACAAAGGCTTCGCTTATCACCTGGACTCCGGCTGCTTCGGCTTTGGCCAAGTACGTCCCTTGGCTGGTTGCCTTAGCTCCGGTAGGGCAGCCGGACCCGCACCAGCCGCAGTAAATACAAGCAGGACGGCCATCATATTCAACAGAGTTGATCGCTGTAGGAGGAACAAAGGGATGTGCCCCTGCTTTGCGAGCGCCTTCGGCCAATACTTGGGCATGCCAGCTCATCCGATGAGCTGGCATAGGGAGCGAATAAGATTCGGGTGAGAAGGGGCCGCAATCTCCAGCTACGCCGAAATCCCGTTCGATTTTCAAGTAGTACGGTGCAAGATCATCGTAAGTAAGGGGCCAATCCTCACCTACTCCTTCTGAGGAATAGGTTTTGAAATCCGCTTGATGGAAGCGGGGCATTAGGCCCAACCATGGCAGGGTGCCGCCGCCTACGCCCATGCCGGATTTGGGGATAACCTGATGCTTCCCGGTATACACTCTGGGCTCAGTCCATTGGATCTTTCCACTGTTGGCTTCTGAATTACTCAGATCAACAGAAGGTTGAAACCGCTTTCCACTTTCTATCATAATCACCGAAAATCCATGATCGGATAGCTCCTTGGCTACGAGTCCTCCGCAAGCACCGGAACCAACTACTATTACATCAATAGGCTGTGACTGCATTTTGCTGAGAACACTCCTTTTTTTAAAGTTGTTGGCCAATAGAAAAGCTTGAAAAATTTGAGTAAAAAACCATATAATGAGCAATAAAACAATTATTAGTAACGGAGGGGTTTCCAAATGGGCAAACAAACGACCGACCTGCCAGCCGAGGGAATTCTTTTGTATGAATTCAAACATACGGATGGTGATATAATTAAAGAGCATGATCATCATTTTTATCAAGTTCTATATGCTTTGGAAGGCGAAGGTAAAATTACCTTGGATGGAAAGGTGTCCGCCTACACACAAGACAATGTAGCGGTTATTGCTCCGAATTCAAAGCATTCTATAATGTCCAATACGAAGCTGACGGTTCTGGTGCTCGCTTTTGATGGCAATAGTTTAGATACTTCTATCCAAGAAGCGCTGCTCCAGGTCTTTTTTAACAAGTCCAAATTGCATAGGCCTAATCCTTTTAGCGTTAGCGAGCTTAGGCAGCTGTTTAGAAAGATGCTGTTCGAACAAGCAAGCGGAAATATACTGAGTATCTTGGTGACCCGAATTATGCTGTCGGAGCTTCTTGTAGTTCTCGTACGCTCTCAACAATTACAGCAGTCGTCGGATGCTAACGGCTTACGCGCTGAACGGATACGTCATTATATTGATACTCATTACTTCGAAATTCTTAACTGCAATGACATCTCTGCCAAGCAAGGAATCAGCACCAGATATTTGAACAATATTTTTAAGAAACAATTTGAAATGACTCCGATGCAGTACCTAACCGATATCCGAATCAAAATGGCTAAAACAATGCTCGTTGAATCGGAAAAAGATATTGTATCGATCTGTTTTGAGCTAGGGTTTGAATCGGTTTCCACTTTTTATCGAGCCTTTAAAGACTCCCTTAATATGCCTCCTAATAAATATCGGACGATTCATAAAGCTCAGGATGCCCCGTGAAACCTGATCCAGCTAATTTGTGCAACCTAATGCTTCACTTATTGAAAACGCATACATGTATGATGTACCTCGAGTAGGGCCCTAACCGTGATACATAACGTAATACTAATGCAGGGGAGGCAAGACCGTCTTATCAAACTAGGATATATATTCCTAAATTGGGATGTGTTTTTGGAAGGATACAACTTGTAGTATTCAAGATATCGAGGGTGCTATGTAGTCTTTATTTTATTGCATTCTAGGGCATGATAAATATGAGAAATCGGCTAATTTATTGGTTGATTATAGATACTCGGTTAAGAGGATGACATGAATGACATTCGAAGAGGTTATGCTGCAATTGGAAGCAATGGGTACGGAACAAACGAAGAAAACGTTTTTCCGTCACGGAGTTAGAGAGCCTGTTTTTGGCGTGAAGGTCGGGGATTTGAAGAAACTTGTCAAAGAGGTAAAGAAAAATCAGGACTTAGCTTTGACGCTGTACGACTCAGGTAATCACGATGCTATGTACTTGGCAGGACTTACTGTAAACCCGAAGACAATGACCAAAGAACGGCTGCAGGAGTGGGTTGAAAAAGCCTATTGGTATATGCTTTCCGAATACACGGTAGCAGGAGTTACAGCTGAAAGCGCGTATGCCCGCGAGCTGGCACTGAAATGGATTGGAGCTTCTGAAGAGATGATTGCTGCCTGTGGTTGGAGCGTCTATGCGAATTTTATTTCAATTACGCCGGATGAGCAGCTGGATTTACAAGAAATCCGCGGTCTCTTGAATAAAGTTGAGCAATCCATTCACTCGGAAAGAAACCGTGTCCGGTATACGATGAACGGTTTTGTCATTGCTGTGGGTTCTTACGTGGAAGCCTTGGCCAAGGAAGCCGTAGAAACAGCGGAACAGATAGGTGCGGTTCGAGTGGATGTTGGTAATACAGCATGCAAAGTGCCGCTAGCGACTGATTATATTCACAAGGTAGAAGCGTTAGGGAAACAGGGAAACAAGAAGAAAACCTGTATTTGTTAGCGGTCAAAACCCAAACCCGTGCTTGAGAGCTCATAGCGAATTAATGGCTCACTTAAAAACGCAGCCATCGCTAATTCAGCGAAGACTGCGTTTTTCTAATTTATTCCAGGTTTGCATGCTTTCCGAACATGGCTGAGGAGTCCAAATTTAGCTTATCCATCATTTGAAGAATGATAGAATCGAACAGCAGCAGAAGACTTTGTTCAAACAAAGAGCCCATAGGCTGAATGCTTGTAAGTCCACCATCTGAGGTGTCTTTGGATAAGGCGGGAATTTGAATGACGATATCCGCTAATAGTCCAATGGATGATTCAGGATTAACCGTCGCGATAGCTACGCCAGCTCCTAAGCTCTTAGCTTTAGACGCCATAGAGAGTAAGCTTTTCGTTTCCCCTGAACCGGAGCCAATGATCAACAGATCCGCTTCGGCTAAACCCGGTGTCACCGATTCACCTACAACATAAACCTGTAACCCCATATGCATCATCCGCATGGCAAAGGCCCGCATCATCAGTCCGGATCTACCGGCTCCGGCAACGAAAATTTTCTCTGCTTTCATGATGCGGTCAACTAAGCTCTGGGCTGTTTCCTCAGAGATTAAGGATGCGGCACGATTAAGCTCTTTTATTACCTCATTCGTATATTGAGTAATCTGCATGATTATACGCCTTGTTTAATTAAGGTTTGCATGGCGGCAGCTGCGAATGTACGATTTTCATGCCCGGTAATGCCGCCGCCAACAATAACAAGATCAGGATTTGCTTGGATAACCTCTGGCAATGTATCTAGCTTGATACCGCCGGCAATAGCGGTTTTTGCATGTTTGACGACCCGTTTAATCGCTGCAAGCTCTTCGAAGGAATTTTTTCCGTCAGCCTGATGGTCGTACCCGGAGTGGACACAAATATAATCAACCCCAAATGTATCGATTTCTCTCGCTCTACCTTCAATATCTTTTACATTAATCATATCAACCATGATTTTACGGTTTTGTTTTCTAGCTTCTTCTACAGCGCCTTGGATCGTTTTGTTATCGGAAACACCCAGTACGGTAATAATATCAGCACCGGCTTCAGATGCCTTCATAACCTCATAGCCGCCCGCATCCATAATTTTGAGATCGGCCAGAACTTTTAAATGAGGAAAAGCTTCTTTGATTTCTTTTACAGCCCGAAGGCCTTCATTGATGACAACAGGTGTGCCGATTTCGACGATATCTATATAAGCTTCTACTTCCTTAACGAGTACCTTGGCTTGAGGAATGTCCACCAGATCCAATGCTAGCTGAAGTTCCATGATTAGCTCTCCTTTATAACAAGCAGTTGTATTTTTTCTGAACAAGCCTTATTCTAGGACTAAACTTTCTATTTGGGAAGTACGCACTTGTAAGTGGTGTAGTTACTTGTAAGATACTATTGAGCCTGGCTTGGTTAATTCGGTTCGGAGGTTATATAAGACTTTTTCTTGATAAAAGGAGTGAAATATGTATGGCAAATGAGTTAAAGGAACGGATTAACCTTATGGAAATTAATTGCGAGAAGGAATTAACTCTTGCAGTCATTGGAGGGAAGTGGAAGCTTATTATTCTTTGGCATCTTGGGCTAGAGGGGACTAAACGGTTCAGCGAGCTGAAGAAATTAATTCCTTCCATCACTCAAAAAATGTTAACTAACCAGCTTCGTGAGTTGGAAGAGGATCAATTGGTGACTCGTAAAGTGTACGCTGAGGTTCCTCCACGGGTGGAATATTCATTGACAAACTATGGTGAAAGCTTAATGCCTATCTTAAAAATGATGTACAGCTGGGGTAAGGATTACGGGGAAAAGGTGATCTGGAATAACGGCCCCAAGTCATAAGTTTAGCCTTGGATATTCAATTCCTCAAGCTGAGCGAGATAGGAACGATGTGTCTCAAATCATTGAAGAGATGAAATGCGAATATGCTAAATTTAACAAATGAATTTAGTGAGGTTTATAATGGTGTTAATAACCCCCTCAGGGAATCATTCCCTAGGGGGTTATTCGCGTTTGTAGGTTAAAACAAGCTGATTGCCAATGAAAGCTGGGCGGATGCGAGTAATCACCTATCTTCAAGTGAGATGATTATAGCTAGGTGCGGACTTGGGGCCCATAATGGAAATGCAGCCAGGCCCAGTTCAGGAGCGGGATATGAAGAGGAGGAAAAGCGGCTTAAACATTGGGGCAGGCTTTGTAAGATAAACAAATAAAGGAGGAACATGCAGCGTATGAAGCAAATGATACGAATGAAGAGATGGATAAGTAGCTTGATGACAGCGGTTCTAATACTGTCTTCAGTGCCGCTGTACAGCGGTACGGTGCAAGCGGCGGCGACTTTGCCGTACTCTGATAATTTTGAATCTTGGACTTCGGGGAATGTATTGAGCAGTTTAGGTACGGCTGGGACAGGTACAGCAACGACCTCCAGCAATATAACGGTAAAGGATTTCAAATTCACAACTACCATTCTGGAGAATCTGATAAATACAACAGCGGTATCGGACCTTAATGCTAATGTCTCTACCCTAAATGGGAGCAATGCGCTCCATCTATATGATAATGTTTCGGCGAGCAAAGGAAGCATTAGTGCCCTGACAACCTTTACTCCTCAAACCGTGTCTAGCGGGGCAAAGGTTAATATGGAATATGACTTTTTGACCAACACTCTCAGTGGGGGTACGAATACTAACGCCCGGTTTCGGGTTGCAAACAGCAGCAACAATGCTAGGCCAATTTCTATTGAAACGGCAGCCGGAAATAAGCTTCAATATCGAAACGCCAGCAATGTGCTTACTGATTTTTCCCCGCCATTAATTTTCAGTACAGGTAAGTGGTACCACATAAAGCTTGAAATCGATGTATCCAATTCTAAATATAACGTTACAGTTACTGATGACAGCAATACATATACGGCTTCAAGCGTGAGTGTTATTTCTGGGGTTGCCTTCACAGATATCGGCGGCCTTGAAATTAATACAGGCGATGGGGCCCGAATGGAATTTTATTTGGATAACCTCAAGGTGTACACACCACAGACTGCTCCTGCGCTTTCTGCTCCTACGCTTTCAGCTCCGACAGTAGCTCCAAATAAAGTTGATCTGAGCTGGGAGACTGTAACGGGTGCAACGTATTATAACGTAAAACGCAGCACCACAAGCGGAAGCTTGTACACTTCCATAAATACAAGCCCAGTAACGGGACTAAGTTACTCGGATACTACAGTAACGAACGGGCTGGACTACTACTATGTCGTTACTGCCGCTAACTCGGTTACAGAAAGTGTTTACTCCAACCAAGTAAAAGCATCGCCAATCGCACCTACCGCTCAACCTGTGCCTACAGGATTGACGGCAGCTGGCGGTAACAATAAAGTGGAGCTTCAATGGATCGCGGCGAGCGGAGCGACCTCCTACAACGTCAAACGCAAATTGACTTCAGACAGCTCTTACACAACTTTGCAGAATGTGACAATGCTAAGCTTTACAGATAACAGTGCCGTTAATGGAACTGCATACGATTATGTGGTTACGGCTGTAAGCGGATCAGCGGTCGAGAGTGCTAACTCCAATTCTGTTTCAGTAACACCTAGTGTGCCGTCACTTCCTGCTGCGCCCACTAATTTAGTTGCTTGGGCAGGCGACAAGCAGACGAGCCTTTCCTGGAGCAGTGTGACAGGAGCGACCTCATATAAAGTAAAACAAAGCGATACAGAAGGCGGTCCATACAATCCAATCGCCAATGTGGTCGATGGCAGCACGTACTTTGTTAGCACGGGCTTAAACAACGGCAGCACCTATTATTATGTGGTAACTGCTGTTAACTCGATTGGAGAAAGCGTTAGCTCCAGCGAAGTGTCAAGCAAACCGCGCACCTTTCTGATTAATGATAACTTTGAATCCAGCAAGCTAGGGGACACCCCATCAGGTTTCGCCTCTATTGCTGCAGCAGCGGATGCTGCGATTAATAACGTAACCGTAATTAACAATAATAATTTGACGAATAAATATTACTCGCCGACTGAAGCTGCACCGGCAAATAATAAATCAGCAGCGATTATAGGCAATTCAAGTAATGTATTGTGGATCAATGATAATGCAAATGCAAGTCGCAGAGGCGGCTACACGAACACTTTCTCACCGGTATCAGGTAAAAACGGTCTGATCGCCGAGTTGGATTTCATGCAGCCTAAAGTCATTGGTGATTCTTATCCATTAGAATTGCTTGATAGCTCGGGTAAGACAGTACTTTCATTTAGTGTCACGAATCTCAATACTTTTTTACCTATTAATCCCAGTGGTACAGTTAACTGGTATCGTTTGAAATTTGTTGCCGATACAGGTACAAATTCGGCTGATGTATTTCTTAACGGAATTTACGAAGGAAACTATAAGTTTAGTACACTAGACACCAACATTTCCAAAATTCAGGCAAGAACAGCAGGATCGTCTACTGGCAGCATGTATGTGGATAACGTAAGAGTGTACCAGCAAAGTGCCGCAACTCCGCAAAATCTGACTACGGCTGGTGCCAACAATAAGGTAGAGCTCAAGTGGAACCCAGCAAGCGGAGTAGATTCATACAACGTATATCGCAGCACAGCTTCCAAAGGCTCTTACACTCTTGTTGCCGACAACCTGACTTCACCAACCTACATAGATACTGAATTGGTGAATAAGACGAATTATTACTATGTTGTCACTGGTGTTAATGCGAGTGGGGAAAGTGATTTTTCGCATGAAGCTCTTGGCTATCCGAACAACGTACAGGCGCCTGCTTCAGCACCCGTATTTTTTGATACGGCTATCCGAGACAGTCAGCTAACTCTGAATTGGAGCGCTGAAAAAGGCAAAGACGGGGATGGAGTTGAAGTCGCTTCAACCTACACACTCTATAGAAGTACAACACCAAATGGTCCTTTTGTAACAGTAGCTCAGAAGCTGGGAGCTACGACGTATTTGGATAAAGGTCTCACTAACGGTACGGAGTATTACTATCAAGTTGTGGCCGAGAATATGGGGGGCAACAGTCCGAGCTCTAAACTTTTAAAGGTAGCCTCAGCTGCGCCGGTAGGAGCACCAACTTTGTTGAGCGCGGCAGCTGGGAACAGCAGTGTTGCTCTGAGCTGGTCTCCGGTTGCCAAGACTTCAAAGTACAGTGTAAAAAGAAGTACTGCGAACGGCGGGCCTTATACAGAAGTTAAATCAGTTAATGGTACTAGCTACACAGATACCGATGTAGTTAACGGAACAATTTACTATTATGTCATAACCGCTATTAATACTTCTCAGGTAACCGTAAATAATCCAGAACAGATAGCTCTACAGGAAAGCATGATTTCTAATCAGCTGATGGCTAAGCCGTATGTTCCTGTGACAGGTGCTCCTGCTCAGCCGACAGACTTACAAGCAACTGTAGAGATGGGCAGTGTAAAACTTACTTGGGGCGCGGTATCCGGCGCAACCCAATACAAGGTGAAAAGAGCGACCACAAGTGGTGGTTCATATGATCTAGTGGCTTCAAGCACCGTAGCCTCCTATGAGGATAAGAGTGTTGTCAACGGAACGACTTATTATTACGTGATTTCAGCCGTGAATGCGAGTGGAGAAAGTCAGCAATCCGATGAGATCGTGGTGCTTCCGGCTAAAGTGCTTACGGTTGATGCCAGTGCGACAGCCGATCCGTCAGCGTTCAAAACCATTCAAAGCGCTGTGAACAGCATTCCGACAACCAATACCGAAAGAACAATCATTTATATCACTCCAGGAACGTATACGGAGAAGCTGGTTGTCACTCGTCCATACGTCAGTCTGGTCGGCGCAGGGATGGATCAGACTAAAATCGTATATGGAGATTATGCTGGAACAGCGGCAACCACAGGTCAACCGGGACATACCGGTAACACCTTCCTTAGCCAGACCGTTGAAGTCAATGCGGATTATTTTACAGCTTCCAATTTGACGATCGAAAACAGCGCGGGTCCGCGTTCTGCTGTGGCACAGGCCGTAGCACTGTCTCTAAAAAGCGATATGGCGACATTCGAATCGGTCAAATTGATAGGCTATCAGGATACGTTGTATACCGGATTGAATGCTGCTGGGAAAGGTCGTCATTATTTCCATAACAGCATTATTCAGGGAGATGTCGACTTCATTTTCGGAGAAGCTCCTGCTGTAGTATTTGATAATGTGAAAATGGTTCTCGTAAGCCATACGGGCGGTGGAGGACATATCACGGCAGCAGCACAAAAAAATACAACAGATGCCGGGTATGTATTCCTGAATTCCCAAGTAGTTGATGGTGCTTCAGCTCAAGGCATTTACGATTTGGGACGTCCGTGGAAGGATAATGCAAAAGTAAGCTTTATTAATACGTTAATCGACTCCAAGAAATTCCTTAATGCCGGCTGGCTTGCTGCTTGTGCGGGAACATGCCTTTCTTACTCTTTTAACGAGTACAATAGCTATGGAACAGGGGCAGATCCTGCCTCACGGCAAATTGCTAAACAACTGACAGGATTAGAAGCAAGCCAAACAATTTCTAATATTTTTGGCGACTGGGATCCTTCAATTCCTGTCATTATGCCAAAGATCAATTATATGCCGACAGTATCCGTTACATATTCAACATTCGACAAGAATGCAGCAAAACAGGATGATATTCAAGTTACCTTGCAAGCTAATGGAAAGGCTTTTAGTAGTATTAAAAATAACCAGACCGTACTGAGTGCATCCGATTATACGGTTAGCGGTAATGTAGTTACAATTAATAAGGCCTACCTTGCAGGGCTGCAAGTAGGGACACAGTCGCTGGTGTTTGAATTCGGCGCTGCTTCAGTACCTTTAACAATCAACGTAGTGGATACATCCGTAACGGATATAGGTAAAGAGGTTCTTGCGGTTAATGACGGCTGGGCTTCCTTTACAACGGGAACGAAAGGCGGAGCAGCGGCTGATCCTGCCAATATTTATACGGTAACTAAGCGCAGCGAGCTGATTAAAGCATTAGGCGGAAATAACGGTACCAACGCTACGAATGCCACTCCAAAGATTATCTACATTAAGGGCACTATGGATATGAATGTGGATGATAATGACAATCCGGTAGGCATGGATTATTACAAGGATCCGGCCTATGATCTAGATGCTTACCTGGCAGCGTACGATCCGGCTGTTTGGGGAAGAACATCGGTGCCTTCGGGCCCGCTTGAAACGGCTCGCGCTGCATCGGAGACGAATCAAGGCAACAAGATCAAAATCAATGTCGGCCCTAACACGACGATTGTTGGATTGCCTGGCTCGAATGCCAAGATTTTGGGTGGTAATCTGATGGTTCAGAACGTGGATAACGTTATTATTCGGAATATTGATTTCCAAAACGCCTTCGATTATTTCCCGCAGTGGGATCCGACAGACGGAGAAACAGGCAATTGGAACTCAGCATTTGACAATATTACGATTAAAGGCAGCACACATATTTGGATCGATCATAACACGTTTAGTGATGGCAGCCATCCGGATGATCACAGCCACACGTATTTCGGACGGAAGTATCAACAGCATGATGGAACTATGGATATAACGAATGCTTCCGATTTGGTCACGGTATCCTTCAATTACTTTCATGATCATGATAAAACAACTCTTGTTGGCGGAAGTGATAGCTTTACAGGCGATACCGGCAAGGAAAGAATTACATTCCATCATAATTACTATCAAAATATAGGCCAACGCGCGCCTCGTGTTCGTTACGGTCAGGTTCATCTTTACAACAATTTCTATGAAGGATCGGTCAATCATCCAAACTATCCGTCCCTGTACTCGATAGGGGTTGGAGTTGAATCGCAAATTTACGCGCAAAATAATTATTTTGTCCAAGACCCTGGAACATCTGCATCAGCTCTGATTCAAGTGTCAGGCGGCACTAAATTTACGGACAAAGGATCTATTTTGAATGGAGCAGAGGTTAGTATTACGGCAAGCAACCGTGCTTTGAGCGATGTAACCTGGAATCCTGCTCTATTCATCTCGATGGATGCAACTATGGATGTGCCTGGAAAGGTTTCGACGCAAGCAGGTGCAGAAAACACTTTGCCAGTCATGTCTGCGCCTACCGTTACCGCAGCAGCAGGTTCGAGGCAGGTGAACCTTACCTGGACCACAGTTACAGGTGCTGTGTACTACAACGTGAAACGCAGCTTGACTAGCAGCGGCCCGTACGAACTTGTAGCAGAAAAACTTACAGCTGCAGGCTATGCGGACACTGGGTTAACCCCCGGTATGACTTACTATTATGTGGTAACAGCGGTGAATGCCGCAGGAAAAGGCGCTACATCTAATGAGGCAAGCGCAAAAGTAGATAATGAAGATTCAAAACCGGTCTTATCTGCGCCTACCGTTACCGCAACACCTGTTATGAGACAGGTGAACCTTTCGTGGAACGCGGTGACAGGTGCTGTAGCTTACAGTGTGAAGCGCAGCTTGACTAGCGGCGGTCCATACGAGCTGGTTGCTGATAAGCTTACTTCAACAAGCTATGCGGATATAGGCTTACCCCGCAACTTGTACTATTATGTAGTTACAGTTGTGAATGCTGCTGGTGAGGCAGCTGCATCCAAGGAAGCAAGTGCAAGAATAAGTTATGAAGAACACAGGTCTTTAGGCTCTTCATCTTCACCTGCACCATCAGTACCGGGTGAAGCTACTGTTCCTACGGGGGAATCCAGCATTCACGTAACGTCAGTGAGCGAGAAAATGGCGGATGGAACAACAGTAGCGAGAGCTATAGTGGACCCGGCAGCCATAGCTAAGGCGTTGGATAGTCTGCTGTCAGGTGGCAATGCTGACCAGAAGATCGCTATTGATGTGAAAACAACGGAAGCCGTAGTAAAAGTCGAGCTTCCTGCTTCCTCCATATCGGATGCCCAAGGTAAAGCTCCAGCAGTTGTATTGTTCATTAAATTAGATAATATTTCCTACAGCTTGCCTGTGAAGCTGATCGATGTGAAGAAATGGGCAAAAGAATTAGGCGCCGATGTAAAAGATGTGAAGATTATTGTAACTGTGGAAAAGGTTACAGGAGCAACTGCTTCAGGAATCGAATCCAAGGCCAGAGAAAACGGATTGAAGCTGCTTAATAGTGGGGTTGATTTCAATATTACGGCTGAAGCTAATGGCAAATCTGTATCCATTAATGATTTTGGCAGTACTTATGTGGAACGTACCCTGTCTATTCCAAACACGTTTGATTCGAAGAAGGTAACGGCTGTTCTTTATAACCCTGCAACCGGCAAATTAGTTTTCGTACCGGCTATTTTCAAGGTGAATGGCGGTATTACCGACGTTACAATTAAGCGTCCAGGAAACAGTATTTACACCATCGTAGAGTCGAGCAAAACGTTTGCCGATTTGAGCGGTCACTGGGCTAAGAGCGATATTGACCTGCTGGCCTCCAAGCTGGTAGTGGATGGAACAACAGCAACAAGCTTTGCACCACAAAACCCAATTACACGCGCTGAGTTTGCTACTCTTCTCATTCGTGCCCTGGGTTTAAATGAAAGTAATAATGTACCATACTCCGACGTGTCAGCTAATGATTGGTACGCGGGTTCTGTAAGTACTGCTTCCAAAGCGGGTCTGGTTACTGGCTTCGAGGATGGCTCCTTCCGTCCAAGCGCTAATATCACTCGCGAGCAAATGGCTGTGATGGTCAGCCGTGCGATAGGGCTGGCAGGTAAGAAAGCAGATGCTGATGTCAAAGGACTATCGGTCTTCTCCGATAACAAGAATATCAGCAGCTGGGCGTCTAGCGCCGTAGCACAGTCTGTGAATGCCGGTATTATTAACGGCATGTCAGCTGACGCATTTATGCCTAAGGAGCATGCAAGCCGCGCGGAGGCTGCGGTAATGCTGAAACGACTGCTGCAATTCGTTGAGTTCATGAACTAAGCGTATGATACAAAAAAGAGCAGAGAGATCATTCTCTCTGCTCTTTCTTGTGTGGCCTTTATCATTTTTAGAATAATGGCATTGAACAGAGGAAGTATACTTTACTTTAAAAAAATGCTATATTTTAGGACTATGTCCATGCGGGAAGTACGTACTTGTAAGTGATGTAGTCGCTCAGTGGATACTATTGTGATGAAATCATGTTATCCAGTTTTTGGGGCAACCTATTAATGAAGGAGTAATATGGCTGATTCCTACTACTAGGCAAACATAATAAAGTGGTTTGGAAATAACGGCAGGACAAGAGAGCAATCAAGGAGGAAATATTAATGTTCATTCCAATGACTTTGAATTTACTAGACAAAGAACTGGAGAAAATTCAACTGGCTTTAACACGGATTCCCGATGAGCTTCTATGGAAGAAGCTGCGGGAGGGAACTAATAGCATCGGCAACCTATGCCTTCATCTGGCAGGAAACGAGTATCACAATATTGCAAACAGTATTGGCGGTTATCCTTATATGCGGGAGCGCTCAGCTGAATTTCTGGCGGAAGGCGGATACACTTGCAAGGAGCTTTCTGAGCATTTGTATGCTGTTAGGGAGAAGACACGTGAGGTGATGGCCGCTCTTTCCGAGGATGATCTTAGCCGTGATGTGAATGTATATTATTCTCAAGGAGCTGGGATTGCATCTTCCACTCGTCAAATGATGGAATTGCTGTACCATGTTACTGTACATTACAGCTATCATACGGGACAAATAATGGTTATGACAAAAATTTTACAGGAAAAAAATGTTAATATATTAAAATGGAATCATTAGTTTTAAATGAATAATTGATAGTGTATATTTAAACAATGTTCAATAAAAATTAGAAATTTCGCAGGAAATTCTAATTAGTGTGTCGAATCTATATAGGATTTAATTCTACTAAGAAAAACTGGAGGGTATACAGAAAATGAAAAAAGCATCACTTCTCGCATTAACCGCGGTACTACTGGTGACGACCGCTCTGGCAGGCTGTGGAAAAAAAGAAGCAGCAGCACCGGAGAATACAGCAGCACCAGCAAAAGCTGAAGCGCTTTCGGTGGATATCGGCATGCTTAAGCTAGCCAGCTCCGCACCCTTATTTATTGGTATTGAAAAAGGTTTTTTCAAGGAAGAGAACATTGAAGCTAAGGCCAAATGGTTTGACGCGGCGCAGCCTATTGCAGTCGCTACAGCAGGCGGAAGTGTAGATGTAGGAGCCACTGGAATTACTGCAAGCTTGTATAACATGGTAGCAGGAGGTCAGAAGCTTGTTATCGTGGCTGATAAAGGAAGAGAGCAGAAGGGCTACTCGTCGACGGCCTTGATGGTCCCTAAAGATTCGGCAATTAAAGCTATCAATGAACTAAAAGGGAAGAAGATCGGGATTACACAAACCGGCTCTACCTATCACTATATGGTGGGAAGATTGCTAGAGAAGCACGGTTTAACGCTTAAAGATGTCGAGCTGGTGCCTTTGAACAGCATTAAAGGATTGATGGAGTCTCTCAAGAGCAAGCAGGTTGATGCGGTTATGCTTAATGAACCGAACATCACAGCTGTGGTGAAAGAGGGCTATGGCAAGGTTGTAGCACAGGTTGGGGATGAGATTGAGTATCAAACATCCGGCTTGTTCTTCTCACCTAAGCTTGCAGGCAATAAGGATGCAGCTGTACGTTTTCTGAAGGCTTATGCTAAGGCTACACGTTATTACTATGACGCGGTGCTGGTCCAAAAGGATGGCAAAATCGTACCTGGCGCTAACTATGATGAGGTTGTAAAAATTGTCTCCAAATATACCGATCAACCTGAAGAGAATGTGAAGCAAGGGCTTCCTTATATGGACCGGGATGGTAAGCTCTTAGCTACTGATATCAAAACACAAGCAGATTGGTATGCCAAAGAGAAGCTGATTGATAAAGCGATTGATCCTGCGGGAATCGTGAATACCGTATTATTGGAAGAAGCATTACAGAAGCTGGGGAAATAAGATCATGAAAATCGTTATAAACAACGTAGAGAAACGGTTTGTTGATACGAAGAAACGTGAAGTCACTGCTCTTCAAAACATTAACTTTACAATCGAAGAGCAAGAGTTTGTTGTACTGGTCGGTCCCAGCGGCTGTGGAAAATCTACGCTTTTGAATATCGTAGGTGGTCTTCTATCCCCATCCAGCGGTGAGGTGTACTTTGAGGGCTTAACTTCAGGTAAAGAACCTCGGCTTGGCATTGTGTTCCAAGAAATTGCACTCTTTCCTTGGCGCACGGTTTATGAAAATGTTGTATTCGGTCTGGAAGAGCAGGGAGCAAGCAAGCAGGAGCAGCGGGAAAAAGGTCAGCACTTCATCGATCTTGTAGGCCTCACAGGGTTTGAATCGGCTTATCCGAAACAGCTGTCAGGCGGAATGCGCCAACGGGCAGGCATTGCCAGGGCTCTTGCTGTCGAGCCTGATCTGCTGCTGATGGATGAGCCGTTCTCTGCGTTAGATGCGCAGACACGGACGCTGATGCAGGAGGAGCTGCTTTCCATTTGGGATCGTACCCGACTGAGTACGTTATATGTCACCCACAATATCCAGGAGGCCGTTTATTTGGCTGATCGGGTCATTGTACTTTCCCGCCATCCAGGACAAATCAAAGAAGTCATTCAAATTGATCTGCCGAGGATGGGAAGGGATCAAGAGCAGCATCGTGCTGCTTTTGAACGCTATGCCGATGAGATATGGCAGCTTATCCGGCATGATGCACAAGAAGCGCTGAAGGAGGGATAGGCCATGAGTCAAACACCAAGAGAAACCAATGAGACTCTCGCCCAAGCCTCGGCGCAAGGACGAGAGCAGCGGCATATTATCCGTAACCGCGTGTCCTTCTTGGAGCAAAAGATTCCGGGTTATGCTTCCGTTATCGGGATTGTCGGAATTCTCATTTTGTGGGAACTGGTCTGCCGGTTTGAGATAGTCCCGCCGTTGTTTTTACCAGCCCCGTCCTTAATATTGGTGGCCGGATGGGATATGCTATCAAGCGGGGAGCTTCATGAAAACATACTGGCGAGCTTATACCGGATTGCCATTGGATACGCTATAGGTGCTGGTTGCGGTATTGTTTTCGGGCTCATACTAGGATTTTCACGTTGGGTGGACGCTATATTATCTCCCGTCGTGTATTCGATTTATCCGATTCCGAAAATCGCGCTGCTGCCTTTGATTATTCTTTGGCTTGGCATTGGAGAAACGCCTAAATTTACTATGATTGCCTTGGGTGTGTTCTTTCCAGTCGTGATAAATACGTTCTCCGGAGTGAAGAACGTGGATCCGATTTGGATCAAAGCCGCGGTTACGTTCGGTTCCAGTCATTTAAGCGTGATTCGGAAGGTTATACTTCCTGGAGCTCTGCCGATGATTTTTGCCGGTCTTAAGCTTGCTGCTGGAACTTCCCTGCTTCTGCTGGTAGCAGCGGAAATGATCGCCGCTCAAAAAGGTGTTGGTTCGATGATTCTCCATTACGGGAATCTTATGATCACTACAAAGCTTATGGTTGGTGTTCTGATTTTGTCTTTATTAGGGCTTCTTTTTAACCGTGGCTTGCAGTGGCTGGAGCGAAAGCTTCTGCCGTGGAAATAAGATGTCTGAGCAAGATCGTTAAATCGTTAATTTAGAGGGCTATTAGGAGTATGGCTGAAACCGCCGTGCTTTTAATAGCTCTTGTTTGTTTGATAAGAGTAAAACGGAATAAAACAGATGTGAAGGAGGTCGTACATACTGCGGCTTCTTTTTTTTGCTCCGCTTTTTCAAAATCAATTTCGGCACTATAGATAAATTAAGTGACTGAAACGGATATAATCCGACATGTACAGTGTGAAATGTGAATTTTATAATTGATAATGATTCTCAGTTTGAAAAATCAGCAGCCGCATTCTATAAACATTGTGAGGAAAACCAATAATTTCAACTACAATCCCAGGTTTCAACAATCTGTTGGCATACAGCCAGGAGAGAAAATGCTGCTAGTAGCTAGTGGCAGGGGGAGTTTCGTTTTTTTGCTATTCAGAGGCTGACGCAAAATACAAATGGTTGTGGTTGCTGCAGCCGGGGTTAAATGGGCTGTTGCATGAAGGGCATACATAACTGCTATTTAAATATTGATTTATAGATAACTCCGTATGACAGCTTCCACAAAGGATAGCTTTGGTGTGCCATTCTAGCTTGGGCCATACCATAGCTTCATGGTTAACTGTTTCCTCGTGGCAATAATAGCATCCATAGTAGGTGTCACAGCACTTGAATTTAATCGCTATGATGTCCAATTCGCTATGATAGTGCTTGCATCTGGTTTGACCGTCGATGGCTCCCGTAACTTTGTTCAAAACGTCGTACCTCCGAAATTTCAAGGATGGATTGTTTCTTCATCGAAAAGGCTTCGATCCGATTATAACATGCTGAAAAGCGACATAGCTAGAGAGTGTAGCATATTAGTGTCATGTTTAAAATAAAGTGTGTCATAATGATGAGGGTTCAAATTAATTATTGCATCATATATAATTATATGGTATGTATTATATATCATAAATTTTAAAGGTGGTTGTGATACATTTGAACAACAAAATTGGCATTAGCGGGATGGGGAGAATCGGCAGGCTGCTTGTTAGAAAGGCATTTTCAGAGCAAAGAAGCGGAGTTGCAGTCTCAGCAATCAACTGTTCATACCCTGTTGAAACGGTGGCACATTTATTGAAATATGACACCATACATGGTCAATGGGATGCCAATATAACGGTTAGAAATGGAAAGCTGCATATTAATGAGAATGTCATTGACATGGTAAATGAAAGAGATCCTTCTCTGATTCCATGGAGAAAGCTAGGCGTTGATATTGCCATCGATGCAACAGGGAAGTTCACGGATCGCGAGGGAGCGGGTAAACATCTAACGGCAGGGGCCGAAAAAGTGATTATTACAGCTCCGGCCAAGCAAGCTGACTTAACTATTGTGATGGGGGTTAATGACAGCAGCTATCATCCCGAGCAGCACCGGATATTGTCTGCCGCGTCGTGTACTACCAATTGCGTAGCTCCTCTGCTGTATATTTTGGACAGAGCCTTTACTGTGAAGAACGGCTGGATGACAACGGTCCATTCTTTCACAAGTGATCAGAATCATATGGATAACCCGCATAAAGATTTGCGTAGAGCGAGGGCCTGCACACAGTCGATAATCCCTACCTCAACGGGTGTTGGCCGAGCTTTAGCCGGTGTGCTGCCGCATTTGGCTCCGGTTATTCAAGGGATTTCCATCCGGGTGCCAACCCCTGACGTCTCGTTAGTGGATTTAACGGTGCAGCTCGGCAGAAGCGTTTCATACGAGGAGGCCGTGCAAGTTTTACAACAGGCAGCAGCAGGTGAAATGAGTAAATTTGTAGGAATGGTGGATACTCCGTTGGTCTCTTCCGACTTTATAGGGAGTGAATATTCAGCAGTTATCGATGGGCCTTCTTTAATGGTAACGAAAGATCAAATGAAGGTGCTGGCATGGTATGACAACGAGTGGGCCTACTCGTGTCGTGTGATCGATGTTGCAGCTATGGTGGCCAACAAAATTGCTAAAGGGGCGGGTATCTTATGAATCTTATGAAGCTAATCGGAAGCAAGCAGCAGCTGGAACTGGGCGTCATTATTTGCAAGCATTGCGGGGATATTATTGCGACTCAAGATACGGAAAAAGTGACTACCTACTACAGCATTTGTAAGAAAAACAGCTGCACCGGAGCTAATACCACAATGGATACTCAGGAGGAATTCAACCATGAATGTTAAAAGAGTGCTTCACTTTCAAGAAGGCCATGCAGGTATGAAGAAGCTGCTTGGAGGAAAGGGAGCCAATCTGGCCGAAATGACGAACAACGGATTGCCTGTGCCTCCAGGATTTACAGTGAGTACGGATGCTTGCCGGGAGTATTATGCAAATGGGGGCAAGCTGCCGGAAGGGTTGTTCGAGGAAATTCGCGCTGCTTTAAAGCAGGTGGAACAAAGAAAAGGACAACAATTTGGAGGAAGCAGCGACCCCTTGCTCGTATCGGTCCGCTCTGGTTCTGTAAGCTCGATGCCTGGGATGATGGATACGATATTGAATCTTGGGTTAAATGATGTGACCGTTCAAGCGTTAGCCCAGCATACAGGTAATAAACGCTTCGCTTACGACTGCTACCGGCGGCTTATTCAAATGTTCGCTAATGTGGTTTTTGACATAGAGGGAATTTACTTTGAAAGACTGCTCCATCAATTGAAGGAGAGAAATGGAATTCAAACCGATAAAGAGGTTCCTGCTGAAGCTTGGCTTGAATTAATCAACCAATATAAAGCCATAATCAGGTCGAAGGCTAATAAGGAATTCCCACAAGATGTATATGCGCAATTGCAGCTTGCTGTAGAGGCAGTGTTCCGTTCCTGGAATAATCAAAGAGCTATCATTTATCGTGACCTTTATTCGATTCCGGATGAACAGGGAACAGCGGTTAATATTCAATCCATGGTTTTTGGAAATATGGGTGAAGAGAGCGGTACAGGTGTTTTGTTTACGCGCAATCCCTCGACTGGGGAAAATTTGCTATATGGCGAATACTTAACGAATGCCCAGGGGGAGGATGTAGTTGCCGGTGTGCGTACCCCTTTTCCTATAGCGATGCTTAAGTCCGAAATGCCTCCTATTCACGCCAGTCTATCCCAAATCGCTTCAAGACTTGAAGGCCATTATAAGGATATGCAGGACATTGAGTTTACGGTGGAAAAAGGGGAGCTGTTCATTCTCCAAACCCGCAATGGAAAACGTACGGCACAGGCTGCTGTCAAGCTGGCTGTCGACTTAGTAAGAGAAGGGATTATTACAAAGGAAGAAGCTTTGCAAAGAATAGAGATGGAGCACTTGGACCAGCTGCTGCATAGAGCTATTGAAGATGGAGAGCATCTGGATGTCGTTGCTACCGGTCTTCCTGCCTCGCCAGGCGCTGCCATGGGGCAGGTTGTATTCGATGCGGATACCGCTGAGGAGTGGAGCCGTTCCGGCAAACGTTCCGTGCTGGTAAGCATGGAGACAACGCCGGAAGATATTCATGGAGTCATAGCGGCGGAAGGAGTCCTCACAAGCCGTGGCGGTATGACCAGCCATGCAGCGGTAGTAGCCCGAGGAATGGGCAAGCCTTGTGTGTGCGGATGTGAAGAGGTTCACATAGATTTAGAGTCGCGCCAGTTTGAGGCGGCTGGACGTACCTTCAATGAAGGTGATTGGATTACTCTGGATGGAGCTACAGGACGGGTAATCGCTGGAGTTGTTGCATTGAAGGAGCCGGAGATGAGCGAGGAGCTGCTGGAACTATTGAAGTGGGCGGACGAGGTCCGATCTATGAAGGTGCGGACCAATGCGGATACACCGGAGGATGCGGCCAAAGCAAGAGAATTCGGGGCCGAAGGAATCGGATTATGCCGCACGGAGCATATGTTTATGTCACCGCACAGGCTTCCTGTCGTGCAGGCTATGATTCTTGCGGATAGCACGGAGAGCCGCAAATCGGCATTAGACCAGCTTCTGCCTATGCAGCAAAGTGATTTTGAAGGGATTTTTGAAGCCATGGACGGATTGCCGGTCACAATCAGGCTGCTTGATCCACCGCTGCATGAATTTTTGCCAAAGCTGGAGGAGCTGCTGCTGCATCAGGAAAAGCTGAGAGCAGGTAGTCATTTAACTGCAGAAGCAGAGGATGAATGGAGAAAAACAGATGTATTAATAAGAAAGGTACGGAATCTTCAAGAGATGAATCCGATGCTGGGAACCCGTGGCTGCCGCCTTGGGATCGTATTCCCGGAAATATACGAGATGCAGGCGATTGCTATTTTTCGTGCAGTGTTAGCTTGCCTTGGCAAAGGAATAACCGTGATCCCGGAGATTATGATCCCTCTTGTTGGTCATGCTAATGAATTGCAGCGCATGCGTGAACTGGTAGATCAAGCGGCCAAGGTTGTGCTGGGAACACAGAGCCTTGAATATAAAGTGGGCACGATGATCGAGGTTCCACGCGCTGCTCTGACTGCAGCAGCTATCGCTAAGCATGCCGATTTCTTCTCCTTCGGCACCAATGACTTGACTCAGATGACCTTCGGTTACAGCCGGGACGATGCTGAAGGTAAGTTTCTCGCTCACTATGTAGATCACAAGATTTTGCCCAAAAATCCATTTCAGGTGCTCGATACCGAGGGAGTGGGACAGCTTATCGAATGGGCTGTCACACAGGGACGGGGTGTGCATCCTACATTAAAAACAGGAATTTGCGGCGAGCATGGCGGCGACAAGGAATCGATCTTCTTTTGCCAACAGGTGGGACTGGATTATGTAAGCTGTTCACCATTTCGAGTGCCGTTAGCAAGGATTGCAGCAGCTCAAGCGCGGTTAAGTCTAAGTGCTCCAGTAGCTGCTGGGCCACTTATTGTACGGGCCCTATGAATAAAAAAAATTACTTTATTGGATATACCCTGAATATTTGGTAAGATAGCTCTATGGCCCCCCTATTTGGGAGGCCTATATTTCTATACAAGGAGGAGCATACATGAACAAGCTCGTATTCTATTTCGTAATGGAGCCGCTTCGCAGAGGAGGGGAAGTCTACTATGAGCCATAGTATTGTGTTACAGGGATCACGGACGCAGCTGATCAATCAGCTTGTTTATTTTGATGAGCAGAAAAAGGATTTCTTGGATCACTATTTCCCGAACTCAGCTAAAGAAAGAGGTAAAATCGAGCTGCTGCTATCGGTTTATTCGGTAACACTTGAAAGAATACTGGGTGTGTTTACCCAAGAAAACTTGAATTCTACCGTTCTTATCGGCAGTCGAATGAAAATTGTTTATTTGGAAGACGGTTACACAGAATCATATACCATCGTTTTTCCTCATCAAGCAGACCCCAATAGTAACAAGATATCGTTCTTATCTCCTATCGGCTTTCAGCTGTTGATGGCAAAAATTAATGAAACCTATCAGCTTAAGATCCCTTCCGGGGAAATTAAGGTTAAGCTTGAGGAAATTATTTACAACAACTGCGGTGATTTATAGCTAATCTGGCTGTTCTGTAGAGGGACATTTTGAACATTTTGAATACTAAAAATAAACAAGCAACTAACGCCATTGGCGAAAGTTGCTTGTTTATTTTATCAGGCGTCCCCAAGACAGCTTATCCAGTAAGTAGTTTACTACGGTTTGTTGAATATTCCACTACTAACGAGGATTATTTGGCCAAACAGTAATAATTTCATAAAGACCTCCATACAGGATTTATTTGAAGAGCATATACAAGATATAACCAATCGAACCCATCACAATTAGAATTGAAGATACGATAGAAAGCGATTTAAAAAATATCCTGTATCTTCTGTCTACATCATTCACTGCTATCATTGACCTTACTGAGGGTCTTATACGTAACCAGAATCGTACTTCTTTGGGCATTCATACCTGATGGTGTTGGTTTTGTCATCGATCCGTAAGATATATTGATGACTTGCTCGTCCTGCAGCTCTGCTAAGAAAACATTAGCTTTTTTCTCAGCTAAAGACGTATCTGAGTCCACAAATTCCTTGACTTGTATCATATTGATTATCATCCTTTAAGTGTTATTTTCGAAAAATATTACAAAAAAATCCCGTTTCTGCTGATTAGACTAGTATAAGCATCTGCCTCCTCATCTATAACTAACATTAAATGTAAAAGTAATTTAAAAATACAGGAAGGCATCCCGCATTATTGCGGAATGCCTATCAACATCAACATAACATCGAAGGGTGCGGGTGTCAACCAGTGGTATTCTTTTCTAAGGAAACACACGTGAGAATGATGGAAATATCACATAGACAACCTTAAGGCTAATATTTATTTCAGAATAGAAAAAACGCCAATTATCCTCAACCGGATAGTCGGCGTTTTTTTTCTGTGCAGAGAAGCTCCAAACTCACTCTGAGGTTAATAAGTTTGGTACTTTCTAATTCCTTTAGTTGTCAATTGACTGTGCCATGCTTGAATAGAATATTGGAAGGCTCATTTGTAGTTAAGCAAAATATGCCGTTATTTAAAAAGTTATCATTTTTTTGAAATGCAATGATTCGATAACAAACCAATAAAGTGTCAATATCCTATACCGGCTAATTCCTGCTATTGTCTTACTAAAATAGTAAAGGCAGGTGGAATGTTTGAAGCAATTATCCATTTCAATGAAAGGAACATCGTTCAGTGTAAAACAGAAAATATTTTTTTGAAAGTATATAGACTAGCGTATGGCCGTTATAGAAACGTCAAATAAGCGCTAATGTAAAAATACCAAGAAATCTCACTAGGATGTGAATATGTTGATGAACATGGTGTCAGGAAAAACAGCTTTTAAATTTTTGACCGTTTTTTTGATCGCCTCGCTGCTTGTTGCAGCTGCATGTACTGAGATAAAAACAAACACCCAGGTCTTTGCGGCAGCAGCAGAACCCGCAGGAACCGGTAGTTCGCCTGGATTGAAGGAAGTATTCGATAGTGATAAGTACAAAGGTCTGCTCACTGTACGTTACTTGCATTTGAGCGCCGATGTGGCTGCAGGGGATGCCATTGTGATTCAGACGCCTGACGGTAAAACGGCGATGATCGATTCAGGGTTGATGAATACAGGTTCGCAGGTTGTAGATTACTTGGATAAGCTTGGAATTAACACGATTGATATGGCCATCAACACCCATCCGCATCCGGATCATATCGGTGGTTTTGGTGATGTCGCACTGTATAAAGACATTAAAAAGGTTTACATGGAAAACCTTCCTGCGCCGCAATGGGTAGCCTATTCAAAGGTGATGAATATATTTCAGGAAAAGAACATTCCTTATGAGTTTCTGGAGGAGGGGGACACCTTTCAGCTTGGGGACCTGAAGTTTGAAGTGCTGAGCCCGCAGAAAGGCGCATTACCAAATGTGATAGAAAATTTAAACGACGACGCAGAAGTTAATAACAATTCCTTAGTAATTAGGATGACCTACAAAGAAAATACATTTCTTTTCACAGCGGATATTTATAAAAGTAAGGAAACGGAACTCGTCAAAAAGTACGGTGCTAGGCTGAAAGCCGATGTTATGCATGTTCCGCATCATGGTTGGAGGACATCATCATCTCCTGATTTTATACCGTTAGTTTCTCCAAAGGTCGCTGTGGTCAGCAACAACCTCTTCGACAACACGAAGCTGGTTCAGCGGTTTGATAAACAGAACATCAAAACGGTTGTGACTGGGACGAATGGCAACATATTGATTACTTCCAACGGTAAAAACGTGAATGTCATTACGGAGAAATGAACAATATGAAAAACCTTTTGCTGGTTTTTACACTGTTGTTGATACTTGTCCCTGCATCTACTGCCTGGGCACATAATTTGAATAGCGGATACACCTATGTCCGGATGTCTGAACAGGCGGCAGATGTCGAACTGCTCTTGCCCTTTCCCATTTTACTGCAGTATGACATGGATCATAACAAGAAAATTACTGGCGACGAGCTTCAGCTTCAGAAGGAACAAATTTCATCTTATATGCAGCAGCATTTTCGATTGTTGAATAACGGAGTGCCGATGCAGTTCGAGCTGCGCACTCTAGAGCCCATTATACAGGCAGAGACAGAAGATCCGCTTGTACGCTTCCTATTCCAGTATACTTCTGAAGCGAATATGAATGATCTCACACTTGAGTATGACGTAATCATAAACGATGTG
The DNA here is from genome assembly GCF_013141765.1 of Paenibacillus foliorum. Taxonomy (GTDB): domain Bacteria; phylum Bacillota; class Bacilli; order Paenibacillales; family NBRC-103111; genus Paenibacillus_S; species Paenibacillus_S foliorum. Next base: position 53,194 of record NZ_WHOD01000097.1, read on the forward strand.
GATCCGTTCCATCAAAACTATGTTCAGCTATATAAAGACGGAAAGCTGGTTGGACATCAGGTTGTTAGCAAGGATCAGAACACACTGTTTTATTCATCGAAGGGAAATCCGCAAATTCAGGCTTCCATGCTTAAAGCGTACCTGCTGCTTGGAGTTCAATATGCGGTAACCAGTGTCCCCATTTGGTTGCTCGCGTATGGCCTTGTATTCGGATCAAAGGGGGTGAAGGGACCGCTGAGAGCGGTTGCTGCGTTCTCTGTAGCTAACATGCTCGGATATATTATGGCATTTCGGTCCGGCATCGTGCTATTGAATGAGTGGTTGTCGTGGCTTGCCGTTAGCGCGCTAGTGTGTCTGGCCATTCGAAACCTGTGGAGACCGGAGCGGGATATGGGGAAAACCGTCACCGTCCTTCTCGGGTTCCTGCATGGGTGGGTGACATATCAGATGGTGCTTGAGACAGGAATCCAAAACGAAATACGGGTCATTTCTTTACTCACATATACCGTTGGAATTTTCCTGGGGTTGTCCGGTATGGTCTACATCCTCTGCACATTGCTTATACCGTTGAACCATTTTGGCTGGTACCGCAGGATGGTTGTTTTATGCAACATGATATTGCCGTTGTTAGGAGCGGTTTTTCTTTTTTGGAATTAGTCAAAAGGTTGTTTAGCCAGTGGGAATCGATAATTCAAATCAGCTGGGAGGTTAATTTTTTGGTGTACATCAGGAGACAAATTTCGAATATCAACGTCATTTTATTTGGTTTGCTAGTTTTTGTTGGCCTATTTGTGGCAGCACCTTCTGTTAAAGCTGCGGTGACGACAGGCGATTTGTTGATCACGGAGATGGTCATTCGTTCGGCGGACGATAAAGGTGAAAACGGAGAGCTTTATCGATATATCGAGCTGTATAACAATACCGATAAGCCGATCGACTTGTCCAAGCAAAAAATTTACTATTACTACGAGGTAAAAGATAAGCCATGGAGCAACAGTAAGATAGATAAGGTTGACATTACGGACCGGGATCAAAACGTGATGGGCTTAGACGGCCAAGTCAAGCCCAAGATGTTCATCCAGCCTCACAGCACCAAAATCGTCTGGATCTATGTCCCTAAAGATGAAAGCGTAAACAAGGTGGTGAGTGAATTAAATACGCTGTACGACTCCCAATTGACCGACGACGATGTTGTTTACGCTTTTCATAAAGGATTTTCCTACGTGAGTCAACGCTACATAGCGATTGTCGGTCCGGGTGGGGATAAAGATAAGGACAGGTATTCTTTCGTTCGCTACAACGGGGATAACAGGGACGTCAAAAATTGCAGCGATGTGGAAGGCACGAACATGTGTGACTTCTATAAAGGCCAAAGTGTGATCTATTATTACCCGGACAATGGCTTGAATCCGGAAAGCCGGGAAATGGAGCGAAGGGATCCCGAATCGTTCAACCGCAGACCTACGCCAGGCAAATTACGGTCGGGTCAGGTACCAGGTCAGCCGGAGGCGGTTACCTTCAGGAACGAAGTATCCGAACCGCTTATCTTGCAATTAGGGATTCGAACCGCTCACTTCAAAGGAAAAGAGCAGAAGCTGGAGGTTGCTCCGGTGCTTGACGGCAATACAACGATGGTTCCTTTCCGTTTCATCGGCGAGGCTTTGGGAGCGACAGTAGGTTGGGACCAAGCAAAGCAGAAGGTGACTTTAGCCTTGAATAACAAATCAGTCATTCTCTTTATTAATAATGAGGAAGCGGATGTCGACGGGAAAAAGATCAGTCTGGAAAACGCCCCTAAGATTATCGATGGAAATACGATGGTTCCTCTTCGCTTTGTAGGCGAGAGCCTGAATCAATATGTGATGTACGAGGCGGCAACGAAACGCATTACTCTTGTCCCGTTGAAAAAGCTGGCGCCAAGTACAGGGAGCGATTGATTTTCTGTGAAACTTTTGAAGAAAGCTTGGTGAGGTCATGGACATCCTTTCGATTATATTAATGTACGTCAACCTCGGGCTGGAACATATTATTACAGGCTATGACCATTTGTTGTTTCTGTTTTCTCTCATCATCATCTCACAGCGTTTTTCCAACGTATTGAAGATTGTTACCGCATTTACGATTGCGCACAGCATCACTTTAACCTTGGCGGCGCTTGGGTATATACCTTTGTATCCCAAATGGGTGGAATCGGGAATTGCGTTGACAATTGCCTATGTGGCGATAGAGAACTTTTTTGTCAAAACGTCGAAATGGCGGTGGCTGCTCACCTTCGGCTTCGGATTGATTCATGGTCTCGGTTTCGCTTCATCGATCAGCCAGATCGGGTTTGATCGGACGTATTCGGCGGTCTCGCTCATTTCATTCAATGTGGGAATTGAACTGGGGCAATTGGCCGTAGTTGGCATCGTACTTCCTCTGCTTCTTAAGTATCGGAGCAGGAAGGAATACAAATATTTTTTCAATGCTGCATCAGCTTGCACATTAATCATTGCCCTTTATTGGTTCGTAGAACGAATCATTGTATAGTCGGGGCATGCTAAATTTGCATCAGGGCGAGGCAATGTGCCGATTCATCGTATTCGTTCAGTAGATGGCAACTCATGTTTTAATTTCTAAGGGTCCAATTCCCCGCAGCTTGCTGCGGAGATAATTCATTAAGGGGGAATTTGTATGGTATTTGTTAGAGGGCGTTTTGCTCTAATTTCCGGCATGTTGTTAACGTTGCTATTTTCCTTGTTAAGTTTTGTGGCTACACCGTCTGTTAGTGCCGCAGTTGCACCGGGTGACTTGCTGATTACGGAACTTGTCAGTCAATCGGCAGACGATAAAGGTGAAACCGGAGAGCTTTACCGATATATTCAGCTGTATAATAATACGGATCAGCCGATCGACTTGAGCCAACAAAAGATTTATTACTACTATCAAGTGGCTGAGAAACCTTGGGAGACCTCTAAATTTGATAAGATCGACATTACGGATCGAGACAAGAAAATAGTGGGCTCAGATGGCAAAACTAAGTCTAAGATGTATATTCAGCCTCACAGTATTAAAGTCGTCTGGATTTATGTGCCAAAAGATGTGATTGTGAATAAGACGTTGGACAAATTTAATGCTATGTATGGCACACAATTGACCGACGACGATATTGTGTATAGTTTTCACAACGGATTTGCCTATACGGGACAACGATATTTGGCAATTGTAGGGCCTGGCGGTAATAAGGATACAGACCGGTACTCTTTCATCCGTTTTAACGGAAAAGCAGCTTCCAAGCAATGTAACGACAGCAAACCGGACGTATGCGATTTTGCTAAGGGGGAAAGCGTCAAGTATTTCTATCCTCAGAATGGATTAGATCCGGCAACCCGGGAGATGGAAGTGAAGGGTGCCGATTCGGTTCATCAAAAACCAACGCCAGGCAAATTAGCAGCGGGCCAAGTACTAGGTCAACCGGAAATAGATCAACCGACAGCAGATCAATCGGCAGTCAGTGTTAATAAGAAAGACGAGTCCCAGGCGATTATTTTGCAAATAGGGAATCAAAGCGCCAACGTTAAAGGTAAAGACCAAAAGCTGGAGGTTGCTCCTGTTCTTGATGGCGATACGACGATGGTTCCCTTCCGTTTCATCGGAGAGGCTTTGGGAGCGACAGTAGTCTGGGGACAATCAGAGCAAAAGGTAACCTTAACCTTGAACGACATAACTGTTGTCCTCGTTATCGATAGTAAGGAAGCGAGCATAGGCGGAAATAAAGCGACATTGGAAACCGCTCCTAAAATTATCGATGGAAATACGATGGTTCCGCTTCGGTTCGTCAGTGAGAGCTTGAAACAAGAAGTAAAATATGATGCGGCAACGAAACGTATAACACTTTCTCCGCTGAAACCGTAGGACTTGCTTTATTCATTTTGAACAGAACAGGGAGGTTATTTTGTGCGATTTGTTAAATTACGTTCTACGATAGTTTACGTTATGTTGCTTTCGATGCTGTTCTCCGCTTTTGGGTTCGTGTCGACACCTTCTGTCCATGCGGCCAGTACCGTTGGAGTAGGAGACTTGCTAATAACAGAGTTGGTTCCCTATTCAAAGGAAAGTGGCGGTGCGCTTTACCGGTATTTACAGCTGTACAACAATACGGATCAGCCTATCGATTTGTCCAAACAAAAAATTTATTATTACTATCAAGTGAAAGCCGATCCTTGGAAGAGTAGTGCTATTAACGCTTTTGATATTACGGACCGGGATAAAAAAGTGACGGGACCAGACGGCCAAACCAAGCCGAAAATGTACATTCCACCTTACAGCACCAAAATCGTCTGGATCTCAAGAAGCAACCCGACTGCGACGCTAGATCAATTTAATACTACATACAACACTACATTGACCGACGATGATGTTGTGTATGTCTTTCAAGATTCCGGGCCACCCTCAACGACTCAACGATATTATGGGGTAATCGGTCAGGGTTTGGAAAATAAATACGATCAAGATAAAGATAGGTATGCTTTTGTTCGTTACAATGTGCAAGCCGGCACCGGCAGCTGCAGTGGCAGCACTTGTGATGTAGCTGCAGGAAAAAGCATCAAGTACTTCTATCCGAAGAACGGTTTGGATCCGATCAATCGGGAAATGGAAATTAGGGAGTCTGGTTCACGACTGCAAACGCCTACACCAGGCAAATTAGTGGCCGGGCAGACCCCGCCGAAAAAACTAACTGGATTGAACGCAACGCTTGGTCTAGGCAGAATATCATTGACATGGGCATCCAGTACCGATCCGAATGTAGTAAATTACCGGATTTATGAGAGTGGGCAAGCAATCGCGGAGACACAAGAGAATAGCATTGATCTAAGCGACAGCCCTTCCTTCCGTATGGAAGACGGAGAAACCTACAGCTTTAGCGTAGCCGCGATCAATACGGACGGGGTGGAGTCGACCCAAACCGCTCACGTTTCGATTTTGTTTGAGGGCGGACCGAGCGGTGTGAGGGCTGAAGTTGGCGACAGATCCATTCAATTAAGCTGGCAGCCAACAACTAAACCTGTGTTGGGCTACAAGGTGTACCTGAACGATCAGCCGGTGACATCCTCCGTGTACACGGTGACATATTCGACATACACCTATAACTTGACCGGCTTAACGAACGGCCAAAACTACAAGCTTAACGTCAGTGCGGTGAGGCAAGGGACCGAGCCAGGGACCACTTTGGAAACCGCACTATCGGCAGATGCGTTCGCGACTCCGTCTGTGATTACCGGACTTTCATTGAGCGGCATTCCTTCCACTTTAGCGGTAGGGAGTCTATATAACCTCAAGGTAACGACGACTAATATTGGAAGTGAGCCGTCTGAAGTAACGAATAACGCTATGCTGACTGTTTCAGATCCAACGATCGTTTCAATCGCCGGAGCAGCAGTGAGGCCGTTAATGGCGGGGCAAACTCGAATAACAGGGACCTATTCAGGTTTTTCTGCCTTTATCGATGTTACAGTTATTCCTCCTGTCACGTTATCCAGTTTGACCATTCAGGGTTATCCTGATGATAAGGTGATGAGTCAAGGTACGCTTCAACTTCAAGTTATCGGGAATTATTCTGATCAATCGACGCAGGATTTAACGGGTAGTGCTCAGTACAGTAGTAGCGTCACATCGACGGCCACTGTGGACAATGGAGGGCTAGTCACAGCGCTCCGTACAGGGGACACGCTTATTACAGCAAAGTATGGAGGCAAAACGGCGAACGTTAATCTGACAGTAGCGTATAGCAGGGTTAATAGCTCAAGAGGAAGCGGTGGAAGAAGCGCTGTAGCTAGTGCAGCAATTACGGGTAACTTGTTAATTACCGAGGCGGTTATCCAATCAGCGGATGATAAGGAAGAAAGTGGAGAGCTATACCGGTATATTGAGCTGTATAATAACACGGATCAGCCTATCGATCTATCCCAACAAAAGATTTATTACTACTATCAGGTGAAAGATCAGCCGTGGAAGGATAGCAGTTTTGATAAGCTTGTGATTACGGATCGGGACAAAAATGTGATGGGTCAAGACGAAAAAGTCAAGCCGAAAATGTATATACAACCACATAGCACCAAAATAATCTGGGTTTATGTGCCAAAAGATGTAACAGCCAATAAGACGGTTGCGCAATTTAATGCTCAATACGGGACCCAGTTGACCGATGAAGATATATTGTATGTTTTTCACAACGGATTTTCTTACACGGGTCAACGATATTTGGCGGTTGTTAGTCCGGGCGGCGATAAGGATACGGATCGGTACTCTTTCATTCGATATAATGCAGGAGCTGGGGCCAAGAGCTGCAACGAAACGCCAGGTTCATGTGATTTCATTAAAGGTGAAAGCATTAATTATTTCTATCCGCAGAATGGTCTGGACCCAGTATCCCGCGAGTTGGAAATTAGGGATGCTGACTCACGTCATCAAAAGCCTACTCCAGGCCAATTAGCAGCAAATCAGGTTCCCGACGGTACAGTAACAGCAACCACTGTTGTCGACAAGAAGGACTCATCCGAATCGATCGTGCTGCAAATAGAGAATCGTATGGCAAGTATCAGAGGTAAAGAACTGTACATGGAGGTCGCTCCTGTGCTGGACGGCGATACGACGATCGTTCCCTATCGTTTCATTGGAGAGGCCCTGGGAGCCATCGTAGGTTGGGAACAGGATACGCAAAAGGTGACCTTAACCTTGAACAATAAGTCCGTTGTCCTCTTTATTAATAATAAGGAAGCAATTGTGGACGGAAAAAAAGTCACCTTGGAGCTTGCCCCAAAAATCATCGATGGCAATACCATGGTTCCTCTTCGTTTCGTAAGTGAAGGTTTGGATCAGGAAGTAAAATATGATGTGACAAACAAGAGCATCACGCTTTTGCCAATTAAGAAATGAAAGACTGCGAGAAATGAAAGTGGGTTAATGAATTGACCCCGCACCGGCAGAGGTGTTTGTTAGTCTGTCTGGTAGTTAATGTTGCTCTAAACTGGAGATCTTTCTAGTCAGATAAGGTTAATATTTATTTCGGAATAAAAAAACGCCAATTATCCTCAATCGGATAGTCGGCGTTTTTTTCTGTGCAGGGAAGTTCCAAGCTCACGCGCGCAGCACAAAAATATTATTTTATAAAGCTGTAAAGAGAAGAAAATAGATAGACATCCTTACTATTAATACTTAAAATAATTGATGTAATTAATGATAAAGACATGGCAGAGAGTGTGCCGGATGGGGGATTGCTTTGAAGGTCTTACATATAAAAAAAATAATGGCTTTATGGATGGTTCTGCTGCTTGTCTGTAATGCATTAGTGATGAGTCCGCTTGCTGCTCAAGCCGAGTTCATATCGCATTCACTAACCGTTAAGGTGAATTTGGATCCCAATGACACCACTTCGACTTACAGTGCTTATTTGACGCATTACAACGGGGAGAGCTGGGATGCGCCCATCTATCCTGTAAATGATCAGGCTGATGGGACCCGTGTATTCAGCGGTCTGGAATCCGGGCAGCAGTATGAGCTGCATGTTGATACAACCAGAGTGCAGGATTCGCCGTATGAGTATTACTATTACTTTAAAAATATCAATATAACGGATCGTGATTTGACGCATACAGCTGAATTGATTTCCAACCAGAATCCTGATCCTTTGTATACTAGCTTTTTCGATAATAACTTCATGGCGGGGAAAGTTGCCGGTACTCTTGTATGGGGCTATCCTTCTATGGAGGATGATAGTTTTTCTTTTTATCAAGTTTATTTTGCCGATAGCAGCGGCAACATCATACCGGATGTGCCTCCGGTAGCCGTGAGAAGCAAATCGGAGACGACTACAATAAATGAAACTATCGGTTATCGATATATGGTTCCAGACACAGATATTCCTGCTGGCGCTGAGCAGCTGCGCTTTTATAAGACAAGTTCTTTGGACTCTACGGAGAAGAAGAAAACGCCTGTATTCATTACCTTGAGGGATAATCCAGGCGATTTATTAAATGATGTGAGGATGATTGATGCCAATAAAGAACCAGGAATTATTCAGCCGACCATTCATTGGAGCAAAATAGGGAATGAATCAAGGATCAGTCATTATGCGATATATGAGAGGCAAATGGGTTATTTTCGCCAAATCGGAACCGTCCGAGCATCGGGAGAGCCGAGCTACTCCTTAATGCTTCCCAATGAATATCAAGTGGGGATATCGGCCCCGTATTTGTATATCGCAACCTTGGACTGGCAGGGCGTAGCGTCCTACTATCAAATCCAAGTAACAGATGATACATCGAGCCAAACGAATGTTTCTTTGGATACTAATCCAGCAATTAACGTTCCAACTAAAGTGGAGCTATATGACATGAATCCTGATCCGAACCAAATTAGCGGATATTTGAAGTGGAATTACAATACAACTGTTTATGACAATGCTTTTGCCATTTACTTTATGGATGACAATAATCATGTGCTGCAATCGTTTAGAAACATTTACTTTAATTACAAAGCAGAATCTTACGGAATGAATATACCTGAAAATATCGATTTGCCGGCAGGAACGAAGAAAATTGGAGTTTCAGCCATAACGGAGGAAGGCTTATCGGTTCCAGGTACAGTATCTCCGTTGTACAGGAGTGCCAAGCTGAGCGCATTATCCACGGATGTAGCGGCTCTTACTCCCGCATTTTCGAGTTCCACCCTTTCGTACTCTGCCACTGTAGCGAGTAATGTGTACAGCGCGACTGTGACAGCCAAAGCAGAAGCAACGGGGGCTATTGTGTCTGTGAGGGGAGTAGCAGTAGCAGGACTCTCTACAGTATCAACTAATGTAAATCTGGTTCCAGGTATCAATGTTGTACCGGTCCTGGTTACGGCTGAGGATGGTATAACAAAAACCATGTACAACATCACTATCACGAGAGCTGCAGAGCAGCTATCCAGTAATACTCAACTAAGCAGCTTATCCTTAGGCGACGGCTACAGCTTGAGTCCGAGCTTTGCCAAAGATATAAAAGCATACACCACGACAGTTGGTAACCAAGCAACCAGTATCACCGTTAGAGCAGCAGTATATGATATACATAGCCACGTTTCCATAACTTATCCAGGTATGAGTTCTGCTGCAACTACAGCTGCAGGAGCAACAGGGGGCTCTGTAACGGAGAGGGTTTATTTAAACTCACCTAATACGGAAATTAAAGTGAACGTTGTTGCACAGAATGGTTCTCAAGGACAGTATACAATCAATGTCCAAAAGCCAGTCATTACCATTAAAGGCGGACTTGGCGCTGTATATGGAAACAGAATAGAAGGAATTTCCAATGGGACAACTGTAGGAACCTTACTTAACCATCTTACCCTTCAAAGTGGTGCAACGGCGAAGGTGTTCAATAAAACTACTGGGAATGCCGTTAATGATTATACGATACTGGATTCTGGTATGAATCTCGTGTTGAAATATGAGTCTGCCACGGTGACGTATGAGCTTCGAACCTTAAATGAATTATTGAAAGAGTTAACAGGAATGAAGACAGGAGACAAATTCCAGGTCAATCAGCTCGTACAGTTTATATCCCCGACTACTAAGAGAGATATAACAGGAGACGGCAACTTTAACGCAGAGGATGTCCTCAAAGCACTGCTGGAGATATCACCGATACAGTAATCTCGCACATAACAGGGCTGAGAAATAGCCAGATAGACCGTCGCATAACCTGGATAAGGGGAGCTGACGGTCTTTTCTATACCTGTAAAAGAATCATATCGACCAGCACATGGAGAAGCTGCCTTCGGCATGGCCCGTATCGTTGAAGCAGCCGGAGCAGAAGTAGTGGGTATGGGGATTGTAATTGAAATCCAGCAGGATATTCCTGTTCCATCACATTAATGATGCGGCCAGCTGGAACCAGTAAGGAATTGTACATAAGGAGTCGGCCAATGGACACATTGGTACGGCTCCTTTGTGCGTTACTAGGCATTGTTTAATCCCCGAGGAACAGGTGCTATTATTATGATGTGCACATGTCCGTGCATTCACAAATTCAATGGGATGCAAGACAAATAGAGAACGTAAAGCTTGACTTTTAAAGTTGCCATCACTACAATTTGTAGTGTGAGGTGTTGCCGAATGAAGATACATAATTTTAAGTACAACGAGAGTGGATTAAACCGTTTTTTCGGAACCCTGGAAGCTAAGATTATGGACATCCTCTGGGATGGCGAGGAAATGGTCATTAAAGACGTACAGCATAAGCTCGAAGGGGAGAAAGTTGTTAATTTCAACACTGTAATGACCGTTATGAACAGGCTGGTGGAGAAACGTGTTTTGCAAAAGCGTGCTGCTGGCAGGTCCTTTTTGTACCGTCCCGTTTTGTCCAAGCATGAATTTCTGGAGGCTCAATCCAAAGAGCTGACTCATGAGCTTATGGAGGAATTTGGCTCACTTGTAGTGAATCATATGTTGGACGCGTTGGAAGTGGCCGATCCTATGCTGATGGACAAGCTGGAGCAAAAAATTAAGGAACTCAAGAAGGAAACCTAATCCATGAGGGAAAATCGGTCGAGGTTGATTTTTATCACATGTACGCTATTTTCGAGTGTGCTGATGCTGCAAATGGGCTTGTATATGGTTCATGTTATTATGAGCTGGGGGATGGGCTACAACATCATTGAGCTGTGCCATACTTTATTGCAAGCTTATGGTCTGAATTTTGCGGGATATGTGCTTCAAGCCATCGTGTATCAAACTTTTTTCTTATTTGTTTTTAGCATAATCAGACATGCAGTACTATCCATCAGGTTCGCGGGTAAGATTCAAACCTGCAGGGATCAGCAGCTTTCTTATGAAATGAATCGAAGGTATAGAACTACTACCAAAGAGGGGATTACAGTCATCCATAGCTCTACGCCTATCGCATTGGCAACCGGCTTTTTTAAACCGCGCATTATTCTCTCAACGGGTCTGTTGAAGCTGCTAAGCAAGAATGAGCTGAAGGCAGTTCTTTACCACGAATCGTTTCATGCCAGATCCTCAGATCCTTTGAAAACGTTCATGCTCTCTCTTTTTGCCACGGCATTGTGGTATATTCCGATCTTAAGATGGTTTCAACGTAACTATAACATCGTGAGAGAAGTGCTGGCAGATCAGTACGCAATACATCGTATGGGAACCCCGGTAGAGCTTGGAAGCGCCCTGCTGAAGCTGTTGAGGGGTGGTATTCCCGAGCGTATGCCAGTATCGCATGTATCCATTACAGATGCTTCGATTAACTATCGAATTCGGCAAATTTTGGAGCCTGAGGGTAAGCTTGAGCTAAAATGGCCAATGGCGCCCCTTATGATTTCGATTCAGGTTGTTGCTTTGTTATGCGCTATGTTTATGGTCCTCATGCATTAGTAGGTAGAATAATAAAATATACACATAGTAAAGGAAGAGAATCCGTTGAAAAAAAACACAGCCAATAAAGCAAGCTACAAAGAACAACGTAAGCTGGAAGCACAGAAGCAGCAAAGAACGACAAGAAGACTTATTTGGATTACTGTTATTTTTATCGTTGCGATTATTGCAGCCGTCATCATCTTTCAGCCGAAAGCCGCACCAGTCGAAATTGCTTATGACACCATGCCAAGCCTTGGGGCTGCGAATGCTCCTGTAAAAATTGTGGAGCTAGGTGACTACAAATGCCCTTCTTGCCAATATTTCAGCCAGCAGCTCGAACCACAGATTAAGAAAGACTATATTGATAAGGGCTTAGCTTCATTTCATTTTATGAATTTTACCATTATTGGGCCTGATTCGAACACCGCGGCGCTTGCTGGCCAATCGGTTTTTCATCAAAATAATGATGCGTATTGGAAGTTTTACGATGCCCTTTATAAAAACCAAGGTGATGAGAAGGTTCAGTGGGCAACCCCTCAATTCCTGGTAGACTTGGCGAAGAAAGAAAATCTGCCGATCGATTATGACAAGCTAATGCTGGATATCACCTCGAAAAAGTACCAAAATGAGGTCGATGCACACAATGCGTTTGCCCGTAAGAACCAAGTAAACAGCACACCGACCTTGTTTATTAATGGCAAGAAGTTCGATAATTCAATGGATTACAATTCGATTAAAGCAGCGATTGATAAAGCAGTAAAGGGTGAATAGCCGGGATGAGGATTATTCAAGCCGCCAAGCAATATGCCCTTTATCTGGCCTGGCTAGTGTCACTTGTAGCTACGTTGGGAAGCTTATATTTTAGTGAAATTCTGGGCTATGAGCCGTGCAAGCTCTGCTGGCTTCAGCGCATATGCATGTATCCGCAAGCTATATTGCTAGGTATGGCGTGCTTCAAGAACGATCGTAGGATGGCATCGTATCTGTTTCCGCTGAGCATCATCGGAGGGTGCATTTCACTCTACCACTATGCGGAGCAAAAAATTCCCGCTCTAGCTAAGCTGCTGCCATGTACAGTAGGGGTGCCATGTAATGAGGATTACATCAATTGGCTCGGATTTATTACGATCCCTTTCTTGGCTCTGATCGCTTTCATTCTGATGGCTAGCTTCTTATGGTTGCAGAAGCGTTCCCTTAAGGAAGAGGAAGATCAGGACGAGGATCAGGTGCAGGCGCAGGTGTAGGTGCAAGAGTGGGGTAAGGACAAGTGAGTGCAGGAGCAGGAGCGAGAGCAAGTGCAAGAAGCAGACGGATAAACAGGTAGATCATCAATAAGGTAGATCCGAAGATAAAACAGAACTGCGGGGGTATTACACCCTACATCCAATTGAGGCCGTGAATAGATTCACGGCTTTTTGCGTGGAACAACAGTATAAGTTACGTTGCTTTGTCTAGAGGAGCGAACTGCATAAGTTACGTCGCTTTGACGAGAGGAATGAACTGTATAAGTTACGTCGTTTTGCTTAGCGGAACTGAAAGTTCCGTTATTCAGTCAGCCACGTAAAATCTGAGCCGATAGCGGAAGTCGCACTTCCTCTATTAGACAAAATGAGGGGGATCCTGCTCAAAAACGAATAGATAACGGAACAAATGCTTCCTCTATTTGTCCTTTTTTTCGCTTTTTTTGACAATAACGGAACTATTACTTCCTCAATTATCAAACCCTAGGACGGAGGAGCAGACGGGATCTAAAATGGTATTCATTAACAATTACCTCATTAACATTTATCATTACCTTAAGTACAAGCAAGCTAATTCATTTACTCGGAGTCAAATTTTGAAAATTATAAACTTTGTATTCTCCATTACCTGATGAGAGCCTTAATATATTCCTATCCTCAGGTATACCTTCAAAATAGGCCCCAATACAACCCGTTGTGCATCTATGCCCAGATAATAAAATGTTTACTTCTCTATCGCCATATTCAGCTGCAAGCTCACGCATAAATTCAAAAACTCTTTGAATATAACTATGGATTTCTTCAACGCCTTTATAAACGCTAGAGTCAGGAACTACTCCTTTCATTATTACTTCGCCTTTTTTTAATTTGTCAGCTTCACCTAAATCAAAAACATCAAGTCTGTCATCAATTATTGCTCGGATACCTGTTGCTATCTCTGCAGTTTGAATAGCTCTTTCTTGTGGAGAGGAAAATACATGGTCAAACTTGATATTTTGGAGGCTGTCTCTTAAACCTTCCGCTTGCTTTATCCCATAGTCGTTTAATGGCAATCCCAGTCTTCCTTGAAGTCGTCCTTCTTTGTTCAAATCTGTCTGTCCGTGTCTTATCACATAAATCATTGCTGCTGCAACCTCCCCACAGAATAAGTAACTTTTTCCTACAATTTTTCATTCTAATTACAAAGGCTGCCGCAGCTGTAAGCGGATGTCCTCAAATAGAAAGAGTCCAAATTCACGAAACTCCATAGGTTTCCCTCCCATTTAAGATATCAAAACCGACTATTTTCATGTCATCTGCATCCACTACTAACCCCACCCTGGGACAGAAGGAAGCAAAAAAGCGAAGCGCGACTGAATTTTTTAATTCGTCATGCAATACCCATCCAGTAGGAGATAATGCTAATCTTTCATTCCGTTGGATATATCCATTGTGGATCCATTTTCTCAAAGAATCTGTTCCAGTTAATTTCATAGGCTCCAACTTATCAGGCAGCACAATGAAATACCTGCATGTTCGGCTCATCTTATGAGGTCCAAGTAAGTTCCTATCGCTGCTTCGATAAAAGTCTTTTATCAAAGGAGACAGCTCACCGCGCTGATCCATAGATCTAAATATCTCTACTGAGTCGTTCTTCAACTGCTCCATTATTAGGGTTTTTATATAATCATCAATAATTACAGCTTTCACGTTCTCATAGTGGGGAGCTAGTTCCTCTAGAATCAACTTATGGAGTTCTTCATTCACAATCTCAAGTTGGACGGATGTATTACCTGGCAGTAGGACACTGGATGCATTAAGAAATTGAGCTAAGACAGTCATACTAATAATCGAATCAATGGCATTCAGTTTTTCGATCTTAGAGGGTTTTTGAATGGGTATTGGAATTTCTTCGTCATTACCAAATAAATCATTCTCTGAAATTTCTCTTACTCATGAAAGCATATAGGTTCTCCTCTATTTTTCTATTGATTTAGCAGGTTCTTATTAACTGAGAGGGCTGCCGATCCCTTGCATTCAAAAGCCTCCTGTTGATGGAGATGGAATTAACGCGTTTATTTTTGTCAAAAGGGTCTACTTTCCCGATACAACGATACAACAAGCTTCTCATCACCTATCATGCCAATTCCAAAAGCGGACTTCGCCTATTCGGATACTGGAAACCCAAGCTTCTTCTTTCAACTTCAGCAGCTCTTTGGTCGGACCTGTTAACACGACGCCGTACAGCTTCACTCCATGAGTATCGATATATTGGACGGCAGAATCGACCTGAAGCCATGGAGCAAGCCGATTGCTGATGTTAGGGTATTTTTGCAGGAGATGGAGCGTATTCAGAAAGTTTTGTTCCCTTACTTCTCCGTCACCATAAGTCTGAATCCCAGGTGAGGAGGAGCCGGTTGTCACGATTTTGCTGAACCAGCCTGTTGTTTGCTCGGTACGGCTGGTTACCTTCATATCATCTGCGTGCCAGATGGGGAAGAACGGGAAGCCTACTGGAGACATCACGGCTCCCTCATCTCCGTGCTTCCTCTCTTGATCTGTGTAGGCTGCGAACCAGACAGGGTCCATATTCTTGTTTTCTAGAAGCTTGAGCAGCTCATTGGTCGTATACATCCGGTCCAATGAAACGAATACTTCCGATACAGTGCCCTCATGCAGCTTATCCAGCTTGATCCACTCCGAGTTCTGGGCGGATGTCTGCTTAACTTCAGGAATTTGAAATAAATAAGCGCTGGAAGAAGTCTCATTACGCCATGTCGTTTGTTCCAAGCTCGGCCAACCTAGCAAGAACGATAATTGAAAATCACCGATAGATGACTGCTCTGACCCAATCTTTTTCCGTAATGTTCCTTTGTAATCCATAGTGAAGAAGGCATTCGAATTACTGCCCCCGCTTACACTCAAATTAGGCCGGGTGAGGGCAATGGTGGAGGCGATGACGTCTTGGTAAATGGATGCACGATTGCCGAGCCCATAATAGAGTCCAGTTACTACCGCGCTTATTAGACTAATTGAAATGACAATTCCGATGGCGGTCAAGGCTGTCTGCAGCCGAGCCTTCCATTTGCTTCTGCGCAACAAAGAAGCTTCTGTGAAGGATGGAGACGAACCTTTTGTAAGCGGATGCTGGTCCCTCTCGTTACCGAGATAATCGCTCAGATAGGTCTGATAAGCCTCCATTTTATTAAGCTCTTCCTCGAACTGTTCTTTCTCACTGCCCTTTAATTTGCCTTCGGCATAATCTTGCAGCTGTCGTTTGAATTCTTCGCTCATAGACTTTCCTTCCTTTCCTTACTCTGCCTTACGGCTTGCCTTGCACGGTAGAGCAATATTTTATAATGAGATAGTCTAATTTCCATAATGTCCGCAGCCTCCTGATAGGATAGCTCGTGAAAGTCATGCAGAAGGATCGCCTGCATCTGATTGTCAGGCATGGCATAGATGACGTCTCCGATATGATCCCATAGCTCTTGATTAAGTAAATATTGGTCAGGAGTTCGTGTATCAGGGAGCTTGTCGAAAAACTCTGCTCCTGTTGGAATACAGCGCTTCTCTTTGCGGTAGGAATCCACGAATGCATTATAAGCAACACGATATAGCCACGGCTTCACCTTATCGTCCTTGCAATTGTCCAAATACAGGTAAGCTCGATAGAATGTTTCCTGAACTAAATCTTCGGCAGCATGATGATTTCGGCAAAGGGAGAGCAAGTAACGATACACGTCTTTTACATATAATTGATACACGCTGTCGAGTGTATGTCTTCTCATTACATCCCCCCTCAATCTATACACGTATAAAGCCTTCAAAAGTTACAGAAGCATAACGGTCGGATTTCAAAAAAAATGAGCAGACCGCCGTGGCAGTCTGTTCATTTTTATAAGTTCCATTGTAGTTTTCCGCGTTAATGGGAGGGGCAAGCTAGGTGTTCTATTCACTCAGCTTTTGTTTATTTAGTTTGGCATTGTTAGTAGGGGACCAGTTAACTAGGAAAATACCGATACAAACTAAAACGGCACCAAGAGCTGTTTCATTATGCAAGGGCTCGTTCAGAAATAGATACCCCAATAATACGCCAAAAAACGGAGCAAGAAACAGGAATGCACTAGTTTTCGTGGAGTCCCCTTTAGAAAGTAAATAAAACCACAAAGCAAACTGAGCAATTGAACCAAACAACACCAAATACGCTAAGGAAGATACCGAGATAAAATTAAAGGTTAACCTTATATCCTCCATCAAAATGCCTGCGATCGTTAATATTAAGCCGCCGAATAACATTTGATAAGCTGTTAAAACCCAAACGCTGCAAGAGAGGCTGAACTTTTTAATAAGTAAAGTCGCGATAGCCCAACAAAGCCCACCTATTAAGCCAATAATGGTTCCAGTACTCCACTGTAAAAGACCTAGAATGATCATTCCTACACAACCTAAGAATACCCCGAACCATTGAATAGGTTTATATTTGATCTTAATAAATAGGGTGCTGAGGATAACAACAAATAACGGATTCATAAAAGTTAGAATAGAAGATTCGCCAGCAGTAATAGTTCGAAGGCTAACGAAAATGCAGCCCATTACCCCAACCGTTTGAAACAAACCGATTACTATAATTTTTAACCAATCAACTAGGAGATGAGGATGCGTATATTTTCTAACAAAAATAGCCATTAAAGCGCCAGCCAAAAGGAATCTAAGCCCTGCCAAAAGAAGGGGGGAGATGTAAGAAACACTTATTTTACCTACAACAAAAGATGATCCCATCAAAGCCGTAGTAATAATTAGTAAAAATGCGAAGTAAAAGCGATTCACCAAATGACCTCCGAATTTTAATGGAAAACACGTTTGATTATACCATATTATGGATGTGTTACACGTATATTTCGTTGGACGGTCCGTCCCTCGGATGGGGGCCATCTTAGACTTAATAGAACAAAAAATAGCGACCGTGCCCCTTAAAATGGAAGGGGCACGGTCGCCACGTACGAATCGTTAATTTACGGTTTGAACAAGAGAGAGGTGTAGCTTGTTGAGCGAGCTCTATTCAACAATAACCTTAGTAGATGCGAAAAAGCGTGAAATAGCGAACGAAGCTGCTCCAAGCAGGGTCGAGCGGCCCTCCAGCTCGGTGAAGACAATGCTCAGCTGAGCCCGTGGAAATGGCAGGGAACGCTGTTTCATCATGCTCAGAATCGGAGGGAGCAGCCACTCCTTGGCGCTAACGATGCTGCCGCCGATAATTATCAGCTCCGGGTTAAAGCAATTAATGACATTAACCAGTCCAATCCCCAAATATCGTCCTGTTTGCTGAATAAGCTCTATAGCTCCTTGTTCTCCATTACTGGCTCGTTGAGCTAATGATTTCAGATCAACGGAGGGATCATTCCATTGCTTACGCGCCTCATCTACCAGTGCTTGCTCCGAAGCATACAGCTCCCAGCAGCCGACATTACCGCAGCGGCACGCTCGTCCATTTAACTCAATCGACAGATGACCCATCTCTCCGGAGAAACCGGAAACTCCCCGGTACAGCTCTTCCTTGATGATGACACCCGTTCCGATCCCGCTGCTGATACTCACATAGATCAGGTGAGATACGTTTTTTCCAGATCCGAATTGCTTTTCACCGACAGCCCCCGCATTAGCTTCATTGTCAATGACTACAGGAATTTCGAATTCCTGCTCAACCCGCTGCTGCAGCGGCACATCTTGCCAGCCCAAATTCGGCGCGAACAACACATTGCCTTGGTCATCGCTAATTCCCGGAATGCCGATTCCGATGCCGACGACACCGTAGGGGCTATCCGGAGCACGTTGAATTGTTTCACGGATGCAAGCGATCAGCTTGCTGATAACGGAATCGATGGATTCGTTATTATGAGCTGTTTGGTATTCCTCGATGATCTCGCCCTTCAGATCGGTGAGCACAGCCGATATTTGGCTGACCCCAAGATCGACGCCTACCGCATAGCCAGCCGCTTGATTGAATAACAGCATCATCGGTTTGCGACCTCCGCTGGATGCTCCAGTTCCGATCTCGTATACCATACGGCTCTCGATTAGCTCGTTAACTAACGTTGATACGGTCGCTTTGGTTAGTCCGGTTAGCTCGGCTATTTTGGCCCTGGATACAGGTGCATTATCTTTTATATGCTCGAGTACGATTGATTTATTTATTTTTTTTACGAGATTTAAATCGCCTGTTTGTTTCATATATCCTCCAAATAATTAACAGCATAAGCGTTTCTGTAATTTTGCTAGCCTAGTAGGTAAAAGTCTGTTGGACCGTTATTCCATTCATCTATCAGACTCCTAGATTGTAGCATGAAACCGAATAATGTTCATTAAACTAAGTTAGTTTAATCAATTTACAAACTTTATATTCGGTGATATGATAAGAATACAAACGTTAGATTATGAAGAAATTCACTTAATTCTCATTGGAGGGACTAATATGAGTTATTTTAATCAGCAATCGAAAATTCAGTACGAAGGCAAGCAATCCAACAATCCGTTGGCGTTTAAGTTTTACAATCCGGATCAAGTTATTCTTGGCAAAACGATGCGTGAGCATCTGCGCTTTGGGGTAGCTTATTGGCACTCCTTCTCGGCTAATGGTTCCGATCCTTTCGGTGCAGGCACTTATGCACGCAGCTGGGACCAGTATAGTGGTATGGATCTGGCAAAGGCAAGAGTAGACGCTTGCTTCGAGCTGTTAAATATTCTTGACGTCGACTACTTCTGCTTCCATGATCGTGACATTGCTCCAGAAGGCAACACACTGCAAGAAACCAACGAGAACTTGGATGTAGTCGTTGGACTGATTGAGCAGCAGATGAAAGCAACCGGCAAAAAGCTGCTGTGGAATACAGCCAACATGTTCACTAATCCTCGTTTTGTTCACGGCGCAGCAACTACAAGTAATGCAGATGTATACGCATATGCTGCGGCTCAAGTAAAGAAAGCGCTGGAGCACGGCAAACGCTTAGGCTCTGAAAACTATGTGTTCTGGGGCGGTCGTGAAGGTTACGAATCATTGCTGAACACAGACCTTGGTCTGGAGCTTGATAACTTGGCGAGATTCCTGCACATGGCTGTAGATTATGCCAAAGAAATCGGCTTTGATGCTCAATTCTTGATCGAACCGAAGCCAAAGGAGCCTTCCAAGCACCAATACGATTTTGATGCGGCAACGGCTCTGTCCTTCTTGCAAAAATACGATTTGCTTCCGCACTTCAAGCTGAATCTAGAAGCTAACCATGCGACATTAGCGGGTCACACTTTCGAGCATGAGCTGCGTGTTTCCCGGATCAACGGAGTTCTTGGCTCCATTGATGCTAACCAAGGCGACATGCTGTTGGGATGGGATACCGATGAGTTCCCGACAGACCTGTACTCGACTTCACTAGCTATGTACGAAATCTTGCTGAATGAAGGCGGAATCGGCCGCGGGGGCGTTAACTTCGATGCGAAGGTACGTCGCTCATCCTTTGAGCCCGTTGATTTGATTCACTCCCACATTGCAGGTATGGATTCATTCGCGAGAGGGCTGCAAGTAGCTGCGAAGCTAATTGAGGACCGCGTATTTGAGAACATTCTCGATGACCGTTATGCTTCCTTCAAAACAGGGATTGGCGCAGACATCGTTGCAGGAAAAGCTAACTTCCACACTTTGGAAGCTTATGCGCTGCAAAATAAATCATATGAATCAAAATCCGGACGGATTGAGCTAATCAGATCTATTGTTAACCAATACATCATCAACGCATAAGTAAGCCGTATTATGTTCTATTAAGGTGCTTTCAGGTAATTCTGACGGGGTATTAATGTAGAACCCAAAAAGAAGCTATCCTTTAGTCAATTGACTTGGGATAGCTTCTTTTATTTGATGATCCAATCTGCTTTGCCGCTAGGTCGAATCAAGTGATTCCATAAGCAGCTTCAGATACTTTTTATCATATGATAGTAGGTTTTCTTGTTGATCTGAGTTTCTTTATCCGTAACATAACCCAGCTTCTTGTACAAAGAAACAGCACGTTCGTTATACTGCTCCACGTTCAAGGCGATCTTATAATATCCGAGCTGGCGAGCATGCTGCTCCGCTGCTGCGATTAGCTCTGTACCGAATCCGCGGCCTCCCCATTCGGACGATACAGCTAGAGCATCAATGTAATATTCGTCCTCGTCGGCTTCCTTATCGATAGTCAGGCTGGGGTCGTTCTTGATGCGGCGTAGTTGTTCAATTATAGGCTTGTCAATCGTTGAAGCTTGCGAGCCGTGATAGCATAGGATCATGCCGACAGCCTGCCCGTTCATTTCTTTTACCAGAAGGTTGGTATAGCTGAAGCGGTTTCCTTCTTCCATATAAAAACTCGTTAACCGCTCTATTACTTCTTGTTCGGTTACCCCTCCCGTTAGCTGATAGCCGATGTCCTTAATGGCATCAAATAATAGTTGTACGGCTGCCTGGGCATCCGTTAGTTGTGCGGGTCGTGTAGTCATAGTTCCTCCGGTTAGTTTCGTAATCTGTTAAAAATGGCACTGTGTGATAGGTAACCACAGGTTAATGTTAGTATAACATTAAAGCGGGGGACTGGCTGCCGAGCCAGAGCTGTTGCTCCAAATTCAACTTTAAGATATAGTGGGCGTAGATTAGCTTTCCCAACCTCAGCACGGATTAGACTTGATGTTTTATAATAATTGCAAGCGATTCCATTACTAAACGTAGCCATTCTACGAATCAACAAATCCTAGCCTAGCTGTCAAAGGGGAAATTTATCATGTACAAAATAAGCGCAACGCAGTGGATTTTTGGCAAGGAAGCTATGAGCTGCACTTTGGAAAGGTTGAAAAAATACGGCTACGACGGTATCGAGCTGACAGGAGATCCTGAGCTTTTTTCCGACCCTAATGTCCCTGCTCTGCTACAGAATTATGGACTGATATGCACCTCGATATGCGGAATTTACACTCCAGAAAGAAATCTGTCTTCGGTTAATGAAGAGGTCCGAAATCAGGCGGTTCAATATGTGCATAATTGTGTGGATTTAGCAGTCCGGGTAGGCGCCGGTTGTGTGATTGTCGTTCCTTCACCCGTTGGATTATTAGCTCCGGATGGAGAGGTGGAGGAAGCATGGAAGGCAGCGGTTCGGAGTCTCAAGGAATGCGGTCTATATGCTCAGAGCAAGGGAGTATGGCTCGCCTTGGAGGCTTTGAACCGTTATGAAACACATTTGGTAAACCGATTGGAGGCAGGCTTAGAGCTTATCAAACAAACGGGAGTTCCGCATGTCAAGCTAATGGCGGATGTGTTCCATATGAATTTAGAGGAACGGGATATTTGCAGGTCAATTCGTGCTATTGCCCCTGAATTAGTCCATGTTCATCTTGCTGATAATACCCGGGAGGCACCTGGCGTGGGCAGTATGAATTTCCAAGCAATCCTCACAACATTGCGTGATATCGGCTACTCGGGGGCGCTTACCATGGAGTTTATGCCGCCAGCATCCAACCCCTATGCTGTTGCACAGCAGCGTCAGGAGCATACGGAACAGTTGGATTCCTTTGCTGAGCAAGCTATTAATCACATTAAAGGTCTTTTCTAAATGCTATTCCAGAAAATATCAGCCCACCTGTTATTCTAATAGTCAACGACCTATTATCGAAGACATCATCAATAGAAAATCATATCTGAACATACAAATAACCCGCCACAGCAATATGCTTGCTGGCGGGTTATTTGTATGTCCTAAAATTTGACGGCTAATTAGCGAACAGAGAGCCAAGCGCGTTCATTGCGCCATTGTACATCAACCGGTGTTTCGAAGAAGTCCGACAAGCAGGAGCTTTCCAGAATCTCCTCTGTCTTTCCGCTTCTAAACGCTTCACCACGCCGGATGAGCAGCGTATGCGAGAAAATCGGCAATATTTCCTCTGTATGATGCGTTACATATAAAATATTCGGCGCATCAGGCTGCGCAGCTAATTCATCAATACTGGCAAGCAGCATTTCCTTTGAAAGAAAATCGAGACCGTTGCACGGCTCATCCAGAATGAGCAGCTGCGGTGAAGCCATAAGCGCGCGTGCGATGAGCAGCTTTTGCTTTTCCCCCTGCGAGCAGGTTTGATAGGTACGGTCAACCAAGTGGCTGCAGCCCAGCTGATTCATCAATTGCAGCGCACGCTCGTGGTCCTCAGGGGTTGCCACATCATACAGACCAATGGTCGCAAATTTGCCGCTGAGCACTACCGTTTGCGTCCGGTCACTGCCATACAGCTTCTCCTGCAGGGAGGTGCTGACCCAGCCGATGGACTTGCGCAGCTCTCTCAAATCGAAGGTGCCAAATAGATGCCCAAGCACGCTAATCTCCCCGACAGTGGGCCAAATGTAGCCGTTAATCATATTAAGCAGGGTGGTTTTTCCCGATCCATTCAGACCGAGAATAGCCCAATGCTCCCCTTTGTTGACCTGCCAGCTTACTTGGTGAAGCAGCGTTTTATGTTCTCTTTTCCATGATACCTGGTTCATTTCAATAACCTTTGCCATAGCGGGTTTCCTCCTTATTTGCCAGTCTAGAGGGCGGACGTTTTTGCATCCTGCACGGGGGCCAGCTTTAGCTTTGAATCAGAGGGAAGAAATACAGCTAGCAGACCGAGTAAGGGTAAATAGGCGCAGAGCTGAATAACAAACGTGATACTGGTAGCATCCGCAAGTGTGCCCATAGCAGCCGACCCGATACCGCCTAGACCAAAGGATAAGCCGAAGAATAATCCGGACACCGTCCCCACCTTACCTGGGAGCAGCTCCTGAGCGTACACGACAATAACTGAAGAGCTGGATAAAATAATGAGACCAATTAACACGCACAAAACAACGGACCAGAATAGATTTGCATAAGGCAGCAGCATTGTAAATGGAGCAGCACCGAGAATCGAAAACCAGATCATATTTCTTCTTCCGAATTTATCGGCTAGAGGGCCTCCAAAGAAGGTTCCTACAACACCTGCGGCAAGCAATGCAAAAATAATAATTTGGGCACGGTCGACAGGCATGTTAAAATTCTGGATTAAAAAGAATGAATAAAAGCCGGTCATAGCTGACAAATAAAAGAATTTGGAAAATAAAAGCATAATAAGAACGAATAACGCTAGCAGCAAAGTACCTTTTGATAGTTGAGATGTGGTTCGTCTAGTGGCTTGTGTGGCTTTCGTGCGCTGTGACAGATGATTCTTGTACCACTTGGCTACATAGATTTGCACCACGATAGCAACTCCTGCGGCGATGGTAAACCAGATGATTCCGAATTGGCCTAATGGAACAAAGATAAGAGCTGTAAATATAGGCGCGAGCGCCTGACCGATATTCCCACCCACCTGAAAAATCGACTGAGCCAAGCCTCTTCGAGGTCCTGCCGCTAAATAAGCAACTCGCGATGCCTCCGGATGAAGAACGGACGAGCCAATTCCTAATAACACCACGGCTATAAGGATCTGAGGAAACGATAAGGCAAAAGCAAGTAAAATAACTCCAAGAAGCGAAAAACCAACCCCGATCGGGAGTATATAAGGCTTAGGCCGGGCATCGGTATATAATCCGATCAATGGCTGTAAGAAGGATGCTGTAATATTAAGTGTAAAAGCAATCCACCCGATCTGCGCATACGTAAGATTCAGGGAATCATGTAAAATCGGAAACATGGCGGGAACTATCGACTGGATCGAGTCATTTAATAGATGAACCAGACTGATAGCAAAAATGATGGAAAAAACGGTAGTTTGCGGACGGCTGATGCTACTACTGGCTGAAATACTCATGCAATCACCTCATAAAATATATATATAAATTTGTGTAAAAACCTTCGCAACATCCTATCATCAGACGTTTGAAATTACAGTAGGTTATGGACAAAGATGCTTCTAATTAAGAAGCTAATTGCCAAAGGCAGGTTATAAGAATTTCTTCATGTTTAACACGGTCTCATCCAAATTTTGAAGGGTCCAATGAATCGCTGCTGTTGAATCCTTCCTTTTTATCGCATCGTACAAATTTTCATGAAACAGGTCGTGGGAATCGTGGACAGTGCTGACCTTCACGAGCGTATCGAGCGTTTCGCGGAGCACAGTAGAGAAGGTTCGGTAAAGATCGATAACAATCGAATTTTTACTGGCTGCAGCGACGGCAATATGGAATGAAATATCTGCATTCAAATAATCATTGTTGGGTCCGATCTTCAGAGCCTGAGCACGCTGATCCAAATACTGTCGCATTTGAGCAAGATCATCATCGTCCCGGCGTTCGGCAGCTAGCTTAGCTATTTCCAGCTCCAGCATTCGTCTGACTTCGTATACCTCCAAAATCTCGGCTCGGCGGAGACGGTGATCCAAGGGCTCTTGAATAATAAGATTGGTACTCAAATAAGTGCCGAAGCCCTGCTTTTTTTCCAGCAAACCTGCGTGCACGAGTACCCGAACCGCTTCACGTACAGTTGAACGTCCGACTCCGAATTGCTCCATAAGCTCTGGCTCCGTTGGGATTTTATGGCCTGGAGGTATGTCGCCGCTCGATATTTTGTTTTGCAATTGCAGCACGACCTCATCAACAAGCTTTCGGCGGCTTACATTTTGAAATTGAACTTTAGCATTCATCAGATCATCTCCTGTTAATTAGGCAATACTATAACATAATAAATGCAAGAAAATCCAGATTTTTTTTATGCACGGTGAGCATACTCTTATAGGACTGTAGAGGTAATCCATGTATAATTAAATCGTATACTTTTGACTAACCCTAAGGAGGCGAGTGCTACAATGTTGACTCTATATCCCGCAGCTTCGCGTTATTCGTTTGATCGAGGATGGCTTCGAGGCAGTCACAGCTTTTCTTTCGCTGAATATGACGATCCTACTAACACTGAATTTGGCCCTATTCGTGTATTTAATGATGATATTATTGCTCCAGGACGAGGGTTTGGTGCTCATCCTCATAGTGATATGGAAATTGTCTCTTTGGTTCTGTCAGGGCAGTTAAGGCATGAGGACAATCTGGGGAACATAGCTGTCACTTCGTTTGGCGAAATCCAACGCATGTCGGCTGGCACAGGGGTTGTACATACGGAGCATAATGGCAGTGATTCCGAAGATGTAAGCTTGCTGCAGATGTGGTTTATGCCAAGCAGTAAGGGTTTGAAGGCATCGTACGAGACGACGCGGTTTAATCCCGATCATATGATCAACGCTTTGCTGCCTGTAGTGGCACAGCAGGGCTCTGCCCATGTAGCGTCTATTCAGCAGGATATGACGATTTATGTAAGCAAGCTGGAGAGTGGAAAGAGGATTTCGTTCTCCCAAGCGGAGGGGCGCAAGATATATATATTCGTTGTAGAAGGTCAGCTGACTGTTAATGAAGATAGTGTGCTACAGGACAGAGATTCGGCGAGAATCACGGATATGCAGCAGATAGAGCTTGGTGCTGATAGTTCGGCGTCTGCATTCTTCGTTCTTATCGATTTGCCATAAGGAGGTGCAATCCATGTCAAAAGTAAGATTGCTAGTCAAACATGCTGTAACGGGAAAAATGCTGCTCGATTCCGATCAACAGCCTGTGACCCATACGTTGGTTGCCCTGCCTGATGGAGGCTGGAAGCTATCTATTCTAGAAGCTGATCCTGATAAGGTTGAGCGGATTCTTCAGTTTAAGCATGAGTTGAATGTTTTTATCTTTGAAGCTTCTGAAGGACAACCCATCGTCAAAAATTGGTATTATGTCAAGGATGGTCATGTAGAATACGAGGAGGCGAACAGCCTTCTAACGATTGTCGCTGCTTCCCATATTACTTACCTTCCGTCGGATTATTTGGAATAGAAGGGGTAAATTCATATTAATAAGGGAATATAGCTATAAAATAAGCCGAGCGAGAAGCAGGAGAACAACCCTGTTTCTCGCTCGGCTTTATTTGCGGCGAAGTGGTGGCTCCGCTGCCCATACTTGCTCTATCTGGCAGCTTTAATCTCATTCCAACGAAGCGCTAGCAGATCTAGATCCTTGAGCGTATCCAATGCTTCCTGCCGAGTCCGCTCGTCGATAGGGGCGTTCGGATTACGGACATAGGCCGATTCAATAACGCCGCCTGCTTTCAATATTTCCTTGTGTACAGCCATAGCAGAGCCTGGAAGGGTACCGATTCTCAGAAAAGGAAGGTATTGATAAAAGGTTCTGCGAGCCGTATCCAAATCTCCAGCTTTGAATGCCTGATATATGTTCACGCACACCTCCGGAAATTCGCATGCCGGCATCGTTCCCACAGCTCCACGGCCCAGCTCCTCATAGAAGTACATCGCGTTCATTCCACCAAATACGGTTAAGCGGCCTTCCGATTGCTCCAGCACCTCAGTAACCTTGAAGGTTGTCGGTGGAGCCTCAACCTTAACGTAGGCAATGTTTTCGAATTCTTTGGACAAACGCGCTAGCATAGCCGCAGGTATATTGACTCCGCTCGCAAGAGGGGCGTCTTGGATCATAATCGGGATGTTGACGGCTTTGGCCACAGCAGCAAAATAATCGTACAGGCGCTTACCATCCGGCTTAGCCATATACGGCGGGAGCACCATAAGCGCATCTGCTCCTGATTTCTCCGCACGCTTGCTTAATTGCACCGCGACTTCCAGCCCTGTATGGCCGCTGCCGAATACGAGCGGCACTTGTCCTTTCACTTCATCGACTACGATCTCGGCGATTCTCGCTTTTTCATCGTCCAACAGGGTGTACATTTCACTGGCCATCCCGAATAGGGCGATACCATCTACCTTGGCATGAAGCTGAAAACGGACAAGCTCGCGCAGACTGTTTTCATCGACATCTCCTTGTTCTGTAAAAGGTGTTGCTAAGATCGGATAAACGCCCTCTAAGGCTATTGGCTTGGTCATATCGAATCTCCTCCATCAGCATGATTGTATAAGTGCTCTTAATTGTTTTTCATCTATTTCTACTCCAAGACCCGGACCTTCCGGGAGCATGTAATGACCCTGCTCACAGACAATTGGATGGATCAGGAGCGAGTTTACCACATTCAAGACAGAAGGCTGATATTCCAAAATATACAGATTAGGAATGGCGGCGCTGAGGTGCAGCGTCGCGGCGACGCAGATGCCCTGACCGACACTGAGATGGGGAGCAATAGGGATGTTGAACGCTTCCGCCATATTGGCAATTTTCTTCGCTTCTGTAATGCCGGTACGTCCGATGTCCGGCTGATAGATGTCTGCTGCCCGTTTCAGCAGGCGGTCCTTAAACTGGTAGCGGGTGCGTTTGGCTTCACCGATGGCTACAGCCATATCAAGTGCACGCGAAACCTCCGCAGTGCCTTCGATATCCTCTGGGGCTGTAGGCGCTTCCAAAAAGTCGATATCGAGCTTTTCCAGCTTGCGTCCCAGCTGAATCGCTTCGGATACCGAGTATTGCCAATGGGCATCGATCATAAGGCGGAAGCGGGGGCCTAGCGCTTCACGCATATAAGCGGCTATCTCGGCATCTTCATGCACTCCGAATCCAAGATGCAGCTTGATCGCAGTGAAGCCCTTCGCTTTCCACTCAAGCGCCAGCTCGATTCGCTCCTCCTTGGTAGTTTTGGGAATACCCGATACGTAGGCTGGGAGCTTCCGACGGTATGCACCGCCCAATAGCCGGTAAACAGGAAGCCCAACCGACTTGCCTAATATATCCCATAGCGCGACATCAACTGCGGAGATAGCATCCATCATAAAGCCGGAGAAGTAGCCGCGTTCCCGCATAGAATCATACAAGCGGTTCCAGATGACGTCGATATCTCTTGCATCTTGTCCGATCAGGAACGAAGTGAACAGTCGCTCGATAATTTCACCTGTAATTTCCGGGCCTACCGGGGCTAGTGCTTCCCCCCAGCCGTAAATTCCGCTATCCGTAGTGATCTTTACAAGCAGTGTTTCCAGATTGCGGGAGTAGATGGAGCGATACTCGGGACGTATGTAGTAATCGCTTTCATTGGAGACTCCTACAGGGCTGCCTAGATAGACGGGCCCGGTTTTAATCTTTAGAGGAAACACCTCGACGCTTTTAATATTCATTGACTCACCACTTTTCTGAATGAATTTGAATATCTATTTCGTAATATGCAAGATGATTGTATAATATGATATTATATATTTCAACATTAAGATTTTGCTTCAAGACTAGAAAGGGTGGGCTTATTGAAAAAAGAGGAAGAGAAAGAGCAAGCACAGACGGCAACGATGCTGACGCAAAGCGTGACGAGGGCGTTGGCGATATTATCCTGTTTTTCTGATGAGCAGCCAGAGCTAAGGGGAATTGATTTTGCCAAGAAGCTGAATTTAACTCAGAGTAACGTTTCGAGATTGCTTACTACAATGGTCACGCTGGGCTACGTAGAGAAGGATGAGATAACCGGATTTTACCGCTTGGGTACGGCGATTATATCGCTTGGAGGCATTGCTCTGAACCACTATGAAATCCGCAAGCAAGCTTTGCCCGAGCTCCATGAGCTGGAAAAAGGACTTGGCTTGGGTGCCAATCTAGCTATCTTGAACGGCTGCCATATGTTTTATTTGGCCCATGTCGACAGTCATAAATCTCCACGAATGTATACGCTGATTGGTCGCAAAAATCCGCTGCACTGCACGGGAATCGGCAAGGTGCTGCTCGCATATCAAGAGAGTGGCAAGGTAACGGAGCTGCTTGATGAAGCAGGAATGGCGGGTTACACCGACAAAACGGTAACCCAGCAAGAACAATTAGAAAGTCAGCTGGAGCTGGTTCGAAGGAGGGGATACGCTACAGAGAATGAGGAGCTGGCTCTAGGCAGAGCTTGTATAGCTGCACCTGTAAAGGGACGCAATGGGAAGGTTATAGGTGGTGTCAGCATCTCAGGACCGTTATCCGAGATTAACCTCCCGCAAAGGGAGAGTGAGCTGGCTTCTATTCTGATTGAGGCGACGGATCGGATTTCTATGAAGATGGGTTATATAACAGCTAGCTATTAATCGCTCGACAATTGTTCGGATTAGGTACAGAATAGTTGCTGTTTACGAATCGAATGTTCCCCTGCAATAACGCCGTTCTGCCTAATCCGACTTCTGAGTGCTCCCTGGAATTAAAGGGGCCATAACCGCTTAGTCTGAATCCTTCCTCCTGTATTCAGAAGGAGATACACCTGTATACTTCTTGAAGCAAACACTAAAATATTGAGGATTGCTAAAGCCGACTTTTTCTGCGATTTCATAGGATTTGTAGTCTTCACGGCTTAATAAATTTAGGGCAGCTTTCATACGAGTCTCCAGAAGATAGTCTGTGAAAAGCCTGTTTCCCACTTTCTTGAACATTGTACCGAGGTATCCGGGACTCACATTCACATGGTTGGCAACCTCTTGCATTGAGAGATGCTCCAGATGGTAGTGGTTTTCAATAAATTGGAATGCTTTGTCTGCTTCTGATGACTATCACGTCTTGCACAGATTTCAGTGATTAACTCCGAAATAAATTCCTTAATGGTGGCAAATATCTCTTTGAAGGTTCTCATTACCTGTATGTTTTGACAAAAGTAATTGAATTCTCCGAACCGTTCTTTCATTTGGGGCGTATGGATCCATTCCCAAAATTCCCTGTAAATCAATAGGGCAATCTCGGTACCGAGCAGGTGGAGATGTCGAAGCGATACGAATTTTTTATCCGCCACCTCCTGCTCCAAATTCATAATGATAGTTAAGGCGTCGCGTTCCATCCCCAGCTTAATCTTAACCAACAGCTCCTTCTCCATCGCTCCCAAGCTGATCGTCTCAATCGGCGGCTGCAAATGGATATCTTGTGCTAGCAGCACTTGATTGGTTCCGGTAATATGTCTGAAATCGAGCACAGCTTTGGCTTCCAGAAAGGATTGATGAATGTAGCCGAAGTCATTGTACATTGTGCCAATTCCAATGGTAACCGTAGTTTTCAAATATTTCTCTACGCTTTTTCGTACTTCCTCCATCATGAACGACGCTTTATTCTCTATGTCCCGTGATTCGTCATCACCTGCAAAAAGAACAATCACTTCGTCTCCATCATGGTTGAATACGAAACAATGCTCTTGAAGAGAGTTGCTTAATTCTTCTGTAATATTGCTAACACAATATTTCAACATCTCCGAGCCGAATCGATTCCGGTGTTCAGGAGAGTGATACTCGTCAATTTTAATCATCGCGACCATATAAGTATCGGCTGCCAGATTTATCCCGAGGAAGTGGGATTCTGTCTCCAATTCCGATTTCTGCATACGATCAAGAATCAGATTTTCGAAAAATTGCTGCCTTAAGAGAGGCATACTGTCAATAACCTTCTTACGAACGGTTTGTTCGCGATTGAGCTCGGCTACAGCTCGATTCACGGTTTCCAGCAGCATTTCATTATCAAAGGGCTTTAACAGATAATCAAATACTTTTAGCTTTAGTGCTTTTTTTGCAAATTCAAACTCTTCAAAGCTGGTCATAAGGATGATCTTCATATCCGGATATTTGCCAAGCAGCTCCTCCGTTAGTTGAAGTCCATCCATATGCGGCATGCGGATATCCGTAATGACGATCGCAGGCAGGGCCTTCTCCACCAAGCTTAAAGCTTCAAGGCCATTCCCCGCCGTACCCGATAGCTCGAATCCGAGTTCTTGCCAAGCAATGGTTTTGCTTAGTCCTTTCCGGATGATTTCGTCATCGTCTACGATGATGAGCTTGTTCATGTTGTTATGTCTCCTCCTGTTGAAATAGGCTGGCCAGGTACCCTTCGTATTTTTATAGTGATCAAGGTACCCTTCCCAAGCTCGCTCTGATATTGCAGCCCGTACCCGTCGCCATAATACATTTGCAATCGTTTATGAACATTAACCGTTCCAAAACCGGTTTTCGTTTGAGATCCGTCGGATAAACCTTCTGTGATCTCTTTCAATTTCTCGGGAGTCATGCCTACGCCATTTTCTTCAACGAAAAAGTAAATATCTTCATCATCCGTATAGCCGCTAATCCGAATGAGACCCTGTTCCGGTTTCAGCTTGAGGCCGTGGTAAATCGCATTTTCTACAATGGGCTGCAGCGTAAGCTTGACTATGGAGCAAGGAAGGATATCGGGGTCAACATCAATTTCATAAGAAAAGGCTTTACCGTATCTCATCTGTTGTATAAATAAATAAGTTTGTATTTGTTCGAGCTCACTGGCAATCGTTATCACTTCATCGCCTTTACTAAGCGAGATCCGAAAGAAGGTGGATAAGGCTGTTATCATTTTGCTGGCGTCCTTGGTTTCTCCCATATCGTAGAGCTGCTTAATGGAAAACAAAGTATTGTATAGGAAATGGGGTTGGATTTGAGAATGCAATAGGGAAATTTCGATTCGCCGCTTGGTATCCTGCTCTTCTTCTACTTGCCGGATAAGCGCCTTAATTCTTTCCACCATCTCTTTAAGTCCTTTGTTTAAAACCGTCATTTCCTGCTGAGGCCATTGCTTAAATAATACGTTCAAATTCCCTTCTTCAATCCGGTTTACTTGATGGGTTAAATGTCGGATCGGCTTGGTGATGTAATTGGCAAGAAGCGTAGAAAAGATAATCGCAAACAGGATAGCGCCTAAAATCACTAAGAAATTCATGTATTTGATATAGTTTACTTTACGAAGCAGCTCATCCTCGGGGAATAATGCAGCAATCTTCCAACGATTCGCTCCAATAGTATCATAGATAACTACCATCTTAGAGCCGTTCCGACTCTTCATATCGAGCCTGCCAAACAATCCGGGAGCTTCCAGTAAGTCGCTTTGCAGCTGCTTTTCGTCTATCTCAAACTGCTCGCTGACCGGTTTAAACCGCATAACCCCATCTGGGCTGACCAACAAAAGGCTGCCGTTATCACTTATGCGGGGAGAAAGTAATATTTTTCGAAAAAATTGCTCTTTAATATTTACAAGATAGACGCCTTGCGGATTCGCTCTATCACGGCCTATCCATTGGAAGACGCTTGCAACATTGCTACCGCTTTCACTGATGTACGAAATATCTCTTTGATGCAAGTTGTTCCAGAAGATAGTGGATGAACCGCTTGCGGCGCGATTTAAGTAGGGTCCCGCTTGAAAATTAGACTCATGCGCCATATAGTCGGTACGCTGAATGGCAATTGTTCCTTCGTTGTACCATAAGACTACAGAATCGACCATATCATAGTAATCTTTCGAATAAATTTGATCAAAGGCTTTTTTCAACACAATGTAATCATTCGGCTGCTGTTCGAAGCCAGGGTCGTCAGCTCTAATCAAAATTTGAGTCAAATCCGGGTCCTTCGATAAATCTACAACGGCGGAAAGCAATAATTCAAGACGGTCATTCAAGTAATTCTTAGTCTGTGATACCGTATCGTAAATATTGGCGTAAGCATTCGATTTAAGCTGCTGAGACGATAATATGTAGGATATAATGCCAGTGGAGACGACGAAAAATATAAGTCCGGGGACAAGCCTCCACAGGATCGTTGATTTTAATGAGCCTGTCCTTCTCAATTACATCCCCTCCGCTGGCTATTATATCATGATGGTATACCTGCGAAGAACCGCGTTTTCTGCTTTTAATATCTTCATGAACAGGCTTCGAATAGAAGCTTTATTTTTTCATCATCTTATTGTATTCCTCGTTCGATTTCTCCATTGCCTTCGCCCAGCCGTTCAAAAAGTCTTCCGCGGTCATAGCGCCAGACAATACTTTCTGAAAATTAGGCTCCAATTGCTGCGTAATAATACCTGCATAATCCGGCAAATACACCGGCACTTTCAAGATGGACGTATCCTTGTCCAGAAGCACTTCGGAACCTGCCAAAATGTGTTGTGCGTTCTTCACATAATCGCTTTTCATCGACTCTTGGTTCGTTGGCATTTGTCCGATGTTTTGGTTCCAATAAGTTTGAATGTCGCTGGAGGCAAGGAAGCTTACCAGCTTGAATGATTCCTCAGGATGCTTAGTGGATTTGAAAACACTGTAACCGTTGGGTTCGCTGATTACAACACGATTACCGTTCGCAGCTTTAGGTAACAGGACGGCCGCAACTTTTGCAGCGCCAAGCGTATTCAAATGGTCATTGTAGGAGCCGAAGTTATGCTGGATCATCGCTGCGGTGCCATTATCAAAAGTCGCTACCATTTCTTTGTAGCCGTTAGTGATATCGCTTGTTGGGGTATATTTCTTATATAGTCCAACGTACTTTTTCAAAAATTCGATATGCTTGGGATCATTTGCGGTAGCCTTGCCTTTTTCATCAAAATAATTGGTAATACCCGAATACGAATACAAAGCTGTCGTCAATTGATTGATGCTGCCAACGCCACCTCGAACACTATACCCGTATTGTTTCTTATCTGGAGCCGTCAGCTTTTCTGCAGCTGTAAAGAAGTCTTCCCATGTTCCAGGCGGTTTCAAGCCTGCATCCTTAAACAGATCGGTGCGATACCAGAATACATCCATAAACAACGTGTTGGGCAGCTGATAAAGCTTCTTGTCTGGAACAAGAGAACGGTTGAAGTCAATGACGGAAGAAACCATTTTGCTCTTTTCATCCCATTTGTCATAATAAGGGTCAAGTGCCAACAGGGCTCCCTTGGCTGCAAAATCAGCAATAAAGCGATTGGAGACGCCGCCTACGTCCGGCATATCGTTGGATGAGATGGCTACGTCAAACTTTTGCTTCGCGGAGGCACTCGGAACGCCGACATATTCCACCTTAATGTTCGGATTTTTGGCTTCAAACCTTTTGAAAATTTCCTCATAAAAAGGCGTACGGTTCGGGCCGGCATTGTCATCCCAGAAGGTAAGCTTCACCAATTCATCCTTTTTGGCCGATTTAACCTCAGCTCCTGCCTCGTTCTTGACAGCCCCGCCGCCGCCTCCGCATCCGGTCATTGCCAATACGAACGAAAGGCCTGCCGTAAATACCATTGTTTTTTTCATTTTCATCGAATTTCCCACTTTCTAGAATGATTATATATGATGAATCCTCTTATAGTGAGAGTTCAAAAAGTCAACTTTTCAACATCGAGATGCACTTTTTGAACATCCTCTTAAAGAGGTTGTTCAACCTTGTATGATGACATCCGTAAGATCAGCCTTTTACAGCACCGGCAGCCATTCCTTGAACCATAAATTTTTGTACAAAAGCGAACAGAATAACGACTGGCAAAAGAGAAATGATGCTTCCAGCAGCTAATGCGCCATACGCCGTGTTAAATTCGCCTTGCATATAACGTAATCCGATGGGGAGCGTAAAAAATTGTGGCTTATTAATCAGCATCAGACCGAACAAGAATTCATTCCATGCACCAATAAAGGTAAACACAGTCGTTGCCACAATTCCCGGGAGCAAGATAGGAAAGATAATAAGAAAAATCGCTTTTAACCGACTGCACCCGTCAACCATTGCCGCTTCCTCTAATTGGTCAGGGATATTAGAGATAAAGCCGCTCATGAGAATGGAATTAAACGGAAGCTGGAAAACGCTGTAGGTCAAAATAAGGCTAAGCGGATTGCTGACTAACCCCAAATTTTTGAAAATAAGAAATAACGGAATCAGCAGCATAGCGCCAGGAACAAACTGTGTGCAAAGCAGCAAAAGCATGAAGGCTTTCTTACCGTAAAACTTGAATCGGCTTAATGCATATCCTGTGAGTACAGAGAGTACAAGAACAATCATGACCGTTGAAATCGAGATAAAAATACTATTTTTAAAGAAAACGGAAAACCCCACTGTATTCCAGGCAATCTTAAAATTCTCGAAGGTTAGCGGATTCGGCAAAAACTGAACCGGAATCTTATTGATGTCGCTTTCGAGCTTTAAAGAAGTCACGATAGTCCAGTAAAAAGGCAATAAGGTAAAGAACATGATGAGCAGTAAAGGAATATATAACGTTGCGGTGCGATCCAGCTTTCTAAGCATCTTAATTGTCCTCCTTGCCAAAACCGCTTAGTTTCAAATAACCTATGGCGAAAATCATTAGAATGAAGAAACCGATAACGGTCAACGCGGAACCATATCCGAAGTTCTGCGCCACGATAGCTTGATTGGCAACATACATCGTCATTGTCATGGTGTGATTTGCAGGCCCCCCATTGGTCATAGCGAAGATCATGTCTACGTTGTTAAATTCCCAAACGGCCCTGAGTAATGTCGAGAGAATAATCGAATTCTTCAAATAAGGAAGCGTAATATGGATAAACGACTTGGTGCGTCCTCCTCCATCCACCGTGCAAGATTCATATAATTCCTGTGGAATCGTTTGCAAGGCAGCAAGCATCGTAATCGTAAAGAATGGAATACCTCTCCATAGCTCGGACAATACAACTGAAAAAAATACACTCTCCGGATCGGCTAGCCATGCGATAGGTGAATCCAGTAGGTTCAACCGCAGAAGAATATCATTCAATAGTCCGTTATGCTCGTTATAAAGTAGAGACCACATAGTTGCTGTGATCACTCCAGATATAGCCCAAGGTATGATTGCCGCTGTTCGAAATACCCCTCGGAATTTAAAGGCTTGATTTAACACTAAAGCGATAAGAAGTCCGAACACAAGCTGTAAAGCGACCTCCCAAACCACCCATTTGAAAGAAATCCATAAGCTTAATTTAAAAATTTCGTCCTTCGTAAAAATTTCGATGAAGTTGTCAAGCCCTGCGAAGCCGTTATAGTACGGTTTATTCGCATTAAAGTGCTGCAGACTGTAATAAAATACGTTCGCCATCGGATAAAACAAAAAGGATAAAATAAGCAGGATCGATGGAGCAATAAACAAGTAAGGCATCCAATTTATGCGATTTTTCCGGCTTCTCTGTACAGTTGATAAATTTGAATTGATAGTGTTTCCAGTCATCTCTTGTTCCCCCATTCCTTGGTGATAAACAGTATTATAGGACAGGGGAATTATTAACGGAATTAAATATTTGATTCAAATTGTTTAAAAATTAACACGGATTAGGAAGCCGAGGTTCTTTAAAGTGCGTGCTCAAGAGGGGACTTTTTGAACAATCACTCAAAATATTGTACTAACTGCAATAAATATTGAACCTTCTCTATATTTTTCTGCGCTATACTGAGTTCGACTACAGCTAGAAGGGGCTATCCCAGGGGGCGGGCAGAGCGCACTTATCACTGGAGCGAGGCGATTGTATGAGACTGGAAGGGAAGACGGCTTTAATTACTGGTGGGGCCAAAGGTATCGGCAAAGGCATTGTGGCCCGTTTTGCTGAGGAAGGTGCTCAAGTTATTTTTGCCGATATGGACCAGACGGAAGGGATGGAAACAGCCCGGAGGCTTAGGCAGCAGGGAGGGAGTGTGGAATTCAAGCAGGCGGACGTATGCAGCGAAGAGCAGGTTAAAGCGCTTGTATCCACGCTTCCCAAGCTAGATATACTCGTCAATAACGTAGGGTGGACGGGGGGGAAGGCTGCTATTGATCAGATGGACTTCGACCATTGGCGCCGGGTCCTGGACATCAATCTGTCATCCGTTTTTCTTATGTGCAAATATGCTGTTCCTTTGTTGAAGCAATCACGTACGGCAAGTATCGTCAACATTGCTTCTGTTAACGCATACACGATGGTGCCTGCTCTGTCAGCCTATAGTGCTTCCAAAGGAGGCGTACTCGCCATGACCAAGCAGCTGGCTGTCGAGTGTGCGCCTATAGGCATTCGAGTAAATAGCGTCTCCCCGAGTCTGACGTTCAGAGAGAATACATCTTCACCTGCCGCATCCGATATATCTCTGGACTGCTATCCGCTTGGCCGCTTTGGTACGGCGAAGGATATTGCCAATGCCGTGTTGTTTATGGCTTCGGACGAAGCTGGATTTATAACAGGTCAAGACCTGTTAGTAGATGGAGGTATGACGGCTCAATCTGTTTCAGCGGTCATAAGGGATGACTTGCGAGCAGGCTGGAAGCCGGGAACCTACAGGCTGCTGCCGGATCATGCGGGTGATAAGGGATAAGGTAACACAGTTGGTACTGGTATGAATGATGTAAGTCTGTACGGAAAGTTAGATTTCGCTATCAATCCATGGATGGAGGTCCTTTCCACATGAAAATTACCAAGGTTGAAGTATTTATTGTCAAAATTCCGACTCCAAAGGTAGCTTCCCCAAATACGAAGCGTTACATAACCGAAGATTATTATATTAATGAAGGCCGCCGCTCCTGTATTTATTCCGATAAAGTGGAGACTATTTTCATTAAGGTTTCTACCGACGAGGGGATTGAGGGTTGGGGAGAGCTGCTTGCTCCGACAAACCCTGAGGTGGCGGCGGCTGTCATTAGAGGCCACTTGGCTCCATTGGTTCTTGGAGAGAATCCGATGGAAACCCAGTATTTATGGGATAAAATGCTGGATACATTACGCGAGCGAGGCTACACCGGCGGCTATCTGGTCGATGCGATGGCAGGGCTGGATGTAGCCTTTTGGGATATTAAAGGCAAGGCATTCGGACTGCCGGTTTATATGCTGTTGGGCGGGCAATACCGTGACAAGCTGCGAAGCTACTGCTCCAGCGTGCCTGGCAGAACGACCGAGGAGCGACTGGAAAGTGTGGACCGGATTATGGAGGAAGGCTACGATGCGATTAAAATTCATACGTTTGGTAAAGGCAAAACAGCCGATCTGGAACTACTGTCCGCCATTCGTCGAAAGTATGATCCAAACCAGCTGGATTTGATGTTGGACGGTCACGGAAAATATACACATTCGGAAGCTTTTTCGCTCGGGCGTGCACTCGGAGAACTGGATCTGTTATTTTTCGAGACACCGCTTACCTTTGAAGATATTAAGGGGCACAGGAAGCTGGCTGATGCCATTGATACCGCTATTGCGGTAGGTGAACCGCTACGTACTATTTATACGTTCAGAGACTGGATCACGGAAGGGGCGCTTGAAGTGGCGCAGCCGGATCTGGGCCGTAACGGTATTACAGAAATGATGCGAATCGCCCATTTGGCGGAAGCTCATCATCTGTCCTTCGCTCCGCATCTTAGTGTGCACCAGGCTGTTGGAGTTGCTGCATCGGTTCATGTGTCTGCCGCGATCTCTAACTTCCTGATTTTCGAATATCAGCCTAATTCATTGAAGGCATCCGAGTCGTATTCCAACGCCTCATTCAAGCTGGAAAAGGGAGTTATTAAGGTACCGAACGATCCGGGTCTTGGTGTGGAAATAGATGAGCTGGAGCTGCGTAAATTTGTGACAGAATATGCGGAGATTAAAGCTTAACATTTTTTTTGAACATCTCTGAATAATAAGGTGGCGAAGTAGCTATAATATGATTCAACGGTGAAAAGAGAGGTGTGGTTCCGTTGGGCGATCTAACGAGCAATACTAGGGAAGTTGTTAGAATCTAAATAGAAGCGAGGGGATGTGCCGCAGAGACGTTATTGTAGTACCTAATAAATACTGCATAGTGTTCAGTTGTGGTTTGACCTAAGATTCCGAGAGGTTCAAGACAGTAGTACCAAATCAATTCACCGTTGAGAGGACTCCGCGAGGAGTCCTTTGCTTATATCTGAATGTATAAGTTACTTATTTTAAAGCTGGCATTCATTATTTAATCAAGGAGGATAAATTTATGGATAGCACACGTGATTTTGTAGAGAAATTGCACGATAAGCAGGAGAAGGACGAAAAAAATAAAAAACGTCAAGGTCAAGGGCATCCAGGCCATAAGTTGCCCGGTAAGCAGCACAGCACTAATAAATAAGCTATCAAGTAATAAATGCCATCAATATCATATTGACTATTTCAATCGGGATGAAGCCGCAAGTTGGGGCTTCATCCTTTTTAATATGATGATTTCCGGTGGCCTTAGAGATGGGAGCTGTTAACTTGAACACCTTCCTGCTAATCAACACCTCTGTCTCTATTGTGTCTTGAGAATTGAGAAATGTCTAGGAAAGCCGTCTTATCGCATATGATTGGCGACGAACAGCAGCTCCTCTTTGCTTACATTAGTTGATGGCGAAGAAACGTGATAGATTACGGTGCGACCATCCTTTTGCTCTAACCAATTAATATCCTGAACAACACCGGTGTCACTCAAAAAGCTATTGTTGTTTACGGTATAAGCTGCATCAAATCCCGCAACTTGAACATTGTCCGCAGTAGATGATGGGCTGGTCTTGATCTTAACATCTATATTTTTATCTGAAGCGGGCATAACCGAATAACTGATCTCGATCCGGTCATGGCTGCTGTTCATGTAAACCAGACGTGGTGATTCCGTAATAAAATCAGTGGGGGCCAGCTTATCCTGAGCTGCTGCCTTTTGCCATGCCATACTTTGTTTGGCCGCTGCCGCTTGTTGCTGCAAGGGCTTGTAATACTTAGCAGTGCTCGCAGCATCCAGCATGCCTATCGGACTCTCCAGCTCTCCGCTGCTGAATGTAAAACCTTGCGGTAATTCTACCGGAATTTTAATGCCTTCGAAATTCCCCTTCACTACGTCCTTCCACTGAGTGATATCCGTATACGACTTCGGCTGGTTCACCTTGGTTAAGCCCATACCAGTCTGCGCTCCAGGAAGCTTTACTCGATCCAGCTCGTTAATGTAGACGACTGCGGATTCGCCCACAGATAACTGCTGTCTGACTTCATGAATGGAAGCTCTAATTTCTTTTAATTGAGCTTGTGAGAATTGTAGTTTTTGCTCCCCGGCTACTTCTATGCTTATGTTATTTGCCTGAAGGTTATAGAGGAGAGTTGAGGCATAAGCAACCCCGGAGAATAACAGTAGGCTTGCGGCTATTACCGCGATACTGCCGTATTTTTTTCGCCAAGCTCTAATAAAAGAGGGCCTCTTTTTCTTGCGATGCTCATCAAACAAGCGGTAAATCCGATCATCAAGTCCACGGGGGTATTTTCGTTTTGCGGCAGCTTGGTTCAGCTCTAGCTTAAGTTGATTTTCGATGGACATAGAGTAGCGCCTCCTCATTTTCCTTCATTGCACTTTGTGCTTGTTTACGCAGCTTTTCCAAAGCAACACGGTGTCTCGATTTGGCGGTACTTAGCGGAATGTCGAGAAGCTCCGAAATCTCTTCAAAAGAGCAG
Organism: Paenibacillus foliorum; assembly: GCF_013141765.1. GTDB lineage: Bacteria > Bacillota > Bacilli > Paenibacillales > NBRC-103111 > Paenibacillus_S > Paenibacillus_S foliorum. The sequence goes on from NZ_WHOD01000097.1 coordinate 93,948, forward strand.
TCCTGAAAATAACGCAATACGATCACTTCACTGTGCTTATAGGAAAGCTTTTGGACCAGCTCGGCAAGCTCGCTGCCTTGTTCATTTCTTAAATGAATTTGTTCCATATCCTCGGGTGTATGCTCTAATGGTTCCAGAAGCTTGCTCCGATTAATTATTCTGAATCGTCTCCAAAGCTTGCGGTTCCAGCTCCGCGTTTGTCGGATGATCAAGCCATTTAACCATGAGCGGTAAGGCGTCTCATAATTGTAGCTTGGGAGTGCTTTGAACAATTCTGTATACACCTCGCTTACCACATCGCACACATCATTTTTGTTGCTGACAAGAAATGAAACGGTATGGTATACATGCTCCTTGCTGTGTTCATATAGCCTCCGAAACGCCTCTTTATTACCTTGGTTTACTTTAGCGATCCATTCATGCAGCTCATCTTCTGTCATAGGCGGCCGTTCCTCCTCTCTGAATGACTTGTTCAACCTATATTGGCTCTGCGAGCGTAATAAGTTCATTTTTTTCAGTTTAGCATAAGGCTTCTATTTACTGTCTTGCCGGATGCTTTAAATTTGTTTCGGGCGTGAAAGATCGCGCTTATCATTTATTGCATGGTTTCCTGATAACGTGTTAATGTTGGAATAAACATATCTTAAATTGGTAAATAATTACTGGATTATCAAAAAAATTTTCGGATAATGTAGAAATCGATACAACCGGTCCGTCATTATAGTGAGTGAAAAAATAGCACTCAAACACTTTGAGAGGAGAAATAATATGAACTACACACTTCTGTTTTATGAAAGCAAGGAGGATTTCTCCCTTCGCACAGATCCGTTGCGGCAACAGGAATATCTGGCAAGCTGGTCCCACTATGTAAATGCTTTGCGTGATTCCCGCATTGTTGTGAGTGGATCTGGCCTCCATGCTCCGGAGACAGCCACTACCCTAAGGCGCCGAAATGGCGAGATGCTCGTGCAAGATGGACCGATCACCGAGGCGAAGGAACAACTGGGTGGTTTCTTCATCATCGATGTACCGGATGTTGATACCGCATTAGAATGGGCGGCCCGTTGTCCTAGCAATGCGGTGGAAGTACGGCGTAATATTCCGCCGATAAAGTGACCAGATGCCATGAATGCACATCATGCAGTTGAACAGGCCGCCCGTGATTCCTATGGGCGGTTGGTCGCTTACTTGGCCGTACGTTGGCGCGACTTAGCGGCTGCGGAGGATGCAATTGCCGACGCCTTCCTCGCCGCATTAGAAACATGGCCTCACATTGGTGTGCCAGACAAGCCCGAAGCATGGCTGCTTACTGCAGCGCGTCGGCGGCTCATCGATGGTGCCCGTCGTGCGAGGGTGCATGCCAATGCTGCTCCGACCTTGCTCGCAATGGCGGAAGAAACACAAAAGCTGGCTTGCTCCGACATTACGTTTCCTGATGAACGACTCAAGATGTTATTTATTTGTGCCCATCCTGCAATTGACCCTGTTGTGCGCACGCCGCTCATGCTTCAGACTGTGCTCGGAATAGATGCTGCTCGCATCGCTTCCGCATTCGTCGTAAAGCCTTCCACGATGGGTCAGCGGCTCACCCGTGCTAAAGAGAAAATACGTGGTGGAAACATCAAGTTCGAATTTCCTGATGCTAAAGAATTGCCACAGCGTCTCGACTCAGTGCTCGAAGCCATCTATGCCGCCTATGGCAGTGGTTGGGATGATGTGACTGGAGTAGACCCTCGTCGTAAGGGATTGGCTGAAGAAGCGATCTACATGGGAAGACTTCTCTTGCGGTTCATGTCTGCCGAACCGGAAGTGCAAGGCTTGCTGGCGCTCATGCTGCATTGCGAGGCGCGTCGTAATGCGCGTCGCAATGAGACAGGGAGCTACGTGCCACTCTCAGAGCAGGATATTTCGCTTTGGTCGGAAACCATGATCAAGGAGGCGGAGCATTGTCTGAGCAATGCCGCACAAGCAGGCCGCATCGGGAGATTCCAGCTCGAAGCGGCGATTCAATCGGTGCATGCCCAACGCGCATGGACCGGTCGCACTGAATGGGAAGAGATTGCCCTGTTATACGAGGGGCTCGTGCGCCTAGCGCCTACTATTGGCGCATTAGTCGGCCGAGCCGCCGCCGTTGCTGAGGCGCGCGGTGTCGACAAGGGATTGGTGCTGCTTGAAGCGATCCCGACTGATGCGATCAAAAGCTATCAACCCTATTGGGCGCTTACCGCACATTTGTTCAAACGATCGCAAAGATATGAGGAAGCCTATGCTGCTTACAGCCGTGCTATTGGCTTGTGCACGGACCCATCCATACGTGATTTTCTGAAGCAGCAGGCTAGCCGAGTTTAGTGTACGTTCCTTTCTACGTTCACCTTTGCTGAAATAGCGATGCGCGTTCTCTCATCTGAGAATTCCTCGAAGATTAAGTGCTATCGCAGCCGTAACGTAAGTGAAACAGGTCAACTAATGGTGTAACTCCATTAGTTGACCTGTTTTGTTCTAGCCTCTGATTAGTATCTGATCTAACCACTCGCTTTCCCCAGGAACACAAAATTTTGGAGTAATTCAATAAAATATTGGAGGTTGGCCTTGCGCTTCTCGTTTATTATGAATATATCAATAAAATCCACATGCACAGGTGATGATGATGAACTCAATCGCAACAGCAGCCAGCGTCCCTAAACCCTCCTTGCGTACTAAGCTGTACAATAGTTGGAGACGCGTGATGCGCTTTAAAATTTTGTATCTTTTGCTGCTTCCGGAGCTGATTTACTTTGTCGTATTTAAATACATTCCAATGCTGGGCATTGTCATTGCATTTAAAAATTACAATATTGGGTTGGGCTTCTGGGATAGTCCGTGGGTCGGTTTCAATAATTTCAAAAACTTTATCAATGGTGTTTACTTCTGGGACATCATGAACACGACAATCACGATATCGCTTGGCAAGCTGTTGTTTGGATTTTCGGCGCCTATCATTTTAGCCTTATTAATCAATGAGGTTACGGTAGGCTGGTTCAAAAAAAGCGTTCAAACCGTAACGTATTTGCCCCATTTTATATCATGGGTTATCGCTTACGGCCTGATGGTCGCCTTGTTGTCGCCGGGTGAAGGCTTTGTTAACTTGCTTATCAAGCAGTACGGCTTTCAACCGATTTCCTTCTTGACCGAGCCTGAGTGGATTCGTCCGCTTATTATTGGCTCCGATATTTGGAAGGAGGTAGGCTGGGGAGCCATCCTCTATCTCGCTGCGCTGGCGGGAATAGATCCTAGTCTATACGAAGCAGCTCGTATGGACGGCGCCTCGAAGTGGAGACAGCTGTGGCATGTGACACTGCCTGGGATTCGCAATGTCATCATTATTTTGTTGATTATCCGCCTCAGCAGCATATTGGATGCAGGATTTGATCAAATTTTCATGATGTCTAATACCTTTAACGCTGACAAATCGGACATTATCGATACTTGGGTATACCGACAGGGGATTGAGCAAATGCAAATCAGCTTGGCTACAGCTGTCGGGGTTTTCAAATCCATCATTGCATTCGTACTTGTATTGTCTGCCAATAAGCTTGCCAAAAAATTCGACGGACAAATATGGTAAAGGGATGCTTACAAAGCAAGTTTTCTTCCGAAAACTCAGCAGATGTACGAAGCAAGTGTTCTAAAGAAAACTCTCAGGAGGGAGCACCATGAACAAGCTTTCATTCGGTCAGCAAGTGGGCCGCTCTACTATCTATATCATTCTTTCTCTTATAGCCGTTCTAACCTTGTTTCCGTTTCTCTATGTCATTATTATCTCTATCACACCGGAATCCGAGGTTATCCGAAGAGGTATCGTGCTCATCCCCGAGCAAATAACCTTTAGTGCTTATAAGTCGGTGTTTAATGGGGGTTCAGGAATTTGGACCGCTTACCAGATTACACTTTTTCGCACAATTGTCGGGACTATGTTGAATCTTATTTTTACCGTATTGGGTGCTTATGTTTTGTCCAAAAAGGCATTGCCTGGAAGAAGCGGACTGCTGATGTTTGTTGTTTTTACGATGCTGTTCAGCGGTGGTTTGATTCCGACTTATATCGTAGTAAGGTCCTTGGAGCTGACCAATACGGTATGGGCGCTCATCGTTCCCGGCTTGGTTAGTGTTTTTAATCTGGTTGTGGTCAAAGGCTTCTTCGAGCAGCTGCCCGTAGAATTAGAGGAATCGGCGAAGGTGGACGGTGCGGGTGAGCTGAAGGTGCTGGTTCAGATTATTTTGCCGCTGTCGCTTCCTTCCATTGCAACTATAGGTCTTTTCTATGCAGTCGGTCACTGGAACAGTTATTTCGATGCTGTTATTTATATAAACAAATCCAGCTTGATGCCGCTTCAGGTTATTTTGAGAAATATATTGCTCAGCTCGCAAAATCAACAAAATCTAGAGCTGGTCAACGACGCTACAGTCAGCTCCTTGGCCATTCAGATGGCTTCCGTTATCGTATCAACAGTACCGATTCTATGTGTGTATCCGTTTATTCAAAAGCATTTTACCAAGGGTGTTATGATCGGGGCCGTCAAGGGCTGATTCAAGTAAGGTTTATTCTGGCTAGGAGTCTTTTCGGCGGGTTGGCTTCCTCGCATTGACGCCGTGAGCCGGTTCCATAAACAGTATGAAGAACAAAGGAGAGGTCACAATGAAAAGCAAGCGTACAGTAGGCTCTACGGTTTCCATGGTGCTAATTTTCGGCGCTTTGTTATCGGCATGTGGAGGAAATGGCAGTTCCGGGACTTCGCAAGGGACGGGAACTTCAACTACGACGGGTACAGGCGGTTCAACGCCAACCAGCTCAACATCAACCGGTAAACCGGCGGCGGCCAATTTTGACAAGAAGATGACCATTACCATGTATAATGCGGGTGGATTTAGTCCGACCAACCAGCCGCCTAGCAACAGGGAGGATGACCCGCTGCGGCAGATGCTGGAGAAAGCTGTAAATATCGATTTGCAGATGACCGTGCCTCCAGCGGATCAGATCAAGCCCAAGCTGAACACGATGGTCGCTTCAGGCGATATTCCCGACTTGATTTTTATGACCGACCGATTGACTGCCGTCCAATATTATGACCAGGGCATTGTGGCCGATTTGGATAGTGTCATGAAGGATTATCCTGATCTCTACAATCGATTTGATAAAGAGTCTTGGAATGCTATGCTGTATAAAGGCAAAACCATAGGTATGCCTGGCTACGAGCTTGTTAACGGAATTAATGGCTGGTGGATTCGCAATGACTGGTTAAAAAAGCTGAACCTTCAAGTGCCGACCACACCGGAAGAATTGTTGAATGTAATGAAAGCCTTTACAGAGAAAGATCCTGACGGCAATGGAAAGAACGATACGTATGGTTTTGCAACAGGGATTTTGAAGGACGGCAATTTCAGCTATCCTGGTAACAGCGGCTTCGGCTGGGATGCTATTATGATGATGTTTGGCGTCGTGCCTAATATGGTTGACAGTATTGATGGTAAAATCACATTTGATAATACCGACCCACGCATGAAAGAAGCACTAGCCTATATGAATCAAATGGTCGCTGCGAACGTGGTTGATCCTGACTGGGTAACGACTAATGATGTCACTGCATTGGAAAAGAAGATGCTAACCGGTAAATATGGAATCGTTTATAGAGACTGGAGATCGATGGAGCTTAGCTCGCAGCAAAAGATGAAGGATGTATCGGGTGAGGTACCGGATTGGACCGTCATTCCACCGATGAAAGGTCCACATGGAGATCAATGGGTTAGTTTCGCACAATTCCAAAGCAACTCCTGGACCGTTTCCAAGAAAGCCGCCAAAGATCCGGAAAAGCTGAAACGGGTTATGTCGCTGCTGCAGTACTGGTATGCGGACAAAGATTCGCTTCCTTACTTCTCTTATGGTCAAAAAGGCATTATGTGGGATATGGTAGATGGTAAGCCGGTGAGATTAAAAGAAAACATGGCGAACAAAGATCTGGTTCAGAAATGGCAATGGCAAGGGAACTACTTCCTTCCTCGCCGTTCTAACGATGCCTTATATTTTAATTTTACAAACGATAAAACAGACGGCTACAATAAAATAAATCTTAAATACATTAAACCGAACAAGGTGAACCCTTACGTTCTAGTGGACGCTAACGACACGCTGTACAATGACCGCATCAAGTATGTCAATGAGACGCTGCTTAAGTTCATTGTAGGCAGGGAGCCGATCAGCAATTGGGACAATTATGTCAACACACTTGACACCAAGTTCAATTATAAGAAATACAAGGAAGATGTTTTGAAGCAGTTGAATGACGCAGGGATTAAGCCGTAATAGGTAAGTGAACCGCGGGGGGAAAGGTACCTCCGTGGTTCTCGTTCTTTTTATGAAAGGCAGGCTGGCGGAAGCGATGAAAGTCTCTTATTATAATATCAGACTGAACATTCCGATAGTGCAAGAAAAGCTGCCGCGAAGACATGAATGTATCTTCATTGAAGGGGCTCAGAATAGAATATTTTATTATTAAAGAAAAGCCCAGGGGGATCCGAGATGAGCTTTCGCTTCAGCAGCCTGCCTTTTAAATTGTTTACGCTGTGCTTCTTGTTTATGTTCGGAACGGTGACCTTGGTCAGCCAGCTTTCTTACCGATTTATTCAGAATGAGGTACGGGCGAATAATGACTTTTTTATCAGCCAAATTCTTTCTAAAGTTGATCAATATGTTACGCTCAGCTTTTCGTCCCTTCAAACGATATTATCAGCTGTTGATTCTTCCTATGCTCCCGAAATGGATAACGTTGAATCGATGAAACCGCAGCTTCAGCAGCTGTACAATTTGAATTTTAATTCCATAACGAATGTCTACATTATAAAAGAAGATACCAGCAGTGTCGGAGGCAGCCCGCTCTCACCTGCGTTCGATAATCCGAATATGGAGAGAAGATCCTTTCTTGAGCAGGCCGCAGCTAATAAAGTAGGAACCTTGGTGAGTCTACCGTATCGATCGAAGCAGTCTGGCTGGACTGTTACGCTAACCCGTTATTTACATGGTTCACAGCCTCCTGCTGTAGCTGCCTTAGACATGGACCTTCAGGCGATGGAAAAAACACTGCTGCAAATTAACCGCGACGATCTGGTCAGCATCTTAATCATGGATGAGCGAGGAAACATGATTGCTGGGAGCTTAGGCGACGCAGGAAAATTGAATCTAGATGACCATACCTTTGAATTGGGTGATATGTCATCCAAAGAGCTTCTTAGTCATAGTGGCAATGTGATACAGTTCAAATCGGCCAAGAATCAGAACTGGACGGCCCGTAAATATCCGGCCTCTCATTTTAATTGGACTATTATTTCGTTGTACAATGACTCCTTAACCAAGCGTTCTTTGCAGCATATTGAGCCGTATTATTTCGGAATGCTGGCTATAGGGCTGCTGCTTAGCGCTATAGTAGCTGGCTTAATAACGAGGTTTATCCGTAAACCGCTTGGTAATTTAATGACGAAGATGAAGCTGGTTAAGCAGGGCTTCCTTGATATTCCGATTATTATGGATCGTAAAGACGAATTCGGAGAGCTGTCGCGGACCTTTGATCTGATGATTAAGCAAATTAATGAATTATTGGAAAGCTTGCGGAGCAACAAGGAGCTGAAGAGGGAGCTGGAAATTCAGGTGCTTCAATCGCAAATCAATCCTCATTTCCTTTATAACACGCTAGGCTCCATTGGTAACGTCGTTAGATTGGGTATGCATGATCAAGTGGACCCGATCATCCGCTCTTTGATCAAAATATTGGAATATGGCATCGGAGACGTAGCAGAGAAGGTAACGCTGCGCGATGAGTTGATGAATGTCCGTGATTATATTTTTATCCAAAACATTCGCTACAGCAGCCAGTTTGAGATCGTGGAGCAAATTGAAGAAGAGTTGTACGACTTTCCATTATTCCGCATGCTGCTGCAGCCTATAGTCGAGAACAGTATGTTCCACGGGTATAGTGGAGGTAGGGTTCCAGGTCAAATTATTATTAAAGCTTCACGTGTCACTGACCACGTTATGGTAGAGGTACGAGACTTTGGAGCTGGTATGACTAATAAGCAGCTAGAGCTGGTACTACAGCCTGGACGTCCTGCCAAACCGAATAATCGCAAACGTATCGGCTTAATCAATATTCATCAAAGAATACAACTGAACTATGGTGAGAGCTATGGGTTGGAGATTAGCAGCGAGCCGGATAGCGGAACTTGCGTTACAGCTAAATTTCCTTGGGCTAAACCAGACGGGAGGGATGAAGGGTGAAGAAATACCGATGCTTGATTGTGGATGACGAGGATCTTATTATTCGCAGCCTGGAGCAGTTTTTCGAGTTCCACACCGATCGTTATGAGCTGGTTGGAAAAGCGTATTCCGGTAAGGAAGCGATAGATTGGGCCATGCAGCTGAAACCGGATATTATTCTGACCGATATTGTTATGCCAGGGATGAATGGTATAGAGATGATTGAAACGCTCAAGGGTAAGCTTCCCGGCACTATATTTATTATTTTAACGGCTTATTCCGATTTTGATTATGCCAAGCAAGCCATACGAATGAATGTTAAGGATTATATTGTTAAGGTTCCGCTTTCTGAGGATGATATTTTTCAAGCCTTGGATCGCGCAGCCCAGACGCTTCACGAAATTGAAGTTAAAGAAGCTGAGCTTCGGAAGCTGAATACATCTCGTCTGGAAAATATGTACCGGTTCCGCAGGCAGATTATTACGGAGCTGCTGCAGGGTGACCTGCAGCCGAACCAATTGTTGCGGCATTGCGATGATTTGAAGATAGCTCCTAATTTAAATGAATATTGCTGTGTTCTTATAGAATTGGATGATTATGTCGGTTTCAAAAAGCAGTATGATCAAGTGGACCAGAGCGTGATCCGATATGGCATGCTGAATGTGGCAGAAGAAACGCTGAGTTCTAAAGGAAGCGGATTTGTGTGCGAGGTGAAGGATAATCTCATCATGGGCATAGTAACCTTGCCGTTTATGGAGAGCAACTCTCGATTAAATACGCAATGTATGGAGCTGGGCCGCGAGCTTATCGAAAATATTCAAAAGTATATGAAGCAGGTCGTACATGTAAGCTTTAGCTTTAAGTACCAAGGCTGGGACACAATGCCCTCAGCGTACCGGCAAGCACTGACACAGCTGCAGGATGCTTATTATTTCACAGGGGAAGGACAGGTTTTTGTGAATGGCCTCCATTCGATGGTTAAACCGGGTGATGGCGAAGCACAGATCAAAGAATGGTTTCAGGAAATCATCCGCAGGCTCGCCCCGGAAACAAAGTCCGAAGAACTGAAGGGGATTTTAAGCCGAATAGCCTTTCATGCCCTTGAGCACCGGGTTCCCCATCAGAAAATGACAGGGCTGATTAATCATTTTATGAGCCTTATTCAACAAAAGGTATCCGTCTGGAAGCTGGTTCCGGAACCGTTGCTTGTTGTACCTGAGGATAGGATGAAGTTCAATGAGCAATGGAAAAAAGTCATGGGGTACATGGACGAGTGTTTATCGCAAAGGCAAGCACCGGCTCGATCGGAGATTTCTAAGGCAAAGCAATACATTGAAGAGAATATCGCATTGAGGCTCACCCTTGATGAGGTTGCCGAATATGTGAGTCTGGTTCCGTCCTATTTCAGCACTTTATTCAAGAAGGTCGAGAACGAGAACTTCGTAGATTACGTGAATCGCCGCAAGATAGAGAAGGCCGTTGCTTTGCTCAAGGAGAGGGATTATTCCAATCTGCAGCTGAGCAAGCTGGTCGGAATTCAGAATGAGCGTTACTTCTGTACGTTATTCAAGCATTTCTTCGGACTCCCCCCGCAAAAGTTCAGAAAAACCTATTTGTGATTATGGGATCGGATCGGAATTACAGAACATTTTTTATAAACACCAGTTCGCTTTCGCGCTCTACTTATATAATTAAAAGCACTACCTGTACCTGCTAACTAACGTATTCGAACTTGAAAATATGTTTCGGGAGAGGACATCGGTTGTGCTGATAAACAGCCATGCTGCATCCATGGATGTATGGTATGGGACGATAGCGGAAGTACTTGTTCCCTTATTGCCTGGAAACTGCAAAAAACAGAGAAATAACGGAACAGGTAGTTCCGTTATTTCTCTGTTTTTAAGTATAGAGCTCCCATTCGCCCCCAATAGCGGAAGTTCGACTTCCGCTATTACCTTAAATTGAAGGCTTTAGATGAAATAAAGGCATTTTCCGTTCCGTTAAAATTCTTCAGGGCAAAGGGCAAACTGATTTGAGCCTGTTCCTTCACTTGCAGTACCTACCAGCTTTTTGGGGATAAATATTTGTATAGCTACAGCTTGCTGCAATACGCTATGACGTCCTTGTACGGAAGGCTTCCCCCAAAAATATCCAAGGCGCTGCCTATCGTAATATCCAGCTTTCCTTCGGTGAGCTTGTGAAACAGCTCAAGGTCTGCTATCGATCTGGCTCCGCCTGCATAGGTTGTTGGGATAGTAACCGATTGGGCCAAATGCTTGACCAGGCTTTCTTGAATACCGGCACGTTTGCCTTCAACATCGACGGCATGTACAAGGAATTCATCGCAGTAAGCTTCCAAATAACGCAAGCTCTCGGCGGTGACTTCGAAATTGCTGATCGTTTTCCACTGATTGGTAGCAACGACCCATTTTCCGTTATGCTCCTTACAGCTCAGATCGATGACCAACCTGTCGGCTCCAACCTCGGCCACAATTTTGTCCAGGTTAGCTGTGTTAAGCTCACCATCACGGAAAATATAAGAAGTCACGATGACGTGGGAGGCTCCCTTTTTCAGGTAAGAAGCTGCGTTCTCAGCCGTGATACCTCCACCGATGTGCAGACCGCTCGGGTAAGCCTGAAGAGCCTGATGAGCAGCCTCTTCGTTTCCGCCACCCAGCATAATGACATGCCCGCCCAGCAAATGGTCCCGCTGGAACATGTCAGCGTAATAGGAGGGCTCTTTTTCCGATACGAAGTTCTCGATTACTTCTTTATCATTATCTACATTTAGCGATTCGCCTACAATTTGTTTAACCTTGCCTTGGTGCAAATCGATACATGGTCTGAATTTCATAGTACAGCTCTCCTGTTATTTGATATATTAGTTAGGTTTTAGCATGTTAAGCAGCTATGGGGGCTCAATCTACATTCCTTCTATGTTTCGAGTGGAAGGGGCTAATCTAAATTCGCTGTGATGTTCTCTGATTGTTCTTCTGTTTGAGATGATGCCTTAGACCCTTGCCTGCAAGCGGCTCGTCTTGAAATCTGGGTATGACATGGAGATGGGCATGAGGAACGGTTTGTCCACCAACGGGATAGCAATTCCAACCTACGGTAAAGCCATCCGGCTTCATTATATCATCCATCCATGCTTTGGCGCGTAATAGAAGAAAGTGCGTGTCGTTAAATTCTTCCGGTGTTAGATCGAACACGGTCTCGCGGTGTTGTTTGGGCACGATCATGCCGGATCCGGCAAGTGTGTCGTCTGTGTTGGCTATAAATAAACAGTATTCACTTTCCATAATTAGTTCTTCCGTTTTAATAGGCGGGCAGAAAGGACAAGCATCCATAATGATACAGGTCTCCTTTTTACAAATGGTATATAGCATGAGCTTGTATGGTGCTTCGGAGCAACCAATCTGCTAATGGTTAAGTTATTATTCCAGTTTAGCGGAACGACGATCACTTATTTTCATGAAAAGCTCCTTATAGACAGGCATCGAGACCAAATAGCGCATCGTAGTTCCGCCAACCCATCGATATGACCGATTTTAGTGGAATAGCGAACCCAGGTTCCGTCAAATCTCCATCAAAGAGTATCAATCAGAAGCTTTTCTTCTAGAATAGCATATAATGTATGGAATTTCAGATTTTCAGAGATAGGAAGTTATGAAAATACTGGAGGGGCTTTGCAAACCGTTGCGCTGCAATGATACAATAATGTTCGACAATATGTGGTAAATGAACGGAAAAGAAAATGATGTATGGGCGCTGCTAGGTGGCGATCGAACTTCAACGGTGATCCTTATGGACGCTGTTTTTTCATATCATATAGGTAGATAAAAAACCTCGGCGGAGCGAAAGAGATGGGGATTTATTATGGATTTGCGAAAAATACGGCTATTCGATACAACAAATACAAATTCTAGCGAGGAACGTGACGAATACGAAAAGGACTATGCCCGGCTTATTCAATCTCCGGCTTTTCGCCGCTTACAGGGTAAATCGCAGGTGTTTGGTGCAGGTTCAGGCGATTACTATCGGACACGATTGACCCATTCACTGGAAGTATCGCAGATTGCCCGAGAGGTTGCGCGGCGGATGGAAAAGACCTATCCCTTCCTGGCGCGCAGGGAGCATCCTGGGCTTATGCTTGACCCAGCAGTTGTGGAAGTAGCATCCTTGGCACATGACCTGGGGCATCCTCCGTTTGGTCATAAGGGAGAGGAAGTGCTCAACAAGCTATTGTCCGAGGAGCATGGTCTTGCTTACGAGGGGAATGCTCAAAATTTCCGCATCCTAATGTTTCTTGAGAAGCGTGCGGGAAGCGGGAGCGGGTTGGATTTAAGCGCTGCATCGCTGCTCGGCATCAATAAATACCCGTATTCCTTAGAGGAAGAAGGCAGGCTCAAGGGTACGTACGCGATGGAGTGGGAAGGGATCAAATACCTTAGGGATGCTTGGGGAATGCCGAAGGGCTGCCCTACGCTTGAAGCCCAACTGATGGATTTATGCGATGACATAGCTTACTCCACCCACGACATCGAAGATGGGATTCGCGCCGGGAAAATCCAGATGAACCACAGCTTTTTTGAGGAAAATAGACTTGTGGAGCATTTAATTCAAGAGATTGTAGACGACCAAGGCAATGTGGATGTAGGCTGGGAGCAGGTTGACATGGAAGCGATGGTCCGGCAGGTACTGGCCGATTATTTGGAACAGTGGGAGACCATCTATGCGGAATGCAATCGAGAGGCCTCACGTACGCGGAGGGAAATGAAAGCTCGGTGGGTAAGCCGGTTCGCTAACCGAGTAGGCATTATTGATGATCCGAAAAAAGGCTGGAAGAAGGTCACCTTCGTAGAAGAGGGTGAACAGGATTTACAGCTGCTGCGTACGATGGAAATTTTGAAGAAGCTGGCATGGGTTACTTTGATCAAGGATTTTCGGGTACAGAGGCTGCAAAAGCGCAGCGAGATCATGATCCATCGATTATGGGACAGCTTTAAGGTGTATGAAACAGGCAGGTTGATTCTTCCTCCGGATTGGATTGAGAGCTATAGGCAGCATAAGAGCAAGTGGAGCTGGGAAAGAATGGTTGCCGATTATATATCGGGAATGACGGATGCTTACGCGGAGAAGGTGTATGCGGAGCTGTTCGCCAGCAAATCCGGATCGATCTATGAGATGGATTAGACGTTAAGATGGAGCCTTTCGTTATTATTGTAATTGATTTGATGTTTGCCCGATCTGAAAATGATAAAAGACGCGTTCCCGAGGCTTTTGACAGCTTTGGGTATGCGTCTTTTTGCTATGTACAATTCAAATCAAGGTCAACTCTAGCTTAATTACCTTGCTTCTGTTCGTTGCTGAACTAATGAACCTGTGCCTTTGGCTGCGGTAATAGATTTCAAACGCTTTATCAGCGGTTTCTCTATGTAATAATAAAAAACACAGCACATCGTAAGAGCGGTCGCAAAGCAAAGAGATGTAGTTAAGGTTGGACCGAACCAGTTACTAAGGTGAAGGGCTTTCGTAAGCTTGAGTGAAATTGATAAAAACGCAAGGCTAGTCAGAAGGATGGAATAGGATGCATCGCCTAGAAATTGTAGAGGCTTTAGCCACGTTGGAGCAGCAATCCGTAACGATCCGATGCCAAGAAGCACAAGTGATGAGCCAACTGTGTACAGCATGTTAGAATAGCCGAATCCCGGGTCCATAAACCGGGCAACCCACACCGCGGGGAACACGAGCATACCGGCTGCAAGCCACAAGCCGCTGCCTGCTTTCAAGCGGGTCACCGCATACGCGATCAGCATGCCGAGAACAAACTCCAGATGCATCGCATCGAACAGAAAGCGGATAAGAACGCTGTCTACAAGCTTAATCCATCCCATACTATGTAAGCCGACGATAAGCAGCCATAGAGTAAACAGCGTTAACATCGTCTTTTTGCTCAACACGAACAGAAGGGAGAAGATAAGGTAGAAGAACATAATATAAACCAATGACCATGCGACCCCGAGAATAGGCACTTGGCTGTAAGGCAGCAGCAGAAGCGAGGTCACAATTTCCAGCGACTTCGTTTCGTAGCCGTTGCCGAAGGAAGGGGCGAGGAAATAAATGGGAATCACAGCAGCATTGACAAGCCAATAGATTGGATAAATGCGAACAAGCCGCTTAATAATGAACGTTTTCCACATTTGGATATTGCCGAAATGTCGGCGATAAATCGTTACCATCAGAAATCCGGTCAGCACAAAAAAGTATGCGTAGCCGCCCGATCTATCCATACTATTGACGCCCAAAAAGTTAATGGGGTAATACTTAGTTGCCAATTGAGACGTATGGAAAAGCATAACCAGCACTACGGCAATACCTCTTGCAGCTTGAATATAGGGGATAGCCAAACGTTGCTCCATTGGGATTTTCTCCACTTCTCTCTAGTCGATCTAAATTTATTTTTATCATCTCATATGTTCATGACAAAAGTATGACAGCTAGCTGAAAGGAAGCTTAAAGTATGCTGAAAGAAAAAAAATCTGCGAATTGTGTTCGAATAATGGAATCTACCCATAAAAAAATAAGCATATCCCACTGGGTTTCAGTGGAGGATATGCTTATTTTTTATTTATCTAAAAGCAAGTAAATTGATTGATTCGTCTAAGATCCAATCCAAAGTAAAGCCAGAAGCCCTGAGAGCCGTAGCCATACCAGCGGTAACCCGAGATCGAATTTCTCCCTACATGGGTCAGAAACATCCAATATTGGTCACCGTTATCCTGCCAAATATAGACGTTACGGTAGAGACAGCCACGAATACTGCCGGGATCCACTGCATAAAGGGAAGGCGATTGCTGAGGGATGAAGGACGGCGGCGGCGATTGCGGCGCTCCAAGCCCCTGCCCTCCTCCTGGACCTGGTCCAGGACCTCCTGGCGGATAGCCTGGGCCTCCGGCGCCTGGCATCGGTGGAAAGCCGCCAGGCCCAGGCCCCATACCTTGAGGGCCACCGCCAGGTTGCCCACCTGGAAATCCGGGCATGCCTGGCATAAGGCCTCTTTGATTGCTTTCATTTTTTTTATTCGATTGTTTTTGAGCCACGATATAACATCTCCCTTTTGTCAGTTGCCTATCAGCTTTTGCCTACAATATATGTAACAGATGCCCATCCCATATGGGCGAATGCCCCTAATGGGATTAAATATTTTTACTCATGAGATATAACAAAGAAATATGCTGTAAACAAAATATGTGCGTTGTGCGCTCCTTCGATATTGAGCCGCGGTAAATGATTGTGATGCATGTAGGAAAATATGAATTGTAGAAAAGATCCGCTAAGTTAACTTTAGTCTGGCTGACGCCGCAACAAGAGCATCATTGGAAGGACAGTGGTAATCAAAGATGTGCGGAAATGCAAGTTGAAGCAACGCGCTTATCGGCGTAACAAACATCAAGGAGGTTCAAAAAGAGACTACGCCAAAAACATACCCATCCTTCATAGAGCGGCCCTTTTTGCTTTAAAAAATATAAGAGTTTGCTCCAAATGGGCAGGTAGAGGAACAGGGATACGCTATTTTATTCTGAGACGAAATAAAGCATCGTACTTCCGTGACATGATGAATTTGATGCGATGCAAGAAAAATAGCGAACTGACGTTCCGTAAGCGAGCGGGAGCAATCCCATATAGGGTAGCGCAATCAAAAAAATGGTTGTTGTTTGTCACGCGGCCTTTCCATATTCATCCTCCATAAGAAGGAAAGAAAGGACCGTCCAGCTAACAGACGGTCCTTTCTTAGTAATATCAGCCAGAATTTATTAGTTTTCAGCGAAGCGAACCTGCATCGAAAGGGTTTCGAATATAAGCCTTCCTCATTTACCAAACATTCATTTAATCATGACAGTAGATGACATATTTAGCTGTTACAATAGGTCTAGCTAGATAGATCAGATAAGAAACATAGCTACAACAGTAGTTACAGCCAAGCCGATTACTACCGGCTTCAGGTTGCGGCGTGCCAGTTCGAACGGATCTACACCGCAGATGGCTGCAGCGGGGATGAGCGCCCACGGGATCAGTGTTCCGCCGCCGACCCAGATAGCGGCAATCTGACCGAGTGCGGTCAAGGTGGCGATTCCGGAGCCAATCGCGGTGGAGAATAGCTTTGCGATGGATCCAGCTAAGGAAATGCCAGAGAATCCAGAGCCATCGAGACCGGTTATGGCACCGACGGCAGTAAGCGTAACAGCTCCGACCCCTTTGTTGACCGGCACCGTCTGGGCTAATGCAAAGCCTAGGTCATTGACTAAGCCATGGGAATTTGCCGGCAGCACCTTGCCGAAAATTTCAATGAAGGCAGAGTCGCCGAGATAGAAGAACGCGGCAATAGGAATGACAGGACCAAAAATTTTAAAGCCGAATTGGAAGCCTTCGACCAGATAGCCAGTGGCTTTTTCCAAGCCCTTCTGTTTATTGGCAATTAACGTGATAAGCAGCATAATCAATAAGGCTGTGCCGCCAACAAGTGCTGTTGCATCGCCGCCTTGCAGGTTAAGCATGAACATGGCGACTACATCGGCCAAGAACAAGATAGGGATGAGCAGAGCGAACAATCTGCGGTTCGCTCGCGACAAGCTGCCTTCGCCCTGCGCAGCAGAGGAATCAGCAGTTGCGGCCGTTTCCATGTCCGCATAGCTGCCAATCTGCAGCTTGCCGCTTTTCATATCACGCCGCAGCAGCCAGAAGCTTGTTACCGTGGTAACGACGCCCATGACAATAACCAAAGGTATGCTCGCTTGCAGCACATCGCCTACGGGTATACCTGCCGCATCCGCCGTTAGCTTCGGCGCGCCTTGAATGATGAAATCGCCGGACAACGCGATGCCGTGCCCGAACAGATTCATCGCCGCTGCAACGCCTAGCGCAGGCAAACCCACCCGCAGGGCAACCGGGAGCAGCACAGCTCCTATAAGTGCAACCGCGGGTGAAGGCCAGAAGAACCATGAGGTGATCATCATCACAATTCCGATTATCCAATAGGCAAGTGCAGGAGTGCGGATCAACTTGGCGAAAGGAGCAATCATCGTTTCGTTGATACCGGTCTGTGTCAGCACCTTACCCATCGATACGATTATGGAGATAATCAATATCGTCCCCAAAAGTTCCTTAATAGCATAAATAAAGCTGGAAAACACACCGCTGACGGAGTGACTTAAGGATCCAGTAGCCAGCAGACCCAAAATAAAGATACCTAGAATACACAAAATAGTCGTGTCCTTGCGAAATACCATGAATCCGATGATGACTACGATTAACAAAAGATAAACCCAGTGTAAAGAAATTAAAGAAATATCCATCTTGGTCGCCTCCCAAAGGTTTTTGTAAAACAAAAACTGGCTTCGTAAGCATGAACTGGGTTTGTGTGAATCCAAACTGGGTTGTAAGCTAAGACTGAGTTCTTGTGTTAGGGTAATTGACACTGAAAGCTTATGTTGGCACAAGCCTGAGTAATTGGTACTACACCTTATGCATGTGTGGGCAGTTTTATTCTAAAAAAAGCTTTCCATAACGCCTGATGACAATGTCATGTTATGATAAAGTAGCAACTATATAAAGATAAGAGACATGAAATAGGAATAGGAGTGAATTTATGCTGGATGCTTCAAATGCTTCACCAAACGCTAACCATTCATCGCTTGATTTACGCAAAACGGCGCCGTGGATTATATTTATCATATTTTTCGCTGTTCTGAATGAGACCGTGTTTAACGTTTCCACGCCGAACATTGCTTTGCAGTATGGGCTGACCCCATCGGGCGTCAGTTGGGTATTGACGACTTTTATTATTTTCTTCGGAATAGGCTCCGTTATTTATGGTAAGCTATCTGACATTTATAGCCTAAAGAGGCTGATTGTCATTGGGATTGTTGTTTACAATGTCGGATCGATTCTAGGTATTCTATGCCAGGCGTGGTATCCGATGGTTATAATGGCTAGAGCTATACAAGGGGCTGGCGCATCAGCGATTCCCGCGTTAATTATGGTTGTAGTTGCCCGGTATTTTTCTGCAGAGGATCGGGGGAAAGTATTCGGAATTTTGAATTCCGCCGTGGCTTTCGCCGTTGGGGTAGGTCCGGTTATCGGAGGCTTTATTTCATCTGCTTATCATTGGTCTTTTTTATTTCTGATACCTCTGATTACTCTTATATCGATACCGTTTTTTCGCAAGGTGCTTCCTGATGAAGAGGTTCGCAGCGGAAAGGTAGATATACCGGGGGCTTGCTTGATCGGCTTCGGTCTTGCCTCTTTGATTCTATTCTTCACCATACCGCATTGGTATTACCTGACCGCCAGTTTGGTGCTGCTTGCTTGGTTCATCCTTCACATCCGCAGAGTCGATCAGCCTTTTATCGAACCGGATTTGCTCAAAAACAAGCTGTTCCGCAGCGGTTTGATTGTTGGATTTATTTTATTTTGCACCGTAATGGGGATTATGTTTATCATACCGTTAATGCTGAGCGGATTGAAAGGAATGAGCGCAAGTGCTATTGGCTGGATTCTATTTCCAGGGGCTATCAGCGCTGTTGTGTTCGGACCGATTGGCGGAGGCTTGGCGGATAAGCGGGGCAATAACTTTGTAGTGGCTATTGGAATTCTGCTGCTGACGATCAGTCTGCTGTTGATTTCTTCTTTGCTCGGTTTTAACGCGTGGTTGATGTCGGCAGCATTGGTGCTTATGTATATCGGATTCTCGTTCATTCAAACCGCATTGGCAAACAGTGTGTCTTTAACGCTGGAAATGAATCAGACGGGCGTGGGGATGGGGTTATTCAATCTGGTTGGCTTCATTTCGGGAGCAGTAGGGACGGCTTTAGTCGGCAGAGTATTGGATGAAAAGCTATTGAATTTCCCTATTAATCCATTAGTTCAGCAAACAGAGGCTCATCTGTACAGTAATTTACTGCTTGTGTTTGTGGTCGCTATTATCGTTGGAGCCATCGTTTTTTACAAAAGCTACGGAATGGTCAAATTCAAAGTGAAAGCTTCGTCTTGATAGACAAATGGATAGTACAAGAACCAGCACATTAGTGTTGGTTCTTAGTGTGTTGTGGCAGATACCCCAGTTTGATGAGTTTTTTAAAAGGTAAGAGAGGTTGGTTACTTTGCATCAATAGAATTACGGTATTCACCTGGGGAAGTGCCATAGGCTTGCTTAAACTTTTTGTAGAAAAAGCTTAGGTTTATTGTTAGACCGCCCCGCCGATTTTTAGCTATAGCTGCTCATAAGGGGATTCACATTAGTGTTTAATACCAAAACAGCATTCATCAATAAGAACGGACGGTTCTTGCGATCAAGCGTTGAAGGTCATGTATCCGGTTGGGGGTATCAAGGGTGGAATTGTTCAGCATATCGCACAGGGCGACGAGGTCTTCGAGCTTGGAAAGGAGTTTCCAGTTATCCGCTAGAACCGATCCTTGCTCTTGATAAGCATGAATAAAATGCTTCTCAAATGTTGAGCCGTCCTCTTCATACCGCAGCATATTGGCAATATCGGCATATCGGCTCCAGGAAAATGCGAATTCCCAATCGAGAACAGCTGATACTGTGCATTGTGTTGGACCCTGCTGCATCAATATATTTAAACCGTTGAAATCCGAATGGACGAGGACAGGCATTTCTCTGTTTTCCGACAATAATGAGCTGTTTGTTTGGCAGAAGGACCATAACGCTTCTATTAGTTCCCCACCCAGCCATTTACCGCATTGGTTCTGGAAGAGACTTTCTTCGATGAATGCGAGGAAAGTTCCACTATCCATGCTGAATGGCTGGATGATCTTCAAATCCTTGCCGAAAAAACCTGATTCAGTGAACGTATAAGCGTGTATATTGGCAAGAATGCCGCCTACTGAGGCCGCAGCTGAAGCGACAACTTGAGGGGATCCGGTTCTAACTATATCGCGCAAAAGGAGGCCGTCCTTCCACTCCAACACAGCCCAAGGTTTATTGAACGTGTTGCAGCTCGAATCGGCATATAGGAAGTCAGCGACAGGTACGGTTTGGCGCACGAGTTGAGTAATGGCAAGCTCTTTGTCTGCAATATTCCCGTCCCCACTGAACAAACGAACAACGTAGGGTTCGGCGCTTCCTTCCAGATGGATTTTGTAGTTGGAGTTACTGAATCCGATGCCGATTCGTTCTGCGGTCACGACCCGTTTACCTGGAAACGCGGGTTGGATTATTTCTTTTATTTGGTTAAGGTCAAGAGATAGGGCGAGTTCCGTTCGTTCCCAGCCTTCTTTCATATGTTCGCCTCCTTTTGTGCCCGTAGTATAAGAGGATAGCTTTTTACTTTTAGGAGTATCATAGCAGCTCTTAAACAATACCAAAATAGTCCATCTTCTTAAAGTGAACATTTTCCAGAAATCCTTGTTATGATGTATAATTCACTATGTATAGTTGAATGCTACTATATGAAAATAGTCCACATTTTGTAAAAAAATTATGCTAGGAGTGAAGAAAATGGCTGTTGATGTTTATATGAATTTTAATGGAAATTGCCGTGAAGCCGTAGAGTATTACGCACAGGTTTTTGATGTGAAAAACCCGCAGATTATGACTTTTGGAGAAACGCCTCCTCACCCGGACTTTACTCTTCCAGAGGAAGCCAAAAATTTAATTATGCACGCACGGCTTAACATCCTTGGAAGCAATGTCATGTTCTCGGACGTTTTTCCAGGCATGCCTTTTATTGCAGGAAACAACATAAGCCTTTCGATTGTTATTAAGGACATGGATGAAATTAAATCTTTATATAATAAACTAAAAGATGGCGGTACTGTAGAGATGGAGCTTCAAGAAACATTCTGGAGCAAATGCTACGGTAGCTTGAAAGATAAGTTTGGAATCGGATGGCAATTTAATTATGAATGATGGAGCCATGGAACAGTGACGGATCAGAAATATAAAAAAAGATAGGGAACTTTTCCTATAAAGGAAAAATCCCCTGTCTTTTTTGCTTTCACGATAATTTACACATGCGAAGCGCTGGATTGTTGTCTTTTTGTGGAGTCCAATCTACTTGCTCCTACAAACATCGCTGTAATCAAGCCGATACTTCCAACACAAATGCTGAGTATAAAACCGTGGTTAATGGCGGTACCTAACGCCTCCTGAAGAAACCTCCGGATTTGTGGGTCAATTGTACCTCCTGCTCGCATTAATAGTTCAGGGTTAGCTAACAAGCTGATTTTATCGTTGGGAATACCGACTTTAGCAGCACCCTCGGTTATTAAACTATATAGGTTATTATTTACGATTGTCGCCATAATAGAAGCTCCTAATATACCGCCAATATTTCGCCAGAAGCCAACGATGGATGAACTGACGCCCATATATTTGGGATCGACATTGGCAGCAATAGCGCTTTGCGCAACACTCATTAAAGGCCCGACTGCACCAATGCCAAGTAAAATCATAAGAGCAATCATATAACCACTGGAAGCATCAGTGCTAACAACAGACAGCAGCGATGCAACAACTATGGTCATCAGCATACTGAAAAGCATCAGCGTACGGAAGGTGAATTTAGACTGTAAGTAACCGAACAGAATAGCTCCAGCAATTAATGAAGCCATCATAGGCGTCAATACGCCATTAGAGTTACTATTACCTAATACCCCAACCGTAAAACTGGGCAGATAAGTAATCGCCGAGAACATGAGCACGCCTTGGCAGAAGCAAATAATACTTGTTCCCAATACCATCTTATTCTTAAATAGGGTTAGCGGGAGTACAGGCTCGGCTGCACGCCGTTCAACCAGAATAAATAAAGTCCCGATTACAGCAGATGTAGCGAATAAACTAATTTCCTGCCATGAGCTCCAAGCGTAATCCTTGCCTCCCCACTCAAGTGCAAGCATCAAAGAAACGGTTGTAATGATTAGAAAGAGCGTTCCCAAGTAATCTATTTTCGGTTTACGCTCTGAACGAGTTTCCTTTAAAGCAATCATCAAAACAATCATAGAGGCTAGGCCGATCGGTACATTGATATAGAAATTCCATCTCCATCCCAAATGTTCAGCAATAAAACTGCCCAGCTGTGGCCCCGCAACGGAAGAGAGACCAAAGATCGCTCCGAATACACCTGACATTTTGGCTGCATCCTTCGGATCCTTAAATATCGTATAAATAATGGTGAAGCTGATCGGGAACAAAGCACCAGAGCCAATGCCTTGAATGATGCGAAACCAAATGAGCTGGTCGACATTCTGAGCAACTCCGCATAATGCAGAACCGATAAGAAACATCCCGATTCCGATCATGTAAAACATCTTTCTGCCGAATAAATCGGACATTTTGCCAAACACTAGCATCGTGCTTGTTGCTGCCAACATATAGGCCGTAAATACCCAGCTTATTTTATCAAAAACATTAAAATCCTCACTTAATTTGTTAATACATGATGCAACAATCGTATTATCCAAGGATGACATTAATAGTCCAAGTGCCATAGCAAGAATGATGAGCTTATTATTTGAACCTGATCCGGCCATTCTAACCCCTCGCTTCTTGTTCTAATTGTTCCATAAGTTCTAATCCCTCACGCAATATTTCCAATTTAGCGCTATACTCCTTTATCCCTATTTGAATGCATATAGTCTGTGTGGGATGTATGTGATCTTTATTGAGTGAATACTTTTCGCTTAACAGCTCTAACTGCTTTTCTGTATGCTGCTGCACCTGCTTCAACCAGGCAATTACTTTGTCATACCCCACGAATTTGCCAAAATAAAGCCTCATCAAAAAATCCGATTTCAAGCTATCCGCTTCCAGAGGACTTTCCAGATAGGAGCTGAACTGTTTTCTTCCGTTCTCCGTTATGGTATACACGTTTTTATTCGGTTTACCGTCCTGAAGGACATTTTCCTTGGTTAACAGCTCCTCTTTCTCCATCCGATGCAGCATGGGATAGATCGTTCCGTAGCTTGAGCTGTAGAAGTAAGAGAATAGCTCTTCAAACAATTGTTTGATTTCGTATCCTGATAACGAACGCTCCATAAGCATTCCTAGAATAACATCTTGACTGTTCATGAAATGACCTCCTGTTAGTTTTTCGACTGAAAAACCAAAATTACAATATTTTCTATAACATTACGTTAGTTAATATATCAGTTCGATATATATCATGTCAATATATAAAAGTTATTTTTTGTAAGATGTACACCTCACAATGCTTGAACGATCATTCTGGAGCTTGGGTCAGCCAATTGACCATCAAATTGACAGTTCGGGGAACTGGGATGCTTTATTTTGATATGTACACGTGATCATTCAAGTGAAAGGGAACTAGGATCCCTTATTTCCTTGAAATGAGGGATTTTAACCGAGTTGGGACGAAATAACGCATCGTAGTTCCGTGGTTTCACGAAATCGCGCTAGTGCATGGCATTTAGCGGAATGACGTTCCGTTAGCAAGTGGGAGTGAAGTAGGAGGTGGGGGATATCCTTAAAAAGCAGCTTGGTCGCGAAAACCAACGAAGAGTTGTAAGCACACAACGTACGTGCCCTTGAAAGGTATGTACTAAACAGACATGCACTAAACGCACTTCACAGTACTGTTTCATCTGAGGCCAAAAACCCATATTCGGATCCCTCCCAACACAACAGTGTATGGGTTTAGGGCAGCCTTAGTTTTTTTCCAAAATACCCTTGGCTGATTTGCGGTACGCTGCTGGTGTTATGCCTAGAACTTTTTTAAACATGCGATGAAAATGGGGCAACGTTTCAAAGCCGCACATTTCAGCGATAAGGCTGATGTTGTGGTCGGTTATGTTAAGCAGCTCCTTGGCTCTTATGATTCTTTTGGTCATAATGTACTCCGTCAAATTCATGCCGATTGTCTGTTTAAAAACACGGCTGAAGTGTGCAGATGTAACGGATGCTTTGCGGGAAACCGTGGATAATCCGATATCTTTAAATAAATGGTCATCGATATAAAGCAGAATCTCCCTCATCCAGTTGGGCCCGCTTGATGAATCAATAGCACCTTGACCGCCATTCGGCCCGGTTTGTCGATTCAGGAGGAGCAGGATGGTTTGAAGCTGGAGCACAATGGCTTGCCTGTATCCGAGATTTAAAGCTTGTATTTCGTTATGAATATGCTCCATACTTAGTTCAAGGTCGTGCTGCTGCTGAGGCAAAAGCTCGAATTTATAGTTCTTTAGTTTCTTCTGCTGTTCGAAGCAATGAAGGTAAGAGAAGGAGTCCCCGAAGGAGGCATGCTGGACCAGCATAGGGCTGAAAAAGATAGCCGTTGAAGTAACCGGATCGTCTTTATCTGGCAATGCTCGATGGATCGTGTTGCCGGGAATTGCAAACAGATCTCCCTGCCGCATGTCATAGATCGTTTGATCGATAAACAAGGTTCCTGTCCCACGGTACACGTATACAAGCTCGTACCAATCATGAATATGGTCGGGAAGCTCAGTTTGTGTACTCTTGGTGCCTCTGTAGACGAATGAAAATGGAAATGCGCTGTTGGAATCGAATTGTTTTCGAATGGGATTCATATTTATTCTCCTAGGAGTTTTTAAACATATTATGGTTAGATGATATCAAAAAAGAGTACAAATTTGCAAAGATAGGTTATTTTATAATTATTATTTGTTGATAAAATAGAGTTAAGGTATGAATAAATTCTTTTCATGAGAGGAAGGAATGTAAATGCTGATCGGTATTTCAAAATTGATTTCACCTGAACTGTTAAAAATTATGATGGAGATGGGTCATGGAGATGAAATTGTTCTAGCAGACGCCAACTTCCCGGCGGCAAGTATCGCGCAGAGGCTAGTTCGCTGTGATGGGCACCCAATTCCGGAATTGCTCGATGCAATTCTTCAATTATTTCCATTAGACACCTACGTGGAGCATACAGCAGTCCTAATGGACAAGGTTCCTGGGGATACAGTTGAAACTCCTATTTGGAAGCGGTACCAAGATATTATGAAAAGCCATACTTCTTTGGATGAACCATTTGAATATGTGGAGAGATTCGCATTTTACGAGCGGGCTAAGAAGGCATATGCCGTTGTTGCTACGGGTGAGGGAGCGCAATACGCCAACATTATTTTGAAAAAAGGTGTCATTAAGCAGCAGAATTAAGCCGGTGAGGGGAGAAGGAGCAGCTTGCAATACAGAAAACTAGGCAAGACAGGTTTGGATGTATCTATTCTTAGCTACGGGGCATCTTCTTTAGGAAGCGTTTTTCGGGATGCGAACGAAGAAGAGGGAATCCGAACGGTACATTCAGCTGTAGATCATGGCATTAATCTAATTGATGTTTCTCCATACTATGGCTTAACTAAGGCGGAGACGGTACTTGGCAAGGCAATCAAGCAGCTCCCGCGTGACAAATTTCTTTTGTCTACAAAAGCAGGGAGGTACGGTTCGGACACGTTTGATTTTTCGGGAAAACGGATCATCAGCAGTATCGAAGAAAGCTTGCAGCGTCTGAACACAGATTACGTGGATATGCTATTTTTGCATGACATTGAGTTTGTTAGTTCGAAACAGATTATAGAAGAAGCAATTCCTGCGCTTCATCAATTGAAGGAGCAAGGAAAGATTCGATATTCCGGTATTTCCGGCTTGCCTGTTCAGCTGTTTGAAACCATGCTTCCTCAAATTGAAGTTGATGTGATTTTATCCTACTGCCATTATTCGTTAAATGATACATCGCTTTTAAGCTTATTACCGCTCATTAAGCAACAACAAATTGGTCTCGTGAACGCATCACCACTATCTATGGGCCTGTTGGGTACAAGAGGTGCACCTGAATGGCATCCGGGAAGTCAAGAGTTAAAGGATATTTGCAGAAAAGCAGCTGAGCATTGCGCAAGCAAAGGAGTGGATATCGCCAAGCTGGCTGTGCAATTTTCAACTAGCAATGAACAGATTCCAACAACTTTGGTTAGTACAGCGAATCCAGATAACATCAGCAAAAACATTGCGTGGACAGAAGAGCCAATAGATGAAGAGCTTCTGAAGGAAGTGCTTGCTATTCTGGCACCGATTCATAATCAGTCGTGGGTTAGCGGCAGACCAGAGTATAACGAAAAGGAGGCAATATCATGAAGGGTATTGTATGTGAGGAAATCGAAAAGTTTCAGCTCGTTGAGATGAAGGAGCCGTCTTTGGTGGCTGGCGAGGCGATAGTACGTATTCGAAGAATCGGCATTTGCGGTACGGATCTGCATGCTTATAAAGGCAATCAGCCCTTTTTCTCCTATCCACGGGTACTCGGACATGAGCTTGCAGGTGTAATCGAAGAGGTTGGACCCAATGAAGCTGGACTGCAGGCTGGCGATCAAGTAGGGATCATCCCTTACATGCAATGTGGGACATGTATCGCTTGCCGCAATGGCAAGACCAATTGTTGCACGGACTTGAAGGTGCTGGGTGTACATAGTGATGGAGGTATGAGAGAGCTATTGTCCGTGCCTGTGACTCATTTAATTCAGACGAATGGACTTACTCTCGACCAAACAGCGGTTTTGGAACCGCTTAGTATCGGTGCACATGCCGTAAGAAGATCGGAGTTAAAAAGCGGGGAAACTGTGCTCGTCGTTGGTGCAGGACCGATAGGGCTTGGCGTAATGGCCTTTGCGAAGCATCGCGGCGCACGAGTTATTGCTATGGACATCAACGATGAACGGTTAGCCTTTTGCCAGAAATGGGCGGGGGTCGATCATATTGTGAATGCTCTGAATCAGCCTAAGGAGCAGCTGGCAGCAATCACGGGAGGGGATTTCCCAACGGTAGTATTTGATGCTACAGGGAACTTACGTTCCATGACAGACTCCTTCGGACTTGTCGCACATGGGGGAAAGCTGGTGTATGTAGGTTTGGTAAAAGCGGATATTAGCTTTAATGATCCCGAGTTCCACAGGCATGAATTGACGCTGCTGGCAAGCCGTAATGCGACTAAGGAAGACTTCGATAATGTGACGGAAGCAGTAAAAAGCGGAAGCATCGACGTCGGAAGCTACATCACCCATCGAGTACCGTTTGAACAAATGATTGAGCATTTTGACAGCTGGCTGAAGCCGGAGACTAAGGTAATTAAAGCTATGGTAGAATTGTAATTCTTGTTTTCAAAAACCTCTAGCGCCATTGAGAAATAGGGCGTTAGAGGTTTTTTTGAGTTGAATAGATGCGTAAGCTCGTTATCGTACTTGGAAACCGCCACGCCACCTAAGGTTCGTCTGTTTGTCCTTGGGACAAGCTGTACAAAGCAGCTGTTGCATTTTCTATAACCAATGGTTATTATATAACCATAGGTTACAAACCAGTGGTTATGAATTTAAATGGAGGGCTTTAAGATGGAACAGAAGAAGAAGTCCAAACAAGAGCTTCGTTCAGAAGAAACGAAGCGAAGCATTGCCGAAGCGGCAGGGAAGCTGTTCACAGAGCGGGGTTACGATACCGTAACGATGCGTGAAATTGCAAAAGAAGCCAATTGCTCACATACAACGATTTATTTGTATTTTAAGGATAAGGAAGCACTACTGGAGCAGCTGGCTATCCCGCCTTTGCAAACTTTGGAAGCTGCATTTGTTTCGGTTATGAATCAAGAGTCGTTAGATCCAACGGGGAAGCTAAAAGAGATCAGCCGAGATTTCCTCCGATTCTGTCTATCGCATAGAAGCATGGTCACCGTCATATTCAATGTAAAGTCCGTGCGTGTTGATGAAGTAAACCCAACTGGGGAGGTAAATCAGCTGCGCACCAGTTTGTTCAGCTACCTGACGGAGAGTGTCAATCGGATTATTCCGGCCGATACATCGGAGGAGAGAATCAATCAGACTCGGATATACTTTTTTGTAATGAACGGCATGGTTAGCACTTACTTGAATAGTGAGGAACCGTTAGAGCCGCTGCTGGAGCGCATCATTCCATTATTGGATCAATCGATTGAGATTGTGCTGCTCGGTATGAAACATAAGCTTGAACAAGCGCAGGAGCCGGTGAACGGCCAAGCGAAAGGGCAAAAAGACAAAGAGAAGTCCAAAAAGGATAAAAAGCAGAAGGATAAACAAAAGTAGGCGCTGGCAGAAGAACAATAAGGTAAAAAAGTCGAAAATCGAGATAAGAGGAGAGTTGAAAATATGAAAGTGACACAGATTTCGGAGCATATTTGGAAATGCAGCATTTGGATAGTTATTCCTATTAGTGTGTGGATCGTGAAGTCAGATCGTGGTCTGACCTTAGTGGATGCGGGAATTCCATGGATGGCTAGAGGAGTGCTTAAGCAGATGAAGGCATTGAACCTGCCGCTGGAGCGGATTGTGCTGACACACGGGCATTCTGATCATACAGGTAGTATCAAAAAGATACTGGATGTGCATCAGGTTCCTGTATATGCGCATGAATTGGAGCTTCCGTATATGGAAGGGGAATTGCCTTATCCGGGACGTAAAAAAGCACAGATGTCGGTGGAACCGGGCATCGCTCAACCGCTCGATATGCAATCGATAGGCGGTTTAGTTCCGTACCTGACGCCAGGTCATTCGCCGGGTCATGTTGCCTTCTACCATGAGCAGGACCAGGTTCTTCTGGCAGGAGATTTGTTCACTTCCAAGCGCGGTCAGCTACAGCAGCCGATGGCAATGTTTACAGCGGATATGGAGCAAGCTGTGGGGAGCGGAGCTATTGTTGCTCAGCTGAAGCCTAAGCTAGTTAGCATATGCCACGGCGGTGAGGTCCAGCTGCCGCATCAGCAGTATGAAGCTTATAAAAGCAGATGGATGGACAGCCAGACAGGGCAATCTAACGTTCACAGTTGAATTCTGTATTCGGGTAATGCCATTCCCAGTCAGAGGATTTACCCGCTTAGCCGGACATTGAAAAATGAAAAAAGCGGTAAATCTCCATAGGAGAGTCGCCGCTTGTAATGCCTTCGTTTATGGCACGGGAAATAGATTATGATAAGTAAATTTCCCTTATAGGGAAGTTTGCAGCACGAATTTTTCTACAACATGCTTAACGCCATCCTCGTTATTGCTGTACGTAATATAGTCGGCTATCTTTTTGAGAGAATCAACCGCGTTGCCCATCGCTACTCCGAATCCGGCTGCCTCCAGCAGCTCATGATCGTTCCAGCTGTCGCCAATCGAGATAACCTCAGACATGTCATAGCCGTATTGACCGGCCAGGTAACGTAGTGCATCGCCCTTCGTGCCTTCGTGATGGATGATCTCTAAGAAATGAGGCTTAGACTTCGTGATATGCACCAAATGTCCGATTTCCTTGCGAAGCTCTATAGCAATTTCATCAAGCTTAGCTGGATCATCGATCATCAGCAGCTTGGTGGAAGGTTTATCAGCGAGCTCTTTAAAATTCGGGTACACAGTGAAAGGGATCTTGGAAAGCGCGGCGTAAGCTTCGATTTTTTCATTACGCTCTTTTACATATAGAATGTCGTCAAAATAAGTTTGCAAATGAAGTTCGTTGCGCTCGCAGTAATCGAAAAGGTAGCGGGCTGCTTCTGCAGGTACGGACCGTTCGTATAAAATTTTGCCGTCTATGGCATTTTTTACTAGAGACCCCTGATAGGTAATCAAAGGAACGTTCAGCCCCAGCTGGGAGGCTAGCTGTTTCGCGGAAGCGTACATCCGTCCGGTAGCCAATGTTACCGTAACCCCTTGCGCTAATGCTTGCTCCAGAGCTTGCTTGGTGCCTGCCGTAATTTCTTTCTCATCATTAATCAACGTATCGTCAATGTCGATTGCTAGCATTTTATACATCGTTTATTCACTCCTGTAATTTCTGTCTATCCCCACCATTATACCTTAGTTTAGTGCTCTGAACTATATAGGTTTTTGAAACCATTATGGAATGTATCCGTATGTATAAAAAGCGCATGTTCGAAAATAAAATAAGTTCGTTGCTTTGGAGGAGCCTGTCACCAAGGCCTTGCTATGTTTATATAGCAGGCTGTGGTAGTAGGGCTCTTTTTGTATTTTTTTCCTTGAAGTATCCATAATAACTTTATTAAGAAGGAGTGAAGCTATGCTTATTTTCCAACTCGCCATGATATTGCTGGCATCAAAAATCGCTGGAGATATTAGTGTTCGATTAGGGCAGCCCTCTGTACTGGGTAAGCTGCTCATAGGTATCATTCTGGGACCTGCGGTATTAGGAATCGTTACAAGTACAGAAGTGCTTAGTGAAATTAGCCAGATCGGCGTTATTTTACTAATGTTTATTGCAGGGCTGGAAACCGATACAGAAGAGTTTAAACGTACGGGTAAGGCGTCGGCCTATGTTGGTGTGGCAGGGATCATTGTCCCTTTTTCCTTAGGATATTTGGCTGGTATTACTATAGGGCTTCCTCAGATTGAATCTGTATTTCTCGGGCTGCTGTTATCTGCCACAAGTGTCAGCATCTCCGTTCAAGCACTTAAAGAAATGGGAAAGCTGAAGTCAAGAGAAGGGACAACTATTCTAGGCGCCGCTGTAATTGATGATATATTGGTCATCGTTGCATTGGCTTTTGTCATGAGCTTTGCAGGCGGTGATGTTAATCTAGGAGTTGTAGTTTTGAAGAAGATCGCTTTCTTTGCTATTGCAATACTTCTGGCCTGGAAAGTAGTCCCTTGGGTCTTGAAAAAATTCGCTCCGCTTAGAGTTACTGAGGCTGTGGTTTCAGCAGGGCTGATCATTTGTTTTGTTTATGCTTATTTAGCTGAGTATGCTGGAGTTGCTGCTATAATCGGAGCTTATATCGCAGGTGTAGCTATTAGTTTAACTAAGTATAAGCACGAGGTATTTGAGAAAGTGGAGACAATAAGCTATTCTATTTTTGTTCCGGTGTTTTTTACTTCCATTGGGGTAACGGCTGAATTTACAGGAATTACTCAAAATATCGGACTCATTATTGGCCTGAGTGTTTTAGCTATCTTAACCAAATTGATCGGTTCAGCCATCGGGGCGAAACTAGCTGGATTTCATTGGAGTAATTCATTAGCGATTGGTGCAGCCATGGTATCTCGTGGAGAGGTGGCATTAATTATTGCGGCTATGGGGCTTGAATCCAACTTGTTGAATAAGGATATGTTTGCTGTGATTATTGTCGTTGTGTTAATAACAACCATTGTGACTCCTCCTATGATGAAATTATTTTTCAGTAAGACTGGTGGAGTGAAGGTTGTGAAAGAATAACTAAATAAGACAGAAGCTAAAGCAAGAGCCCTTCAAAAACTTTGAAGGGCTCTCTTGCTTTAGGTGCGACCTGAAGATTAGGCTCGCAACAATAGTTCACACCCTGTACAAGAAGAACTTTTCGATATTTGGCCGGTTATTTTCTGTGTTCAGAGGATAGATCAGCATTTGCATATTGGAGGAAATAATGATCAATACTAAGGGCGCAGTTGGGTGAAACCGCCTACTAAGAGACTTAAAAATCGCGAATATTCATCATGATTTCATTTTGGTGGAAATAATTTTCACTAACTAATAAATGGTGAAATTAATTTACAATATCGAAAATTTATGATATGTTGTTTTAGCCAAACATTATAAACATCAGGAGGGGAGTTCATTGAGATTAGAAAAGTTCCATGGAATCATACCGGCTTTTTATGCATGCTATGACGATCAAGGAGACATCTCAGAAGCTCGTACCAAAGATTTATGTGATTATTTATATGAAAAACAGGTCCAAGGAGTCTATGTCGGAGGAAGCTCCGGCGAGTGTATTTACCAAAGCCTCGACGAACGGAAAGCCGTACTTAGTTATGTAGCGAATCAGTTGAAAGGCAAAATGACACTCATCGCCCATGTGGGGGCACCCTCCACGAGAGACAGCATTGAATTGGCGAAACATGCGGCTGCATTGGGCTATGACGCTTTATCTGCAATTCCGCCTATTTATTTCAAGCTGCCAGACCGTGCTGTTTATAAATATTGGAGCGATATTATCGAGGCAACTCCTCTGGACTTTATTATTTATAACATCCCTCAGACTACGGGATACACGTTGACACCGTCTTTATTCGAGAAGCTTCTCACGAACAAAAAGGTTATCGGAGTTAAAAATTCATCGATGCCGACCATGGATATTGAACGATTCAAAAAAGTGGGCGGAGACAATGTCATTGTATTTAACGGCCCAGATGAACAGTATGTAGCTGGACGAATTATGGGTGCTGATGGCGGAATCGGCGGGACTTACGGAGCTATGCCGGAATTATTTTTGCAAGCTAATGTATTCATCCAACAAGGTAAGTTTGAGGAAGCCAAGCTCATTCAGAGTGAT
The DNA here is from genome assembly GCF_013141765.1 of Paenibacillus foliorum. Classification (GTDB taxonomy): domain Bacteria; phylum Bacillota; class Bacilli; order Paenibacillales; family NBRC-103111; genus Paenibacillus_S; species Paenibacillus_S foliorum. The sequence goes on from NZ_WHOD01000097.1 coordinate 126,545, forward strand.
ATTAACGACATTATTATCGCATTATGCTCATTGAATGGCTCTATGTACGCAGTTATAAAAGAAGTTCTGAAAAGAAGAGGCGTAAATATCGGTAGCGTTAGAGGACCACTCGAAGGAATAAGCAGCGAGGATGAAGGTCAAATCGATAACATTATGAAAATGATCGATCAGGCTATTAATCGTTTTTGTAAGTGAGCCAAGTGATGAAAAAAACCATTGTATGCTTTGGAGACTCTAATACTTGGGGATACGACGCGGAAACGGATTTAAGGTTTGATGAGGAGACGAGATGGACTGGTCTTCTCGCTTCTCATTTAGGCAGTCAGTACAGTGTAATAGAAGAAGGCCTCAGCGGTAGAACGAGCGTGTGTGAAGATCCATTGTTCGAAGGGTTGTCGGGGTTATCTTATCTTTATCCGTGTCTGATGTCGCATTCGCCTTTGGATTTAATTGTGATCATGCTTGGAACCAATGATACGAAGGATCGCTTCGGTCTAACTTCTTATAATATCGCTCAAGGTATTGTCAGTTATTAGCGGTAAAAGCAAGGGGGACTACGTCAGGAGTAGACGGTCATTCCCCTGAAGTTCTAGTGATTGCCCCGCCTCCGATAGGAGAGAAGTACATCGATACTCCAATAGGCAGACCTATGGGTAACCAGTGCAGCGAAAAGTCGTTGGAGCTGGCAGAACATCTGGAAAATCTGCTTAAGGGGACGGGCATTCATTTTGCGGATTCGAAAGATCATGTCACTATGAATGAAATTGACTATATGCATCTTAATGCGGATGGACATAGACTAATGTCGAAATTTATATGGGGTCAGGTCACAAGAATATTAAACGAGAGGTAGATGTACAAATGAAGAAAACGCGCCTACTTAGTTCGGTTACCGCTCTGATAATATTGAGTTCGGTTATTGCGGGATGTTCAAGCGGCAATAAAGAAACCAATTCGGGACAAGAAGCTTCCGGAAAAAAAGTCGAGCTCAAGGTTTGGTTAACGCCTCAGTGGAAAGGTGTTTTGGATGCCTCGGAACAAGGCGCCGACTATGATAGCTTCTTGAAATATGCGGCTCAGAAATTTTCAGCTCAATATAAGAAGTATGATACAAAAGTAAATGTGGAAGTTATTGCTGGCGATCAGCGGGATCAGCTTCTTAATGTTAACTTAAGCAGTGGCACGGCCCCAGATGTATTTTTTGAAAGCGTTTTTGCAATGGGAGATTATGTGCATCGCGGTGCATTGGTACCGTTAAACGATATCGTGGATGACTCAGCCAAAAGCGATATACCTCAAAACTATTGGGATGCAGTGACCTTCGGAAAAGATGTATATTTCTATCCGTTCCAACATAATCCGGGCACTCTAGTGTATAACGCGGATATGTTTAAAGCAGCTGGATTGGATAAGTTCATCGGTGGAGAAACGGAAATTAAAACATGGACATTAGATGAATACGAGCAAATTTTGAAGGGACTCAAAGATAATCTGCCAAAAACGAAGTATTCCAATACGTACCCGATGTCTTTATTTGCTGTAAATAACCAAGGGGATACATGGAATCTAGCTTACCTGAGAATGTTTGGCAATAAGTTCTTTGATGATCAGGGGAATATTGTTCTGGATGATGCAAAAGGCGCGAAAGCTGCTGCTTGGCTGAAAAAAATCAAAGATGCGGGCTATACGAATCCGGGACCTGAATCTGTGTCGTCCAATGATGCTAATGGGATGTACCTGAATCAGCAGCTTGCGATCAGCTTCACGAATCCGATATTGTTCAATAACGCGAAAATAGATATGGCTAGCGGCAAAACTACCAAGTTCGATTCACGGCTTGCCAATATTCCATCCGAAAGCGGAAATCCACTATCATTTACGTATGTGGTAGGAGCTAGCGTATTCCAAAATAAAGATCAGGCAAGAGTCGAAGTGGCAAAAGATTTTGTTAAATTCTTTTCCACAGATCCGGAATTGGTTAAATCGTCCAAGAATGGCATTCCTGTAAGAAGCTCCGTTTCTAAGGAGTTCGAGAAAGAGAAGCCACTATTTGCCGCTTACAATGCAAATTCCAAAGCTTTATTCAATTTTACTGGCAACGTTCCAGGATATAGCCAGCTTAGGGAAGTTCTGTATCCAGAGCTGCAGGCCCTGTATATGGGAGCCAAAACGCCTGAGCAGGTTGTGAAGGACTATCAGACTAAAGGTAATAAGGTTATTCAAACGAATAAAAATGATTCAGTTATTTACCAAAAGAAATAAATGGACAAACAATATACGATTAACAGCCTTGGGATCGATAAGATACTAAGGCTGCTAACTCAGAAAGGAAAAACGATATGAGACTACGGAATCAATCCCTCAAAGAAAGTATGACTGGCTACTTGTTTATTTTTCCGCAGATGCTCATTTTCCTCATTTTTCTGGTATATCCGATAATTGAAGGCATAAGGCTTAGCATGTATCGGATCAATTATCAAAGCGAGAAGTTTGTTGGACTAGACAATTACGTAGCACTGTTTAATGATCCTGTATTTTTTAAAGCGCTCTTCAACACGGTTGTGTTCGTTGTTTTTATCGTTGTCCTTACGGTCGGTTTTGCGTTATTTGTAGCGTCAGCTGTATTCGACAAGAATGCCAAGTATGTTTCATTCATTAGAGGAAGTTACTATGTACCTGTAATGGTATCCATGGTCGTTATGAGTATGGTATGGAGTTTTCTACTGAATCCGGCTAATGGTATTATTTCTTATTATGCCCAGGATTTAGGTTTTGGTAAAATTAATCTCCTCGGGAAAACAACAACGGTTATGCCGGTTATTATATTCGTAACGTTCGCAACAAATGTTGGGCAAGCGATTATCCTATATATCGCCGCAATGCTCGGCGTATCCAAAGATCTGTTTGAAGCTGCGGAAGTGGACGGTGCCAGCAGATGGCAAGTCATAACTAAAATACTGATTCCGTCAGTCCAATCCACCACGGTATATATTGTGATAATCAACATCATTGCCGTCTTGAAAATTTTTGTTGTTATCCAGCTCTTAACGGGCGGGGGACCGAATAATGCCTCCGTGACACTGATGTACTATCTATACAATAACGCCTTTAAATATAATCAGCTCGGTATAGCTTCTGCTGTAGGGGTTATTATGTTCTTGATTACGTTATTGTTGTCAGTGCCTCAGCTAAGAAGCTTAATTAAGGAGAAGTAAGGAGGGGATCGGTATGTCAAAGACAAAGAATAAGAAGAAGCTGGAGAAATATGATATTGTTTCGAACGTGATCATTTTCATCTTCGCGATTCTTAGCTTGTTTCCTTTATATTGGTTATTTACAAGTTCGCTAAAAAACAGCTCCGATGTTGTGAAGATGCCTCCTGACTGGTGGCCGACCACGATTACTTTCTCCAACTATGCGGATGTGTTTCAAAGCCAGCCGGCTTTAAGGTGGGTATTTAACAGTGTGTTTGTATCTGGAGTCGCCACGGTCCTTGTCATTGTTGTAGGTGCGATGGCCGCGTATGCCTTCTCGAAAATTAAGTTCAAGGGTAGCAACATCATATTCATCATTTTTATTTCGAGTCTGATGATTCCTAAGGAAATCATGATTGTGCCATTATTTCGGATCACACAACAATTCGGGATGCTCAACACTTATAGCGGTATGATATGGCCGAACGTCGCCACCGCCTTTGGCGTGTTTCTATTAAAAGGATTTTTCGATGCGACTCCGAATGCATTAAGAGAAGCATCCAGAATTGACGGGGCAGGGGAATGGAGAACTTTTTTCCAAATTATGCTGCCAATTGTTAAACCCGGAATCGGCGCGTTATTTATATTAAACTTCGTTCAAGTATGGAACGATTACTTATGGCAATCCGTCATAGGACAAGAGAAAAACATGAAAACTTTGATGGTTGGTACCGCAACCTTGATGCAGGATCTTAATCCTAACTTTGCATATAAGATGGCGGGAGCTACTGTTGCTGCGATTCCTATGCTGCTGATCTTCGTGTTATTCCAAAGGTACTTTACCCAAGGCATGACGGCTGGAGCAGTCAAGGAATAACAGATTCAGGAGTAAATATAACAGTTGTGGAGATGGAAACCGATGTATACTAGAAGAAATATACTCGATTTAATAAAAAGAAAGCTGGTCGTTTCTTGTCAAGCATTGCCGGATGAACCGTTGCATAGTCCATTTATTATGGGAAGAATGGCGTATGCGGCCTACTTGGGCGGAGCTGCAGGAATTCGTGCTAACAGCGTTGAGGATATTAAAGAAATCAAGAAACAAGTGGATTTGCCGATCATCGGGATAATCAAAGCCGTGTATGAAGGATCGGAAGTATTCATCACTCCTACTATGAAGGAAATTGATGAGCTTTACCGTGAAGGCGTAGATATGATCGCGATGGACGCAACGGATCGCATAAGACCGGACGGTTCGACCCTATCAGAACTATTTCCGCTAATCAGAGATAAGTACAAGGATCAGCTCTTTATGGCGGATTGCTCGACTTATGAGGAAGCGGTAAAGGCTGTTGAGCTTGGATTTGACAGCGTAGGGACTACTTTAAGCGGTTATACCAAAGCGACGAAAGATAGGGCATTGCCTGATTTTGAATTGGTCGAGAGACTCGTGAATACTTTATCTGTTCCGATTATAGCTGAGGGGGGCGTCTCAACGCCCGAGGAATTGAAGAGATTATATGACCTAGGTATTGATTCGGCGGTGGTAGGGTCTGCTATTACGAGACCGATGGAAATCACCAAAAAATTCATTAAGGCAATTGAGTAATCTATGAAGATATTAGCGGCGGATATCGGCGGCACCAATACCAAGATCGGCATTTGCAATGAACGAGGGCATATCGATCAATTTAAGGAATATTCTACTGAAAGCCATATGGGGGGCCTTCATGTAGTGGAAAGATTGCTTGTCCAGATGGCAGCGTATGACAATTACGATGCCATCGCTATCAGTACAGCGGGACAAGTGAATACCGATGAGGGATATATTGTTTATGCAAACGAGAATATTCCCGATTACACAGGAATGAGGATTAGGGAGATCGTTGAGAATCGATTTCATAAGCATGTTAAGGTAGAAAATGATGTTAATGCCGCTGCGTTGGGTGAGGCATCTTTCGGCGCGGCCGAATCGTTCCATGATTTCTTATGTCTCACTTTTGGTACGGGTATCGGCGGAGCCATCGTTATCAACCGTCAGATATACCGGGGAGCTAACGGGGTGGCAGCGGAGTTCGGCCATATCTTTACTCATCCGTTGTCGGAAATGAGCAACGGAGCGAGAAAACCTTACTATGAAAGCTTTGCTTCAACTACAGCTTTGATCCGAATGGCCCAACAAGCTGATCCGGAATGTGTGGACGGGAAAGTTTTTTTTGATAAAATAAGGTTAGGAAACGATCATTTAAATCAAATTTTACATTCCTGGGCAGCTGAAGTATCCATCGGTTTGGCTTCACTCATTCATATTTTTAATCCTCCCGCTATTATTGTAGGGGGTGGTGTGATGGAGCAAGATGACCTAGTTCGTTTAGTCGAGGTACAAACCAAAGAGTTGATAATGGAAAGTTTCTCGGACGTGAAAATTCTCAAGGCTTCCCTTGGGAATAAGGCTGGTTTATTAGGTGCGGCATCACTGTTTTTACGTTGAACGTGGCGCAACTGGAATCGCTGATGCTCAATATGTCCGAATCCTGAGGATTAAAGGAAGTGATAGGATGCGCACAATCAACATTTTTACAACTATTCATTCTAAATACAACAACCTGACAACTACGGAAAAAAAAGTGGCGGACTATGTCCTGGAAAACTCGGGAAGTGTCGTATATATGTCGATTACCGATCTCGCGGACATTTGCGGGGTAGGCGAATCCAGTATATTCAGGTTTTGTCGGTCTTTGAGCTATAAGGGGTACCAAGATTTCAAGATTGCACTGGCACATAGCATCACGGTGGAGAATGAAATACCGCAGCTCACGGAAAAAGTTCTGATGAATGACACGATAGAACAGGTTGCATCCAAGGTGCTGTCAACTAATATAAGCGCGTTAAACGAAACGTATAATTTAATTGATAACTCAAAAATTGATGAAGCCATTAACTATTTACTTCAAGCGGAGCGAGTCATATTTTTTGGCGTTGGCTCTTCTTTGATGACGGCGATGGAAGCCAAAATTAAATTTATGCGCATCACAAATAAAACCGAATGCACCATCGATTCGCATCTTCAGATGATGTCAGCGGCTTTGATGACGAAACGAGATGTCGCCGTGATGATTTCATATTCCGGATCAACCAAGGATACTATCGAAGTGGCAAAGAAGGCGAAAGAATGCGGGGCGACCATCATTTCTATTACCCGATTCGTGAAGTCGCCGCTCACCTCTTATTCTGATCTTACATTGCTCTGTGGGGCGAACGAAGGTCCTCTGCAAGGCGGTTCATTATCTGCAAAGATTTCACAGCTCTACTTGTTGGATATTTTATATGTTGAATATTTCAAAAGAGCCTATGAGGAATCCATTAGAAATAAGGAAAGTACGGCGGCATCGGTAACCATTAAATTGCTGTGAGATATCGCGAATGGTGAACTGGACAGACGGTCTGCTGAAATACACTACTGGGGGAATCAGTCATGATTTTGGGTTCAATGTCATTATGGGAAAATCAATGTAAATTCGAGCATCCGGTTATTGTGACAGCGATAGAGGAGCTTAATAAAGCTCTCAAAGAAAATCCCGCTGAAGGACGAATTGAGATCAATGGAGACAAGATGTACGCGTCGATTATGGAATTCGACGCCAAGCCGATGGAAGAGCAGCTTGCCGAGAAGCATGAGTTGTATATCGATGTTCATTACCTGATCGAAGGTGAAGAGACCATCGGATGGTCCTCGCTGCGGGAAGATACTAAAGCCTCTAAACCTTATGACAGTGAACAGGATTACGCGCTGTACGAGCCATCTCAAGACGAGACATTGCTTCATCTAAAGCCCGGCATGTTTGCCGTGTTTTTCCCTAACGATATTCACAGACCTGGAATGGGGCAGTCAACAAGAATCAAGAAAGCTGTAGTTAAAATTCATGTGGGGTTGTTATAACGATAGCTTGGATAAGGCGTTCGGCTGCTTTGAATATGAACGGAGAAAAATAGGTAGAGCGCTTAGGTTTAAGCGCCCTACCTATTTCACTTTATCCTTGATTGAGTCGGGCTTCCATCTTCCGGCGGGAGCGGGATAGTCCGAGGGAAGCGACAACTGTCCCTGCGGCGACAGTGACTCCAGCAGCCCCAATCCAGCTGATGGATGTCAGTGAAGCTTGCTCAACGACGATGCCTCCGATTCCAGCGCCAGCAGCCATTGCAAGCTGCAGAACGGAGCTGTTAAGGCTAAGCATAATACCGGTAGCGCTAGGAGCGAGAGATATTAAATTATATTGCTGTGTAGGACCTGATGACCAGGCCGAGAAAGCCCATAACATAAGCAGCGGGAAGACGACGACAGAGGAATGGCCCGCTAGCGAAAGCAGAATTAGAGCCACTGCATGAAGCAGCATGCCACCGATCAACGTACGAGGAACTCCCCATTTGTCCGTGCTGTAGCCTCCGAACTTGGACCCGATTAAGCTTGCGATACCGAAGGCGAATAATCCCGCGCTTATTTCCTGTTCACTCATCCCCTTAACAGTAAGAAGAAACGGAGAAATGTAGGTGTAGGCGATAGAATAGCCCGCGATCCAGAAGAATGTGATTGACAAGGCAACGGCGATTTTGGGCTCCTTCAACAAAGCCAGCTGTTCACGGAAAGGTACGGGTTTTTCGCCGTCCGATTGCGGAATCGTGAAGTAGATAACCAGCATAGCGAATAGTCCTAATACGCCGATACCTCCGAAGATTGTCTTCCAATCATAGACAGAGGCGACAACTCTTCCAAGAGGCACACCTACAATCAGGGCGGTACTGAAGCCCATTACAAGCGTCGCGATAGCGCTCCCCTGTTTCTCGGGCGGGGCCATCTTGGAAGCTACGGTCAATGCCGTAACTACGAATACCCCGGTACTCAGAGCCAAGATGATTCGTGATCCAATAAGAAATTGAAATCCCGGTAAAGCAACGGCGATAGCATTCCCAATTACGAATACGCCGAGAGAATAAAGCAGCAGCTTCCTTCGCTCCAGACGGGACGTAACAGCCATAAGGATAGGGGTGCCGAAGGCATAAGCTAGCGAGAAAACCGTTATGAGCTGCCCCGCTGCTGACACGGAAACTCCAATGTCTGCAGCGACCTTATCCAAGATGCCTGCGATAATAAACTCCGATGTTCCAACAAGGAAGCTGACGATCGCCAGCATGTAAATTTTCAACGTATATGACATGTTTATTCTGCTCCTCTCTTCTACTCCAATATATTTATATTTCTAAAAATATAGAAATAACAACGAAAAAAATTTATGACTCAAGTAAATAAGGTGCGTACTTTCGAGCCATTTCACGGTTCACACTGTAGTAAATGTACGTTCCATCCTTACGGAGATCGAGCAGGCCGCAATCTGTTAATTGCTTCAGGTGATGAGATAGTGTCGAGCCAGCGACGGATTCCAGCTTACCCCCGATTGCAGAGCAGCACAGATTTTGCTCCTCTGTAAGTAATAGGGCGATTTTGAGCCGGGTTGGTTCCCCAAGTGCTTTATATACTTTGACGGCTTGCCGTACTTCTGCGTTATCTTCAACCATCATAACTTCTTCACTCCAACCTGTGACATTATTTCTATATATATCGAAATTTAAAATATCATAACCTGCCACAAAAGTAAAGAGTAAAATGTAAAGAAACATCTCTGAATGGATCCGGTTACTTCAAATTTCCTCTATCTCGTATGTTTACATCAACTGTAAATTGATGCTCCATCTTTGGAAACCAATCTTCTCTCCAATGGCTTCTTTGTTTCTCCGACATTTGACTGCTGAACCATAGCCCAAGCCCAAAAATATCTACTTTATTTGTTTGCGTTTTCTTGATCAATTGGTTGAATTGATCACTGATAAGCTTTACAAGCCCTTTCTTGATATCCTCATCGCTAAGCCCTTCACTTTTTTCCCGAATAACCACATCCATTTTCATGTGACTTGTGAGCTTGGGAACAGGGCTCCATTCGGCATGGTTAGAAACGCTTGACTTCACAACAATGACGGATGTTTCACTCATCACTTCTAGAATGTATCCACCAAACCTTCCTTCGAACAGATTATAGATTAGCATTTCATCCGAGGATATTTTCTCCACCATACGGCCCTTAAGCATCATGGCAGAACCGTGAAAACTGAACAGTGTATCGGTTCCTTTGGAGATAATAGGTATGGAAACATCCTCCATGTCGGAATTAATACTGCGAAATACCTTCCATAAGGGCACAATAGATATACTCGGAGTCCACCCGGCTTGTTTGCTGAAAAAATCGTATTCAGTTGCTCCAACGTTTGATGTCCTCTGGTCATGCATCAAGGGCTCCAGTTCTCCCATTACTGTTGCCACCAAAATCTTGGGAGGAATATCGCGTGAACGAATCGCGTACTCCACGATGTCACTAATTCCTTTTTTGGCGATGTTTTCACTAAACAGAATCAATTTTAAATGCATCAAATCGATATCTACTTCTGCTTTTGTTCGCATTATGTCAAACGACTTGGCAATGCTTTGAGCCTCTGCTTCAATGACCTTTAGCTTCTTACCCATCGGATCGGGGATGCGAAGAAATATTCTGTATTTTTCTTTTTTTCCCTCAGTGACCGCCATAACGACCGGCAAGTATCGTTTATTTATATCTTTATGATTCCAGCAGCCGCTGAGAAGCGCAGTACAGCAACAAATGAGTGTCAGCCAAACAAAGCTCTTGAGCTTCAAGCTGGGCTCCTCCTTCCGAATTTGCTCAGGATAAATACAGTTGCTGGAATTGCAATCATACAATAAAGGTATATGGCAGAAAGGAACCGTTCTAAATTTTGCAGCCAATCCAAGTTAGGAATAAGCAGGCCGCATACTAAAACGGCAATCATCAATAAACCTGTGATCCAACGGCTGTTTAAGGGCACATAGAGCTTTTGAATTAGTTTGACGAACATCCAGGCTGCAAGCGAGGTATATAGAAACGAGCCCATTAAGGAGGCAACCACATAAAACAAGGTCAATCGATCGAACATAAGCCAAGCGATATCTACGCTATCCATCACGGCGAGCATCGGATATTGTAATTTGGAAGCGGCCTTTTGACCGAACGTAAGGATGGGATTATATATAGATAACAAATGAAATGGTAGCAGACAAGCATAGGTCCAAACCATATAACGGCTCTTTTGCAGCGCAGGAAAATTCCCGACTGGAATCATCCCCAGAAATAAAAAGGGTAAAAACGAAATCATACCGGAATAATAATCCCCATTCGACAGAAAATCCATCTTCATGTTCACAAGTGGGAAGACGTAATGATAGTTCCAGTTTTGAATTGAGGAAGCAATCGAGAACAGGATCAGGGGAATAATTACTATACTGAAGAGCATACTTGCCCGAAGGAAGGTAAGCGGCCCTTTTGATGCGCTATAAAAGACAAGACCCCAAAGAAGCATGACAGACCATAACGGAAATCGGGGAAGAAAGGATATGACAAGCATTTCTGAATGGTACCGAGGGATAAGTGTCAGGTGGATAAATAAATAAGCGGCAAACGGAAGCAATAAAAGGCGCGCAAGCCATTTCCCCATCATTTCTTTGAATATATCAATCAGATCCTCTTTGGAAAAAGTAAATAATCCTTTTAATAGCAGATAGAGAAATAGCCCTTCAATAAGATAAGAGAATAACACAGGTTCCCAGAACCCTGATGAGGTTGATCTAAGCGCATACTTCGGATAAGTGAATGCTGACAGATTGATATGGAACAGAAAAAAACCAATGAATAAAGCATATTTACTCATTCGAACCACTTTTCTTTAAGCTAAAGCTCAAAAAAGGAACCTGGTACGTGGTAATCCCTGCCAAGTAAAGACCAAGCCATACGAGTCCGCTGGCGATTCCCATTACTCCGTACATGGAACCAAACAATAAGATGACATATTTCAACATGCGAATAGAAACGGTGTTCTGAAATCCGGCTAGCGTTAGATTGGCAATCATAGTTGCGGCTACAATAATGATCAGCAGATTGCTTACTAATTGTGCCTGTACGATGGCCTGTCCAAGAATAATCCCTCCGATCATTGTTATCGTAGGCCCGATGCTTTTGGGCAGACGTATAGTAGCTTCAATAACCATTTCCATAATTAATAGCATGAGCAGCACTTCAACCAGCGCAGGATATGGGACACCGATACGGCTCTTTGCTATTGACAAGGCGAGTTCAATACGAAGCACCTCGGGATTGACGGAAACGAGGGCTACATACAATGCAGGCATTAATAGAGCTATAGTAAATCCTAAGATCCGAATAAAACGAAAAAAAAGCATAAACAAGATAGGCTGGTTTGAGTCAGTTTTGACGGCCCAAAAGTCGGTAATAATGACCGGCAACGAAAGAGCTATCGGAAAATGGTCGATCATGACAACGGCTTTGCCGGACATTAGGTTAAGCATCGTTTCAGCCGTTAATTCTGTAGAAATGAATGAAGGCACAACGGAATATTGGGGCAATTCCAATACTTTGATCAATTGTTGAATATTGTAGGCTTCTTTATTCTTACTATTTTCCATTCGAGTTATTATTTGCTGAATTACAGTCAGATTTGCCTTGTTTTCCATATAAAAGAGCCCTACAGTGCAGGGGTTGTCAGTCCCGATAAGGAAGGTTTTCATGATCAAATGCTTGTTTTTCAATTGTTTGCGAATAAGACCCATGTTTGTTGCAAGATTCTCTGTAAACGCATCGAACGAGGACTGGAGTACATTCTCGCCTTGCGGTTCGGAGATGCTTCTTTGCAGAGACGGATGCACGGGGTCAATAAGGATATTTACACTGTCTCCATGGAGAAATAGGGCCATCTCTCCATCTAGTAGAGCTTGAACCATATCATCCGCAGCTAAATTGCATTTCCCTCCAACGGTGAGCAGCATATGGTTTAACAAATCGTCCGTATCTGGAGTGATCTCTAATTGAATTAGTGCTTCCATCGTTTTCTTAAAATCGACAAGCGACGCAAGATAGCATACACGAACATTCTGACCCAGCCATACAGTCAGATTGGATGTGAAATCGGCATTGCTCCCTAAACATTGATAGACCTGCTCGAAGGTTTGCAATGAAGCGCGGTTCATAGTCTCACCACCTTTTCTTCCTTGTAGGTTGGGACAGAACTTCTTTTTTTATGCATATCTTTTCCTTATTTGGTTATCTTCTTGATCGCCTATAAATCTCCTGGATACATCCCAAGCTAGGAAATGAATAATTTGTTATAATGAAATTTATTATTACCACGATGCTGTTTTCTTTGAAGCGTCTTGAGTTATCTTGGATGAGGTGGCTAATGAAAGCTTATTTAGAATTACTTAAGGACATTATGGATCAAGGTGTGAAAAAAGAAGATCGTACTGGAACAGGCACAATCTCCGTATTCGGCAGGCAATTTCGAGTTGACCTTTCGAAGGGTTTCCCTCTACTAACAACGAAAAAACTGCATGTTCGCTCTATTTTCCACGAGCTGCTCTGGTTTCTGAGCGGTGATACGAATATTCGCTATCTTCAGGAAAATAAAGTAACAATCTGGGATGAATGGGCCGACGAATCAGGCAATTTGGGTCCTGTATATGGTTCGCAATGGCGTACTTGGCCGGCCCCCGACGGAAAACAGATCGATCAGATCAGCCAAGTGATTGACCAGATTAAGCGTAATCCGGATTCGCGCCGTCACCTTGTGGTCGCTTGGAATCCAGCAGAGGTGGATAATATGGCTTTACCGCCATGCCACTATGCGTTTCAATTTTACGTTGCTGATGGCAAGTTATCTTGCTTATTCAATATGCGCTCTGTGGATACATTTCTTGGGTTGCCGTTTAATCTGGCGAGCTACGCGCTGCTGACTCATATGATGGCGCAGCAATGTGACTTGGATGTAGGTGACCTGATCTGGACCGGCGGCGACGTTCATTTGTATATGAATCATTTGGAGCAGGCTAAGCTGCAGCTGACTCGTGAACCCTATGAGCTGCCTAGGCTGGTTATAGGTCGAAAGCCAGATTCAATATTTGACTACAAATTTGAGGATTTTGTTATTGAAGGGTATCAGAGCCATGCCAGTATTAAGGCGCCGATATCTGTTTAGGTAAGATAAAGAGACGGGGAAATTAATGTCTTAGAATGAGTGGGAGAAGGGTGGTTGGCGCATGATAATTTCAATGATCTATGCCGTCGATGAGCAGGGCGGGATTGGCATCGATAATAAGATGCCTTGGCACTTGCCTGCGGATTCGGCTTTTTTCAGAAGAACGACTAGTGGGCATACCGTACTGATGGGTCGTAAAACCTACGACTCCATTGGAGGAAGACCTCTGCCAAAGCGGCGTAATGTTATTTTGACGAGGGACAGCAGCTTTACCGCTGAGGGCTGCGAGGTTGTTCACACTGTTGAAGCGGCGCTGGAGCTGTTCGGAAACGGCGGGGATGATGAAGAGCTGTTCGTAATCGGCGGGGCTGAGGTGTACGGCTTGTTCATGCCGCATGCGGACAGGCTGTATATTACGGAAATAGCCCACCGGTTTGAGACAGATGCTTTTATGCCGGGGATTGATAAGTCGCAATGGAAGGCAGCTTCCAGAGTGAAAGGCATCAAGGATGACAAGAATCCTTACGATTACGAATTTGTTACGTATGAGAGAATACGTTAATTTAGTAAATAGAGGAATGAAACGGCTTCATTTGGCGCATCTTAATGGTTGAAAAACCTGAGAGGAAGTGTCGAAATGACGAATGTAAATCAGCATCAAATGCCACTGCAGCACATAATCGATGATGCGGAGAAAGCCATACAGATCGCTGAGGATGCGGAAATGGCGGTTCGCCACGCTCAGCTGGAGTCCAACCCTGAGAAGCTCGCCAGCTCTATTCAGAAGCTGGAGACAGCACAGCGAGCCGTGCAGCAGGCTCAAAGCGAATTGAACTCGCATCTCAACGACTCCAATCGCCAGGAGCTGCTGCAGGTACAGGAACAATTGACTCAAGCGAGTCAGTCGATCGATGTTGTCAGCGGTAACACGCATCAGCCGAAGCAGGTTCGTTAAGCTGATCAAGATGCGGATAGCGCATAATTTATGGTTGTGCCATGCCTCATCGGCTTGCCTGGCTTTATTCTGAAGCTAAAAACTAAGAGCTTCGCAATTTTCCAAAAACCCGGATTGCCGTTTTTCTCGGCAGCTTCGGGTTTTTTTGTTCTAATATCATAATTTATTTGTTTTTTAGCGGAGCTGAATCATTCGATTATTGGTAGAAAGCTGCTTTTAATTACGTCGCTGAGCTAATCAAGTGGCTGCTTATTCAGCTTCTTAAAATATTTATATATTCACCTTTTGAAAGAGGCAGGAATCGACATATGAATCGATAATATTATATAAAAATACAAAATATCCTTTTATCGACAAGGAGGGTCTGACCATGATGCATCCACATACGGAATTGCGTTATATTGATGAGTTGATAGGTTTTGGAGTATTTGCTACCCAGTTTATCCCTAAAGGTACTTTAACATGGGCATTGGATGATTTGGATCAGATTCTGGATCCGGAGGTAGTAGATGCCTTGGATGACGATCGAAAAAAGCTGGTTTTAAAATACTCCTACCGCAATCAGAATGGGAAGTTCATCCTCTGCTGGGATAACGGCCGCTATGTCAATCACAGCTTCCACGCCAACTGTATCGGAACCGCTTATGAAGTTGAAATTGCCATCCGTGATATATATCCCGGGGAACAATTAACGGATGACTATGGCTCGCTTAACGTGGATGAACCGTTTGATTGTTTACCTGAAGAGGGGACCGACAGATCCAGAGTCATGCCTGGCGATCTACTTCAATTCGCAGATTTATGGGATGCTCAGGCACTTGAAGCTTTCCGTCATTATAATGAGGTCGAGCAACCGTTAGCTCCTCTGATTCGACCTGAGTTTAGGGATAAAGTGGAAATCGCGTCAAGACAGAACATACTACTCGACTCCATTCGCGAGATTTATTTTGATCGTGCTTCCATTATGGAAGTTAAATGAGGTACTTGTTTAATTAGGTCTTGAAAAAATTCACGCTGCAGCGTAATAAACACTACAGGTGTCTGAGTATGTATGGTTGCGGTACGGGGAATGTTGTGGAGCAAAGCCACTTCCCCGAAAAAGTCCCCGTCTGATAGTATGGCTACCCGTTTGCTTTCTCCGAACTCGTCCTTCTTCAATACTTCGACTTTTCCCCTTACTATGACGTAGAACTTATCGCCCGAGTCTCCCTCATGGATAATTGTCCGATCTTTGGCATAGGATTCAGTAGCAAAAAAATGGGAAATCTTCTGTAGGAAGGAATCATCCATATCAGAAAAAATAGGGAATAATTTAAGTCGTTCCGCACTAACCTCCACATGATAGCCATCTTCACTGATCTCAAACCCGGTCTGCTTTTGCCACGATTGCTTGTAACGTCCGCCAGATAGCTCCAGTAATTGTTGGTGTGAGCCTAGCTCCGCAATTTCCCCTTGATGAAGTACATAAATACAATCAGCATGTTCAGCTGAAGCGAGACGATGCGTTACGGATATAACGGTCCTCGTGGCGGTTAAGCGTTTTAGTGTCATGTTTATCGCTGCTTCTGTAGCCGGATCTAGTGCAGAGGTAGCTTCATCCAGAATAAGAATAGCTGGATTACGAATAATAGCTCGGGCTATCGCAACACGCTGCCGCTGCCCACCGGACAGACGTCCACCCCGCTCGCCAACATCAGTTTCGTATCCGTCCGGAAGACTCATGATGAAATCATGTATTTCTGCCGAACGTGCCGCATGGATAACTTCCTCATCACTGGCTTCAGGCTTGCCTAGCCGTATATTTTCCATAATAGATGACCGGAAAAGGAAGCTTTCCTGAAACACAATTCCGATTTGCGAACGAAGTGATTGCAGCGTGATCTCGCGTATGTTGGTTCCGTCGTAAAGTACAGATCCTTGCTGTGGATCATAAAAGCGCATCAGTAAATTAATAATTGTGCTTTTACCGGATCCACTGGCCCCGACAAAAGCGGCATAAGTTCCTTTTGGAATTGTAAGGCTGATACTATTGAGGTTTCGTTGTTCGGGAGTATAACCAAATATGACATTGCGAAACTCAATTTCACGTTCAAAGTGCTGTAGACTACTGGCCATTTCGTTATCGGCAACACTTGGCTGCTCATCTAGAAGCTCACGAACACGCTGCATCCCGGAAGTGGCTTGAATAAACTGGGGAGCGAGCCAAGTGATAGCTGCTACCAAATAGCTAAGGCTAATAAGGATAGCACTGAATGCGAGCAGTGATCCAACGGAGAGAAATCCGAAAAAAGCAAGAACCGACCCAGCGCAAATAGTCATGAGGTTGAGAAGCATCGTACCCATATTTGTCGTGCGGTCTATTACGAAGTTTGAAAAGCTGGAGCGGCTGGATAGGGTTCTGTAATTGGCGATACGATCATCAAAGCGCCGTATAAATAGCTGCTGCAGGCCAAATGCTTTAATGACGGGCTGGGCGCTTACATTTTCCTGAACGACTGTCGCAATGTTAGCTTGCTCTTCTTTGAGCATGTAGCTCGCGTCATAGGCTTTCTGGCCGAATAATTTGGGTCCAATCAAGCATAGAGGGAGACCGATAACAGCTAGCAGTGCAAGCTGCCATTGCAAGAAGAAAAGCACTGTTACGTTCAAAATAAGACCCAATATTGATAATAGAGCATAAGGGATCAACATAATGAAGGTATCTATGGATATCAAGTCATTATTGAACCGTGAAACGATGTCCCCGCCGTTAATTCGGTGGTAAAAATCAGTGGACAGGTTCTGCAGCTTCCCGAACAGCTGTCTATAATAATCCGTAACAATGCGGGAACCTAGTCCTGCGAACATGCGGTCGCGGTAGAGGCCAATAATTACTGAAGCGAGGGCAATGAACACCATAATACAAAGGATAACAACGAGATACGAATATTGGTGAGGGACAATGGCCATATCAATAATAAATTTAAAGCTTAATGGCATGAATGTTTCGTAAGCTAGCTCAACCAGAAGGGC
The DNA here is from genome assembly GCF_013141765.1 of Paenibacillus foliorum. Taxonomy (GTDB): domain Bacteria; phylum Bacillota; class Bacilli; order Paenibacillales; family NBRC-103111; genus Paenibacillus_S; species Paenibacillus_S foliorum. Next base: position 143,849 of record NZ_WHOD01000097.1, read on the forward strand.
AGCTAATAGAAGGGTGGTCTGGAGTTTGTACTGCAGGAAAGAGGAAACAATATGGCGAACGAAGGAAAGCATGAATGACCTCCTGGATTTAACGAACAGATTGATTTATTTTATCATAATTTGTGGTAATTTTGTTCGGTTAAAAACGAGCATTCTTCCGCTATTATCCAATTCACCTTCGTGGATGCAGCATGGTTATTTAATAGGACACCTGATGACCTCTCGGATTCAGATTGTAAGATCGAATTCGTATGTTACCAGATGCAGGAAGTACGTCAATATGTGGTAAGACAATAAATCAGCGTTCGTGCATAGAGGTCAGTGATAACGATTTACTTGCAAACCGCTAAGGGCGTCCATATGGGTTGATTGCTTTTGTTAATCAGTACATTCATATTTTTTCATGTTGCAGGTACTTTTAAAACTGCAGAAGGGTAGATTTCAGTTTACCTGGTTAAATAGGGATGGTAAGCTAATATCGATTCGTAGTAGAGGCGGTGTGAGCTTGAGTAGCAGAACTTCATTATTTGAAATACTAAAAGTATCTTTTCAATTGGGATTGACCTCCTTCGGAGGGCCCGTTGCCCATCTAGGCTACTTTCATGAGGAATATGTGAAGAGGCGTAAGTGGATCGATGAACGAAGCTACGCTGATTTGGTAGCATTATGCCAGTTTCTCCCAGGTCCGGCTAGCAGTCAGGTAGGAATGGGAATTGGCTACATGCGAGGAGGCGTGATTGGCGCTATTCTGGCATGGTTAGGGTTTACCTTGCCTTCGGCAGTAGGCTTGGCTTTGTTCGCATACTTGTGCCAAGGCTTGGATGTTGGTAGCACGGGATGGATTCACGGGCTCAAGCTAGCGGCAGTAGCGATTGTTGCTCAAGCGGTGTGGGGTATGGGGAAAAACCTGATACCTGACCGGAGCAGAGCGACGATAGCGATTTTAACTTGCATGACGATGCTGCTTTTCAACTCGGCGCTTATTCAAATTGCGCTTATTGCAGCAGCAGGCATACTCGGTTCATGGTTATATAAGAATGCTGCTGGGAGCAGTGGCAATGCACATGTTCTGCTAGCAGCTCCCCCCTCCAAACATAAAGAACTCGCCATCTGCTGTTTGCTTGCATTTTTTGGCTTATTGATATTGCTGCCGTTGCTTCGATCTATTTATCCGTCTCAGTGGGTTGCTATTTTCGACAGCTTCTACCGATCCGGTTCGCTAGTATTTGGCGGCGGGCATGTAATGCTGCCTTTGCTTGAAAAGGAAGTCGTACCTTCCGGTTGGATGAGTCAAGAGCAATTCCTTGCAGGTTACGGAGCGACGCAAGCGATTCCGGGCCCGTTATCAACGTTCGCATCCTATCTGGGCTTCGTTATTCATGGCTGGGGCGGTGCAGCTGTGGCTACAGTTGCGATCTTCCTTCCTGCTTTCCTGCTTGTCATGGGCGCAATTCCTTTCTGGGAAATGCTTCGGAAGCAGCCACAGGTCAGGGGTGCTTTATTAGGTATTAATGCATCTGTCGTCGGTATTTTGTTGGCAGCCCTATATGATCCGGTATGGGTGAGTGCGGTGCGGACACCTGGCGATTTTGGCTTGGCGCTAGCGTTATTTGGTGCGCTTATTTATTGGAAGCTGGCGCCTTGGATTGTCGTTGTTGCTGCCGCTGCTGGAGGCATGCTGCTTACGTTGATTTAAACAGCGAAGTGGCGGAAACAGGGGAGCTAGCAGCACCTTACCGCTGGCCTGTCGATATTTTACATTATTTCCCGAGAAATATTAAGTTGGATTTTCCAATTTTCCTCAGCATTTTGCAGCATCTTGAATGTCGTCGAATGATGTTCAGAGCTTATTTAAGACTGTTGTAACTCCAGATATGTTTAGGTCTTAGCCACGAAATAGACAAAAATTGTCGATATAGGAAGAAATGTAAAGAAACTGTAACCTTTCAGCAAATTAAACCGTTTATAATCGTAACCATCGATTTAGAAAGAAACGAGGGAATTCGATGAAAAAAATAATTCTAAAAATTACGTTAGCCAGCGCAGTTGCTATTGCTGCAACTGTTGGTATTTACGCTTATAACATATACGAAACAACCACAGTAGCGATAGATAAAATCGGAACGCCGGAGGTGGTGCCAGTAGAGCAGTCAGCAAAGGTGAAGCCGCTTACGCTGCTGATGATGGGCATTGATTATCGCCCGGAATCCGGAAGTTTGAACTCAGATGTTATTATGGTGGTCACAGTGAACCCTGAGCAGCACTCCGCTACCCTTGTCTCCCTGCCGAGAGACTTACAGATGGCGCCCAAAGGCCTTCCGTCACGAAAAGCTAACTATTATTATCCCTATTTTAATAACGCGGAAAAGAATAGCGCATTTGTAGAGACGAAAAAAGTGTTTAGCGACTTTATGGGCGTTCCAATCGATTATATGGTAACCATAGATTTCGATGGTTTTCGTCAGGTTGTTGACCTGATGGGCGGTTTAACGATCAATGTAGATATGGACATGCGCTATGTGGATGATGAAGACGGAACTGATATTAATTTGAAAAAAGGGATAGCTAAGCTAAGCGGCAAGCAGACGCTGGATTTTGTGCGTTACCGTAAGTCTAACCGGAATACAGATGATTCAAGCGATTTGGCTCGGAACCAAAGGCAACAGCAGGTGTTGAACCAGCTAATGAGTTCACTGAAAAGCACGGGTGGCGTAACTAAGCTGGGACAAATCATTGAAACCGTCGGAAGCCATATGAAGACGGATGTGCCTGCTTCCCAGATTAGAGATTTGATGACGACTTATTTTGATATTTCTCCATCGGATGTAAACTATGTACATTTGGATGGAGAATGGGAGAGCCCTTACATAATCGTTAAGGATGAGGAATTAGAGCTGGCACGGGCTGCTTTAAAGAAACAGCTAGGGGATAAGGGAGCAGCTGTGGTCGGTGAAGATAAAGCTGCGGCCGGTTTGGGTACAGGTAGCGGAAATGGGAAAGAATCGGTTCCAGGCTCCGGCTCCAGCAGCAGTAAGGGAAGCGGCACGGGAGCAAGCGGGGGTTCGAGCGGAAAAGGCAATTCGAGCTCAGGCGCGGGAACTGGAACTGGAAATGCTGCAGGCACCAGTACAGGCAAGGGAGGGGGCAGCCAGACTAAGTCGGAAGATCGCCCAAATAAAGATGGGAATGGCGCAGCTGATCCCGGTGGCAATAGTGTAGGTGAAGCGACGTATGGCAGTAAGGACGGGAAGGAAATCGCACCAAAATCACCTGTGATTATACCGCCTATCCCACCTAAGGCTGGGTCAAATCCTTAGCCATAATCCCTTTGCAATAATAAAGGAGGTTGAATAGCAATGACCCGAAGAATTGGATGCTATCATGCTCATTATTCGAATATTGATTATATTCAACAAGCTTTAGAGCCTTACGATACGGAGCTGATCCATTTTGTAGATCCGGGATTAGACAGACTAAAAGGGGACGCCGACTTCTCAACTGAGAGAGGACAGCGTAAAATCGCTGACATGCTGGGGTGGATCGCATCTAGTCATGTGGATGCGATCTTGGTTACATGCACCTATTTTACTGCTAACCTAACAGAGGAGCTGGAGCGAACGCTTCCGGTTCCTGTTATCAAAATTGATGATCCTATGCTTGCTCAGATATGCACCAGTGATGAGCCACAGCTGCTCGTGTTCACCAATCCGGCGACTGTGGAAGGTACGATGAGCAGAGTGCAGCGATACGCCCAGAGAGTAGGGAAAGCACCGCAGGTGCACATTCATTTACTTGATAATGCATTCCAATTAATTATGATGGGGAAAAGGCGGGCCTATACTGAATTGGTGTCGACAGGGCTGGAACGGTTAGTTGTTCAGTATCCTCAACATCAATTATGGGCTATCCAACTATCTATGCTGCCTGCAGCTGTGCAAGTATCATTAGCAGGAAATATTCGAATTGGTAACCCGTTAGATGCATTGACTGGGGAGATGGTAAAGCTTTTGAAGCTGGAGCGATTACCTCATTGTAAATAAGCGTCCGCATTGATTTTCACCAATAGAACTTACAAGGGCTACAAAACGGAGAGCTTTAACAGAGATCAGGGTTTTCATTGTGTCTATTCATATACGATAGCCCGCGTTTGTAACATGATGGAGGGAGAGCTGAACCAGCAAAGAAGAGGGCCTGCGCCCTCCAATAAATTTCAGCTCTCTGTTCAACAGCGGCTAGCTTAGGCTTGCCGCTTTATTCTTGTATTTTCCGTATAGCTTGACGATCATGAAAATGGCCAATAACACAATCGGCAGCCATATTATTTTAAATGCATGCTGATGGATAAGGGCGCCTAGCTCATCGATATAATCGCCGAATAACCGGCCAGCAGTAAAGAAAACTAAAGTCCAAACGAATCCGGTCGAATAGGAAAGGAGGGCATAACGAGGGAACGTCATCTTGTTAAGACCGACAATATAAGGCACAACATGCCTAACCACTGGGAGGAAATAGCTGATAACTAAGGCGAAGCTTCCATATTTCTCTATCAGGTTTTCTGACGCTATTAAATACTTCTCCATCTTCTTCTTTCGCTTCAGCTTCTCAATGACCGGCTTACCAATAAATCTACCCAGTACGTAGCCAAGGCTTAGTCCAGAGATAACACCCAAATAAGTCACAATAAAAGCGGGGACAACCTGCAGTATCCCGTTAGCTGTCACGGCTCCTCCGGTCATCACTATAACCTCATCGGGAACTGGCATACCAACAATGCCTAACCACAAAGCAAAAAACAATGCCGCGTAACCATACTGTCCAATCATAGACAGCAGCATATCGTAGTTCATTCTAACCCAACTCCCTCTTACGGCAAACATATACAAACGCAGGTGGCAGATTAAATGGGACAACCTTAATTTGCTCAATATGAAAATATTGGCTCAACAGCTGTTTCATCTGTAAAGAATACTGAAAAGCAACAAAGAGTCCATCAGGCTTAAGAGATGCTACAATCTCATCCATCAGCCGCATGCGCAGCTCCTCCGGAAAGTTGAAAAAAGGAAGTCCGCTTATAATAGCATCCAGCTGCTCGATTCCCTCCGTACTAAGAGCTTCTTGAATATTACTGGCATCAGGATGACAGTGATATTCCGGATATTGCCGGGCCAGCTGCTTTCTCAAGACGGGCTCTTTTTCAAATAATAAAATCCGGGTATTTTCCTTTGCAGCGATTTGAATTTGTTTGGTTACAGGGCCCGTTCCTGAGCCAAGCTCTGCAACTGCTTTTACGTTGTCCCATGGGATGCTTCTAGTTAGAGCTTGTGCTAAATATTTGGAGCTTGGAGTAATACTGCCTACATCTTTGGGCGAGCGTAAAAATTTATTTAGAAACAGGAATTTCTCCTGAACCAAGGCGGTTATTTGCACGATCATTATTATTTCCTCCTCATATACAATTCACTAAAAACATCATACATATTTTGGGATATGAGGTTCAACTGTCTGTGGTCCTGATTTGAACTGGACTAAAGGCTAGGATGCTTGTACGAGGAAATAAAAAAACACGGTATATACCGTGTTAGTATGGCGGAGACCCGCAGGGCTTCCGATTCTTTATTAATTCATAGTCTGTAGGACCTGATAAGTTACTACGAGAACAAACGTTATCAAGGTGGCGCCTGTTACATAAGAAAATCGTTTGCATGAGAATGTCATGGCGGTTCTCTCCTTTTAAATAAGTAAAAGTACAGCGAAAGACAGATCAACTATTAAGTGCCTTATACGCTATATGTATATTCTATAATAGCATATCCTTTGCTAGTGTTAAACTTTTGTGAAGCTATCCCATTTTCTTAAGCTCGTCCAACGGATAAAACGTACCGCGCCAATAAATACCGCCCTGTCGGAGCGTCAGCCAGACGGAACGGACGATGATATAGCATAGTAAACAGACGGTGAGCGGCAGAGCTATTATTTCTTTGCCATTATGCCCAATTAAGGAACTGATGAGACGCAGGTATACAACGAGGAGGATTAGGATGGAGCCGATATACAGCCACAAGGCCCAACCACTCAAAATAAAGACGGCAATAAAGGGGAAAAGGAACATCAGGAGCTGTCCCAATACACCGAATGCTGCTAGACGGATACGGTAATGAAAGCCGGAAAATAAGTTTTTCTCTAAGCCCCGGATGGCCTCGCCCAATGAGGAATACCATTCAACCGCGATATGTTCTCTACCTGAGGCAAGTCGTTGACGCAGCCCGGCTTGCTTGACACGTATCCCCAGCTGCAGATCATCATCGGGGCGCAGCGCGAATGCTTTGTGGGTTCCGATGTCCTCGTAAGCCTTACGTGTCATCAGATTAAAAGCGCCCACGCCCATACCATGCTTTTGCTGGTTGTCGATATTGGCCCGCCAAGGCCTCATATACAAGCTGAAGGTAAAGAAAAAGTATTGCACGAATGCCCGCAGCCAGAAGCCGCGTACATTCATATCAGGAGCTAGGGTTAGATGGTCAACACTATGTTCCTTCATATAGTGGATGGAATCAGCTATGGTAGTAGGTTGAAACAGTACATCAGCGTCTGTGAATAAAATATATTGTCCACGTGCCTGCTGATACCCTTGATATAGAGCATGATTCTTACCTATCCAGCCTGCGGGTAGCGAGGTAACATGAATGATCCGCAGCGGAACCGGAATATGCTGTCGGCCCTCCGACCATTTACGCAGCTCTTCCAGCTTGCGTCCGGTATCGTCTTGAGATCGGTCATTTACGGCGATAATTTCTAGCCGGGGATACGTTTGATTCAGCAGATGCTTAACTGTCTCCGCAATGGATGCTTCTTCTTCTTTTGCAGCGATTACGACGGAAACAAGGGGGAATTCATGGTCCGCCTTCACTTGGCGCTGCTGTCTTGCTTTGCTTATAAAAACTACGTTTGAGGCCAGAGCTTCTTCATCCTTATGGTCTTCTTTCACGCTATGTGGCAGATGCAGCATAAGCTCACGAGAACGGTATGTATCCCAAAGCATATATAACCAATAGGATATGGTGACGATGGCCAGCAGTTGGAGTACTAGCATAGGTGTACCCTCCCAGAATTGCTTTTTTGGCATTATATCATGTGCTGCGACAGGACGACAAATCCTTCTGTGGCTGTGCTACAATAAGTAAGCTAAGCGTTTGTTCGAGCTGTCCGGCGCCATATTGAGAGGAAAACAGGGGGGAGCGGATGATGAATAAGGATGTAGTCGGCGATAAGGGCGGTATTGGAGAAGGAAATCAGGTTTTTCGCAAAAGAATCAAGGGAGCGGAGTTGGCTGATTTTCTGCAGACGATACGGCAGCTTGGAGTGGATGTGGATGATTTACTGTTTCTGTGCGTCGGAACAGACCGCTCGACTGGAGATGCGTTGGGACCGCTTGTCGGTATGATGCTAGAGGATGCAGGTTATCCGCATGTGATCGGAACGCTCAAGTCCCCATTGGATGCTGGGAATATTAAGGAGCGATTGAGTGCGCTGCCTCAAGGAAAGCTAGTCATTGCTATTGACGCTTGTCTTGGACAACCGGCTTCATTAGCTAGCTATCAGGTTTCCAATCAGCCATTGGAGCCGGGAAAATCACTTGGCAAGCAGCTGCCTGCGATAGGCGATTATACAATCGCGGCAATTGTTAATGTCGATGGTGGCAACAAATATTCGATATTGCAAAGTACACCTTTGTATCGTGTTTATCTAATGGTGGGGGAAATCGTGGAGGCGGTAAAGAACGTATTTCCGATTCGATGAACCTTTTTATATGAAATGATTACTGAAATTTGCTGCCGAACAACCGAACAACTTTGTGGATTGTTTACAATTACCACGGATGTTCTCTCAGACACTGCCTTCTTTAGGTGGTGTTTTTTTGTTGTGTAGCCTGTAATAAATTTTTCGGGGAAATCAAATAATATCGATTGTTTATTTTCGATATATCGATTATTATTATTCGTAATAAAACTAAAAGGGGATTACAATATGTCGCAGCATCGCAATCATAGACATAAACGGGGAGACAGGGTAGGTCGTATTCAATTAGCGATTCTTCAGCTTCTTCGTATTGAGCAGATGCATGGTTATCAAATAATTAAGCAATTAGAAGAGAGAGCAGAGGGATTATATAGTCCTAGTGCAGGAACTGTATATCCGGCGCTTCAAGAATTACATGACAAAGGGCTAATTGATATTGATGAACAAAAAGATAAAAAGGTTTATTTCTTAAATGAAAATGGAATCAAATACGTTCAGGATTTGGGACTGGAATCGGATCAATTTTGGAGTGAGTGGCGGCACCGTCTGGCTTGGAAGCAATCAGAGGAATTTAAAATGCTGAGAGACGAGTTGGATAAGTGGGAACAGGAGCTTCATCATGCTAAGAAACAATTAATAAGAAACCCAGCTCGCACAGAAGAACTAATGGCTATTCTGGCTGATGCTCGCAAACAAGTATCACTCTGGACACAGATGGATAAGGATACAGAGAATAAGGTTTAAACGGAATCTTACTTGAGGAGATGTGTGACAATGAGAGACAATGGCGGGAGTGGACGGTGGGATGGAGGAAGTAAGCAAGCGCTGCAAAGCCGGGGGAAAGCAAGCTTGAAAGAGGTGTCGATAAGTCGAATCTATGGTTTGTTTCGCGGATACATATGGCAATTGACAGCTATTATTGCTCTTGCGCTAGCTGCAGCGCTGATTGGCTTAATTCCACCGCTTGTAATGAAAGAAATTATAGATAGTGCGATACCACAAGGCGATAAAAGGATGCTCACTTTAATGATAGGGCTGCTGGTGCTTCTTCCACTGTTAAGCGGGTTGCTTGGAGTATGGCAGAACCACCAGAATACGAAGGTAGGCCAAGGAGTTATGCGCGATCTTCGGCGAACGCTATTCGCTAATCTGCAGAAACAATCGATGAGCTTCTTCACCGATGCGAAATCGGGTGAAATCATTCAGCGGCTGACGGGCGATGTGCAAGCTGTGCAGAACGTGGTTACTACCGTGGTAGTATCGGCCGTGACCCAAGCAGTCATCGTCATCACAACGGTAGTTATTCTATTTGTGTTGGATTGGAGATTGGCGATATTGTCGACAATCATCCTGCCCTTGTTTATTCTGCCTGTTCGCAAAGTGTCGCAGATACGTAAGCGACTGCGTGGTGAAACGCAGCGTGTGCGCGGAGATATGTCGGCTCAGCTGGGAGAAATCTTTGGCGTTTCGGGTGCGCTTCTGACTCGGATTTTTCAACAGGAGTCAAAGCAGGAGAAGGATTTTGACGTTCTGAACCAAAAGGTGATGGATCTGGAGCTCCGTCTTAATTTAGTTGGACGATGGTTTGGCATGGTGCTCGGCATTTTGGGACCTCTAGGTACAGCGTTGATCTACTGGTACGGCGGCTGGAACGTCGTTGAGGGAACCATGACGATAGGCGCTATCGTCGCCTTTACAGCATATTTGGGCCGATTGTATGGCCCAGTCGGCACGCTGTTAAATCTGCAGGTCGAGGTGGCGACAGCACTGGGTGTGTTTCAGCGCATCTTCGAATATGAGGACATGCAGCCGGATGTAGCGAATGTGCCAGGAGCACAGAAGCTTCCACCGGCGCGGGGAAATGTTGCGTTCCAACACGTATCCTACGCCTACAATAAGGAGAAGTACGCGCTGCATAATATCTCTTTTTCTGCTCTACCAGGTGAAGTTGTGGCTATTGTGGGCCCGAGCGGAGCAGGCAAGTCAACTTTAATCGGCATGCTGGCACGTTTGTATGATCCGACTGAAGGGGCGGTCACCATCGATGGCCAGAATATCAAGGATGTGACCTTGTCGTCGCTGCGCGATCAGATCGCGTTCGTGACACAGGAGTCGTTCCTGTTCCACGCCTCGGTGCGGGACAATCTGCGTTTCGCGCGCATGGACGCGACCGATGAAGAGCTGGAGTCGGCCTGTCGTCAGGCCTACATCCATGAAGCCATCGCTGCCATGCCGCAGGGCTATGGGACGATGGTCGGCGAACGCGGCCATCGTCTCTCCGGCGGGGAGCGGCAGCGGCTCGCCATTGCGCGGGCGATTCTGAAGAATCCGCGCATTCTAGTGCTGGACGAGGCGACCTCGCACCTCGACTCCGAATCGGAGTCGTATGTGCAAGCGGCGCTCGATGAATTAATGCGCGGGCGGACGACGCTCGTCATCGCCCACCGGTTGTCCACGATCCTGACTGCGGACAGGATCATTGTACTTGAGGCCGGACGCGTGGCAGAGTCCGGCCGGCATGCAGAACTGCTGCAGCATGATGGGCTGTACGCAAGGCTATATCGAACGCAGTTCGAAAAAGTGATGGCCTGAGCCGCTCCACCATTCGCAACATTCGAAGAACCGGTATTTTGCCTAGCGGCTACCTTCGCAGATAGAACAATTAGAAAAGCCTCCGACCATTTCAAGCAGTCGGAGGCTTCTTTATGTTATTCAATTGGTTATCTATTCTATTTATCAGTACAGCCATATCTGTTACGCAACCAGCTTTAACCCCACTGCGGATCCGAGGATTAACGTAATACAGAGTATTCTCATTAAATTCTTGGGCTCGCCATAAAAGATCATTCCTAGGATTGCCCCGCCTGAAGCGCCTATTCCTGTCCATACTGCGTATGAAATACCCATAGGTAAAGTCTTCATGGCAATGGAGAGAAAAAGAAAGCTAGCTCCAAACCCAGCTATGAGCAGCAGCATGTTTTTCCAATTACGATCCTTGTATAATCTATGCATCATTACGACACCAATCATTTCACATATACCTGCTATAATCAGAGAGATCCAGTTCATTTGGATTCAGCTCCCTTGACTTCAGACGTATCCTTGGTGATGAGCTTAAGCCCGATAACTCCTATTAGAAGGGCAATAATAAAAAGCAGCTTGGTAATTTTAAGAGGTTCCCCAAATAATAGCATCTCAGACAGAACGGTTCCTGCTGTTCCTAAACCAACGAATACGGCGTATACCGTTCCAACGGGCAATTCTTCACCTGCTTTTATCATTAAATAAAAGCTAATACTAATAGCAATGGCTGTTCCTAACCATTCCCATAAGCTATCCGCATGCTTCAAGCCAATCACCCATAGAACCTCAAAGCATGCAGCTACAATTACTTGAATCCATTGTTTATTCACTTTAATCACATTTCCTTTCAAACCTTACATAGAACAGAACCGGGTTTTATTTAGTTATAATGCCTTGCCAATACAATCGCCATACGCTCTGCATACGCTGTTCGAAATCATTGCGGTTATAGTAAAACTGCTGGATAAAGGCACCGTCAACCAAACAATAGAAAGAAGCAAGCAAGTCCTCGATTTGTTCTTGTCGAAGGATTCCCTCTTCCATTCCTTTTAAGAAAATGTTCTTCAGCACCACAGACAAGGCTTCCTCTGATTCAGCAAAACGGGAGCGCAGCGCCTCCTGCAGAGAAGTGGGGGGGAAGAGCATAGCTCTCTTGAGAAAGGTGACGTTCTCCTCGCTCAGCCAGTAGGTCCGGCAAACGTCCTGGACGATGGTATGAAGCTTATCGTGAACAGACATTTCCGCAATGGACTGCTCTATTGCTCTGATTTTTACAAGCTGCTCCTGTATGACGCTATCGAACACCGCCAGAAACAAATCTTCCTTACTTGAAAAATGTGCATACAAGGAAGGGGTTTTAATACCGACCTCATTAGCAATTCCTGATAGTGGGGTTGCATCATAGCCGTTTTGAGCGAACAAGCGCAGCGCGGCTGCTTTTATTTTGATGGCTGTCACTTTCGCCACACCTTTCATATTAGGGGTCGTCCCCTACCCTTTATTCTAACTAACGTTAATTAGGCAAACTTATTGTACTCTATCCTCATTGCCTTTGCAATGCTTTTTCATCCATTTTATAATGCCATTTTTGCTATAAACCTAAACTTTCCTCTGTCGAATAAGCTCATATAAAGGAATTGAAGCTACTTCAATCGAAATACTATTTAAAATCTAACTGGATCATGAGGGGTTTCGATTTGAGAACGTCAAAGTATTTTTATCGGTTGTTAATCTTCTGTTTTTGTTTAAGTATGCTGCCGGTTATATGTCTTGGTCTTTTTTCCGTATACAAAGCATCTGGTGCGATTCAAATTAAAGTGAATGAGGCTAATATTAACGTCATAAACCAGACACGGATGCGCGTGGAGCAGCTGCTGAAGGCTATTGATAATGTTTCTACACAGGCAATTGAAAGCGCACTATTGAAAAATGCAGTCAGTCAACCCTTTTCCGAGCAAAATTACAAGGATATCAATGAGCTGGTCGATGCGCTGATTCACATTCAGACCTATGAGCTTCGTATCAGCGATGTGGAGCTGCATAGCTTCAAACAGAACTGGATGATTATCGGGGGAGGTTTCCAACAGGCAGTCAACTCGCCGCTGCAAGGTGTTTTTCCGGCTATAAAAAAAACATCAGCATGGGTTAGCGACAATTCATTATATCCAAGAACAGCTGGCTATCCAGGGATTAGCTTGATCAAAAGCGTCCCAGTCAATACGATTGTGCCGGAAGGGGCTATTCTGCTTCATATGCCTTATATGGAGTTGAATCAGATGATTGAAGGCTCTAGCGGCTCAGGCAAGGTGCTGATTTTGGATGCTGATTATCGGATTATCGCTACAGATCACAATAATAAAGCTGGGCAGCTTTTGAAAGAAAAAGAGCTGAGGGATGGCTTCGCAGCATCGGATGCCAGACAGGGAGATTTCCAGGCACATTATAATAATGAATCGGTTAATGTGGTGTATATTAGATCATCCTATAATGATTGGATTTATGCCTCAATTATCCCATATGATGTGGTGACTCAAGATGCGAGAGCGATAAGCTGGGCTACATTATGGACATGCTTAGTTATAATGCTGGCGATTGCAGTTTTTACCTTGTTAGGCTCTAAAAGAATGTATCTGCCAATCCGCAGAATCTATGAATCCGTCCAGACGCCAACTGGTGAGGAGCTCTCGGAAAACAGATCGGATGAGCTGCTGTATATAGGCAAGCGGATTGATTTTCTGATCAATTCCCAGCAGCAGATGGAAGCGGTTGTAGGCAATCAGTCTCGGCAGCTCAAGGACTTTTTTGTATTGAAATTGTTTAACGGGCAGCTGTCCCCAAGCGAGGTTCGGGAGAAAATAAGCCAATTTGAGCTGCCTCGATGGCGTTGGCATGCTGTACTTGCTCTGCAAATCGATACGCTGGAGCAAACTAATTATGGAGAACGCGATAAAGACCTGCTGATGTTTGCGATGAGCAATATCGCAGGCGAGGTGATTCCTTCGTCCAGCCGATACAATCCAATTCTTATTGACCGCTTTCAAGTCACTCTCATAGGCGGCAATCATACCGAGGTAAGCGCATTTCGCGAATATGTTTCCTCCATGGCGGAGAAGATTCAGAAGGCTGCCGCAGATTACGTTAAGCTGAAGGTAAGCATTGGGATCAGCCAACCGTTTGACGAAGTCTTACAGACACCTGCTGCTTTCCGAGAGTCTTTAGATGCGTTGAAATACCGGATGCGACTAGGGGAAGAAGCGATACTAGATATCACAGATGTGAAGCCCCAGCGGGAGTTGACCCGATACTATCCGAAGCTTTTGGGGGAAGAGCTTCTGCATGCCGTTCAGTTCCTTGATCAAAAGAAGGCTGCGGAGCTGCTGTCCGAATGGATGCGTACGCTGATAAAGGTTCCGCTTAGTCATCGAGAGTATCAGGTAGCTTTGGCGCGGCTGCTTGTGGAGGTCATCGGACTGCTTCAAGATGAGGGTATTGCGTTTCAGCCGCTGCAGGGGGAAGCCAGCAGTCTGTTCGAGCAGCTGTTCAATCTGCATACACCGGAGGAAACCGAGGCTTGGCTCTGGAAAAGTATTATCGTTCCGGTCATAGAAGCCCAGCGCAAGCAGCGGGAGTCGCAGGCGGTTAGCCTATCGGTGCAAGTTATAGAGCTGATTCAAGAGAAATTCGACACGGATCTTACTTTGGAATGGTGCGCTTCACGACTCAATTATGCTCCCGATTATATCCGCAAGCTGTTCCGTAAAGAAACCGGCATGAATTTTAGCGATTATTTAAGCAATTACAGGCATCTTATGGCACGCAAATGGCTGGCGGAAACGGACATGAAGATTCATGAAATCGCGCAGAAGCTGAAATATAACAATGCGCAAAATTTTATCCGCAACTTCCGCAAAATGGAGGGCGTGACGCCTGGGCAGTACCGGGCACAAGTAAATCTATCCGATGAGGAATAATGTAATCTGGATTATATCCGATTTTAGATGAGAATTGATGAGTTTAATAGGAGATTAAAGCGAGACTATGATGGAGCAGATCTGCTCCTCATAGTCTTTTTTTACGAGTGGGCATGGTTAAGGAGGGAGTCCACATCGGGAAAAACGGCCATTTAATCGGTCGTAATGCCCCTTGGCCGCAAATGATCATCTGCTGACCGCAATTGATTATGCCTGCTAAAACACAGATAAAGCACGGTAATGAGTATAGTTTGTGATAGTTTATTCAGCTATGATCGATTCAGAGCAGAACAAGCAAGCGCAAATACTTAAGGAGGTGACACGATGAAGGGAAGTCCTGTGGGTTTGAATGGAAAGGGAGGCAGCATGAATATGCAGACTCAGGCCATTGGGCCGGAACAAACCAAATCATCGTTAGCAAGAGCTGCTTTATTAAGAAGAATGGCTAAAAACCGCTGGCTTTATATCATGCTGATACCGGGAATTCTATATTTTCTGTCGTTTCGTTATTTACCCATGTGGGGGCTCCTCATTTCGTTTATGGACTTTTTACCTTTTAAAGGATTTTGGGGCAGTGAGTGGGTAGGGCTGAAGCATTTTGAGCGGTTTTTTCTGGATGCGAATTTCATCCTGCTGTTCAAAAACACATTGATATTAGCCTTCTATAATCTGGCCTTTTTCTTCCCGCTGCCGATATTTCTGGCGATTATGCTGAATGAGCTGCGCAGCGAGATTGTGAAACGTTGGGTCCAAACGCTTGTATATATCCCGCATTTTGTATCCTGGGTTGTTGTGGTGGGGATCGTGTATATGTTCTTCTCTACGGAAGGCGGAGTTATTAACAAGCTATTTGTCAGTATGGGGATGGAAAAAATTGATTTTCTCGTAAGCAGCGACTGGTTCCGTACTATGATAACAGCAGAAGTGATCTGGAAAGAAAGCGGATGGGGAACGATCATCTTTTTAGCGGCTTTGGCAGGGGTCGATCCTCAGTTATATGAAGCAGCTAAGATGGATGGAGCGGGGCGGATGAGACAGCTCTGGCATGTTACACTGCCGGCGATCCGCAGCACGATAATGATTCTATTAATATTGCGTCTAGGCAGCTTCCTTGATAATGGGTTCGAGCAAATTTTTCTGATGCTGAATTCAATGAACCGTGAGGTAGGCGAGGTTTTTGACACTTATGTGTATGTAATAGGCGTTCAGCAGGGACAGTTCAGCTATAGCACGGCTGTAGGCTTGTTTAAATCAGTTATCGGTCTGATCCTGGTAGTCACAGCGAACTGGCTTTCAAGGAAATTTACAGAAGAAGGTCTTTATTAAGAAATAAAGTCCGCTCAGAAGGAGGACAAATTCATGGTCGACCGCTCAATGGGGAGCAGATTGTTTGACGGTGTTAACACCTTGGTGCTCGTGCTTGTTGCCCTTGTTGCCATTATTCCTTTTCTTTACATCATTTCCGTATCTTTTGCCACACCGCAGGAGGTCATTCGAAAAGGGTTCATTTTGTTCCCGGAAACCTTCTCGCTCGAAGGCTACAAATATATATTTTCCAGCAACATCATTGTGAGCAGCCTGCTCGTTACGATTGGATTGACGATTGTCGGGACTGCGTGCAACCTGTTTTTCACGGTACTGACCTCGTATCCGTTATCGCGTAAGGATCTAGATGGCCGGAAGGTTATGATGTGGCTGATTCTGTTTACGATGATTTTTAATGGCGGAATGATCCCAACCTTTCTCGTAGTGAAGGCATTCGGGATGCTCGATACGTATGCGTCTCTTATTGTGCCTGGGTTGATCAGTGCCTTTAACCTGATTGTTATTATGAACTTCTTCCAGCAGCTGCCTGATGGCTTGGAGGAGGCTGCCAAGATCGATGGCTGTAATGATGTCGGTATTTTGTTTCGTATCGTGCTGCCTCTGTCTATGCCGATTATTGCGACCTTTTCCTTGTTTTATGCGGTAGGACATTGGAACAGCTTTTTCAACGCTATTCTCTATATCAATGACGCCCATAAGTGGCCGATTCAGGTGTGGCTGCGGCAAATCGTTATTTTGGCTCAGGGCGGCATTGGGGACTCCACACAGTTCGACGATACGTATATAGCGCCTCCACCGGATATTATCAAGATGGCTGTTATCGTGGTTTCAACGGTTCCGATTTTGATTGTCTATCCGTTTCTACAGAAGCATTTCGCCAAAGGGGTTTTACTGGGCTCCGTCAAAGGCTGACAGGAATCCGGATTTATGATAAAAAGGATAAACAGGGAGGAATTTCAAAATGATTTTATCAAAAAAGGGTCGTAAATCATTCACCGCATCCGTAGTCCTGCTGCTCTCAACCAGTCTTGTGTTGTCGGCATGCGGCAGCGGGGACGGAAAAAGCGCAGAGACGAACGGGAAGGCTGCACAGACAGATAACGGACAGCCTTTCAAAATCAGCATCATGAGTAATATGTTCTCGGAGCCACCGAACCCTGAGGGCGAAATTCAGAAGAAAATGGAAGCGTTCACGAACACCAAGCTCCAATTCACCTGGGTCCCTGCAAGCACTTACAAAGAGAAGGTTAACGCTACTGTAGCTTCGGGCGAGCTTCCGATGGTTATATTGATTGGCAACAATAAAGATTCCAACATTGTATCAGCAGTAGAGTCAGGCATGTTCTGGGAAGTCGGGCCTTACTTGAAGGATTATCCGTTTCTCAACAAAATGAATAAAGATGTGCTCAACAACGTTTCAGTTAACGGCAAAATATATGGTCTGTTCCGTGAGCGTGATATTGCAACTCAAGGAATCACGTATCGCAAGGATTGGCTAGATAATGCCGGCTTGCAGGAGCCTAAAACCATCGACGACCTGTATAATGTATTAAAAGCGTTTACGTTCAACGACCCTGACAAAAATGGGAAAAACGATACCGTTGGCTTAACCGAGGATAAATTGCTGGCAGGGCTTCCTATGATAAGCACCTTTATGGGTGCTCCGAACGGATGGCTGCAGAAGGATGGCAAATTCACGCCTGATTTCATGTCACCTGAATATGTGCAAGCGATGAAGTTCTACAAGAAGCTGTATGATGAGAAAATTCTCGTTCAGGATTTCGCCGTACTGAATAATCAGCAGAAGCGGGATGTGTTCAAGCAAGGTAAAGCTGGAGCTTACATGGGCAGCATGAATGATGCACCGGATTTATACTCGTCCCTTATCAAAGCGTTTCCAGATTCCAAAATGGACATCATAGGCAGTGTAAAGGGGCCGAACGGGGATAAATCTCTAGGCGGCACAGGATATAATGGCTTATATATGTTCCCGAAATCAAGCGTGAAGACCGAAGCGGATTTGAAAAAAATTCTGGCTTTCTTCGATAAATTGACGGATCAGAAAATGATCGACTTAACAGGCTGGGGTATTGAAGGCAGACACTATAAAACCGAGAATGGGAAACCGACCTTCATTGATCAAAAGCTATGGGATACTGAATCCAATTCGAACTATAACCAGCTACTAATTACGAAGCCAACTGCCAAAACACCAGGCGAGGAAACAGCGCTAGAAAAGAAACGAAATGCTATTATACCTGAATTAGCTAAATTTGCTGTCATCAACCCTACTAACGCGTTGGTTTCACAGACGCAAAATTTAAAGGGTGTTGAGCTGCAAACGGCTATCGATGATGCCAAAACCAAATTCATCTACGGCAAGCTAGATGAAGCGGGCTGGCAGAAGGCTATCGACGATTGGCGCAAAAATGGCGGCGATAAGATTATGGAAGAATACGCAGCTAGCTTAGCGAAATCGAAGAAATAGTAAGATGTTAAGAGCAACTTGCCACAAGTAAGCTTAGAAGTTGGATTTCCCTTGTCTGCAGAAGAAGGCGGGAATAGATCAAAAAAACAAAAACGGTAGCGCTAGGGTGAACCCTGATGCTACCGTTTTTTGCTGTTATAATCTCGAGCCTCCTCTGATCATCAGCCTGCACAATATCCTGCAGAAATGCAGTTATTTTCTACTGAAATTTTCTGTTCAGTGAAAAGAACTGCGAAAGTACATCAATTTTCATGCAAAACGATCCGGCTCAGCTAAGAATGAAAAAAGAATGTACATTTGCATGAATTCACGAAGACTGCCGATAAAATGGTCAAAAGGCTGTATAGATACAGGTTTTGTAGGAAGGCAATGGCTTTGAACAATGTGTTGAGCGCTGCCATTGCCGTTTGTAAGGTCTTGTCAAGCGCTGAGCTGGGTATGGAGCCGAAATTGAATGACTTCGACAAGTGCTACTTTAGGTTTCGAGCCATATATTAGGCTCAAAAATGTGTAAAAGCGCCGAATTCGACATCCCATTACTATTGTGCTATATCCGTAACAGTAACCTTATACTCGTAAAGCTGAGAAGGGGCTTTTCTCACTTCCTCAAGGCCAGTATAAGTACCGGTGATTGTGGCTGGTCCTGTTTTGAACTTGAATTTGCCGTTTAGTGTTATATAGCCGTTGCTAAGCTGAACGGTAGCCTTGTTGTCCTCAACAGAGGTGATCGTAACTTGGAAGCGAACCTTCTCGTTTTTATGACTCGTAAGCTCGGCTAGTGGAATTTCAATGAAGTCCACATTAGTTTTGGCGAATACATACCGGTTGTCGCGGTACTCGTAGTAAGCCTTGCGTCCTGCGCCCTCACCTGCCGGATTGTCCAAAACGAGTGTTCCGGAGCGGTCTATATCCATTTTATCAGCCTCGATGTCCAGAATCTTGCGCATTTGCGTTGACTTTACTTCATAGGCGATGTATCGTGCTTTTCGATTTTTCGATGCCGCTTCGATAAGTAGAGCTGGGGTATCCGGTTTGGCATCCCCAAGCTGCTCCGACCATTGGATCGTTTTTATAGTAAGTCCTTTGTCCAACTCAGCTTGAGCGGTCTCGATTTTTTGATCCGTCAGCAAGCGTGCCATTACTATAGCTTTGTTATCCACTAAGCCGGCTGCAAGCAGTTTGGTACCTCCCGTTGATTTAGCGCTGATGACATTAGTGAACTTGACCTCATTGCCAGCTGCTTTGCGCAGCAGCTGGAGCGGATCGGTCTCAAGCCAGAGCTGCTCGGTGCTGCTAACCTCTTTTTGCGTATCCTGATACTTATCCAATACGTTGTATAAGGCAATAGCATCCGCGAATTTACGGGAAGTAATGAGCTGATCGGCACGGTCAAACTGCTTGCGTATGTTGGTTTGAACATATGCAAGTACCTTGGATGAAGAGCCGCCTAGCTCTTTATAGGCTTGATAAGTCCGGGCCTTGCTGATGAAGCCGGGCAAGTCGTTTTTGGTGAGCAGCTTGGCAAGCTCGCTCTGTGCGTAAGCTTCCACTTTAGGCAGCAGCCAAGGTGCGTCAACACCGTTAGAATCATAAAACTTGCGGATTCGCACCGCATCCTTCAGGACGTCTTCATAAGCTTTATTCTTGAAGACGACATCCAGTCGGGCTTGATCGTATCTTTCAAGCAGCTTGCTTAGCTGCTGTTTTTTGTTTTTCTCATCCGTGAAGTAGGCAGCTGGCAGCTGTAGGAGATAGATTATTGCGTTATCGCTGTCGAACGTTTTCTTGCTAATATCAGCCTCCAAGCTTTGGATGAGTGTCTGCTTGCTATTGGTGAATACCTCGGTGAACCGTTCGTCTATCTTATTGGTGGAGGCCATGTCGGCAAACCGCTTTTTGGCAGCCTCATCCTGTGAGGCTATTTCTGCCACTTTAGTCTGGAAGGCTTCGTAGCTCTTCAGCAGCAGGTTGATGTCGTTGGCCCCCTCCGCTGCAGCTAAATCCGCCTCGAGTGCGCCGAAGTATCGCTTTAGCTCTGTCACCGGCCTTAACGCTGAGAGCGCCTCAGCTGTCTCACTTTCTTTATAATTAATGCTGTTAATGCTCTGAGCTTTTGTATAGGCTTCTTCCGCTTCAAGATCGCTGCCCGCTGCCTGCAGCGAGGCTGCTTCAGCGTACAGCTTGGTTTTCATCCAGCTGTTATATCCCTTGTAAGCGGCTAAGCACAGCATAATGGCAAGCAGCATAGCAGCTACATTGCGGCTTCGTATGGAGCGGTTGTACATGGAAGCAGACATTTCAAGCCTCCTTTCTTTTAAATATGGAACTCATACTTCATGGGACCAATTTTTGCCCGTGAAGCTGGCCTCGCAAGCTTCGCGCAACCTTATAATAATCCTTGGAATTCCGGATCTGTCTCATATTTCTGCTTTACCAATTCCTTAACCCTAGGGTAAAGCTGGGGATAGGAATCTGGACTGCCCGCGACCAATCGACATAGCCTGATCAACCTCTCGCGCTGCAAGTCATCTACATAATCAGCAATCATCTGCTGATATTGAATGACATATGCATTAACACGCAGGGCTGCGGTCACTACCAGCCCCATTACAGCACGGCCACCCTCCATTGCCTCGATCTCTGCTCGGTGCTTAAATGTATAGTCGATGACATTACGTTTAACAAGCTCAGGGCTTACCTTGCTTACTTCAAATAAATAGCGGATAAAATCCGGATCAAACTCGTCAGGTACAAGTGTGCTTAATTCAAGATCCATATCTTTACGAAGTACAAAATGATTTAGACACATAAGCTTCAGGATTTTTACCTGATTGCCGCTGATTAAATAGCCAATTTCTCTCAGCTTCTCGTAGGCGAGCTTGAAGTTATTAGACTTCAAATCGTTGGCTGCGTCCTCGGTGTCGCGAAGCAAGCCTTCGCGTATGGCAGCATTTTCGTGCAGCAGCAGTTCTTGTACCGTTCGCTTCTCCAAATAGGGGACATACGGCCTGCGGATTAGAAAATACGCCACAATAAGCGCAGCTCCTGCAAGCAGCGAGATGGCCATCTCCATAAAGCTGCGGGCCAAAACACAAGCGGCGAGGCTTGCCGTGCTGATAATCAATACGTCCCTTTGCGTGTTGCGTTGCAGGATGTATCTGGTTAGCACCTGAAGATCGAGAAATTTGCCTTCTGCACCGCACTGCAGGCAGCGGTCTTCCCATAGAGTGGAGTAATTGCCGCAACTTTTACACTGTTTCAAACGTTGAAAGGTGTGGCTGGTCGCTCGGGTTTTGCGAAAGTGCGCTGCAATCTTATTTGCCAGGGTGTTCACCGCCATTCAACCGGCTTTGCAGATCGGTATCTATACTTTCAAGGGAGACTGCGCTCCGTTTGATTTTATTAAATTGAACCCAGCGGTTTAGGATAAAAATAGCGGCTAAAGCTAACAAGCAATAAGTCAGCATTATAATCCTCCTATTTAAAAGTTGTTCAAAAGTTGACTTTTTGAACTCGTACTAGTAGACACATGAAGACCCGTGTTATGAAACTATTAAATCATGATAAGAATATCATAAGAGTGGGAACAGTGGAATTTTACGTGTTAAAAGATTAATATGAGAAGTAGAAAGATAATTCTATTTTACTGCCACATTTACCAATTACCTACAAAACTAGACCGCCGGTTCGACAAACCCGGTTATTGAGAATTCGGAGGATTAACGCGTGAGAACAAATAAAATGATAATAACCTTGACCGCAGCTATACTCAGTCTGCTGCTATGCTTGCCGCTCAGTGGATTTGCTGCCCCTGCTGCCGGTGATACCAAAATAGATGCGGTACTGTCTGTAGATGTAAGCAGCTCTATGAACGAAAGCGATGTTAATAAAGTAAGCTTTGAAGCGATGAAAATGTTTATCGATATGGCCTCCGTACAAGGAGATAAAATTGGTGTAGTTGCTTATACCGATCAGATTTTGCGGGAGAAGGCGCTACTTAAGATCAGCGGTGTGCAGGACAAGCAGAATCTCAAATCGTTTATAGATCAATTGACGAGAGGACCCTATACAGATGTTGCAGTCGGGGTTAATGAAGCTGTAAAAGTATTAGAGTCCGGCGGAGGAGAGGCAGGCCATGTGCCGCTAATCGTGCTTCTAACGGACGGTAACAATTCGTTAAACACAGGCAAGAGCCAGGAGCAGTCCGATCAGGTGCTAAACCAGGCAGTGAAAAAGGCTAAGGAAAAAGGCATCCCCGTTTACACGATCGGTTTGAATGCGGACGGAAAGCTGAACAAGGATGTGCTGGAGCGGATCTCTAGCGAGACGGGCGGTAAGCTGTTTATTACAAGCACAGCAGATAATTTGCCGAAAATTCTGAGTGAGATTTATGCGAGTCATTTGAAGCTCAAGGTGATGCCTTTAACTGGCTTTACCGCGAATGGCGATTTTCAGGACGTGACAGTGAATATCCCGAATGCGAGTGTGCTGGAGGCTAACATTTCGATAATGTCGTCCAAGCCGGTGGAAGTGAAGCTGATTAATCCAGCAGGACAGGAACAGACTATCCCTTCGGATAAAATCGTGTATTCGTCGTCTTCCGCTTATACGTTAATTAAGCTTTTGAGCCCAGTGCAAGGGGATTGGAAGCTTAGAATTAAAGGGGTTCCGAAAGAAAAAATCGATATTAATTTAATTTATAACTACGATGTGCAGGTGTCGATGGAACTTTCATCGTCTATATCTTATAAGCCCGGGGATGCTGTGCCGGTTAAAGCCTATTTACAAGCTAATGGACAGAAGGCGACCGATGCCAATTTATATAAAAACGCTAAGGCTACATTGATTGTTACGGATCTCGATACGAAGAAAACTATGGAATCTCCGCTCACCACGGCAGCACAGGGCTTTGAAGGTACGATGAAGGTGGCTGAAGCGCATGACTACGAGGTGAAAGTAAAGGTGGAGGATGCGAACTTCGTACGGGAGTCTCAGCCAGCATCCATTTCAGCGAAAAAGGCGGGAGCGGCTGCGCCTGCTCCAACTGCTCCGAACACCTCACCAGCCGATGCAAGCAGTGCTACACTTATCACTCCGATTGCATGGATCGGCGGGGCATTGGTGCTGCTGATTGCGGCAGCATTGTTCGCACTTTCCTTGTGGAAAAAGGCCAACAAGGGCTTTTTTGGGCAAATGGTTGTGGAAGTGAAGGACGAAGACACTGGAGAGCGGACAAGCCCGCAGTATCGCAAGCTGAATGCATTTAAGGGTAAGGTTGAACTGCATCAATTGCTGCAGCTAGCTCCAGAGTTTGCTGAGACGAAGCAGATTATTTTTAAGCCGGGTCCGGGGGATACGATAATTCTGTACAACCAATCCAGCTGCGTCATTGAAAAAGGCGGCCGCGTCTTTGATGCCGTACAGGGCAAGGAGCTTAAGAACAACGACCGAATCAAAATCTCACTTCAAAACGTAAATAAATCCATCACGATAGAATATTTGAAATAATTTGAATCCAGGGGGCAACCTTTATGAAAGCAGTTGTAAGAGAGCATATTCAGCAGCTGGACGTGTCTTTGGGCGGTGGCATTATTAGTGATAAAATTCGTGTGGATACGATCGACAATCCGATGCTCGTCATTGGGCTTGGCGGTACCGGAATCGATGCGCTTCTACGTCTTAAGTATCAAATTAATCGCAGATTTAAGCTGCCTGAGGATCCCTTTACGAAGAAAAAGAAAGAGAAGCCGAACAATGTCGAGTTTCTCGCTTTGGAAACCAATGAGCATGACCGCAACAAGAAATACAAAGGGATCGGTCTTGATCCACTGACTGAATTCGTGCTTCTGTCTAATGCCGAGATCGGAAGTGTGCTTCAGAACCGGAGCATTTTGGAGCCGTATATCCGGGAGTGGTTATCTCCTGAATTGACGATTACGGATGGGATTAACGGAGCTTCCGGTGTCCGTCAGGCAGGTCGTTTGCTGTTATTCACCAAAATCGTGCAGGTCGTACAGACTATTGAACGGAAGATCAAGTCGTTGTCTGTTGGTACCAACAAGAAGCTGATGGTGTTTCTGCTGACAGGACTGTCAGGAGGAACGGGAAGCGGCTGCTTCCTCGATATTTCGTATATCGTGAGAGGCATTATTGAGCGCGATTATGGCTCTGCTGGCGTAGATAAGGTGAATGTGCTGGGTTATCTTTTTACACCGGATGTCAATCTGGCCAACAAAAGCTTAACGGAGCATTCACGCGAATATATCCGTAAAAATGGCTATGCGGCTATGAAGGAATTAGATTACTGGATGAACGTGGATGAGCGGAATGAGCGGTTCAAGCAGCAATACGCCAATATTTTGAACGTGAACTCGCCTATGCCGCCTTTTAATCTGGCTCACCTCATTTCGGCTACGAATTTGGAAGGCAAGCTGCTCGAAAATGCCTACGACTATTGCATGAACGTGACGGCCGAAAATATTACGAACTTCATGGCAAGCGAGGATAAGCAATCCGGTGAGGAATTTGCCATCCATGACTATATAAGCAACATTCGCACGAACATTAACCAAATGCCCAAAACCTATGCAGCCAACTACCAATATAACATCCTAGGTGCGTCTTCTGCCGTGCTGCCGATTGAAGAAATGACGACGTATTTGGCTTTCAAGGTGTTCAAGCGGATGGAGAAAATGTTCGACGCAGGCCCGTCCCAAGAGGATGTGGAGAAGCTGGCGCATAAGCTGGGCATCGATCTTGACTCCGTGCATCGTGAATTTGGCAAACGAGTTCCCGAGCCTATTCCTGGCTACCAGAACAGCGAGCGAATGAGCTATAGCAATGTGATTAAACAGCAGGTGGTTAACATCGATACCGAGCTGGAGCAGAGCTTCCTGTCGCGGGCGCGCGAGGAATACATTAAAAGCCGGAGACAGCTTCCAGGGCAGCTGAAAGAAGGCTTCACCGAGCAGATTACCAAAATGTTCCGAAATCCTGAACAGGGACCGTTCTATGTTTCTCGTATTATTTTGCAGGATAAGGGCTTTTGTCTTCTTAAGCTGATTTCTTCTTATATTGAGGCATTAAAAGAAAGCATTTACCGCATTCCGCGTGACATTGAATCTGCTGAAGAGCAATCCTTGCAGAAAATGACCGAGGCTCGCAGCGCCTTTATTTCTAAGGATAAGAAGAAGGATGCCTACATCGAGGCCAAAATTCAGGAATGCCTGCTGCATGCCGACCGCGAGCGGATGGAACAGATGGTTGAGTTTTATGAAGATTTGTATACCTTGATCAATGACGAAAATTCTCGTATTTATCAGGTGTTTTCCGAGCTGCTGAGTGAGCTTAATAAAATATTCGAGAAGAATGGACGAATTCTGGCCAACGGCGCAGAGGAAGTAGATCATAAAGGCAACCGTACTTATTATTGGAACGTTGTAAGTGTTCCGGACATCGCCAAACTAGTTGGTGATGTAACCAATGAGAAAAATGTGAATGATCTGATCCGGGACTTCACGAACGAAATGCTTGTTAAGTCGAATCAATGGATTAAGGAGCAGGAAGTGGATGTCATCAGCTCGATCTCTGAGTTTTTGACCGATCATTTTGGCGATTTAATTACAAAGTCGATGGAAGAATATTTGATTATCAAGTACGGACATGAGGATTCGATTGAAAAGCTGGTTGAGTCCAAAATCTCGGGACGACTGTATGAGGAAGCCAAGCCGGTCTTCCATTTGAGCAACAGCTCGGGCAATTTTAACTTCCCTTCGTGGGGTTTTGTTTCCGTACCGGTAAAGGCGCCGAACATTTTTAAGGGTATCCGTAATTTCCAGGATAATGCGATTGCCAACTCGCGGTTTACGATTAAGGAAAGTGAAGTCAAAAATCGCATCTTCTGGCTGAACACACAAAATGGAATTCCATTGTTCCTGTACACGCCGATGAAGGTATATGAAGAAAGCTACGAAAGAACCATTCTTGAGCCCGAAGGCATAGGCCGCCATCTTGTTCAAACAGAGAAGGTAAACTGGACGTATTTACCGTCTCCAATCCCAGAGAAATCTTGGGGAGACACGTACGAGAATAATCGGGTCAAAAAATACAATGCCGAAGTGCGCTTTTCCTTCGAGAGAGCACTTACGCTTCGCGTTATTCGTGAAAAAGGCGAAGATAGCGGTACTATTAATCGTTACGAATGCGTGTTTACAAAGCCTTTCGACATGAACCAATTCCTAGAAGCTTATGCCTTGCAGCTATCGGCTTCGAAGCCTAATCTTGGTGAGCTGCAGCGCTGTGTCGGTGATTTGAAGCGTTTTGTGGCTGAGGGGCTTGAGGCTGAGAGCCGCAAGGATATATTTGGTAGTGTAAATTCGGAGATGGCTAAGGAAAACTTGATCCGCTCACCGGATCTGCTGAAGCTGGTGAAAGAGGAGCTTCGCAAATACGATCGGATCGCGGATAAGATCGCTGAGCTGGAGAAGCTGCTTAATGCCTATAAGGATGAAGAGAAGCTGATTGCTAACTTTATAGAAGCCATGTATACGGGCGTAATTACCAAAAAAGGTGCTCTATACGTGTATGACCACGATTCTGAAGAAGATCCGTGGGAGCCCTTCATCAATCTGATGCAGGTTAACAAATTCGTGGAGTACGAGATTTATACCAAGCTCCGCGGCCTGGATGAGAAGCGCCAAAACATCTTGCAACGGAAGGCAGCGAAACGCAGCCAGCAGCTGACAGCCTCCGAGGATATCGGCAGCATAGTCTCCCTGCTTCGCGATATGGCTGGCTCCTACCAAGAGTCGAAAACAGCGCTCGATTATGACCGCACTGAGCTTGCGGATGGTGAAGAAATGTACCAATTCTACAAACAAATTTCCACAAAAGTGAACGATATGGTTAGAAGCCTTAAATAAGACGCGTTAGAATCGAGAAATTCTCCTTCGTCGGTCAAGCTGTCACTGTATCGGATAGTATTTTTATGTTCTTATATGAACTATCCCTTTGACTTAGTAGGAAGTGGTCTCGATAACTTATGAGCACTATCCCTTTGAGTCAGGAGAAAGTGGCCTCGATCATTTATGAGTACTATCCCTTTGAATCAGGAGAAAGTCGTTTCGATCACTTATGAGCACTATCCCTTTGAATCAGTAGAAAGTCGCTTCGATCACTTCTGATCCAGATGACACCGAAAGAACCGGATTATGATAGTTGAGCCTGAGTGAATGGGATAGTGACTATAAGTACTTGATAGACAGGTTAATGTCGTAAGAACACTAATGGTAAAGCGCGTCCCGTAGGGACAGTAGCGATGGAAGAACA
>NZ_WHOD01000098.1 GCF_013141765.1 Paenibacillus foliorum
GTATCAGCAGGGAACGCGAGCGGCGAAAGCGCGAACGCATCGCAAGTCAGCGTAACTCCAGCTGAAGGGATTACGATTCCAGCAGCTCCAACTGGATTGACGGCAGCAGCAGGCAATGCTCAAGCAACATTGGGCTGGAGCAGTGTAACAGGAGCCACTTATTACACCGTGAAACGCAGTACTGTGAGCGGGGGCTCATATACGGTAATAGCAAGTAATGTCAGTGAGACAGCTTACACAGACACAGGCTTAACGAACGGAACGACTTATTATTATGTGGTGACAGCAAGTAATACAGCAGGGCAAAGTGCGAATTCGAATCAAGCAAGTGCAGTACCTTCTACAGGGAGGAGTGGAAATCACAGCAAGGGCAGTGGTACGGGTTCAACGGGCACGGATGTCAGTCAACCAGCCGTTCCGACTGATCTAATTAAAGCCAAAGATGGCAAGGTGGATTCCTCCGAGCTTAAGGAAGCATTTAGCGCTTATTCCAAGGTACAGGTAAAATTAGCTGGGGATAAGATAGAGATTCCTGCGGCCAGTCTTACCGAAGCCAGCAAGGAAACGGGCAAGCTGCTGGTTGTTGCGAGTGATAATGCGACCTATACGCTGCCTTTATCCTTATTGAAGCTTGAGGCTTTGGCACAGCAGCTGGGAGTGAGCGTGGATGACATGTCCATCCGATTTACACTTCAGAAACTAAATGGCAGCGATGCAGCTGAAGTTCAAGGCGCTATAGCAGCATTAGGCGGCAAGCAAGCAGCCGATGCCATACATTTTGAAGTGGAAGCAGTTAACAAAGCAGGGCAATCGGTACGCGTTACCTTAGGTTCTACGTATGTATCTAGAGAAATTGCTGTAAATAAGACGATTGATCCCAAGAAAGCGACAGGCGTACGGATTATGCCGGGATCAAATCAGCTTAGATTCGTGCCAACCCTCTTCTTTACGAAGGACGGGATTACAACAGCTACGATTAAACGTAATGGGAACAGTGTGTATACTATAGTAGAAAATAACAAATCCTTCGCTGATCTAGCGAATCACTGGGCCAAGGAAGACATTAAGTTGTTAGCGAATAAGCTCGTCGTTGATGGAGTGAGCGATAACCGTTTCGAAGCGGACCGCCCTATCACGCGGGCGGAATTTGCAGCGCTGCTGGTCCGAGCATTAGCGATGGATCCTGCGGCTGCAAAAGCAAGCTTCAGCGATGTAAAAGACGCTGACTGGTATGCAGAAGCAGTGGCAACAGCTGTGTCCGCAGGCATTATAAGCGGCTATGAGGATGGTGCATTCCGTCCGAATAAAGAAATCACACGTGAGGAACAGGCGGCGATGATTATTCGCGCGATGACTTACGTGGGTGTTGATACAGGGATTACCCAAGCCCAAAGTAAGCTCGGGGATATCCTGGCACCATTCAAGGATGCAGGCAAAATCGTTTGGGCGAAATCGGAGATTGCTGCAGCCATCCAGTCAGGACTGATGAACGGCATGACGACTGACACCTTGGAATCAGGCAGCCATGCCACTCGTGCACAATCGGTCGTATTGTTGAAACGCTTCTTAAGCAAAGTTAACTTTATTAACTAGCAGCTTCATGCTCTCTAGTTAAAAAAACTGCCTGGCTCTCTGTATGTACTTTGAGAGCCCAGGCAGTTTTTTTAGAAATTCTCCCATAGTGGCCGTGAGGCCGTGGACATTATGAACTCTATCATCAATCATGCTTTATCTTTGGGATCAATAGCACTCACTAGCTCTAGCAAGCGGAACGTAGTTCCGCTATTTGCGTATATCCCATCGAATTCATGAAGTCGACGGAACTACGGTGCGTTATTTCGTTTGTAATGACGAGAAATTGCTCTATTTCAAGCAAATAAGTGATCCACGTTCCGTTTCACTCGAATGATATCGTTTACATATTTAAATAGAGCATCTCTCTTCCTCTTCAGCGTTAAGAGTTAAGAGTTAGCCGTTAAGAGTGTGAAGTGCCGCTCAAACGGTGATTGGCAGACGGAGGAACATGGATCTCCATGGATCCGGTTTCTTGACACATTTACAAAACATTTACGCGTGTTTGATCGTAAGATAACATTCGGTTGTTATAGTATGGAAGTAAGAAACAATTGGATAACAAGGGTACGAGATGAGGAGAAAACCCTTTTATGCAGCAGACGGACAGCCTGTTTAGGCGAGTGCAGCCGTTTGATGGATAGAGGGTTTTTTGTGCTGTTGTTCAGGAGGTATAAGTTTTACGGCTTGATGTTTTGTATCAACATGGACAAACGTGGACGGTCCGCTAAGGACAGTTAAGCCGACTATTCTTGTTTACAGGAGGGGCACAGACATTGTCGGATGTGATCGATTTTGAAGGCTATTTTTTTGACTTGGATGGAACGGTTTTGCTGGAAGAACAACTGCTTCCAGGTGTTCTAGAGACTCTTAAGGTGCTGCGTCAAGCAGACAAGAAGATCCTATTCCTCACCAACACGACAACACGAACGAGAAGAGAATGTCAGGTTCGTCTTCAGAAGCTGGGTCTTGAGGTGTATCTGGACGAGATAATTACGGCGGCATTCACCTCGGCGCTTTACTTGCGTGAAAGTCACCATGAGCCAGTCGTGTTAGTAGTAGGAGAGTTGGCGCTGATCCATGAACTGGAGGAGCAAAAGCTTCAGCATACGACGGATCCATTAGCAGCTACCCATGTGCTTGTTGGCATGGACATGAGCTTCAACTACGACAAGCTGCATCAAGCGATGAAAGCTGTGCGCAATGGAGCGACTCTGATAGCAGCTAATCCTGACCCGAATTGTCCAGTGGTCGGCGATCTCATCCCTGACACATGGTCGATGGTAAAAGCGATTGAAACAGCGAGCTGTGTTGCAGCGACAGCGGTAATTGGCAAGCCATCGAAGTACTACGGTACCAAGGTGCTGGAGAGAAGCGGGCTTCCTGGCGAGCGTTGTCTTATGGTTGGTGACAGGCTGGAGACCGACATTTTGTTCGGAGCAAACAATGGTCTTCGTACAGCATTAGTGCTTACAGGGGTCACCTCCGAGAACGATATGAAGCTATCTCCGATTAAACCGGATTATGTATGGTCTTCACTTAATGATTTCGTATTGAGGTATCAAGCAGCCAATTGATGATGTATTTAACCTTGCTTCACACTGCTGTAATAGCTGCTTTACATTTGTCTGTTACAGTGGTAGTGGATAAGCACGCAGTGGAGCAAGCCTGCATACCAAACTATTTTTAAAGGAGAGAATTCCATGCGTTCCCTTACAACCAAAATGATTAGTATCGCTTTATGCTGCACCACACTTGCTGCTTGCGGCAAAACGGCTTCCGTGCCTAATACCGCTTCACCTGCAGCGGCTCCTGCTGAAACCAAGACAGAAGAGAAGGTTGAGCTAACCTTCTATTACCCAATCGCAGTTGGAGGGCCTTTGACGTCTACAATTGAGCTTATGGCCAAAGAATTCACAAGTCAGAATCCTAATATTACGGTGAAGCCTGTCTACACAGGAAGCTATGCAGATACCGCTGTGAAGACGCAAGCTGGAGTACAAAGCAAACAACCCCCTGATGTGGCCGTGTTGCAATCGACAGAGCTATTCAGCTTGCTGGATATGAATGCCGTTATTCCATTGAATGATTTCATTGCCAAAGAAGGCGGAGACAAATACCTTTCTGATTTCTACCCGGCGTTCATGTCTAACTCTCAAACTGGCGGCAATACATACAGTATCCCTTTCCAACGCAGCACTATCGTTCTTTATTATAACAAGGCACTATTCAAGGAAGCGGGTCTCGATCCTGAGAAGGCGCCGCAAACGTGGGCAGAAATGAAGGACTACGCCAAGAAGCTGACTAAGAACGGCACTTGGGGTCTAGAAATCCCTGTAACCGGCTATGGGTACTGGATGCTTCAAACTTTTGCCTTGCAAAATGGTAAAAACCTGATGACTGAGGATGGCAAAAAGGTCATGTTCAACACGCCTGAGAATGTAGAGGGAATGCAATATTGGAGCGACTTGTCCAAGAAGGACAAATCGATGCCTGAGGGAGTTACCGATTGGGGAACCGTGCCTTCCGATTTCTTAGAAGGTAAAACAGCGATGATGTACCATACGACCGGAAACCTATCTAATGTAAAAAAGAATGCCAAATTCGACTTCGGCGTAGGCTTCCTTCCTAAGAATAAAAACTTCGGCAGCCCAACGGGCGGAGGCAATTTCTATATTTTCAAGGATATTGACAAAAAGAAGCAGGAAGCAGCATGGAAGTTTGTGAAGTTCATGACCGAAACGGAACGCGCAGCACAATGGAGTATCGATACCGGCTATGTAGCTGTGAAGAAATCGGCTTATGAAACCGAGCGCATGAAGAAATATGCCGCTGATTTCCCGGCAGCTCTCGTAGCCCGCGATCAGCTACAATATGCATCGGCTGAGCTGTCCACACATAACAACGGTAAAGTTATGAAAACATTGAATGACCAGGTGCAGGCTGTACTGACAGGCACACTGACCCCTGCTGAAGCTTTGCAGAAAGCACAAGAAGAGGCAGATAAAGCTTTGGCTCCATTTAATAAGTAAGATACCAATGAATTGGGGGAGCACCTTGAGGGTATGGCTGAGCTTAGGTAAATGCCATTGAAGCACCCACCCCCGTGTGTGCTCCTGTTCTTCTCTTAACTCAGATGGATACGGTATATAGAATTTAGACACTTATGTAAGAAGGAGGCTCCCCCTTGGGCGTCACAAAATTAAACCTTTGGAAAACGAACGTTTTTGCATGGCTGCTGCTTTTGCCTTCGTTAATCTTTTTGTTCCTGTTCACCTTTTACCCGATTGCCAAGACGATCCGCCTAAGCCTTTACCAAGCTGATTTGGCTACTCAGGTGCCTCTGTTTATAGGTTTGGATAATTATTCGAATCTGTTGGATGACGAGATATTCTGGAAGGTGATGTACAACAATTTCTGGTTTGCGCTGGGAACAGTGCCCACCTCAATTAGTCTTGCTATTCTGATGGCGATTTTCGCTAATAAAGCACTTCGGGGGACTGGCTTGGTACGTACTGCCTTTTTCTACCCTACCATGATACCTATGATTGCTGTTGCCAATATTTGGTTGTTTATTTATACACCGCAATACGGATTGTTGAGCAGAGTAATGAAAAGCTTTAGTGCTGGCGATATCAACTGGCTAGGATCTCCTCAGATGGTTATGTGGGCGATGGTTTTTATGGTGATTTGGAAGGAAGCCGGCTATTTCATGATATTTTATTTGGCTGGGCTGCAAAATATTTCCCCCGATCTATATGAATCGGCTCATGTGGACGGTGTAGGGCGATGGACGGTATTTCGCAAAATCACGTTTCCCCTGCTGATGCCGACTACCTTGTTTGTAACTATTGTGGCGTTGACGAACTCGTTCAAGCTGGTAGATCATTTGATGATTATGACCAAAGGCGGGCCGAACAACGCGAGTAATTTGCTACTCTATTATATTTACGAAACGGCCTTCAGCTTCTGGGATCAGGGCGTGGCCTCCACCTTGACTGTGGTGATGATTGCGGTTCTGCTGCTGTTTGCTGCTTTGAATTTCTTTGGTTTGGATAAAAAAATTCATTATCATTAAGAAAAAGAAAGGCGATTCTTATGCTGCTATCGAAATTGAACATTAGCCGCTGGCTCCTATATATATTCGCTGCATTGTGGCTTGTACCGCTGCTTTGGATGACGGTGACGGCATTCCGTCCCAAGCAGATCGCGCTCTCGCCCTCGTTTTCGATGGAGTTTACACTCCAAAACTTTGCCACTGTATGGTCTGCTGCGCCGTTCACCCAATATTACATCAATACCGTTATTATCGTCGTGTGTATCTTTGGTGTGCAGATGATTACCGCTACGATGGCTGCTTTTGCTTTTGCCCGAGTTAAATTTTATGCCAAAAGCTTAGTATTTCTGTTGTTTCTCGTGCAAATTATGGTTCCGGCGGATGTGCTAATTTTTCCAAACTACACGGTTCTGAAGGAATTGTCGCTGCTCGATACGAAGCTTGGTATTATGATACCTTATTTTGCCTCAGCCTTTGGCATTTTCCTGCTGCGTCAAATGTTCATGACAATCCCGCCGGAGCTGGATGAAGCCGCCATGATAGAGGGCTATTCCAAGTGGCAGATTCTTTGGAGAATTTATTTTCCATTGTCTCGCCCCTCTTATATTGCGTTTGGACTAATCTCGGTCAGTACTCATTGGAACAACTTTTTGTGGCCGCTCATTGTAACGAATTCGGTTGAAAACAGGCCCTTGACCGTGGGACTTGCGATATTCGCCCAATCCTATGAGATTGGCGCTCAATGGACGGAGGTCAGTGCAGCCACACTGTTGGTTATTGCCCCGCTAATGGTCGGATTTCTGCTGTTCCAGCGTCAGTTTATGAACAGCTTCATCCATTCGGGAATTAAATAAATCTAAGAGATCATGAATATGGCTGAAGTTTGAGTTAGCAAGTACTCGTATGGTACTATCTAAATAACCGCTAATTGAATATTTATTGAACACTAGGGGTGCTGTTTAAGCTGAGAGAGACGACCTAAAGTCTTAACCCTTCAATACCTGATCCGGATAATGCCGGCGAAGGGAAGTGGCTGTACTTGCATGGGGTTGTCTATGCAATTAGCCGCTTTCATTCGGAAGCGGTTTATTTGCTATTGTGCGGCTGGGCATACTTTGATGGCTTTTCTATGGAAAAGCTAAGCGGGAAGCTTATGAAGAAAGCTTTTGCTTATGCAAAAACTTTTAGGAGGAGAACATGCTATGAAAGAGCAGTTGGACCTGTTGATCCGGCAAGTCGATGATCGTCAAGATGAGCTGATTGGTCTGTTAGAGCGGTTAATTCAATTCCGTACACCGGCTCCACCTGCCCGTAATACGGAGGAAGCCCAGCAGTTTATCGCATCTTTTTTACAAGATAAGGGCTTTGCAATAGATAAATGGGATGTGTACCCTGGAGATCCTAATGTCGTTGGCGTGTTAAAGGGGCAGGCAGGGGATACCTATAAGAGTCTCATTATCAACGGTCATGTGGATGTAGCAGAGGTTAATGAGGACGAGCCATGGGAGAAGGAACCGTTCACGCCGATAGTAAGAGACGGGGTTATTATCGGGCGCGGCGCTTCGGACATGAAAGGCGGTCTGGCCGGCGCGTTGTTCGCTATTCAACTGCTGCATGAGGCCGGTATCGAGCTCCCGGGGGATCTCACATTTCAATCCGTAATTGGTGAGGAAGTAGGAGAAGCGGGAACGCTGGAATGCTGTAAACGCGGCTATAGTGCAGATTTCGCAGTTGTGGTCGATACGAGTGACTTACATATTCAAGGTCAGGGCGGCGTCATAACCGGTTGGATAACTGTAAAAAGCAAGCAGACCTTCCATGATGCCACCAGAAAAAGTATGATTCATCCGGGAGGCAAGCTGTTCGGCGCGAACGCAATTGAGAAAATGATGAAGGTCATTCAGGGGCTCCAGGAATTGGAAAGGCACTGGGCGGTCATGAAGAGCTACCCGGGGTATGCACCTGGAACCAATACGATCAATCCTGCTGTCATTGAGGGAGGCAGACATGCTGCTTTTATTGCCGATGAATGTCGGTTGTGGATTACCGTCCATTTTTATCCGAATGAAACCTACGAGCAGGTAGCGAAGGAAATCGAAGCGCACATTCTACAGGTGGCTGAAGGTGATATATGGCTGAGAGAGAATCCGCCGCAGTTTGAATGGGGAGGGTCTTCAATGATTGAGGACCGTGGTGAAATCTTTCCTTCTCTGGAAGTAGACGCGAATCATTCCGCTGTGCTTACATTAATGAGCTCGCACGAAAGCGTTGTTCGCGAACAAGCAATTGTCGATGTTTCGCCTACCGTAACGGATGGAGGTTGGTTCGGAGATGCAGGCATCCCTGCGGCCATATATGGTCCAGGGGATTTGCAAAATGCGCATGCGGTCAATGAGCAGGTTTCTATTGAGCAGCTGATCCATTTCACCAAAGTCATCCTGAAGTTTATTTATGAGTGGGGTCATACAAGAAAATAATCATTTGCATTAGTTATAGTTACTATTAGAATTGGAGGAAGCAGCATGAAATTTACCGAACATTTACTGGAAAAGTTCCACCTGGAATGGCGTCAAACCTTTGAGCATCCTTTTGTGCAGGAGCTGGGTAAGGGGACGCTGGATAAGGAGAAATTCCGTTTTTACATGATCCAGGACTACTTATATTTGATTGATTATGCGAAGCTGTTTGCATTAGGGGCGATCAAAGCGAATGATCTTGAAACCATGGGGAGATTTGCTGCGCTTTTGGATTCCACATTGAATGAAGAAATGTCGCTTCACCGTACCTACGCAGCTAAATTCGATATTTCGGAGGAAGAGCTGGAGCAGGCTAAGCCCTCGCCTATCACTTTGGCGTATTCGCATTACATGCTTCATGTAGCACAGAATGGTTCGCTCGCCGACCTGACTGCTGCACTGCTTCCGTGCATGTGGAGCTATTGGGAGATTGGTAAAGAGCTGAACCAAATTCCGGGTTCCGCTGATCATGAATTTTATGGAGAGTGGGTCAGCATGTACAGCTCGGATGAATTCGGCTCCTTGGCACGGTGGTGCATCGGGCTGATGGATCGTTTAGCGGAAGGGAAATCTGAAGCCGAGCTTGCCAAGCTGGAGGAGATTTTTCAGAATACGACACGCTATGAATATATGTTCTGGGATATGTCTTACAATCGCCAAATGTGGCCAGCCCACGTAAAGTAAAGGAGAGCTGCCAATGCCCAACGTATTTTTGATTTCCGACCATCATTTTGGTCATGCCTCTATTATTGATTTTGAATCCAGACCTTTTACCAATGTGGATGAGATGACCGAGACGATGATTGAGAAGTGGAATTCTGTTGTTCGCAAAGAGGATAAAGTATACCATCTGGGCGATTTCTCCTTTTTGAACAAGGATAAGACCGCCAGTATTGTGTCGAAACTCAACGGCTATAAAATATTAATTATGGGCAATCATGACCGGGGAAGAACGAGACGGTGGTGGCTTGAGGCAGGGTTTGATGAAGTGAGCGAGCATCCAATTGTTTATGGAGGTTTCTTCTTCCTATCGCACGAGCCCATGTATATGAACAAGCATATGCCTTATGTTAACATCCATGGTCACATTCACGGTCAAAAATATGAAGGCAATCAATATATCAATGTTTGTGTGGAGCATTGGGATTATACGCCTATCTCCTTTGAAGCTATCAAAGCATTGGTCGTTCCGAATGAGGAGCAGTAACTGTAAGGCCGAACCGTTCCAAGTGGCTCCAAAGCTGTTCTTTTTGTAAAATTTCTATTTGCTTTAAGCCCATAAGATCAAAGTGGGGATATGGAGGACGCTGATGGATATACGCAGGGTTGAGTCCATTAGCGATACACCATTCCGATAAAATATCGAGATGAGAACACCCCACTTTGGTGACGGTTTTAATACCTGGAAAGCGCGGGTCGATCCAATAATGGGTAATAAAAGCAAGCTCTTCCCGCGTCACGGCGTCCTTCCACTGCTGCAGTTCTTTTCTAGTTATTCCGAATGCCACTTTTGCGAACCCCCTTTTATGAACATAGATGTTACTTACTGTAGGTTCGATTATAGCATGAGCTGGATCAAACCTTGAAATTATGGGCTGTATGTAATAAAAAAGAGAAATTTTGGCACCCTAACCCCATTATCTTTGCAGGGGGTATGATGATGCGAAAATTAAGATTAACAATTGGATTTCTATGTAGTGTTGCCTTGCTCTCCGGATGTGCCACACCAAAACCAAAAATTCAACAGCAATCCGTACAGGATGATTCGCAAAGAGTTACAGAACCTGTATCTGACAATAAAATGTCAGATCTTAATGTCATTGAACATGATGCAGAGCTTTATGTGGGGGATTTGGGCGTGGAACAAATGGTTTCGCCTTCAAAGATTAGGACTTTCGAAAAGACAAGCAACAAGAAGAATTATTTACTCGCTCCGAATGGATATCCGTTGGAACAAGCTTTCCCTAATAAGGCTATTTCCCCTATTAAAGACAGCTACGTGGAAAATATAATCGAGACCGCGAAAACTTATTTAGGCACCCCTTATGTGTACGGGGCTGATCGAATGGATCCATCGACCTTCGATTGCTCGAGCTTTACGCGCTGGGTGTATTTATATTCATTAGGCATGGATTTGCCTTGGGATTCAAGGAGTCAAGCTGCCTATGTTACAGCGTTTTCCAAGCGAACCTACAAGGGCTTAAAGGAAGCTCGCCGCGGCGATCTGTTGTTCTTTACTAGATTTAGGGGCAATAAGGCATCCGATTATGCAGGGCTAGATGCTTCTGAAAAGCAAATCACTCATATGGGCATTTATTTGGGTGGGGGGAAGATTATTCATTCGGCTTCCAAGGAAACAGGGGGAGTCAGGATTGACAACATTATGGGAAAACATTTGGAATATCGGTTAGTAATGGGCGGTGGAGTTCTTGATTGAACAAGCACTTGTAACATGATTTAAAGGTATTTCAAATGGGCACAACCTGTTGTTCGAGAAAGCCAATTCCAGGGGATCACGTTGGTGATGCCTTATTTGGCGTTTCTCATCAGTTGAACCTCTTTTTCGAGAAATTTCAACAATGACAACACTTTTCGCGATAAGCTACCTTTTCAGATTAGGTACAAAGCCACTCTTGACATGATACAAAACGTATCTTATATTGAGGTCGAAAGTATACATATTGTACCGGTAAATAGAGGAGAAATGATTCGACAATTACTATTTTATTTGTATGAGAGGACTGAAAATTAAATGGATGCTATGCACGTCCAAAACCGCAGGTGGAAAAAAATGAGCTTATGTCGGAATTTGAGCATCATGATTATGACAGTGATATTTCTACAATACAGCCTTCCATGGGCATCTACTCAAGTATATGCGTCTAATTACTGGGAAAGCCTCGGTACGGGCGTGGAAGGTAGAATTGATGATATCGCGGTTTCCGGCAGCAATGTCTACGTCGGGGGAAGTTTCGTCCCAAGCGGCGAGATACTGACGAAGTTTATTGCCAAGTGGGATGGATCTGCCTGGAGTAGTCTGGGTGGAGGGGTAGATGGAGCGGTTCATTCCATTGCGGTTTCTGGCAGCGACGTTTATGTCGGGGGACAGTTCTTGAATGCTGGAGGAAGTCCAGCAAGCTATATTGCCAAATGGAATGGATCAACCTGGCAAAGCCTAGGCAGTGGTCTGAGCAGCAATCCGAGCAGCAGTGTTGTAGGGACAGTCGATGCTATCGCGGTATCGGGAACCGATGTATACGCCGGTGGAACCTTCACTTCAGCAGGAGGAACTCCGATCAGCTACATCGCGAAATGGAATGGATCAACTTGGCAAAGCTTGGGGAGCGGTCTCAATGGTGAGGTTCGTGCTATCGCTGTATCGGGAACTGATATATATGTAGGGGGATTCTTTACCACTGCGGGCGGCAGTCCGGCCAAATATATTGCTAGATGGGACGGTTCAAGCTGGCATAACGTTGGCTCCGGATTCAATGATGGATTCAATGTTCGTGTGGAAACGATCAAGATATCCGGAACTGATGTATACGTAGCTGGTCATTTTACTGGAGCAGGAGATGTTCAGCTAGGCCACATCGCCAAATGGAACGGATCAGCCTGGCAAAGCCTGGGTACCGGACTAAGTGACACGGTTTATGACATTGCCGTATCTGGAGTGGATGTATATGCCGGCGGGGTCTTCATGAATGCAGGTCCTCGAGAGGTCAGATTTATGGCCAAATGGAGCGGATCAACCTCTTCGTGGGATAGTGTAGGCGGCGGCCTTGGTACGGTTGTGGAGGCGGGATTTGCTTACGCGGTAACCAAATCCGCTACAGGTATTTATGTGGGCGGACAATTCTCTGTAGCAGGCGGCATCCCGGCCAGTTATATTGCTAAATGGGTTACTGGCAGCACTGAGCCGGCCATAACTAAACCGGACCCGCCGACTGGAGTGACCGCGGCTGCAGGCAAAGGTTTGGCAACGGTAAGCTTTATCCCACCAGTTAATAATGGAGGTGGTATCATTAAGGGCTATACGGTCACATCCAGCCCGGGTGGCTTCGTAGCAAGCGGGACAGCGAGTCCGATCACTGTAACAGGACTGACCTACGGTATGGCATATACATTCACAGTGACGGCGGCGAACGAAGCCGGAGCATCTGTGCCATCCGAGCCTTCGAGTCCAGTAACTCCAAGTCCGACGGCAACAGTGCCGGATCCGCCGACAGGGATAAGCGCAGTAGCGGGCAAGCAATCGGCCACAGTAAGCTTCACACCTCCGGTTAACAATGGGGGCAGTGCCATTACGGGCTATACCGTTACATCCGATCCAGGTGGCTTGATAGCGAGCGGAGCTGGCAGTCCCATCACGGTGACGGGGCTGACCTATGGGAAGGCGTACACTTTCACGGTGACAGCGACGAACGAGACGGGGACATCGTTGCCATCAGCGCCCTCAGGCTCTGTGTCTCCTGGAGGTCCGCCGGCAATAGTGCCAGATCCGCCGACGGGGGTAAGCGCAGTAGCAGGTAATCAATCGGCCACAGTGAGCTTTATACCGCCTGTCAACAACGGCAGCAGCACGATAACCCAATATACCGTTACGTCGAATCCGGGCGGGTTCACTGCAAGCGGGGCTGGCAGTCCGATTACGATAACTGGGCTGAATAATGGAGTGTCATACACGTTCACGGTAACGGCAACTAATGGAGCAGGCTTATCTGCACCTTCACCAGCTTCAGCATCCGTCACACCATTCTCGCCGTCAAGGTCGTCATCCAGGTCATCAAGTTCTTCTTCGGCGTCAGTCCCAGGCGCTCCGACTGAAGTAAGCGCGTCAGCAGGAAATGGTTCGGCTATTGTGAGCTTTACGCCACCGGTTAACAATGGAAGCAGCGCCATTACGGGCTATACCGTTACATCCAGTCCAGGTGGCTTGACGGCAAGCGGGGCTGGCAGTCCGATTACGATAACTGGGCTGACCAATGGAACGGCCTACACGTTCACAGTGTCAGCGACTAATGGAGCAGGCATTTCCATCTCGTCAGCCCCAACTGTATCCGTAACACCAATTCTTCCTGTGACTGCAGTGTTGCAGCACAATGCCTATATATCGGGATTTCCTGACGGCACGTTCAGACCGGATAAAAGCGTCTCCCGCGCTGAGCTAGCCACCTTATTGTCACGAGTATTCAGTAAGGAGGAACAAGCAGCAGCAAAAGTGTATACGGATGTCGAGTCCTCGTATTGGGGAAAAGCAGCCATTGACAAAGTGACAAAAATGGGGTTGATGCAAGGGTACGAGAATGGGGCCTTCGGACCGGATAAAAGCGTCTCCCGTACGGAATTAGCTATCATCGTAGCTCGCTTAAACATCCCTAAGGATGAGGTAGGAAAAATGATAGACCGAAATTCAGCTGAAGCTGTAACCCGCGCCGAAGCCGTCACCATCCTTAGTCATCTGCTTGGCAGGCTGCCTCTGTCAGGAGCAGCTCAAAAGTGGAGTGATGTTCCACTGCAGCATGAGAATTACGAGTTCATTCAAGAGGCATCTATCGACCATACCTACGAACATAGGAAGGACGGCAAGGAACAATGGGTTCCTTCATCTTAAATGGATTGGTATTGCCGATTATACAACTGACACAGCGCCTGACATAGCAGAACCTGTCCCACCGTTTAATATATCTTGGACTTTTTAAACAGTTCTCAATAATGTTAAACTGGAGGGGAATGTTTTTCTGAAAAGTAAGGATGGAGCAGTCGAGTGAATTTATACACATTTATATGCCATGAGGATGAGAGAGAGCTGTGCAGCCTGGAGCTGCGTACTCTGTTTGGAACCGAACCGTGTGTCGGTTATATGCAATCGGAGCGGTCTATAGACCCGAGCCGCAGTCCCTTCATCAAGCAGCGGCTCGCTGTGATGTACAGTGGCGGCAG
The DNA here is from genome assembly GCF_013141765.1 of Paenibacillus foliorum. Lineage (GTDB taxonomy): Bacteria > Bacillota > Bacilli > Paenibacillales > NBRC-103111 > Paenibacillus_S > Paenibacillus_S foliorum. The sequence goes on from NZ_WHOD01000098.1 coordinate 14,089, forward strand.
CCTCGAAGAGATCGCGCATCAAGTAGAGGCGCTGGAGCTTGAAGCTTCGACGTTCAAGGTTGTTTACGTCGAAGCTGAGGGCGCTGCTGCCTATGATGAGCAGCGGGCAATTGAGCGGCAGCTTGGCGCGCGTATTCGCGGCAAGGCCGAGATGCGCAAGCCGCAGCGCCTGCTCGGCGTGGCTTACGCGGAGGGCCGCTGGCTGTTCGGCGATTGCCGCAGCAGCGAAGCCGTATGGCTGCGGCATAATGCCAAGCCGCAGCATTATTCCACCGCGCTAAGCACACGAGTAGCCCGCGCAGTGGCGAATATCGCCGTGCCGCAGCCGGCGGGTGTGAAGGCAATCGATCCCTGCTGCGGCATCGGGACCGTATTAATTGAGGCACTATCGATGGGCATCGATATTATCGGTCGCGACATCAACCCGCTGGCGGTGCGCGGCGCGCGGGCCAATTTATTGCATTACGGATTTGCGGATACTGTGGCAATCGGAGACATCAGAGAGTTAAATGGCAGCTATGATGTGGCGATTGTTGATCTGCCGTATAATCTTTGCTCCAAGCTTTCGCAGGAGGAGCAGCTGGCAATGCTCCAAGGCGCGCACCGATTAGCACGCAGAGTGGTGATCATCGCGACGGATACCATCGATTTAGCCATTCAAGAGGTCGGTTTTACCATAGTTGACCGGTGTGTCGTTAAGAAAGGGAGCTTTTCGCGTCATATTCTCGTGTGCTCTTAGCTTAGTAAGCCTTCTGCTTGCAAATAACCGCTTTCGTTCAGCCATTGGCTGGTTCGACAGCGGTTGTTTACATTTAACCTGCTCCTACGAATCTTTGCGTAGTAGGTTAGCTATCATCCGAATAGGTTATAGTACCCTATGAGAAAAATTCATAGAGTCGAGTATAGTGCGATATGGACAAGCATATACTGCTAACAACTGCATATGTTAACGGACTATATTACCAATTTGGATGGGAGGTTTTATTAATGAAACAGTCCTTGCAACGCTTGTTGAATACGGTTTCACTTCTCGGTGTACTTGTGGTGAATTGGCTTGCAGATGCGCTGCCTATCAACGGATTAACTACTGGACAAATATCGGCCATGTATCCTGTGCAAATTACGCCCGCGCCTTATGCCTTTTCGATTTGGGGGCTTATTTATGCCCTGCTTATCGGCTTCGTCATTGTTCAATGGCTGCCAAAAGTACGGGAACGCGCAGAGGTGAAGCGCATTGGACCCTGGTTTATGGTTAGCTGTCTGTTCAACGTGGGCTGGATTCTAGTATGGCATTATTTATATATCCATGCTTCGGTGTTTGTGATGCTGGGTCTTTTACTTTCATTAATAGCGGTCTACTTATGTACAAGACAGCTTGGATGGTCATCGGAGCCGTTGATTCTATGGTTGGTACAAGTTCCATTCAGCATTTATCTGGGTTGGATTTCCGTTGCAGCTATTGTAAATGCTGCAGCAGCTCTTAATGCAGCACATTGGGATGGGTTTGGCATGTCAGGTACGGTATGGACTGTGTTTTTAATACTTTTAGCGTCAATTATTACCCTTGCTGTGGGCTGGCTTTATGATGATCCAGCTTATGTTCTAGTACCTGTATGGGCGTTTATTGCCATAGGAGTGGCGAATCATGGAAACACGGCGATTGTTTATATGGGAGGGACTGCGGCAATTCTATTGTTTGTTTTTGCTCTCTGTCTATTAGCAGGTAGAAAGCTTCAATGGCGCCGCTCCGCGGTTGTGGGGTAAAAAGGAAAAGAATACGATGAAACTAGAAATAATTAGCGTGCTTTGTTGACCTGAGAAGCTTCTGTCTTTTCAGCATGGATAATGTGGTATTGTTTGAAGGCCGTGTCCCTGGAGGAGCGGTCTTTTTAAATTTATATGTTGGATTTGGGGAGAGGAGCGAAGCGTATCCCTTATTTAATAAGTAGGAGCAGCCGTTAATCCTTAGCTGGAAAAAAGGATAACCACGCTGCCTGTGGAATACCATAAGTTATTATGATGCGAATAGTAAAAACGCTTCTCTTTAACTTTTATAAATATATTTTACAGTTTTGAGGTGTTGAGCATGCCAGATTGGTCTTATCAAACTTTGTTTCGTCCTATCTTGTTTCAATTGCCGTCTAAGCTTGCACGTGATTTCACGTTGAACGCGATGGGAACCTTGAGCCGGCTTCCTAGTGGGAGCTTTGTGATTCGGACGTTGGGACATATGGAAACCGAGCCGATCCTGGAAACAAAGCTGGCAGGGGTCTCACTGAAATATCCTGTCGGGTTATCAGGAGGCTTAGATACCCGCGGTACGGCGCATAGAGCATTAGCGCAGTTTGGGTTCGGTTTTATAGAGATTGGACCGATTACTATAGAACAATCAGTTTCAGACCAACAAATCCTGCGGGATGTAGATAAGGAAGCTATCCTATACCCCGAGGATGGCGTTAATGAAGGGCTGGACCAAACCATACGAGCGATGCAAAAGCATCAAGGTCATTCACTCCCGTTGATGTTTCGTATAAGAAGTGCCCCCGGACTTCTGCTGGAGGAAGCCCTAGAGGAGCAGAGGCTGCTGATGGAGAAGCTCTCGCCCTATGCTTCCGCATTTTATATTGAGCTTCACAGCAGCACTAATGGAGCGGTAGAGCAAACAGCCTCGTATTTAGAGGCGGTTCTGAAGACCGGACAGTCGCTTCCAGATCCGAAGCCGATGCTTCTGTATATCCCGCTCGATTACCCCAATGGGGAACTACAGCAGTTGTTGAATGTGCTTCCCATAAATAGGTGGAGCGGGATCGTCATAGGGGATATGCGAAAAACGGCAGAAGGGTATGTGACTGGAAAAGAGAGCAAACCGCTATGCATGGATAAGGTGGCTCTCATACGCCGATTATGTGGTCAACCTATGCCTGTTATTGCAACCGGAGGTGTTCATGAGCCTCAGGATGCGCTTGATCTAAGGCAAGCCGGAGCCACTTATGTTCAGCTGCACAGTGGATTGGTGTATGCAGGTCCGGGGCTTCCCAAACGGATTAATGAAGCTGTGATATATGAACAGATCCGATATACCAAGCCGCCAGATAATCCATCCTTCTGGTTCAACTGGGGATGGATGTGCCTGCTGGGAATCGGTATGATAATTGGCGGATTACTAGCCTGGATCATTGCAGCGACGAGCGTCGTCCTTCCTTATGACGTTTCTTTTCTTGGCATGGGTGCAGCCGCATTGGAAGAGGCCAATCCATTCGTGCTTCAATTCATGTCCCATGATCGGGTTACTTTAGCAGGAACGATGATATCTATCGGTGTCATGTACTTTCAGTTATCGCGGTATGGTCTTCGCAAGGGTATCCATTGGGCTAAAACAGCGCTAATGACCCCTTGCTTGGTCGGGTTCAGCAGTTTTTTTCTATATTTGGGCTATGGTTACTTTGATCCGCTTCACGCACTGGCTGCGGCTATTCTACTACCTATGTTTATACTGTCAATGCGAAGAAATGTGGATCTGCCCTCCTATGATCCCCCGAATGTGTTGAATGATCGGCTTTGGAAGCAAGCCCAATGGGGACAGCTGATGTTTGTTGTGCTGGGCTTCTCGCTGGCTATCGGAGGTGTAGTTATTGCCATCGTTGGGATAACGAAGGTGTTTGTCCCGCAGGATCTAGCATATTTATGTGCATCACCAGAAATGCTGCAAGCGATCAATGAAAGGCTGCTGCCTCTTATTGCACATGACAGGGCAGGCTTCGGCGGAGCCTTATTTTCTAGCGCGTTATCTATATTAACTGCGGCGCTATGGGGAGTAAACCAAGGCAGGCGCTGGTTGTGGTGGACCTTCTTGATCGGAGGCATGCCCGGCTTTATTGCAGGCTTCAGTGTACATTGGCATATTAACTACACGGATTTCATTCATCTGTTCCCTGCTTATTTTGCCTTTCTTGTCTATGTAATCGGCTTGATTCTACTCTATCCATATTTGATGTATCAACAAAAGCGCAGGGATATCACAGGCGAAAATTAGCTAAAGCAATATTTAATAGGCCGACTGACCATAATCAAGCTGAAAAAAAGCATCCTTCTACAGTGGTAAGAGAGTGTGACCAAATCTCGAACCAGAAAAGGGTGTTTTTTGTTTTATTTTGGACATGATCAAAGCAGATCTTGACAATGATAATGATAACCATTATCATTTAATGTGTAAGCAATATTTGCGAGCAAGTATACATATCAAGCTAATGATACTGGTTTGCCGGAAAATGCTTACGATGCTGGTTTTGCTGAAGCGAAACCCTTAGGAGGAATGTACATGCCGGCGATTTTGGTAGTAGGGGCCGATCATTTAGGAAATATGCCAGAGCAATTAGCCAATATAGGCTTTGATGAGGTCATGCATATGTCAGGACGCAAATGTCAGATGGTTCGTAAAGGAATTCCCGACCGGATCAATGCCGTGCTGGTGCTGACCGACTATATCAATCACAACTTGACTAAGGTAATTAAACAACAAGCGAAGGAACAGGATGTTCCGATATACTATGCTAAAAGATCCTGGTGCTCGGTTCAAAAGGCTTTATGCTCCTGCACTATGGAATGTGAGTTAGCTAAAAATACTAAACACTAATTTTTGCTCTCCAATCATGTCCAAGCAGTAGCCTCAGACCCTAGAATATGGGCTGTACGGTCTGTCTGGACATGGGAAACAGGTATGCGTATGCTATTTATAACGCTCTCGAATCCTGGGCGTTCGTTGTATTGCTGTATGACGATGGTCGATTCCCGTTAGCAATGAAGTGATTATAGGCATGCCTAAGCCATCACACCAATGGCTACCTCCTCCATAAAATCCCTCATTAAAGTTTACTTTTAGATCTTGTCCACTGATTTCTCCCTGTCAGCTCTACATCTTAATTCCCCCAAGGTTGGCTCATTATCTCAAGAGCAATTTATTTCTGCATAAATGATTGAGAGCGGTATTGAAGGGGCGAAAATCCGGTAATTTTTTTAAACAATCTGCAAAAATACGAGAAATTAGGAATTCCCACACTAACTCCAACTTGTTCGATTGGGGTTGTTTCGGTGTTCAACAGCCAGCAGGCTTGACGGATTCGTCGGGACATGATGTAGTCGGTAATACTGCTGCCTGTTTCAGAGCTGAATAGATGAGAGACATGGTGCTTGGATAAATGCAGCTCATTAGCCAAAATTTCAAGAACAAACGGAGCTGTATAATTCATTTCAATCCATTGCATGATTTTCTCAGAGTGACGTTCAGAACGGATGGGAGCGTTCTCTGTAAGTGCAGTTTCGTGCCATAATCTGCGGATACGGTCTAATATTTGGATGGTCATCAGCGATGCTGCCTCGTAATATTCTGTGTCTGATTGGCTCAAGTGTTTGTCGAAGAAGTGACTAAGAATTTGCAGAATAAACGCATCGTCGGATTCATTTGTAGTAATCACTTGATTAGTAAGAGTCCCTTTCCATAAATGCTCAAAAAATCGGTTTACGGCAGGGAACATTTTTATATAGGCTACTAAGGCCGTAGGTTCAAATTTTAGTAAGGAGCGTTCATAGGGAGAATCTTTGCTAACTTCAAAATGCACCCGATGCAGCTGGAACGGCTGAAGGCACAGTATGCTTCCTGCTTCCAGAGTATACATCTTTTGATTTAATACTGCATGGCCCCGGCCGCGGTGAACGATCAGCAACTCGATGCCCTGATGGTAATGATAGAAACTTTTGTACTCCTCGCAGTAATTTTTATATTGAAGATAAAACGGGTTTTTATCCAGTTGAAATTGTGCCAACAGCAATGTAACCGCATCCTCTCCAAAAGTTATAAAAACATCGCAATACAGTACTATTTTGACACAATCAAATATAACTGTACATCATAAAAATTTGTTATTCTATGAATAACGCCACTCGAATTAGTAATTGTATTCCTATCCATTAGCACCATGTTGTGAAAGGACAGGATGAGGCGAGCCGCGTTCACAATGATGTGATTATCCAAAAGGAGACGGATCGTATGACGACGACGGTACAAGATTTAGTAACGGATGCTGAGTACACTCGTATTTTGGATGGAGTTAACGATTTACTGAAGGAGACCTATCAAATTCCCGACAGCAAATCGGCCTGGGTATTAGATCAAAGTCATGGCAGGGTTGATGATTATTTATTCGACTATTCTTCCTATGTAGCCTTAGTTAAGGATACGCGCAGCTATATAATGGATACATTCGAAAATCAGTTTGAACAGAAGGTTAAAAAGGAACAAGAACAGACCGACCGGATGATTAATGATGCAGCTGCGTGGCTTGCCTATGAATGCGTCAAATGTTATTTTGAAAAGCGTTTGTGGAGATAACTATGGATGTGCCTGGACAGTAAAAATAACCCCCTCATTCCACATTGGGATAGGAGAGGTTATTTTTCTTGTTTATTTAGGTAAGGGTATGCTTGCTTCTGCAAGCTTCTCCATGCTTCTGTTAAATGCGGTGATAGTCAATGGCAGAGAGGGATCGAGCTTGGAAAAGTCGAGCTCAATCTCCCAAGGCAGCTCATAGGTTATGCCCAATTGCTTCCCATCCTGATAATATACGATGGCAAACGGATGTTTGCTCTGGGGAAAGGATACATGGGTGAACAGCTTATGCTTACCCTGCAGCTTCGAGGCCTGGGACCAAGGAATGTATGTCGAATTCTCATGGGTACGAGCACCTTCTTCAACGCGGCTTAAGAATAGATCGTGTTGAATGGATCGCCTGTAGAGTAGGTCTGCGAACGGATTTTCACCGAGATCATAAACCGCATCCATCTTGCTGCGAATGGCTCGTTCCTTGCCGAAGTTAAAATAAGTGATAGCTTTTACCCGAGGGTACATCCGGGCTAAATAACCATATAGGTCCCCAAGCTGTCCCTCTGCCCAACGCTCATAGCTTTGGTTAGTCGTCAAATTATAATGCGAGACGGCTCCCTCCGAGATCATGATCGGTTTACCAGGAAATTTGCCGCTTAACGGTTGAAATGATTGGAGAAATCCGCTCTTATCCCCGATTTTATCCTCAGGACCGCCAACCGCATAGAGCGAGTAGCCAATCCAATCGACATACTCGTCTCCAGGATAATAGTCATCGATATTGTTCATAGGCATGAAATTAGGTGACCAAACCATTACGACATTCGGTGCTTCTTCTTTCATAATCTTGTGGATGAGGCGGAACTTCTCTATATATTTCTTTGGATCGCCATGCCAGGGCACCCACGCTCCATTCATTTCTGAAGCGTAGCGAAGAAACACGGGAATACCGGATGCCTTGGCCTCGCGAGCGAAAGTTCGCACGTATTCGTCATCTTGCACATCATCCAGCCCATATCGAGGCTCCCAACCAATTTGTAATGCGCCACCCAAAGCTTTTACCGTTTCTGCTGTCTTTATTGGGAAGTAGGATGTAGGGTTGGTTTGAACCTTCCGCCAGCCTACATAGGATAAGTAAATGGCGTGCTTGCGTCCGTAGACGGATTCGATGTTGTTCATATTAAATCCAACCCGTTTATCTGCCCCAAGCATACCTAAGTAAACACCGGACTGTGGTTCGAATTTGGCTAGTGTAGCGGATGCTGCTGAGGGTACGCTAACGTAAGGCTCTAGAGTAACCGTTTGCAGTTCGGCAGTAGTTGGCTCGAAAGCTGCCGACACAGATACAGAGGAATCATGAGCCAAGTATTGCTTGCTTAGGTCTTCCGCCGCATTGGCTTGTTCCAGTTCATTGACGCTTCTATAGTAGGCAGCTTTCCGGCTGACCAAATCTGCCGCTGCACGCCATTCGCTTTTACTCACGGTATCGGCCAGCTGTTGGTCCCACCAAGCTAATGTTTGATTAACGGGACTTATCGGAACGGGCTCAGCTTCAACCAGCGGATTAATCAATGGAACCGAGTTTCTATTTAGATGGAACTGTACAACATACACAATATAAACAACAAACAACGAGGCAACTAGCAGTGAGATTTTCCTCATTCGTACAATCCTCCGGCCGATGATAGTTTCCTCACCATTATACCGTATAAAATAAGCGGCGAATGTAGAAATATGAGGAAATTATCAAGTTCTGTTAGAAGAACGTTCTGCACGAATAAAGGCTATAAACTTTCTGGCATCCTCATGGGTTAATTCGCGACCTTCTAATGTAAGAGTAAATTCTTCTAAGATGTGATCGTCCGAAAATGCTAAGTGTTTCACAAATGTTTGGATATCTTTATTATTGAGCATGAAAATCCCCCTTGTTCCGATCCTTTTCATAGTTTAAGTTGACCTCCTGTTGCATAAAGTCTGCTAAAAGAAGTTTAATTATTGATACTTTTTGTATCAAAATTTCAAGTGTTAATAGGTTTTAATAAACAATAGATACTCTTTGTATCAATATATTCTCGCATGAAATTACATGAATATCAATCATTTTTAGTAAAACTATCATTTTTTCAAATGAAGGATGCTGCTTTCTACTGGAATATAAATACACGAATTTGAGAAGATAATTGCATCGAAATTACGCCAAAGTTTCCACAATTCTCGTTTGCCCATGTTCAGGATACTACGGGACATGCTATGGAGGCTTGGAACGCATGGGAATCGCGTGGTTACAAATAAAACCAAATAACAGGGTGGTTAGAAACTAATATGATCTGCCACTAGTTGGAGGATTTACCGCTAATCCTGCGGGAGTTCGTGACATGGCTTAAAATTAAGACCCACAGCGGGTTGCTGTGGGTCTTGTCTTAATTGTTCTTTTATTTGTTCTTTTATCCAAAGGAATGTGGCTGATAAATGCTGTGACTAAATTAACCCATGGATCGTTCCGCTCGGATAAATGCAATGAAACGTCTCGCTTCTTCTATTGTTAATGCTTTACCGTCAATAGTTAAATTAAATTTCTTTAATATTTCTTGATCGGATAACTCAAGGCTGTCCGTGAACTCACTAGTTTCTAGATACTCAGATGCTTTGGGATCCTTGGTTCGACTCAATAAATAATCAACAGATACGTTGAAGAAGTTGGCTATCTTTTGTGTAGTTCCATGATCAGGTTCCCTGCGGTTATTTTCGTAATGGGAAAGCGAGGCGCGGGTAATTTCTAATTTGCGCGCAAGTTCTTCCTGAGTAAGCCGTTTTTCATTACGAAGCTCGACGATTCGATTACCGAAGTTCACGTTGTACCTCCTAACCTAATAAGTGCGTGTTCAAAAAGTTAACTTTTCAGCACCGAGAAGGTTGCAATATTATCGATTATACATCAGTCCTTACAATGTAATCAATAAACTTGGAGCGCAATGGGGGAATTATGTCGATATAGAAACTATTACTTTTGTGGAAGCTTGACGAAATCCGTACTCTACCAATTGGTTTAAGAGATAAAGTTGCTGATGTGGAGAATGATTCATATAAAAAGTGTCTAAGAAATCGACAAGAAGTTGGCTCTACGTAAGGGAATTTGAATAACAAGCAGGGATTTTTCCGAATGAACTGTTTAACTATTTTTTTTGGAAATAGTTAGGGTTTCGACAAAAATAATGGGCATTAATTTCAAAACAATACCATCAAGTGACACTTTTTTTTATATGCGTTCGTTATAATAGTGTCTAAAAGATTCTTACCATTAAGGAATTCAAAGATGGAGAGTGGAGATAACAATGGAACGGACAAAGACGAGTCTTGATATCCGCTTAATTCTGAAGCAGCTTAATATTCCAATTGAAAAATATGAGCAGTGGAACCATATGGACAACAACAGTAAGTCAGAGCCGCTTCCATTACAATACCCCGATGCTTGGAATTCTGCTGAGTCCACTCTTCGCCGGCAGAAAGCTTAAGTTATTAGCCGCTGCCTCATGCAAAACAAACACATATTGTGCGTGTTTAAAAAGTCCGCTTTCAGAACCGAGAAGATTGGACGAAAGTCGAGGAAGGAGGAACGGAGCGTAGGTAATACCTACGGAGTATCGGACTTCCCGGGTTTGTTCAATATTCGATGCCGATCAGCTGCTTGCTATAATTCGTTATAAGAAAACCTCAAACGTTGTAAAGCCATGGGTGGGCGACCGCGTTTTAAATGTTGGTTTTCTTGTGACAAAGAATAAACTTCAGCTTTGCTGAATAGGGTATTCTTTGTCGTTCAAAGTGTACTTTTTAAACATCCTCATAAACCGAGTTGTCCTCTCATAGCATCATAGTGTTATAGACAAAGCTTTGCCTTGAATGATATGATTGCACTGGACAACTCAATATTTTTTTAGAAGAGGTGCTGTAAGTAGAGAGTTTTCTACTTCAGCTTAATAGGGAAGCCGGTTTAAATCCGGCACGGACCCGCCACTGTAATGAACACCGATTCACTTTGAGTCGGTACATGTTCCGATAATGTTGCCACTGGAGCCCATAGGGCCAATAATCCGGGAAGGTAGTCGGAGGATGCTGTTCTAAGTCAGGAAACCTGCCTGCTTTGAAAACACTGTTGACCTACGAGGATTTGGGGAGGTGTTAGAAATCCGCTTACCTTTTATAAATAAGACACTGTTATCGTCTAGTGTTTCTTATGGTCTGCGATGCCCAAGCATTTCTAACACATATGTTGGAAATGCTTTTTTTGTCGTTCATACAAATTTTCAAATAGATTTTCGTGTGTGTTGAGGGCTCCTCTTAAAATGCGAGTTCAAAAGTCTGCTGTTGGTGTGAATATATAGGACTTGATTGTCCCATGTGAATATATAATTAAGGAAAGGATGTGTGCTGTATGGCTGGGAAATTGCTTATTGTCGGCTTCGGACCGGGCAGCTTTGAGCATATTACAAAACGGGCTCGCGAAGCGCTCCAAGAGAGCGAGGTTATTATTGGCTATAACACTTATGTGGATCTGATTCGTGGGCTGTTGAGCGACCAGGCAATTGTCCGTACAGGAATGACCGAAGAGGTTAGCCGTGCTCAAGAAGCGGTAAGGCAGGCGGAAGCAGGGAAAAAGGTTGCGGTAATCTCTAGCGGCGACGCGGGTGTGTACGGTATGGCTGGTCTTGTGTATGAGGTATTGATGGAAAAAGGCTGGCGCAGGGAGAGCGGTGTGGAAGTTGAGATTATTCCTGGCATCTCAGCAATAAACTCTTCGGCTTCATTGCTTGGAGCACCCGTCATGCACGATGCCTGCACAATCAGTTTAAGTGATCACTTAACACCATGGGAGCTCATTGCAAAACGCGTGGATGCGGCAGGACAGGCGGATTTTGTCATCGCTCTATATAATCCGCGCAGTGGTAGGCGAACACGGCAAATTGTAGAGACGCAGCGAATTTTGCTAAAGTATCGATCACCGGAAACACCCGTAGGGATTGTGAAAAGCGCCTATCGGGAGCGGGAGCATGTAGTGGTGACGAATCTGCGCGATATGCTCGACCACGATATCGGCATGCTGACGACGGTCATCATCGGGAACTCATCGACAACGGTGTACGATGGATTGATGATTACACCGCGCGGTTATCAGCGCAAGTATACCTTGGGAGCGGATGTGCAGCCGCTCCGTCCGCATCAGCGGCTGCAGCAGGAGGCAGAGCCCTGGGCGCTGCAGCAGTGGGACTCGGAGCCTGTCGGTGACGGCGATGAGGACTGGACCTTTGAGGAAGACGACGATGCCGAAGATGCGTATGTGAAGGCGCCGGAACGCGCCGGAAGTGCGGTAGCGGTAGGCGCGGAGCGAGAGGCGACGCTGGCGCGCGGCGGAAGTGCGGTAGCGATAGGCGCGGAGCGTGAGGCGACGCTGGAGCGCGGTGGAAGTGCGGTAGCGATAGGCGCGGAGCGTGAGGCGACGTCGGAGCGCGGCGGAAGTGCGGTAGCGGTAGCAGCTGCGGCAGCTCCGCTGCTGCTGGCGCTGGAGGCGCTGCAGCTCGCCACGCGCGGTAGCGGCGAAGCCATGGATACCAGCGGTGCGTCAGCGGCTGGTGGGTCTGCGCTGATGGCCGGATTGTTCCGGCAGCAGTCGATTTTTGAGCTGGCGGTGAGCCCGGGCGTAGCCGACAAGAAGTTCACAGCTAAGCAGATGATTACATTAGCTGATGTTGTTGGTGAGAAGGGGACGATGGAGTATACTCCGCATCACCAAATGATTTTGCGTGTGCCAACTGAAAATCCTGAGGAAATTACGGCAAGACTGCGCAGCGAAGGTTTTCTCTTAGCTCCAATCGGAGATGTGGCACAAATCAAGGCTTGTGATTTTTGCAATGGCGAGAAGGGTGAAGCCATTCCTTATGCAGAATCTTTGCAGCAAAAGCTAGGTGGCATCAAAGTACCGAAAGAGCTGCGGATCGGGTTAAACGGCTGCGGAATGGCGTGCTATGGAGCCGTAAATGAAGATATCGGCATCGTATATCGTAAGGGCAAGTTTGACTTGTTCCTGGGGGGCAAAACCGTAGGCCGCAATGTACATCCTGCTCAACCTGTAGCAGAAGGAATTGATCCCTGGCGTCTGGTGGAGACCATTGAACGTATTGTACACCGGTTTATTGATGAAGGACATCCCAATGAACGATTCCATAAATTTTTTAAACGAGCGAAGGAACTGGAAGGCTACCGTCATCAGGATATGCCTGCTTTTACAATAGAAAATGCAATTTGTGGGGATTAAAACTAGCATGCAGTAGAACGGGAGGAGTTTACGGATGAACGCGGTATTATTTGTAGGACATGGAAGCAAGGATGCGGAGGGCAACGAGGAAATCCGTATTTTTGTGAAATCGGTAGCTGAGGGACTCGAGGATTTGATGGTGGAGACTTGTTTCCTGGAGTTTGAATCTCCAACTATTATGCAAGGAATTGATAAATGCGTTAGACAAGGAGCTTCAAGAATAGCGGTTGTCCCTATCACATTATTTTCTGCGGGGCATGCCAAAATCCATATTCCTGCGGCGATTGACGATGCTAAATTGCGTTATCCAACTATTGACTTTACATATGGTAGACCCATTGGAGTCCATCAGCAGGTGCTGGATATTCTCACTTCGAGGCTGGAATCCGTAGGTCCCTTGAATGAGCTTGGACTAAATCAGGAGCAAGGGCTTGAGGAAACAGCTGTACTCGTAGTTGGCCGGGGCAGCAGTGATGCTGATGCTAACAGTGATTTGTTTAAAATCTCCCGCCTCTTCTGGGAAAAATTAAAGGTCAAATGGGTCGAAACGGCATTTATCGGGGTAACGGCTCCTTTAATGGATGAAGGCGTTGAACGATGTTTGAAGCTTGGGGCTCGCAGAGTTATAATTTTACCTTATTTCTTATTCACAGGTGTATTAATTAAAAGGATGGAGAACATGTTAGAGCAGTACTCGGAGCGATATCCAGAGCTTGAGTTCGCGCTGGCCGATTACTTTGGCTTTCATCCAACATTGAAAAATATTTTGCAAGAGAGAGCTCTTGAAGCTGTACAAGGTGAGTCCAAAATGAACTGTGATATGTGCCAATACCGCTTGGCGGCAATGGAGCACATCGATCATCACCATCATCATGACGATGACCATCACCATGACCACGATCATGGTCATGGTCATGATCACAGCCACGACCATGGACACAATCATGATCATGATCACAGCCATGACCATGAACACAAGCATGACCACGGTCACGAGCATGACCATAATGACCACCATAAACATGAACAACATACTCCTGTTCATGCCAATGACTCAGGTGATAATAAGTAGAACAAAGAGTTAGATCCACTTGAACCTACGCTTTTCTACAAGCGATAAAACAACTTCTGTATTAAGTAATCGCGAGGAGGTACTTTCATGATACTGGTTATGGCCGGAACTAGCGATGCGCGCGAATTGGCATTGAGTATTCACCAAGCAGGCTATACTCTGCTTACTACTGTTGTAACTGACAGTGCAGCCAAATCGATGGATGAAGCAGGCTTGCCTGTACTCATCGGACGCCTGACTGCCGATGCTATTGCTGCATTGGTAAGGGAAAAGGGGATTCGTACTATCGTGGATGCAACGCATCCGTTTGCTGAAGAAGCGTCCAAGAATGCAATAGCCGCAGCTCAAGCAGCAGGAGTACCCTACATTCGCTATGAGCGCGACCGTTTGACGATCGAAGGGCATCCGCTTATCACATTCGTTGATGATTATGAGCAGGCGGCAGAGCAGGCAGCAGCGCGCAAAGGCGTTGTGATGCTGACAACGGGCAGTAAGACGCTGCATATTTTTGCCAAGCGGTTGCTTGGCTTGCCGGATACCACACTGGTTGCCCGGATGCTTCCACGCAGAGATAATATGGAGAAATGTGAAGAACTCGGACTGGAGCAAAAAAACATAGTAGCGATGCAGGGGCCTTTTTCCAAGGAGCTGAATAAGGCGCTTTACTCACACTACAAGGTGACTTTGATGATTACGAAGGAAAGCGGAAAGGTCGGCGCGGTGGATGAAAAGCTGGAGTCGGCACTGGAGCTGGGGATTGAGTCTATCATTATCGGTCGCCCGTCCGTGGAATACGGATTACACTTTAGCGATTTCGACAGTGTTGTAAATAAATTAAACGAACTTCTACAGGAGGCGTAAAAATATGGATTTTGGTACGGAGTTTAAGCCGTTGACCGTTCAGCCGCAAGAGATCGAGGAGGAAAGCTTCCGTATGATTACGGAGGAATTGGGCGAGCATCCTTTCACAGAGGAGCAGTACCCTGTCGTGCAGCGGGTTATTCATGCATCCGCAGATTTTGAACTGGGGCGGAGTCTCGTATTCCATAGGGATGCCATTCAGGCGGGAATCCGAGCGGTTCGTGCCGGTAAACCAATTGTTGCAGACGTACAAATGGTGCAGGTAGGTATCAGCAAGCCACGTTTAGCTAAATTCGGTGGGGACGTTAAGGTATATATTTCGGACCCGGATGTAATGGAAGAAGCAAAACGATTAAATACAACGCGTGCAATTATTTCGATACGCAAAGCAATTCTTGAATCCGATGGGGCTATTTATGCAATCGGCAATGCGCCAACAGCGTTGCTGGAGTTGATTCGTTTAGTTAAGGAAGGCGCAGCAAAGCCTGGCCTAGTGATCGGCGTCCCCGTTGGATTCGTGTCTGCGGCGGAGTCGAAGGAAGAATTGGCGAAGCTGGACATTCCGTTTATTACGAATATCGGACGTAAAGGCGGCAGTCCGGTTGCAGTCGCGACGGTCAATGCGATCTCCTTAATGGCGGAACGGTTAGGGTAAACTGCTATGACAGCGGATAATACGGGCAAGATGGATAATCCGGATAAAGCTGAAAATATGGACATGGCAAGCGAGCCAGACAAGTCCTCAGATAAGACTGACAAGTCAGATGGAGCAAATAAACCAAGTAAGTCTGACAAATCAGATGTAACAAGTAAACCAAGTAAATCAAGCCAAAAAGAAGTCAATGCAACCAAAGAAGAGAAGCCGTTACGGCATGGTTATACAACAGGTTCTTGCGCAACGGCGGCGACTAAAGCGGCACTAACAGCACTAATCCTGCAGGAGAGTCAGTTGTACTCGACGATCCGAATACCGATCGGAGAGGACGTTACATTCGAGATTGTTCGCTGTGAGTATGAAACGGAGCGTGCAGAAGCGGAAATAATCAAGGACGGCGGTGACGATCCGGATGCAACTCATAAAGCACGGATTATTTCTGAGGTCAGCTGGCGTTCTGAGTCAGGCATCGAGCTTGACGGGGGTGTCGGTGTAGGCCGCGTTACAAAGCCGGGCTTGCCCGTGCCTGTTGGTGAAGCTGCGATTAACCCTGTTCCGCGTAAAATGATTCGGCAAGCAGCAGAAGCTGTGCTTAACCAGTATGGGATAGACAGGGGAGTTCGGGTCGTTATTTCTGTGCCGGATGGCGAGGAAATCGCAAAGAAGACATTGAATGGAAGACTCGGAATTCTAGGTGGAATTTCGATTCTTGGTACAAGAGGCACTGTGGTGCCTTTTTCCACTTCTGCCTACAAGGCAAGCGTTGCTCAAGCTATTCGTGTCGCTGTGACTTGTGGATGCACTCATTTGGTGCTGTCAACAGGTGGACGCACTGAGAAGTATGGGATGGACATGTATCCTGATTTATCGGAAGAAGCGTTCGTCGAGATGGGAGATTTTATTGGTTTTGCTCTCCTGCAAGCGAGAAGACAAGGCATTCGAAAAGTGACCTTGGTTGGAATGATGGGTAAATTCTCGAAGGTGGCACAGGGAGTTATGATGGTACATAGCAAAAGTGCGCCCGTCGACTTTGGTTTCCTGGCAAAGGTTGCATCAGATGCAGGGGCTACTCAGGAGCAAGCAGCAGCTATTTTGGAGGCCAACACGGCTGCACTAGTCGGTGATTGGATGCAGGAATGGGGCTATAGCACTTTTTTTGAACTGCTATGTTCTTATTGCTGTGAAGCTGGTCTGAGGGAAGTCGGAGGCGGCATGGAGATTGAAACGGTGATTATTTCCATGAAGGCCAGCTTGTTGGGCAGCGCACGAATGGATGGCTGACAACGGTAGAGTGGGGGTTGACTCACCGGCATGCAATGCAATGGGGGGAATGGGCAGGATGAATGAACGGCATACACCAATTGATGGCAAGCCGAGCAATAGCAATCTAAGCAGTAAGCCAAGCAACAACAAACTAAGCAACAACAAACCCAAGGTCATAGGCATTGGAGATAACGGCCGTGACAGCTTGCTTCCGTTGTATCTGGATTGGATCACACAAAGTGAGGTGCTAGTCGGCGGGGAACGTCAGCTGCAGTTTTTTCCTGAATACCCAGGAGAGAAGGTAGTGGTGAAAGGCGGCTTGTCAGAGCTAGCAGCACGACTAAAGTCAGAAGCAGAGCAAGGACGAAGGACGGTTGTGCTGGCTTCAGGTGATCCATTATTTTATGGGATTGGCGGCTATTTGAGCTCCAAGCTGGAGGTAGAAGTGTATCCGAATTTGAGCTCGATTCAATTGGCTTTTGCGCGAATGGGTGAAAGCTGGCAGGATGCCGAGCTCATCAGTGTTCACGGACGAAACATAAAAGGGTTGGCTCAACGTATTGACGGGAAACGGAAGGTAGCTCTGTTAACCGATGATCATAACAATCCTGTTGCTATAGCAGCTTATTTACTTTCTTTTGGCATGGAGGAATATGAAGTCTTTGTTGCGGAAAACCTGGACGGATCTGAAGAACATACCGGTTGGTTTGGGTTGCAGGATCTGGCAGCCATGGAAGCAGCGGACTTCTCCTCATTAAATGTTGTCATTCTTAAACATAAAGCCGATGCAGCCTCCACGCTGCCTGATTGGCCGCTTGGGATTGACGATGAGCTGTTTGCGCAGCGCAAGCCGGATAAAGGATTGATCACGAAAAAAGAAATCCGTGTGCTGAGTCTTGCGCAGTTGGGGCTTCGGCCGAACAGTATCGTGTGGGACATCGGCACCTGCACAGGCTCGGTTGCTATTGAAGCTGCGAGAATTGCGCGTCAGGGCGAAGTGTATGCCATTGAGAAAAACGAAGGCGATTTGCAAAATTGCTTGGAAAACATGCATCGGTTTCGTGCGGATATCACAGCTGTTCAGGGACGTGCTCCTCAAGGGTTGGAAGCTTTTCCTGACCCGAACGCCGTGTTCATTGGCGGCAGCGGAGGCGAAATGAAAGAGCTGCTTCACATTTGCTGCAGTCGTTTACAGCCTGGAGGCAGGATTGTGCTGAATGCGGCAACTATTGAAAACTTATATGAAGCTAACCGTACGTTCGCGGAGGAAGGCTTTGCTACAAACATTACATTAGCGCAAATATCGCGCAGTAAACCCATTTTGGATATGACGCGATTCGAGGGCTTGAATCCCATTTATATAATAACGGCACAGCATAAGAAGCCCGAAAACAGCACGGCTGGGGAAAAGGAGACTAAAGCAGGTGAGTAATTTAGGCGTTTTATATGGTTTGGGCGTCGGTCCAGGCGACCCGGAATTGATTACAGTTAAAGCTTTTAGAATTTTAAAGGAATCGCCTGTAATTGCCTACCCTCGTAAAAAAAAGGGAGCTAAGAGCTACGCGCTCGCTATTACGGAGCTGTATGTAAATACGGAAGAAAAGACAATGATCGGATTAACCTTCCCGATGACCAGAGACCGTGAAGCATTGGAAATGCAGTGGAACAAAACGGTAGATTCCGTCTGGGAGCATATTCAACAGGGGAAGAACGTTGCTTTTGTAACCGAAGGCGATCCGATGATTTACAGCACATTTATTCATTTAATGAGATTGATGAAGGAGCGCCATCCTGAGGTGGGTATAATCTCCATTCCGGGCATTTCCTCGATTAATGCATCTGCATCCCGTCTAGGCATCCCAATGGCTGATGGAGACGAGCAGATCGCAATTGTCCCGGCTACGGAAGATTATGATACGATGCGGCATGCGATTGAGTCTCATGATTGTATCGTTTTTATCAAGGTGGCTAAGGTAATCGATCTGATGATTCGGGTCTTAAGCGATCTTGGTTTGGTGGACAAAGCGGCGGTGCTTACAAAAGTGACCTCTTCGGAGGAAGAGATTTGGCGCAATATTTTGGAGCTTAAGGGTCGCGAGCTTGAATATCTTACGTTAATGGTGGTGAGGAAATAATGAAAATTTATATCATAGGTGCGGGTCCTGGGGATCCAGATTTGATTACGGTTAAAGGTCTTCGTATTTTGCAGGAGGCTGACGTTGTTCTGTACACGGATTCGTTGGTTAATGAAGAATTGATCGCCAAGGCTAAGCCTGATGCTGAAATTTTGAAAAGCGCGGGGATGGATCTGGACGAAATGGTCCGGGTTATGGTAGATCGTGTCAAGGAAGGCAAAATGGTGGCGAGGGTTCATACGGGGGATCCTGCTGTGTTCGGGGCGATCATGGAGCAGATTGCTCTTTTGAAAAAGGAAGGTATCGGCTACGAAATCATTCCAGGCGTAAGCTCCGTATTTGCCTCGGCAGCTGCTGTCGGAGCGGAATTGACTATTCCAGAGCTAACTCAGACGCTAATTCTTACTCGTGCAGAAGGACGGACACCGGTACCTGAGCTGGAGAAGCTGAAGGACTTGGCTTCGCATCATTGTACTATCGCGTTATTTTTAAGCGCGACCTTAACCAGAAAGGTTGTCACGGAGTTAACAGATGCTGGCTGGAGCGAGAATACACCGGTTGCTGTCGTACAGCGTGCGACTTGGCCCGATCAACTCATCATACGCACAACACTAGCTAATCTGGAGAAAGATATGAAGGAGAACGGCATTCGTTCCCATGCGATGATTTTGGCAGGCTGGGCGCTTGATCCAGAGATTCACACCAACGAAGAATACCGTTCCAAGCTATATGATAAAGAATTTACGCACCGCTTCCGCAGAGGGGTGAAACCATGATTAAGCTGAGCGAAGGCATCATGCCATCTATTGAACAACGCGGCGATTATGCGATTATTGCTATTACTAAGCATGGCGTTGAGATGGCAAGAAAGCTGCAAAGCTCCTTTTCTCATTCGGATTTATATTATATGTCTAAATTTGAGCGTGGGGATGAGGCGGCTCGCGGCATTCAAATGTTCGAGGGTAGCGTTCGGATGTTATTTCCTGCGTTATTTCCAGCTTATAAAGGCCTTATTATAATTATTTCATTGGGTGCGGTTATCCGCATGATTGCTCCTTTGCTGGAGGATAAGAAAAAAGATCCCGGTATCGTCGTTATTGACGATAAGGGGGAGAATGTGATCAGCGTGTTATCCGGCCATTTGGGCGGCGCGAATGAGCTGACTCGTGAGGTGGCAGCGGCACTTAATGCCAGAGCGGTCATTACCACGGCTTCCGATGTGCAGGGGACTATTGCCGTCGATTTATTCGGACGTCGCTTCGGCTGGGTTTGGGAGTCGGCGGATAAGCTGACTCCGGTTAGCGCATCTGTTGTCAACGAGGAGCCGGTTGCTGTCGTGCAGGAGTCAGGCGAAACGGGCTGGTGGCTCTATAATACACCGCTGCCGGAGAACATCCGTGTCTACGCAACGGTAGCTGAAGCGATTGCCGCACAGCCAAAGGCAGCGCTGGTGGTAACGCACCGAGTGTTGAGCACCGATGAGGAAGAGATTCTCACCAACGGTGTGCTGTATCGGCCGAAGGTGCTTGCGCTTGGCGTAGGCTGCAACCGTGGAACATCCGCGGAGGAGATCGAGGCGGTGATTGTGGAGACGCTGGCAGAGCTGCAGTTTTCGCTGCGCAGCGTGAAGGCAATCTGCACGATCGACCTGAAGAAGGACGAGGAAGGTCTGCTCGCGGTTGTGCAAAAGTATGGCTGGGCGTTCGAAACTTATACGCCAGAGCAGCTGAACGAGGTGTCTATCGAGAACCCATCGGACACTGTGTACAAATTCACTGGAGCGTACGCGGTTAGCGAGCCTGCAGCGAAGCTGTACTCTGGCGCTTCAACCCTTGCGCTTGTAAAGAAAAAATCCGGCAACGTCACTATTTCCGTTGCTGTCATTCCGTTTATATAAGAAAAATCCGTCAGGAGCTAATCTTATGACTGTTAGAAAATTAGTAATCGCCGGAACAGGCAGCGGCGTTGGCAAAACTACGCTGACCATCGGGCTGATGGCAGCACTTCGCAGTAGGGGTCATCAGGTACAGGGCTTCAAATGCGGCCCCGATTATATCGACCCAACTTATCATACCGCTGTTACCGGCCGCATCTCACGCAATCTCGACAGCTATATGCTGTCTCACGATATAGTAAAAGAGCTATACGCCAGAGCCAGCCGTGATGCGGATATCTCTATCATAGAAGGTGTAATGGGCTTCTACGATGGCAAAAATCCAAAAACCAATGAAGGCAGCACAGCAGAAATCAGCATGCTGCTGGATGCGCCTGTGCTGCTCGTGGTTAACTGCCAGAGCATGGCGCGGAGTGCCGCTGCTATTGTCAAAGGGTTCCAGGCTCTGGAACCCCGCGCACGTATCGTTGGCGTCATTGCCAACCGATGCGGAAGTGAAAGCCACTTCCGCATGGTCCGCGACGCCATTGAGCAGGAATGCGGAATCCCTGTAGTGGGATTCCTGCTGCGCAGCGACGACATCCAGATGCCTGAGCGTCATCTGGGCCTTGTTCCATCGGTTGAACGCGGGGAGCTGCAGCCGTTCTTTGATCGGCTGTCTGCGCTTATCACCGCTACCATCGATGTACAGCGGATCTGGGAGCTGGCGGAATCCCCAGCGGTGGAACTGCCTGATGCAGACGGATTTAACTTATTCCGTCATCGAGGCAGTCAAGCAGTCAAAATCGCTATTGCAAAGGACTCGGCTTTCAATTTTTATTATCAAGAAAATATAGAGCTGTTGGAAGCCTATGGTGCTGAATGCGTCTATTTCTCTCCATTAGCGGGGGAATCACTACCTGAGGGCGTGCACGGACTTTACCTAGGCGGAGGCTTCCCTGAGGAATTTGCTGACCGGCTAACAGCAGATGAACCCGTTAAGGATTCCATACGCAGCGCAATCCAACAAGGGCTTCCAACTTTGGCCGAATGCGGAGGCTATATGTATCTCACGGAAGCTATCGAGGACACGCAGGGTCAGAGGTTTCCGATGCTGGGAATCATCCCTGGATTTGTCCGAATGCAGCCCAGATTAGCCGCACTTGGTTATCGGGACATCACAGGCACGGAAGGTAACTTCCTGCTAGGTCCAACGGATAAAGCGAAAGGGCATGAGTTTCACTACTCCACCTATCAACCGCTTCCTGATATCGAGATTCCGTACGCCTATGAGACTAAGGGGATGCGTGGAGTTAAGCAGGAAGGCTACCGCAATGAACTAGGCAATCTAATAGCGGGCTATACGCATATTCATTTTGCTTCGGAGCCTGACTTGGTGCAGCGATGGATCACTAAATGCCTGGACTATAAAGATAACATTTTAACCTCTCATTCAAAAAGGAGCCATTGACCATGTCTGTTATAAAACTATTACAGCAGCGCAGAGCTATTAGAAATGTAAAGCCGGTTGAAGTAGAAGATGAGAAAATTCATGCGCTACTTGAAGCAGCTACGCTAGCGCCGAATGACCGACTTCGTGAGCCTTGGCATTTTTATGTAATTAGGGGAGAGTCCAAGCAGCGTTATGAAGCTTTGGCTTTAGAATATTTGGAGGAACGTTTCCCAACCAAACCGAATTTGGTGAAGGAATCGTTGAAGGTGTTAACGGCAACGCCTCTAGTTATTGTAGTTACCTCGGATGTTATTCCGAATGACAGTGCCTCATCCAAAGATAATGAGTACGCAACAGCATGCGCGATTCACTCGATGTGGCTTGCTGCAGGAGAGCTTGGATTAGGGCTAGTTTGGAGAACCCGTGGAATAGGCCTTGTCCATGATGAACGTATGCATCAGTTTATCGGCTCACCTGAAAATAAGCAAGTTGTCGGTACTCTGTTCATCGGCTATCCGGCTGACGAAACAGCGCCAACTGCCAGAACCCCTCACCGTGACAAAATGACTTTCTTATAATTATTAGACTGATAAGTGTGCTCCAACCCTTCGTATAGTGCTGTTGTTTTCGCAAACACCATTATGGCTAGGGCTGGAGCACTTTTTTTTATATCCTCACTTGTGATACCTGTTGCAGAGCTATGCATCCCGAGTTTTACAAAGCTGAACCAACTATGACTACAATCGGAACTAGGTTTTGCGCTTGAGTCTAATTTGTTGGATAATGGAAAGGATTGGATTACTCAATTCAGGACTATCGATATGGAGATGGATATTGCTGGTGCTGAAGAAAACATACACTCATGCACATCCTTGCCAAGTCATCTTCTGAAATAAAATAGTAGGAGGGATAATAATGGAACAAGCTTCAGCTAAAGAAATTTCTTTTTATAATGTACCTGCAATCGAGCTAATCTCAGGAGGTTATCGAGCCGTTATCGTTCCTGAAATCGGGAGCAATATGGTAGAACTGAGCCGACCGGGAGAGAACTTAAGCTTTTTGCGTACTCCAGAGAGCTCCGAGCAGCTGCGCACAGCAGGGCAGCGGTATGGAATTCCACCATTATTTCCGCCCAACCGAATTATGGGTGGTAAGTTCTCTACTCCTTTTCGCGATTACGTACTCCCTTTGAACAGTTCGGACGGAGAGCATTTTATGCATGGTATTCTTCATAAAAGGGCTTGGGAGATCAAAGGTTACAGCGTCCGCGATGACGGTGCAGCCCAGATTGTTCTCCATATGGATATGGGAAAGCAAGGAGAAATGTTTGCTTATTTCCCGCATGAATTTTCTTATGAACTGACATATATTTTGTCCGAGCAAGGGTTAGAGCAGCAGGTCCGAATTGAAAACTATGGTGAAGAACCGATGCCGCTAGGAGTAGGCTTCCACACTGCCTTTCGGGTGCCATTCCATGCAGAGGGGCAAGAGCAGGATTATCGTTTAAAGGTGTCTGTAGGAGAGAAGTGGGAGCTAACGCCTCTGTTTGTGCCTACAGGTACTCTGATGCCGCTTGATGAGAAGGATCAGCAGCTGCTTGGAGAGGGAATTCAGCCAACAGGAGAAGCCTATGCGAGTCACTTGACTAGTAAAGCCGTAGAGCGCAACGGAAAAAGCTTTCATGGTGCCGAACTCATAGATACCGTACGGAATATAAGTCTTGTGTACGAGGTAGACAAGGTATTTGAACATTGGACCCTATGGAATGATGACGGACAAAGCCGATTTATTTGCCCTGAGCCGCAAACATGGGCAATTAATGCACCCAATGTGCTGCTTCCGGATGAAGTTACAGGGTTTCAATTGCTTGTGCCAGGAGCTGTATGGACAGCTACATGCCGGATGTATGCAGTAAGCGGAGAATGATGATCAGCTTTTAAGCGAGCCAACTATTATAAACTCATATAAAGGGAGAGATATATGATGTCTTTAAAAATTGGTTTTGTCGGTACGGGCTCTTTTACTCGTTTTCACTGTAATTTGCTCGCGAAGATGGAAGATGTGGAAGTCACAGCATTCTGTGGAACAAGCTTGGATAAGGCGGAGAAGGCTGCATCAGGTTGGAACGAAGCCAAGGGCTATGATTCAATCACAAGTATGTTGGACGCCCAAGCCTTGGATGCTGTTTACATTTGCGTACCGCCTATGGCTCATGGTGAAACCGAATATGCTTTGATTGAACGTGGCATTCCCTTTTTTGTTGAGAAACCGCTGGGTTTGGATATCGAGCTTCCTACAGACATATTGTACAAAATAAACGCTCAAAAGCTGATTACATCCGTCGGCTACCATTTCCGTTACATGGAATCTACAAAACGTGCAGCAGAGCTGCTTAAGCAAAGAAAAATTGGAATGGCGCTTGGGCAATGGATGGGCAGTATGCCAAAGGTAGGCTGGTGGCGGAAGCAGGATGGTTCAGGCGGTCAATTCATCGAGCAGACCTCGCATATTGTTGATTTGATGCGTTATTTAATGGGCGATGTTGAAGAAGTATACGCAGCTTATGCCAATCGTGTTATGCATGAGGTAGAGGAAGGGGTAACGGTTCCCGATGTAGGAACAGTCACAGTCAAAATGGCTAGTGGGGCTATTGCAACGATATCGAATACTTGCATTTTACCAGGCGATGGACCGATAGGATTTCAAATATACACAGATCAAGGATTGCTGGAAATTACTAAGGATAGCATAAGAGAATTTGGTAAATCCTTTGTAATTGAGCACAAAAATATCAATAATCCGTATGTTCGCGAGCACGAAGCATTTCTTCACGCTGTTAGAACGGGAGACAGCTCTCGTATACTATCGCCTTATGCAGATTCAGTGAAAACGCAGGCAGTCACTTACGCAGCTATTCGCTCCGCGGCAGCTGGTGCGCCGATTCGTATCAGTAACTAATAAGTATATGCATGGGCTGAATTGCGTCAGAGCCGTATCGTGGGGCGATCTAGAATTAGCATTAATGAGAGGATGATATAGCTATGTCATCAGCAACACCGGGAGTGGCGGGATTACTCCGTAACCGGTTTGTGCAAGCAATTTTATTATCGGGGCTTTTCTTGCAGATTGGGATATGGGTACGGAACTTTGCCATACTGCTGTTTGTAATGGATAAGACGAATGGAGATCCATTCGCAGTTTCAATGATTTCAGTGGCGGAATTTGCGCCGATTTTTATTTTTTCCTTTATTGGAGGCACGTTCGCAGACCGATGGAGACCTAAAAGAACTATGGTGTGGTGTGATCTCCTTAGTGCTGTATCGATATTAGCTGTGCTCCTGACATTGTCGTTCGGCACATGGAAAGCCGTATTTTTTGCAACATTGGTTTCGGCTATTTTGTCGCAGTTTTCCCAGCCATCAGGCATGCGGTTGTTTAAAATTCACGTTCCAGGGGAGCTGATGCAGCTAGGAATGTCGTTGTATCAAACGATGTTTGCTATCTTTATGGTTCTTGGTCCAATAATGGGAACGTTCGTGTACCAACGATATGGAATTGAAGTTGCGATAGGCATCATGGGTGTCGCCTTCATTCTTTCTGCAGCTGTGTTGATGCTTTTGCCTCCTGATAAAGAACTCGAGGAAACGAATAAGACGACTACGCTGTCCCAGGAAATGGCGGCAGGGTTCCGCTATGTGCTATCGAAAAAAGCTCTAACAACGCTTGGCGGTTGCTTTATGGTGGCTGGGCTGGCACTTGGGTTGATTCAGCCGCTGGGTGTCTTTCTGGTTACAGAACGATTGAGCTTGCCCAAGGAATATATTCAATGGCTAATGATGGCCAACGGTTTGGCAATGATAGCAGGCGGTGGCTTAACGATGGGCTTAACTAAAAAGTTAGCTCCGCAAACACTATTGGCCTTCGGTATGGTGGTTAGCGCAGTCAGTATGATCGTGACGGGTTTATCCACTTCATTGTGGCTGACTTTGGGCGCTCAGTTTTTAGGCGGATTTGTTCTTCCCGCGATTCAGATTGGTATTAATACGATGATTTTGCAAAATACAGAGGAAGCTTTTGTCGGCCGGGTTAACGGAATTCTAAGTCCGCTATTCATGGGGGCGATGGTGCTAACGATGAGTATGGCCGGCTGGCTGAAAGGGGTATTCAACATTGTTATCATGTATGAAACCGCTGCGGTCTTGTTCATCATTGGAGCACTGCTGATGATTCCGCTCTTCCGAATGAGCGGGATTCGGCCGGAGCTGGAGCCGTAAGGAAAAAACAGCTTTCTTCGTAACATAGACCGTCGTTCTGCGTATCCGATTAGGATATAGGGATAGTGGAATAGGAA
Organism: Paenibacillus foliorum; assembly: GCF_013141765.1. Lineage (GTDB taxonomy): Bacteria > Bacillota > Bacilli > Paenibacillales > NBRC-103111 > Paenibacillus_S > Paenibacillus_S foliorum. The sequence goes on from NZ_WHOD01000098.1 coordinate 40,435, forward strand.
GGCAGCTTTACCTTGGCATGTTTTGACTCTTATAGTAAGGGAAGTTTTTTTGATGAGTTCTGTGAAAGAAGTGGCGGAAAGAGCGGGTGTTTCACCTGCGACGGTTTCCCGGGTCATTAATAATGATCCTACTGTGAAACCGGAAACACGTAGGAAGGTGCAGCAAATTATTGAGCTGATTAACTATAAGCCGAACCAGTTTGCCAAAAATCTCCGGAAGCAGGCAAGCAAAATTATCGTCATGGTTCTTCCTACGATGAATAATCCGTTTTTTGCCGGTATCGCTAGAGGTGCTCAAGCGGCCACTTATAAAAACGGTTATCATATCATTACAGGAACAACGGAGTTTAATAAATGGCAGCTGGATGCTTATATTAATTTGCTGAGAACGAATCTGGCCGACGGTATCATTTTCGTTTCGCTGCATGCAAGCAAGGATGTTTTAGGTGATGTATTTAATAAATACCCGGTTGTATTATGCAATGAGTATTTTGAGGATCTGGAAGTTCCCTGTGTGACCATTGATAACCATAAAGCTGGCTATGATGCGGCACGAGAGCTCACCAGCAGAGGGAAAAAGAACATCGCTTATGTCACCGGGACAAGAAAATCCAGCTCAGGTGCAGGGCGTTTAAACGGATACAAGCAAGCGTTAAGCGAAGCTGGGATCGACTATAATCCTCATCTTGTTGTGAAAGCGAAAAGTGTGCTGGAGCAAATTAAAGATGCTATTAACGGAATTAAGGAAAAGGGACTGGAGATTGACGCTATATTGACAAATTCGGATCTACAGGCTTCCTACATTCTGAAGGGAATAAAGGATAGGACCATATTTTTACCTCCGGATATAAGTCTGATTAGTTTCGACGGGACATTTGTATCCGAAATTACGAATCCTAGTTTGACGACAGTTGCACAGCCCATGTATGAATTAGGTTATAAATCTGTGGAAATGCTGATTCAGAAATTGCAAAACAAAAACCATATTCAGGAGAATGTAGTGCATCTCCCGCATCAGTTAATTATTAGAGAAACATGAGGATAAGATATCAGTATTCGGTGCTGCCCTTACATGGCTGTTTTACGCCTTGAAGGGTGGCATTTATTTTGATCAAGGCATTTTCACAAAAAAACATTGATATATTAAATAATATATAATATATTTATAACGTATAAATAAAAATGAAATCGATTTCATGACGTTTCATTCGGTTCACATGATCAACAAAGAGAAAACAAGTTGGAAGGCAGGTGAACAGGTGGGATGGAAGCGTTTTACAGAAAATGAACTTATTGTAATTTTTACTCTAGAGGCAGTGCGGATGCCCTTTTCCAACCCGAAGAGTATACATAGTACTTAACAACACCCGCCTGTGTCTATAAATGTTCAAACTGAACGCTTTGAGATGTAATTTTATGTATTTCTACTACTTATCTGAGGTGAAAATAATGAAAATGATAAATTTCCGCAAAATATTCGTTCCTGCACTTGCACTATCTTTAATGATGACGAGCCTAAGTGTAGTCTCCAATCCCCAAAAAAGTTATGCGGCTGAATCGACGACGATTCCTTTACTCATTACAGAAATTGTACCGAATTCAAACGGTAATGCTCAATACAGCTTTATAGAGGTTTACAATGCATCCGATAAAGAAATCGATCTGGCCAATTACAGTATTTATTACTACTACGATACGGCAAACATTTGGAATGAGAAAAAAGCTAACGTTTGGCCAATCATTAAAGATTCATTCAGCAATAGCAGCATCATCAGGCCGCAAGAAGTTAAAGTGATCTGGGTCAAAAAAGAAAAGTCACATAACGCTCCACTGGATGAATTCAAAAAAAACTATGGAAAAGCAGCAGATGATTTAACGGAAGCACAGACGCTAGTTCTAAAAAACCCTAAAACGGATGGCTTGAATAAAACTAAACTGAGAGCCGTTGGAATCGTCGATTCAAAGGGCAATAGGGTTGTGGGAGCAATTTATAACGATGGAGAAAGTATCGATGTAGAAGATAATGAAAGTATCGTCTACTCTTACCCAAGCAGTATCGGGAATACGATGAACAAGATGTCAACACACGAAAAAGCGACACCCGGCACACTGCTTCCCAGTCAGAGTTCAGTTAAAAAAGAAACGAAGCCTAATCCGGTCGTTATTCCGAAAGTACCCTCTAATTCCGGATCTGCAGTGGAGTCAACCATTACCTTCAGCGACATGAAAACACATTGGGCCAAGTCAGATGTTGAGCTGTTGGCGTCCAAAAAAATTGTCACGGGCGTCGATAATCACAACTTTGCACCTGATGGAACGATTACCCGGATTCAATTTCTGGCTATGCTTGTCAGAGGACTAGGGTGGGAAGAGGGGAGAACGGAGCAGGCATCTGAAGCGCCTCAACTATTTAAAGATGTGAAGTCTTCGGATTGGTTTGCTAAGACCGCGGTCACCGCTTCCAAGGAAGGTCTGATCAGCGTCTCCAGCGATGGTTTGCTTAAACCAAATGAAAATATTAACCGTGAAGAAATGGCCGTAATTATTTCCAAAGCATTAAAAAGTGTCAGCGGAGCAGCATCAACGGACACCGGCACGGCAGTAACCTTCAGTGACCAGAACGCTATTCGCGCTCAGTCGGCAGTAGCTGAAGTGGTACGTGCGGGAATTATGCAGGGAATGACAGAAACCGAGTTTGCTCCGGAAGCCAATACGACCAGGGCGCAGGCGGTAGTAGTGATTAAACGGCTGTTGCAGTACATGAAAGTGTTATAATTAACCAGAACTATACGGGAGGGTAATGCCGTTGAAATTCAGCAAACTGTTTAATCTAGTTATTGTTTTTGCTTTACTGCTTGCGAGCTTTCAGTTTACAACAGCACCAACAACAGCCCATGCCGCGCAGGCACCATCATTGATTATCACTGAGGTAGTACCGAACTCAGGAGACAGCGGAAGCAATTATTCCTATACTGAAATTTATAACGCCTCGGACGAGGAAATCGATCTGACAGGCTACTCGATTAAATACTTTTTCGGTACGATAGCTAACTTTAACAAATATCCCGGCTCAGATGTGTATTTTACGGATGCAACTAAAATTAATACATGGCCAATCGTCATGGATACCTCGAGCACCGACATCAAGATCAAGCCTAAACAAACAAAGGTCATCTGGGTAAAAAAGCAAAACGGTAAAGGCTGGAATACGCCGTTAAGCGAATTCCAAAAAAACTACGGTTTGGCCGAAGGTGAATTGACTGGAGCCCAAATGCTCGCCCTGAACAATACGGGGACAGACGGCTTTAGCGGAACCAGCTTCCGATCGGTCGGTGTCGCAGACCCTTCCGGCAAACTCATCAGCGTAGCGGTGTATAACAAAGGGGCATCAGCGACACTGGACGTCTCAAGCAAGGAAAGCGTCCAGTATACGTACCCGTCGGCTGGCGGTTTTATTTTGACTCAAACGGCTACACATAAGACACCGACACCAGGACGTCTGCCGATAGATGAAGTTCTGAATCCATCAGTGAAGTGGGATCTCCATTCGGCAGACATCAGCTGGACAGAACCTGACCATTTGACTTCCAGTGCGGAGTATAAGTTTGTCAATATTTACAACGCAAACGGTATAAAGGCAGCTGGCCCGATTGCGAAGGGAACGACTACGGCTCGAGTGAACGGATTAAGCAGTGGTACGGATTATACCTTCAATATCAAAACGATGTCGGCCGATGAGGTGTACGAGAGCTTCGGCACGCAGACACCTCCCGGGCGTACGATCCGATTGGATGGATTGCCTCCTGCTCAAGTACCGCAAATTTCGGCTGAGATTGTAGAAGATTCGATCAGGCTGAAATGGGTGGCTAGTTCCGAGGAGGATTTGGCCGGTTACCGTATCAAAGCGTATCATTATGACCGATCAACCAATCAAAACATCCCTCTTTCCGGTCAACCTTATGATTATGAAGCAGCAGCATCAGAAACTTCACTTATAATCAAACATGATTTTATAGGAGGAGAACTATATAAGTTTGCCGTTATGGCATATGACTTAGAGGGGCTTACCTCGGCGCCTTCGGAACTGGGTTCAATCGAATTTGAGAATAAACCGACAGGTCTTAAAGCAGTAGAAGGGAACGGAACTGTTCTTTTATCATGGAATCCGCTGCTTCTTCCACTCTTGGGATATAGGGTTTACGTAAATGATGTCCCTGTTAATAGCGATGCGGTTACAGTCAACGGTTCTGTATACGATTATCAGGTGGCGGGATTGACGAACGGAACGAAATATAAGTTTACGGTAACGGGCGTATTCGATTCCAAAGAAACACTCCCATCAGAGCCGGTGTATGCGACACCAGTCGTACTGGAAAGCATAGATGTCAGCCCTTTATCGTCCAAACTGTGGCTCGGCGGCCTATACAGCCTTTCGGTCACAGCTAACTACTCAGGAGCTTCTCATGTGGATGTGACGAACGCCGCCGCATTTTCAAGCTCGGATGATAAGGTAGTCAAGATTGATGAGATGGGGAGTATTACAGCGTTGACGGTCGGTAAAGCCGTAATTACCATCTTGTATGGTGGTAAAACGGCTGTTGTTCCTGTGGAGGTTGTCATTAAAACTTCTTCTTCGGTTCCTTCGCTGCTTGTCACGGAAGTAGTCCCGAACTCGGGAGACAGCGGAAGCAATTATTCCTATACTGAAATTTATAACGCTTCAGACGAGGAAATCGATCTGACAGGCTACTCGATTAAATACTTTTTCGGTACGATAGCTAACTTTAACAAATATCCGGGCTCCGATGTGTATTTTACAGATGCAAGCAAAATTAATACATGGCCGATCGTCATGGATACCTCGGGCACCGACGCCAAAATCAAGCCTAAACAAACAAAGGTCATCTGGGTAAAAAAGCAAAACGGTAAAGGCTGGAATGCACCGTTAAGCGAATTCAGAAACAACTATGGTTTGGCCGAAGGTGAATTGAATGGAGTCCAAATGCTCGCCTTGAACAATGCCGGTACAGATGGTTTTAACGGCACCTCCTTCAGATCGGTTGGTATCGCAGATCCTTCCGGTAAACTCATTAGTGTAGCGGTGTATAATAAAGGGGCTTCCGCGACACTGGACGTATTAAACAAGGAAAGCATCCAGTATACATATCCGACAGACGGCGGCTTCATTATGACCCAAACAGGGACGCATATGAAACCAACGCCAGGCCGATTGCCGATTGCTGAAGTTGTGAATCCCAAAGCAAGATGGGGGAAGACAACGGCACTTATCAGCTGGACGGAGGCAGGCCCCCTAACAGCAGCTGAGGAATATCAATATGTCAATATTTACGATCAGAACGGGAATCTCATGGAGGGGAAGATACCGAAGGGCAATACAGCGGTCAGATTTAACGGGTTAAGTGAAAATAAGGAGTATCAGTTCCTGATCAAGACCATGACAGCGGATCAAGTATACGAGAGTATGGGTGTGGCGACTCCACCTGGACGTGAAATCGTGATTGACGGATCACCACCGTCCAAGCCGCAACAAGTATCCGTGCAAAATGAGGGTGATGCCATCAGGTTATCTTGGGCATCTAATTCAGAGCCGGATATGGCCAATTACCGTGTAAAAGTATATCATTTCGATCGCAGCTCAAACCTGAATAAACCGATTTCTAACCTTGAGTTCGATTATGAAGTGAATGCTTCACAAACTTCAATCATGGTCAATAAAAATTTGATCGTCGGTGAAATTTATAAATTTGCCGTAACAGCTGTTGATTTGGAAGAACTTTCTTCACAAGCTTCCGAATTGGCCACGATTTTGTATGATCCTAAGCCAAATAAACTTAAGGCAACAGTTGGCGATCAAAGTCAGACCGTTTCCCTTAGCTGGGATCCATTGTTAACACCTTTGCTTGGATATAGAGTGTATATGAACGATGTGCCAGTGACGGCTTCCACTTACACGGTAAATAACTCGGTATACGCCTATAAAGTGACAGGATTAACGAATGGATCCACTTATAAATTCACTGTAACAGGTGTGACTTATAATAAAGAAACGACTCCATCCGATCCGGTGTATGCGAAACCTTATTTTCTCGAGGGGATTTCAGTTAACGGACTATCTTCAACAATAAGAACTAACAGCAGCTGGAATGTTTCGGTTACTGCCAATTACTTAGGAATGGACAACGTGGATGTCACATCACAATCCAAGTTTTCGAGCTCCAATGCGAGTATTGCGACCATCGATGCCTTAGGGAAAGTAACGGCGTTAAACGTTGTTGGAGATACGACCATTACCGCAGCGTATGGGGGTAAAACAGCTTCCATGCAAGTTTCGGTAATCAGATCATCCAATCATTCAAGCGGTAGCAGTGGTGGAGGCGGAAGTGCATCAGGCGGAAGTACCGCCAATACGTCCCCTAACATAACTGCTGAGAAACCGGCTTCTGTAGAATATATTACACGTAAAGAAACTAGCTCTTCTGGTAACCCTATGGCCATCCTTGATGTGAATGGAAGTCAGTTAAAAGAGGCGTTTACATGGTTGGATGCACAAAATCATACGATAACGATTTCTTACAGCGGTAGTGAAGCTGCGGTAAAGATGACAGTTCCTGCCGCCATATGGATGGATGGGTTGACCCGTAAGCCCAATGCTGCAATGATACTGAAAACAAATCAGGTTACGTATGAGCTGCCGCTTCGCGCCCTTAATTACCAAGAATTGATGAAGAATCTTGGCGGAAGTATAAGCGATATGAGCATCAGCATTCAAATAGAAAAATTGACGGGCTCATCTGAAGAAAAGAGTCGTGAACTGGTCCAGTCTCATGGAGCAAAATGGCTCGGTACAGCTTATCAATTTACAGTCTGGGTAGAATCCGGCATGGGCAAATTGGAAGTTAATCCATTTGACGGGGTATATGCAGTCCGCACGATTGAGATGGATGGAGAAGCAGATGCGGCTTCAGCGGCCGTGCTGGATTTGTCCAGCGGTCAAATGAAGTTTGTTCCATCCTATTTCGAGAAACGAGACGGTAAAACGATTGTCACGATCAAAAGACAAGGTAACAGTGTTTATGGCATTATACAAGCGACTCGTACATTTGACGATGTACAGGGACATTGGGCTCAAGCCGATATAGAACAGATGGCTTCCAAGCTGCTGTTTGATGGGATTTTTAAAGATACGTTCCATCCGGATCAAGCGATTACACGAGCAGAGTTCGCAGCCATCTTGGTCCGTTCGTTAGGTTTGGTGCCAAATCAAACGACGGGCTTGAAATTCAAGGATGTGAAGAACAGTGACTGGTTTTTCGATTCCGTCCAATTGGCCTCGCAGTCAGGACTAATTGAAGGAGACGATAACCTTCAATTTTATCCTAACGATCAGATTACCCGCCAAGAAATGGCTGTTATGATGTCAAGAGCTCTGCATATGAGTGAAGCTTCACTGGCTCAGGTCACATCGAACTCGTTCAGAGATAACATCAACATCAGCGATTGGGCACTAAAATCGGTGGATGAAATGGTTAGTACAGGTATTATACAAGGAATGGATGACAACCGGTTCGCCCCAGTTGCCAATGCGACCCGTGCGCAAACAATTACCATGACGAAGCGATTGCTGCAATATTTACAATTTATTAATTAAATATGGGAGAAAGTGTGGGACCCAAACATGATAAGACGACATCCCCGCCTCTTACAAATCATCCTTAGTATTCTAACTATCGCGTGCGTCCTGCAGCCTATGCAGCAGGCGTCCATGGAAGATAGCGATGGACAAAATGATGATAGCGGGAAGGAAAACCATATGAGATTGATGACGTACAATTTGCGGTTTTTGAATGACAAGGATGAGCAAACCTGGAAAAGTCGTCTGCCTTTGATAGTTGAGATGATACAACAGTTAAGACCGGACGTTTTCGGTACGCAGGAAGGTGTGCTCAAGCAGCATAATGATCTGTCTGCGGCACTTCCTGAATACGATAAAATCGGCGGTCGTAGTAAGAAAGATAATTTTGATGAAGTTACAACTATATATTACAACAAAACTCGGGTTTCCCCACTGGAAAACGGACAATTCTGGTTGTCGGATACACCCAATGTGGAGGGTTCAAGAACATGGGGGAATCGGGTTCGAAGATTGGCTACATGGGTCAAATTTCAGGACATGAAAACGAAGCAGCCATTTTATTTCCTCAATACGCATTTAGATCATGAGTCGGAAGAGGCAAGACACAAAGGGGCTCAACTGATAGCTTATAAGGTGCAACAGTTCGAGCAGGGAGTGCCTGTATTTGTAACAGCGGATTTCAATGATGATGTCGGTAGTGAAACCTATAAATTATTCAAAAATGCGGGTTTTCTGGATTCCATGATTACATCCAAAACTCGAATAGGAGAAAACCTCGGTACGTTCAACGGGTTCAATAAAGCAACCGGCAGTGGTATGGCGAAGCGAATTGACTGGATTTTGTATCAAGGTGATGTATCGGTAGAACATCTGGAGATCAACGATTTTGCTAAAAACGGGAAATATCCAAGTGATCATTTTCCTGTAATTGCGGATGTGAAGCAGAGGAAGGAAATCTCGGTTAGACAGGATTCAAACAGCTCAGATGACCGTGCAGATCAGGTACCACCGCTGTTGATTACCGAGATCGTACCCAAATCATCCAGTGGGCAGCAGTACGGATATATCGAGATGTATAACGCATCGGAGCAAGATATTGACTTATCAGATTATAAAATTCACTATTATAGCGACCCGAGTAAAGCGGGAACAAGTGATGAAGGTACAGTGAATAAGTGGGATATCACAAAGGATGTATTCAGCGAGACCAGTGTGATCAAGGCGAAAGAAGTGAAGGTCGTTTGGTTGAAAAAAGAGATCAGACACGATGCGCCCCTAGACGAATTTATAAGCAACTATAGTTTGGAGCAAAGTTCGCTGACCGGAGACCAGATGCTTGTGCTAAAAACCCCGGGTACAGAGGGAATGAATGGTAACCTGCGCAGAGCTGTTGCTGTTGTCGGTCCACAGGGGGATATCATCAGTTTGGCCGAGTATAACGATAAAGGATTGAATGTTACCCAAAATGATAGTATTATCTATACGTTTCCGAAGAATGGGAGCAACAAGATGGTAACGTTGGACGTATTTCAAACACCAACGCCTGGTACCCTGCAGCAAGGTCAAGTTCCTAGTGTAACTGATGGGAGCAACAAAGACACCGAATGAATTTCTTTTTAGTAATGTTAGATCATCAAATGCAACTTTGCAAAGGAGTAGACGCAATGAATTTCAGAAAAGGTGAAAATAAGCGGGGTAAAGCAGGGCAAATCATGCTTCGTACCGTATTGGGTATCTCGGTTTTGTGCATGGTCGCCGGTTGTAATAAAACAACAGATCCAGCAGCAGTAGCAGATAACACTGCAAGAGAAGAACAGCATAATCCGGTAACGATCAGCGTTGGTATCAAATCGACTGGATATTTAAGTGATGAAGAATTTGACCGCTATTTTGTGCAACCGGTGAAAAAGAAGCATCCATGGATTACACTGTCTCGGGTAACTTATACGAACAATTCGTTGGCAGGTTTGGTGACGGCTGAGCAAACGCCGGATATTATCATATCGAACAATGTGAACGGGATGCCTCAGTTAGAGGATCTGAAATTGTTGGAATCCATTGAAGGTTTAATTAAAAAGCATAAGTTGGATGTCTCCACAATTGAGCCGGAAGCTTTAGAGGCGATTAAATCAGCATCGCAGAAAGCAGAGCTTGTGGCTCTCCCATACTCTAGAAACTTTGGGGCGCTGTACTATAATAAAGATATTTTCGACCGCTTTGGCGTTCCTTATCCGAAGGATGGTATGACTTGGGCTGAAGTAGCAGAACTTGCTAAGCTCGTGACCCGTAACGAGAACGGTGTCACGTACCGGGGCCTTGAACCTAACGTGCCTGAAAGACTGGCCTCGCAATTGTCTCTTCCTTTAGTAGATACAAAGACGGAAAAAACGGTAATTAACTCTGACCAATGGAAAAAAGTATTAAGTCAGGTGGTGGATATTTACCGTATTCCTGGCAATAGCCAAATTACAACGAAAAGCAAAGGCGACGATTTGTTCACCAAAGGGACGCTAGCTATGATTGCTGAAATTAATATTATTTTTGATGCGGGACTGGATAAATTAAAGGATCTGAACTGGGACATCGTGTCGTTTCCGACTTGGCCTGAGGCGCCTGGCGTAGGCATAGGACCGGATGAGCATTTGATGGTATTGACAACAACAAGCAAAAACAAAGATGATGCTTTTCGTGTGATGGCAGCCGTGCTTTCAAATGAAGTGCAGTTGGATCTTTCCAAAAACGGCAGATTCAGCGTACTGAAAGATGAAGGAGTCAAGAAAGCATTCGGTTCGAATATGGACTTTATGAAAACGAGAAACATTCAGGCGGTTTACAAAACGAGCCTGGCGAAGCCTTACCAGCCTACGCTTTATGATACTGCAGTAATTAATGTTATCTCCAAGGAAATGACGAATATGGTCACTTCAGGCAAGGATATTAACTCCGCGCTTAGAGATGCGGAAGAAATGATTGATAAAAATATACAATCAGCGAAAAGCAAATGATATGGAACGTGTAGTGGCATCCTCAAATGCTTTGTCTGATGTAATGTATTTATTTAATAGGATAGGAAGAGGATGAAACATGCTAAGTATTACAAACCAAAAGATAGCCGGCATGAAACCGGTCTGGGCTCCATTCCGGGGAGTTTCCCTTTTGTTTGACAATCCGGGAAACAGTATTCAACCATTGGGCTCTTACGATCTATTAGAGGTTATTTGCTGCAGGCCATCAGATCCGGAACTTGCTTTTTATCACAATCTCAATAAAGCAGGATTGGATCAGTTCATTAAAACGTACTTTTTTTGTCCGCTGCCTTTTCATTCCTACCATGTAACGGTTTGGGATGGATTGAATAATGGCAATTTGAATAAAATAGCGCGACCGGACCGTTTCGATGCAGAGGATATGTTAGCGAATCTGCATGAAACATTTTCAGCTTCTGAGCGCAATCGTTTTCTGTGCACTGAGCAAGGAGTTTCACTTGATCTTCCGATGGAAGGTCCCATCACATTTGCTTTCAAAGAAGTGGAAAAACGTGGGAATAGCGCGGTAGTCGTCAATCTAAAGCCTGCCGATCCCATATCAGAACAACGCCTGAAACAGGTTGAACAACAGAGAACCATGTTGATTGAAGAGTACAAACGACGTTATGGTTTATATACGACTTCTACCGCTTTCCGTCCTCATGTATCCATCGGATATTTTGCCAACAAGGAATATGCGGAGCTAAGTGATGCGGCTATAGCCAGACTAAATGAAACACTGGCCAAATCGACTCAAGGCTTAACGGTCACGTTTGCCAGTATGAGCTTGTATGGTATGAGTGATATGGAAACCTTTTTTCGGCCAGTGAAGCGTTAATTGGGTTCTATTTATTTCAGGTACGCATAACAAATAAGAAACAGTCTAACTTCGGTCTGAAGTTTAGACTGTTTTTTGTGCGTCATTATTATGAAACGGAGCATGTTTAATGTGAAACTACGAAACTATCGTTTGCTTCCTCTTCTACAACGACAACGAACTTCTCTCTGCTCATTGCCAAAGCAGCAGTCAACGCGAGTACAGCAGGGATAATTCCCAAGGCAAATGTCGTCACGATGGAAGACGAGAGGCTTTCTGTGATCTGGCTGAGTACTTGCTCTGGAATTTGGCTGCGAGTTACCGGATCCAGTAGAGCATGCGGGTCATTAAAGTCTAATCCTTGAGGTAATGCGAGTTGACCGCTGCTGGTGAAAGAATCTGTCAGATGCCGTGTTAATGAGTGGCTTTGTATAATGCCAAATAGGGTAATGCTGATCGTCATGCCGAGCGATCGAAGAAAGTTTAGTGTAGAGCTTGCCGCGCCTCTCTGATTTGCTGAAACTGAGTGTATGGCTGCATTGCTCAGTACAGAGAACGAAGCGCCGATTCCCAAACCGACTAGAATCATATAAGTCGTGATAAGAAGTCGGGATGAACTGGGTGTTAATGTGGTTAGAAGTGCAATTCCTGCCACAAGCATGATGAGAGTGGCAATCAGGATGGCACGATACGAATATTTGGAAATCAAGAAACCTCCGGCAGTAGCAGTAACGACAGTGCCCAGCATCATTGGAAGCAATACAAGACCTGAGTTCGTTGCGCTTCCGCCAAGAACGCCCTGAATGTAGATTGGAATATACACAGATGCCAGAATGAATGCGGCCCCACTTAACATGGCAATTGAATTGCTTGCTGCGTAGAGGCGGCTTCGGAACATACGAAACGAAATGATAGGCTCTTCTGCTTTTGTCTCCGCATAGATAAACCCGACAGCGAGCAGTGCAAATCCAGTGAATAAGCTGATGATAGTAGTGGAGCCCCAGGCATATGTCTTACCGCCAAGTTCCAATGCGAACATGAGGCAGACGATGGCGCCAACCAACGTTAAAGCACCAGCCCAGTCGATTCGCTGCTTAGCGTGTTGGTGCGACTCTTTATAGAAAGAGGCGATCATTAAGAAGGCGATAAGCCCTAAAGGCAAATTGATGTAAAATATCCATTCCCATTGAATATAGTCAGTAATGTAAGCACCAAGCAGGGGACCGAATATGCTGGACATGCCAAACACAGCGCCGAACATTCCCATCAGCTTGCCCCTGCTCTCGGGTTTGACCACATCGAACATGATCGTGAATGCAATCGGTACAAGAGCACCCCCGCCAATTCCTTGAATAGCGCGGTAAATACTCAACTGAACAATCGAGGTAGCTGTTCCACATAATGCAGATCCTAGCATGAATACGATAATACCGAAGACGAAAAAGCGCTTGCGTCCATACATATCGGACAATTTGCCGAAGATGGGCATTCCTGCCATTTCTGCAACCATATAAGCAGAAGTTACCCATACGAATTTGTCGAGCCCTCCAAGATCCCCAATAATGGAGCCCATAGCTGTAGCCACGATCGTATTATCCATCGAAGCCATAAGAATCGAAAGCAGAAGTCCTGCTAAGACCATTCCAGTTTGATTACTTGTTTTTATCATGTTTTCATTTCCCTTCTTCAATGTATAAACTGATTATAAAGAAAGAACCCTGACAAGAGTCTGTCAGGGTTTAAATAGGAATATAAAAAAAGCTATCCCAAAGTAGATACATCTACATGAGGGGTAGCTTGTTTGATTTAAGATTATTTCTTACACAAATGAAGTCTGATTCATCTTACTCTTGGCAAGCTTCAGGTAGCCTTGTACGTTAAGCATTTCGCTGTCGTCTACAAAACGAAGCTTGATCGGACCGGCAGCGTCAATAATATAAGGTTTAAGTGCTGCTGCGCCTCCGCCAATAACGTAGAAGCATTGAATGTCAGGATGCTTCTTCCAACGTTTTTTGATTAGATCGACGATTTTGGATGCAGCTCTGTTGAAGTACATATCGATGACGGGCTTTATGGTGGATTGACCTTCGCCCATACGGCGTATATTGAAGTCGTTGCGTTTGATCCGTTGGACTAGCTTGGCGCGGCTTGGGAATCGGTAGCCATATTGATCCTCCACGTCCCGGATAATGTTATCCAAGTATGTAGCGAGTCCTATTTGCTCTCCTGTGCTGAATTGGTTATCGATGCTCATTTTGTTCACAACCGGAAAGTCAGTTGTTAAAGCACCCATTTCGCAAATGCCGATGCAGCCGTTGTACAGCTCCTCATCTTTTACTTGCAGGCTGTCATGGGTCGCCATATGGAACAAAGCCGCAGCACCCTCAATGGACACAATCGCCCGACGAATGGATACTTTGACCTTGCGGTTGCGCATATTCGGTGTTGATAGGAAGGTCACTTCATGCTCGCCTACCAAGCGGTCCTCAAATGTTTTGTTGTAGTAAGAATAGGTGCGGACCGGAAGTCCGGTTCCGATTACATACTCCGCTTCTTCTGTATTGTTATAGCCGGTATTCGTAACGGATTGACTGACGATGGCCGCATAAGCTAACGCGGTTAAAGCAACAATCAAGGATTGATCCGAGACGGCCTTGTTATCCGTCTCTTCCAGCTCCACACTATCCTCATTTTCCATGGCCAGCAAACCAACGAAATACCGTTGATTATTTCTGGATAGTCTCGGACTGTGGACAACAACATCGAGTGCTTTAAGGGGAGAATCCTCTTCTTGCAAAATATGTCGTTCAAATCCGGGTGCTACAATATTTGGGACCGTTAATGGATCACGAACACCATCCAACACTACTTTAATACTGTCATTACCGATATCAATTCCCGCTAATTTCATCTATAAATGCCCTCCTGTCAATTCCACCTGCTTATTTAGTACTAAATTCGCTCCCTGTGATTGAAATCCCTTCGTACTTTAGAACCATTTTCAGGGGGTGGCTGTCTGCTGAGAAGGTTTTTTTGTCTAATGTGACGAATAATATCATATTCTAGCGAGGATTGTAAATTTGTGCCAATTAGAAAGGGCGGAAATGAAATTGAAATGGGGCAAAAAGCGTTATACATTCGTTATTATTCCTGATGCTAACAGCTCTGTTCGTCGTTTCGAGGTGCCCAAGCTGATCCCTTACATCGCCGGTGCAGGTTTATTAAGTTTAGTTATCGTAACCTTGTTTCTGTACGTTCTTCATGCACGAACGGTAATGGTTGCGAGTAATTTGCAGACGCGTGTATACAGTCAGGATACCTTATACGCAACAACGGTTCAAGAGAAGAATGAAACGATCGAGCAGCTGCAGAACGAGGTTATCAAGCTGTCCAAGCAAACGTCGGATATGAAGTCTCAAATTGATGATATTCGTAAGCTGGAGGAAGAAGTGCAGACCATTAAAGGATCTGACAAAAAGACAGCCTCGGCTGATCCGGCATCTACGGGGAAGGCAATGGGAGGGGTTATGCATCCAGCGACTCAAGACGAGGTTAAGGACATGCTGGAGCAGACCAGAACAATGCTGACTGATATGAATGAAGAAGTGGATAATCTGAAAAATAGTATTGTTAACACTAAAGAGGAAGCATTGGCTGTTCAACAGAAGCAGAGAGTCACGCCTTCTATTTGGCCTGTAGACAGCCGGACCATAACCTCTGGCTTCGGACTGAGGCAGGATCCTTTTACATTTCGCCCTACCTATCATAGTGGATACGATATTAGTGCGCCGCTAAATTCAAAGGTTAAAGTTACAGCAGATGGTGTCGTTCAGTCTACAGGAAGCGACTCGCTCCATGGCAACAATATTGTTGTAAGCCACTCTGACGGACTGCGGACCTGGTACATGCATCTGAATAAGATTAATGTGGACAAAGGTGAAAAGGTAGAAAAAGGTCAGGTTATCGGCCTTGTCGGTTCTACTGGCAGAAGCACGGGCAATCATTTGCATTACGAAGTGTTGAAAAACGGCGTAAGTATTGATCCGAAGCCGTATTTAAAATAGTGTGAAAGAAGGTTGCTTTATGTTTAAAGGGAAGAAACATGCGGTAAACTTCACCGATACGCTTATTGGCGAAGGTACTGTATTTGAGGGCAAAATCAAGTCGGAAGCGAGTATTCGTATTGAGGGACAAATCATCGGGGATGTAGATTGTGCGGGTGATGTTACCATAGGAGAGCTTGGAGTCGTCAAATCGAACATTAAAGCTAGAGATGTTATTCTAGCAGGTACCGTGAATGGGAATGTGCTATGCAAAGGCAAGCTGACTATTCGTTCAACAGGCAAGCTGTTTGGAAATACTACGGCGCAGTCGCTTATAATCGATGAAGGCGGTAAGTTTCAAGGGACGAGCAAAATGGAAAGCGAAACTTCCCAGCCTGAAACTCAGGATAAAGCTGAGCAGCAGGGAAATCAATATCAACCTGTCACGACATCACCCACTTGGCAATGATTCGTGGATATAATTAACTCACTGGCACGTACTAGAACAACCCTAAGTACGTGCCTTTTTTATGATTTGCAGCAGGAAATTGAATTGATTTTGTAGAATATCAAAGATTAATGGGTTCGTGTTTAGAAGAAGTCTGTTACAAAATCTATGTTCTTATGACATAAGTTTACTTTCCTGTATTATTGAAACCCTAATAATTATCAATGACAACTAATGACAGTAATGGGGGTTGAATAATGGATGTAAATGAAGGCAACTTTTACTCGTTATCACTTGTAATTTTATCCATTGCAATCGCTATTTCTTCGTCTTATGTATCACTGGATTTATCCCACAAATCACGCCTTACATCGAACAGAAGGATTCAGTACTTGTTCTTGATTTTCAGCTCCTTTTCATTGGGAATTGGGATTTGGTCCATGCATTTTGTAGGGATGCTGGCGTTTCATACACATTTTCCAGTTTCCTATAATCTATTGCTTACTTGTGTTTCTTTTGTCATTCCGATCCTTTCTTCGTTTATTGCCTTCAGGCTTGCCAGCAGTTTGAAAACGTACCGTTTTATTTTTGCATGTTTTTGCATGGGGGCGGGTATTAGCTCTATGCACTATATTGGAATGGCGGCGTTAGAAAGCCCGTATGAAATTAAGTATGAACCCATACTGTTTGCACTATCCATTCTAATTTCTATCGGGGTCTCGTTCCTATCAATGTTCCGAATGTTTCAGGTTAAGAATAATTTCCTTGATGTGTGGGGTAAATTAGCCAATGCACTTCTACTAGGAACAGCGATCTCAGGCATGCATTATACGGGAATGAATGCTTTTCACTTTACCTTGGGCGAAAATCATTTCTCCCCTGTAAATTCGTTGTACGTCCAGTTAACGAGCTACGTTATGGAAGCAACAAGCTTATCTTACTTCGTGTGCTTAGCTTTATTTTTACTAGTTGGATGTGTGTGTTTCGGCGTTTATATTGATAGAAGGCTGGCTTATGAGGCCGTAAGCAAAAATGAGCTTTATTTCCAATCGCTTTTTGAACATAGCCCGGATATTGTATGCTCAATCGATCTTCAAGGGAGAATTATTTCCGCGAATAAAGCGACTGAAAAGATACTCGGTTATTCAAAAGAAGAGCTCAGAGACCGAGCGTATACAGATTTCATCGTGCCTGAGGAAGTGGAAAAGTTCGATCTGAAGTTTGAGAATGTAAACCATGACGTACCGAAAAATTATGAGATCCATTCCATGCATAAGCAAGGTCATATTATTGAGCTCGGTATTACAACCATTCCGATCATTCTTAAGGAAAAAGTTATTGGTGTGTTCGTTGTATGCAAGGATATAACAGAACGCAAACGTAACGAGGAGCGGCTGAGGAGGGCAGAAAAGTTTAACATGGCTGGTCAGCTTGCTGCTGGAATTGCCCATGAGGTCCGAAATCCATTAACTACAGTACGGGGTATGACCCAATTGATAAAGGAAGGCACCTCTAAACAGATCTACTTCGATCTTATGCTCAGTGAAATGGGACAGATCGATTCTATTCTGTCGGAATTTCTTTTACTGGCAAACTCAGTTGAATTTAGAGCATACAACCTGCATGAGCTCCTAACAAATATTGTAATGAAATTGGAAGCTCAAGCGATCCAGAGTAACATCCATATCTTGGTTGAATACGAAACGGATACACCATGGATTTTTTGTGATGAGAATAAAATAAGGCATGTCTTTAGTCACGTGTTGATAAATGCAATAGAATCTATGGAAGATGGGGGGGATATTAACGTACAAATTTGCTTTACAAACAATGACAAGGTTCAGATTCGATTCACTGACCAAGGCATTGGGATTCCTGATGAGTGGCAGAGTAAACTAGGCGAGCCCTTTTACAGCACTAAGGATAAGGGGACAGGAATCGGCTTAATGATAAGCTATCAGATAGTCCAAGAGCATAACGGTGAAATTCATATATACAAAGCCGGTAGAAGGGGCACTGTGGTAGATATTACATTGCCTGTTATAACATAGGCGATGCAGGAGCCTGGTTTAAATTCTATAGGACTTTTTAACGATTTGCTTGTATACTCACTCTACTAGAACAGTTACAATAGTACTTAGCATCGGCGTATTTCATTTGTAGCGGAGGAGGAGTTTGATGCTAGGAAAGTTTCAAATCAACAGAAGAAGTGTCTTGCTAACCTGGCTTCTATCCTACCTCGCTGTTCTGCTGTTGCCTGTAGTCATGAGTGTAATCGTATACATTAAATCCAGTGAGACCTTGGGGAATGAAATACACCAGGCTAATGAGTCGCTGTTGAAGCAAGTTCGCGAGGTTATGGACAATCAATTCGATACTATGGAGCGGTTAAATTTTGAGTTAACCTGGAATATGAGAGTGCGGCAGCTGTTTTCGAATAAATATCAGATTTATCCTAATGAATATTTGTATGACTTGCATCAGATCACACAAGATCTCCTAATGTACAAAACATCTTATTCTCTAATTGATTTGTTCTATATCTATCTGTCAGGCCCGAACAAGGTTCTGTTACCCGATATATATAGGGATGCTCCATTTGCCTACGAATTGATGCATAAGACGAGTTCGTTTTCATACGACCAATGGATCAATATTCTTAATCAAAAGGACAAAAAGGGCTTTATTCCAATGGTTCGTGTGGATGAAAGCGGCAAACAAAGGAAGACGGTAGCTTATATTAGCTCTTACCGTATAGAGTCTGGCGAAACCGAAGGAACTAATGTTATCATGATCGATCAGTCTCGTATTCTCCGTTCCATTGAGAATATGGAGCTGTTCAATAAAGGGCATGTGCTAATCTTGAACGGTGCTAACCAGCTTCTTGTATCAAGCTCAGGTGAAAGCGAACGGCTGCTGCTCGATTTTCCATTTGATAAAGAAATGTCGGGGTCCAACGTTTTTTTCTGGGAAAAGGACGGACAAAACTACGAGATCACCTATATACAATCCGAACGATCTAAGCTGAAGTATTTGTCCATCATTCCTAGCCAGCTGTTCTGGGAGAAGGCAGAGCAGGTCCGTAAGCTTACTTATATGAGTATTATAATAAGCTTGCTCGGCGGCGGGCTGTTAACCTACTTTTTTCTGAGGAAAAATTACAATCCTGTTCGCCAGCTGGTACGGGCATTCTCTGATAAAGCGGATGTGCTTCGAAAACCGGGGTCTAATGAATTCAGTTTTATTCAACAAGCGGTCGATCACACCTTAGTGGAATTAGCTAAAAGCATGTCTGAACGAAAAAAACAGCATCATGTATTGCGATCGAATTTTGTAGGACGATTATTAAAGGGGAAATTGGATCAAATTCCTGTAGATGAATCCTTGGCAACCTTTAACATGCGGTTCATTACGGATGATTTTGCTGTCATTCTGCTGTATCTTCAAGAGAACAGTTCTTTCAAGGAAAGGATTCAGCAGATAGGCTCCACAGATCCCCAGAAGCTAATGCAGTTTATTATCACCAATGTCATAGAAGAATTAGCTTTACAGCATCACCAAGGCTTTGTAACGGAAATTGAAGAGACGCTGGTCTGCTTAATTAACTTCTCACCGGGGGCTAATGAGACACGCATGCAGCAATTGGTATCTATCGCCCGCGAAGCGCAAACGTTCTTGATGACGAAATACCATATCGGATTAACGCTTTCCATCAGTGGCATACACAGCGGCCTGCCAGGGATTTCTCAAGCCTATTTGGAAGCGCTCGACGCCATGGAATATAAGCTGGTTATGGGGAGTAAAGAGATTTTATCCTATGATGAAATTCATCTGAGCTCGGCGGCGGAAGATTCAGATACAGGCTACTACTATCCACTGCAGGTTGAGCAGCAATTAATCAATTACGTCAAAATTGGCGATTTTACTATGGCCCGTCAGACGTTGGATGAGATCATCGAACGCAATTTTAACCGAACGTTCATGTCGGTACCTATTGCTCGCTGCTTAATGCTAAATTTGGTCAGCACGATGATCAAAACCATTAGTGAGCTTGGGGATATTCAAGACAGTGTCTTGATTCGGAATCCGAGACGAATCGAGAAGTGGATTGAACAAATAACGAACAGTGAAACAATCCAAGAGATGCAAGTGCAGATGACCGAGTTTTTAGGGAATGTATGCGAATATACATCTAACAAACGTCAGCAAAATATTCAACAATCTCGGCAGCGAACGCTGGATGATAGGATTCATCAAATTATTGAATACATCAATACTAACTATAAGGATCCGAATCTGAATATCTCCATGATAGGTAGCCATTTTGACATGAAGCCAGCCTATTTGTCCAAGCTGTTCAAAGATCATACAGGTGAAGGCTTGCTTGATTCGATTAATAAGACCAGGCTTGAAAGAGCCAAACATTTAATAACGGATCGTAAAAAGAATATAAGTGATGTCGCTGCAGATGTGGGATTCAATGACGTTAACGCATTTATTCGTACATTTAAGAAATATGAAGGGATTACTCCTGGGAAATACAAGGAAATGAAAGACGAATGAGCTGCCTTTGGGCGGCTTTTTTTGTTAAAAATCCGTGTTTTTTATATGTTTTGTGTATTTTGCATATTGAATTGTATATTTTGAATAGTCAGAAAACTGTTTTGGAGATGAGATTGGCAATAATTATGATTACATATTTGGAAGCGCTATCATATACTTTAGTTATGAGAAATGTCTCATACGAATATGCGATAAGAATCCAATTCGGGTAAGCCGAAATTCAAGGAGGTCTTTCATTTATGAAGAGAAAGAAGAAAATCGCTTCTACAATTGTTATGACAACTGTAATGAGTACTATGGTAATGGCTTGTTCAACACCAGCACCGGCGCCCGCCAATAACACCAAGACACCTGCTACAACGCCTGCACCTGCAACAGGGACTGCAACCACATATCCGATGAAAACGGACAAAACCTTAACTTATTGGATGGAGTTAACCGGAAACTTAACCGGTGTGAAATCATCTCATGCTGATACTCCTTTCTTCCAGGAATGGCAGAAAAAAACCGGCGTACCATTGAAATTCATTGCTCCACCTACGAACCAAGCGAAGGAAGCCCTTAACGTTATGCTTGCTTCTGGTGATCTGCCAGACATGATTGAGTTTAACTTTTTCAAGGATTTCCCAGGGGGACCGGAAAAAGCGATTAAAGACGGTTACATTCTGAAGCTCAATGATTTGATCGATAAAAATGCGCCAAACTTGAAAAAATATTTAAAGGACCATCCGGATATCGACAAGATGGTGAAAACCGATAACGGCAGCTACTATTCCTTCCCATTCATTCGTGGTGATGATTTACTTATGGTTTACCAAGGCCCGATCGTTCGTCAAGATTGGCTTGACGAGCTCGGATTACCGTTGCCGCAAACAATCGATGATTGGACAGCTATGCTTAAGGCCTTCAAAGAGAAGAAAGGTGCAACAGCTCCCTTCACTGCAAGCAGCAAGCCGCGTGTATTCAATGAATTTAACAGCGGACATTTTATGGGTGCCTATGGGGTTACACGTGATTTCTATAGAGAAGACGGTACGATTAAATTCGGCCCGGCTGAAAAGGGATATAAAGAATGGCTTGCACTATTCCGCGGTTGGTATGAGCAAGGATTACTAGATAAAAACATCGCAACTGTCGATACGAAGGCTTTTGATGCCAACATTGCATCGGGCGCATCGGGCGCTACTGTTGCCAATACGGGAGGCGGTATCGGTAAATGGCAGCCGCTGCTTACAGAGAAGGATCCTAAGGCGAAGCTGGTTGCGGCTCCTCAGCCGGTTTTGAAGAAAGGCGATACGCCTAAGTTCGGTCAAAGAGACCTGCCATTTTCAATAAATGGAGGAATGGTAGCGGTCACAGCAACCTCCAAAAATGCGGAATTAGCTGTTAAGCTGCTGGATTATGGCTATAGCGAAGAAGGCAATAAGTACTTTAACTTCGGTACTGAAGGCGTTAGCTATAAGATGGAGAATGGCGTTCCTAAATACACAGATCTCTTAATGAAGAATCCGGATAAATTGGCGCCAGCACAGACTCTTTCAATGTATACTCGTGCTAACTACAGCGGACCGTTCGTTCAAGACAAAGGCTATATTACACAATATTTGGCACTCCAATCGCAAAAAGATGCTCTTCCAATCTGGTCGAAGACCGATATGGCGAAATATCAAATGCCGCCGGTTACACCGACGCCTGAAGAAAGCTCTGAGTTCGCTAAAATTATGACGGATGTGAATACATTGGTAGACGAAATGACTTTAAAAATCATTTTGGGCGCCGAGCCGTTAGATTCCTTTGAGAAATATGTGGATAAACTGAAATCAGTTAAGATTGACCGGGCTATTGAAATTCAAAAAGCAGCTTTGGATCGTTACAACAAACGTTAATCTTTCATGCTAACCGCGGGGAGGGCCGGGAAGCCCTCCCTTATTTTAAGAGAAGAATTCGTATGTATAGAGACAATTATTTTGAGGAAGGAGGGGTATGAGATGGCCAAAACGGTACAATTATCGGCAACCAGATCTGCAGCTAATGCTAAACCAACCTTTATGAGGCGATTTATCCGAGACTTTCTGTTAAACAAATATTTATATGT
>NZ_WHOD01000099.1 GCF_013141765.1 Paenibacillus foliorum
GTCACCCCTCCTTGCCCGGGTTTTTGTATCATTACAAGGTGTAGGGATACAGTCAAGTTAGTTTATGAAGGGCAGTAACTAATGGTGCAGTGATGCGGAAAAATGGGCAGTTCAATGGTAAAGCCAACGTACGATACCCGGACGCGCGTTGCAGCGTTGAAATGTGATCGGCCCAAAGTAGTTGCCATATCAATCAGCTAAGGTGATTTTACAAATAACTACCTCAGCCACAGCAGTGGTTGACGAATCGCAATATTTCGGCGGACCTCCATATCCGTAGGATCAGGATCAAGGCTGGTCCACAGCTCGATGAGATCCTCCCGCTCCAGCGCAATCCCAGCAAATAATAGCAAGGAGACTTTAGCTGGCCACCCGTCGAAATGCTCCACATCTGGTGGATAAGGCCAAGAATCTTTTTCCTTCATGTATGGAATCAGGTAGGAGAGACCCTTGGCTATCCCACGCCCGTCCGGCAGCTCATAATGCCATAAGTTGTCCTCTGGTGTAGATAGAAGTTGGCACAATGTCACCATGTTATCCAACACAAAGATAGAGTAACCGTAAGGCTTCGTGCGTGCCAGCTCTCGTGGGAAGCTTCCATCCTGTACCATCTGATCAGGGAGAAGCGATTCCTTATAACGCTGTCTGCAGAACGTAAGCATTTCTTCATTGCCAGTAAATCGGGCGAAAGCCGCGGCTTGAACAAACCAGCATACTCCGTGGTTGTTACTAGCATTCATTTCTTCTATACCATTCTTATGAGTGCTCATCCAGACCAAGTAATCGCTGAACCACTGTTTCAAACCCAAATAAATCTCTTTCGTCATCGCAGGCGATACTTGCAGAGCTTCAATAGCAACAGGCACATCAATCAGATGCAAAGTATCGATGACTCCAATGCCTCTGCCCGAACAAATCCCAGGGATTGCTTGTGCATACAGCAGGTGTGGATTCATCTTAGTTTCTTCATCCAAGAAAAACTCACTCAGCAACTGGATTGCCTTCTCCGCGTAAGCCTCATCTCCACTTATAACATAGGCTGCGGCCAAGTTAGCGATATGGGTTCTCACGCTCCGCAAAAACATACGGTGGCTGTTAAAATTGCCAGGGTTGCTTTCCCCATCCCGTTGGATATAAGGAAGACCATCCGCTGTTGCGGGATTTGGCCACCAATAGTCTCCATTGGAGTAATAGTCATGGGGACCTCCCTCACTTTGGGGAGCAATGGCCGAAGTAATATGGATAGGGCTCGCCGCCAGCGATGCATTACCATGCTTACGAATCCATTCGGCGTCAAATAGAGTGGGGCGCTTTTGCAGCATACCCTTAATTAGTATTTTCATGAATAGTTCCCTTCCCTTACAACTCATATTTAATTGCGTCTTGGTTGCTCAAACCTCTAGGTTTCACAATCAATCATCACATGAATAGTATCGCCTTTGTGCTCATTGCGCAGCTTGAACGCTTCAGCAACATTGCTAAGCTTAACTACATGTGTGATCATTTCTTCTGTATTCACTAGCCCATCCAATACCAACTGCAGTCCTTTGTCAAAGTAAGCCCTGTTATCTATATCTCGCTTCGGTTCCGTGGAAAAAATATCAAGACGTTTCTTATGTATTTTGAAAAAGTCCACAGGCTTATGGCAAGTTCCAATACATCCGTACATCACGATACGCCCATTCTGTGCAGTTGCGTTGATTGCATCTACCATACCGTCTCCCTCCAGCAGGCATGGTATAACAACATCAAAACCGTCTGGAAAGTCTTTACCTACGATGTCCATCGTGTTTGATTCTGCCGAAGGAACTTTATAAGTATGCGTTGCGCCGTATTTACGTGCAAGCTCCAGTTTCTCATCGAATAGATCCGTCACAACTAGATTGCGTGGGCTATATAAGCTAATGATCTGTGTCATCACGAGTCCACTGACTCCCTGACCTGTAATGAGCACATTCTTATGGGGAGAGATATCCCCAAGCTCAGCAGCATGAATAATGCCTGGCAGTACCTCGATAAGCGAACCTTCGATCAGAGGCAGCTCCTTAGGCAGCACCTTCACAGAAAATGGCGTACAGCAGACATACTCCGCAAATGCGCCCCAAATGTAGCGAAGAGCCACATGGTCACCCACTTTGAGTCCGATAACATTAGGCCCTACTTTATCTATAACTCCAGCCACCTCATGCCCTAGCCGAGTAGGATAAGAGATGAATTCCGGCTCTCGTGCCCCGCGGAATACCTCCACATCGCTTCCGCAAATGCCTACCCATTTCACCTTTACCCTGACTTCACCTTCAGCAGGCTCTGGAATCAGTGCTCTTTTAAGCGTAATATTGCCGATTTCTTCAACTACAGCGCACAGCTGAGTACCTTCACCATCATAATCGACTAGCTGCATAGGTGGAACGGACATTTTTCTGACCATTTCATTTGGCTCCCATCCCAATAGGTTGTTTAAGCTTCACTAAAATTATAAAGCAAGGGCTGCCCGTGGAATATAGATTATCCTCAGTTGTTTTTTGACTATCTTCATTTCTTGCATACACCCGGTTCCGCAAAAACAGGAGCAGCCTGTCTGATGACGATTGACAGAGTGCTCCCGCTATATACATTTCTATCCTTATTGTTGCTCGATTCTCCACTCGTTGGCAAAATCAAGCTCCAAATTAATATCTATACCGACCGCATTCACCAAAGATTCCCGATACTGGGATGCCGTCATTCCAAGCCGTTTTTTTACCATCTTACTGAAGTACGGGAGCGTCCAGCCTACTTTCTCAGCTACCTCCGTAATCGGCAATGCAGTAAATTCCAAATATTCCATTGCTTTCTCCAGGCGGATTTCCTGCAAAAACTGGATTGGCGGCATGCCCGTTATATCATTGAATATTTTGACCAGATAGTTCGGATTAAAGCCAAATTGATCTGCTAAAAGCTGGAGTGTAATTTTTTGAGCAAAGTTTTCCTTAACAAAATTGACAATCGGTTCGTTTCCATTGCTTGTAGGATAGATCGAAGTATAAGGACCGCCGAATGATGGATCCAAGACAGCTTTGGCTTCATGCATAAGTGAGACTAAAGTGCTTTTAAACCCTGCTTCAATTCGCATCGGAGGAATGGAATCCGGATTGCGCATCTGCAGCAAGGACATTTTGTACCACTGCTTAATCTCCGGCAAGGCTGTTCCTCTGCACGGGCAATATGAAGGCTCCTCAGCGAACGCTTCCACCAAATGCCGATCACACAGCTTGAATTTAAAATCGAGGGTTATGGCCTGCTTATCGAACTGAAAGCTATGGGTTACCCCTCTAAGAAACAAATAAACCGAGCTTTCTTTAACCGGATATCGCTTCTCTCCGATGGAAACTTCACCGCTGTTGCCTGACAATATGACAAGCAGCTGGTCGTAGTCATCATGCTGATGCGCTTCTACACGGCTGCCTTCTGAATAATCAATCCGCGCAGTCCAGAGCAAGTGCAATTGTGAGTCTCTTAAAGCTTTCATGTCCTAATTGCCCTTTCGGATTCACGATTTCCTCTTAATTCGTAAGCTGCTTTTTTTCTAAAGACGGCTCGAGCTTGGCTGTGCAATATTTACAGCGAACAGCATGCTCGGGAATTTCTGAGAGGCATTCGGGGCATTCTACCATTTTCATTTTCGGCTCAGGTTTATCCTGTTGCTTTTTGCGCAGCCTATTTAACTGCTTTACGGCAATGAAAATTACAAAGGCCACAATTAAAAAATCAAGTATCGTATTAATAAAAAGGCCGTAATTGAGCGTCGGCGCTCCTGCCTTCTTAGCTTCAGCTAAGTTGGGATAGCTAACCCCATTCAAACTGATAAATAGATCTGTAAAATTTACGCGGCCAAGCAGCAATCCGATCGGTGGCATAACGATATCATTAACAATGGATGTCACTACCTTGCCAAAGGCTCCTCCAATGATCACACCAATAGCTAATTCAATCATGTTGCCCTTCATTGCGAATTCCTTGAATTCTTTTATTATTTTGGATGGCATGCTGAACTTCCTTTCATTAAAAAAGTATGTATTTATATTTATCTATGATAACCGATTTTTCATCTCTGGTCGATGCAGCTCTCGCTTCATGATTTTTTAACAAATAAATAAAAAAACATCCCGAGCCGTTTGGCGGTGTCGGAATGTATTAAATGCCAATAAACACTGCTTATAAGCCTAATCGTTACAAGCTACTTACGTATAAATTGTTGGGTCAACATTTTGCCGCATGAGCCGCCATCCACAATACCAATGCCGATCTCCGTAAAATCGGAGCTCAAGATGTTAGCCTTATGACCAGGGGAGTTCATCAATGCTTGATGTGCTGCCGTTACGGTTTGGTTGCAAGCTATGTTCTCACCTGCTGAGGAGTAGCTGATCCCAAACTGCTTCATCATATCGAAAGGCGAGCCATAGGTTGGCGATTCATGAGAGAAATAATTATTGTCCACCATATCTTTGCTTTTCAGCCGCGCTGTTTGGGATAGGTCACTGTTAATAGTAAGCGGAGCTAGCCCAGCCTGTTGACGTGCCTGATTCACCAGATCAATCATCTGCTGTTCTTCAGCGCTCAACTCATTTGATGGTTCCGGTGCAGGTGCCGGCCCGGGCTTTGGTTCAGCTTCTGGTGCAGGGGTTGGGGCTGGTGCTGACTTTCTAGGGATTTTGGCATTGCCGTAAGCCCATAGAATCGACTGAAGCGTTTGATCATCTACGGCCCCGGTAATTGGCAATCCATATGCCTTTTGAAAAAGCTTGACGCTTGATTCCGTAACCGCACCATAATAGCCAGTAATGTTTCCCGGAAAATAACCGAGTGATTTCAGCATTCCTTGAATGGCATATACATCTGGCCCCTTAGCTCCCTTGCCAAAAGCAAAAGCCGTAGTGTTAACAGACAGAAACAAGAGCAGACAAAGCACTAAGGTGAAGCAAATTTTACTCTTTTTCAGCTTGCTGAACATGGTTCAATACCTCCATGATTGAATTAACGCTCATTCCAAGCATCCCCAAAAGTCCTGCCTTCTTATGCAAAAAAAAACCAAAAACCGGATCAGAAGTTTATTAAAAACTCTGACCCGGTTTTTGGTTTGCTGCTTCACTACTATCAGTTAGCGAGCTGCTTTACGTTTTGATAATGCGATTAAAAGTGACACAAGACCCAATAACAGCGCAGCTATGGACAAGTACAACGGTGTTTGTGATTGGGCCTGCATGGCTGGAGCCACAGGAGCCCCCGCCTTAGCAGCATCCCCAGCCGCCACAGCTGGATTAGCATTGGTATTGCCATGGCTGTCAGCAGCCGCACCAGCAGGCTTTGGAGTTACTTTGGTGACAGATGCCGGTTTATCGGAGCCATCTGCCCCAACCCATTCCACAACGCTGCCGTCTTTGTAGGTTTGGTAGGCCTTCCAGCTAATAGCTGTTGCCGTATCTGCGACTTTACCCTGCATATAGAACTCTCCAAATTCTGTTGCCGACAATCCTTCACCTGTAGCGGTCCAAATAACGCCGGTAATTTTGCCAGAAGCGTCTTTCGTCAGCTCGTATTTCCAACCTGGCTTTGGCTCAAACCGAGATACAGTTACGGCGTCCATTGGAAATTTCACTTCCACTTTAACTGTTGGAATTTCCTTTTCCGAAGGTACTCGAACAGCAAACTTTTCAAATGATCCTTGTACAGCTTCTTTAGGCAATACAGTGACATGTGCACTGGCCGCTCCCGCTCCAATCATAGAGAACAGCAAGCAGAACATAATGATCCGACTCGTTTTTTTCATAGTAAAACATCCCCTTAAGTATCGTGATTTCCTAGTCTTACTCTACTGCATGGGGGATTCAATGAATATGACTCCTTCGGGCTATTTGTGCTTTTATTTATGGCCAAAAGGTGTCAAGCCGTGACGGAATGCGTACGCAGTCAATTGAACCCGGTTCTCAAGAGACAGCTTAGCTAAAATATTTTTAATGTGGTTTTTGACCGTATTTTCGGTTATCGTCAATTGTTCGGCAATTTGTCTATTGCTCTGTCCGCTCGCCACACACATGAGGATTTCTTCTTCACGATGAGAAAGTACGCTCGGCTTGGACTCTATAGCGTCATGGCCCTGACCTTTTCCAGAACGGAATAGATGGAATAACCGATCTGCCATGCCTCTGGATATTTCACTATTATCGTCCAGCAGCCCTTTCAAATATACGATCCACTCATCGGGGTCCATATTCTTAAGCAGATAACCCTGAGCACCATTCTGTATAGCTGTAAACAAATCGCCTACATCATCAGAAACCGTCAATATTACAATTTTGGTTCTGGGGCTTATCTGCTTTATTCGGCGAGTAGCTTCAAGACCATTCATCCCAGGCATTTGAATATCCATCAGAACAAGATCAGGCAGCAGCTCACGGCATAATTGAACGGATTGTTCTCCATTCTCCGCTTCCCCCACAATTTCAAAACCTGCTTCCCCATCAAGTAAAGCTCTAACAGCTCTACGTGCTAATGGATGGTCATCACTTATCAGTACCCTATAATTCATTTCCAATTCATTGCACCTCCAATTTTCGGCCCCGAGATTCGGATTGCGGTACCCCCTTGGGCCAACGTTTCAACCGTCATAGCTGCATTCAGTTGTGAAGCATGCTTACGCATGAGAGAAAGACCATGGCGATTCGCATCCGCCTGCTCTCCTCTACCAAGACCCACTCCGTTATCACGAATTTCGAGCGTCCAGCCACTTCTTTCATTCTCCATCCTAAGCTCTATATAAGCATGGTCCGCCTGGGAATGTTTACGAATATTGGTGAATGCTTCACGAATCATAGCAAAAATCTGAACTTCTGCCGACAATGGAACTAGATTGGCTGGAAACTCAATCTTCCGTTCAACAGCGATACCGGTAATTTTACACCATTCATCGAGCCAGGAGGCCAATCGAATTGGAAGGTCTGTCCCCTCCTCAGGCGATGTACGGAGATTGAATATCGCCTGCCGCAGCTGCTCATCAATCTCTGAAACAGCCGAACGCGCCTCTTGAAGCTCGCCCTTTTTCAGCTGGACATTTAGAAAAAATAAGATTTGTGCAATGTTATCATGAAGCTCTTGTGCTAACCGTTCCCGCTCCACATAAACGGCACGACGTGCTTGTTCGGCTGCCAATTTCTCATTGCTACGCACGATACTGCGAAACATCCATGAGGCAAACAAATAAGAAAGAAGCAGGGTTATAAGCGTGATATAGTAATTTCCAGCCTCCATCGACAAATGCTCAAGCAAGAAATCATGTCGTATATATTCGAAGCCGCCTATAATAAGAGGTGGAAGAAGGATAGTTAACAGCTTTAGCTTACCAAGAGACATTCTCGTTCAACTCTTTTCAAATATTATTTAGGTTAGTGTGTGGTTGTAAGTGTAATCTCTTTCTGTGCCGTACCCCCACTTTAACAGGATTCTCAGCTGATTCAATGACACCGATTCGTGCGAGCTGAATCACACCTTCGATTCCCTTGAGCGTTTGCTCAAACAGCTCCACTTTGCAAGGGTATTTTTCCAATAGTGCTTTCACTCCGAAGCGTTCGGAGCATTCCTTGCTAACAATAATATCATGTCCAACACTTAAGCCTTGTGTTCGTGAGGCTAAGTTAACCGTACGTCCGAAATAATCTAGAATATGATTAGAATTGACGACCCTACCTGTTGCCCAGGTGCGAGCACCTCGGATGAAAACATACTGCGAAATTCATGCATCGCCGTTACTTTGGAAGCAGTCACTGCATCCTTCCAATCACACTTCTCAAGCATAGCAATAATCGCAGCAGAACTGTTGTTAACAAGCTTCAGGACGCTTCCTGGCTTCGGTGCTTGTACGGCAAGCAGTGACCATT
This sequence comes from Paenibacillus foliorum, assembly GCF_013141765.1. Lineage (GTDB taxonomy): Bacteria > Bacillota > Bacilli > Paenibacillales > NBRC-103111 > Paenibacillus_S > Paenibacillus_S foliorum. The sequence goes on from NZ_WHOD01000099.1 coordinate 7,911, forward strand.
GACTGCCATCATAATGAAGCTCTTTTTCATTTTCATCAACTAAATCTGTAGCATCACTTATCTGCTCCAGTAGTGGCGTTAGAACTTCTTCAAGTCCTTCCTTGTTTTCTTGTTGAAAATAAAGCGTATGATTAGCGCGCAAAACACGGAGCCTTAGCTCCTCGGGTACATCAGGAAATGAAATTTTCTTGGATGAACCAGCCGGTATCTCTCCCCAGCGAACAGCAAGTTCATATGGGCGCATATCGACTACTTCATCGTCGCCGCTAGTATACAAATGCTCCTTGAAGCATGAGAGCATACGCGTATTCTCAAATCCTTGTCCCAAATCATAAAAAAGCCGCTCCAGTTCCACCTGATTTACAATATAATTGGCTTTCGGCTGCGGCAGCAAATATTCTTTCTCCTGCTTGGCCAGCTTTACACTGCTATGTAAATACTTCATCGTATTGCGCATCGAGCTGATTCCGACGATAGGAATCGCTAAAATTCCTGCTGCGTTTGCAGGTGTGAACTCAGCAAAAAGCATCACAATTGTTGCTCGCGATCCATCAGGCAGCACTGTTTCCGCATCTCTAAGCTCTATACCGCCAAAAAATCGCTTTAGAGGCCCTCCCCGATATTCCCGAACTACATCATATCTTTCATTCCTTACCCATTGAAAGGGATGCTCCTGCCACCGCATTGGAACCACGCCTGCAACTTTAGCCGTAAGCTCTTGAATAAAATCAGTAGTTTGAAAACGAAACGATTGGGTACGAATTGGGAACAGTCCTATGACGCGGTTCAAATGATCCGTATTACTCAACAGCTCCCAAACCTTTTGACGAGAAAGTGCAAACTCCTGTTCAAATACGTGTTTTTGTACAGGCAATAGCATAATCCGGTCCTCCGATTCGCTCCTATGTTACTCCCATTATACACTGAAAAAGCGACAGGCTTCGAGTTAAATACATCAAGCAATAACAACCGATCCAAATTACTCGTCGTTTTCTCTTGCTAATGATGATAACCCGGATTTTTTATAAGAGATGTCGGACTTATTCTTTTCTTACACTGCTTGCAAAATCAGTCCACGCATTTTTCACCGTAACCGTTCTATTGACTGTTTCCGTATGTCCATTTGACCAAACTCCTGTGAATTGAAAAGTATAAGTATGGTCAGGCAAGCTCTCGAAGTCATCCCTTTGCAGCTTCCCCGTCCATTCTATGTGATTGGTAGAACTGAGTTCCGTTCGCAGCTCCATATAGGACATACTCACCTTTACTTTCACTGCTGCCTCATTAGTGTCTGCTTCCAGCGCGAATGCCTCTCCAGACCAAAACATATCTGAAGGACGCGGCCGTTCCGTATCGCCGGTACTTCGAAGGTTATAAGACTTCCGCTTCTCCTCCCATACGGCTGTGTGCTTAACAAAGCCTAGCAGCTGCAAATCCCCTACTCGTATTGTTTTTGTCACTGTATCCACCGCTCCATACGGATCCGACACTGTTAAAGTGACCATATAATCACCCGGATGAAAATCCGTAGCAGCTGCCGGAATAAGTGCATTCACTGAAGTCTGAGTTGAATCGTAAGCAGGCCCACTGATATTCCAACTGAAAGTTAAAGCATCTCCATCAGGGTCAGTAGAACGGTTGAGTAGTGTCACTTCGTCTCCTTCAAAAGCAGGCTGAGGCGTCCAAATAAAATCTGCTTTCGGTCCACGATTGATCATCATCCAGGTTTGCTGTGACCAATTCGATTCAGCTCCATATTGATCCCAAACTTTTACACGTACGCGGAGCTTCTGACCAGCGGGAAGATCAATTGGAACTGCATAATTACCTGTGATCGCAGCTGTACCCTGCCAAACCTTACATCCCGCAACTTCCCAACAAGTATCAAAAACCATAACATTATTATCTTCATTAGAAATCTGAATTTGAAAGTAGTTAAATATTGCTCCAACATCCGGATCCGTCTGATTCCATCTTAACGTTGGCCTTTCCGTGTTGACGATAGTCGGCGCAATTTGTGTGCCGTAAGGAAAACTCATGTAAGCTGCAGGCGGACTGTTTGTCGCCATCCATCCAATGTTACTCCACGCCGACCATGCTTCACCATCGCTAACCCGAACTTGAGATTGATATTTCTGTCCCATCATTAAAGGGATATCCATCGTCCAAGCCCAGCTTCCTAGAGGTGTATCCATCACCATATTGGTTACACATTCAATACAATTGCCCCATTCATCTTTCGTCTTAAGATCAAAAGTGGAGTAAATTGTACCCGGATCAGGATCACCCTGGTTCCAGTAAATTGTAGGCAGCAAGCTAACTGGATTTGGTGCATCGTAATTGCCGTTTGGAAACGTAAGCTGTACGATAGGCGGATTATTTGGCGCTACGGGTATATCAATCATGATGGTTTCCTCATGCCAATCGCTCCATGCGTTATATTCATCTGCTACTGCCATTGCTACTGTGTATTCTCCTGATTCCAGTGGCTTGGTAAGCTTTCCGTCAATACGGACTTTACTTATTGGCGTAATGTAATAAAATTTCTTCTTTAATATGCCGTGTAAAATACCTTGAGCTGTCTGATAGCCGTCCATGCAGTTACTCACGTTAGAGCAGCGGTCTGGATCATAACTGTAATCGGTCCATGTCACAAAGTTGTTTCCATCTAGACCTAGCTTAAAATTGGCAATCGGTCTGCGGTGAACGATCAGATATTGTGTATACCAGTCTGAATACTTAGAGTGTTCCGCAAATGTCGGATCGCCCCAAGCTAACAAGTGATCGGGATGTGGATCATCAGGAACGCGGTAATCGACTTTGTATACACCTACTTTGTCGAAATTCAATATCGGACTTGTTACCACTTGTCCATGATGAACGGAAAGTCCAGATTTACCATCCCCTGCATCCAAAAACTTCGTTGTATCGACATGGGCATATTGCCATTGAGTAGATGGATTGAGAGCAGGATCGTGTTCGGGATCTGTATACGTAGCATCATAGGTTACGTCCGTATCCACAATTGCAACTCCAGGTGTCTGAGCAACTAAATCCGCTTCTGTCCAGAGATACATTATCCCCTTAAAGACTGCATTGTCTGACACTGAGTAAGGTCCCATCGTTCCATTAGCAAAGGTGCCATCGTAGACATCGATAGCAAGACCTCCTTCTTCGTAGACTTTAATGTGATCCCCAACCAGTGTAACCTTGTATCTAATAAACTTGTTGGATATCAGCGTTCTGTACACTTTCTTAAGTATTGTTTTTCTGCCATTTACGATTTTAACAAGCTGCACAGATTTATAGTGAGACTCTACCCGATACATGTTTTGAGCATTTTGCATTCTAAAGCTCACACCTGCATGTATGTTGGAATTTTTCACTTCCTGCTGCATAAGATTCCAAGCTACTGTACCGTTAACCACTCTAGCCGATTGACTATTATACAACTGTCCAAAAGTCACGGGTTCATTGCTTGTCGTTGGTTGATCTGTATATGGTACGTTGTTATACACTTCTAACCCCATACTGTATGTCGTGTCATTGATGAAATTTACGGAATTTAAAGCCTTTCCACCAAACCCATCCTTAAGTACTAGAGTATCCTCATTAATATTTGCACCTGTTTTAGCATCAATTAAGCTATAATACCCACCGTTATAAGGTATTGCATATCCATTTTGATAAGCTTGAGATGACTGTAAATGATTCAGGAATGTAGCATAATCCCACGGCTTCGAATTGGTATTATCACCATTTATTAGATTCGTATATCGGGTTTCTGTGTAACCGTTCCCGTCATTATCCGTACCATCGACCGTAAATTCCACATACTTTCCATCGGCAGATACAAATTTTATAACAGAATTATATGGCATATCTCTAATCACACTTGGCATACCTGAATTGCTATCCCATTTGACAAGCGTTGGTAGATAAGATCCACCTTTTAAGTAATACTCAAAACTATAGTAATTTCCCCTAGCATCAGAAGGGATATTAGTAGGTTGGCTATCACTAAGCGTTCCAGACATTGGCCCCATAATACCATCTAATTGACCCTTAGCATTATAAGGCCATATTGCACCTGTTCCGCCAGTTCCTGGAACTTGAGTGGGTGTTGCCGGAATAGTATCATAAGTGTCCGTCTTATAGGGTGCTGCTTCCCCATATTTAAAGGATTTTATTGTCCTTTTTGATTTATTTATCTCCTTATAGTCAGTGTTAAATTTCAGTCTTGAGTAACTGCTCAATATATCTCCATTGCTGAACGTTGCTACCGAACCACTAGATGTATAACCGTTTCCTGCTAATTCTGCGCTAAAAAATCCACTGGCAGTAGAGTTAGTTACACCCATGGCTAAACTACTAAGTTTGTAACGACTCCACTTAAGTTCAAATTTAGTAACTTGGCCCTTATATGAGTATTCTTCGTACAAAATAACCTCATCCAAGTCGGGCCTGAATTGAGAATTGCAATAAGACCCTCCACCACAAGATAACTCTGTAGATGCTATAGATACACCAGTCAAATAAAAACTATTAAAACTATTCGCGTGACCGCGAGCTGCGTTTATATATCTACCATTACCTAAGTCGTAAACTAGAAAATTGCCAATGACAAAGCTGTTTCCAGAAGGAGTTACCACTTTTTTAGATAACCCATAATTAGCGGCTCCTAGCGGTAATGATATTCTGCTAAAGTTATTGTTAGATCCTTTTTGATTCCTTCTTGGACTAATCAACATTCCATCACTTGTTGTACTCCACGCATTAAGCATCGTATTGTTGTCCAGCGTATTCGCAGTCCATCCCGTTAAGACACTTGATTCATATGGAGTAATATTTACGGGCATAGGTTCTGTTGCAACACCAGTAACGGTAAATGCAGTTTCAGGATTATCATTGATGACACTAACCATGTAGTCTTTATAAGCATCTTTGCCGCCTACACCATCTGCATCAACAGCTTCCCTCGCATACACTCTAAAACAATAATTACCAACCCGATTAGGTTTGAACGGAGCATAATTATTGTGATCGGATAATATCGTTTCAGTTGGATTACATGCACCGTTATTGTATCGATCATAACCATAGGTCACATAGTATTGCGCGATAATGTCACCGTCTGGACTGCTTGAATTATTTTTAAATTGTTTTTCAACCCGTGTCATTGTTGCTGTGTATTCAAATTCTATAACTGGTGGGAGATCCGGATAAACCGTAATGGTGTGCCTAGCTGGATAGTCCGATTTCAGACCCATATTGTCATATACATGCAGCTCTACGATTTCCGTTCCTGGTGTCATGTATCTTGTTTCTGGACCTGACCAGTTCGTCCATTCATCACGACTATGGTCGATGTAGCGGCCTGGAACGTTAGTGAAACTATCATCAGCGTTCAATGGTTTAGTTAACTTACGTTTCTCTCTAACTGATGTATCTCCTTTTATGATCGGGATCGGGGTTTTCCCTTCTACGTATAGGGTTGAACATGAAGGAGTAGATGCCGTTTCATCGTCATCATAGGCGGTTGCACAAACTTCATGGAACCCCTGAACGGTTGCTTGGAAACTCGTATATTTGGTTTTATTATACGGTGAGGTCCAGTGATTGACTGCCGGTAAACCGCTTGTCCAAGAGTCCTTTGAAAAGTCCCATAATCGGGTTTTAACGCCTACGGATTCTTCAGTGACTTTAATATCAACAAATTCATCTTGTGTCACTGTGCGAACAGGTGTATTATTTCCGCTGCGAAACCAATCAATTTTAATTGTCGGAGGTTTTTTATCTGGATCAGGAATGATCGTAAATGTTTTCGGGCCAACGATTAACGTTTTACCGCATGTTGTATTCACTGTCATTTGGACATTGACAACACCAAGTCCAATATTTCCTCCATACTGTTTCATTCCGGTGTCAAATTGAAATAAATAAACTTCATCTTGCGGTGACAATGCATTCGGTGCAAAAAATCGATTTCCATTAGTTTGCGTAAAAATGAATGAATGGGATGAATAGGAGCAGCTGCCTCCTGTTACTTGAATATTTTCTGGAATCACAAGATTATTAGTCTTCCAAATAACGGTTGTCTTACTAAAAGAAAAATCCCCTGTAACGGTTACGTTAGTATTGCCGCCACCGCATGAGCTTTTAGCCGCGACAGTGAAACTCCTGCTGTTATTACTTTCATTTGGGTCTTCGTCAATATCATCGTTGCTATCGACAAAGATGGTAAATGATTTCGTGCCTGCTGCGGAGAAGGAATAGTTAAAGGTTCCTATTTTCGGATCGTTCGTATTTATTCCTGATGAATAGCTATGAGTTATAACCTCTGTATCGTCAGCAGAAACTTTTACTTTAAAGGATTTAGTGGTTGATGCGCCTTCGTTGTTAATTTTATAGGTATAGGTTTCGGTCTTGCCCACTTCTATACACACTGCTGGAGGTGTGAAGGAATCTACGACTAAATCGGGCTTTGCTGTTGGCGGCATGGTAATGGCTACGACTTTCATTTTAGGGTATTTGTAGATGTAACCTTCGATGCCTATGTCCCATGCGCTTCTATAGCCAATTACTAGGTTACTAGGATCACCATTATCATAATCTGGATCTACGTCATATCTCATTTTAAATTCAAATCGATAATTCCATGTTGTTGTATCTAAAATTTTTGTATCTATGGAATCAGTAACTATATTTGATGTTTTTAGCCTACCACCAATGTTTAATAAACTAAACTGAGTATCACTAAACGATAACTTTTGAACATCAGATACATTTACTTTTTTACCTGTACCAGGAATGACAAATTTATCAAACTCTGACGGATCTAATGTACCATCCCTGTAATCCTGTAATGTATTACAATCGATAATTGGCCCTTCTTTATCATAATCGTAGGGACTAATGGTTTCTTTGCATGTAGCTTTGGTATTATCTGGGAGCATATCGTAGATGCCTGGACGCGTACTGATATAGTGACGATTTGCTGTTGTTTGTCCAAAATCAATATAATCATACATCCAAACCAATCGGTTAGGGTCACGGAAAAATTCCGTGGGACCTTCTGGTAACTTAGCTCTTGTTTCGCTTGTAACTAAAATTTCGGTCCCTTGTACCGCTGATTCCGCCCTAAACATATTTCCACCCACGTTAACCATTTGCTTTAGAACATTATTGTTCATATCCCTCAACTCAACACGGACAATGGGGTCAGTAACGTTGACTGCTATATCCTGTGGAGATATTTGAGCATTACTGGAAACAAATTCATTCGTTGTTGGCGTTAAGTCAAGAAGTACAACACCATTATCAAATGATAAGCCATTTATAGGAGTTTCTGAATTTGCCGCTATAGCATTATTGACTAATGGCGGAAACATAGAGCTCACTAAGCACAACATTAAAACAAGTGGAATAATCCGCTTCACGATTTAGTTACCTCCTAAATTGTAGTCAACGTAGGAAGTGTAAACTGTTGAGACCGACTTTTCTCCTAACTCCTGTGCTGGCTCCCTTCTTATAGGGAATACCATCCCTTGCTTTGCAATATTATTTTTTGGAACCAGTTGTCCAGTAATGTATCTAATATCATGACTACCAGCAGTTACGGAAAGTAGGTCGGAATTCAAAAGGGCATGATTCTTTTCTGAATAAGGTGCGAAATTTACAGTATTAGTTAATTCTCCATCATCACCAATAGAATCAGCGAAAGAGTCAACAGCTGGAGTGGTTAACCATGCAAAATGAAAATGTCTCAAATCTACACTTGTCTCAAATTTGATATGATTAAAGTTTAAGAAAGCAAAAGCATTCGTAGGAACATCTTGTAAAATAACACTATCTTTTCCTTTACTCCCCATCCACCGCATTCCATCTGGAATAAGTTTTTTATTTGGATCATTTGGATCGCCCATATCTACCACGACATACTTCTCTATTTCTGAGTAACCATTTGCCCCATCATAACGCAAGTTCTTAGTATTAAATTCATTCCCCTGTGCCGCCCCTGCCCCAAAATACTGAGGAGCCATTGTCAAAATGTTCGTCTTATGCCAAACAATTTCCGCTGCGGAAGTTGCGTACTTATCCGTAGGCAGCTTCTCCCCTGCCTTCAGCTTCAGTATCCGCTCAATAACGGTTATCGCTTGTGCCCTCGTAGTCGGTTGATCCTCCCCAAGCGTACCTTGATCGTCCATGCCGTTTATAATCCCTTTGCTAGTGGCCAAGTACATCCATTTCAGCGGATCATAGTTGGCTTGTCCGGTGCCTCGAACGGCAATCCTAGACATTTCATCTCTAGTAATAGCCCCATCAAAATCCGTAAACTCCCCCTTCTCACTCAGTCCATTAGCAATAGCTGCATCAAGATATGTGCCATACCATGCCGAACCGCTCGATGTCGAAATCGATTTTTTATAACCCATAGCATCTACCGCTAATTTAATAAACTCAGCACGGGTTACATTTGCATCAGGCTTGAAGGTTCCGTCTGGATAACCGTCTACATAGCCTTTTGAAACGGCCGTTGTAATGCTGTCCTTTGCCCAATGGCTATTAATATCGCTAAAGCTTTGTGCGCCGTATACTTGACCTGCAAGCAAGACCGATAAGGCCAACACTGTAATGAACAAAATGATTTTTTTCATAGAAAATTCACTCCTTTATATAACTGATAACACCGCAACACATAATAAAAAAAGCACCCCAAACATAGGTGTAAAACCCTCTGAATGGCGGTGCTTCCGTCCTATGATTATGAAATTATCACACACTTATTCCAAAAATTTACTTTGTTAGTCGATTATACCCGAAGGCTGTCTGTTTATGCAATAACGAATATTAATAGGATCCAAGCATCTAGCTTTACTTGGAACAGACTGATTAAGTCCAGTCAACGCTACTCCCCACACTGCTGCAGCATCATAAGACCTACCATATGATCCGTCCCATCGCTAAGCGCATAAAAGAATAAATCTCGAACCCGCAAACTCGGGGTCAAAAGATAAGTATCACGGTACTGCCGAATTGCTGCACGCTCCAAGCATACGGTTTGCCGCAGGCCATCCTTATATGTTGTAAAAGTTTGGGGCGAGGGCTGAACCGAAGGTTCCCCACCCAGTAGCTCCCGATATAACGTTTCCAATAAAGTGAATTGCTGTTTCTCCTGCTGCATCATTGCTTTCACTTCATCGGCCTGATCCTCGGTAGGGGCTAATTTGACCAACAAAGCATAGGAGCGGATAAGTGTAGCTGTATGATTGACACTCCACTCAACTTGCTCCAAAAACTTCCTTACATCACGGTATTGCAGCTTAGCGGCGAGAGGGTAACCCACTTGTTCGGAGAGCGATTGTATACTCATGCTGCATCCTCCATTTCCACGCTAGGGTAGACAAAAAACACTATACTATAGTGTATTCACCACTGCATGCCTATGCCACTACAAAACATACATCCACAGCAAAAAAGAAACGTCCTATGCCAACGCTTCCTTGATTTTCTCACAAAAACTTTTTTTTCAAGTTGGCCGCCGCAATCTGCGGCTAAGCCATGGCTTACCAGGTGTGCCTCGTCGGAACTTACGGATGCGAATGCCCGATATTTTCTCAGTTAATTGGCGTTGATAACGACTGATCGCTTCCAGCTGCTCAACCAGCTTATCCGCTGCTGTCCCGGAGGAGGCGGAGCTTTCAGTCATATCCGCCATACTTTCGATAATCCGGGCCAGCGCCCTCTGACTCCGAGCTAATGAATTTAGAATATGCAGCTTGGTCCGGTTTTCCTCCTCGTGCCAGTTCATTTACTGCCTCCCCCAAATGGGAACATATCGCCAAAGTCACCCGAACCGCCCTCGGTACCGCCACCGCCGCTGCTATCAGATTCTGCTTCACTTTGTCCCAACAGCACCTGCAGGTTTTTGGCCAGCGCCACTTCCATCTTCGTCATGCCGTCAATGACTTCGAGAAGCTGCTCGTGAATTTCGATTGTTTTTTTAATCTGATCACTATGGCTTTCAAAATGGTCCGAGGCCAGATGCTGGCAAATCCATTGAGACGAACGGGCTGCTTCGGCAGATTTCGCTTCAAGGATCAAAGCTATATTAGATTGAAAATTCGCTGCTGCTTGCAGCATTTTATGGTACGAATCGGTTCTGCTCACGACTAACCCTCTTTTCCATCCAAAAATGCGCTGCTATTCTTCCCCGTCCGGAATATCAACTTCCTTCATGACAAAAGCCAAATTATCTGCCAACGCGTCCTCCAAATCAGCCAGGCTGCTTAGATAGGCGGCAATGTTTTTCGACACATTCATTGAGTTTTCCGTCAGCATATCAATATCATCGAAGGAGGGATTAAGTTCGGGAATGTCGTGTACGATTTGTGCCATGCGGACGGCGATATGTCTTTTGGCTTCTAATATTTTGGCCATTTGTTCTTGCGAATCCGCCATATGCTTGATGATATTGGTCACTTGTCTCTGCATGATTTAACCTCCTTAAAAGTTTTGCATAAGCAAAAACTAACTTCTTAAAGCATCTTCTGTGTTTTTTGCTCAAGCAAAAACTAACTTCGTAAGCTTCTACAGCGTTTTTGCTATAGCTTACTTCATAAGTACGAGGTGCTCACATCCGCTTCTCGCTACTCCCATAACATATGCGGCGGCGCCCGGGGCGGACCAAGGCAAGCGCCCAGAGACAAGGGAACTTCACCCAAAAAGTTTCTTTCACAGAAGCCGCCCCATCATCTTTGTGCACAACGTTTAAATGGATTGCTGCGGTTCGACGCCCCACTTATCAATGAATTGCTGACGGTTGTGCCGAATTAACTGCATCACCGATTGCTCATTTTCCTTTTGGAAGCTTACGCTGCCATGATGGTATATGAACGAGTCACCAGCAATTATCATCCTGTATCCAGCCTGCTTGGCTCGATAACAGTAATCATCATCCTCGTAATGCCCCGGTGAAAAGCGTTCATCCAGCAGCCCAATTCGATTTACCAGCTCTCTACGAATCAAGAAGCACAGACCGACGATACGTTCAACCTCCTGCCATTTGGCACTGTCCGGCTGATTCATCCTCGCCGCCATGTCATCCACATTCGTGAACGGCTCCGATATTTGCTGCTTGCCGCTTGCAAAGTTGCTCATCGGGCCGACGATCCCAACATTTTCACTGCTGTATAAACAACGCAGCATATTTTCCAAGCCACTCGGAGTCATGAGTGTATCGTTGTTCAACAGCAGCAGCGCTTCTCCACTCGCCGCACGAAGCCCAATGTTACAGGCCATCGGAAAACCACGATTGACTGGCAGCGAAACCAGCTTAACCCTACGAGAAAGACAAAATTCAACTGATCCGTCCTTGGAGCCGTTGTCTACAACAATAACTTCATGGGGGACATGCGTATGCTGGCGAATAGATTCAATGCATCGTTTCAGCCAATGAAGGCCGTTGTAGTTAGGAATAATGATACTTGTCATCTGCATCAGGCCTCACCTCCGGCTTTGGCACGATTTCTTAATGAATCAACGAAGGCTAGCCGATTACCCGCGAGCTCTCCTGCCAGCTTAAGTGCCTCCAAATGATCACCAATGATCAGATCGGCTACTCGATTGCTTTTTCCAGTATTATTGGTACGACGCTTGTTGCTGCTAATAACATTAACGCTTCCTGAGATGCCGATACGCAGACCGTGATGCACAGCCAGAGCCTGCGCCTTAGGCGGTACCATCAGACTGGCGATGCCAAGCACTGTTATCGCTTTTCGAGAAAGTGCATGCGGTACCGCTGTCATCGAATTCGCTTCGAGATCAGGCCGCCCTAACGAAGCGTTCAAAAATTGTTTGATATACGTCACCGAATCACGCTTGGCGAACACTCTCATATAAGGAGTGATGTTGTTAAGTGCCACGTCCAATCCGCATTCCACGCCCCCAATAAAAGGAATCATATCCTCTGCCGACAGCAAAATATCTCCATCCAAAAACAATAAAATGTCCGATTGCGCCAGTTTAGCTCCCATTGCACGGCCTACATCATGGCCTAACGGTTCAGGAAAAGACAATATGACCGCATGAGACCGCCCTCTCGCTCTTTGAAAGCTGTGATCCACTGAACCATTAACAATGACGAATACTTCATCAAAAGGCAGCCGATTCAACTGATCCATAATTCTTCCTATCGTACGCTCCTCGTTCATTACTGTTACAATTGCGGCAACGGATTGTGTTGTCGGCAGCATAAGCCAGTCATGCGCATGCTGCTTTTTGCCATGAAAGAAGCCTCTTACATAGCCTTTAGACGTATCTGTGTATCGTCTCCAGGGCGGTCCGATCCAACGCATGGAACGGGCGCGCTGGATCCAATGGCGGTTCAACGCTTTCTTCTGATAACCTTCATGCTCGATTGATACATGGGCAGCATCCGCGAGCCCTGTACGAAAGCCCGCACGAAAAGCTGCAGATGAGGTACGAACGGGGGCAGAAACGAAGGTTCTTCTTACCAAGCCGCGAACGCGGCGCTTCCTGACCCCCATTGTCCTAGTACGCGCCCGTGCCTTCGTTCCCGCTGTGTTCAGCTTTACGAACCGCCTTGGCTTCAGTCTTGAGCTAGCGCCGGCTCGCGAACCGGCGGAACGCTTTTGTGATACTAACAAATTTTTACGCTGCAAGTTTAATCACCTCACCATACTGCGATTTCTCATAAGGTCTGAGTGCCAACCGCGCTCATTCGTCGCCTGTGTATACCAGCATATCGCCTCTAAATGGTCACCCACAATTAACCTGCATAGCGGATCCCCGCCTTTTCTCCCCGTACGCCGAATCGGGTTCTTCAAGCCTACCTGGACTAGATGCACAGCCTCTACTCTTAAACGCTGCTGAATAGCCATGGTATGTGCCTTTGGCGGAACAGCCAAGTTTTCTGGTCCAATAACTGCGAGCGCCCTGCGACTCATCGCGTGAGGAATTGTAGTCATCGAAGCCCCTCTCAAATCAGCGCGCCTTAATGCAACATTCAGCGCATGCTTGGCGAGCACCACTGGATGCACGTTATGCTTGTTCACCGGACCGTTATATCGATTTAATGCGATATCTACACCTCGCTCCACCGCTCTAAGAAAAGGGCGCAGCTGTGCGGCAGACAAAACCATATCACCGTCGAGAAACAATAAGATGTCCCCACTTGCATAACGAGCACCAACGCTTCGGCCCACATCATGGCCTAACGGTTGATCAAAGTAGAGGACACGTGCACCGGACGTTTGAGCAATAGCCGCTGAACCGTCTGTAGAACCGTTGACAACAAGGATGATTTCAATGTTCGGCTGCAGCTTTTTCACCTCACGGATTACAGCTCTAAGTGTTCGGCTTTCATTCATGATCGGTATGATGACGGACACTTTGGATCGGAGTGCCCGTATGCCCGCAGAATGGTTCTTGCGTGTTGGACGCATCCGTAGACTCAACTCCCATCGCTTGCATTGGGGTATGAAGCATTCCCGTATTATTTTATGTGCATCTGTCACAAGGGCAAGGGCTATAGCATAAGGGTAGAGAAAAAGGCTCCAGCTTGGGTACAAACGGTGCTCCCGCGCCTCCTTATTGGTTAACCGAGTTAATAAGCTTCATTGCTTCTTCAACGGTCATCAGCCGCGATTCTGTAGCTTGACGCTCCTTGTATTCAACCAATTCGTTAACCGCTTCTTTACCAATTACAATTCGCACAGGGCATCCAATGAAATCAGAGTCTTTTAACTTAACCCCAATCCTCTCATTACGATCATCAAATAGAACCTCAATACGTTGTTGAAGCAGCTGCTCATATATCGCCTCAGCTAGCTGCATCTGCTCTTCGTCCTTACTGGAAACAGGAATAATGTGTACCTGATAAGGTGCGATAGATTGCGGCCACAACAGCCCTGTTTCATTATGATGCTGCTCAACGACTGCGGACAACAATCTAGATACGCCGATCCCGTAACACCCCATAATCATGGTTTGGTTACGTCCATTGGAATCCAGAAACCGCGCTCCGAGCCTCTCACTGTACTTCGTGCCGAGTTTAAAAATATGCCCAACCTCAATTCCCCGGTGGAACACCAAAGTGCCTTCACAGCAAGGGCAGGGCTCGCCTTCCGTCACATTGCGAAAATCGCCAGTCCGCTCAAGAGGAAAATCAATACCGGGTTGAACATTCCGAAGATGATAATCTCGTTCATTTGCCCCTACTATAGCTCCCGATAGAGCACTAACCTGCTGATCTACTAGAATAGGTAAATCGGCAGGAAGTCTGACAGGTCCTACAAATCCCACAGGAGCCCCTGTCACCCTTAATGTAGTCTCGGCATCCGCCAGCTGCAGCTCCCCGGAGCCCAAATAATTTTGCACCTTGATCTCATTAACCTCATGATCACCCCTAACCAGAACGGCAATCGGACTCCCATCAGCAGTCATAAATAAGAGGGTTTTTATGAATTGCGAAGCAGCTGCTCCTAGAGCCTGCACCAGCTGTTCGATTGTCTTAATGTTCGGTGTATGGAATTTTTCAACTCTGGATGCGTGTGGGTATGCTTGCGAATCGCCTCCCGACTCCTTCTCTTGAGCTTCAATTGTTCTTGCTTCTGCTTTTTCAAGATTAGCCGCGTAATCGCATAGAGTGCAGCTAACGATGGTATCCTCTCCGATTTCCGCAAGCGCCATAAACTCATGAGTACCTCCTTCACCCCCGATTGATCCCGCATCCGCAACAACTGCCCTGAAATGTAATCCACATACTGTGAATATTCGGATATATGCCTCGTGCATCCTCCAGTAAGTACGGTCCAAGCCTTCCCAATCTGTATCAAATGAATAAGCATCCTTCATCAAAAATTCCCTGCCACGCAGAAGACCAAATCGCGGACGCCGCTCATCCCGGAATTTGGTTTGAATCTGGTATAAAGTAACAGGCAGCTTCCTGTAGGAATTAATTTCATTTGCAACCAGCATGGTGACGACTTCTTCATGGGTAGGTCCAAGCGTAAATTCCCTGTCATGTCGATCTTTAAATCGAATTAACTCCGGACCATATTCCGAATACCTTCCTGATAGCTGCCACAGCTCAGCAGGCTGCATAGCTGGCATGAGCAGTTCTTGTGCCCCGGCTCGGTCCATCTCATCTCGAATTATACGTTCCAATTTCTTAAGCACCCGCAAGCCTAATGGCAAATAGGTATATATCCCCGCAGCTACTTGCCGGATGTAGCCTCCTCTTATCATCAGCTGATGGCTAATCGCTTCCGCTTCAGCCGGAGCCTCTCTTAAAGTCGGGAGTAGTAATGTTTGTTGTCGCATAATTGATAACCTCCTAATAATTTTAAAACGCAAAAAAGCCCATTCGTAAGGGACGAATGCGCTCGTGGTACCACCCAAATTCAACTGACCGTCACAGCAAAATACGGCAGCTCTTCATTTTGATAACGGAATATACCGGAAGTGGATACTCAAATGTTCACCACTGCAGCTGCAAGGGGGGGAAGCTATCATCACGGTTCGAGAAACCTCTCAGCCTGCGGGTCTCCTCTCTGGAGCGACGTGAATGCACTTATATCCTTGGTCAAAGCTAATGTTATTCAAATGTTTTAGATCACTTTACACCAAAAGCTGCCAAGGTTCAAGTACAACCGATGGAAAGTATGGGGAGATAGCCCATTAGGCTGCTCTACGCCTCGAAACCCGCTTGCCCCGTGTGCCACCAGTCCGTTTACGCTTTCGGCGCGTTTTCCTGAGCCTGCCCTTGCAGCTGACTGCTTGCTTTGAACGTAAGGTCGATCCACATCTCTTTCGTTTAGGAGCACATCGACACTTCTTGCGCTTCCGTGCAGCAACCGTTCTACAGCCCAGTTTTCCCCGTGACAGCCTCCTTTTCTTCTTACATCGCCGCAGTGTTTGTTTTTCTTTGTGCAGCTGTCTAAGCGGTTCTCCAACGTTAATCATCCTTAGCTCAGCATCAGGTACACGGACGATTCTGTCAGGATCAAGACCACGCTGTCTCATCGCAGCCATTGAGGAAAATGGGCACCGTTGTTCGCCAACAAGCAAATACACGGTAGGTCCTCTTCCTTTGACCATCATTACGGACGGCCGATGCTCGTGAAATGGCAGCTCTGTTGATATCGGAGCGCCTGTTGGAAAGCGATGCAGTACCGCATCCGTTACCAAATTGACATCCGACCAGCGATATTTGTAAAAGTTGAAAGCCCTTTTAGAGGCAAACGGTCTTTTCATTCCATTTTCAAGCAAAAATACGGTAGAGGTTGCTTTACCTTTATAAACGGCATTCATTAGCAAAGGCGGCAGCTTATGACTCTGTTTGTCTTCAGCGGCAGCCGAAATTTTCTCTTTAAGCTCCTTAAGCAATCGCTGCAAGCGAGAGCGGTGAGTTTCCAAGCCAAAGACAGCCTCAGCCGCTTGCAAATGGCTATTGTCAGCTCTTAACCTATGGGTATCGTTTTGCAGCCATTCCTTAGCTTTAACGATTAATTGAGCTGTATCGCCTTTTTCTACTAGCCAATCAGCATTGCCAGTAGAGCGTAATATCTCCTCAAGTCCTCCCGAGCGGTAGGCTATCACACCTTTCCCGAACACGAGCCCTTCAAGCGCTGGCATTCCAAACCCTTCATCGACCAAACTTGGAATGACAACCAAGTCCATTGCCGGGTAGAACCGCTCGATTCGCGATTCAAAAGGAATGCGATGAAACCTGGAAGCATGACCTGATTGATCGATTAGACGTTGGCAGTGCGTTGAGTAGTAGGAGTCCGTAGAATTACCTACGATTAAGAAATGAGCATCCACTACGGTTTCACATAGGGATAATGCCATCTGAACGAAATGATCGATGCCTTTTTCCGGACGCAGGGTGGATGAAATATAGCCAATTACCCGGCTGCCCTCCTCCACTTGCAATTCACTGCGCTTATCAAACCGATAGGTGGGCCAGTCTTCGGGTTGGAGATGCTCCATGTGCCAGGTCGGCGGGACCAGACTGAGCTTCTTATCAAAGCCTGCCTTACGAAAAGGACGAAGCGCTGCATCAGACATCCCGATAATCCAATCCGAATAACGGTTAATCAATTCAAGCGAATGACGTGTATGAATGTGTTGGGCTATTTTTTCAGCGATGCACCATACAACCGGTATCCCTAAGGTTTTGGCTGCAATGGCCGGAATAGGATTTATACAAGTATTGACAAGGACAATGTCCGGCTGATGCGCATGAAGTAGATTCATTATTCCTCCATGCTCGTGATTCTTTATTTTCCGCTCCATCATAGGCGATAAATCAGCCTCAGGATCATTCATAGACCTTACAATCGGTATGTCGTGGATTATGGAGTGAATGCCTCTTTGCGCTGCTTCAGTCAGCAGAATTCCGCTTTCTGGCACAACGAGTGTGCAATCAAAATGCTCGCTCGCCTCAATGGCCAGCATTAATACATATCTCTCAGCTCCTGTAATAAAGCTGCTGCCGTAAGTGTGAGAAAACAGCATCATGGTAGGTTTGCTCATCCCTTTACCGCCTGCCTCTAAAGGTAGATTGGCGGGTTCACCTCCTAAGAGTTTTGCTTTAGCAAAACTTGCATCGTAAGCCTATTCTAAGCTTTGCCTTCAAAGCTTAAGCACTAATAATATATGTAGGTAGACAACTATACCGACACGACATTTACCCCCTGGCCATTCGTACAATTTAGGGACAAAAAGCAAACAGAGATACGCCCATATCCCGGCCATCCCTGTTCCACCTGCTCTATCTTATCAATCTCCACTTTCATTTCAATTACCGCCCACATGATCCTCACCATTACTAGAATCATAAGGTATACTAATAAAAAATTGATAGTAATGGCCAGTCCTATGCAGCCATATATCTCCACCATGCAATTGGACGATACTTTGGGCAATAGATAATCCTAGCCCAGAGCCGGATGGCATTATATGGCCGTTCCTGGATTCATCGCCCTTATAGAAACGCTCAAATAAACGCTCCTCCTGTTCTTTAGTCATACCCGTACCTTCGTTGGCTACACATAGAACAATCCCGGATACCTCCTTACGAAGATCAATACGAATAGCGCCAGGCTTTACACTGAATTTGAGAGCATTCATCAGCAAATTATCGACAGCTCTGACGATTGTCCCCGCATCCACATGCAGCATGATTTTTTGCTCAGGAAGCTCGCTTACTATTCTAATATCATAGGTCTCGGCAAGTGGACTAAATTCGATAATCATTTGTTTCAACATACTTACCATATCGATGTTCTGCTTTTCCAGAAACACTTGCTTGCTTGTAAGACGGGTATATTCAAATAAATCATCAATTAATTTTTTTAACTGATTGGATTTGTTAAGGGCACTTTGTACATAAGGACTCGAAGAATCATCCTTATGAATATTTTCCTGGAGCAGCATCAGATAACCAATAATACTTGTCAAAGGAGTTCTAAGATCATGAGAAATATTAGTAATCAGCTCAATCTTGGTTTTCTCTGCCAGCCGCTCCTTCTCCATCTTCTCTTCAAGCTGCCCTGCCATATCATTGATATTTCGGGTTAAGGTCCCCAGCTCATCCTCGCTCTTCACCGGCAAACGGACCGAAAGCTTACCTTGGGCAATCTTCTCTACACCATTATTTAGAAGCTGAAATTGCTTCATTTTTCTTGCGGTAAACAAGTAAAAGGTTAGAGTAAACAATCCAAAGAATAAGAGCAAATTGACTATTTTCGAGTCATCATACGTATATCCGACCTCAGCTTCAAGTGGTCCTGAAATGACAAGAAACAGCTTCTGTTCGGTGTATTTCACAGGCATGACTGTAGTATACATGCTTCCTGGATCAGGATTTGTAATGATCTTCTTTTGTTCATAGAAAATTTGGAACAAATCAATTTTACTTTCCTTCACCCCATCTGAATGAAAAATAACCTTGCCCTCTAGGTCAGTCAAATACAGGATTAATCGATCCTGTTCGCTATGCTTATTTAACAGCGCAGTTATTTCATTCGTAACATGAGCTTTTTCGAGCTCCGATTCTATAAGTGCCAGCTTTCCGTTTATCCGATTTTTGCTTGATTCATAGCTAGTATAGGGAATTTTTCTGAAACCCTGTGTCACAAAATCTATACTAATTTGAAGTAAACTAGTAATAAATAAACAGGCTACAAAAGTAACTAATATTTTAAGGCGGAGGGAATGATGTAATCTGAACTTACTCAATCTTATAACCTACCCCCCAGACCGTTTTAATATATTTAGGCTCACGAGGATTATCCTTTAGCTTTTCGCGAAGATTACGGACATGAACCATCACCGTGTTATCGGACTGCATGATGGGGTCCTTCCAGATCGATTCATATATTTTTTCAACGCTAAAAACCTGCCCCCGATAGGTCGCAAGCAGCTCTAGAATCCCAAACTCTATGGGTGTTAGGCTTATCTCTTTACCACAATGCGTAACTTGATGACGAGAAATATGGATGACTAAATCTTCGATGACAATCTCTTTTTCTTTATCTGAAATTGCGGTCATTTTGCTTCTGCGAAATTGAGATTTCACACGTGCAACCAGTTCCAGCGGATTAAACGGTTTGGACAGATAATCGTCAGCTCCCGTCGTTAGCCCTAATATTTTATCCATATCCTCGCTCTTTGCAGAAAGCATAATAATCGGGATGTCCAGACTTTCTCTAATTTTACGACAGGTCTGGATACCGTCCAGATCGGGCATCATAACGTCAAGTATAACCAGATCAACATGCTCTTTTTGCAGCATCTCGAGCCCACGAATTCCATGCTCCGCCTCCAATACATGGATCCCGTCATTTTTCAGAAAAATATGAATGATATCCCTTATCTCCGGTTCATCATCTATGACCAGTACGACCTTACTCAAGCTGGATACACCTCTTTTTTGCATATTTTTAGTCAACCCGTCCCAGTAAACGATCCATGGCGGTTCCATAAATAATTAGAACTAACTTCTATAGTTATCCATGTTTTCCCTTTTTTTCGTTTTCAATTATTGTAAGTATCTGCTCGGATTTGCATTGCTTCAGTTGTTCTTAACGAGCGTCGTTTTTAATCTGCACACATAAACAAAAGCCGAAGGCATATTCCAGGGAACTAAGTGAATCCTCATGTGCGCAAACTCCTCTTGAAGCATCTTTTTCATTTGGAGAGAATATTGAAAGGTTACGAAAACACCATCTTCATGCAAGATTTCTTTGATTTGGCTAATGATTTGGCTTCGATCCGATTGTGAAAAGTTAGCAAAAGGCAAGCCAGAAATAATAACGTCTGCCTTGTTTATTCCTAAATCCGACAGGCTCTTCTTAAGCTCCACTGCATTTTTGCAAAAATCAAATTCACTGTATAAACCCTGTAGCCGATTGCGCATTTCATCGTCCTTCTCAAATACAGCCACCTTACAATCGGAATGCTTGCTTGCATGGATTGCTTCTGTAAAAACACCGGTACCTGCACCCAATTCCACTATGGTACTAATTTCGTCCCACATGACAGGCTCCAGCATTTTTTGGGTAAGACTTGAAGAACTAGGTACAATACTCCCAATATCACGCGGATTCCGAAAAAACTTCTTTAGAAAAAGCCATTTATCTACACCGATTGATTTCACTTTCCTATTGAGCAGCACGCATTTGTCACTCCCTTATCTCATTCCTTAGATAGTATCTATGTTATCCGAAATAGATAAGGATTTAAGGGGGGAAGTTCTTAAGACTTTCTTAAGAAGTGATTAATTATGGTAATGAACAAAAAAACCGCATTAGCTTAGAGCTAAGCGGATCTACAGTACCTTCTGCTATGGACCTTCCTGAAGTCCTTTGGCAAATCCTGCACTAAAGCCTTCGTTGTACGCTTGATCAAACGCCTTATTATAGGCGAGCATAAAGCCTTGCCCTCGTACGCCTTTTCTCCGTGGCAAACGACCTGCGCGTCTTTTTCTCCGCCTCAGCAATTGTAAACCTTTTCTCGCAGCCTTGCCTACGCGTTTGCGCCGGGAAAGCGGACGTATACGCGATCTCCGTATTTTTTTGCGCCTACCTGCCTTTGTGACAGGCCGTTTCTTCCGGATCTTTTTAAGTCGGGCCATATCCTAAGCCTCCTCACTGCTCTCCAAAGGAAAGCTGCTTATATAAATAAACGAAGTCAGCCTTATTTCAAGGCCAAACATCGTTTATCCGTTAGCATTCCTATAGACTATGCGGCAAAGAGGGCAGGTGCACAGGGCATATACCCATTTATCCAAACACGATTCTTAACATTTGAGCAACACGATGCGAATAAGTATGCTCCTCCATCGTTCTCTTTAGAGCATTAAGAGCAATCTCTCTGCGTTCATCTTCATGGTTCAAGTAATGCTCAATCTTATGCTTGAGTTCTTCGGCAGAGCTATAAGTAACTATATCCACACCTGGCGTGTAAAAGCGAGCTAGGTCACTGCGTATATCCGTCAGCTGCAGAGTACCGCATCCTGCGATTTCAAACGTACGCGGATTGGGCGATACGGCGCCGATTAAGCGGCCGTTGTAATTAAAGGTTGCATCATCGGTTGCACGATGGAGATTAATGACGATTTTCGTACCATTATAATAGTTGGCTGTTTCCTCTGCCCCCATCCACTTGTTCAAATCTATTTTGGGAGCGAGCACATTGTAATGACTTAGTCTATCCCACCATATGCCTGAGATGTAAGTGTTTTTCGTCGCTAAATAAGGTGCCACCTGATTGAACACCGAAACCCGATTCCAATAAGCCGACCCGATAAAGCTGACATCTTTGCGGTAATGAATCGGAATTCGCTTCGGACGAAATAAGGCAAAGTTAGCTCCAAAGGGTAAGTAATGCACCTGAGAGCAGCCATTTTTTTGGTATAAAGGTACACATTCCAATTCCAGCGTAAACACGTAGTCGTAGTGCGAAGCCAGATTGACCGTCATATCCGTATAATAAGGATCATCCGTAAACCAAATTGCAGTGCGAATGCCTTCAGCTCGAATGAGATCAATCTGTTCAACGGGCAGATTCAAACCTTCCAGAATAAGCACATAGTCGGGCCTTAGCTGCTTAGCAGCACTTACGAAGTCCTGGACCGGTGTTAGGATAACGAGCTCCCGAACCAAGCCTTGGAAGGCTTCAATGATGGCTTGATCGAGCGGAGAGTAAGGGAACCCCTTACCCGAAGTAATATACAGCACCCGCACGTTCCACCATCCCAAGGGGGAAGGTGCAGTATCTCGCATTACGGCCTCGCATCTTCCCAAATGGTAGCCGTAACCGCTGCCCAACTTATATCCGTCCGTCCAGCCTTTGCTCGATATGCGAGGCTGTTGCCTAACACGCGCGCGTCTGCGCACAGTTTTCTTTATCATGCTGCTCCTCCCTATTCCTGTTCATTGATTACAAACAACATCCGTTTGTTTAGTAGCCCAAGAGCTGCAGCAAATGTTCAACCCGTCTTAAATAAGTGTGCTGCTGCAGAGTTCGCCTCAATCCGTTGTACGCAATAGTTCTTCGTTCTTGCTCATGCCGTAAATAATATTCGATTTGGCCCATTAGCTCTTCAGGTGATCTATACACGGCGATTTCTTGTCCTGGTGTGTAGAGTCTCGCTAAATCATCTCTTATATCTGTAAGCTGCATCGAACCGCAACCAGCCATTTCATAGGTTCTGGGATTGATAGATTGACCTGGAACCGCACGGCTGTTTCTATTGTCTATTTCATGTAAATGACCGCGATGCAGATTGATCACAATTTTGGCCCCGCTGTAATATTTAGCCGTTTCCTCAACAGGGGTCCAACCTTCTCGGATGGAATGGCGCAGCAGCTTGTAATCCCGCAGACGATTCCACAATCCGCCTGCGATAATTACCTTTTTACCAGATAAATACGGAGCTATACGATCAAACACAGCTACGCGATTCCAGAAGGCCATACCAATAAAACACACATCCGACCTGTAGCTATGACCAACCTGCTGAGGCCTGAACAAATCAGTATCCGCCGCCAAAGGTAAATACGCAACCTGTGCGCAGCCATGCTCCTTATAGAGCTGCACACAGCTTTGCTCATGCGTAAAAACAACATCATAATGCTGCGCTATACGAATGGTGTCATCCGTAAAATAAGGATCATCTGCAAACCAAATCGCTGTACGTATGCCCATCGCTCGAATGGTGTCGATCTGCTGCAGATGATTTTCCGGAAATACATGAAGGCCGTTTAGCACCAGTACAAGGTCGGGACGCATCTGGCTTGCTGCTGTCAGCATCTCGGGTGGCGTACCAACAACAAGTACACTAACCAAAGACCCAAGAGCCTTAATCACTCCTTGATCTATCGCCGGAAATCCTTGCGGAATATAGAGTACCCTCAGTTGTCTTAATGTTACAGGTGCAGGCGGAACTATCGCACGAATCGCTTCACAGCGTCCCAGATGGTAGCCATGCTCTAGTCCCTGACTCTTGCCGTCTATTAGGCCGGCGGCTCTGCCAGTCGCCGCCCCTCGATTTTTGACAGGCCGCATTTGAATCCCCCCCTTATCGTTCACAGCTATATATTATCGGGACTTCGTTGACCAATCAAAGGCGATCTGTGGATCATCGTAGGCTAACCGATATTCATCAGGCTGATTAGCGTCGTATGCCATATTGGTAAAGTAGACGATTGTCACTGGCTTTAAGCCAAGCACTCGGTAGCCATGAGCAACTCCTCGAGGAATAAACAGTAAATACGAATTATCCTCACCCATATAATGAGCTTCTGTTTTCCGGTAGGTTGGGGAATCCTTGCGCATGTCATGGAGTACAACTTGCGCGTGACCACTTGGAAAAAACCAAATGTCATCCTGCAGCTGATGATAATGGAATGCCTTGATTACACCTGGAAACGACATCGACAGCGATGCCTGCCCAAAACTGCCATATATGGCATCATCCTTACGCAAAAGCTCCATAAAATACCCTCTATCATCCGAATGCTTAACGAGAGGTTTTTTTACTACACCATCAATACTCCCCATTACCGAGCTCCTCCTTTTCCATTTCCTCCTCTATCACTTCACCTGTTTGACCGCCTTCGGAACTAATATTCAACTCCTCCAAAATAAAGCTTTGCAAAGCATCCTGCCACGTCCTAAGCCTTGAGAAGCCGTTATAACGAATAGCCTTATCATCGAAATCTGATCTCGCCGGTCTGGCAGCAGGCAGCGGAAAGCTGTCCCCGGTTACCGGATTAAGCTTTATTGCACTGTGCCCAGCAATTCGAAGTATCTCTTCAGCAAACTCATATCGGGAGCAAACACCTCGGTTGGAGGCATGATAAATGCCGTATCTTTCACTCTCTAAAGCTTGCCCAATGAATCGTGCAAGATCATACGTATACGTCGGCGAGCCGAACTGATCGGCCACCATGGACAGTTCGCTGTTCTGCTCAGCCTTGGCAAGCACCTTGGTAACAAAGTTGCTGCCGTATTTGCCGTACAGCCAAGAGGTCCGAACGATAAAATACTTATCGCATATTAACTGGACAAACTTCTCCCCATGAAGCTTGGAATGTCCATAAACACTGATGGGGTTCGTACGATCGAGCTCGTTGTAAGGCGATCCCTTAGTTCCATCAAACACATAGTCAGTGCTTACATAAACAAGCTTCGCACCTATTTCACTGGCTATTAACGCAATGTTTCGTGAACCGAAGGAATTTACCATATAGGCCTGTTCCATCCGGCTTTCGGCCAAATCCACTTGGGTATAAGCAGCTGCATGAACAATGGCGTCAGGACGACACTCTAGGACGGCCTCCCTCACAGAGTGTTCGCTCGTAACGTCAAGCTCGTTCCGGGTTTTCGCTGTCAGCTTATGCTTTCTGCCGAGTACCCTGATTAGGTCACGTCCTAATTGACCTCCCGCACCTGTGATGAGGATGTTCATAAGGCATCTCCTTCATCCGCAGCTGCATCTGAGGTTTCATTAGAAGCTGTTTGCGGCATGAGCTTACGCCACCAGTCCTCATGCTCAAGGTACCAGCCAACTGTAAGCTTAAGCCCTTGCTCAAGCTTATAGCGTGGCCTCCACCCAAGCTCATTCTGCAGCTTACCCGCATCTATCGCATAACGAAGATCATGCCCTAACCGATCGGCCACAAACTGAATGAGTGTTTCAGGCTTCCCGAGCTCTGCAAGTATGGTCCGAACAATCTCCAGATTGGTTCGCTCGTTGCCTCCGCCAATATTGTATACATGCCCAGGCGTACCCGATTGAATTACACATTCAATCGCAGAACAATGATCCTCGACATAGAGCCAATCACGTATATTTAAACCATTTCCATAAACAGGAATGGGCTGGTTCTGTAGGGCTCGCGTAATAATGGTAGGAATTAACTTTTCAGGAAATTGATAAGGGCCATAGTTATTGGAGCAGCGGGTAATAACAACCGGCAGTGTGTAGGTCTCGTAATAGGCGCGTGCCAACAAGTCAGATCCTGCTTTGCTAGCCGAATAAGGACTGTTAGGTGCAATAGGAGTCGCCTCAGTGAACAGCCCCTCCTTGCCCAACGTCCCATAAACTTCATCGGTGGATACATGAACGAACTTTGAAACACCTTGCCTTCGAGCTTCCTCAAGCAGGCATTGCGTTCCGAGTACATTAGTGCGAACAAATAGCTGAGGATCTGTGATGCTTCGATCAACATGAGATTCAGCAGCGAAATGAACGACAACATCAATAGACTCTTCCTGAAAAATAAGCTGTACACCTTGCATATCAGCAATATCCCCTTGGACAAAACGATAATTGGGGAGCTGCGTTGCATTCGCCGTATTATCAGGATTTCCCGCATAGGTCAGAGCATCCAGATTCACAATACGATCCTCCGGATGATGAGCCAGCCAATAATGAATAAAATTGCTTCCAATAAACCCCATACCGCCTGTGATCAGCAATGTTTTCCCGTTCATAGCTTCTCACTCTCCAGCAGCCTGGCGCCGGCTTCCGCTAACGCCTGATGCGTTCCCGCATCCATCCACCAGCCTGTAAACATACTAAAGGTCAACAGCCCCTGCTCCGCATAAACATTGTTCACGTCCGTAATTTCCAATTCGCCTCGTTCCGATGGACGAAGAGTCCGGATCATATCAAATACTCGACTATCATATAAATAGATACCTGTCACTGCATAATCAGATGGAGGTATCTTAGGCTTCTCTATTATTCGTTCTATCCGACTGCCATTCAGCACAGGAACCCCATAACGATGAGGATCTCCCACCTGCTTCAAGAAGACATGCGCATTACCGTCTGAGTCGTTAAATTCAATTACCGCTTCACTCAGAGAATCCTCGAACAGATTATCTCCAAGAATAACTAACAGCTTCTCATCCGGACGAACAAACTCCTCCGCCAAAGCTAAGGCTTGAGCAATACCTCCCGCTTCCTCCTGAATTTTATAACTAACCTCAACTCCCCACTCCCTGCCACTTCCCACATAATCCGTATATAAACCTGCAGAATGCTTACCTGTAACGAGCAGCACCTCTTTAATGCCGGCATCAGCCATCTTTTCTATTGCATAATGGATCATCGGGTATTTTCCTACTGGCAGTAAATGCTTATTAATAATATTAGTTAGAGGACGCAATCTTGTTCCTGTTCCGCCAGCCAATATAACGCCTTTCATTGTATTTCCCCTTTCCCTAAGGAATTCGCCTTACTGTACAAATGCCATGCTTCTATAATATGCGCTCACCCTTACCCTCAAGTGGACGAATACCACGATTAGCGGAAAATTGGCTTATGACCAGTGTTCCAATAGGCTCATATAAGGCTCTACACAGCCACTTAGGTTGGACTCTTCACCCTGTATATGTATAGAAAAATCCTGAATAGAAAGCCTTACTATGAATATCGAGTGGCGGAGCCCATGAGGTGCTATTCCCGAAAAATTGCATAAAGCAAAAGCCTGAAGAGTCGTGAGTCGACTCTTCAGGCTTTATTTAGTAACTCATCATCTAAGATGTTCAAATAGTAGAATCAAGCTACGATATAGTCCTCAATGTTAGGATTAGTCGTTCTAATCGGATGTCCAGCTCCTCAATAGCCTCCACCAACCCGGCGCTGTTTTCTCCGGTGATGATTGCTCCCTTAAGATTTTCTTCCAGCTGTGCCGCTGCCTCAAAGAGAGGATCAGCTGAAAGGCTGCCGGCTGCACCTTTAAGCGTATGCGCGAAGCGCTGTGCTTCTTCTAAGTGTCCCTCCCTTAAAGCTGCTTTTATCCGTTCCGTGTAGCCTTCGTAATCACGTAGAAAGATCGCGAACATTTTGAGTAAAATCGGTTCCTTTCCGAGAAGCTGATGTAAGGCTTTGGATACATTGATATCCACATTTCCGTATAACTGCTCCTTTAAGCCATTGCCTGTTGACGGAGCTTGGTTCCAACCTTCCTCGGTGGAGACAGCCGCTTCACCCAGCCATTTTCGAATAACCGATTCCATCATTTGCAAATCAATTGGTTTGGTGATGATATCATTCATCCCTGCTAAGCGGTATTGCTCATGATCATCTGAAATAACGTTGGCAGTTAACGCAATAATTGGGATATGCGACAGATGGTCGCCGCTGCGTATCCTACGAGTTGTCTCAACGCCATCTAACTCAGGCATAAATATATCCATGAGGAGAAGATCCCAGTCCTCAGCATGAAACTTATCCAGCACCTCATATCCGGTTCGCGCAACCTCAATGGAATAGCCGCACTGCGCAAGCAGCTCCATGGCAACCTGCTGATTAATCTCATTATCCTCAGCCAACAGAATACGTTTCGCCTTGCTGTTACCCCGTTTCTTCAGCGACCCATTTTTCTCAACGAATGGTTGGACAGATACGCTGCCGTGACGGCCCCATACAGCTTCAATGGATTGAAACAACCCCAATCGGCTGAAGGGCTTAACAACAATCCCCTCCGGTCTATACTCTGTAGGCATATTTAACATTTCATCCCGCCCGTAGGCTGTTGTCAGCGCAAGGGTGATGATACCGGCTGCGTCTGCTTCTTGTTTAAAAGCTGCCCATGTTTCCATGCCGTACATATCCGGCATATCCATATCCATCAATGCCATATCGTACGGCTTACCAGGTGCAAGCCGCCTCAGCTCAGCAACGGCTTCCTTCCATGTTGAGTGAACAATGGGCTCCAAGGAAAAAGAACGCAGCAATGCACTAACATGCTCCTGCATGACAGGATGGTCTTCTACAACCAACACTCGCAAATCGGCATTTTGCAGCTTCGACTTCCAATCGTTATGCCTAGACCCAAGGGGCAGCAGCATTGGAACCGTAAAACTAAATACACTACCCTGTCCCAGCTCACTGAGAACCTCAAGATTACTATCCATTAACTTAATAAAACTGCTTGCTATAACCAAGCCTAAGCCTGTCCCTCCATATTTGCGGCTAGTCGAACCGTCCGCTTGCGTAAACGGCTTAAACAAACTATCCAGCTGCTCCTTGGAAATGCCGATTCCTGTATCTTCCACACTAAAACGCACATGAACAGATGTCTCCATTTCCTTAACCATATCAACTTTTATCTTCACGAAGCCCTTCTCCGTAAACTTCACCGCATTATTGCATAGGTTTAGCAGCACCTGCTCCAGCCGAAGCGGATCCCCGATAAGCTCAACCGGCAAAGTCTCGTCTGTTTCGATCATTAGCTCAAACTGCTCCTTGCCACCGAGAAAGACGCCCAGTATACCTGACAGCTTATCCAGCAGCTCCTCCGGATGAAACGTAATCCTCTCTATTTCCAGCTTGCCAGCTTCCACCTTAGAGAAATCCAATATATCATTAATGATTCTCAGCAAAGCTTGGGATGAATACAATACTTTGGACGAGTAATCCTTCTGAACCTCTGTCATATCTGTTTTCTGCATCAGCTGGGTTAGTCCGATAATCCCATTTAAGGGAGTGCGAATCTCATGGCTCATGCCTGCAAGAAACCGACTTTTAGCCAGATTCGCTTCGTCAGCCTCCATCTTGGCTTGAACAAGCTCCTGACGCACTCTCCTTTGCTCGGTAATATCCCTAGCTATTGCCACCACTCCTATGAAGCTGCCATTACGATCACGCAAGCCATTAGAATTATGCGCTACGGGAAATCGCTTGCCGTCTTTGCGAACAAACGTCCAATCGCGATCGTAAGAAAAATCCAAGGATCTCAGCTCGCGTAATACAGCCAGGTCGGGAGTCACGGTGCGCCCCAGCAGCTTGGATAGCCTTTCGGCTTCCTCAACTATTTCGTCTGGAGCTATGTATAACAGAGGTGTCGCTTTATTCAGCACTTCTTCCGCTGTATAACCAAGCATGATCTCGGCAGTTTTACTAAAATAAGTAATCTTGTAATTAGAATCAAATGCGATCATCAAAAAATCATTTTGGTTAATAATTGTATCCAATCGCTCAAACAACGTCTTCAAATGAGCCATCATTCCATTCACCGATTGCGTCAAAGCTCCAATTTCATCATGATTGCTGATTGGAATAGGGGGGAGATTGAAATTACCTTCAGCAACCGTTTCTGTAACCGACAAAATTTTCCTTACCCTTACCAGTTGTCGGTTATAAGCCATCGTCAGAAGCCATATCATTATCAGCTCAGTAGCAGCAATGGAGAGCATAGTTTTCCAAAATAATGAGTTTAGCGGTTTCTCCAATTCATCGATTGGAACCTGAAGCACCACATACCAAGCGGTACCTTCCACAGCTGAAAAAAACAGGATTTGCGGATCCATCTTATTCGATAATTCACGGTAACCGAGCTTCATCTCCGATGGATCTTTTGCAATCTCTGTTAAAATCGGACCTATTGCTTCCTTACTAATAGATTTCGCTTCCGAAACATCATTCCAATAAAATGCCGTCCCATCAGCAGCAGTCACCATGATCTGGCCCAAATTACTTGATTGATAGTTGATTAGCTTCTTGAAAGCCGTATCCAATAAAATTTCTGAATGAACAAACCCGATGGAGTTATTTCTTTCATCAAATACAGGCACTTGCAGCGTGATCAGCCTTTGATTCGTTGCTTTATCGATAAACGGTTCAAAGACAATGCTCTCTCCTATCATCGCTCCATTTAATTTTGAACGAATGTTACTTTTTCCTTCAGAGCTTAATGCAATATCCCCTTTTAAATCGACGAACTCCATGGTTCGATATATCCCTTTGGAGCGTTCCACTTCCTTACGAAAATAATCAATCCGCTGCGCGTCGGTTCCGGATCGCACTTGCTCAGTTCGGCTCATGATCTCCACTTCCGATATTCGGTTCCCAATCCACGCTGACAAATTGCAGGAAGATAAACGTACCTTCTCGTTTGCGGTTTCCTTCAGAGAATCTACAATCCGCTGTTTGGCGGAGCTGTAATTGCTTATCCCCACAACAAACAGAGACCCGCCTGAAATCAACACAACCAAAACCATCATTTTAAAACGCAGCGATAACTTCCTCATCTATCGTCCCCCAATCACGTATACATATAAAAAACTCTTAAGGAGCATTCCCTAAGAGTTAGTAACGTACTTGTACCCTATGCCCCAAACCGTTTTGATAAACTGGGGTTCCTTTGGGTCTTTCTCGATTTTTTTTCGTAGGTTAGCAATATGTACATCGATAGATCGGTCATTTACAAAGGAATCAATTCCACGCAGCGTATTAATCAATTGATCTCGGCTAAATACCTTTTCCTTGTTGTTAACCAAAAGCTTCATTAGCTCAAATTCGGAGTAAGTCGTTTCCACAAAAGTATGATTTACAAAAATAGATCTGCGATCATAATCCAGAGTAACTGGATCCTTGCCCTCTCCCTGCAGCGGAGCTGGTACCGAAACAGGATCAGACTTGATCATTGTCTCGGCGCTGTTCATTTCCGTCCTGCGAATCATCGCAGCTACCCTAGCCGTAAGCTCACGCATACTGAATGGCTTGCATAAGTAGTCGTCCGCACCGGCAGTTAAAGCATCGATTCTATCGAGAACCTCTGTTTTCATCGATACGGCAAGGATCGGAACAAGCGAAGTTCTACGAAAATCTTTACATAGATCTTTTCCATTAATATCCGGGAGCACAATATCCATAATCACCAGATCTGGAGCGAACTCAGTCAATAGCTGGAGACCTTCCTTGCCATTTACTGCTCTACGTACGTTATAGCCTTCTTCTGATAAATGCATCATTGACATCTCGCCGACCATACTATCGTCTTCTATGACTAATACTCTATGCATCCTTTACCACCTGTTTCCGCTCGAATGTTAGATGATTATTAAGAATACTCAAACTTTTTTAACAATTTTTATAGGAATTTACTCATAATTTACAGATATACTAATAAATTGCCTCAAATCTTCTCTTCTAATATACTATATAAAGGAAATGATCGTCCATATTTCGATTAAAAATTACATAGATCGATTCGCAAAATAGAGCTGAATCACTGTCCGCTAGAAGCCTGACGATGCAATGCTCGTTCCATAATAAAGTAGGGAAACCACTCACATGGCTTCCCCTTATCTATCCGCACATACCCTTCTTAGGTCTACTGCAAACCAACGTGATTCAAATTGTAATCAATATGCTGTGAGTTGGGAGGAGAATCGGATATAGGATTACGGCTGCTGATGAATTTGTGTTCCTGTGCTTGACAACCGCTCGCCTGCCGCCATCGCACTGCCCACAATTCCAGCATCATCTAGCATCTCTGCAGTTCTAATAGTCAGCCTGTCCCAATACCCGCTATACACCGACTGTTTCAATTGCTCTCGCATGGGAGCTAACAACCGTTCACCAGCCAAAGCCCCACCGCCGCCAATAACAATAATATCTGGACTGTATAGCGTTACCGCTGAAGCCAATCCTTTTCCAAGCAGCATTCCTGTATGATTGAGCACTTCCACAGCTAGAGGGTCACCTGCATCGAACGCTTTGGACACATCCGCTGCCGTAAGCGCTTCAAGTGATCTACCGTTCAGCCAATCATGCATGATGCTCGCTCGGCCGTTCTCCATCTGCTCTCTTGCTTGCCTTGCAATTCCTGTTCCCGATACTGCGGTTTCCAAGCAGCCTGTCATGCCGCAGCCGCAGCGATAGGTGATCTCAGGCATAAGGATATGCCCTAGCTCTCCCGCCATGTAGCCGCTCCCATAATAAAGCTGCCCGTTATTAATCATCGATGCTGCTAAGCCTGTACCTATCGTTATGCCCAATACATGCTCATATCCACGAGCAGCACCACAAAGTGCTTCTCCGTAGACGTACATTCTAACATCATTATCTATATATACAGGGAGGCCAGTCCTCCTTGAAATTTCTTCAGCTGTATGTACCTGCGTCCAACGCAGGTTCCCGGCAAAAAGGGTAATCCCTTTTATTGGATCGATGAACCCTGGTGTTCCTGCTCCAATAACCGATACTTGCGACTTCTCGATTCCTGACTTTACTAATAATTCCTCGATCATTCGTCCAATTTTATCAAATACATAACTACTGCCCTTAGAAGATTCTGTTGGTTGCTTAATTTTATGAAGCAGCTTTCCATCAGCATTCACTAAGCCGCAAACAACATTTGTACCGCCAATATCCATACCAATCGAATAGTTCATCGTTAAAGTTTCCCTCCCTATTAACCAATCGGACCTACCAGCCTGGCATAACCAATATTCATTCAGTTCCTGCTAAACCGTCCTCTATCATCGATATTATAGGGGTTTCAACTAACATATTCAATCAAATTTACAATTCTTCCATCATTTTAAATGACAGCAGTTTTCGTCTTCCATTTTCTTTGAACTCATTAACCGTAGATGATTTCCAGCTATGTGTTGAAATGTCTTATTAAATTGCTCCAACTCAGGTTCCGATATCCCGCTTAACCATTGACTAGCTAATTCCTTCTCTAATGCATAAATGTCCTCAAGTACCTCACGGCCATGATCTGTTATGCTTAAGTAAACAACCCTTCTGTCCTCATCATCGCGTTCACGTATTAAATATCCATTTTGGATAAGCTTATCGCATAGTAATGTGACCGCACTCAATGATAAGGTGAGTTTCTCTGCTAAATGGGTAACTTTGATAGGTCCTTTTGTTTGAATAATATCCAACGCTGCAACTTGGGAGCCGGAGAATCGCGGATCTATAAACTTACCATAGACCACCAATTTTCGCATTATCCGCCGAAATACTTGCTGTAATTCTAGATCAATTCCAGTTTCTTTCATTATTGAGCCTCCTGAGCTAAACTTTTGTGTGACCAATGGAACGTTTTACTAATCTCTTTCAATTAAAAAAGTGCCTTAGGAATACGGATCCCTAAGGCACTTTTATAATGCCTCTATATAATCTTAATCCTTCAGTGTTGTTAGCAAACGTCTAGCGTCGCCATATGGTGTGGTAACCACTTCATACACCTTAATTGAAATCGGAGATTCCAATGTATCGGAAGCACTATCAAACATGATCGACTGGTTGCCACTCATCAAACGATTATCACCCGAGAGTGCATACGTTTTGGAACCCAGGCGTTTGCCATCTGGTCCTTCCAACTGGAATAACAATTTCGGATTAGCCGGATCAGCTATGACAGCATCTGTTGTTTTTATATCCAGACCCATTTCCAGCTTGTACGTATATCCGTAGCTGTTAGTAACTGCATTTTTCGCAGCATAGTTGGTGATATTAAAGCTATCCATTCTCACCTGGTAAGGATAGAACGAGAACTCATTACCTACCGATGTCAATGAATTCATGGTTACATTAACCTGTGCAATTGGTGTTTTGTAGCTTGGCTGTGCTTGCTGCGTTGGTTGAGCTTGCGCTGCTTGTGAGCTTGCCTGAGCTTGTTGACCTTGCTGTTCCAGCAAACGTAATGTGAATTGATTAGCATTTTCCGATCCAGGAACCGTAAAAGCGTACATTTGCACAGCACCCATACCTGGGAGCACATCGTTTACAGAGCTGGTGCTTTGAATACCGTTATAGGTAACCCCATTGCTGGAAACAATGTCTGCCCCTAGTTTCGGAACAGGAATTACGCTGCCGCTTCTATTAGTGTACTTGATCTTGGCTACAGCTGTTTTGTAATCTCTTCCGTCATTTTCAAACCATTCGATATTTTGCAGTGCTACTTCCATTTGTGGATTGACTGCTTTACTTAATGAATCGACCGTAATCGGCTTGCCTATTACATACGATGGTAAGGCTGTTTGGGTTTCAGATGCAGCCGGTAATTTAAACCCGATTCTGCCAGTAAAGTATTGGATCGGCGCAGTAGCTCCTTGTTTCAGGAAGTTATGACCCGACAGGACATAGAACGCGTTAAGTTGCGTATCAGGCTCTGTTGTAATTGCAAAATTAATATACTTCTGCTCCCCAGGATTTAGGATAACCGAGGACTGCTCAACTCTATTGCCGACAAATGAACGTCCTTCAGCTTGCCCGCTTAAAGTAAAGTTAGGAACAGTTGCAGCATAACTAGCTGGGTTTACCACTTTTACCTGTACGATATAAGTTGGTGCTTGCCCAGTAAATTGCTTAGTCATATTAGTTGCGGAATACTTCAACGGTGAATTCTCACCAGGAATGGTGAAGGTAACACCCCAGTTTCCTAATAATGCAGGATCTTGGATAGTTGCTTCCGATCCACGCCATACGAAAGATTCAATCGGAGCATCGGCAAGTAATGTCTCCTGCTTCGGATATACTTGATCATCTACATCAATCCATAGCAGATTGGTTAGATTAAAGTCAGCTATTTTATCAATCTCTGACATGTAGCTTAGCTCCACTGTACTTTGAGGCTCAATAGAACGGACATTATCCGAGCTTGCCTTCAATGTATAGACTGTTCCATCGGAAGCTTTAACACGAAGCTCATAATCAGGTATACGGACAGTCGAGCCAGAGGTATTAGTTAACTTAATAGCAGCTCCGAACCTCCAGCCTCCTGCTGTTTTCTCCTGCAGCAATCCCTTAGGCTGAGCCTGTACGTTGTTCGTTAATGGATAGCTTGGCATCTCGCCTGTTGATAGTTGCACCGTGTTAGATGGCACCGTTGGTTTTACAACAATAGATCCCGGAATGAATTGCTGCTTCGCTTCATATGAAGAAGTGACCAATTGCTCGCGGGTTGCAGCAGAGTTGCCTCCGAATGTGCCATCAGCGCCATTTTCCATTAGCTTTAATTGAGTGGCTAGAGAAGCATAGCCTCTTGCCCAAGCGGAAACGGTAGTATCATTTACTCCCTGAGTGGCTTTCGCCTCAGCTTCCTTACTTAAACCACGGATTAAGAACGCTGCAAGCTGCTCCTTCGTTACTTCTCCGGCAGGATTGTAAGAATTAGCGCCGTAACCATCGGTGAGATTAGCATTCTTAAGTGACTCAATATAAGGAAGCGCGTAACCGTTAGCCGGATCATCTGCACTTACGTCTGTGAAGCTCGATGATTTCAGGGAAGCATCTACAGGTAAGCCGAAGATCAAGGCTGCAACCTTAGCGAATTGTGCCCGATTCATTTTATCCTTTAAACCAAAGTTACCCTCTCCAACTCCATCAAATATGCCGGCAGAAATCATAGCATCGAATTTGATTTTTGAAGC
Source organism: Paenibacillus foliorum (assembly GCF_013141765.1). Taxonomy (GTDB): domain Bacteria; phylum Bacillota; class Bacilli; order Paenibacillales; family NBRC-103111; genus Paenibacillus_S; species Paenibacillus_S foliorum. The sequence goes on from NZ_WHOD01000099.1 coordinate 43,635, forward strand.
AGCGTCCAGGTTATTCAAATCGTTAAAATCAGTTGAAGACTTTGCAATACCCGCGCCTAAAGCAACGGATGAAAACATAGAAAATGCCATTGCGGCACTCAGTATCATTGATAAACTTTTCTTCATTAGAGTATTCCCCCAAATAAATCAAATATTAAACGAGTCCTATCCTTTACACTTCGACCGTTTCGGTAAGCTTTACAGGTCGACCTGACACAACTGGTGCTGCCGTTTCTTCGGGAACTACCGGAGCAGACTGCTCAGCTGGCTGTTCTTTCTTCTTTTTTTTCGTGCGTAATAAAAATACTAATGGAATACATAGAAATGCTGGTATTGCTGAGACAAAGAAAGTATCCGCTATGGAGCGAACCATAGCTTCCTTCTGCATAAGCCCTGCCAGATAAACAGCAGCTGTTCCGCTTGCAGTTGCCGCATCTACTCCACCTTGGGATAGAGCTCCTGAGATCGCGCTCATATACTGTGTAGCAGGTTCTGAAGTAGAAGGAACATTTTCTGTAATCCGGAAGTAATGAAGATACTGTCGGCTGCTCATAATAGTCGTTAACACAGCGATCCCCATGGAAGCCATAACTTGACGGAACACATTAGAGAGTGGGGAAGCCTCATTGATTTTGTCTTTCGGAATATCCGCCATACCAACAGTGGAAATAGGCATCATACAAAGCCCGATACCAAATCCTCTAATCGTAAGCACCACGTTAATCCACAAGTGAGAAGTATCCGCTGTTAACGAGTGCAGCTCATAAGTAGTTACCCCAAGAATAAGCAAGCCAATCACTGCTATAGGCACGATACCGACTTTCTCCAAAAGCTTGCCGCTGATAGGCATCATGAGCGCCATTGCGACAGATTGAGGGAGCAGCAATATCCCGGCATCCAATGCAGTCATATTCTGTACATTTTGCAAATAGATAGGCATAAGGAAGGTTCCGCCCATCATCGCCATCATGATAAGTCCTGCAGTCAGCACGCTAGCCGAAAATTTGATATCCTTGAATACTTTTAAATTCAGAAGCGGCGTTTCCGTGGTGAGCTCTACCCACAATAATAAAGCCAGACTTACTGCCGATATAAAAAACAAACTAACGATATACAAAGATGTCCAGCCTTCAGTTTGCCCTTTACTCAATGCAAGGAGAAGCGTTCCGAAAAAAGTTACGGAAAACACAGCTCCCCACGTATCGAACTTTAAATTCTTGTTAACAGGCGACTCCTTCAGTAAAAAGATGCCAGCAACAGCTGCTATTACACCAATTGGCACATTCAGCAAAAATAAGGTTCTCCAGCTGTAGTATTGGATGAGATATCCGCCTAAGGTCGGTCCCAATGCGGGAGCAACCATTGCCGCTACCCCCCAGATACCCATCGCTAGCCCGATCTGCTTACGAGGCACTATCGTATAAATTACCGCCATACCGACCGGCATGATAAAACCGCCCGTTAATCCTTGAAAAATACGAAAAGCAATCAAGCTCGAATCATTCCAAGCTAACCCGCATAATAAGGAGCCAATTGTAAACCCTATAACGGACCAGATCAGCACTTTCTTGCTGCCCAATCGCGTAGCAAGAAAGCCACTGGCAGGAATAACAACAGCGGAAGCTAACATAAACCCGGTTACGACCCACTGAATGGTACTCGTCGGTACACCAAATACGGTAGACAGCTTGGGAAGTGCTACATTCACCAAGCTGCTGCTTAATACAGATACGAAAGTAGCAAGAATAATAGCTACAAGCGGAAGCCAGAAGCTAGGCTCTTTATGTTCTTCAACCGGAGTTCCGGGAGCGGCCGTTTTTTGAGAATCATCAGACACACCATCGCCCCCTATTCGACTTTCACTGTGCTGCCATCCGTTAGAGCATCCGTTGGATTAATTATTATTTGCTGTCCCGCTTTCACGCTCGCGTTATCCTGCAAATAAACCCAGTCCTGATTTTTATCTTGAGTGGTTACCTCAACTGCCTTGGCAGTTTTATCTTGAATCGTGTAGATGTAATTTTTGTTATCTTTTTTTACTAATGCAGCCTTAGGTATTTCCATTCGGCTTTGTCCAGCATCCTTAAGATGAACCTCTGCCATCATACCGGCCAGAATCAAGCCATCCTTGTTATCAACAGTTACTTTAACCGGGAATGTACTGCTGTTCACATTGGATACCGGGCTGACAAAGTTCAGCTTGCCTGCAAAAGACTTCTCTGGCAAATTACTAATCTTAACGTCAACATCTGCACCGCTTTTTAGCTTACCAATCAGTGAATCCGGAACGCTTAGCTCTATTTGCACTTGATCCATCTTTACAAGATTGAGCAGAGTGACGCCAGGCTGAGCCATCTCACCAGGCTGTATGCTGCGCTTCACAATGATCCCGTCCATTGGAGCAGCAATAGAAGCATTATTAAATGCGCTAGACGCGAGTTCCAAACCTGCGTTCAAACGGTTCACTTCAGCCTGCAGAGCTTCTACAGTATTACCGGTAGGCCCGCTGCGCGCCAGATCCAGTTTTGATTTAGCTGCTGATACTTGCGCGACTGACGCTTGCAGCTGTGCTTGTGCTTGATCATAAGCAGATTTGGCTTTATCAAACTCAAAGGTGCCTTTATCCATATCATCTTTCGTAACCGTAGAGGTACTTTCGTACATATTTCTTAGACGATTGTAATTTTTTTGCGCCAAATCAAAAGCCGATCTGGCTGTGTCTGTTGCAGCTTGAATTTGCTCGCTTGCTGCTTTAGCACTTTGTACAGCACTTTCCAAGCCTTGAATTTCTTGACTTCTTGTTCCTGCTTGTGTGTCAGCCAGCTTGGCTTGAGCAGCAATAACGCCCGATTCAGCCTGCTTTAGCTGTTGTGACAAGTCATCTGTTTCCAGCTGTACAAGCACATCGCCTTTTTTCACGACTGAGCCTTCATTAACCTTAACCTCCAGAACCTTTCCGGAAGCTTTGGAGACAACCTTTACTTCTTGATCAGGAATAACTTTACCGCTTAGCCCTGATTCGTTTGTTTGTCCAAGCTTGATGGCCTTAACTGGAATGGCCTGTGCCGCGTTAGCTTGTGGCGCAACAGCAGCTCCGCATGCTGGTAAAACCATAACTGCGCATAATGAAAGGATCACAGGGATCCATGTCAATTGTTTTCTTTTCATGGTGATTGTCCCCTAGCCTTTCAAATGAATTTTTATAGTTGTGCTCATACCTGGGGCTAATGGCAGCCCTTGTTGGTCATCAATCGATATTTTAATCGGAATACGCTGAGTCACTTTTGTAAAGTTACCGCTGGTATTCGTTGCTGGGAGCAATGAGAAGGTAGCAGCCGTTGCTTCACCAATTTCCTTAACCTTACCTACCAATGTGCTGCCTGAGAAAGTATCTACCGTAAATTCAACCGTCTGTCCCACACTTACCCGGTGAATGTCACCCTCTTCAATGTTAGCGGAAATATAAAGATCCTTCTTATTAACAACCATTGCAATGGTCTGTCCTGGAGATACAACCTCCCCAGCCTTTGCCATTGTTTTGATAACTGTTCCGCTGATCGGAGAGCGTAATGCAGCTTGATCCAGAAGACTGGTGGACAGGTTCGTGTTGTCCTGCTGACCCACGATTTGATCCGAAATTACGGTATCTCCTTCAGCGACCTGCAGCGATGTCATTTTAGCCGAAATACGAGGCATGACACGATAAATATCGCCGGTTATTCTTGAATCCTCTGATTTAATAAAATAATGCCCTTGGTACCAAAAGGAATATCCTCCGCCTATAGCTGCAAGAAGTGCGATCCCAAGGATCAAATACAAAACTGGTTTCTTTTTCATAGCTTTTCCTCAACCTTCTTTTCCAAGTAAGTAGTTAGCAGTCCCAGCGAATGAATGATAGTATCGAGCTCTGGATCGGTAAGATCAGACAGCAATTTTTCATAAAAGCTTTCTTGAAAAAAATGCAGCTTCTCTTTCAATAAATCGAATTTATCCGTTTTTCCTATCCAAACAATTCGTCGATCCGCTTCATCACGGACTCTTTCTATCCATCCATCTCTCTCCAGCCGATCTATAATTCCCGATACTGTGCTATAAGATAGCCCTGTGTTCTCTGAAATCTGTCCAATCGTTTTACGATCATAATACACAGTGCCTAATGTCATGATCTGCGGCTTGGTAAGACCGAGTTCTTTTAAATCTTCCTTCATAGTCACATTAAAAATTTTCGTTAGCTTCCTTATTGAATGTCCGATTTCCATTGCACGACTCAACTAGTTCAACCTCCCATTATTTCGTGAGCGAAATATCCATACAAAAAAATATATCATACGACTATAGGCTGAACAATACCATGCGAAAAATCGGTCATAAACCACCCTTTCCTTATGTTGTAAATAATCGTTTTGCGACCTTATATTTCGTATAAGAAATATTCATAAACGAAATAATATCACGTTTCAAATCATTTGAAAAGTGATTTTTACTTTTTGTTGGAAAAAATATAAAAAGCCATCTTATTGTTACAGATGGCTTCCTTACTAGTTCTACTAAGCTAGCGAACCGATTGCAATCCAGTTAACAGTTCCCTGAAGTTCTGGCGAGTATTTACTTCTAACGATTGTGAGCTTTGCACTGTCTTGCTGTTTATCTTCAATAATAGCATAACAAGCCTCTTGATCGGTTGTTGCTACAAGCACATAGTTAGTATTTGCAAACAAACTGTCGAAGACGATGGTTACCTTAACGGTCTCTTGCTCAAGCCTCAGCTGGAACGACGAGAGTCCGAATTGCTGAATAGTTGCTGCTGCGCTAGGCGTTTGTACGGGCTGAAAGGATAATTGCGTTGGGGTAACCGCTCCTTCTGCAATATGCAGCGTCTCTACAGCGGCCGGCTGCAGTTGTGTGCTACCAACTGATTCTGGAGACAAATGAAGGGGCGTAATGGTTTCCGCTGCTACCCGATCTGCTATAAAACATTCATCTGTATCTTCATTTAGCTCAGGATTAGGCACTGAAGCTGGTGCTGGTGCTGAGGCCGTTTGTAGCTGAGCTTGCAGACAGGAATCCAGATGCAGCAGCGATATGCTCCCCGGCAGAAGGTGATAACCTGAGATGGATTCCTGCTTCACATGCAGACCATCGATGGAATCACTGCTCAAATGCTCGCCGTTCACCGAACCTATAGCGATGTGTTCCGCCTCTACCGCGCCCGCAGCCAGCTTCTCTCCCGTTACCGCTTGCTCTGCCAGGTGCGCTGTAGCTATTGCTTCCGCAGCCACATGTTTGCTTCGCACTGCTCCCGGTGCGATGTTCACTGCCTCTATAGCACCTTTGGCCAGCTTCTCTGCCGTCACCGCTTGCTCCGCCAACTGCTCGGTTCCTATCGCTTCAGTTGCGACATGCAAGCTTCGCACTGACCCTTCGGCAATGTGCGAAGCCTCTACGGCTCCTACGGCCAGCTTCTCTCCGGTCACTGCTTGCTCTGCCAGCTGCTCGGTTCCTATCGCTTCCGCAGCCACCTGCTCGCTTCCCACCGCACCTTCAGCAATGTGCGAAGCCTCTACGGCTCCTACGGCCAGCTTCCCTCCCGTTACTGCCTGCTCTGCCAGCTGCTCGGTTCCTATCGCTTCCGCAGCCACCTGCTCGCTTCCCACCGCACCTTCGGCAATGTGCGAAGTCTCTACGGCTCCTACAGCCAGCTTCTCTCCCGTTACCGCCTGCTCTGCCAACTGCTCGGTTCCTATCGCTTCCTCGGCCACCTGCTCCCTTCGCACCGCGCCTTCAGCGATGTGCTCCGCATCCACCGCGCCTACGGCCAGCTTCTCTCCCGTCACCGCCTGCTCCGCCAGCTGCTCCGTACCTATCGCTTCCGCAGCCACCTGCTTGCTTTGCACCGCTCCTGCTGCGATGTGCTCGGCTTCCACCGCTCCTTCGGCCAGCTTCTCTCCCGTCACTGCCTGCTCTGCCAACTGCTCCGTACCTATCGCTTCCGAAGCTACATGCTCGCTTCGCACCGCACCTTCAGCGATGTGCTCCGCTTCCACGGCGCCTACCGCTAGCTTTGCTCCCGTCACCGCCTGCTCCGCCAGCTGCTCTGTGCCTATCGCTTCCGCGGCTACCTGCTCGCCTCGCACCGCACCTTCAGCGATGTGCTCCGCTTCCACGGCGCCTATCGCTAGCTTAGCTCCCGTCACCGCCTGCTCCGCCAACTGCTCCGTGCCAATTGCTTCCGCGGCTACCTGCTCGCCTCGCACAGCGCCTTCAGCAATATGCTCCGCTTCTACGGCGCCTATGGCCAACTTCGCTCCGGTCACCGCCTGCTTCGCCAATTGTGCAGTACCTATCGCTTCCGCAGCCACCTGCTTGCTTCGCACCGCGCTTGGTGCGATATGCACCGCCTCCACCGCTCCTATGGCCAGCTTCGCTCCGGTCACGGAATGCTCCGCCAATTGTTCCGTGTCTACTGCCTCTGCAGCTATATGATCGCTTCGCACCGCACCTTCGGCGATGTGGAAAGCCCTCACCGCTCCTACTGCGAGCTTTGCTCCCGTCACAGCTTTCTCAGCAAGCTGGACTGTTCCTATTGCTTCCGCCACGATATGCTCACCTTGCACAACACCTTCGGCTATATGCTCTGCTTCCACTGCTCCTGCGGCCAGCTTCGCTCCTGTCACCGCCTGCTCCGCTAACTGAGCTGTTCCTATTGCCTCCGCCGCCACCTGCTCGCCTTGTACGGCTCCTTCCGCAATGTGAATTGTACCCACCGCTCCTGCTGCAAGCTTCGCTCCGGTTACCGATTGCTGTGCTAGCTGCTCCGTGCCTATCGCTTCCTCTGCTATCTGCTTACTTCGCACAGCGCCAGGTGCAATGTGCCCGGCCTCCACCGCTTCTGTCGCTAGCTTCGCTCCTGTCACCGACTGATCCGCAAGCTGTGTTGTTCCTATCGCTTCTGCCGCCAGCTGTTTACTCCGCACCGCACCTGGTGCGATGTGCCATGCCTCAATCGTTCCTACAGCCAGCTTTGCTCCCGTCACCGTTTGCTCCGCAAGATGCCAAGTGCTTATCGCCTCCGCCGCCACCTGCTCACTTCGTACCGCTCCTATAGCAATGTGCTCTGACTCTACAGTACCAGCGGCAAGCTTCGCTCCAGTCACTGCCTGCTCAGCCAGCTGCGCAGAGCCAATTGCCTCTGCCGCTACCTGCTCGCTGCGCACCGCTCCTGGTGCGATGTGCTCTGCTTCTACCGCACCTAGAGCCAGCTTCGCTCCTGTTACGGATTGTTCAACAAGCTGCGCTGTTCCTATTGCTTGTGCTGCCATCTGCTCGATTCGCACCGCACCTGGTGCGATATGCCCTGCTTCTACGGAGCCTTCGGCCAACTTCGCTCCCGTCACCGACTGATCAGCCAACTGCGCTGTTCCTATTGCTTGTGCAGCCACCTGCTCACCACGTACTGCACCTTGCGCAATATGCTCAGCCTCTACCGCTCTCGCCGCCAGCTTTGCGCCCGTTACTGCTCGCTCCACCAAATTTACCGTGCCTATGGCACCCGCAGCTAAATGTGCCGCTTCAACCGCACCTACAGCGAGCTGCTTAGACTGAACTGCAGCTGCAGCTATCTGTGCAGTTTTTACAGCTCCATCGGCCAGCTTTTCTGATGTCACTGCACCACTTGCAATCGTTTCACTGCTTACCGCTTCCAAAGCCAAATGACTGCTCTGTACCGAAGCCTTTGCTAAATGTGCAGCGTGGACTGCCCCTTCAGTCAGGTGTTCAGCAAGCACTGCCCTGCGTGCGAGCTTGTCACTTGTTACACTCGCCTGTGCAAGCTTCGCTGAAGTGATTGCCAGATTTGTCATTTTGTCGGTAGATACCGATTCGCTGGCCAGCTTCGAAGTGGTCACACTTTGATTACCAAGGCTGCCTGACAAAACAGCCCCATCTTGAATATGCTGTTGCTGAATCAGACCTAATGCCAGCTTCTCAGAAGTTACCGCACGGTCCTGCAGCTTAGCTGTAACGACCGACTGCTCCTGCAGATGCTCTTTTCCTACAATAAGCGGATTTAGATGAGCTGAGAGGATCGCTTTTTCACTTATGTGACTGCTGGATATGGAGGCGGCGGACAAGTGCTCTGCGGTTACCGCTTTTTTCACGATCTTCGTTGAAGTGACTGATAGATCAGCGAGCTTAGTAGAGGTTACAGATGCTTCTCCTAACTGTTGAGTGTTCACACTTTGCGCCGCAAGCTTACTTGCAGTTACAGCTCCTTCGGCCAAATGGCGTGTTTCCACATTATGCTGTTGGATATGCTTCTTTTCTATAATGCCTTCCTGCATATGAGTACCATTCACTGAATGCTTTGCCAGCTTCTCTAAGGTTACAGAGCCATCCTTTATATGCTCTGCAGAAACCGCTTCTCCCGCCAAATGCCCGGATGTAATTTGCTTACCTGCAATATTTTCACTGCGTACGATCCCATCCGTTAAATGCTCATGCAAAATCACCTTCGACTTTAAATGCACCGGCCCGACACTCCAAGGGGCCAGCTTCTCATCCGTAACTGCGTGATTGCCCAGCTTCTGAGTGCTGATCTCGCCATCCGCGATTTTATCCGCCGTTACCGATCGGTCGCGCAGCTTCTCCGCAGTTACTGACGAATCAGCCAGCTTAGCTGTATTAACGGAATAGTTAGCCAAATGTATTGTTTGAATCGTACCGCTTTTTATCTTCTCCGATGTAATAGACTGATTTTGAATCAGCTCGCCTGTAATTACTTCCTCTGCTAAATGCTTCGTATGAATCGATTTCTCAGCAATTTTCATAGCATCAATGGTTTTATCCGCCATCTTCTCTGAAGTAATACTGTTATCCTGAAGCTTACCTCCACTAATAGTCCGCTCCTGAATTTTATCCCCTGTGATGGCAAAAGCAGCAATATGTTCTTCTGTCACCGATTGCAGTCCTAGCTTCTGCTGAGTAACACTGCGGTCTCCTAGCTTGGCGGATGTCACAGCATAATCGCTCAATTCATCCATACTGATACTTCCGCGCTTTAATTTGCTGCCTTCTATAGTATGATGAGCTATTTTTTCATTTGTAACCGATGCATCTGCAATATCGTCCGTGTAAATAATAGCCATGGCTTCAGAATTAGATTTACGCTCCTGAATCACTGGCTGGAATAACAAAGGACGCAACTGCACGGTATTTAAAGAGGTATCCTCCTTTTCCGGCTGCTCCAGCTTGCTGATGGTCGCATCACTGTTAATAATTTGCGATTTTCGCGCATTCTCTTTAGCTTGAATATCATCCAACCATTTCAATTCATTAATATAAGCGCCGGTCCGTTTGCCGCGCAACGGACCACCCTTAGTGGAGCTTCGGCTGCTTTGCTTCCTCATCCTGCTATTCCTCCCATAATGGAATTTAACCCATAAACATTTTTCAGAGCTTAAAGGAGCCCTAAGTAGTCATTTGTAACATATGCATTCACCCAGAAGGAAGTTATCAGTAACCGTCAAAATAGGCGCTAAAAGAACAAATCAATCTCTTTTAATTTACAAATTCACTTCGTTTGATTGCCTATTACAACAAAAAAAAGGGCCTCCGCAGAGGCCCTCATCCTTTTAATCTTCAATAAGTTATTGCATCCTTATACAAAAAAAGCAATTCCCATCAATGCTGAAACAGACAATATGATTAACGGGTGCAATCGATATTTCATAATTCCAATCACAGCAAAAACAAAAATCGCAAGGCTAGCCAATGTATGGATGTTAATCCCCAGCAATGGTTGTCCATTCATAGCCATTCGAATTGCAGCGTATAAGATTAATGCAGTCACCATAGGCTTTAACCCGTAAAGCGCTACCTGCACCCATCGCTCCCTGCCTGCTTTAAATAAGAAACCAGCGACAATAATGACTACAATCACAGACGGTAATATCATCCCTGATACAGCAACCACCGCTCCAGTGATACCTGAGGTTTTGTAGCCAACTAATATCGCAATATTAGTAGCAATAGGTCCTGGTGACATACCAGCCAATGCTACAGCCTGTGTATAATCAACTGAAGTCATCCATTGCTGCAATAGAACCTCTCGCTCAATGATGCTTAATATCGCATAACCGCCGCCAAATGAAATAAGTCCAACCTTGAAAAAAGTCCAAAACAACATAAGAAACACAGCGCCCTCCCCTTCCATAAGCGAAACTAAATTCCGTCTCCCCAAATGTACTGTCCTGCTAGAATCGGGTTATTTCCGGAGGTTTGCTTTTCATGCTTAATGTCTTTGGATACAATAGTCCCCAGCTTCTGCTGCCATTTGTAAATCACAATACCAAGCGATGTAGCGATTAGTAGCAGCAAGGCAGGATGCAGATTGGAGAACAGCAAGGCAGATAATGACCCTAATAAAATAAACAATGTGCTTTTATCATATACAGCTGATCTCCACATCTTCCAACCAGCAATTGCTATGAATGCTACTACTGCCGCATGAATCCCTTCAAAAGCAGCTGTCACCTTAGGCAGGTTTTGAACTGCAGAATATCCTATAGTCAATGCGAGCATAATGATAAAATTAGGCAATGAAATTCCTAGAACAGCTGCTATAGCGCCTCTCAATCCCGCTAGCTTATACCCTGTAAGTGTGGACGCATTGACACCAATACCTCCAGGTGATGAGCCTGCAATGGACAATAAATCACTCATTTCATCCTCATCCATCCATTGGCGGTTTTCCACAATTTCTTTTTCAATTGCAGGTATCATTGCATAGCCTCCGCCAAACGAGACAGGACTAATTTTGCAAAAGGACCAAAAGATATGCCAGAGTAAAGTTGTTTGTTTTTCCGTAATGTTCATTTTCAGCATCCCCTGTCTTGTTGCTCTATGTCCATTATAACCGACTTTATTCCTTTTTGGAATAAACTATGATATAAATCTTTTTGATTTCTCCAAAAAGGATCGATTATAAGTGAGATATAAGCCTATATACAGCGGAATACTATGAATAATGAAATACTTTATTTCATCGTCACAATTATGATTCAGTTTGGTATAAACTTAAAAATCGTTCCGCCGTCTTAGCCCAAGTAAAATGCTCTTGCACCCTAAGCTCACTTTCTGCGCCCATCCTTTCAACCTGTCCAGGCTGAGTCAATAACGTACTAATCCATGGTGCCAATTCTTCCTGTAAACATGGCGCATCAATTAAATAGCCTGTATTTCCGTGCTCAATGATTTCCTTCATTCCCCCAGCTCTCGTTGCAACAACTGGAACACCAGTAGCCATCGCTTCTACATTAACCAGTCCGAAAGCTTCGTTTATATGAGAAGGTACTACGAGCACATCAGCCAACCGGAACCATTCTGGAATTTCAGAATGCGGAACATAAGGAATAAAACGAACATTCTCGCGCATTTTTCTCCCCAATCGGTGCAGTTGCTTTACATATGGAGTAACACGATCCGATCCATAAAATGCACTTCCCACAACTAGAAGTACCGCATCAGGTACTTGGGTGATGATATGGGGCATTGCTTTAAGCAGATGATGTACTCCTTTAATTCCAATCAGGCGACCGACATACAGAACAATTTTTTTGCCCTCATAGCCACGAAGCTTAAGTGATTTTTGACGAAGCGTGGCTCCCTTATCTGACCAGCGAGAAATAAACTTCTCTGGATCCACCCCAAGATGATTGACCCTAACCTTCTCTTTAACCTGTGGAACCATGCGGATTACCTGCTCTTTTAAGAAATGGCTGTTGACTATGATCCGATCCGCAGCTGCCAGACAAACTCTAAGCTCAGCTCTTTTGATATGCCTCTTTGAAATAAAAGTAATGGAATGAAGAACAAGCCAAATTTTTGCTCTGGGGTTAGTTCGTCTTAAATAGCGTACGAACCGTGGCCGATTTTCCACTTGAATGAGCTTAAGATCACGTTTGTATTGTATAAGTTTACGACTTACATTGCGGATATAGGCTTGTGGAGATGGTGCGGGAAGCCTGATATAACGTACTCCTTTACGCGTTTCCAATACTGGTCTGTTTCTGCCTCCAGTTCTTCCAAAAACAACAGGCCTTACCTCGCTAGTTAAATGCGGTGCTACATGCTCTACAACCAATTCAACGGAGCTGCTCGTTCCCGAAGGAATAACGAATGATCCCGGTGTAACAATCGCTACAAAGGGTAATTTCATGCTGCTGCCTCCTTCATTTGGAATGAATTACTGCTTGTGCTAATGTATTCATTCCTTTTGTTGGCTGGAACCCTTTGATGGGCTCCACCTCCTCAATTAGCTTAGGCCTGCCTCCATTTCATAGACAGGCATCACGGGAATCAACAAAGGCTGCCACTGGCCACTTATGAGGGCAGGCCTTTCGACCTTCGCATTTCCGTGCAGAGGGACGCCTCCGGGGAATGGCAATTAACAGGAATTGTAGCCAAAATAGCATCTAAGAAAACCTTATTAACTAACATCGCTCAAGGGGCTCTGTTCATCGACTGGAACATGTATTGAATAAGGAATATCCACATTTGCAGAAAGAAGAGGTATTTCGAGGTATTTGTGATTTATCGCTGTATGTAGCGCTGGAGAGTAATGAAGCAGCTCCGGGCTCTTGAGCCGAGGACTCACTACAGAGTCCTCTCCCCCGCTTCGGCTCCTTCGTATAGCATGCATTCTATCGTATGGTCATTGACCATACCCGTAGCCTGCATATAAGCATAGCAGATCGTTGAGCCGACGAATTTGAAGCCTCGCTTCTTTAAATCCTTACTCATTGCATCAGATTCCGGGGTACTTGCCGGAACCTCACCCAATGACCGCCAGCTGTTGCAGAGCGGCATCCCACCGATAAACCTCCAGATGTATGCGTCAAAACTGCCGAACTCCTCCTGAACCTTCAGAAAGGCCTGTGCGTTCGTAATCGCAGCCCGCACCTTTAATCGGTTGCGGATAATGCCGGGGTTCCCCAACAGTTCCGCCACTTTAGCCTCGTCATAAGCCGCTACTATTTGCGGATCAAATCCGTCAAAGGCTTGTCTGTAATTTTCACGCTTCTGTAAAACCGTATACCAGCTTAAGCCCGCCTGTGCCCCTTCCAACACCAACAGCTCGAATAGCTTATGCTCACTATGAACAGGGACGCCCCATTCATGATCATGATAATTGATATAAAGCGGATCTTTATTGACCCAACCGCATCGTTTCTGTTCCATAATAACCGTCCTCACACCTCTAGTTTAATAATTGCAGTATATCATAGAACAATGACATAATTTGTCGCAGTACTAGCGTTTTTCATCTATAATTAAGTTAACGCTTACACTTCTTTTCATATCCCTTTCTTTCAGGAGACACATCGAATGACAATCCTTTTACTCGTATTAATGGCTGCTTCCATCACTCTTTTTATTACTAAAGCAAGAAATCCTTCCGCCTATTGGATGGCTCTGGTACTGCTGGGCTGGTTCATCAGCATGTCCGGTCTTGTTTTGTTTATAGCTAAATACGGAGGCTTTTATTACAAGGTTAATATTGTATTATTTTTTAACGATTCAATCCGCAACCTGCTCCTGCACTCACCTATTACAATCGAAGCTATCAGCCGGATGATTACAATAGGCAGATCTTTATTTATATTCAGTCTCATTGGACTGTCTGTAACCTTATTTTATTATCGGCCTTTCCTGAAAATATGGAAAATATATGCATTTAACTCCATTCTACCTTTACTTAATATTTTGTTCTATGATCCGGTTATTTACAAATGGGCGCTTAGTGTTTTGGACCGGGATCAAACCTACATCATCGGCTGGATTACCAGAGGATGGTTGGTTATTTCTACTTTGGCAGCCCTTTTTTTTATGGTTTGGCGTTATAAGCGGATCACCATCCACTGGTTCAAAAGCCAAGTAAAGTATACCTTGCTTGGTGTGCTTGCCCTCGTACTGTTTTATTTTTATTTAGGCTTTATGGGGCCGCTGCAAGTGTTTGATGTTCGTACATACTATGTTCTTTACTCCGACTTCTCCAACTTCAATCCTCCTTTAACCTTAGTTGAATGGTATTTAAGCATTGGCTTTACCGGAATTTTGTCGATCATCAGCATTTTGTCCATCTGGAAATATACGGAGGTTGAGAAAAAACTGGGGAAGCTTGACCTCCAGCTCGAACGTAAGCTATCAACTGCTGACATGGGTACCAAGGTATTCACGCATGCAATCAAAAATCAATTGCTAATGATGCAAATTTTACTGCAGCGAACTGATGAGCTTATACGCATGGAGGGTCCTCCATCAAAGCCTGCCAGTGAAATTGAATCCAATGTAACCAAGGTTTCCGGTATTGTTAGCGAGACTCTGCAGCGACTCGATCAGCTCTACAATTCTTTTAAAACAACATATCTTCAATTAAAACCGGTCGATGTTCACGAGCTTTTGCAGCATACGTTGAGTAAGTTTAAGGTCATTCCAGAACATGTTACACTGATAAACAACTTTCCGCAGGGACATCCCGTAATTCTCGCTGATCAAGAGCATCTGACAGAAACCATTTATAATATTATGATAAATGCTATTGAAGCAATCGATAAGGAAGCAACAGGGATAGTATCCATTCATTCATACTTGGAGGATGACTGGCTGATTATCAAAATTGAGGATAACGGCTCAGGTATTGCCCAAGATCGGATAGGCAAAATTTTTGACCCCTTTTATACGGATAAAAATACAACTAAAAATTGGGGTGTTGGTTTGTCTTACGCCAAGCAGATTGTAAAAGGTCATTATGGAGATATTCATGTTCAGAGCAAGCCAGGAGCAGGGAGTACCTTCCAGCTGCTGCTTCCGGTCTACATTAAGGACGAGCTGAATACAAATTAGGGGGAATACTGGATGGAGAGAAGGATACGTGTTTTAGTTGCAGAGGATTTAGAGGTACTGCGCGAGCATTTTTGCCAATTGGTAAAAAAAGAAGTGGACTTCGAACTCGTTGGTCAAGCATCAAGCGGGAAAGAAGCTTACACCATCGCAAGCAGAGAGCCCTTGGACGTCATTCTGATGGATATTGAAATGGATGTAAAGCATGATGGGATCATCGCTGCCAAGCGGATTATAGATGAGTTTCCCCACATACGCATCGTTTTTTTAACCGTTCATGAGGATGATGAAACCGTATTCGGAGCTTTCGAAGCCGGTGCTATCGATTATGTGTTGAAAACAGCAGCCAGTTCTGAAATTATGAAAAGTATCCGTATGGCCCAAAAAGGGATATCTCCCATTCGCCCCGAAATCGCTTATAAAATCCGCAATGAATTTACCCGAATACGGAAAAATCAGGCCAATATGTTTGATGCCATGAGCATCCTTTCCCAACTAACGCCAACTGAAATGGAAATCATTGAACTGCTGCTTAAGGATCAGAAGGTGCAGGAGATTGCCCAAACGAGACAAGTCGAGCTCTCCACAATCAAATCGCAAATTAATGTCATTCTCAAAAAATTTCGTAAAAAGCGTTCTAAGGAAGTAGTCAAACTGCTTCACGAGCTTAACGTTACCCATCTGTTTCATAAAATTAAAAGAAATCAATAAAGCAGCTTCCGTCATAAATAAAGCTCCTACATTGTGTTAAATCCACAATGTAGGAGCTCTTTTTCCATAAATTATTTAACTACCTTTAAAAATGGGGCCGGACTAACGAACGTATCGCCTTTGACGACTTCTGTCAATTTGCCGTTTTCAACGAACAACTTCTCCAGATTCTCATACCACTTGATAACAGTTCCATCCTTAAAGTAATCGACCTGCTTTTTCGACTCAATCCATTCCGTTGTATCCACTTGGACTTTGAGGGAATCCTCAGGAATTTGCGTGAATTTAGCAGTCAGCTTGATTGTTTCTTCGATATTTTTAATGCGATAATCGTTTGCTTTCACCCATGCTGCAAGGAACTTTTCAACCAATTCAGGCTTATCTTTTAAAAACTTTGGATTTACCACCCAGCTCTGCGGGAACACATATTCCGGGAAGAACATCTTGTTATCGCCTAACTTCACAATGTTGTCCTTACCGACTTGCTTCTCAATCTCAGATGTATAAGGAGACCAGATCGCAACGGCATCTACCTTACCGGCTACAAAAGCCGAAACTGCTCCGGCAACATCCATATTGACAGCATTAACATCTTCCGGCTTAAGTCCACCCTTTTTGATGCCAAGATTTAGTATCATTTCCCCGGAAGTCCCCTTTGGAACCCCGACGGTTTTTCCTTTCAAGTCCTTCCAATCCTTGATTCCGGATTTCTTGGTCGCATACACCATGTCACCTGTATTCAAACTATCGACCGCAATGATATTGCCTTTGCCTTGCGCGGATAAAAAGGTTGCACCAGGTCCAATGTAGGCAATATCGATGTCGCCTGAGGCCATTGCTTGAAATTCAGGAGGGCCGCTGAGGAATTTCACTGCATTGATCTTAACTCCGGCTTCTTTAAAATATCCTTTTTCTTCACCCAAAACAATGGGTGTAGCTCCATGGATATCAGGCATATAAGCAACGTTAATAGTTGGCAGTTCCTTCGATGCTTCCTTCACAGGCTCCTGCGGTTTGGCTGCAGTTGAGTCCTTACCTCCGGCTGTACCTCCTGCAGCGCCTCCATTTGTTCCTCCACTCGTACCGCATGCACTCAAAGTAAGCAGCAGCGACATTGTGATCATCAATACACCAAAGCTCTTTTTACCTGCTCGTATCAACATGGACATTGTTAATCTCTCCCTTAGAGTTTTCGTAAGAAAACTTGCATCGTAAGCATAAACTTTTACTTTTTCACTTCTAAATATTCCTTGTATACCTTAGCCCAAATCTCATTCTTAATTTGCACAAAGCGTTCATGAAGCTTCGTTTCTTGTGTTCTGGGATACGGAATATTAACCTCAATTATTTCTTTAATTCTGCCCGGTCTGGCGCTCATAATAATAACCTTTTGCGCTAAAATAACTGCCTCTTCCACATCATGCGTAATGAAAAAACATGTCTTTTTCTCTTTTTCCCATGTGTGCAGTAGTTCTTCCTGTAGCTGTGAACGGCTCTGTGCATCAAGTGCCCCAAATGGTTCATCCATCAGCAGCACCTCAGGATTTACAGCGTACGCCCTTGCGATAGCCACCCTCTGCTTCATACCACCGGATAATTCCTTTGGATAGGAATTGGCAAAATCCTTTAAGCCTACCAGCTCCAAGTATTTTTCTGCTTTTTCACGCCGTTCCTTTTTGTTTAGACCCCTCAGCTTCAAACCGAATTCTACATTTTTAATAACCGTTTTCCAAGGAAACAGAGCGTATTGCTGAAACACCACCCCTCTCTCTTTACCAGGACCCCACACTTCCTGTCCGTCTACTGTCACGCTGCCTGCCGTTGCATCTTCCAATCCTGCGATAATGTTCAGCAGCGTCGTCTTCCCGCAACCACTCGGGCCTACGACACATACAAATTCATTTTGATAGATGGTCAGATTCGTATTTTGTAAAGCAACGACGTCTCCGTTACGGCCCTGGTACACTTTGGTCAAATTGGTTATCTCAATCTTGGGCTGATCTGTCTCTTGGCTATGGTTAGTTATGACTTCCGCAGTTCCTGCCATCCTGTTAGCTTCCTTTCCAGATAGAGTACACCTTTATCCATGGCAAATCCGATAACACCAATAATAATAATTCCTAATATTACAAGATCCATACGGAAGTACAATCCCGCTTCCATGATCATATTGCCTAACCCCTTGGAAGCACCAGTCAATTCAGCCGCAACTAATGTCGTCCAAGCACTCGCTAAACCTAATCTTACGCCTACCAGAATGTAAGGAAATGAAGCCGGAACGACAACCTCCAAGAAAATATCTTTATCAGTTGCTCCTAATACCCTTGCTGCTTTAATAAGCGTCGGGTCAACATTGCGCACCCCTTGATAAATGGAAATAACCATGACCAGAAAGGTAGCTACAAAAATAACTGAAATTTTGGCTCCCTCCCCAATTCCGAACGCTACGATAACTAACGGAATCAAGGCAATTGGGGGAATCGTACGGAAAAATTGTATCCATGGTTCAATCAATGCCCTGACGGTAGGATACCAGCCCATTAAGAAAGCGACCGGAATGGCTGCCAGCAGGCCTAACGAGAATCCCCCAAGTACTCTAAAAATACTCGCATATATATTGCTCCAAAGCCTGCCGCTTTGCAGTTCGCTCATAAAGCTTTTTAGTAGGGTCACCGGGTTCGACAAGATGCTTCCAACCGAAGGTATCGTTGACAGAAGCCACCAGACGGCTAAACCAATCAATAATGAAAGCAATACCATAATGTTAGGATGCACCTTAGAGGAGAATGGTTCCTTCCTTGTTTTATGCTGCACTACTGTTTTTTGCAATTTTTCCATACTCACTCATGAACCTTTCATAGTTTTCTTTTTATTCTTTAATGCCTAAACTCCGTATAAAGAATTGATATCACTGGATTTCCCGTATTTGGCCGCAAGCATACCTGCTGCTTCCTGCCAGCCATCTTGCAGCAGCCTGCGATGCCAGTCCTCAACCGTCATGTACTTCCAAGGGCCGGTTTCGATAACCTTTTGCATCGGATCGACCTTGCTGCCAGGCTTCCCCATATGCTCTTGCATCCAATTAGCCAGACGGTGGTCCATTTCTTTGACAATTTCAGGGTAGGCTTTGGCCAAATTAATCGTTTGGTTCGGGTCCTGCTCCATGTCATACAAAGCAATTTCTTCAAATTCGAACAAGCCCGGATGATACGTACGAATAAAATACCATTTACTGTCCCGTACAGCCCGCTGACAAACATACAGAGCATGATCCATAACTAGGTAATCGCGTCCTTCCCAATGTCCCCCTTGCAGGGCATTCAAGAACGACTTCCCATCCCAGCCAGTAGGAACAGGTAATCCTACCATGTCAGTAATTGTTGCGATTACATCGACATTATATACAAAGCCGTCCACTACCTGTCCCGGCTTAGTCACTCCCGGTACTTTCATAATCAGAGGAATATGATGAACGGATTCGGATGCATTGGCATGCTCCATATACACTCCGTGCTCCCCCATCGATTCAGCATGATCCGCACTAATTATAAAGCATACCTCTTCCTCAATCCCCAATTCACGTAGTGTATCTAGGATTTCTCCTACATGCTTATCCATATAAGAAATGCCCCCGTCATAGCCGTTGATCAAATGGGCCAAATCTTGGCGGTTACGGATCTGCCTCGGCATTGTCTCTGGAAATCGATCAGCCCAGTGTAAAAAGGTAGCCGAGCGTGGGAAGCTGTCTTTCTGATGGTCTTGAATCGTTTGCTCATTCGGAAACTCCTTAACCGGGAAGTTGTTCCATTGATCCGCATATTCCTTTGGATAGGTATACAAGGTATGTGGGTCCCAATACTGAATATGCAGAAAATAGTTATCTTCTTTGCCGTGTGCCTGTAACCATGGAATCACTGCTGCATTGACTTCATCTGCATCCTCATTTCCTTCTTTCAAAGAATGCGTGTGCAGCTCATTCCATCCCGCAAAATACCACCAAGCATGATGTCTATCTCCAAATGAGGAGAAGGTGACCGTCTTATATCCGGCATTACGCAAATGTCTCGTAAAAAAAGGAACCGATGTACTATGTCCATCTCCTTCCGGATAATCGAAATCACAACCTGGCCCCCAGTGGGTCAGTGCTCCATGATTAATTCCAAAGCGTCCGGACATAAAGCTTGCTCTTGATGGAACACATGGCGAAGATGCACAATAACATCTGTTAAACCGTGCCCCTCCGGCTGCAATATGATCAATGTTTGGCGTCGTATTCCGGTCATAACCGTAGCAGCTCATATGATCGGGACGCAAAGAATCGATATCAAGATAAATCATTCTCATAGTAAATTGCCTCCTGCTTTCTCCTATACATTTATTAAGCGCTTTCTTGTCTGCGCTTACAAATATACCTTTAAATTCGCATCGGAGTAAGTAGGAAGTTTTTTCAACCTTTTTAAACAAGAATTTGACGTAGGGCTAATCCATGCTAGTCTCCCTGTAAGCCATTACAGTGGAGCAGCCAGGGACTCCCCCATCGCCTGCCTTATGGCCATTATCCCGTTTACTCAGTAGTTCAATCTACCAAAACCATACATATGATATGTTTTCAATTCATCTATAGAGTTAAGATAACTTGAAATGAAGTTTGAGATGGTAGGTATGATTTGAAGTAATTTTTAGTTGCTTGAGGTAGTTGCTATGATTCGAGGTGATTTCTGAGAGTTCCGGATAATTGATATGATTCGAAGTGTATTATGATAGCACCAGATAATTGATATGATTCAAAGTGTATAATGATAGCACCAGATATTTGATATGATTCAAAGTGTATTATGATAGCACCAGATATTTGATATGATTCCAAGTGTATTATGATAGCACCAGATA
>NZ_WHOD01000100.1 GCF_013141765.1 Paenibacillus foliorum
GTCCCGCAGGGACGGTAGCGCTGAAAGCACATTAGATACAAGGTAGCACGAGCAGAACTCCCCCACCAGGCCCTTCGAGGGTGTCCAGAGGGCAGAGCCCTTGGAGCCCTCCCTGTAGGGAGGGTTTGGGAGGGGAAAACATTAAAAAGCCCTTGAGGGCAGGAGTGTAATTAAGAAAGGCAGGGAAAAAGGATGAATATTAAAGGGGAATTGGATTCCTTTTCCAAACGATATGCCGTTCAGATTGATAGCATGGGCAGCGACGGGGATGAGATGCGCAGTATCAATCATCCTATCGTTTTTGTGTTTCTTGGTGATCACTCGGCTGAAGCTCTAGAGGCTGTGCATGGCTTAAACAGGACAAAGTGGAATAATTCCGCCGGGGTGGTTTATCTCCAGCTTGGAACCAAGCAGACCACGGCGCTAGATAACGTGTACAGCTGGAGCTTGCCGGCAGCTACGGAAAGCAAGCAAACCTTGCGCCCTTCGATCCGCGAGCAGTTCTATGCGGATGAAGCCAAGCTGCTTGAGCTGAATGTGACGCTACGTCGGATGAACAGCCGCATATCGGAATTCGGGCGGATGTATACGCATCTGCAGCGATTGAATATTGCCATCGTGACACGGCTCGATGATCCTTTTAATGTGCTGCTGCCGGAAATTGCTGTGCTGATGGAAACGATTTTTGGAGAGCAATTCCGCTCCGTTGTATTGGACATGTATGGTTTGTTAGAGGAGAAGGCGGTAGGGGATACGTTTGCTTTTCAATCCTCTCTCGGTGTCAGCTTCCTTCGTGAATTGGATTTGTACCAAAGTAGGGATTACACATTTGAGGGGATGCTGCAGTTGACGGGTGAGGGTGTTTTACTTCCTGCCGCGCACGCCCCATCCCCGTTATTTGATATGGTTTACTTGTTAAGCAACAAGGATGAACGCGGCATTTTTGCTGAGAATGGGATGCAGGGCAATTACGAAGCTATTTGCAATCTCAATCTGCTTAAAAACCGGAAGTCGAACAACGAGCTCGATCCGCAGCACGCAGTATACAATAACCAGCATTTTAAGCAGAATGCGACTCCTTCTGATGGGGATGGTCGCAGCTATGCATCGGCAGGTTTTTCTAAAATAACACGACCCAATCAACCGGTTGCTTTGACTGTACTTTATCATGTATACCGCCGACTCATGGAGCGGATGCAGGAGAATGCAAGAATGGATCGTGGAAGCATTCAGGAGCTGTTAGAACTGGAGCCACATTGCTGGGAACATGATATTCAGTCGCTGCTGCCTGATCCACAGAAGGCTGTGGAAGGTATGTTCAGTCTTTTACATAGCAAAATCTCCCTCAATGAATTAATGACATTAACCCTGCGTCAAGCGGAGTCTGCTTTATATGGGGGTAATGCGCAGTCTTTTTTTGAAACGAATGTGATCCGGGGGTTGGAAAAACAATTTGTGGAGCGCAACTTTGCCGGACGGTTGAAGGCACGATTGGAGAGCAAGGTTATCCGAAATTCTCTATACGGATATTACAGCGCCTACTTGTGGACTTCATATAAAGAAAGCGGCAGTCTGATCAGCGGAATTCGTGAAAAAGCGAAGGAAACGGCAAAGCTATTGGAGCAAGGCAGAGCCGAACTGGATCAATTGTATGCGGAGCGGGTGGAGCAGCAGTCTTTTGCGAAAACGTCTTTATGGGACCGGCTTATGAACAAAACCTCAGTCAAAGGTATGACCCGACCATTTCTAGAGCTTGTGTACGGGATGAAGCTGGAGCTGCTGCTGCTGGAAATGAAGCTGCGGCTTTTGAATGCGTACCTTCAAGAGCTGGAGGAGCTGCATGACAGGGCACAGTCCTTTATAGAGCGGTTCCGCCAATTGGAGAAAATTTTGCATGAAGCAAGCAGAGGCAGCATTTCCGTAACCAGCGATTACTTGGGCCGTAATATTAATGAATATTATGGTCACGCTGTTCAGGAGATTTTGACAGAGCTGGAAAGCCGCCGTGATCTACAGTTTTATTTTGACGACCGGCAGATGGGGAACATTTCGTTGATGCTTGCTGAGGGAGAAGAGCAAGTGCTCCAGCGGTTGATGGAGATAACTCGTAAGGAAGTATTCAACCATCCCCTATTCAATCAAACGTTCGAGGATGAGCTGTTAGAACGGGCAAACGTGACGGCTGGCTATGACAATCGCGAGGTTCTGTCCAAGGAGGATTTGTTCCGTGACTTGTACAGCACCCTGGAGAATGAAGCAGCGATCCGAGCGGATGTATATAACTCTACGCACAAGCACCGTTATGTTGAAAAATATTTCTTTGGTGATTTTGATAGTGAATTTATACGCTATGCATTCGCTGTCGATCAGGGTAGCAGAACGTATAAGTTAGGCTGTGTGCAGGAGATGAAGCGGAGCGGAATCGAGAAGCTCAATGTGATGGGCGGCTTCCGGGTCGAGGATCTGATGTATTATCGGAACGGCAAACGATATTATGATACGTATGTACAGAATGGTTACATGTTTCACAGCATGGATATATAGAATAGGAAAATAAAGGCAGACAGAGAGACGGTTGAAAACAAGGGGGCATGACCGGTGAAGCAGCGCAAATGGAATGGACTTCTAACGGTGTGGAGTGTTATTGGCGGAATTATTGGCTTTATCATAGGAGAAATCATGCTGGCTGAGTGGGAAGGGGCGATGCATGAAACGCTGCTGATGGGCTTATACTTCGGCCAATTTGCTCTTATTGTAGGTCTGTGCTGCTTGTTAGCCGAAGTTATTTCACCTCAATTGAATGGGAGAAGCTGGAGGCTGCGCTATGCCCGCGATGGTTGGAAGCTTCTTGTTCCTGCTACTCTTCTGCTATTATTCGCAGCGGGCGTGTTGTTCCAATTTATATATGGACTACAGCTAGGGAACCGGGATAAGCCTCAGGACTATGTGCTCCTCATCGATATGTCGGAGAGTATGAAAAGCACTGATCCTGAGAAGCAGAGCATTCAAGCCGCTCAATCCTTGATCCGCAAATTGGATGACCGCAAGCGGGTCGCGATCTACACATTTAATGAGCAGCCCAGTCAGATATATCCGTTAACGCAGCTGAAAGATGCGGGGACACGTGAGCAAATTGCCGCTAAGCTAAGTGGGATAGGAGCTCCCGTAGGCCGTACCGATATTGGCAGGGCGTTGACCGAGGCGATGGAGCATATGGAGAAGGAACGCATTCCTAATCGCAAAGCAGCTGTTATTCTCATTTCCGACGGTTTTAGTGAGGTGGATAAAGCGAAGGTATTGGCTCCTTACCGGCTGCAGCAAACTCAGGTTCATACGGTGGGGATTGATTCCACAGAGAAAGAGGGCATCCAGCTTTTACAAAGCATCGCAGTGGAAACTGGAGGCACGTTTCATGATGTGAAGCGGGTCGAGGGAATTACGAGTGCTTTTGATCAAATATACCAAAATGGCCAGCGATGGCACTTAATGAACGAACGTATGGATACGGCAGCGTCCGATGGATATCACGGTCTGCTGCGTGTAATGCTGATTCTGTTTATCGGTACTTTGCTGGGGCTATCGCTGGGTGTTGTATTCGACAACCGCTATTTAGCCAAAAGCTTCGCAATCGGCGGAGCCGTGGCGGGGTTAATCGCCGGTATCCTGCTCGAAACCGGGCTGCAGGGCTCAGCAGCGCCTTTGCTCGTGCGCGGCTTCGCTGACATAGTGCTGGCGCTCGTACTGTCGCTCTCCACACTGCTCGTTGCAGTGGGCGATCCGAACGCAGGATCAGGAGCGGGATTGCGCCGCGGCGGAGGCGGAGGTATGCGCAGCCAACTGGAGCAAGGGGAGAGCCGAGGTAGAAGCAAGGATGGCGGAGCGGTACGCAAGCAGTTCCGATGAGTAATGAAACGGAGGTGAATGTTCTTTGCAATGGGAGGAGCTCGAGGAGCAATATCGGATTAAGCAAACAGCCTGCTACATACAGAATGGTGAATGTACCGTAACCTGGGCATGGCCGCGGGGTGTGGAATCCGTATACGTGTACAGCTTTCCTGATGGAGCAGAGCAGGCACCGGACTCGCTGGAGCTTAAGCGGCTAAAGCTATTTACCCGGGAGGAATACAAAGCGAGATCAGGCTATCGGGAGCGCATTGAATATCTGGGTGTGCAGGGTTACCGCATATTTCCATGCCTCATGCAAGGCGGCAAGCTGAGTCCCCTTAAGCAAACGGATGCTGATAATTATGCACGTGTGAGTGGTGGGAAGGCGAAAATCCGCTACAGTATCAAATACAGCCAGTCTTGGTTCAGTAAATATAGATCGGTGCGCATTCAGCTATTTTGCGAGATTCCGGTATCCAAAGAAGTGCTTTGCTATGTTAAGAAGGAAGGCTCGCCACCTGCTAATAAGGACGATGGTATTGCCTATCCATTTATGAGTGATTTTGCTTCGGGTCGTCATGTCCTGCCGGAAGTGGAAGTGGCTAAAAACGATTATATTCGGATTTTTTTTACCGAGGGGAAAGCGTTTGGAGAGCTATATGATTTAATACCCGAATAGGTAGGAGGGATACCCATGTTGGATTTTCTTAAGAAGATGTTTGATAAAAAGCCGCCTGTAAAGGAGAAGCCTCCCTATTACAGCATTGTATGTCCGTATTGCTTCAGTAAATTCGAGCCTGACGAAGTAGTGTTCAGGGCCAGCCATGTTAGGGATAACGATGATGATTTCATGCTGCAGGAGGACCGTAAGCTTAGTGATTGGCGCCGGAAGTTTAACTTGTCGCAGGTTGATATGGAAGCGGTCATTGATCCGCACACCATACCTGACGAGAACAAAACGTACATGCAAAACGTGCTCGTGGCCGTAACCGACCTTTATGGGGAAACGACGAAGCGGAGGCTTTGCCCTAACTGCCATAACGAGCTGCCGATTTCATCGGGCAAGGTGCCTAGCAATATCATCTCTATAGTTGGAGCGTCACAGGTGGGAAAATCCGTCTATATGACATCGCTTATCCATACGCTTCAGAATACGACGGCCTCCAATTTTAACGCGGCCTGCATGCCGCTTAGCGCTGAAATTAGCAGGAAATTCAGGCAAAATTACCACGAGCCGATTTTTGAGAGAGGCAGTATGCTGCAGTCTACGAATCCGAATGAGCAGCAGGAGCCGTTTATTTTTCAGTTTGTGTTTAAGGATGAGCGGGAAGCTCCATTGACGCTGGTCTTTTTCGATGTTGCCGGTGAGGGCATGGTGGAACGGGAATATTTGGACATTTACGCATCGCATATCAAAAATTCGTCAGGCATACTATTCCTGGTCGATCCTCTCCAAATTCGCAGTATTCGCGATAAGGCACGCATTCAAATTGGTGAGGAAGAAGGCGAATTCGCTAATCGCTATGACGAGCCTCGCGAGGTTGTGATCAGCTTGTTCGAAAACTTCATCGCCCATCAGCAGAACAGCAAAACAGACATTCCAACAGCTATCGTGCTAACCAAAAGCGATATGCTGAAGTATTTAATGGAAGAGGATAGCGAATATATCCGTCCTAACAGCAATGTGTTCCGCAATGTGGTGCATAAGGGCTTTTTGAATCATACAGAGTTTGAAAACATCAATGGAGAAATAGGTCGTTTCATCGAAAAGGTAGACAGGCCGTTTAAGGATGCCATTGATGTTTATTTCAAAAACACGGCGTTTTTCGCCGTTTCTGCGCTGGGCGCGAATCCGGTCAATAAGCAAATTGAGGGTGTCATTAACCCGATCCGGGTCGATGAGCCGTTCATTTGGCTGCTGCACCAGCTTGATTATGTTGCTAGGAGAGATGCGACGTGATGGAGCAAAGGAAACCTGTCCAACAGCAATATTTCACACGTGACCGAGAGGGCGTTTTCCGTACAAGCGAAGGCTTCGATACGGTTGCCAAATCGGAAGGGTTGGACAATACGTTTATAAAAAACACGCTGCACCCCTATTGTGTTTATAAGGCTCCAAAGGAGCTGCTGGGACGCGCGGAGGAAGATAGCTCGCTCTATCCCGAGTCGATGGTAGTGTTCCATGCTGATAACGGTGATATGGTGATCGGCCGCAGTGTCTATATCGGTACTGATTTTACAGGTCAGCGCAGTGCCTCGTTCACGCATCAGTTCATTGTACCTCATGAGCGTAAGGACGAATTTCTTCATGACCCGCAGCGCCTGTTCCGAATTCGCAGCTTCGAAAGCGCCTATGATATCCGCAATGGCAAGACATTGCCGGAGCTGGATGGCATCAGCTATGGAACCGCACCGGCAGACACCGCCGAACAAGACCGGTTATTGACGAAGCTGGGTATCGATCAAATGCGTTTTCAGCAGTTGATCTATGCGGTTATGTCATCGGTTACGAGTAAGAAAAAAGTATATATCGCCCTCGATGCGGATATTACGGAAACGGCTGAGTTAGCCAAAAAGCTGCTCGAAACCGTCTACCGCTGCCTTCCTTATGCGATCCGCCGCCAGCTTGGCTTCATGACCTTCAACAGCGAGCCGGAAGGGAAGCAGCATCTGCATGTGATTTTTGTAGAAAAGGGAAGTATTCGACTTCCGGATCGCAACATAGAGAAGGAATACATATTTGATTTCCCGGGCAGCCGTTTCGTAAATACGGAAATTCCGGGGCAAGAGCACTCTTATCTTTCTTTTATTTGGAATAACCGGAACGAGTCAGAGCAACTGGATCAACTGTTTGGATTTTGCGAAGAAGCGCTGCAGGGGCTGGACAAGGCTACAGCTCTGAATGTGCAGACTTATGTTCAGCTTCAAGCCTTGTATGCTATTGAGCAGGGTAATGAGGGCATCTATGAGTCAAACCGCGCCGAAATGATGTCAAACATCGTAGCTTATGTGAATGCGGAGACGGTTCGGCAAAAGCGACGTTTGAACGAGCTGTTCATTCGTCTATTAGGGAAAGATGCAAGGGATAGCGACAGTCTGCCAACGGCTGATTACATAAAATATTTACTGCACTATTACGGGTTTGCCGATGAAGGAGTCAAGACTTTACTGACGCGCTGCTTCGTTGTTTTCATCAGTAGGGTAGCTAACAAGACCGAGGATGGCATCGAAAATGCCGCTCCTATTTTTGACCAGCTGCTGGGACAGTCGTCCATGTTCGATCTAGTCATGAAGGAGCTGTATAATCAGCAATCGGGAACAGCCGAGAGCTATATTGCTTACCGAATGGCCAAGGCTGGTACGGTCAAAGCGCTGCTGGAGGAAATCCGGTTCTGGATACAGCAGAGCGAGAGTATGGTTCAGCAGCGTTTCTTTGCTAATGAAGTACTGAAAAAGGTGAAGCGGCTGCTGCAAACCGACAGTCTTCGTAAACGGATTGAAGCCGCGAGTACCTTGTACAGCTATTTTGAGGAGCTGCCTGAGCGACAAGAAAAGCGTCAATACGAAGATTTCTGCGGCCAGCTGAAGCTGGAAATCAAGCTGCAGCTGCTCGACGGACTGAAGATAGCTGATCTGGAGTACGAGGACATGATGCAGCTCAGCTTCATGCTGGAGACAGTCGATCAGGAGCTGAACAGCCATTTGGATAAAAGCCAAAAGCTGTTCCTGCAGCTGCTTGCTACCATATACCGCGTACTGACGTTGACTAAGAAGGAAGATTCTGAGCTTAGCAAGGCATTCGATATATTCGGGCCTCTGGACTTGGAAAGAGTGCAGCAATCGCTGAAGAAGCTGCTAAGCACACGTATCGCGTCTGAGCATTTCAGTAAAATCGTTTATGCGTTTTACCAGCCGGGTTCGGGTAACGGTTCCGGTTATGTGGCAGAGTTTGATTATTACGGATTGCTCCAATATATCGCCGAGGCAACCAGAGGTACGGAAACCATTTATGATTTTCTCGTGTGGTCTGCCAATGATCAGCGGTTTCTAAATCTGAAGCAAGAAATAGATGCTAATTATAAGGCAGCGGTGAGCAAATTCTTCGATATACATGCTCCTAGAGCTTTTCGGGACAAGGAGATTCGACTGAAGCTGCTTGCAACGCCTAACGAATCCTTTGTTGCCCTGTATAATGCGATCAAGCTTCGGCAGTCGGGTAAGCTGGTTCGTTTTGCTGTTAAAAATAGACGAAGGCTAACGCGGCTGGGACTAGTTATAGTGCCACTCGTCGTTCTGCTAATTATTTTCCGCAATCCTATAGGAATAGGGCTAGCCGCAATAGGTCCGGCACCGGTTATCTTGATCGATGAGATTCCGGCAATCTCCAAAGAGGCAACAATCACGGTAATGATAAGTGCAAAGGATGAAGATCCCAGCGTGTCACTCTATGTAAATGGGCAATTAGCGGGGAATGGAAAAGTTAGCAAAACCATGGAACTGCTTGATGGGGACAATGCGTTTGAATTCAAAGCGGTGAACCGCGGCGGCAAGGAATCTGAAGTTGTGAAGAAACGAGTCGCTTTTAGCTCTCCGACCCCGATTGTAACCGTGGAGGCTTTGCCTGAGAGTACGCGAAACAATAGCGTTACGGTTAAGATAACGGCCCTTGACAGGAATGATCCTAGTCCGACGCTATATATTAATGGACAAGCTGTTGGACAAAGCAGCGCCAGCAAGACGATCAACCTTACGCCAGGGGAAAATTTGATAGAAATCAAGGCTGGCAACAAGCAAGGCAAAATGAGCGAGCCTATTGTGAAAAAAATCAAATTAGAGTCTACAGCAGCTCGTTGAGAAATCAATATACTCCAATAAAGAGCCCGTGATCCTATATGACTAGGAAAACGGGCTCTTTTCATTGTAAGGCTGGACTGCTCGTCATGCGACTCTGTAACAGAGTCCTCGTTATCTGAAGCAGCTGCCCAAATATACAGGATTTTAACAAAACGGGTTCATACATTTAACAATTGGTTTATATAATGAATATTACATTCTTTATATCAGACTGAAGGGGTGGAACCATGAACCTAGTTACTCACACAAATTATAAAAATCAGGATGGAAACATATATTGCTGTCTCCGCAATAAAGTCGTAGAGCTTAATCAACAACAGGAGGAGCAATTCTGTCAAGGCTGTAAAATGTTCGGCGGTAAGGTAGGGGGAGGACAGGGGGTGAATTGCTTATGGGAGGACTTGCGTAATGTGAGCAATCCTCATATTGTACATGATCCTATCCGTGAGTTTAATAAAAATCAAACACGCTATATTACATCTGATTTTTTGATCACGTTATCCTCTACAGCCTATTTATAAGAGGCAACTCTCTAAAACATTGGGAAATTAACGGTCCGTCTTCACGAATGATTTTAATTGCAAAAAGTCGGTTTTCGGCGTATGCGCAATTCGGTTACTGTTGCTGAAGGTGATGGCGATATCTCTCCGCTTCCGTGATGGGCAATCGAACCGGTGCGCCAAGCCAACGCCTGCTCTTTTGGCAATCCTTTTGAGCTGGCGTGGTTCCATCGGCAGATCGGTCTATGATAATCATTATAGAACCGTCATCATTGTTGTCTCGTTCTTGTGATAGCTCCAACAGCGCCTTCTTCGACAGGCTGGGCAACAAATGCCCGCTGTGCCCCTAACATTTCTCCATCATCAGCGTTATCTTGAACATCGATTTGAGCTTTCTGGGTGGCTTCCTATAGCATGCCCAGGCCTCACATGAAGGGCCCCTCATATCATTCAATAATTTGTCGTTGCATTCTCCAGTAACTACTTTTAATCAACCTTCCGAATCCAATCCCCAATTCCCCAATTGCCCCATCCTGCGTCATCATATATTGTAGAGTTCCTTCGTTCACTTTACCGTCCCGTACCTGGATAGCTTCTAAACAGCCTATTTTTCATGAGCTGCTTGTTTGGCTAATATATGGGGCAGCAGGTCAAATAATTTTATGTAACAATTTCCCAGACCTATCGTAAGATAAGCTATATTTTCTGGTTAATCCAATTGTATAATTACATTTGAGTTTTAATACAAAGAGGAAGAAACTTTTCTTCTCTATCCGAGTATCCATTTTGCCAATTTAGTGAAATAATGGGGAATTTTATTGATTTATATTATTTTTTGAGGAGCCATACTAGTATGCCTGATGAAAAAAATCCCTTCGATAGAAGCTTTGATAGTTTGGAGGCGCTGGTCGATACCATTAGTGATGTGTTGCAATGCCCTATAACCATCGAGGATTCCAATCACCGTCTAATTGCCTATAGCTCCCATGACCCCCATACCGATCAGGTGCGAGTTGCAACGATTGTAGGACGTCGTGTTCCCGAGAAAGTGATCAGCACTTTATGGAGAGATGGCGTTATTCAAAAAATAATGGAGAGTGACGAGCCTGTTCGTGTTTCTCCAATAAATGATATTGGACTTGGCCACCGTCTTGCTGTAGCGATTCGGAAAAACAACGACATTCTCGGTTACATATGGCTATTGGATGAGCAGAAGCAGCTTGACGACGATGCCATACAGCAGGTGAAAAAAGCCGCCCAAGCCGCAAAAACGAAGCTGCTGCAGCTTCAATTGAAAAAAAGAAAAGAAGAAAAGGGCTATCAGGACTTTTTCTGGCAGCTCCTAACCGGACATTTACAAACAGACACAGTGATCAAGGAAAAGGCGGACAAGCTTGGTATGAACCTTCCTTCGTCCTTTCATGTCATCGTCTTGCAATTTGAATCTGAAATCAGTGAGGGTATGCAGCAGCAGATCGAATACATCCTAACAACAACGCAGCGACTTCGGATTGTATGCCATACGATCGACCATAATCAGTTGATTCTGCTTTCCACAACACAGGTGAAGCAGCTAAAAAACGAAGATTATTCTATCGCTTTACAGCATATCATCGAGCAAATGAGACAACGCTTCGGTTTTTCTCCAGTCTATGGAGGTATCGGATCTTTATATGAGAATTATGCTAGGGTTGAAAGAAGCTATCAAGAAGCGCTAGCGGTACTGCAAATCAAACAATGCTTTCCCGAAGAAACACGCAGTATCCATTATTATCCTGAAATGGGTTACTATCGTTTTTTACAGATGATTCTGGACGAGGCTCGCATCAATCCTATTGAGAATCAATGCCTCAAAAAGCTGAAGCAATATGACCGTGAGCATAACAGCGAGCTGCTGCATACCCTGGAGGTTTATTTGTCTCATGACAGCAATCTGAAAGCTGTGTCGGAGATCCTTCATATCCATGCCAATACATTAAGCTACCGCTTGAAACGAATTTCGGAAATCGGCAGCATCGATTTAACTAATATGGATCAAAAGGTGACCGTCTACCTGGACTTAAAGACCGAGAAGCTTAGCGGTTTGTAAAGGTTTTGTGAAATTACACAAACAATAGGATCTTTTTTCTCGTATCCAGACAATGAATAAATGCATATTCACCCTTATACTTGGCGTTAGAGCCCCAATATAAGGAGTGATTTCCCATGATAATCGGAGTGCCAAAAGAAATAAAAAATAATGAAAACCGCGTGGCCATAACCCCAGCAGGCGTTGCTGCTTTTGTTAAATCAGGCCATAATGTCTTCATCGAAAGCAATGCCGGAATGGGCAGCGGTTTTACGAATGCGGATTACATGGCTGCGGGCGCCGTTGTCCTGGATCAAGCGGCTGAAGTTTGGTCCACCGCAGAGATGGTGATGAAAGTAAAGGAGCCTCTAGCTTCCGAATATGCTTTCTTCCGTCAAGGTCTAATCTTGTTTACCTATTTGCATTTGGCGGCAGAACCAGAATTGGCCCGTGCACTTATGGAAAACTGTGTAACAGCCATAGCCTACGAAACCGTGGAAGCCAATCGTACCTTGCCGCTTTTGATACCCATGAGCGAAGTAGCCGGTCGTATGTCTGCGCAAATCGGTGCGCAATTTCTCGAGAAATCCCACGGTGGAAAAGGAATACTACTGGGAGGAGTACCGGGAGTGAAGCACGGGAAAGTAACGATTATAGGTGGGGGAGTTGTTGGAACGAATGCCGCCAAGATTGCGTTGGGGCTTGGTGCTGAGGTTACCGTTATTGACATGAGTGCGGAGCGACTTCGTTTATTGGACGAAATGTTCAATGCGCAAATCAATACGCTAATTTCTAATCCATTTAATATTGCCGAAGCGGTTGCTGAAGCTGATCTTGTGATCGGAGCCGTGCTGATTCCAGGTGCCAAAGCTCCAAAGCTGGTAACCGAGGAGATGATTAAAACGATGCAGCCGGGTGCCGTTGTAGTCGATGTTGCGATTGATCAGGGTGGTATTATAGAAACGGTGGATCGAATTACAACTCACGATAGCCCTACTTATGAAAAATACGGTGTCGTTCATTACGCTGTTGCGAATATGCCTGGTGCGGTTCCAAGAACATCAACCTTTGCCTTAACGAACGCTACCGTTCCTTTTGCGCTGCAAATCGCGAATAAAGGCGTAAAACAAGCGGTTAAGGATAATAAATCGCTATATCTAGGGGTTAATGTTGCTGGCGGTTCCATCACCTACGAAGCCGTGGCAAGAGAGCTTGACTATACTTATGTTCCAGTTGAGCTTGCATTGGAGAAAGAATTTTTGAGGGCTTAATCAAAATGCACACAATAAGTCATCGAGATACATGGGCGGAAATTTCTCTGGATGCTATTATACATAACGCAATAACGTTCAAATCGAGCCTCAGCGAAAATTGCCGGTTTATGGCCGTCGTCAAAGCAGACGGCTATGGACACGGTGCCATCGAGGTGGCGACAGCAGCGATCCATGCTGGGGCTGATTATTTGGGGATCGCTTTTTTGGACGAGGCCCTGCAGTTACGAAATGCTGGAATCGACAAACCCATTCTCGTTCTCGGATATACCCCGCCGCACTCTGTGGAAGCTGCGATCAAGCAAGACATTACGATAACCGTCTTCTCTGATGAGGTTTTAGAGGAGATCATAGCATGTACCGAACGTCTCGACCATCGCGCCCGAATTCATCTGAAGGTTGATACGGGTATGTCACGTGTGGGCGTGTCTACGATAGAAGAGGCATTCACGCTGGCCTTTAAGACAGTGTCCTCGCGTCTTGTCAGCTTGGAGGGGATGTTTACTCATTTCGCCGATGCCGACAATGAAGACGATTCTTTTACACAGCAGCAGTTTCAATTGTTTAAGTCCTTTATCGAAGAATTGGAGAAAAGACATATTCACATTCCGATCAAGCACTGCTGCAATAGTGCAGCAGCCATGACTACACCAGCGATGCATTTGAATATGGTGCGAATCGGCATTAGCTTGTATGGTTTACTGCCTTTCAAGCAAATACGTAGTAACAACCATCCAATCTGCCAAGCTATGAGCTTTAAAACCAAAATATCGGCATTAAAAACCGTAGCTGCCAATTGTCCTGTCAGCTACGGATGTACGTTTAAGCCGATTAAGGATAGCAGGATTGCCACGATTCCCGTTGGCTATGCGGACGGGCTCTCACGACTTCTTTCGAACAAGGGGTATGTTCTTGTACATGGGCAACGGGTACCGATCATCGGCAAAATATGCATGGATCAAACGATGCTCGACGTGACCTCGCTTCCTCATATCCAAGTGGGCGATGAAGTTACTCTATTCGGGTGGTCTGAAGAGAGCTTGCTTTCGGTTGATGAAATTGCTGATTATATGAACACGATTAACTATGAGGTTGTTTGCTCGGTTGGCAAAAGGGTTCCACGTGTTTATGTACGTAATGGGCAGATTATAAGCGCTCAAAATCATCTCATCATGCCTTGCCGTGAAACCCAGGTAGGTACACCAGTAAGCTAAGTTAGGAAGTCTTTGGATCCTTATTGCAGCAGATCCCATAGCTGCTTACCAATTAGAATGGTGGTCACGGTCACAAATAACGGTTTAATGTAGCGAGACCCATGGCGGATAGCGAGCTTAGAGCCGACGAAGGCCCCTGCGATCATAGCGATGCCCATAGGCAGCCCATAACCAATGTGCACGGACTTTAATAGTAAGAAGGAGCATAAGCTCGCCAAGTTGCTGGCTAAATTCAATACCTTGGCATTCGCGGAGGCACCGACAAAGTCGAAGCCTAGCAGCAGGAACATAAACAGCAGAAACGAGCCAGTTCCCGGGCCGAAGAAACCGTCGTAAAATCCGATAATGAATGCTAAAGCCGCTACAGCTACCTTAAGATTAACCGTCATAGGACGCGGGGCAGCGTTTGCTCCCCAGTTCTTTTTTATTAATGTATAGACCAGCATCAACACAAGCATAATGACGACTAAAGGCTTCAAAAAGTCCGATGGCACCAAATGCACCGTATACGCTCCAAGAACAGCACCTATGAAGGATAGCGGAAATAATGCCAGCACCAGCTTGCCGTTAAGCTTGCCCGACGTAAAAAAGGACAGGCTGCTTGTTATAGTTGAGAAAGTACTGCCTAACTTATTAGTTCCCAGCACCATGGCGGGAGGTAATCCGGTCATCATAAGGGCGGGAACGGAAATTAAACCGCCACCACCAACGACAGAATCAATAAAAGCAGCTATGAATCCAGCTGCGAGTAAAAACCAAAGCATGTCCATTGACGGAAGTTCCATGATGTCTCTCCTTTTGACTTTAAAGACGGTAGTATTAAGAATCAAACCTAGTATATAAAATGCGGGTCGTTTCTACAACACCTATTCTAGAGGGGATAGAACGACTTGGAGAAGCTATCTGCTGCAGGACAATCAGCTAACTATCGATCATTATGCATTCCATCCTTTCATAAGAAGTGATAGAATGGAAAGGATTACATTTATGCTGGGAGAGGTGTGTGTACTATGATTCGCAAGCTGGAGCATATTGGGGTAAAGGTAAAGGATATGGATGCTTCCGTCCGTTTCTATACGGAGGTTCTGGGTATGAAGCTAAGAAAGCGCGCAAAGCTGCAGGATGGTGTTGAGCTTGGCTTCTTGTCTTTTCCAGATTCGGATAACATCGAAATTGAACTGATCGGCCGTGGTCACGACGGGTTGCCTAACGAGTCAATCGTGCATCATATTGCTTTCACGGTAACGGATATCCAAGCGGAGATTGATCGTTTGAAAAGCTTTGGCGTGGAGCTTATGGACGAGACGCCGCGTACGATCCTGGATGGCGATCTGATCGCGTTCTTCTTCGGACCGGATGGCGAACGGTTAGAGTTTTTCCAACCAGCAGGCCAATAAGGCTAAGCAGGAAGAAGACTCATTGACAATAGCAACCCCATTAAAGCAATAGAGAATCTCCAAAACCACCTAGTAACTAGTGGCAAAAGGAGGTTCTTTTTTTAAAAAACGATATGCACGTTTGCATATTATCGATAGATACGGAGGCAGCTATTATGGGACATACGGCAGTCATTGCCGGGGCAACAGGGCTAATAGGCGGGGAATTAATTCGTTGCCTTTTGGAGGATCCATTCTATGACAGAGTTGTTGCACTAGTTAGAAAAGAGACAAGCTGGACCCATGAGAAATTGGTTCAGGTTGTTACGGATTATGATGAGCTCGAAGCTGTAGTTAAGGATTATTTGCCCGGATCTTATGTGTTTTGCTGCTTGGGTACAACGATTAAGAAGGCTGGCTCTAAGGAACAATTTCGTAAGGTTGATTATGAATATCCGATGCTGCTGGGTAAGCTGGCCTTTCAATATGGAGCAGTGGACTATCTCATCGTAACGGCAATGGGGGCCAATGCAGGTTCTGCTATTTTTTACAATCAAGTAAAAGGTGAGATTGAGGAGGGGCTGGGCAAATTACGATTGCCGTCGCTGCAAATTTTTCGACCTTCACTGCTGCTGGGAGACAGGCAAGAGGTTCGTTTGGGGGAGCGGTTCGGTGCGGCTGTTTCAAGGGTAATAACTCCTATAATGATTGGTGGATTACGAAAGTATAAACCAATCAAGGCCGAAACCGTGGCTAAAGCTATGTTGAAATCATCGAAAAATAGCAATAAAGGAACTCGGATCTATGAGTCCAATCAGATAGAGGAGCTTGTGAAGTAAGCTTCACTATAGCGAAACTCAAAAGTTAATGCTTACGAAGTAAGTTTCGATAAAGTGAAACTCTCAGGAGGTAATCAAATGGCAAGGAAAATAGTGTCCGTACATACATTCAGCTCTGCTCATGAAGAACAAATCCGTCAGGTTGCTCCTGATTGGGAGTTTATTAATGGAAAAGGAAGCGAGCAATGGTTGGCCCATTTGGCCGATGCCGAAATTTTGGTCGGATGGAGCAGCGCTGTCGTCCCGCATTGCTTGCAGCCGGGAACCCGACTGCGCTGGGCACAGAACTGGGGAGCGGGAGTCGACAAAATACCACTGGAGGCGTTGGCAGAATCGGG
Organism: Paenibacillus foliorum; assembly: GCF_013141765.1. Taxonomy (GTDB): domain Bacteria; phylum Bacillota; class Bacilli; order Paenibacillales; family NBRC-103111; genus Paenibacillus_S; species Paenibacillus_S foliorum. Next base: position 16,346 of record NZ_WHOD01000100.1, read on the forward strand.
AGTCATGCTGACCAATGCGAGTGGTGTTCACCCTAATCCTATCTCAGAGACGGTATTGGCAATGATGCTAAGTCTAACCCGCCAAATTCATCGGGCTATTGGCAATCAACTCCAGAACAAATGGGCTTCGCTAGGCGAGCTTGGAGAAATGCATGGAAAAACAGTCGGCATCATCGGCGTTGGCGCTATCGGTACTGAGGTTGCCAAGCTTTGCAAGGCATTCGGCATGAAGGTGCTGGGGGTAAAAAGGACGTTGTCCGAATCCGAAAATGTGGACCGGATGGTTACGATGAACGGGCTCGACGAGGTGCTGCGCGAGAGCGATTATGTGGTTGTAACGCTGCCGCTCACGAAAGACACCAAGCATTCCATTGGCAGCCGCCAATTCGAGTTAATGAAACCAACTGCCTATTATATCAATATTGGCAGAGGAGGAACCACGGATGAGCATGCGCTAGTCGAAGCTCTGCGCAGCGGCGGAATTGCCGGCGCTGGCTTGGATGTGTTCGAAGTGGAGCCGCTGCCCGAAACCAGTCCTCTGTGGGAAATGAGCAATGTCATTATGACTCCTCACAACTCCGGCTCGACTGTTTACTATAATGAGAGAGCTTTGGACATCTTTTTGCATAATTTACGTGACTATGTGGAAGGTAAAGAGCCGCAGCTGAATCGAGTGGACTTAAGGAATCAGTATTGAAGCATACGAGCGCATAGGGAAGTTATTAAAGCTAATGGAAAAAGCCGGGCGTCTATAGAGACTCCGGCTTTTCGTCGTTAAACTGGAATTGATTTTTGCAGATGATTGACAAAGCTGTCCATTAAAGTGGAGGGACTGCGATCCAGATTGTAGGTGTAATAAACATAGCGTTTGTATTGATTATGAGGAATCTGTCGGCATTCCAGCTCTCCTCGCTCAACCTCCTTGTTTACCGCTAAACGAGAGATAAAAGAAATTCCCTCCCCCAGCATGACTACTTGTTTAATCGCCTCCAAGGAATCCAACTCCAATTGGCCGTTCAGCTCGATACGGTTGCTTTGCTCCCATTTCATAGTCATTTGCCGAGTGCTCGACTCTGGACTGTGCAGAATAAACGGAATATTCAACAGCTGTTCAGGATTAAGCTGTGGGATGCTTGCCAATCTATGCTGAGGAGAGAAGATAAGAACCATTTCGTCCTCACAAAAGGTTTCTGCAAATAGAGGAGGAAATTGAAACGGCTCACAAGACAGGATACCCAGATCGATTTCGTGATTCAGCAGCAAGTCTTTGATTACCGGAGCAGGTTTTACAACTACGGTCAGGTTAATTCTTGGATGCAGCTTGGTGAAGCTGCTTATAATCCGAGGCAGGATATAAGTTCCGGGTACATAGCTTGCCCCAATCTTCAGTGTTCCTCTGCCAAGCTGGTCGAATTCTTTCACGACCCGTTGGGCTTCATGCGCTAGCGAATTGATTTTGATGGAGTAGTGATATAAGGCCCGTCCAGCTTCGGTTAAGTATATTTTGCCCGTGCGAGTTTCAAACAGTTTAACGCCAAGATCCTGCTCCAGACTTTTCATATGGAAGGTGACTGTAGGCTGTTTTAAGCCTAAAGCATCGGCTACGGCTGTGATTTTTTTATGCTGCTCCAGCAATTCAACAATTCGCAGCTTCATTAGGTTCATCCTGCACGTCCTTTGTCAATTAAGTTGGTATGCCCCCAGTATAGATAAAATCTATGCAATTGAATAGATAGCATTGATTTATTTAACACAACCTTTACGTGGCGATAATACTTCTCTGCATTTCAATTTGTAAACTAAAGTTAGTTATACAGATGGGAAGGTAATAGCATGGATGTTGTGATTCGAGGCGTACAAAAAACGTTTGATAAGCTGCAAGCTTTGCAGCCGACCGATTTGCGGATTAAACAAGGGCAGTTCACCACACTTTTGGGCCCGTCGGGCTGTGGTAAGACCACTTTACTGCGGATGATCGCCGGATTGGAAACACCGGACAGCGGTGAAATGTTTGTTGGCGACGAGTGTATTTTTTCCAGTATCCGAAGGATTGACAAGCCTGCCAGCCGCAGAAATTTTGGAATGGTGTTCCAGGATTTCGCACTTTGGCCCCATATGACGGTATTTGAGAATATCGCCTTTGGGCTACGTGCTTCGGGACGAACCAAGCAGCTTAAAGAACAGGTGCAGGAGGCTATTAAAACGGTTCGTTTGCAAGGGTTGGAGGAGCGGTATCCACATCAATTGTCGGGTGGACAGCAGCAGCGTGTTGCATTTGCCCGAGCCGTAATTACGAGGCCGCAGCTTGTTCTGTTCGACGAACCGCTCAGCGCGCTAGATGCGATGCTGCGGGATGAAATGAGGCTGGAGCTAATCAATCTGGTGAGGGAAATAGGGCTAACTGCTCTGTATGTCACACACGATCAGATTGAAGCCATGTCTATGTCCGATGAAATTGTTGTTTTGCAAAGCGGGCAGATTCTACAAAGCGGCAAGCCGGAGCACATTTACAACAAGCCACAGCATCCTTTTGTAGCCAGATTTATCGGTAAATCCAATTGGCTGGAGAAGGACAAGCGGATGTTTCGCCCAGAGCATATTCATTGGCATACGGATGGCCAGAGGGATGCTTTCAGCGGAACCATTCACAGCGTTAGCTACCTGGGTGACCGTTATGAAATGCAGCTTGATATGGGAGATATGGGAATGTGGACAGCTTACCACCAGATTCGAATGACAGCGGGGGAGCAGGTAAAGGTCTACTTATCCCAGGAACACATACATCAGCTTTAATAAAAAAGAGGAGGATTTTTCACATGAAAATGAGCAAAGGGTTAAAAAACGGAGCGTTACTGATGTTAACGGCAATGGTAGGTTTTGGAATAACAGGCTGCGGTACAACCGAAAAGCCAGCCAATTCGAATGGGGCTGCGGCTCCTAAAGCCGTACCATCCACACAGACTGCAAAGGAAACAAAGGTCGAAGAGAAGAAAGAAGAGAAGAAGCTTAGCGGCAAGCTGGTCGTATACAGTGCAGGACCTAAAGAGCTTGCTGAAGCTATTCAAAAAGGGTATGAAACAAAAACCGGAGTGAAGATTGAAATGTTCCAAGGAACAACCGGAAAAATCCTATCACGGATGGAAGCCGAGAAAGCAAATCCTGCCGTTGACGTAGTCGTGCTTGCTTCGCTGCCTTCTACCCAAGGCTTGAAGAAAAGCGGTTTGACATTGGAATACAAAGATGCCAAGAACGCGGATAAATTGATTCCGGAATGGTCAGACAAGGAAGGGCACTTCTTTGGCTACAGTGCTTCTGCATTGGGAATAGGCTATAACACCAAGCTGGTTAAAACCCCTCCTAAGGAATGGGATGATCTGACTAAAGAGGAGTGGAAGGGTAAGGTTAATATTCCTGATCCTGCATTGTCCGGGTCTGCGCTTGATTTTGTTACCGGCTATTTGAGCACCAAGGGTGATCTAGGCTGGCAGCTGCTGGAGCAGTACAAAAAGAATGGCGTAGCGATGGCAGGTGCTAACCAAGAGGCTCTTGATCCCGTTATTACCGGATCCAAAAGCGTTATAGCGGCGGGAGTCGATTATCTGACTTACCAAGCCAAAGCTAAGGGAGAGCCGGTTGACATGCTCTATCCTGCTAGCGGAACTGTAATTAGCCCACGTCCTGCAGCTATTATCAAGACTAGCAAAAATGTGGATAATGCCAAAGCTTATATCGACTATCTGTTATCGGATGAAGCGCAAAAGATGGTAGCGGAAACTTACCTGCTGCCAGGCCGCAAAGACGTCAAAGCCAAGGATCGTCCGGGTGTGGATCAAATTCCTCAAATGAAAATTGACTGGGTATGGATGGATACGAACGGCGATGCAGTAACCAAAAAATTCACGCAGCTCTTTAAGTAGTGGGATCCATGCACAATATAAACCGTATTTCCTATCAAAAACTCGGGATAGCCCTTGCCTTGTTGATTCTGGCGATGCTGGTGGTCGTCCCTCTTTTTTTCATTTTTATGACGAGTGTATATTCCGGTCAAGAATTAGATATGATGGCACCGCTGCGGGTTATTATGGAGAACGAGCTTAGTCAGGTGTTCTGGAACTCCATCTGGCTAGGAATTTGCGTTGTGGTGGGAACAACACTTCTAGCATTGCCGTTGGCATGGATTTTCGCTAGAACGGATTGGGCTAGGCATACCTGGCTGGATGTCGTGTTTATGATCCCTTTTATGACGCCGCCTTACATTGGGTCAATGGGTTGGATTTTGTTCATGCAAAAGAATGGGTACATAGAGCAGCTAATCCCTTCGTCCAGTATTGTAACGCCGGTTTTCTTCAGTATGTTCGGTATGGTTGCGATTATGAGCCTTCATCTGTTTCCTTTTTTATATTTGATTTTACGCAATGCGTTAGTACAAATAGGTGGTAGCAAAGAGGAAGCGGCAAGTGTACATGGAGGAAGCTTTCTGTATAGCTTCCGTCGGGTTGTTATGCCGCTGCTGCTGTCCAGCTATGCGATGGGAGCGCTGCTCGTCTTCGTCAAAACGATTGCCGAGTTCGGTACGCCAGCGACCTTCGGCCGCAAAATCGGCTATTATGTCCTGACCTCGGAGATTCACAAATACATCTCAAGCTGGCCGATAGATTTCGGTAAAGCAACTTCGATGGCCTCTATCTTATTGACGGCCTGTCTGATGATCTGGTATGTACAAACCTTGGTGAGCCAGCGGTACACTTATTCGCTAATTAGCGGTAAAGGCTCGCGCGGTAGGCTGTACCGTTTGCAAGTATGGCAGCGTTTGTTGGTATGGGTATTTGTGGCAGGCTTGCTGCTATTCTCGGTAGGAGTTCCTTATTTCTCAATCATTGCCGCATCATTATTGAAGCTCCGCGGTGTTGGCCTTGCTTGGAATAACTTGACTCTACAGTATTATGTGGATTTATTAACGTGGGGCTCCAAGAGCATGCAGGCGTTAATGAACAGCTTGAGCCTTTCTTTAGTGGCGGCAACGATCTCGGTATTGCTAGGAACTTATTTTGCCTTGATGATCAGCCGTTCGAAGACTTGGCCCCAGCGTATAACCGACCTATTCAGCTTACTGCCGAATACGGTTCCGGGGATCGTTATCGTGGTGGGGTTAATCCTTTTGTGGAATTCGCCTTGGATGCCCATTCCGCTCTACAACACTTACGGGATGGTTGTTTTGACTTATGTCGTATTTTTCTTGCCCTACACCGTACAGTATGTAAAATCGAATTTTGCCCAGCTGGATGAGTCGTTATTTCAGGCGGGTAGAGTATTCGGAGGCAGTGCAACCTACATTTTTCGAAAAATTTTGCTGCCGTTGATCATTCCGGGAATGCTGGCAGGCTGGATGATGACGTTTACGATTTCGGTACGTGAGCTGGTTGCTTCCTTGATGATATTACCTCCTTCGATGGAGACCTCGGCAACCTATATCTTCTCACAATTTGAGCAGGGCAAAGTATCGCTTGGCATGGCGATGGCGGTTATATCGGTTGGCTTGACGACGCTGATGCTGCTTGGGATTAATAAGCTAAGCGCGAAAAGCAAGCTGTAGGAGTTGTCCGACGATTGATCCTCGTGAATATGTATTCAATTTGGTTTTTGGAGTAGCCTCTCTTTCCGGCAATAACCATATTGATGATATACAACGGGTTTGCTTTCGGCGGACAGAGACTCCTAGCATAGACAACAGGAATAAAGGTGGAGTGTGACATAATGCAGGCAACTGTGTGGGGCGGAGCTGGTGAGCATGGCCGCTCCTGCTATCTGATTGAACACCAGGGAACCCGCGTATTATTGGATTGCGGAGTAAAGAAAGAAGGGGAGGGGGGATATCCGCTAATCGATCCGTTGCTTGTCGGCAAGCTAGATGCGGTATTCCTCTCCCATGCGCATGAAGATCATTCGATGGCGATCCCCATGCTGTACCAAATGGGCTATCAAGGACAGGTATGGACGACACGCGCGACCTCTCGGCAGCTTCCCGCGTATTTTGCCGCATGGAAGCAGTATGTGGCTTCACAGCAAGCGAAGCTGCCTTATGGGGAAGAGCATATCGAAGCGGTAGATTACGCTTATATCGATGAAGCTGCATCAGCCGGTGAATGGCTGGCGATTACTCCGGCTCTCCGTATTTGCTGGGGGAGGAGCGGCCACTTGGCAGGATCGATTTGGCTGCTGCTGGATATCGAGGGCAGCGTTGTTTTCTTCTCCGGTGACTTCACGACGGAGTCAGGACTGCTGGCGGTCGATTGGCCGAAGCTGCCTCCGACGGATCGGCAGCAGCTAAGTAAGCCGGACGGTGAAGCTTGCCAGTCGACTGCGGATATGCCGGATGGAATTCAGCTGTCCATCGTAGATGCTGCTTATGGAATGGATGCGGAAGCCCAGACTGAGAAGCTGGATAAGCTTCAGCTTCTCATACAGGACGCTCTTTCGCGGGAGGAAATGGTGCTGCTGCCTGTTCCGGTTTATGGTCGGGGGCAGGAGCTGCTGTTATGGGCCAGGGAAGCATTCCCGAACACACAGCTTATTGTGGAGAAGGAAGTCGCACAAGCCTTCGAGCAGCTGCTGCAGGAGCCAGATTGGCTGCATAAGGAGGCTGGGGGGCGTATTGCGCGATTCTTGAAGGATACAAGGGTTGTAGTTGTGGAAACCAAGGAGCAGAGGGAGCGCGCTACCGCTGCTGCTTCAAGTTCTCTGGTGTTCACGAATGATGGCATGATGCAATCGGCGAAAAGCCAGTGGTATTACGAGCTTCTTAGGCAGCGGGGAAGGGGCTGTGTCATTCTGACCGGCCACTTGGCCAAGGGCAGCTTCGCACAGCAACTGCTGCATGCATCACAAGCAAACCTGCTGGAGGCTGGCGAAAGTGCGAGTGCGAACGTAAACGCAAGCGTAAACGAAAGCATGAGCGCAAATGAGAGCATGAGCGTGAACGAAAGCACGAGCACGAACGAAAGCATGAGCGAGAGCGAAAGTACGAGCACGAACGAAGGCGCAGGCTCAAATGAGAGCACAAGCACAAACGCATACGGAAGCACGAGCACAAATGAAAGCACGAGTACAAATGAAAGCACAAGCCTAGGCGCATACGAAAGCACGAGTACAAATGAAAGCACAAGCGCAAACGAAAGCACGAGTACAAATGAAAGCACAAGTACAAATGAAAGCACAGGCGCAAACGAAAGCATGAGCACAAACGAAAGCACAAGCACGAACACATATCAAATCGCAGGAACGGGCGCCCACGCCGTCCAAATTCATTTTCTTCGGTTTAAGGTGCACCAGGGCTTAGCCGATGTGAGGGCAATGCTGAACGTGGTACGTAGCAGCCAAACCCTATTAGTGCATGCTAGTAAACAGGCAACGGATGCCGTATGCACACAGCTCGAGAAAGACGGCTACAGCCGTTTATATTCTTTGACTGCCGGGGACACCATTCAGGTATAGCGAAATTGGAACGGAACTGAAAGTTCCGTTATTCAATCTGAAACCTCGAATTTAAGGCGATAACGGAAGTAGAAATGTCGTTATTTGAGGCGAAAGGGAGCATTATGCAGAAAAACCGAGAGATAACGGAACTCGCTGTTCCGTTATCTCTCGGTTTGTTATGCTTTCTTTGGTGATAGAGGAAAAATTACTTCCGCTAGTGTTCGTCACTTTCGTGGATGCAGCATGGCTATTTACAAGGACACCAGGTTTCCTCTCGGATCTAGCTTATAACATCGGTGCCAACGTATGGAATCGTACTTGCACATCGCACATCGCACATCGCACACAGCACATCGAGCATCACACATAAAGGACCGGTACGATGGTCCCTTGATTGTTTGTCTCACCCGCCGAACGAGTCGCGGAACGCTTTAGCCAGCAGAGGCGGGTCAACGGACCACAATTCTGCGATCTCCGGACACACGTTTTCATCCCACCAGTCTGCAAGCAGCTTGCGGTTGCTGCCATTCTCTACAATCCACAGCAGATTAAGCGCTACCTTCTTGAAATAGAGCTCATCGGCTTTTTCGACCAGCTCGGGGGCGATCCACTTGTTGATTTTTTTGCGAGTACGGTAGAGCTCACGGCTGCAGGAACGCCTAATTTTACGTGCTGTAGGTAATTCTTGCTTATGCTTCATATTGTTGTTCATAGGATTCATGATATATGTCGACTCCTTCCATACACTATGGTATGCGGGAGAGGCGCCCGATGAAACTGTCTCCGCCTGCAAAAGAATAACCCCAACGCAGTGGTAACGCGGGGGTTTGGTGGGTTTTGTAAGCAACTAAAAGCGGGCTGTTCATTTTAAATCCACTGCTCGTATGCTACTCATATGCTTAAAACTTTAAGCCATTAGCTTAAAGTTTTAAGCATCGACAACAATGTAACCGACCATAGGTCCGTTATGTGCAATATCCGGGTGGGTCAGGCAAATGATGCGATACGTACCAGGCTTGTCAGCCTTGAAGGAAACTACCGTTTCTTTACCTTTTTTCACCTCGCCTTTAATGCTTAGACCATCGATGATAAAAGGGTGGTTCGTACCGTTTACGCCGAAGATACTTAAGTTGATTAGCTCACCTTGTTTGACGTGAATGGTGCCTGGGTCCCAGCGATAAGCCTCAATTGGTTTACCGTCTGCTCCTGTTGTTTTGAATTCACCTGTAACAATATTTATGGTTCGGCCTTGTCCCTGTTCACTTACGGAAAGGCTAGCTTGCTTCACAGTCCCATTCATATTGCCGCTCACTGCTTTGTTAGCCTCGTTCACTTTGCTTGAGGGCCTTGAAGTCTCGCTGTAATCGCTTCCGCCTCCACTGTGACCCCAATACCATGCGACTCCTATCGCGCCCACTGCCATGAATGTAATAATAGCCCAGTTGCGAATTTGCTTTTTACTGATTATCACTACCTTGGTCACCCGCCATCCCCACCTTTACTAGTTTGTACTAATGTATGCTCTGGCTTGTCTCTTGATGCTTGTGCGCTGGTTGGAATGAATGAATATATGATAGAATAAGATTGGTTAGAAAGCAGGGTCTTTGTCCCCGAAAAGAGAGGAAGATAGTAGCTAAATATGTTACATGATTTGGTTCGCAGCGCACTTTTATTTATTGAGGGCTTAGGTGTTTGGGGAATTTTGCTTGGTCTCATGCTCGAAGTGATTCCAAGTGAGCTGGTGCTGTCCTTTGGCGGCTATCTGGTCTCGCAGGGCAGTATTACTTTTGTTGGAGCCATTATTTTTGGAACCATGGGCTGCGTCCTGCAGCAAATTATTTTGTATTGGATTGGACGGTATGGCGGTAGACCCTTTATTGAGAAATACGGAAAATACTTAGGAGTGAAAAAGAAGTTCCTGGATATCGCCGAAGGCTGGTTTAACAAAAATGGTCCTATTATGGTGTTGACGGCGCGTTTCGTCCCTGTAGTCAGACAAGCTATTTCCATTCCTGCGGGTATGGCGAAGATGCCGATGCTTCAGTTTCTATTCTATACAACGATTGGAACGATTCCCTGGGCTATTTTATTCGTGTATTTGGGACGAACGCTTGGATCGAACTGGGAGCAAATCGATGATTTGGCAGCTCCTTTAATGAAATACTTTATTATTGGTGCCATTGTCCTCATTGTGCTTTATGTGGCATTTAAGCTGCTCCGACGTAATAAGAATGGTAGTAAGTGAGGACAGTGAGTACTTAGAGTAAAAGTTCACCAAAGTCAGCTTCTTAGCACCGAGAAGGCTGCGAGAACCTGAAAGAATGAGGAAAAGCAGCGTTCAGGCAAATCTCTAAATGAGCACCGGACTTCGAGGGTGAATGCAAGATTTGTTGACGAGTAAGCTCTTAGGTATCTTGTGATCAACAGGGGGCTTTTTGTATCGACCTCTAAAGGGCAGACAACTGCAGTTACTACGCTGCTGCATTGCTTCAGGCCCTTTTTTTCTATACAATACTAGATATACCCAATTATAAGGAGGCCATTATTCAATGAGTACAAACTTGTCCGCTAAGCTTCGCACTGGCTTAAAGCCACAGCAGTTTATTGACGGTATGACGAAGAACCAGGAAAAATTCGTGGAGTGGTATGACGCTTTTTCATGGGAAAACGAGGATGACAAGGAGTTTTTCGATTCCTTGAACAACCGTGATGATTTGCGCTGCTTGATTCTGATGGCTGACTGGTGCGGAGATGTGGTACGTAATGTGCCCGCTGTATTTCGTGCGCTAGAGAATTCTGGCATTCCGGTTGAAGTATTGATCAAGGAAGAGCATCCGGATGTTATGGCTCAATTTCTAACTGGCGGCGGAGAAGCGATTCCAATTGTTATTTTTACTGATTTCAGCGGCCATGTTCTGGGACATTGGGGACCTCGTCCTGAGAAGGTTCAGGCGGTTATGAATCAGTTTAAGAAGGAAAACCCGGACCGTCAGGCTCCGGATTATAACGAGAAGATTCAGGTTGCGCGCCAAGAGATGGGACGCCAATACGGAGAAGGTACTGGCTACCAAACCGTCATCGTGAAAGAGCTTCGCGACCTGTTATCTTCTTTCTAAAGGCGGCTGAAGCATGAGCTTGGAAGGAATTAAGATAGAATCATTCTCATTAGGACCCTTGCAGACCAATGCCTATTTGTTGTCGAGACCCGATGAGAACAAAGGGATCATCATCGATCCTGGTATGAATCCGAAGTCGCTGCTGAAACGAATTGACGGCATGGAGATTGAGGCCATTCTGCTGACGCATGCTCATTTCGACCACATCGGCGGTGTTGGTGAAATCCGCAAGCTGAAGAGCTGCCCGGTCTACCTGCATGATGCGGAAGCGGATTGGTTGACCAATCCGAACCGCAATGGCTCAACCAAGTGGCCGGAGCTGGGCGGTCCTATCGTTACTGATCCAGCCGAATATGCTTTGGATCAAGGACAAGTGCTCAAGATGCTGGGCCTTGAGATCAAGGTGTTCCATACGCCGGGTCATTCGCCTGGAAGCGTCAGCTTCTTGGTAGGTCCGCATCTGTTCGGCGGCGATGTGCTGTTCCGACTCTCTGTTGGGCGTACCGATCTGCCAGGCGGCAGGAACGAAGAACTGATGGATTCGATTCATGGCACGCTGTTCAAGCTGCCTGATGAGACCATTGTCTACCCCGGTCACGGGGGAAAGACGACCATTGGCTATGAACGTGAGAATAACCCTTACGTTTAGAGGTGCTCCACGCTTATTATTGAATAAGTTGCCAAAGACTCCAACGTTATTGCCACATCCGGCAGTAACGTTGGAGTCTTTGTGTTTCAAGCATTTGAGGCTAGCGAACGCGCGGCAGAGCCGCGGCAACTATTTCTTGATACAATACAGCCGACTCGTTGCCTCCCAAATTTCTCCTGATTCGAGGCCTATTAAGCCGATATCTTCTGCAGGGAGCTGCACGCTTGGCGCATTAACGAGATTAACCTGCGGTTCTGGGCAAAAGAACCCTTCCGTCGCATTATTGTTCCAAATCATCCACTGCTTGTAGGCAGTACCAACGTCATACACCAGCGTTACTTGGTTGCGGGTGTCGGTCAATTCCATTCGGTTGCGTCCGTTTTGCGGTACAGCTGTGTAGTGATTATCCATCGATTCGAAAAACGGCGAGAGGCCGCCTGCTTTCATCTTCTCCTCATTCTCTGTGAGCGGCTGAAACTTGCCTGTCGGCAGCATTCTATCGTTAAGCTCCCAGCGCTGCCCGGTCGTTAATCTGAATTCATAGTCGGAAGCGGTGCTGTTCGGAGCAAATGGTGCATTGATAGCAGTGTGAAAGGCTAACAGGCAAGGCATACTATCTTTTCCGTCGTTTTGCACAATGACATGCTGCAGCAGTCCTGATTCACTTAAAGTATATTTTAGCTTAATGGTGAAGGAGTGGGGGATGAAGGAGTAGACAGAATGCCCCTCACGAACCTTAAGTGATAAGGTTACACGGCTTTCCGTTTCATCTGCACCGTAATGCTCCACCTCCCAAGGGATATTATGTACGAATCCATGGAGATGGTTGCCGGTAGCCGCTTCATTCACAGGAAACTGGTAGCACTTGCCGTCCCAAGGGAATTTACCATCCTCAAAACGGTTAGGTGGGAATAACACGGGAATTCCATGTGCATAAGGTATTTTCTTGAAGTCTTCCATTTCTTCTGCAGAAGGCTCCCGCAAAAATTGATATTCATTCTTCGTATCGCGAAACGCAATGAGATTAGCGCCAACTGCCGGCAGAACAGTCGCCTCATAGGGCCCGGCTTTAAGCCAAATCGCTTGCTCCTGATGATATAACCCTTCATAGCTTTTATTAATAGTAACCATGATTCCTCCTTAATGATTCGGAAAGATAGAGTTCAACTTGTATTAGAATACCACAAGAAGAACTCCTATAGGGTCTGATTATTTGTAGTTTACCAATATATCGATCGGGTAACGTCCAGCGTTACGGCCGTATAGACATAACCCTCCAGATTCCTCCGGTAATCCGGCAGGTACCTCCAGCTTCAATCGGAACGAGCCTTTCTCTATGATATTCGGCATCATCCTGCTGGGGATACGGATACGCTGCAGATAGCCGTAGGAACCGGCTTCATCCAGCTTGCGGTCATCCTGCTGATAATGCCAGGACAGCACTCCGCGGCTGTCAGCAGGGTCATCCGGCAGCTGCAATAGCTCTACGGGTTGACCGTCGACATATACTTGCACGGTGCTGGAATGTTTCTTAGCATCCGTCATATAGTAGGAGTTCAAGTTCATGCCTGGATCGGCTTTCCTTCCATGCATATAGGAGATATCGACGGTTGGATCGTCGATCAGCTTTTGATCTTTGGCAAGCAGCAGCTTAGCTCCGGCCTCCAAATAAATATCCATATCACCGAAGCTATTGAAGCGGGTTAAGGAAGAAATATCGATATCGTATTCGAAAAAACCACCATCGTTATTGCCGCTTCTATTGCTGCCGTTCACCTTATGGTCGTTCAGAGCCTGCCAAGTGTAATCCCACTGTTTGCCCAGCGAGGAAGCCGGGGCTACCTGAAGCCACTGACCCTCTAGGGTATAAAGCCCGCCAGCTACACCGCTTCGCACATCGAAAGTGATGAAGTTGCGGGCGACCGCTGAACGGATAGCTGAATACGCAGGGTCCTTTAATTCAATGGCCAGTATGGCAACCGCATCTGTCAGCGGCATTTGCACTTGTAATTGAGGCAGCTTGGTTACACCGTATGTATTCCAGATCACGTCTTCAATACCTTGGCTGGAGACAGTTTTGCAGCCCAAGCTGTCATACCACAGCTCCCATGACAGCTCCATAGGTTTGCCATGATAGGTATCGGCGAAGCTGGAAACCGCAAGCGGTACGCTGACCACTTGACCACTGTCGACTGTAGCGCAAGGCGGAGCATCTATAACTACAAAGTCAGGCCGATGCAGGTCATACAGGCTCATTCCTTCGATAAAGCCTTCATAGCCGAAGTCTTTATCTGAATCATCAATCCGGTAATAGCCGTTGAATTCATTGGTTACATCTTTGAATTCGGTGAACACGAAGCCGCAAATTTTATCATGTCGGCGGAATTCGTTCAGCATGTACCTGTATTGCCAGGCTAGATCGCTGTCCCCTGCACTTCCTTCAATGCCCCACACGGCCCCGCATTCGCTGTTCATTAGCGGCGCATCGGATTGCCGGTGTTCATCGATATAGTTCCAGCTGGAGCCGGGATAGGTGCTTTGCACTGCATGTTCAATGTGGTCTCGGACAAGCTCGTAGCCATTCAGGTAAAAATGCCATGTATTCAAGTCGCTCTCCACATGGTCGTAGCGGCAGGGGGAATTGTCCTCGACCAGACGAGTCGGGTCTACAGACTTAGCCCATTCGTATATTTCCTTAACCCACTGCTGGGTTTCCGGTTTAAAGGTCTTATCGTTCCCAGACGCCCCCTCTGTTTCATGCAGCAAGCCCCATGTTTCATTGAACATAACCCAAGAATAAACGGACGGATGATTCCAATCACGATAAATGGTTTCCTGTGCTTCCGGTTTGTAGGCTGATTTTGCTTGGTCATCGGGAGTTCCCCAGAAGCAGGGCATATCCTCCATAACTAGCATCCCTAATTTATCTGCCCAATACAGCTTGCGCGGCTCCTCCGGTTTGATGTGAATCCGCACCATATTGAGGCCAAGCCGCTTCAAGCGATAAATTTCATCACGCATTTCTTCATCCGTCGGATAGGTAAAGAAACCGGTTGGGTGGAAGGATTGATCCAAAGTACCGTTCAGAAAAATCGGCTTTTCGTTCAATGTAATCCAGCGTGATTCCAGACCCTCTTGTTTAACTGTTCCGACCGTGCGGATTCCGAAATAGGTAGCGATGTTGTCGATATTGTTTATGCTGCTTTCCGTTGAGCTAATGCCGCCAAGACCCTCGCTGCTGCTTTCCAATGTAATCATGCCTTCATACAAATGAGGCGTATCCGGACTCCAAAGTTGAGGCTCAGTCACTTGGAATGAGGTATGAAAATGCTGCACTCCTTGCTCTAAGTTGAGCTCTAAGGAATGCTTGACCTGTCCTTCGTCAAAAGCAAACGACAGAACGGCATCTCCTTCGGAGGAGGCATGGATAACCCCCAGAACTTCAATGGTTCCATCGAGATGGGTAGTAAATTGCACCCGCTGTACATAATTGTCGGGACGGGCCTCAAGCCATACGGTTTGCCAGATGCCTCTAATTTCCCCGTAGCCTTGTTTACCCCGTGCTTGGTACGGCTCGTCATTGTCTTCAACGCGAACGACAAGGAGATTATCCCCATTGCGCATCCATGCTTCCGTCACATCAAATTCAAAGCTGCCATAACCTCCGCTGTGCCTGCCGACATGGATTTGATTGACCCATACATCGCAATGATAATCGACAGCACCGAAGCGGAGAAAGATCCGGCCTCCTTGCTGAGTGGGAATCCAATTGATGGTTCGGCTGTACCAGCCGGTTCCCAGGACATTTTCCCCGATACCGGATAAAGGGGAAACCCATGAAAACGGTACCGTAATTTCATTCGGGAAAGCCGTAGTTGATCCGTTAAACCATTGTTCAGCTACTCCTTTGTTATCAGGATCGAAGCCAAATGACCAGCTTCCGTTCAGATTCAACCAATCCGTTCGCTGCCAATCAGGTCTAGGGAATTCAGGACGTGGAATAGCCGTTTGGGTAAGAAGCATAAGAGCACAACCTTTCCTTGCTTATTTGATATATAAATAATACAATTTACATTATAATAATACAATAATAATATTTATTTTTAATAATTTACATTGTGATATTGCAATATCGTTTGAAGGGAGCAGAAGTTAATTATGGCAGAACCGACGGATACTATGAGACGAATTCCCGCACACCAAATTCAAGAGGTAGCGAAAGCGCTAGCGGGAGATTTGCGGTTGCGTATTTTGGAAGCATTGGGGGAGCGGCCCAAGAGCATTACTCAGCTAGTCGAGGAGCTGGGCGTCGCACAGCCGACGGTCTCGATTAATGTACAGGCTTTGGAGCAGGCAGGGCTGTTAACATCCTCACAGGGAAGCGGCAGGGAAAAGATTTGCGCGCGCACATTGGATAAGCTGCTATTTGAGCTGCCAATGCGTCCGGGGGAGGGTTTGCATGAGGTAGAGGAATTATCGATGCCGGTAGGACTTTACACCGATTGTGAGATTGGGCCACCTTGCGGCTTGTACGGCTTGGAAGGGAAGATTGGCTGTCCGGACGATCCGCGTGCATTCTATATGCCAGAACGTGTGCAGGCTAATATGTTATGGTTTAGTGAGGCAGGTTATGTCGAGTATTCATTTGCCAACCCCCTGCCCAAAGGAATTCCGCTGCAGCAGCTGATGCTAAGCGCAGAGCTTTGCTCGGAAGCGGAGGGCTATAATCAAGAATGGCCGTCCGACATATCCCTTAGCATTAACGGTAAACCGATAGGGACATGGACATGCCAAGGTGATTTTGGAGACAGGAAAGGGAAGCTATCCTCCAACATTCCTTTGGGGAGCTCACAGTACGGTTTGCTGACAGAGTGGAGCATAAGTGAAGAAGGAAGCTGCATTAATGGGGAGAAATCAGCGGAAACCGTACTAAGTGACTTGAACCTGCAATACAATTGCCCGATTAAGGTTAGGTTGGAGGTACGTGAGGATGCTATGAATTGTCGGGGGTTGAACCTGTTTGGCTCCGGTTATGGGGATCATCCCCAGGATGTAAAGCTTCGTTTTGTGCGTACAGCTGATTAAGCAGATTAAAGAAAGGGGCTGTCTCAAAAGGTCATGAAATGACCTTTGAGACAGCCCTTTCTTTGCTTTAACATATACCGAAAGAAATCATTTTCAATAATGTGAGCTGTCTTGTAAGCGTGATAAGTTCCTTTTGGGACAGCCCTTTTCTTGCTAGGCAACATAACGCTGGGGCAAGAGTCTATTTTTTCCTATATGGGTAAATACCGTGTTCCCAATGGGTGATTCACCATAGACTATGGATGTGTTCATCAGGAACATATGCCTTACTAATACACGGAGGTGTCCAATATCATGGAGAAATACAAACCGATGCAAATGCCTATGCACCATGTGCAAATGCCTGCGCCAAACATGTCCGCACCAAATATGCAAATGCCTGTAATGCAAATGCCAAACCAGGCACCGATGCCAGTCCATCACATCACCGCACCCATCAATCTTCACGCCAGCTACGAGGAAATCAATATTTACGAGCCGAAAAAAGAGCACCATCATGGTCACGGTCATTACCATAAGCCGGTAGGGTGGTCATCAGTGGGAACCATTCTGGTTCTGTACATCCTGCTTGTGATTATTCTTCGCAGCACATGCAAATAACCGTCCAGTAGACACAATGCTGTTTTAGAGCAAGTCTGCTGCCATGATGGGAAGGCTCCTTACTGTTATTCGGGTGGGAGTAGGGAGCCTTTCGCGGGTGGCTTACATAGGAAATGGCCTTACAAAATAACGGTTATTGGAAAATCATTCGGTATCGAAAAAGTTATAATTGACAGCGAGTTGTATTAACGTTAATATATCGTTATAAAGCTTGTGTTAACGTTAATACAATTAACAAAATTGAGAAAAGGATGCATGGCTATTAAACGGTTTCAAGGATAACGGGCCTTGGTGAGATTCAAGCTTACCGTACAAGTCACAACTCAATTACAAGCAGAGGTTAATTCGCTATGTTCAAGATGTTTAGTGGCTAAATGTAAGCGCTGTTATAACTATTTACAAAAAAAGAAGTCACAGGGTCATCCAAACTGTGGGACTTGCAACGGCTCATATCATGGTTATGGAGAGCTTAAAAGGAGTGTACAAATTGAAAAAAATTATCGTAGGCATAATCGGCAGCGGATTTTCCGCTTCGCTGCATGCAGAAGCTCTTCAAAAGGTGTACGGCGTTGAAGTCGTCATCAAAGCGGTTGCCGGGAACAGTAGGGAGAAAGCGGAGGCTTTTGCCAAAAAACATCACATTCCCGTCGTCTATGCGACTTATCGTGATCTGCTGGAGGATGAAGAAATTGATGTTGTGGACTTATGTATCCCAAATGTGATGCACGCTCAAATAGCTATTGAAGCAGCACAAGCTGGAAAACACATCATTTGTGAAAAGCCGATTACCGGATTTTTCGGTTCTCGTGAAGATATGAACGATCAAAAGGAGCAATATTCCAAGTTAGCTTTGGAAGGGGCTTTGAAATCAACCGACGATATTCTTAAAGCCGTGGAACAGAATAAAGTCAAATTTATGTATGCGGAGAATTGGATTTATGCTCCATCGGTTATAAAAGCCAAGCGGCTGCTGGAAGCCGGAAGCGGTACTATCCTTGACATTCGTGCGGAGGAAAGCCATAGCGGCTCCCATGCCAAGGCTTCCAAGCGATTGGAAACAGCCGGTGGCGGGTCATTGCTTATATTAGGTTCCCATCCGATAGCAGCTGCGATTCATCTCAAAAACTTTGAAGGTAGGCTCAAAGGAGGGAAACCGATCAGGGTTCAGTCGGTAATAGCAGACACTTCTCCCATTACCCAATCCCCTGCATTCCAAGCTGAGGAGAAACATTGGGTTGTTACAGATTGGGTCAATGTGGAAACCTGGGCCAGTATCATTATGACATTTACGGACGGAACCAAGGCGGTCATTTTTGCCTCTTTTGCCGTATTAGGCGGGATCAGGAACGTGCTGGATATTTACACCTCCAATTCGGTTATCAAATGCAACATGACACCCAATGACGGCTGTATGATATACGCTCCTCATCCTGATATTTTCGAACAGGAATATATAGCCGAGAAGCTTGAAACGAAAGCGGGTTGGAACTACACGACTCCCGATGAGGATTGGATCAGGGGATATCCGCAGGAGATGCAGGATTTCATGGAATCGATCGCAGAAGATAGAGAACCGGTATCGGATGGTCAGCTCGCGAGGGATGTCATCGAAGTTATTTATTCGGCTTATGTGTCTGCCGAAACCGGCATGAGGGTAGAGCTTGCTGCACAGTAGAGACGAGAAGCTATCTTGATAAGAGGGAGGTTTTTCCGGTGATAACAAGCCGACCAATCAAATCTAATGCCACAGCCGCCAACAGGGTGAAGAAGAGTTATCTTTTATCCAATTTCAAGAAATATCATATGCTGTACCTTATGTCCATACCTGGAATGCTGTACTTCATTGTTCTCAAGTATGTGCCGCTGGTAGGTTCAATAATAGCGTTTAAGCAATACAACATTTTCAAGGGTATATTCGGCAGTCCCTGGGTAGGGCTCAAACATTTTCAAGATATGTTCAGCAATCAGGATGCTTTCAAAATTATAGCCAACACCTTCATCATTAGCATGTATGATCTGCTTATTGCTTTTCCTGCTCCTTTAATTGTCGCTTTATTACTGAATGAGCTGCGTCTGGTCATTTATAAGCGCATCCTGCAAACCGTCATTTATATGCCCCACTTTTTATCATGGGTGATCATAAGCGGTATATTTATCGGCATTCTATCGCCTACCACCGGAATTGTTAACGGTTTCATCAAATGGTTGGGTTATGAACCGATTTATTTCATGGGCTTGGAATCTTTTATACGCCCCATTCTCATATCAACCGGTTTGTGGCAGGGGGTAGGCTGGGGAACGATTATTTATTTGGCGGTGCTGGCCGGGATTAACCCGGAGCTCTACGAAGCGGCCAAGGTAGATGGCGCCAATCGTTGGCAGCAGACGCTTTCCATTACATTGCCGAGCTTGCTTCCGACTTTTACCATCCTGTTCCTGCTTCATATCGGACATTTCCTGGATTTCGGCTTCGAAAGGGTGTATGTGTTTCTAAATCCTCTAAACCATGTGCCTGGAGATATCATCGATACTTACATTTATGAAGTCGGTTTGCAAAAATCGCAGTACAGCTTCACTACGGCGATAGGACTTTTCAAATCGATTGTCGGGCTCGTTCTGTTGTTACTAGCAAATCTACTAAGCAAAAAGGCTACGGGAAATAGTCTATATTAAGGTGGTATACACATGGAAATCCGAAACAGCTTCAGCAGGAATGTATTTAATGTATGCAATGTTACTCTGTTGACCGTATTATCGCTCAGCATGCTGCTTCCTTTTTTACATGTAATAGCCAAATCCTTCAGCAGCTCCAACGCAATTATAAAAGGGGATGTCATCTTCTGGCCCGTAGATATCACATTGAATAATTATTCTTATGTTTTCAGCGACGTATCCATTTGGAAGGCATTTGGAGTATCGGTATTCATTACAACGATTGGAACGCTGATAAACTTGATTGCTACTGCAACGTTTGCTTATCCATTGTCCAGACCGGAATATATGGGACGTAAGTACATGCTGATGATGGTGCTGTTCACCATGATTTTCTCAGCACCGTTAATTCCTACTTACTTGGTTATTAAGTCGCTTCATTTGGTGGATACGATATGGGTAATGATTGTTCCAGGCTTGATCAGCGCATTTAATTTCTTCGTTATGAGGTCGTTTTTCGCTGACATTCCTGGTGCCCTGATCGATTCCGCTAGAATTGACGGCTGCTCCGAAGGCGGCATATTAGTGAAGATTGTGCTTCCTTTATCCAAACCGGCGATTGCGACCATGGCGATATTTTATGGAGTGAGCCATTGGAATAGCTATCAAACTGCCTTGTATTATTTGAACGATCGTACCCTTTATCCGCTTCAGCTCAAGCTTCGACAAATGATCGTCAATCAGGAGTTGTCTAATGCTGCGAATTCGTCCTTTTCCGATATGATCGTCCAATCACCAGAAGGCATACAGATGGCAACCGTCATCGTGGCTACTGTGCCTATTCTGCTTATCTACCCCTTGCTGCAGCGCCATTTTACCAAGGGCATGATGATCGGTTCGTTAAAGGAATAGGATTCTAATAAAAAAAAGGTGGGAACGATGAATGAGAGTTCAATTGGTCAAAAAAGGATTGCCGATCACCCTAAGTACCATGCTAGCCTTTACTGTAGTTGCTGGTTGCAGTGATGCAACAAAGCCTGCCGCTGGGACGACCGCTCCCAAGGCTTCGAATGAGGTAGTGCCTATCTCGATGGCTTTGCGAGTCTACGCTACATATGTCGAAAAGATTCCAAGCCTTAAAGATGACCCCTATTTCAAGAAGCTGGAGGAACTGACGCATACCAAGCTGGATATCAAATATTTAGCGAAGGAAACCGGTGCTTACGGTACCAAGCTCGATTTGATGTTCGCTTCGGGGGATATACCTGATGTCGTGCAAACCTCGGGTGGAGGTTATACGAATGAAAATGGGCAGTCGCTGGTGCAAGCTATTGAGGCTGGCACGTTCCTACCACTGAATGACCTAATCGATAAATATGGACCTAATCTCAAAAAAAGGATTCCGGAAGCAGCATGGGAAGAACAGAAATTCAGCGATGGCAAAGTATATTCGCTTCCTGAGTTTCTCTCCAATCCGAGCAGAAAGGCCACGATCATCCGCAAGGATTTGTTGGATAAAGCGAAGCTGCCCGTCCCTAAAACTGTTGATGAATATTTAAATGTCCTAAGAGAATTTAAGAAGATGGGGTTATCGCAGCCATTTGTGGGACGAGAGAAATTTAATTTTTCCGATATGTTCTTAGGGGCTTACGACGTCATGCCGACTCAATGGACGTTAGGTCCAAACGGCGAGCCTATTCCTAAATTTTTCGATGTAGCTAACATGGAAAAGGCGATTGGCACTTACAAAACGATGTACAATGAAGGCCTAATGACCAAAGATTTCGCTACCCAGCAGTTTGCCGATTACAAAAGGGCGATCATTACAGGCCAAGGCGGCTTATTTACTGCCAATGCAGCTGATATTCTGAGCTATGATGTGCAATTAAAGCAAAATGTGCCTGACGGCAAGCTGGAAATTATCCCTTCACCTACAGGTACCGACGGTAAGGGAGGCAGTACGCTGAGCAGTACAGTCATTCGAGGTTATATGATCAATAAAAAGGCGAAAAATCCGGAACGCATTATTCAATTTTTTGATTGGATGCTATCGGAAGAAGCCGATAATTTCTTCTCCTACGGGATTGAAGGAACCGATTTCACTAAAGATAACGGAAAAATAAATTACAAGCTGCCCGTTACGACAGATGAAGCAGGCAGAGAGGATTGGCGCAAAAACGATTTCTGGCTGCTCCATGATGCCACTTACAATAAAAAGCTGCTTGAGCTGACTCCGGATGGTCAGGCGGTACTGGGTAAATTTGATAGCGTCATGTCAAAAGAAGGACGTGACGGGATACGCTGGAAGGAAGAACCCAAAGCTCTGTCTACGACTCCAGACCTGCAAATGAGCTCTATCCCTAAGCTGCTGAACGAGCGGATGGCTAAAATGATCATTGATCAAGAGCCGTTTGGTTGGCAGAAGGTTGTAGACGAGTGGAAGAGCAAGGGCGGCGATAAAGCGTTGAAGGAAGTAGCTGAGACCTATAAACGCGGAGAATTCTTAAAACCAAGGCGGTAGTACTTAATTTTCATATAGATCATACCCGATACTAGGAGGCAGAGAAAATGATTACTGAATTGAACCATGTTGGTATTGTTGCTGGAGATGCGGAAGAAAACATTAAATTTTATGTGGATATTCTCGGTGGAAAGATAGTTAATGAGAGCTATATCCCAGGCAATAACACCAAGTGTATTTACGTACAGCTGGGCAGCGGAATGATCGAGCTATTATGCCGGCAAAATGAGGCGGATCGCGTTAATTTGGGGCTGAATCATGTTTGCTTCCTTACGGACGACTTGGATGGCGATTATGAAAAATTGCTTGCAGATGGCTTTGAATTTCAATTCGCACCCAAGGTAGCCGGATCAGGAGATGGCAGACTGACCTTCTTGACGGATTCCATCGGGACTCGCGTTGAGCTTATACAAAGAGATAATACGTATCGAGTTGCTGACATTGGAGGCCGTGTGCTTGGGTTTGATCATATTTCCTTATCGGCTCACGATCTTGAGGCTGCGGAGCAGTTTTACTCGGAGAAGATGGGTATGAAGGAGCTTATCCGTATGAAGGTGGAGGCAACTGAGCTCACCATGGTTTACCTGAATCTTGGCTATGATGTGATCGAGTTGCTGAATCGTCCTAATCAACAGCCTGTATCTCCACCGATTGGACATATCGCATTGAGAGTGGATAATGTCGATGAGCTGAGCGAATATTTCGTTTCGCAGGGCTTGGAAATACTTCCGGGCTTTCCGAAAACAGCGGGTACAGGGATTGGTAGAATTACAATGGTCAAAGACCCGAACGGTGCCAAAATCGAGTTTGTAGATCGCAAGGATCTGAGAGAGCTATAGGGTTATAAAGAATCCATTACAGTGACAGCATAAACAGGCGTGCAGCTATAACCATACGGTTATAGCTGCATTTCAACATAGGGGAGGGAGCTGAATACGTTATGGCTAAATATAAAGTAGTTATTACTGATTATGAATATAAAAGTCTACAGATTGAGCAAGACGTATTGGATCAGCTGGATATTGAGTTTATTACTTCAGCACAATGCAAGACGGAAGAAGAAGTTATTGAACTAGCACGCGATGCAGACGCTATCCTGAATCAATATGCGCCAATAACGGAAAAGGTCATTCAGAATTTGAATAATTGCAAGGTTATTTCTCGCTATGGTGTAGGTGTCAATACGATTGATCTCGATGCTGCGACCCGGAAGGGAATCGTTGTAGCCAATTGTACCGATTATTGCATTGATGAGGTTGCGGATCATGCTCTTGCGCTTTTATTGGCGTCCACTCGCAAGGTTTCATTGCTTGATGCCTACATTAAACGGGGAGTGTGGGAGTACAAAAGGGCGATACCGATTTACCGATTGAGAGAAAAAGTATTAGGTCTGGTGGGCTTCGGAAAAATCCCTCAGAATTTATCTCTTAAAGCGAAGGCTCTCGGCTTACAAGTTAAAGCCTATGATCCTTTTATTACAAGTGAAATTGCATCGAAATATGAGGTTGAACTTGTCGACTTGGATACATTGTGTCGAACATCGGATTTCATCTCTGTTCACGTTCCGCTAACCCCGAAGACACAAGGGCTTATCAGCACAAAACAATTCAGCGAGATGAAACGGGAGGCTATAATCATCAACACTTCCAGAGGGCCTTTGATCGACGAGCAAGCGATGATCACAGCGCTGCAAAGCTCCCGAATCGCGGGTGCTGCTCTGGATGTGCTTGAGCACGAACCGATTAAATCGGATAATCCGCTGCTGGAAATGGAACAGGTAATACTGAATCCTCACGTTGCTTGGTATTCCGAAGAGTCAGAAAGGGAATTGAAAGGCAAAGTAGCGCAAAATATCGTAGACGTGCTCTCTGGCTTTTACCCTCGTTATCTGGCGAATGCCAGCGTCAAAAGTAGCTTAACCCTAAAAGAACGAAGCAGCTAATTATACTCCAAGTATGTTTATAAATAGAATTCAGGTGATTAATGATGAACCAACGAATAAGACAACAAGATATAGCAAAGAAATTAGGCGTTTCAATTAACACGGTTTCCTTAGCTTTAAAGGACAGTGGCCGAATTAATGAAGACACTAAATTGAAGGTTCAAGAAGTGGCAAAGGCACTCAACTATATCCCTAATTCGATCGCCCGTTCCCTAGTACAGAAGAAAACCTATGTTATTGGATTTATATTGCCGAGCATCACAAACCCTATTCAAATAGAAACAGCCCAAAATATTGAAAGTAAATTGTTAGCAAATGGCTATAACATGATGTTAATGACCAGTGATCACGATAAGAACTATGAAACCAAAGCTCTGGACATTTTGCTGTCACGGCAAGTTGACGGAATTTTCCTATTTCCAACCGATATACAAGACCAGAGGAAAAATCAGGAAAAGATTAAATCCATTAGAGATGCGAATTATCCAATTATCCTTTTATCCGGTGGGAACTTTATTCTACCGAGCGATTCCGTGTATATGAATCAATATCTCGGTGCTTATAAAGCAACCGAGCATTTGATAAACATGGGCAATAAAGATATAGCTTTAATCTATGGGGGTACAAGAAATACAGAGAAGCACCGAGGCTACATCGCTGCACTGAAGGAAAGTAATCTGGAATACAATCCGAATCAGGTTGCAACTGTACAAAATTCCAGCTATGAACAAGGCTATCGTGCCGCATCTCAAATTATAAAAAACGGATCTGTTACGGGCATCCTGGCATCTGGTGATTATTTGGCCCTTGGCGCACTTCGTTGGTGCAGAGAACAAGGTCTGAGGGTTCCTGAAGATGTAGCGATTATAGGCTTTGATGATTTGGAAGCTTCCCGATTTGCGGAGATTCCTCTGACTACCATAACCTACAAGGTTGAGGAATTAACTACCCAAGCTACCGATCTTTTATTCTCATTGATATCGAATCAGGAGAAGCTCACCTGGATAGAACCAAGAAGGTTTGAAATCGAGCCTACGTTAGTAATTAGAGAATCCTGCGGATTTAAAAAAAGGAGTGAAAGATTATTATGAAAATAGCGGCACAGCTTTATACGGTACGCGATTATTTGAAAACACCTGAGGACATGGCAGAAACGCTTCGAAAAGTAAAAGCAATTGGCTACAACGCGATTCAGGCTTCTGGAATGGGTCCCGTTGGAGACAGAGAGTTTAAGGAAATGGCAGATCGTGAAGGACTAACCATCTGCGCGACCCATATTCCGTACGCTGACTTAACGAATAATTTGGATGCAGTTATAGAGAGGCATTTAATTTGGGGATGTAAATATGTGGGGTTGGGCGGTATGCCGAATGAGTACCGAACCAGTAAAGAGGGATATGTAAAATTCGCAAAAGAAGCATTGGAGAAGGCAATATGAATTTCTCACGGATTTGGAAGGCTTGTGAAGAAACAGGTGTGGAATGGGGGCCTGTTGAACAAGATCGATGTTATGATCGTAATCCCTTCGAATGCTTGGAGATAAGCTTTAATAACTTGAAAAAGATTACAGAAGGATAGGATATGTTTTATGAGCAGCGTTGGACGAATTCTATAGCTAACGAGGGATGCAAGATGTATATTAAAACTGAACGAAGATTCGAGGAACGTCTTGTTTAGCACGGGATACAAATTCCAAATACTGCGAAAAGGGGAAATACAAAATGAAGCTTTCGTTTACTACTCTTGGGTGTCCAGAATGGCATTTGGATCAAATAATTAACAATGCATCGGAATACGGATTTGACGCTATCGATTTTCGGGGATTGAATGGTGAAATGAATGTCTGGAAGCTGCCGGAGTTATCAACGAATGCGCAAGAATCACTTGCTCGCATTACGGACGCCGGGTTGAAGGTATCCTGTTTTTCCAGTTCCGTGCAGGCGGTATCAGTAGAAAAATACGAACAAAATATTAATGAAATCAAAGAATATGCCCGGTTATGTGAAATTTTCGGGACCCCATACATACGGGTATTCGGCGGTAAAATTGGGGATCTGGACCGAGCCGAAGCTACTCGTTTAATCGTAAAGCACTTGAAGGAAATGGCCCAAATCGCTGCCGCTTCTGGAGCCAAAGTATTGGTGGAAACACATGATGATTGGACCGATTGCCGTTATATGCAGCCGGTGATGGAGCAGGTTAACCACGAGGGTGCCGGTGTTCTCTGGGATCTGCACCACCCGTACCGTACAATCGGTGAGCAGCCTGAAGCTACATGGGACGCTTTGGGTCAATGGATTCAATATGCTCATGTCAAGGATTCGGTTAAAGTGGACGGAACAGGTCGCAGACATCCTCATCGATACGTCCTTAATGGCCAAGGCGAGATTCCTTTGAAGCATATGTTTCAGCTGCTTAAAGACAAAGGGTATGAAGGTTATTATGTGTATGAATGGGAAAAGGCTTGGTATCCTGAAGAATTGGAAGAACCTGAAGTGGCTTTCCCCCAATATGTGCAATATATGAGAAATGCAGCGGAGGAGCTGCGATGAGTAAAATACGAGTCGCTATTATTGGTCAAGGCCGCAGCGGATTGAACATTCATACGAAAACGTTAAGCGATATGAAAGAGCAATTTGAAATTGTGGCAATAGCGGACGCGATACCGGAAAGATTGGAGAGAGCAGAGCGGGAATATGGCTGCGATGTCGTTTCGGATTACAAGGATCTAATTGGCCGGACGGATATAGACTTAGTTATTAATGCTGCCCCGAGTCAGCTGCATGTTCCGGTGACTCGTTTATTTCTTGAAAATGGAATGAATGTGGTTTGCGAGAAACCTGTTGCCCGAACGGTTGCCGAATTGGATATGTTAGCGGAAACGGCAGAAAAATCGGGCAAGCTGCTGGTTGCTTTTCACCAAAAACGGTATACCCCCGGTTTTATGAAAGTGAAGGAAATTATAGATTCTGGAGACATCGGCAGGGTGATTCATGTCAGTATCGTTGATAGTAATTTCTCCCGTCGGTGGGATTGGCAGACGCTGCAAGCGAACAATGGTGGCAACCTGCTGAACAACGGTCCGCATTCGGTTGATCAGGCCCTGCAGATTTTTGGCACGGATGTGATGCCGAATGTCACATGCTTCATGGATAGAGCCAACACCTCTGGCGATGCCGAAGACTATGTAAAGGTGATTTTGCATGGGAAAGGCCGGCCTGTTATTGATATTGAGGTTTCCTCCTGCAATACGTATTCCAGCTACACATACCATATTCAAGGTACCAATGGCGGCATCAAAGGTACTACAACCCATTTGGATTGGAAGTATTTCAAGCCGGAGGAAGCGGTAGAGCATAAGCTGGATACGCAGCCGATTTCCAATGAGCAAGGGGAGCCTGCATATTGCCGGGAACAACTGAAGTGGTATGAAGAAAGCTGGGATTTTTCAGGGGATCCGAGTACTAAGGAATTGATGAGCACCATGACGGAAACCTTTTATAAGATGCTGTATCAAACGATGGTCCATAATGCTCCATTGGAGGTTACCCTCGACCAAGTCCGCCAACGGATTGCTGTTATTGAGGAATGCCACAGGCAAAATCAGATGCAGGAATAAAGTATTCAAGCATAACGAGGTGACACACTCGAAAAGGATCAGAAGAAGGCTGCCGATCGGCAGCCTTTTCTCTCTTTTAACTCATAGCCTTCCATAGCCATGAACCTGGCGGCAATTGTCCGCTAGTTTTTTTGCATTTTTAGCTTTCCTGTTTATCCCAAATTTTCCTTGACAGGAAAAGCATGGGTTTAGTATTATAGGTTCTGAAATCGGTTTTAGAAATCGGTTTTAGAAAACGGTTTTAGAAAGGTGTAACATGACGACTATTGATGATGTTGCGAAATTGGCAGGTGTTTCCAAGAGCTCCGTTTCCAGAGTTATTAACGGTAACTTCCAGTACATGTCTGAAGAGATGAGGGGGAAAATAGAGCAAGCCATCAAGGATTTGGACTATAGACCTAACTCAGTTGCTCAGAGCCTGAAGAAAAAGGAGACCAAAGTAATCGGACTCGTTGTTGGCGATCTGAACTCCTTTTGGTCCGTAGCCTTAAGGGGGGTGCAGGAAGAGTGCATGCGCAACGGATACGGGCTTATGGTCAGTGAATCCGCATGGGATCCGGAAAGAGATTTAGCCAATATACATATGATGAAAAGCAAGCGGGTAGACGGACTTATAGTCAGTCCAATCCGTCAACATAAGCAAGTCGATGACTTATTAAACTCTTTAGATATTCCTTATATATTCGCAGACAGCACATGGGAAGAAATCGTTACAGACCAAGTGGTCACAAATACTATCGCGGGAGCCGTAGAAGCCGTAGAGCATCTCATTCAACTGGGGCACAGCCGGATCGCGACCATATTGTTTACTTTAGAAAACTCTGTGCGCAAAGAAAGGCTTGAGGGTTACAAAAGGGCTCTGCAAAAGCACGGCCTGCCTTTGGACGAAACGATTATTAAAATATGCAAGGCCGGTAAAGGAACCGGGGTAGAGGCTGTAATCGAGCTATTACATATGCCGGATCGCCCTACAGCTATTTTTTCCACCAATATGCATTTAACTTTGGATGTGCTTAAAGGAGTCAGAATGGCAGGATTGGATGTGCCCGGAGATATCTCGGTTGTAGGGTATGATGATTCCGAATGGGCGCCATTGCTGGATCCTCCACTGACCACAGTGGCTGTTCCGGCATTTCAGATGGGGGTGAAGGCTGCATCGCTGCTTATTCAGAAGCTTCAGAACAAGAAGCCGAGAAAGCCGAAGAAAATTGAAATCATGCCTAAGCTGATGATCCGCCACTCGGCCACTCAGTTGAATCAGAGCAGGAAAGCCGATGAGTTGCCGGTTGTTAAGCTATCCGACCATACTTTAACGAAGGAGAAATCAAATGAAAATCACCAAACTGGAGCTAATTCACGTAAGGCCTAGATGGTTGTTTCTAAAAGTACATACAGATGAAGGGTTGGTCGGCTACGGCGAACCCATTGTGGAGGGCAGAGCCAAAACGGTTGAAACGGCTATTCATGAGCTGGAATCCTATTTAATAGGAGAAGACCCTCTAAAAATTGAGCATCATTGGCAAGCGATGTACAGAGGTGCTTTTTACCGTGGGGGGCCGATACTTGTGAGCGCTATCAGTGGGATCGAGCAGGCTCTTTGGGATATAAAGGGAAAATTTTATAATATGCCTGTGTATGAAATGTTAGGCGGTGTATGCCGCAATAAAATTCGTATGTACGCTCATTGTCACGGCAACACAGTCGAGGATTCGGTTCGTACCGCTCTCCGCCGCAAGGAGCAGGGCTTCACGGCAATTAAGATCGGACTCGATGCTCCTGTGCAAATTGTAGATAATCTAGCGTACTTAGAACGACAGGTCGAAAGACTGGCCTCGATCCGTAAGGCTGTCGGTAAAGAAATGGATATCGCGATAGATTTCCATGGACGTGTCAGCCCTGCTATGGCGATTCGTTTAGCAGCTGCCTTTGAACCGTATTATCCGATGTTTATAGAGGAGCCCTGCTTGCCGGAAAATGTGGATCAAATGGTCAAAATATCCCAATCAACCACAATTCCAATTGCTACCGGAGAACGGTTATTTACGAAATGGGGATTCCGCGAATTAATAGAAAAGGGAGCGGTTGCGATAGTTCAGCCGGATTTGTGCCACGCCGGAGGAATCTTCGAATCCAAGAAGATAGCAGCCATGGCAGAGAGTCATTACGGGGCTGTAGCTCCTCATAATCCTCTCGGTCCGATCTCTCTTGCAGCCTGCTTGCAATTGGATACATGCACGCCCAACTTCCTTATACAAGAGCATCCTACCATAGATGACCAATCCGATTTAGGTGTAGGCTTTCTGAAGAAGCCATTCCAAATTGAAAACGGTTACATCCAAATTCCCGAAGGGCCGGGCTTAGGGATTGAGATTGATGAGGAAGCATTGAAGGAGAAACAATACGAAGGCAACTGGGATACACCGAGATTGTACCATGAGGACGGTTCTGTAGCGGATTGGTAGGTGGCAAACCCGCCTGTCTGCTTCAAAATATAAATTTAAGGACGAAACGGGAGGGTTTACAATGAAAAAAGCTTTAAAAGGATTGACAGCGCTTGCAATTTCGACATCAATGATGGCTGCAGGCTGTTCAACACAAGAAAGCAGTGCCCCATCCAGTAGTCAACCCAGCAGCACAGGCGGAGAACAACCAAAGACTGCGGCTCCGGCGGCAGCGAAAAGCAATGAACCGATTACGTTGAAAATTATTTCCCCGACCGTGGTGGAAAAGCCTGAAGGTGATGTCGAAAAGAAATTCGCTGATGACTTCATGGCCAAAAATCCTAATATCAAAATCGAATTTATTGGCGTTCCGATGAACGATGTTTACGGCAAGATCATTACGATGGCTACAGGCGGCGACATGCCCGACATTTTCGTGAATAGTCCTGAATTTTATGCTAAAGCTTACGAAATGGGTTTGACGGAAGATATGAATACACTGCTGGGCGCGGACTATGTGAAGGGCTTCCATCCAGCGACATTGAAGGAAGCTATATTTGATAATAAACTGCAGTATGCTCCGTTCTTTACGATCCCTACGGGCTTGCTATACCGCAAGGATTGGTTGGATAAGGAGGGTATCAAGCCGCCGGAGACTTGGGATGAGTTTATCGAAGCCACCAAGAAGCTGACGAAGGATTCCGACGGGGATGGAAAGAAAGACCGTTGGGGCTTTGCATTGGTAGGTTCTAAAAACGGCTCTGGCGGCTCACGGTTTATTCCGATCATGCGTACGTTCGGAGCAACGGAATTGGTGCAGAACGATAAAAAGGAATGGACGACTCAATTCGCTTCACCTGAAGCTGTTCAAGCGTTCCAGCTGTACGGCGATTTGGTGAATAAATATGATGTTGTGCCTCCAGGCCCCTTGCAAACCTCTTATGCGGAAGCCGTAAGTCTGATGGCTTCGGAGAAAGCAGCCATGATGGTTACAGGTCCGCATTCCATTGGTGCCATAATAAAGCAAAATCCGGCGTTGGAGGGCAAGCTTGCGGGTGTGCCGCTGCCACATGCGCCAGGGAAAAGCCCGGTTTCTTTCTTAGGTATGCTTGGCTTCTCTGTTTCCGCCAAGAGCAAGCATAAGAAAGAAGCTGCAGACTATGTGAAGTTCATTTTGGAGAAACAAAATCAGCTGGAGTGGAATAAAGTGACAGGACGCTTCCCGACCCGCCTTGATGCGAGTGCGGATTCACAGATCAAAAGCCCAGCGCTTGAGGGCTTTCTAAAGGCGATGGATTATTCAGTTCAGGTGCCTGTCGTTCCTTACTACGCTAATGTACAGGTTGCTGCAGCAGAAGCTTATCAAGCCGTTATCACCAAGCAATCCAGTGCCGAGGATGCCGCCAAGAAAGCCGCAGCTGCAACACAGAATGAAATCAAAAACAATAAGTAGCAGGGTGTTTTATAGGGAAGAGCCAACCGGCTTTTCCCTAATAAAACGAAGAAGAGGAGGGTCATGGTGAGAAGGTCATACGCATATCAAACTCCTTGGCCGGGGTATTGGTTCATCCTGCCGGCTCTTCTTACGATGCTGGCTTTAATCGCGTATCCGTTAGTGTTTGGAGTATTTATAAGCGGATACGATACGAATCTCATTAACAAGTGGAAATTAGTCGGTTTCCAGTACTATACTCAAGCTTTATCGGATCCTGAGTTTTTTCATAAAATAGGGCTGACCTTCAAGTTCGCTTTTTTAGTCGTCATAGGTAACATGTTTGTTGGAACGCTGCTGGGTATCTTGTTGAATATGAAGATACGGTTCCGGTTGTTCTTCCGTGCCGTGCTTATATTGCCGTGGCTTTTTCCGGAAGTTGTGGTTGCTCTGCTATGGAAATGGATGTATAACCCGCTGTACGGTCTGTTTAATTACATATTACAAGGGATGCATCTTATTACAAACCCCATCCCATGGTTGGACGATCCGGGATTTGCCATGGTTGGAGTTGTCATCGCATGTATTTGGAAGGGTTATCCGTTGGTTATGATCCTGATTTTGGCCGGATTGCAGTCCATATCCAAAGATTTGTACGAGGCAGCGGAAATCGATGGAGGCAATAAGTGGCAGTTATTCCGAAACATTACTTTGCCTGGCCTTATGCCTGTATTGCTAGTCACCTTAATCTTGGAAACTGTCTGGTGGTTTAAGCATTTTACAATCATTTGGTTATTGACGGCCGGAGGTCCGGTTGATGCTACCAGCGTGATCAGTATTGATATTTATAAGATTGCCTTCCAGGATTTCCGTTTCGGAAGAGCGTCGGCGATTGCTGTCCTCGTGTTTATCATCTGTTTCATTGTTAGCTATCTGTACAGGAGGTTCATGGCAGATGATAAATAAAAAGCGTCTTTTGCTGCAAAATAGTATATCGTATGCGATCTTAGTGCTGGTAGGTATTTCGGTTCTGATCCCGGTTCTTTGGATGCTGTCAACTTCATTGAAGAACGATACCGAAATATTCACGATCCCGCCAAGATGGATTCCCTTGGAGGCAACCATCGTTCCTTATCAACGAATATGGACCGATTATCCTTTTGCCCGGTATTTTATTAACAGCTTTGTTGTGGTATCCGTATCCACTTTAATTTCTCTAGCCTTCTCCTGCTTGGCCGGATATGGTGCTTCGAGGTTTCATTTTAAAGGCAAGGGAATGTTTCTGACCTTTCTGCTGGTTACCCAGATGTTTCCGTCCATCATGCTGTTGATTCCATTTTATAAAATTATCCAAACTCTCGGACTCATTAATACCCATACTGCACTCATAATGACGTATATATCATTTACTATTCCGTTCTGCTCGTGGATGATGATGGGTTACTTTCAAAGTATTCCGAAAGAGCTGGATGAAGCCGCGGCTATCGATGGCTGCAGCCGGTTCCGGACGTTTGTGCAAATCGTGTTTCCACTCAGCTTGCCTGGAGTTGCGGCAACTTCCATCTATTCGTTTATTACGGGCTGGAATGAGTATATGTTCGCACTAGTCTTGACTCAATCCGAAACGATGAAAACCGTACCTATCGGGATAGGTCAGCTCATCGGGCAATACAAAATTATGTGGAACGATATGATGGCGGCATCGCTTGTGGCCATTATTCCACTTACGATCATCTTTTTGTTCTTCCAAAGGTTTCTAATAAGCAGCTTAACTGCCGGAGCGGTCAAATCCTAGATTGTTACAGGGGAAAGGATGAGTGGGACTATGAAAATTACAAAAATGGAAGTTATTCATGTGAAACCAAGGTACTCATTTCTGAAAATAGTTACGGATGAAGGTATTACAGGTATCGGGGAGGCTTGCTTGGAAGGGAGAGCGCGGGTCGTCGAGATGGCCATCCAAGATTTTGAATATATGCTACTTGGTCAAGACCCGAGAAATATCGAGCATTTGTGGAATTTAATGTACCGGGGAACCTTTTATCGTGCCGGAGCCATTATGTGCAGCGCCATTAGTGCAATCGACCAGGCGTTGTGGGATATTTTGGGAAAAAGCTTAAATGTCCCGGTATATAAACTGTTAGGTGGAGCGGTGCGGGATAAAATTCGCGTCTACAAGCATGTAAATACTGATGAAAAAGTAACCACAGATGATATGGAAAGGTTTATTGGGCTCGCTAAGAAGGCGGTTCAAGAAGGATATACGATGATCAAAACGGCTTTGCCCGGACCGGCTCATATCCTTGAAACGAAGGGCTTCATCGACCGACAGGTTCAAAGGGTGGCAGCTTTGCGCGAAGCGATCGGACCGGATGTCGATTTCGGCATCGATTTTCACGGCAGAGTAAGTCCGGCGCTTGCCATGCAGCTAATTAAAGAGTTCGAGCCGTTCAAACCGATGTTTATCGAAGAGCCTTGCCTGCCCGAGAATGTGGATACGATGGTGACAATCGCGCGTTCGACTACAATTCCTATAGCTACTGGAGAAAGGCTGTATACACGGTGGGGCTTTAAGGATGTATTGGAAAAGCAAGCTGCAGCCATCCTGCAGCCCGATCTTGCTCATTGCGGAGGCATTACGGAAGCCAAAAAAATTGCAGCGATGGGAGAGGTGTATTATACGGGCTTCGCTCCGCATAATCCGCTCGGGCCGGTTAATTTGGCAGCAAGCATCCAATTGTCAGCAACGGTTCCAAGCTTTGTAGCTCAGGAGCAGATTACACTCGGTGAAGGGCTGATTAAACAGCCGTTTGTGCTGAAGGATGGTTACGTTGACCTTCCGACGGCTCCGGGACTGGGTGTTGAGCTAGATGAGGAGAAGATTGCCCCATTGCGGTATTCCGGAGATTGGAAGCTGCCGTACTGGATTCATGAAGACGATCATTCGGTTGCTGATTGGTAATTTACTGGGGGAATGGTATTGATAAAGGCAACCAGGGTGTTATCGAATGAGATGTCGGAGGCGGATACCCGTCACTCCAAGCGAGTGGGTATTTGGTTCGGTATTATTTTCAGTTTAGAAGGTGTGTTGATTGGTGCCGCAAGCGCAATTTGCAGCGCAACCAATCACTTTGATTTGTTCTTCCCTGTAATGGCCCTTATTGTCGGTGCTCATTTCTTTCCGCTGGCTCATCTTTTCCGAATCAAGACCCACTATATTACTGGGTTGCTCCTTTGCTTGCTTGCGACAATTACATTGCTTATGGTGCCCGCTAGAGTTACTCTAGGGAATCATCAGATTGTGGCATGGTGGACAGTGGTTGGCTTTGGCTCAGGCCTGATATTATGGGGAGCTGGGGTGACGGTTTGGCTTACAGGCAGCAGGCTGTTGAACAAGGCACAGAATGGAGATAATCAATTTTAGCTGTGTGAGTGATGATCCTATAAAGTAAGGCAGGCCAATAGGCTGCAGATTGATTGTTAATAGTGGGAGGAAGTCTGTCATGATCGTAGGACTAGGGGAATGGGGTTTACATTACCGTACGATAGAAGATCATTGTAGGATAGCCAAAAGCTTCGATCTTCGTTACTTGGAGCTTGGAATAGGGGGGGATTTCCCTGGGCGGATTCAAAGGGATATTAGCCAACAGGCTATAGATGATCTATTAATCTGTATGAATGATTACGGTATCAAAGCCCCGTTCGTGGCATTGGAGAACGACTTTACTATAGGAGGACAAGAACAAGTTACCAAGATGAAGGAGCGGGTTGCCCATGATATACGGCTTGCTTCCCGTCTGAATGCTACCCATGTTCGATTGTTTACAGGATTCGAGCTTGCTTCTGAGATGACGGAGGAACGTTGGGCAGTTATGCTTCAGGCGTTTGCTGAGATGAATGAGCTTTGCACGGAATTGGGAATGGTGATCTCTATCGAGACACACGGGCGCAACACGCAAGTAAACAATGGATTCATCCATGAGCATACGACATCCACGGAATGGATTTCTTTGCAACGGCTGCTAAGAGAATTGCCTTCTGCTGTCGGCTTCAACTTCGATCCCGGTAATCTAAAAGCCGTTGATCCATCGAGGCCGGTGACGGATTACGCTAAGCTGTTGGGAGACAGGATCAACTATTGTCATTTGAAGGATTGGAAACAGGTCGGCGATTATTGGGTGGCGTGCGCGCCTGGCGATGATAACCTGAATTATGATGAGCTGCTGAAGGTTGTGCCGTTTCAAGGAGTTTATCTGATCGAATATGAACAGGTAGACGACGTAGTAGAAGGAATAGGCAGAAGCTTGGATTATTTACGTTCTATACGTCCCGATCTGCGAATAGAATGGTAATATACAAATTTGTTGACAATATATGGGGTAAGCGAGTATGATGTGAACAAGTTAATAATTGTGACGGAGATTAAGAGATTCACATAGATTGCATGTTATAGGACATGTTAATTTATGTGTTTTTTTATTCCCTAATTCCTCACATTTTTCTTTGAAGGGGGGCGAGACGCAAATGATAAGGGATCGGCCCAGCATTAAAGAGAAAGCGCTTTACCTTGCTAATAATGGGATTTTAAAAGAAAGGGGTATGCCGTATGTCAGTTGATGAAAGCGCTTTAAACGCGAAGGTGAATGAAATGGCTCCAGCAAAGAGAAAGAAGGGGGGGGAGAATGTTCTAGCTTATTTATTCCTTGCTCCTTCCTTGATTTTATTTGTTACCTTTCTTTTTTATCCAATGGTCAAATCGATTTACTTAAGTATGACGCTTACGGACCCGCGAGGGAGGGTCGTTGAATTCGTCGGTCTCGAAAATTTCATGGATTTACTTGGTTCCGGACAGTTTTATTCGAATTTGAAAGTTACCTTGCTCTTTATCTTGCTAACGGTACCCACTTCGATCATATGGTCCCTATTTTTGGCGGCGATCACGCATAACAAATTGCGGGGCATGAAAATATTCCAATTCATATTTTCCCTGCCAATCGTCATATCGGTAGGTACAGGGTCCATTATATGGTTCTTGCTGTTCCATCCAACGGCCGGGATGCTGAATTACTTTTTAAGCCTTGCGCATATTGATCCGATCCCTTGGTTAACGAGCCCTTCATGGGCACTGGTGTCGATCTCTATATTGACGATATGGATGAATATGGGCTTTTTGTTCATTGTACTGTCCAGTGGCCTTCAGGGGGTCCCGGAAGAGATTTATGAAAGCGCTAAGGTGGATGGTTCCGGTCCGGTGCGAACCTTTATCCAAATCGTTCTGCCACTTCTATCGCCTACCATCTTCTTCGCCCTAATTGTATCTGTGATCGGTGCTTTCCAAGCCTTCGGACAAATTCACATTTTAACAAAAGGCGGTCCAATGAATACAACTAATGTAATCGTGTACAACATTTACCAGGACGCTTTTGTCAACTTCCGATTCGGAATTGGAAGCGCGCAAGCTTTGATTCTCTTCGCAATTATCATGATCTTGACCGTGGTGCAGTTTAAAGTTCTGGAAAAGAAGGTGCATTATCAATGATAGCGAAAAGAATCGCGCCGACTCTGAATTACTTGGTGCTCATTGTTCTGGCCGTAGTGGTTTTATATCCGATTATATTTACAGTATTTTCATCATTCATGACGGATAAGGAGGTCTCGAACTTTCCACCGCCATTATTTCCTTCTCAGCTGTATCTAGAAAATTTTAAGAACGCCATTGTCGGTTTTCCAATCATTCGTTTTATTCTAAACAGCTTTATTGTTTCTTCGGGGATCACTTTGAGTCAGATTATTACGTCAAGCTTGGCGGCGTACGCCTTCTCATTTTTGAAATTCAAGGGGAAGAATATTCTGTTTGTCGTCTTTCTTTCGACCATGATGATTCCCTGGGAAGTTACCATCATTCCGAATTATCTAACCATTAAGGATTGGGGATGGATGGATAGCTATCAGGGACTGATCGTTCCTTTTATGGCTGGTGCCTTCGGAGTGTTCTTGCTCCGCCAATTTTTCCTGCAGCTGCCGAGTGAATTGTTTGATGCGGCAAAAATTGACGGATGCGGACATCTCAGAAATTTTTTCTCGATTGTACTTCCACTTTCCCGTCCCGCCCTTGCCACTTTGGGTGTTTACGTCTTCCTTACGCATTGGAACCACTATTTATGGCCTCTTCTGATTACGAACCGAGCTTCTATGAGAACCGTGCAAATCGGGGTTGCTATGCTGCAGCATGCCGAGGTTATGTCTTGGAATCTGATTTTGGCGGGAGTTACTTTGGTTCTGCTTCCTTCTTTTCTTCTATTGGCCTTTGGTGTGAAACAGCTCGTACGCGGAATTACCTCTGGTGCAGTAAAAGGTTAAAAGCGTTGATCCGTCTGTTACCTAACAGACTTATCATATATAATCATTCACTTTGAGCGAGGAGAGGAAATACAATGGGCAAAAAAGGGTTAACAGGATTGGTTATGGCATTAATAATGATTTTCCTTGTGGCATGCAGCGTTAATATGGGGGAAAGCGGGGATAAAAAACCAGAACCAGCCAAACCGGGAGCAGCTCCGGCAAGCGGACCTAAGAAAGTGGTTTTCTGGCATGCAATGGGTGGGGCCAATACTAAGGTCGTTGAGCAAATGGTGAATGATTATAACGGGTCTCAGGATAAAATTAAAGTGGAAGCGATCTATCAAGGAAGCTACGATGACCTGCTTAGCAAACTAAAAGCCTCAATGGGTACAAGTGAAGGCCCAACAGTCGTACAGATGTACGAGATCGGCAGTCGTTTCATGATCGATTCCAAAGCAATTACACCGATGCAAAATTTCATTGATCTAGATAAGTGGGATGCATCGCAGCTGGAACCGAATATTTCAGGTTACTACACATTAGGCGGCAAGCTGTACTCTATGCCGTTTAATACATCCAATCCGATTCTCTACTACAACAAAGATTTGTTTAAAGCGGCAGGCCTTGATCCTGCGAAACCTCCGAAAACTTACGACGAATTGAAAGCTGCGGCTGACGCTATTACCAAATCAGGTAAAGCCACTGGTGCAAACTTTGCGATCTATGGCTGGTTCATGGAGCAATTAATGGCCAACCAAGGCGCGGAATTCGTAAATAACGGAAACGGTAGAACCTCTATGGCAACTGAATCACAGTTGAACTCAGAAGCGGGTGTGAAGGTGTTAACCTGGTGGAAAGACTTGGTGGACACTAAAGCGGCAAATAACCTCGGACGCAAAACAGATGATTCCAAAAAAGCATTTTCCGCCGGACAGGTGGGCATGATCTTGGAGTCTACGGCATCGCTCAAAGGTCTTGTAGATTCAGCAGCCGGCAAATTCGAAGTAGGTACCAGTTACCTCCCTAAACCAGCAGATGCCAAAGAAGGCGGAGTCGTTGTTGGCGGAGCGAGCTTGTGGATGATGAACAATCGTCCGGATGATGAACAAAAAGCAGCTTGGGATTTCATCAAATTTTTGACTTCGTCAAAAGTGCAGGCTTACTGGCACGTAAATACGGGGTACTTCCCGATCAGTAAAAAAGCTTATGACGAAGATATTGTAAAGGAAAACCTCAAAAAGTTCCCTCAGTTCCAAACAGCGATTGACCAATTGCACCAAACGAAGCTGAACACAGCAACACAGGGCGCTGTTATGGGGGTATTCCCAGAAGCAAGGCAAATTGTTGAAGGGGCGATCGAAGAGGTACTCAACAGCAAGAAGTCACCTAAGGAAGCTTTGGATGCAGCGGCAAAAGAAATAACTTCGAAGATTCAACTGTATAATAAAACAGTAAAATAGAGATTCGTTCTTGATTATCTCAAAAAGTCGCGGCTTGCTGTGCGGGCCGCAAATTTTTAAAAAAAGGTTGTCACAGAGGGCTTTCTGTGACAACCTTTTATTATTCAATAAGTTACTGAAATTTAAAGCATTAGACAGAAGGAATCCCACCATTAGAGTAATAACGGATTGCTTTTCCCTTCTTTTCAGCATATTCAATCTCTTTTCTTGTACTATTGCCTATATAACCTTCAACGTCAATTACGAAGATTTCGTCAGAAATATCAATCTTTCTAAAATGTAGGCTTCCCAATAATTCAACTTGTTCTTGAGTTAGTTCAAAACCTTCGCTTTGCTCAAAGAAGGCTAAGCTTATAACTATGTTACCTTGAAGTGTAAGAAATGCATTTGTTTGTTCAAATTGGTCCTTGAATTTTGTAGAACCACATAAAGTTATGACTCGCATATTCAACTCCTAATTCCTTTCTTAGTTTATCCGTTAATATAATTCGTTTTGCTAGCTTCAATATCCTTCCAGTGTTAAACATACATGCTTAGTGGCTGATGATGGTCTCTTTTGTGGTTTCATCAGATTGTGTCTTTCTGCTCTTCCTGACGGATACAATAGCCGCAGTGAAAGACAGAAGCAGTGCAATGCTCGCGACCCACGGATTATACAAAACAGTTGCGTTCATTGTGACAGCCATATAAACATGGACATAACCCACAATGATAAGAGAGTAATTGCGAATGGGAACGAGTGGATAGCCAAAGGCAGCAAGGCCAGCGTAATAATATGAACGAGCACACTGCTGAAGATCATCCGTACGCTTCCCCATTTGTCTACAGCTGAGCCGCCCAGACGGGAGCCGATAGCGCCGGCAATTCCGAATGTAAGCATGATGAACCCGATATCAGAAGCGCTCCTGTGCAGGATTATGAAAAGATGTTATATATGTGAACATGATAGAGTTGCCGGCTTCTCTGAACAAAACGAGCAATAGCGCGGATAGTATGACCGGATTCGCAAGTACGGCGAACTGCCTGCTGAAGGGAACGGGGGCGTCTCCTTCAATCTCTGGCAGTAGGAACACCATGCCGATCAGGATGATGAGGCTGCCGGCAGCGAGGAAGAGGAAGATCATCTGCCAGCTGAATATATCGGTGAGTGCAATTCCGATGGGTACACCAAGGATCATGGCGCTGCTGAAGCCGAGAATAATCGTACCGATAGCGCTACCGATTTTCTCAGGCGGTACCATCTTGGCAGTCGCGCTGAAGGCGGCAACCATCAAGACGCCGGAGCTTACGCCCAGTATCATGCGTGCAGCCATTAACAGGATGAAGCTGGGGCTGGCGAACGAGAGGAGGTTGCCGATAATAAAGACAAACATAGCGATCAGCAGCAGTTTCTTCCGCCCAATTCGTGCCGTAAGTGTGACGATAATGGGAGTACCAATCGCGAATGCCAGTGAGTAGGAGGTAATGAGCTGTCCGGCAAGTGCGACAGAGACATGCATCTGGTCAGCTAATATGTTCAAAATGCCAGCTACGACCAATTCTGAGGTAGCGGTGAAGAAGACACCTATCATTAAGATGTAAATGACAATTCGATTCATGAATATCAATTCCTTACTCAGCAAGGTTTTCGAACAATAAGCAGCTCATGAGGCCGCTTGTGGTTGTTCAGGCGCTTGGCCGCGTCCGGCTAAGTGGCATAATCGAATTATAACTAAGCTGCTTTCATTAAGTAAGTACGCAAAGCATTTGGATATAATCCATCTATTTGGAGTAACTATATTAAAGTTAGTTGATAAAGGCGGCTTACGAACAATAACAAATAACCGTCAGGTTGGATCCTGACGGTTAAAATTGATTACGGTGTGATATATGATTATGATGATTGGACGGTAGATTCTACGGCTGGCACTGGATTGCCCCACTTTTGGACCCATTTTTCCATTTCCATCAGAGCTGATTGAAAATCTTTGCCTTTCTCCGTTAGCGAGTATTCAACTGTCACGGGTACAGTTGGAAAGACTTTGCGGAGGACAAGCCCATTGTTCTCCAAGTGGCGGAGTGTATCCGTGAGGGATTGGGTCTTAACTATGGATATATTCCGTTGAAGCTGATTGAATCGCTGCGGCCCGTTAAGCAGTACTTCAAGAACAAGGAAAGCCCACTTGGCACCCAGTATCTGCAGGACTTCGCAGATACTGGAGCCGGCACTCTCCTTGTAGTTGTTGTTCGTTCCGGTTTGTTCGTCCATAGGAATGAACCTCCTGATACAAATGACTTCAACTGTATTGATGAAGGATATCTGATTATTATGGCTCAGAACCGAAATCAGCGCTTGGCGAAATCATTTGATTTCGGCTCCATACCCAACTCAGCGCTTGACAAGACCTTATGCACGGCAATGACAGCGTACAAGACATTACTTCGCTATTGCCTACCCTTAAAAACCTGCAGTTATACAGCTTTTTGGCCATTCTATCTGCACTCTTGGTGAATTCATGCAAATATGCAGCTCTTTTTTCACTCTTAGCTGAAACTGGGCCGTTTTGCATTAAATTGCTGTACTTTTGCAGTTCTTTCCTCTCACAAGCAAATTTCAGTAGATAATAACTGCATGTTTGCAGGATTAGGCAGGCTGATGATAGGGGAGGGTCAAGCCTGATTTTGAGGTTGAATCATTATTATTCTATGCTTTTATTATGGTTGAGTTCTTTTGC
Source organism: Paenibacillus foliorum (assembly GCF_013141765.1). Lineage (GTDB taxonomy): Bacteria > Bacillota > Bacilli > Paenibacillales > NBRC-103111 > Paenibacillus_S > Paenibacillus_S foliorum. The sequence continues at coordinate 58,392 of NZ_WHOD01000100.1, forward strand.
TTATGTCAATCCAAGAATGATCTTCTGCAGTGAAAGCAATGCTGGTAATAACGGATAGTGAGCCGCTTTGAATTTCCTTCTATTTATCATTTGCTTTCTTTCGTCATTCGAAATCTTCCTCCGTCAAATCCATATTTACGCTCGTAGCGGTTCGGCTGCCGCTGGCAGCGGCAAAAATCAATTGGGAAGGCATGAAGTATGAAGCATCCCCAGCGGAGTACAAACCAGGTATCGAGGTTCTTCCCGATTCATCCGTCCTGATTCCGCCCAACTCGTTCCTTTCGCAGCCCAAATGTTCTCCGAATGGTGCACTTTGCACAAGTTTGGGAGCCACGAAACCACCGGACCTCAGGACTTGAGTTCCATCCGCAAAGCGAACATACTCAAGCTTTCCATTTTGGCCTACGAAAGCCGAAATAGGTTGCTCCATCACCACGATTCCCTTTGATTGAAGTCGCTTTTTTTGATCGTCCGATAGGGAAGCCTGGCCGTTCGTGCATACGACCAAATCCTTGCTCCAATTGAGGAGCAGTTTGGCCGTATGAAAGACGGATGGAAATTCGGAAACAACGACAAGCGGTTGATCCCGTAGCTCCCAGCCGTCGCAATAGGGGCAATTAAACAAACTTTTCCCGTATAACGGATATAAGCCTTCTATCTCGGGAAATATCTCCTTTACACCCGTCGCCAAGATCAGTTTTCGCGCTTGAACACGAAGGCCTGACGAATCATGCACCTCAAATCCGGATTCGATTTTGCCAATCGAAACAACCTCGGTTTGCAGATGTTCGACAGACGGATAACGCCCCACTTCCTCATAAGCAATGCGGCGGAATTCAGCCGGCGTTACGCCGTCTCTCGTAATAAAGCCGTGCGATGCATGCGTAACGGCATTTCTAGGCCGATTGCTGTCGATCAAAGCTATGCTCCGTCTTGCTCTGCCAAGCACCAGGGCAGCATTCAACCCGGCGGGACCTCCGCCAATAATAGCGCAATCGTAAATCATGAATATCATCTCCTCTTAATGGATATAAAAGACTCTTTATGTCTATAATAAAGCGATAAAAAACGCTTATTATACGTAGCGAACCGTGCCCATCCTTTCTGCATTAAGTTGCTCACCTTAAACTTGCGGTTGCTTTTGAGCTAGGTCTGCCAATTTCGTATTTTTGAGATGCAACTCCATTTTTTCTTCCGCTTCCTTCATTACATCTTGAATCAAGCATTCGGAGCCATGGACGAAATCACATTCGAATAAGGAGGCGGTACCCTCAATGGCGTGAATAATATCCAAAAACGTAATGTCGTCCTTTTTGCGGGATAAACGATAGCCTCCGTTGGCTCCGGAAACCGATTCGATCATTCCTGCTTTCACGAGCCTCGTTAAAATTTTGGAAAGGTAGGTTGGTGAAACGTTTTGGGATTCTGCCAACTGCTGGACGCCTACCGGCTTAACCGGGGAAGCGGCAAAGAGCATGAGCATGGTGTGTAGGGCATAATTCGTTGCTTTTGTAAATTTCATGGCTGCACCTCATTTAAAGACTTATTGTATCTATAATATCTTTGAAATAGCTGAGGTGTCAAGTTGCAACTTTTTTCGTCGTTTTAGATTATTCTGATGTGACTTTTCAGTAATATTTAATTTCTAATTGATTATTATACATTATTACTAAGCCACTCTTGTTATAATTCAGTTAACGATGTACGGGGGGAACCTAATGAATAAACATAGTGCTATTATTAAAAATAGTTGGAACCAATGGTCTGAAACATGGTATCAAAGATATAGAACTGATGCTGCAATCTCAAAAATAATTGAGTCTCCTGAATCAGCTTTTCATCATAAAACGTATTCCATGGTTAAAAAGGCATTGTCAAATGTGCATAACAAACGAATTTGTGTTCCTTCAAGTGGTGACAACCATGCTGTATTCGCCTTTCATTTGATGGGGGCAAAAGTAACATCATGTGACATTTCTGAAAAACAGTTGGAAAACAGTTCTGAAATAGCACGTAAACATGGTTGGGATATTGAATTTATATGCGATGATACAATGGAGTTAAGCAAAATTAAAAGCGATGAATATGATTTTGTATACACATCCAACGGTGTCCATGTATGGATCAATGATTTAAACTCCATGTACAACAATATCCATAGAATACTTAAAACCAATGGTTCGTATATCATGATGGATATTCACCCTTTTATGCGTCCGTTCGGAATAAATGCTGCAAAGGAAATAAATGTAGTAAAGCCATATGATTCAACAGGGCCTTTCGGAGAGGTACCAACTTTTAAATGGCGTATACAAGATATAATGAATGCTATGATTTCATCAGGTTTAGACATTAAGCAAATTGAAGAAATGTTTGCAGAAGACGGTACATTTTGGGTTGATGAATCAAAAGATGATGTCGATACATTGTCAAAGCAAGAGCTTGATGAATTTTGCAATTGGCAATCCAACCCGTTGGCGGCTCTTCCTCAATGGCTATCGATACATGCGATTAAATAATCATGGTTTAACTAACGGATGCGAGAGGATTTGTTTAAGTGATACATAGCTATGATTTCAAAGATCAAGAAATTGAGCGGAAACGATAGCTATAAATGATTTGAGAGTATTCCACGGGGGGTTATATATGAAAACCTTTATTTACATGGTCAGACACGGAGAATCACCTAAAACAGATGGGAACGAGAGAACACGTGGGCTGACTGACAAGGGTAGATTAGATGCCCATATAATAACTGAATTATTGAAAGATGAGGGAATAGACACGTTCGTTTCAAGTCCATATGAAAGGGCAATTTTAACAATAGAGGAATTAGCCCGATCTTTAGGTAAAGAAGTTTTAGCTTTTGAAGATCTTAGAGAAATAGTTTTTTTAAGTGACGATAAGATATTGTCTGAACAGGAGTTGTATCCATCAGTAAAGAAGATGTTTTCTGACCCAGACTTTTCGTTGCCTGGAGGCGAATCTATTACGATTTGTCAGAATCGTTCTATAGCTACATTGAAAAAAATTCTAAAGAAATATAAAGGGCAGAAAGTAGTAATTGGAACTCATGGGGCTGTTATGACATTAATGATGGGATACTTCGACAGTCAGTACGACCTGGATTTTTTACTAAAGACATCCAAACCCGATATCTACAGGATGGAATTCAATGAAGAAGTTTTAGTGGAAGCAAAGAGAATATGGAAGAGCTAATTTTGAATGCAATTCGTGTAGGCTGTGACTTCATATAATCTGGATTCCCGCAGAGGGCCTGACGGCCCTTGGTCGCTATATCTTTTTCTAACGTTGATGGAGACAATAGACTAAGAGTTGAAACGGTCAAGTAGTTTCTGTTTGTGTGCAGTAAAAGCTTCGTCTAAAGATATACCATACAAATCCGCTAATAATGCAATATTCCCCAAAACATCACCAATTTCCTCAATTAAATTATGTCTGAGTTGATCTTGAGATTGGGTAGATTCATCAGGGCGATCTCTACCGATTTCATAAGACCGGACTGCTCGTGCGACCTCACCTGTTTCTTCCATAAGAAATCCAACCCTTATAAAAGGATTGTAGTCGGCCCAGCCTCTTTCTCCATAAAAATGTTTAATCCATTTTTGGACTTCATTCATTTCCATTTTATAGAACCCCTTACTCGCTAGTATGATTTACACTCAACATATAGTATATTATTCAAAGAATATTATCAATATATAGATAGGTGATGAGAATATGAAATCAATATGCGTATTTGCCGGATCCAATTTAGGAGGGCATCAAGACTATCAAGTTAAAGCTGCTGAGCTTGGTAATTACATGGCGCAAAACAATTATCGATTAATTTATGGCGGATCTAAAATTGGTTTAATGGGTGAAATCGCTAACGCTGTCATGAATGGTGGAGGCGAAGTGATCGGAGTCATGCCTGAAGGATTGTTTAAAGGAGAAATGGTGCATAGAGAGTTGACTCAGTTAATAGAAGTAGAAAATATGCACGCGCGTAAAGCTAAAATGGGAGAGCTAGCTGATGGGTTTATTGCTTTACCCGGCGGCTTTGGGACTTATGAAGAGCTTTTCGAAGTTTTGTGCTGGTCACAAATCGGCATACATAATAAACCAGTCGGTATTCTCAATATAAGAAATTATTTTGATCCTTTAATAAATCTGATTAAAAATAGCATCAATGAAGGCTTCTCCAATACTTCACACCTCAGTCTAATCAACGTTTCCAATGAACCTGTCGAGCTTATGAAAAAAATGGAATGCTATGTTCCTCAAACACTAGAACAAAAGTGGAAGCAACTTAGCTAATCGAAGCTTGGCTTGGTATCTTAACAAGTAACAGCTCTAGTTGATTACGATAATGAGAAACGATAGTGTGGGAGCTTACTTTAATGGAGGTTAGTTGTATGAATGTTGTGGTTACGGGATATAACGATAACTGGAAACAAATGTTCAGAGAAGAAGCTCAAAAAATTAAAAACATTTTTGGTGATGAGTTAATTGACATTCATCATATTGGAAGCACTTCTGTTCCTGGGTTAATAGCCAAACCAGTCATTGATATCATGCCAGTAGTAAAAGATATTGAAAAAATTGATTCATATAATGAACAAATGATAGGGCTTGACTATGAATGTATGGGGGAGTTCGGTTTAAAAGGAAGAAGATATTTCAGAAAAGGCGGGGATAATAGAACACATCAAGTACATGTATTTCAGGTGGAGAACAAGGAAGATATTAATCGCCATTTGGCTGTACGAGACTATCTTCGAACACATTCGGAGGAAGCAATACAATATGGAAATTTAAAAGAAAGCCTTGCAAAACAATTCCCGAATGACATAGAAGCTTATATGAACGGTAAAGATACGTTTGTTAAAGAACTGGAAAGAATAGCACTAGATTGGTATAGGAATAACTAGCTAAATAGGATCCAATAAGAGCAGATGCTCGTTTTCATTGAAGGGGGATTTGTATGAGTAAAATCGGATTAATTGGAGATTTTAACATAGAAGTTATAGCACATGAGGGTCTAAAAATGAAGCTTTAATTATATACAAAATTAAAAGAAAGGAGAATGGCAAATGATTAATAAAGTCGGTCAAATTATGTTATATGTGAATGATCAAGATGAGTCATTGAAATTTTGGACAGAAAAAGCAGGGTTTAGCTTAGTTGCTGAGGAAAATAACGGGCAAATGAGATGGATTGAAATTGCTCCAGCAAACGAAGTACAAACGAGTATTGTGCTCCACGATAAGCAACTAATTGCTAAAATGCAGCCTGAATTAAATCTCAATACACCTTCGTTATTGTTTTTCTCGGAAGACCTCGATAGCTTATATAAAGACTTTATGGACAAGAGTATCACAGTCGGAGATCTTGTAAATATGCCTACTGGAAGAGTATTCAACTTTGCTGATAATGAAGGAAATTACTTTGCGGTCATGGAAAAAAAGTAATCACAAAATTTTTCTTAATCAAAACAGCCGCCGGCTCTCAAAGCCAGGCGGCCGTCCCATATTTGCTTACTTGACCTCCGTCAGAATGTCTTCCAGACGATCCCAAGTTTCGGTGATGCCCTGCATCATGCCCATGTCCATGACGGTCTTGAGGGCCTCAGCGGACACATACTCAGCACGGCTGACCAGTTTCGTCTTGCCGCCCATATCGATAAATTCCATCGTGATCTCGGTCGACGGCATGGTATCGTTCGTATTGCCTTCGGCATCCGAGAAATAATCGGTGTAGATAATCGTCTCCGGCTCGACAATTTCCTTATAAACGCCTTTGCCCCAAGACTCCATGCCGTAAAATTGACCTTGGTCCTTATCGACGCACTTCATGCAGTAGTGCCAAACGCCTCCCGGCTGGAAATCGACGGTGCAAACCGGAAGCTCCCAGCCTCTCGGCCCCCACCAACGCTTGAGATGTTCAGGCTCTTTAAACATCTTAAACACGAGATCGCGCGGCGCGTTGAAAACTCGCTCCAGCACCAGCACTCGATCGTTCTCTACTCTCGAAACCATTGTGTTGTTTGACATTGTAATTCCTCCTCATCGATTTGAATGATCTTATGATTTTTCCTTGTTTTGCAGTTCCCGCAAATAGTCTTCCAGATTGTCGAATCTGTCTTCCATGACGCGTTGGAAGGACTTCACCCAAGAATCTAGCGCTTGGAAGGGCTCAGGCCGGAGCTTGTAGATCCGGCGGTTGGCTTCGGCCTTCACTTCCAAAATCCCTTTGTCGCTAAGCACCTTCAAATGCTTCGAGGCTTGGGGCTGGCGAAGTCCTAGCCGGTCGGCAATTTCCCCCACGGTCAGGGGGCCGTCGCGCAAGAGTTCGACGATATCCATACGATTCGGCTCGGCCAAAGCGCTCAGCATCGTCATGTCTCTGCCCGGATTCTTCCCTGACATGTCGCTCACCTCGTTAAGTGATGGTCTCTTGTATAATCTCATCTCCTTCATCACTAGGGTTATCTTCCTGTTGATTTAAATATACACCATAAGGAATATTCCTGTAAAGGAATATTTAATAAAGTAGAACACATTCGCTCCGAACGGCAGGATAGTTGAGTAAAAAAAATCTCTACCAACATTAGGATTATTTTGATGATACAATCGATAATATTAATTCGGGTGGTGAAGAGTTTGAAAGATGATGTCCATTTATATAATCACGCACGTTGGGAAGGGAGTATGCTCAAATGAACATTCGACTTATTACATGTAATGATACAGAGGATGTTATAAACATTATGATGGAGCATCGGATACAATTTCCCAAGTTCATAATAGAAAAATATCCGTCCAGATGGAATGAGTTCTTTAAGAGTGAAAATGATAAAATTGGATTTTATGTTGCTTGTGACGATGGTGAGAGCGATGCAATCATTGGTCATGCAGGATATATATTTAACGATGAGGTAGGCCTTTATGAAATAGTTGGAGTAGCAGTAAAAAAGGATTTACAGCGTCAAGGTATAGGTAAGGAGTTAATCAGCACTATTTGCAACAGAATTAAAAAGATGCAGCAAAGTAAGATTATTCTCTACACATTAGGTCATGAAAAGAATGAGACTACATTAAGATTTTATCGTAATATAGGCTTCGACATGGTAGCCCAGGAAACAGATTTTTTTAGAAGTGGGTACAATAGAGTTACGTTTATTAAGGACCTGAACCTTTGAGATTAATAGTTGTTTTTCTTATCGGACCGTCGGCTAATGTAACTTAAACTTATTGGCTTTTGAATCTCCGCATAGTTATCATCGATATCAGAACGGATCGATTTCAAGAGATGGAGCGCATAGCTCCTCTCATTAAGATCCGGAATCAATTGGACTAAATCCTCTAACACCTTTAATCTGGTTTGTGTAACGAATTTCATTCTCAAGGCCCCTTTGCTTAATACTATATCCTATAAAATTCGTCTTAATAAGCTGATTTCTGTCGAATAAATGCATTTCCTTTTATTGCAGATGTATTTGTGGAACCACAATTTAGAAGTCAGGGTTTAGCTAAAACATTGACTAATGCTACTTTGGATTGGTTTGCAGAAAGAAATATCCGATTATTTAGACTTGTGGCAAGTGATGGGGCTAGACCATTAGAAATTCTGCAGCAGTGCGGCACGACTGAAGATACACTTCGATATTATGAAAAGATTGGGCTGCTCTCTCAAGTTCAAAGAAAGCAAAATAAGCACCGTATATATAGCGACACTGACAAAGAAATGCTACTACTGATCAAATGTCTAAAAAAAACCGGGATGTCTCTTGAGGAAATCCGTCCCTTTTTGGAATTTTTTAAAGAAAGAAAATGGAAATGGACGGGGAAATGGAAGAACTGCTACGCAGCTATTAAGATAAAATCAAACGGCAACAAAGGGAGTTACAGCAAGTCTGGGATATGATCGAACACAAGCTTCAAAGCGGAGAGCCTTTTGGTGTCAGTCCATCTTCTGTTTAAAGGCGGAAGTCTTAGGCTGCTACTAATAAATTTTGTTTCTTGGGGTTGACCTGGTGCTAAGACAAGGTTGTACGATAATACTTGCCGCTCAACAAACCGGCTGGCGATTCGGAAAGAATCGGCATCATTAAACCATAAAGGAGCTTGATTTATGAATAACAGGTGATGACTTTGACCTTTTAGTAGGAAGTTCAACTAACTGGGAACACGATAGCGTAATAAACACATCTGAACTGAAAAATAAAGTATTAGACTGGCAGCGGCATTACGCAGGATTACAAAGAAAGAACGAAGTACCGATTACCCGTTATTTAAGGGCACTGACCCGCACATTAAACTTGATCGGCCTCCACGCCTTGGACAGGCATAACGAAGGAAGGTAAGGGCATGGACCCGTTGAGATATGGGAGGTGAAAAAGCGAAATCTGGATACCGGTCACGGAAAAAGCAGTAACGATTCTTTGGGTTATGAAAGCGGCAATTGCGGGAGAACGCTTCGTCATCACTCATCTGTACCGGTACAGGTTGTCTAAATTCGGATTGAATAACGGTTTCCCGTCGACTATGCTTGAATCTATAACCGGCCGGCTTAGTCAGTAAGGAACAAACCGAAACGAAAGGCAGTTGATGTCTAGATGATGCAATTGACGAACGAAGAAATCAAGGCGTATTTGCGCCGATTAGACATAGATGACGTTAGCCCACCTACCAAAGACTATCTATTTGAGCTTCATCGATCCCATATTCAGAACGTGCCATGGGAAACGGTGGATATCGTTGCCGGAAGACCGGCGTCCATCGACGAAAGACAATCGGTACGGCTTATACTCGATGGGCGCAGCGGGTATTGTTTTCATCTCAATGGCGCGTTTAGCTCGCTTCTCGCCTCACTAGGGTATAAGATTTTCCGGCATAGAGCCGGCGTTCAGCCACTGGGTGAACAGCCAAGGGTAAACTCTTTCCACCTTGGGTTAACGGTCAGCTTGGAGAACGAGGAAGGCAGGGAAGAGAGATGGATAGTTGATGCCGGTCTCGGGGATATGCCGTATGAACCACTGCCCCTACAAGCGGGAGCTTACAGTCAAGGTCCATTTGCGTATACGGTCATTGAGTCTGAGGTCGCAGAAAAAGGATGGCGGATGGTGCATGACCCGAACGCTACGATCATCGGAGTGGATGTAGCTCCCGAAATCGTGCATGATTTAAAAACGTTCGAGCCGCAGCACGAGCATTACAGCCGGTCGGCGGATTCACCGTGGATCAATCTGTTTCTCGTTCGGCAGAGGCATGCTTCGGGAAGCAACGAGCTTAGAGGCTGCGTGTGGAGCAAGAGAGACTTTCACGGCATCGAGAAGACGGAGCTTCAGTCCAAGTCGCAATGGCTTGAAGTGCTAGGAGATATTTTTGGCGAGCACCTCGTAAACTACAGCAGACAAGATCGGGAAGAGCTGTGGAAGAAAGTGCGGAACATTCATGAGCAATGGAAGAGAACGAAATCATCTAATTAAAAAACCACCTGTATATATAACCAAGAATGGTACTGGAGATATGGTGATTATGAGTATCGAAGAGTATGAGCGGCAGCAAGCTTTAATAGGACTATACACCCAATGATTACACAAGGAAATCGCAACAAGAAGATGAATTTGAGTTCAATAAAGATGCGTGGATGTATGTTTGTAAAGCTGGACATATGGCGATTCGCCATCGCGAACAGTGAAGCAAAAAATAGTGAGCTAAAACACAGACACGGGTATGATCTAGGGTCTTGGTGGTACGGAGATGCAAGTGGCAATGGCTGTATTCACTGTCAACCTCAAAAGAATATTGACGCTAGTGAAGTAGAAAGCATGAAGAAAACCATAAAATAAAGGCGAATTCTCATTCAGAATTGAATGGAAATTCGTCTATTATTTATTTAGGTTTACTTCAAGAAGTCAAAAACATATGTTTTTAAGTGGCCTCGGAAAAAAGAGTCTTTTTTTTCATTATAATAGGAGGGCTGCGTCGGCGTTAATCGGATCAGTTTGACGTTATTCGACACCTTTGAATGATGCTGTTGTGTTGTGCTGGAGCCTAACGGCTTTCTGCATCTCGCGCATACCCTGATATATTGGCGGGGGCAGCGTTACCGCTTTACTGTGGTGTACAGAATGTGATCAGGTCAACAATAGAATATAAAAAAGCGGCTGCTTTAGCCGCTTTACTCTTTTTATCAGAGATTGATGCTAGTGTTCCGTTACTATCCAAGTAGAGATATTTTGCAATTATTTTTTTGCTGTCTTTATAGTAAATCCATTGAATTTCCGCGAATACTCCGTTAGAACAATCCTGGTTGACCGTGTACTTTGGAAAGTGCTTCTACAAAATAATAATCCCCATAGATAATCGGCACATTAACATGCTTGTTTACGGGATAAGATACGGTTCCCTTGGTAAGAATAGCATCCTGCCGGTCGCTGAAATCAGCATAGTTCTCATAAAGCCCTTTGAGTATTGCGAGAGCACTTTCGTAGTAGAAGGATTTTTCTGATTGATCTTCAAGCAGCATACTCAGCTCTAACAGACCACTTGCCGTACAGGCGGCAGCTGTAGAGTCACGAACAAACTTATCTTTCTCTGCAGTTCTGAAATCCCAATAAGGAACTTGATCTTCAGGAAGATGGGATAAGAAGTAGTTCGCGATATTTTTAGCAGCTGTCAGGTATTCAGTTTTACTTGTTTCACGTGCTGCAATAGCAAATCCATAAATAGCCCAGGCCTGTCCTCTCGACCACGCAGAATCTGGCCCCAGGCCTTGCCCTCCGAGGTTCTCAAGCTTCTCTCCACTCTCCGGATCGAAGCTTACGATATGAGGGACTGTCCAGTCATCTCTTACAAAATGTTTGAGTACGGTATCTGCATGTGCAATAGCGATATGCTTGAAGCGAGGATCATGATCTTCCTTCGAAGCCCAGAATAACAATGGCAAATTCATTAGGCAATCAATAATAGCCCAGCCTGTACTATTCGGATTGACTCGATCCGTCCATGCCCTGATAAATTGCCCCTTCAGGTTGAATCTGCCTGCCAGATGGCTGGCCGCAATTAGACCAGATCTCCGGGATTCTTCATTTCCAGTCCATTGATAGTTAACAACAGCTGTTGGCAAGTACATAAATCCAACATCATGATGAATATCATAGAAGTCAAACAATGGAACGTTTAGTTCTTGCTCAATGTTTATTGCAATCTTTTTTAAGGATTCCTCTTTCGTTTCACGATAGGCCAGCCAAAGCAAGCCTCCCCAGAATCCAGAGGTCCAGAAGGAAGCGTCTTCACAATTGTAGCTGCCATTCAAGCACACATGTGGAAAGCTTACTCCAATTTTTTTACTTAATTTACTGATTTTCTTCATGGATTCTTTATAAGCATTATCCAGCCAATCCGGGTGTTGGTTCATTTGTTGTATCTCCTCTCATTCTAAGATCGTATGATGTCACGATACATTTATAATAATGTTAGCAGAATGAGAGGTATATCTTCACTATTTGTTGTTGTAGTGAATTTCAATATTACAGCAAGAAATCGTGATTCCAATAAGCTTGGAAGTTAATTTAAGTTCTTGATATATTCCCCGGGAGATACGCCAATATACTGCTTAAAAATTCGAATGAAAGAGTTGGTATTATTGCATCCGACAATCACCGCAACTTCATGAACCTTATAATTCCCCTGATTTAGGAGTTCCTTGGCTCTTTTCACCTTCAATGTATTGACATATTGTTTAAAGTTAATGTCTAGTGAATTCTTTAATAGCTTGCTAACATAGCTTTCAGACAAGTTAAATTGATCTGCAATGTCTGTTAACGATAAATCTTTATCAAAGTGCTTATGGATATAAATAAATATTTGGGAAGCGGTAGAACTCTCTAAGCTGAACTTATCCTTGTTACAATAATTAAAGATCAATTCAAACAACGTGAAGGTTTTTTCTGTAAACTTCGAAACAGGAACCTTCATAAACTCATTCAATTGGTCAGGGTATTCCCTTATAAATTGATTCAATGTTGTTCCATTTGTATTTAAGCATCGTTTAAAGGTGGATAGGATCGAATGCTTCAAATTCGACAGATTCACAGGATTAAGTGTTGTTTGATTTATATTATGATCCAGAAGATTTCTGAGCAAATCGTGAGCTTTGCCCAATTCATTCGAATTGACATAATTAATTAGACAGGCTTCAGTCTCTATAGGATAATAACAAACCGCTTCTTCGAGATCTTTAACATTCTGTGAGGTTAACACCTTTTTTGTAGTTGCATACTGATTATTGCTCATCCGAAGCAGCTCCTGCAGTGCGGAAGTCAGCTCATTGAGTTGATATGTACTTGATATGCATGCTGTAATATCGAGTGATAGATCTTTTTCGATGATATTGATAACGGTCTCTGCAATTTGCTTCAAGGACTCGGATGAAATGCGATTAAAAATAATACAGTATTTATTCTTATCTAATGGCAAAGTAAAGAAATCTTCGTATTCACATGGAATCTCCCTGATTATAGTATTGAAAATCAAGGATAGGTTTGGAGCTGGTGCCGTCTTATCCAGAGCTTCAATTCCATTGCATTCCAATAGTATGATATTCAAGTCTTCTTGAAATTTCTCTAATTGCATTGCAGAGAGATTCTCTTGAATAAACTCCTCGCTTGCAATTCCGTAAATGACCTTTCGGAAAAAATCCTCCCGCAAATGTACAAAGGAATGATCCAGCTTATTCTGTAAAGAATGATTGATGGAATACACCTGCTCAATGCTAGACTGGATGTAAGCGAGTTCATGAATTTGGTCAGCATGTTCATTTGAAGAAGCAGTTGAAATTGAATTTCCTTTTTGCTCATCCAGAAATTGCAGCAGTTGGCGAATCGGTTTGTAGCTTGACCTCGTAGCCATGTAAGCAAGGATGATACCTAGCAGCAGCAAAAGCACACTAGGGAACAACGCTGTCTTCCATATTTCAATAAAAACAGTGCCAAACGAAGTCGATTCACTTGAATAAACATAGTTAAGATTCGGTATCACCTTTGAAGGATGGATATAATTGATGGTTGATCCCACTCTTAGGTGGTTAATATCTTCCTGCTCGTTCCGTGCATCGATTCGAGTTAAGATTTCTTTATCCAGCCCTTTATTATGAATATAGGAGCTGATCGTTTCATTAGTATGTAGATAGAAATTACCTTTAAGGTTATCGACAAATCCGGGTAACAAAGAGCTGCTGTCGATAACAATAAAAAAGTATAGAGGATCCAGTTTAGAATTTACAATTTGATGAAGCATTACGATATTGCCAGGTTTCTTGGACAGTGATTGCGGGACGACATACGTATTCGAAGCAAGAATCGGACTTTCCATATTATGAAAGCGATCCAGTGCTTCTGGATCTATACCGAGCTCATTCAAATAATTTTTAATATTATAGGTTCCTGCAGCTGTTATTACCATGTCATCTGTCAACTTGGTTATACCAAATGTGAAGCCTAGCTGGCCAAAACCTTGCAATTGATGAATCAGATCATGGTGTAAATTAACAATGTGCAAATAATTTGTCTCGGTACTATAGCGATAATCGATTAAACTTTGTAACGTAGATATTTTATATACAAGTTCCATTGCAGTGCGGAGCTTGAAGTCCGCATAATTGCTGTTTTGATCTATGAATAATTGGTTGCTATGGTTGTTTTGGGCATCTGCCATTTGATAGCTTTTGTAAAAGATGATAGATGAGGTGATAACTGAATATAGTAGGACAATAACGATAAATAAGGTTAGCATCTTGTACAAAAACTTCTTCTTAACCATAATTCGATACCCCGCTTCAAATCATCATGATTATTCAAATCGTCTCAAGTCTACATCATTTTTGAGTTTGAGTTCAAATAAAAAATTAAACAAATAGATACAATACTCATTTCTTGAATACACGTAAACCCTTGTAGAAAAGCGCTTTATTGATGGTTTATATCTATGAATAATGATTTTTTGTTCTTTCGATTTTATTTTATTTTCGTCAATTTTAGTCATAAAACAATAAAACAAACACTACAACAAATATTCAAGATATATCTTTCTCGGAATCTCCTATAGGATTCAGTTATGGCAGAGCGATGCATGATTTCAGAGCCAATAACAGGAGGTGATACTTGAACATGAGAAATTCTGCAGTGCCAATGAATTCACCTACCAAATTTAAAAAAAGGGTGAGGCGTAACGTAGATTTGAAAGCATACTTTAGGGAGTTAAAAAAAGATGTGTCTAGGGATCGAATACTGTACTATTTACTTATTCCATTTTTGCTATGGTTCCTAGTCTTTAAGTATCTTCCCATGTGGGGAATTCAAATTGCTTTTAAAGATTTTAGCTTATTTAAAGGAATAGGCGGAAGCGAATGGATTGGATTCGAGTACTTTAAAGAATTTATTGAAAGCGAATACTTTTTAAGGGTATTTAAAAACACGGTCATTATTAGCTTGTATGGACTCCTGATTTGCTTCCCGGCGCAGATTATATTGGCCATTATGATTAGTGAAGTTACTCGGGAAGGTTTCAAAAAAGTGGTACAAACGCTCACCTATTTGCCTCACTTTGTATCAGTAGTCGTCATAGCAGGGATCGCAACAACGTTCCTGGCTCCGGATAGTGGCTTGTTTAACCTCGTTTTAGAAAAGTTGGGGATGGAGAAGATTTATTTCTTGACCAATCCTGATTATTTCAGAGGAATCTATACAACCATGAACCTTTGGAAAGAAACGGGATTTGCTTCAATCGTCTTTATCGCAGCTATTGCTGGCATAGACACGCAGCAGTACGAAGCTGCAAAAATGGATGGAGCCAGTAAATTTAAACAGATTATACATGTAACACTGCCAGGCATATTGCCCACCATTGTAGTAATGTTCATTCTAAAGATCGGCAACCTGCTGAGTGTCGGATATGAGACGATCATTCTGCTTTATCAGCCGGCAACTTATGAAACAGCAGATGTCATCAGTACTTATGTCTATCGTTCAGGGCTTATTGATGGCAGATACGACTTCGCAACAGCCGTGGGATTGTTCAACTCCATCGTAGCCTTAATCTTAGTCGTTACGGCAAATAAGATTAGTAAAAAAATAACTGATGCAAGCTTATGGTAGGTGATAAGTGTGATTGAGTCAAGAGGAGAGAAGATATATAAGATTGTCAATAATATCCTGCTAGCTCTTTTGGCGATGGCAGCGCTGTATCCTTTTATATACGTATTATCAGCTTCCATTAGCAAGCCATATAACGTAGTTACAGGTAAGGTGCTTCTATTTCCCCAAGGGTTTACATTTGCAGCATATAAAGAGGTTTTGGGCAATCCGGATATATGGTTAGCTTATGGAAACACCATATTTTACACCGTTGCAGGAACGGCTGTATCCATGGTTTTTACGATCTGTGGTGCATATGCTTTGTCGAAGAAGCGCCTGAGAGGAAGAAAATGGCTTACGTTATTAGTTGTGTTAACACTCTGGTTTGATGCGGGGATGATCCCTTTTTATCTTACTTTAAGAGATTTGGGACTATTAAATACGCGAACAGGTATCATTATAGCTTTTGCATGCAATGCCTTTAAGGTTATCTTGCTCCGCACCAGCTTTGAAGGAGTGCCGGACGAGTTAGAAGAATCGGTGAAAGTAGATGGTGGTAACGATCTGCAGGTATTACTTAAAGTGTACTTGCCGTTAGTGAAGCCCGGATTAGCGACAGTTGGATTATTTTATGCCATCGAGAGATGGAATGGATATTTTTGGTCGATGATCATGCTGACCGATATGGACAAGATTCCGCTTCAAGTATTACTAAAAAAAATGATTGTAGAAAATCACTTGCAATCGGAATTTGGAGCTGCATTGGACTTTACTTCTACTGTATCTGTGGAAACCGTGACCTATGCTACAATTGTGGTCTCTATTATACCCATCGTACTTGTGTATCCTTATATCCAAAAATATTTTATAAAAGGCATGTTAGTAGGGGCAGTGAAAGGATAAATTATATATTTTAAACTGGGGTGAAATTTCATGAAAATGAAAAAGACTGTTTGTCTTTTAGTGGCAACAACGTTGACAGGGACTATGGTGGGGTGCTCATCATCACCTAAAGAAGCTGCTCCATCTGCAGCGAAGACACAAAATAATCAAAATCCGTATTTGGCTTCTGGGAAGCCGCTTAAATTAACTGTTCATATGGGAACTAAAGATTCAGGTGTATTTAAAAATGATTGGCCGATCTTCGTGAAAGCAGCAGAAATGACCAATGTCTCACTGGAAGGAACATTGCCGAATACGGTGTCCGATTTCAGTGAAACCTTTAGTATCGTAATGGCATCGGGTAAGCTACCGGATATTATGCAAGCACTGTCCAGGGATTTCTTGCAGTTTGGTCAGGAAGGAGCCTTTCTATCACTCAATGATTTGATTGACAAAAATGCTCCTAATCTGAAGAAATTCCTTGCAGACAATCCGGATGTAAGAAGCGCAGCCTCCGATGATAAAGGAAGAATATGGTTTATTCCATTTATCGCAGATGGAGAGGCTGAAAAAGGCTGGTTTATCCGTAAAGATTGGTTGGATAAATTAGGATTGAAAGAGCCGAAGACAGTTGACGACCTGCATAATGTATTAACAGCATTCGTTAATAAAGATCCTAATGGAAACAACAAAAAAGATGAAGTCGGATTTTTCCACAGAAATACAACCATCGGCATTGAAGGCCTAATGGCACTTTGGAATGGATACCCAAGCTATCGAGCATTTGATAACAAAGTTGTATTCGGACCTTTAGAGAAGGAATATGGCGTTGCTATGGAAAATATGGCGAAGTGGTATAAAGAAGGGCTCATTGATAAAGAGATCTTTACTCGCGGAAGCAAGGCAAGGGATGTTCTCCTTGCAAATAACGTTGGCGGGTTGACTCATGATTTCTTTGCTTCAACGGGCAATTACAACGAGCAGTTGGGAAGCAAGATTCCAGGCTTCGGCTTTGATCCTATGCTTCCACCAGCCGACGTAAATGGTAAAGTGAAAGAGCCTTCCAAACGGGATCGCGCTAAAAACTATGGCTGGGGAATATCCCACAGCAATCCGGACCCCGTTGCAACAATTAAATATTTTGACTTCTGGTTCTCAGAAGAGGGCAGACGAATGGCGAACTTCGGTATCGAAGGCGATACGTTTACAAAGGTCAACGGCAAGCCGATTTTCACAGATAAAGTCTTGAAGTCTGATAAAGCGCCTATAGATGTTATCCGTAAGACAGGAGCTCAATCTAACTTTGGCTTCCAACAAGATTACTCCTTCGAAGAGCAATGGACACCACCTTTGGCAAAAGACGGAATTGATATGTATAAAGAAAAGAAAGTATATATGGATAGATATCCCATTCTGAAATTTACAATGGAAGAGCAAAAGAAAATTGAGAAGATTTTCCCTAAGGTAGATACTTATATTGCTGAAACGAGACAACAATGGATCTTGGGCGCGAAGCCAGTGGATCATGCGGCATTCGTAAAAGAACTTGAAAAGTTGGATGTACGTCGTTTGGTAGAAATTAATCAAGCTGCTTATGATCGATATGTTGCTGAGATGAAAAAATAGAGGAGTGTGATAGGCTGTAGAGAATGATACGATCTACAGCCTATTTAAGGAGGCAAAGATGAATATACAAGCCTTGTTGAAAGAACCGATATCTACTAGAGAATTATTAGCTAGTCTGCGGTCTAGATTAGAGCCTATGGCAGTCAAAGGCAAGTACATTTCTGACAACATGCCTGAACTCGTACAAGAAACAATAGCAAATGCAGAGCAAGCTTATCAGGGAATGATTAAGCTCCCAGGCACAGGTGGTGTGCGTGAATTTGTAGGGAATCCGCCTTGCTGGTTGGAGCGAAGACATAATGATAATGAATATCTCTGGCAGCTCAATCGAATGAATCACTGGCAGGATTTGTTGGAAGCATACTCCTTGACGCAAGACGAAAAATATGGGCGTAAAGTTATTGAGGAGATGTTGCATTGGATCGAGACGGTAGAGATCCATGATGACATGATTGACTATCCAATCGGGTATTTTAAGGAATGCAATCCATTGCGAGCATTAGAACTTGGAATCCGAAATTACAAGACTTGGCCACTAGTATTAGAGCATCTGGGACATACAGAGATGTTTACAGAGGCAGTATTGGAACAATATTTAGGGGCTGTTTACAAGCAGATTAAGATCTTGCGCAAGGTATCGCCGATACTTTGGCCTAAGGCGGATCATAACCATTTTCTCATGGAATGTCTTGGCATACTGACAACTGCGCTTTATTTTCCGGAGCTGCAAGAAGCTGAGGAATGGAAAGCCTTCGCGATAGAGGGTATCGAAAGATGCTGTTCTGCGCAATTGACAGAAGACGGTGGTCAGATCGAAGGTTGTCCTTCCTATCATAATGGCTGTATGTTCTGGTTTGGTCTTGCTGTCGTACTGGCAAAGCGGTTTAATTTCCAGTTCTCAGATAAGTATATGGAGCTGTTTCGTAAGAACCTCGACTATTCCATTTACTCCTTGAGACCAACAGGAAAATGTGTGCCCGTGGGAGATTCCCATGCGAATAATTTGGCTATTATGGGTGGGGTTTATGGCTATCTCGCATTAGATGAACTGACTTGGCTAGGGCTCGGAAACAATCTGATCGACATTCGGGAGACCATGCATGAGGCAAGCAAGCATGTGTGGCGTGCTTTAGATGTGCAGCGGTTCTATGAGGATTTGGGTACCCTTCAAGGCAAGCATTATGAGTGTGATAAATTGACAACGTTCTGGAATCGAACTCTTCATCAAGCGATTATTCGCAGTGGATGGGACTCCGGGGCACTGAGCTTTTTGTTTACATGCAGAAGTCCGATACAAAATTTTCATGCACATATCGATCTCATGAGCTTTGATTTTACAGCACTGGGGAAAAATATGATATGTGATCCGGGTATTTTCTGCTATAGGGATGATGAAGATCGCAAGCAATTTAAAAGCTCTAACTATCATTCCACTCTTTTAATTGATGAGAGGGATCACTTTGAATATTTAAGTTCATTTGGATATGGTCCACAGAAGATCGGGGAAATATACAATGTGGAAGATAGAGGCTTCTTTCAAGTAGCAAGCGCTTACCATATGAATTATGAACCAATTGTACATCATCGTCATATTGCAATGGTGGATAACAAAATAGTCATTATTGCAGATCGGGTTGAAGGGTTAGAGCATAATAGTGTCCAACGGTACTTTCATTTGGATTATACAGAGGTAAAGGCAGCATCGGATGCTGTCATAGCCACAAATGACATTGCTAATCTTGCCATATATACGTATCCACGGGAAGAAGTAGATCTTCTGCCGGGAAGGCTGTCCGATGTGAATGATATTGCGAGAGCCGCTACAAGAGTCCGATTCCAAGGAACTTACAGCGGTACGGTTACCTTATTGACTGTTCTCGTTCCTTACAAAGGGGACCATGCACCAGATGTAAATATTCAATTCGTGGGTGATTGCTGCTATGAGTTCAATTATGGCGGACACTATCAAATTGTGGTCAAAGAAAACGATATTGAAATCTGTAAACCAGTACAAGAGGGGTGAACGAGGATGGGTGTGCGGAGAAAGATACTTCAACGTACAAGTCTATTGTTAAGTATCATCTTTGGGTTCAGCGGAATTTTGGGTATATTTCCAGCTTATGCAGCATCCACTACCAATGTACACTTATATCAAGATTTTGAAGATTATACTCAAACAGGTACTCCACCGAACGGGTTTGAAATGACAGGCATAACAGATGTGAAGAAATCAAGCGGTGCACTGAAGGACGAATATACGGCTCCCAATGGGTCAAGCGTATCGCTGAGAATTAGTGAATCTGTAGCAGATCAACCCGATGTAGGCCTTGCCAAACGTTTCGGAACGGAAGACTTAACAGGTGAGCTCATCTTTGATTTTGATATCAAGTCACTGGATTTCAATGGAAGCAAATTTTTCGAAGTCAAAGACAGCAATAATAAGGGCATTACACTAGGAAGCCTAGGGGCTGATGGTACTTTAAAAGTTGAAAGCAGTAAAATACCATTAAACATGAACCAGTGGTACCGACTTTCATTTGTGATCAACTTTAAACCTGATGTGCAGATGGTCTCTGTTTATGTAGACGGAGTCAAAAAGATAAATTCGATTATCCTGAAGAATAGCGGCAATGCAGCAGGTATCAATTACTTGCGGGTTCGGGCAAAACGAAACTCGCAGGCGGATCTGACAACAGATGTCTACGGCAACAAAAACTTTACAACATTGCTGGATAATATGAGGGTGTATGAAGGTAATGAGCTGAAGACGATGGAAGAATTACGAGAGATGAATGTACCGGATTCATTAATGAAATTTGACAATGCCCTTGGCATCTCCGTTCAGAATCGTCTTGCGGGTGCTTTGGCCATGGTCGTGAATAGCCCCAATGTGCTGAAGGATAATGTTAGAACGGTTAATGCTATCGGTGAGCACAATAAACCGCAAAAAGTTGAGGGAGAGGTTATCGTACCCCTTCGTTTTGTAAGCCAATATTTCGGTGTTGACCTGCAAATCAATGGACAAAGTGCACATGCAAAAGTCGATGGTCGGAACATCACGATTACTAAAAATCATGCGGTGATTGCCGGCAAAGTACATCCTACTCCCCATATTCAGTTTACATCCGATGATGTGTTGGTTCCTTTAGACATAGTGGAAACCATACTTCATAAACAGGTGTATACGGACTATAAAGGCAGAGGGCTCATTGTCATAGGCGATATGCCGAAACCGTTTGACAATGCCCTTGATAAGGTAGATGAACGTATAAAGCCCCAGGATAATGAAAAGTTCTTTATCGAGGAAGCGATAAAAGAGATTGTTTATGATAGACCGACTGGAGAAGAAGCCATTGCTAAATTGAAGAATAACAATGTGTCTCACCCGAGAATCCTCGCAACTTCATCTGATTTTGCTCGTCTCAAGACGATGATCCGGTCTGAAGAAGCTACGATCAACAAGTGGTATAAAGATATTCAGAAGCAAGGTGAGAAGCATCTGAATATGGCGCTGCCTACTGATGCTCTTCCGGATGGAAGAAGAATGATCAGTTCAAGACAAGTGGGACCGCTCGTTATTAACCTGGGGATGCTCTATCATCTTAGCAATGATGCTGCTAAGAAGGAACAATATAAGCAGCGGGTCTGGGATGAAGTCTATACAGTATCACAATTCCATAACTGGAATGAAGAAAATGAATTTCTGAATACGGCGGAATTCATGGAAGGTCTTGCTATTGCGTATGACTGGCTGTATGACGCATGGACGCCAGAGCAAAGAAGCATCCTTGAGGAAGCTATGATCCAGAAGGGTCTTGTTAAAACACTGGAGGCCTATAACAAAAATATATGGTGGATTCACACGTACCCAAGAACGAATAACTGGAATGCGGTATGTAACGGAGCTTCAGTTCTTACCTTGATGGCGATCGGAGACCTGGACAGGGAAATCTTACTGCCGTCAAAAGAAAAAGTAACGATGCAGCAATTCGGTGGAAAGATATTGGATATTGCGTTCAACGCATTAGAGGACTATATCTTACTAGAATTTACACCTGATGGAGCATGGGCGGAAGGCCCAAGCTACTGGAAATACACATTAGAGTACATTGTACGATTTATTTCTTCTCTGGAAACAGCGTTAGGTACAAGCTATGGTTATGACCAAACACCCGGGTTTATCAAGACAGCCTATTTCCCAACATACTTAAGTGGAGCAGTAGGTGCACTAAACTATGGTGATGCCTCAAGCAACAAGGTAATGTCCGCTGAAGAACTATGGATAGCGAAGAAATACGGGGATCCATTATTAGCCTCTGTGCACCTAGATAATAAGAATAAATTCAAGAATGCCGGCTCTGAATTCGAAATGTTATGGTATGACCCCGCCCTTTATATCCCTGGGCAAACGCTGGATTTGGATCAATATTTCAGTGGGACAGAGGTAGTAACGTACAGAAGCAAATGGGGAGATCCTAATTCAAGCTTCTTAGGATTAAAAGCTGGCAATAACGTAGTCAGCCACGGACATTATGACCTAGGCAGCTTCGTATTTGAGGCCCTGGGACAGCAATGGGCAATTGACCTAGGCAAAGATGATTATAATCTACCGGGCTATTCGAATTACGATAAGGAACGTTTAACTTATTATCGCTTGAATCCGGAGGGGCAC
Source organism: Paenibacillus foliorum (assembly GCF_013141765.1). GTDB lineage: Bacteria > Bacillota > Bacilli > Paenibacillales > NBRC-103111 > Paenibacillus_S > Paenibacillus_S foliorum. The sequence goes on from NZ_WHOD01000100.1 coordinate 80,714, forward strand.
AACACATTAGTCATAAATCCCGATGGCGGCGCACAGCAGAATATTAAGGCATTCTCCAAGATAGAGAAGGTTGTAAGCAAGCCGTCTGGCGGATTTGCGATTGCAAATCTAACGGAGGCGTACGACAGGTATGTCTCTCAGGCTAAGCGGGGTGTGATGCTCGCATCGAACCGTACGAGAGTTACGATTCAAGACGAGGTGTCCTTCTTAAGTCCATCAACTGCATATTGGTTTATGCATACAGAAGCTGGTATTCAAGTGAGTGCTGATGGCAAGTCAGCAATCTTCAGCAAAGGTGGAGAAAAGCTCTGGGTTGGATTGGATAGCGATGCTCGCGATGCAGCAAACCAACCGATTGATGTGAGGTTTGGTGTTATGGATGCGAAGCCGCTGCCGGAATCGCCTAATCCACCCAAGCAGCATCAGAATGATGGCATTCGCAAACTATTTATCAAGCTGGATCAAGTAAAGGATATGAGATTAACGGTAACCATGATCCCGATTATTGGTGCTTTAGAGGATATAGACACTACGCGTGCAAGCACTCCACTAGATCAGTGGAGCATTGCGGATGGCGCACTTACGATTCCTGCCGTTCAGAGTGTGTATGTAGATGGTGTGCCTTTGGCAAGCTTTGACGAGCTGACATTCAACTATGATATTAACTTGCCGCTTAATCGTACGGACGTGCCCGTCTTAAAATTTAACTATGATCAAGCACTGTATGCTGTACAAGTCATCCCTGCAGACGAGGTTCCTGGTATAACGAAGCTTATTGTCTCCTCTTTGTCTAATCCTGAATTAAAGAGTGTTTATCATTTCAATTACAGACTAGTGCCTCTTAACGGAGAGGAGCGTTTGACTGAGCTCCATATTTCAGGTGTTTCTGCAAGTGCCTCGCAAACCGACAAAGGAAATACAGAGGATAAAGCTATCGATGGTAATCTGGAAACTTACTGGAGTGCAGAAGGTGATCAATGGATTATGCTTGATCTTGGGGAAGTAAAGACTATTAATAGTGTTGGAATTGCTTTTATTCGAGGAAATGAGCGCAGCTTCAAATATGATATCGAAACCTCGCTGGATGGCCAGACCTGGTATAAGGCATATTCAGGTAAGAGCAGTGGTGAAAGCATTAATATCGAGAAAACGTATTTGAAGCAACATGATGCCCGGTATATCCGAATCACCGGTCACGGCAACAGTGTGAATCAATGGAACTCCTATGCTGAAATTCGCCTCTATCAACTTCAACTGCAATAAGAGATGCTGCATATGTAGGAAGGCAGCCGACCTAATTAGGATCGGCTGCCTTCACTTCGTCCAAATCAAAAGAGATACTGGAAATAATCCGGTATCCCTATTTTTCTTTGTGTCACAGTATAGACGGTATCCTTTTAGGAATGCTGTTCATCTTTATACGATTAGCAGGTTGATCCATTTGTCGAAAAATGTAGAGTGTTGGTTTTGCTTGTGATAGAATGAACCGTAGAATAAAACAAATATAGCTAAATATCGGAGGTTATTCAACCCAATGCAATACAGAAAATCGTTAGTTGTTTTATCATTATACCTTATGATTATTAGTATTTTTGCACCTATTTCCGCTTTCGCAGTTGTGCCATCTAACGATGATATTGTTCTGCAAACTGCAAAGTCTGCATTGACGATTGGTTACAGCAGCGGCGATAGTTCAATGAGCACGACAAGTAATCTTACGCTTCCTACGATCGTTAATGGAGTGACGGTTACGTGGGATTCTAGTAATAGTACGGTTATTGACAATACAGGCACAGTAAATCGACCTGCATACCTGATAGGTGATGCAACCGTTGTTCTTACTGCAAATTTATCTTATGGTTCTGCAACTCCGGATAGTAAAATATTCGTGGTTAAGGTTGTAAGAATCGACCCAACAGATGCAGACTTGGTAGCCGAAGTAAAAGGAAATCTACAGATTGGATATGAGGACGGGGATAGTGAATTTTACGTAACACAAAACATCATTATTAATTCTACAGGACTAGGCAGTACTGTAGACAACATTACTTGGTCCTCAGACAATCATGCCGTGATTCCGATTCCGATTCCAATTCCCACTCCCACTCCTTCCACTCCTTTTACTGTTCAGATAGCACGTTCAGCCGCTGGAAATGCAACCGTTGTTCTTACGGCAACCATAAGTAAAGGTACAGTTTTGGAGACGAAAACGTTCACCTTAACAGTAATCGCTGCAGTACCAGCGCGTACCCCTGACCAAATCGTAGCCGACACTAAAACAAACCTACAGATTGGTTATAAGGAAGGCGACAGCTCCAATCATATAACGCAAAATATTGTTTTAGATTCGACGGGTCTTAGGAGTACATTAGATTCATTAACATGGGTCATCGATACTCCTCAAGTTATTAGTATCGCTGGCACAGTAACTCGTCCGGATGTAGGTCAGTCAACAGTTACCTTGACTGCAACATTTAGTAAAGGCGGGTTTCAGGACTCCAAAGTTTTCACGTTGACGGTCATTGGACGTGATACAATTCCTCCGGTATCAACTGCAGCCCTTGCAGGAACGGTTGGACCAGGTGGCTGGTATGCGTCAGGTGTTACTGTAACGCTTAATGCGACGGACGCTACAGTAGGTGATACCATCGTCACAAAGTACATAATAACCGACAGTTCAGGTTCTAACAGTCCTGAAATCATATACTCCGCACCTTTTACAATAAATGGTGATGGCCATAGAACGATTACTTATTGGTCTGTTGATAGTACAGGAAATAAGGAGATCGATAAAACACTAGTACTGAAGTTGGATACGACAGCTCCTGTTAGTTCCGTGAATTTAGATGGACTCACCGCTGATTCCGTGATTTACCAGAATGGCAGCGTGACTCTCACCTTTTCAAGCATGGATACCCTTGGTAGCGGTGTAGCTGATATAAAATATTCATTGAACGGTGGGCCATTAACTGCAATCGCACAGGGTGCTCCTCTTAATATTACGACAGCCGGCGAGTATAATTTATCCTACTATGCAACAGATAATGTTGGAAACGTAGAGACGGCGCAAACTCGTTCCTTCAAAGTATTGGCACCTATTCCCAACGTTACCGAAGCAAAGTACTCGGCCACTGCTAATTCTATTACCTTGAACTGGACGAATCCGAATTTCGAAGATTTCAAGCATATTGTGATTCGTCGTGGTGACGGTGCTGAACAAATGGTAACGGGTAATACTTACACCGATATGAACATAAACCCGAGTACCCCCTATACATATAAGCTTATCGTTGTTGATGTTAACAATGTAGAAGCTTCAGGTATTGTAGTAAACGCGGGTACACGGCCTGCGCTCAAAGCTCCAACGGGACTCACTGCAATTGCAGGGGATAGACAGGCTATCTTAAGCTGGAATAGTGTTGCAGGAGCAACGAATTATAAGGTTTATAAAGGAACAGCTCCAGGTGTATACGATGTAACGCCTGCAATAACCTTAAATAACGGCACTTCTTTCAACGTAACAGGGTTATCAAACGGCACTACCTATTATTTCACAGTAAAGGCAAGCAACGAATCAGAAGATAGTCCCTATTCATTAGAAGCAAGTGGAACTCCTATGAATGTTCCCATCGCAGCCCCAAGTCTAATTGGACTGGCTTTAACACCATCGACTCTCTCTTTGCAAACAGGATCATCGGCAACAACGGTAGCAATGGCAACCTACTCGGATAACAGCACGCGTGATGTTACGAGTAATCTTTTTTGGACCTTCAGTAATACTGGTGTGGCGTCCATTAGCAATGGAGTGGTTAGTGCAATAAGCGCGGGGACTACGGTTGCTACTGCAACTTACGGTAATCAATCGGTGCAATTGAATATCACAGTAACAGGGTATTCGTCATCCAGAAGAGGAGGAAGCAGTTCAACAAATGTGACTACTCCTATGACACCAACAACACCAGAAGCATCTATAACCCCATCGACGCCAGCGGCACCGGCAACACCTACGGATAATGGAAATCTCTTGAAAGTGATTTCATTCCTGAAAGATGCTATTGCCCAAGCTAAATCGAACTCGGTAAATATTCAGCTCTCTGATATTTCTAATCACTGGAGTAAAGATACGATTAACCTGTTTATGAAGCTTGGTGTGGTTACCGGTTATGAAGATGGCAGCTTCCGCCCGAATTCGAGCATTACTCGTGCAGAGTTTGCAACCATCATGGCCAAACTATTTAACGTGCATTCCGCTTCAAGTACATCTGTCCTTTCGGATATAAATAATCACTGGGCAAAACAAGCAATCAGTGCCCTTGCTTCACAGGGAATTATCAACGGCTATGAAGATGGTACATTCAAGCCGGACATGACGATTACTCGCGCTGAGATCATTGCTATTATTAGCAGACTCGTAGATCTGAACGGTGCAACTAAAGGAAATGCTGGAACATTTACGGATATCGCCGGTTCTTGGAACGCAGCTCAAATCAAGGCAGCTTCTAATGCTGGAATAGTAGAAGGGCGTACAGCAAGCACCTTTGCGCCAGATGCATCGTCTACGAAAGCAGAGTCACTTACTATTATTTTACGGGCTCTTGACTTGAATCCTGAGATTAAAGCTCTGCTAGATCAGTTGAAGTAATTAATGAGGAAGGGGTACGTTGCCATTTTTTGAAATTATTGGCGGGATTAATATCAATTCAGGTTATAAACATTAGATTATTATGAGTAACTTTGGATGTATCAAAGTTACCTGGGATTCCGTATTTGGCATAGAAACAGCTTACGTGCTCATTGTGGATTGCTGTAAATTTTTTATGTCGAAATAATAAACAGTGCTTAACTTTGACTTTGGATAGGTCAAGGTTAGGCACTTATTTGTTTTTAATTATAATTCTGGTGATCTACGGCGGTTTTCCATAATAATATGTATATATTTATCTAAGATTGGTAATATAGGGAAAACATATTTTTGTTGTAGAGGATTAGAAAAGGAGAGGAAGTCAATGGTTCAATCACTCATCTTTGATATGGATGGAACACTTTTTCAAACAGATAAGATTTTAGAAATATCACTCGAAGATGCCTTTAATCATTTGAGGTCACTAAATGAATGGGATAAAGAAACTCCTATTGATAAATACCGTGAAATTATGGGTGTACCTTTGCCCAAAGTATGGGAAGCTTTGTTACCCAACCATTCCAGTGAAGTAAGAGAACAAACTGATGCTTATTTTCTGGAAAGATTAATTGAAAATATAAGAAGCGGGAAAGGTGCTTTATATCCTAATGTAAAGGAAGTTTTCGGTTATTTAAAAGAGAATAATTGTTCAATTTACATAGCAAGTAATGGTTTAACGGAATATTTAACAGCGATTGTGAATTATTATAATTTGGATAATTGGGTTACTGAGACATTTAGTATCCAGCAGATTGAATCGTTGAATAAATCAGATTTAGTTAAGACTATTGTAGAAAAGTATGGTATTACCAATGGAGCAGTAATAGGGGACCGCCTTTCGGATATAAATGCGGCTAAAGATAATGGTTTAGTTGCAATAGGATGTAATTTTGATTTTGCACAAGAAGATGAACTTTCTCAGGCTGATATAGTAATAGATGGCTTAATTGAACTAAAAACAATAGTATCGCAGTTAAAGAATTAAGTTAACGGGAAACTATTGTTAAACAAAAGAAGGAGCAGATATGCAAATGCAGCTGCTCCTTGTTTTTATTAGCTTAATGGATAGGATAGTTGAGAAAATTAAAGGAAGAAAGTGAGGAAAATAGAATATTATAGATAAAAGGCTATTGTGGGGGACAAACATGCAAGAAGTGAACGCGGCGCTTGAGAGGTCAGGTGTTCCATTTACACCAAATACATCATTACATACTTATACAACATGGAAAATCGGAGGTCTATGTGATTTAGTGGTCTTTCCCCGTTCTGTAGAAGAAGTTTCTGCATGTATCTGTATTTTTAATACAACAGGAATACCATGGATGATAATCGGCAAAGGATCCAATATGTTGGTTTCTGACGAAGGATTTCATGGGGCGGTTTTGCGTCTTTCGGGAGCATTTGATACCGTTTCCTTTCGAGATGATGGGGTTACTGCTGGGGCAGGTTATTCGCTAATAACATTATCACTTCAGGCAGCCAAATACGGTTTTACAGGGTTAGAATTTGCTGGTGGAATCCCTGGGACTGTTGGCGGCGCGGTTTGTATGAATGCTGGCGCTCACAGCTCAGACATTTCCCAGACATTGTCACGAGCGCTGGTTATGAATGAGACAGGGGAACTCATAACGTTAGAGGCTAAAGACCTTAACTTTGGCTACCGTAATTCGGTGATACAACATAATCCATGGGTTGTATTGGAGGCTACATTTTCCCTTTTACATGGCGACCGCACTGTTATTGTGGAAAGGACAAGGATGTTTAAAGAAAAGCGTATGCGGACCCAACCTCTTAAACAACCCTCATGTGGTAGCGTATTTCGAAATCCGTTACCTTTATTTGCTGCTGAGGTGATTGAATCTTGTGGATTAAAGGGGCACAGTATCGGTGGGGCGAAATTTTCTGAGATACATTCGAACTTTATTGTGAATACAGGAGGGGCTACCGCAAAAGACGTATTGGCACTAATTGAACTTGCTGAAGTACGTGCAAGGCAAGAACATGATGTTACTCTTGTGAGAGAAGTTCTGTTTGTGGGATTCAACTAAAACCAGCTAACATCTTGTCAACATTTTTCTCTTAAATTAATCTGACAAAGGTCTTATACTGAAAAAAGGGCATGCTAAAGAGCCTTCCTTTTGAGATCACCGAAGATCCCTCTTTAATCTGGAAAGACTTGATCCAGTACTGCTTGGAACTGTAGTTTAACCTGCACATACATTTCTGTAAGTGAGTCGTACTGACGTGTTAGATGTCGGAGGCTCAGCAACTGGATTCCTCTTTGTTTATGATCCTCAAATTCCTCTTTGTAGTACAGTTCGCATAATTGATAGGCATCCACGGCATCTGTTTTCACCTTTGTGGAGAGTAGACTTCTTAGCTTGGTGAGAGATAAGGGGGTTTACAACTAAAAATAAGATGCGTTGCTCCTCGAGAAACTAAATAACAGCCTGATGGTAATGACCTGTTGATTCTAAGATAATAGTGGGGGATTTTCCGGTCTTATTCTGAATGTCTAAAATGGTGTTTAGAAGCTGCTGAAGTCCTTCCCGGTTATGCAGAAAACGAAATGTTTTACCGTATGGGTGGCCCTTATCTAAGAAAATCTGGCTATCACTTTTTCCCTTTGAAATATCCAGACCGATGACTGGATTCATGAGCACTCTCCCTTTCTAGAGTTTGATTGCCGGTACCCCTAATTACAACTCATAGTTCCACAACATCGCTTGTTATGCGAGATCTTTTCGTCTCAACCAGCTTAAACATGGTTTCTACAAGTAGGGGGCGATCAGTTTTAGCGACGGGTTGTTATCCTAGGAGAACGACCGATCTGCTCCGGCTACTGACAAATACACCACAATAACAAAAGTGGTCAACCAATAAATACTGGCTGACCTCATAATACGACGGAGTACGATAGCTTAATAAACAACTATGATGAGGAGATGGTGGCAAGTATAATGGCTGCCGTTTTCTTAACCAACGGGTAATTGTATATGGTTTATCACGAGTGAGACCGTCAAATTGCATATTAAAACGTGTACAGAAAGGCGCAAGTCAATAACCGCTTCCAAGCGCTGCGATATGCCTAGGAGCTAGAGATCCTCAGCCGTCGAGTGTTTACGATCCCCCATTTGGGGGATTTTTTTATAGCAAATATAGTCGTATAGTAGTAACAAATGGCGAAAAATGATGTGATGAGGTAGGCCCAAAGTTTGGAAGCGGAAAATGGCTAAGATCGCTTTAATTTTTATGTCGAGGTGTATGAGGAGTTTACTAAACATATGCGGTAGAGGATAAATAAGAATGGGGTTTATAGTTCTATAAGCTTATATAGGGCCTTTGTTATCTTAATTTCGTTTTCCCGTCATTGGGACTTTATTAATGAAGCTTTTATGACAGAAAAACTTTGGAGGCGTGTTGTGAGAAAGAAATGGGTTCAAAATTCTACTGTATTCATTGTTATTGCATGTTTATTGTTCTCATACTTTGGAGCGGCTGTACAAGCCAAAGCATCTGATGCTACGGACATTCAGGGACATTGGGCACAAAATCAAATCTCTGCATGGATCGATAAGGACTTTGTAAAAGGGTATGAAGATGGCAGCTTTAAGCCAGACAGCCCGATTACCCGAGCAGAGTTTATCGTATTGGTCAACCGGGCGTTTGGGTTTACCGCACAATCTGCAATATCATTTCGTGACGTGCCATCGAGCAGTTGGGCCTACGTTGATATCGCGAAAGCGGTACATGCAGGATATATTACTGGTTATGAGGATGGCACTATAGGTGTGAACCTCCCTATTAGCAGGCAAGAAGCAGCTGTTATTGTTAGTAGGCTGTTGAAATTGAACACGACTCATACCGAGGGAAATGCAGTCATCGCGGATGCAGCTGAGCTCAACAGTTGGAGCAAGGATGCTATTAACGCGGTAGTTGCCGCGAAAATTATGCAAGGCTACAGTTCAGATCATAAGTTTAAACCAACAGCATTTATTACTCGTGCAGAAGCAGTAGTTACTTTAGATCGAGCAGCGGGAGCACAAGCGCAAGCGCATGTGGTTGCATACGACCAAGCAGGCACCTATGGGCCAATAGAAGGTGTAGAGACTGTTAATCAGAACGTTGCCGTCAATGCACCAAGAGTCACTTTAAGAAACATGGTGATCAATGGAGACTTGCTTTTGGGTGAAGGCATCGGTTCGGGGGATGCTTTTTTAGAGAATGTAAAGGTTACAGGAAAAGTAACGATCCGCGGTGGCGGAGAGAACAGTATTCACTTTAATAACTCTGTACTTGTTGACGTAGTTATCGATAAACAATCAGGGACAGGCGTTGTCAGAATTGTATCTGAAGGCGTAACAACGGTAGCCTTAGTTATCGTGAATTCTCCGGCAACGATCAAAAACTCAAGCGCATCAGGATTTGGCTTTGGGAATGTAAATGTAAGCTCGGCTTTGCCCGCGGGTTCGAAAGTGACTCTGCAAGGTTCATTTGACACGGTGAATGTAAGTTCAATTCAGGCTCAAGTGGATCTGCCGGAAGGTAGTATTAATACCATGAACGTCAGATCTGCGGCTGCTGGAACATCGATTAACTTAAGTCAGGGGATTACCGTAAATTCGCTTGTCCTGGATGCGGTAGTTACCATATTGGGTAAAGGTACCATTGTTGCGGCGACGATAAACATTCCAGGGTCAACATTTGAAAACCCACCTTCGTCAACAGCAACACCAGAACCAACTACGACACGAAGCTCATCATCAGGTAAAGGTTCATCAAGTTCAGGAGCTAAACACCCACCGACTGCTTCCGACGTTTCCATCAGTGGTGCAGTAGCTGTAGGGCAGACGTTGATGGGTATTTATACTTATACTGATCCATACGGTAACGCCGAGAACGGTACGACGTATCAATGGTACCGCTCGGATGACGCACAGCTTACGAATCATACGAAAATAGCAGGAGCGACCAGCTTAACGTATGTGCTTCAGAATGAAGACGCGGGTAAGTATATCTCTTTCGAAGTCACGCCAAAGAACGCAACAGCGCCGACAACGGGTTTAGCGGCAGAGAGTGCAGCTACGACAGTCGTAGTGAAAGCCCCTGCGGCTCCTGTCGCAAAGAATGTTTCGATCAATGGAGTAACCACAGAAGGTCAAATGTTAACAGGCAGCTATACGTATGAGGATGCTAACGGAGATGCCGAGAACGGTACGACGTATCAATGGTACCGCTCGGATGACGCACAGCTTACAAATCATACGAAAATAGCAGGAGCGACCAGCTTAACGTATGTGCTTCAGAATGAAGACGTAGGTAAGTATATCTCTTTTGAAGTCACGCCAAAGAACGCAACAGCACCGACAACGGGTTTAGCGGCAGA
>NZ_WHOD01000101.1 GCF_013141765.1 Paenibacillus foliorum
GTTGATCCTGTTGCACCTCCTGCGGGTCCCTGCGGTCCTGTTATACCTGCTGCTCCTGTTATACCTGTGGCTCCTGTTGCTCCCGTAGTTCCTGCAGCTCCTGTTGATCCTGTAGGTCCCGTTGCACCGCCTGCGGGTCCTGTCACTCCTGTTGCACCCGTTACGCCTGTAGCTCCTGCTGCTCCTGACGACCCCGTCGCTCCTCTTTCACCCGTCACTCCTGTTGCTCCTGCTGCTCCTGACGACCCCGTCACTCCTCTTTCACCCGTCACTCCTGTTGCTCCTGCTGCTCCTGACGACCCCGTCGCTCCTCTTTCACCCGTCACTCCTGTTGCTCCTGCTGCTCCTGACGACCCCGTCACTCCTCTTTCACCCGTTACTCCTGTTGCTCCTGCTGCTCCTGCTGCTCCTGACGACCCCGTCACTCCTCTTTCACCCGCTTCTCCAGTTGCTCCTGCGGGTCCTCTTGCACCCACTGCCCCAGTTGCTCCTGCCGGTCCTCTTGCACCCACCGCTCCAGTTGCTCCTGCGGGTCCTCTTGCACCCACCGCTCCAGTTGCTCCCGCCGGTCCTCTTGTACCCACTGCTCCAGTTGCTCCTGCGGGTCCTCTTGCACCCACTGCTCCAGTTGCACCCGCTGGTCCTCTTGCACCCGCTTCTCCAGTTGCTCCTGTCGATCCTTTTGCTCCTGCTGGTCCCGCTGCTCCGGTAGGCCCTCTTGCACCCGCTTCTCCTGTCGCTCCTGCTAATCCTGCTGCTCCTGTGGTTCCCGTTGCTCCTTTTGCTCCTTCTGGTCCAGCTGGTCCTTGGGGCCCTCGTGGTCCTTCTGGTCCTGGGGGGCCTGGAGGACCATTAAATTTTCCCATAGTCTCATCTCCCTATTATCAAAATTAATCCATCATATTAAAAGTTTAAAAAGATAAACACAGTAAAAAGCCTATCTCTCTTAAAAATAGGTGAATAGAGCAATATATTCGCTGAATTTCTGTTCAGCTATGCTATTGTCCCATACCATTAGGTCTATGCCCGCATAGATAATAATAGGGATAGAAGGCTAGGGAGTGATCAAATTGGAGAATCACCCATTAATAGGTATTCTGGTAACTAATAGGTATAGTAGAAAAAGACTTTTGGAGCTTTATCAACGTTATCACCATCTAAACCTGAAGCTTTACGCCTTTACTCCGGCAGATATTCTTTGGAAGAAACAACGTATTATTGGACTAAGCCTAAAAAAGGGCAAATGGAAGCAAAGCTCATTCCCTTTTCCACATGTCGTCTATAACAGGTGCTTTAACAAAAAAGTAATAACCATTCAACGCCTAGAGAAGAAGATTGGAAGGAACAAATGTTTTAACAATATCAATTTTTTTAATAAATGGGATCTCTATAACCGTTTAAAACAGTCAAATCTTAAACCCTATGTCCCAGATACATTTTTATATAATGAAGTGAATATGTCAGACCTATTAGAGAAATATAAACTAGTATATATAAAGCCTTCTTACGGATCTAAGGGGAAGTCAGTGTACCGGGTTGAACTAACGGAGAATGGAGATACTCACATCTCTTTGCACAGCCTAGCTCCAAGATATATTTGCAGAAAAAATGAAAGCATACAGGAAAAGTTGGCTCAACTTCTCGAACCAAAAAAATACATGATTCAGCAAGGGATTCGTCTGTGTCAACTTGATCATCGGTATTTTGATATCCGAGTCCTTGTTCAAAAAGGTATTCTTGGAGAATGGATGATTTCCGCCGTAACATGTAGAGTCGCTTATGAGCATTACTTTAACACGAGTATTTGTGAAACTATTTATGACATTGCAGAAGTTCTTCCGCAATTATTTTCACTGGAAAAAATGAATGAAATCTTCCAATCTCTGCATGAGATAAGTATAAAGGCTGCACAAGAAGCCGAAACTCATATGGGTTCATTGGGAGAATTAAGTGTAGATTTTGTTTTAGACGAACAAAGTAAGCTATGGATTATTGAACTTAATGGAAAACCCCAAAAAAATATATACAAAGACCTTAAGGGTTTTAAACACAAAAAACTAATTTATAGTAGACCATTGGAATATGCCTATTATCTCTCTCAATCTTGAGAGAGATAATACTTTTTCGAAAATGTAACGTAAAACAAGAACAGCCAGCCTCGACCGTAACTCCCGCTGTTCAGGAGTTACGGTCGAGGCTGGCTGATGGCTGCTCATACTTCACACATGTTAGTGCATCAATGCTTTAAACTTCCTCACCTGCTCCGTGATCGCGATCTCTGTTGGCAGTCGTTCCACGCTGGATGCCCCGAAAAATCCTGCGACTCCTTGGGTGCGACTTAGCACATACTCGACGTCCTCCGGCTCCGAAATCGGACCGCCGTGACAGATGACAAGGATGCCCGGATTAATGCTTTTACCCGCGTCATAGATTCGCTGTACGAGGTCAGCCGATTCGTCTAATGTCAACGCCGTCTTCGCTCCGATGCTGCCCTTCGTAGTCAGACCCACGTGCGCGACCAACACATCCGCTCCAGCCTCTGCCATGGCTATCGCATCTTCTTCGTTGAAAACATAAGGTGTTGTTAACAAATCGAGCTCATGAGCCTTGCGGATCATTTCCACCTCTAAATGATACCCCATTCCGGTTTCTTCCAAATTTTGTCTGAATGTACCGTCGATGAGCCCAACTGTGGGGAAATTCTGTACCCCAGAGAAACCCTGCTCCTTCAGCTGCTTCAAAAATACATCCATCATTCGAAATGGATCCGTGCCACAAACTCCTGCCAACACAGGAGTGTCGTGGACAATGGGAAGCACTTCGCTTCCCATATCCACTACGATTTGATTAGCGTCTCCATACGGCATCAATCCGGCTAATGAACCGCGACCTGCCATCCGATACCTTCCGGAATTATATATGATGATCATATCGACGCCGCCCGCTTCAGCACATTTGGCTGATAAACCTGTTCCAGCCCCGGCGCCGACTATGAAGCGACCTTGTTCCACTTGGGAGCGAAGCCTTTTGAGTATTTCTTGTCTAGCAATAACCATCGTCTATACTCCTTCCATTAAGGCAGCTTATAAAGTTCACTTGGATTATCTAATTGTATTAAACCTTCGTGGCACTAACCATTAGCCGCAATAAATGATCTGTAATCACATCAGCTACCATAGGGTTATTAATATCCTGATCCAGCTCAATCAAGCTAATGTCTGCTCTAAGATGCTGCTTAATCCCGTCGAATAGAGCCTGACGTTCCTCCTTGCCGTCGAACGGCTTGGAATCCATGTCCAATAAAGAAATGCCTGCTTTAGGAAACACGACAACCGTTGGGGATAAGCTCCAATTAAGCTTCTCTGCAAGTATACGGCCAAGCTCGCTATTTTCCTGAACGGTCGTTCTCATCAAGGTAGTGGTAGGATTATGCTGATAAAACGTACGGTCCTTGAATTGGATCGGAACGGTTTCCGGCGGACCAAAGTTAACCATGTCCAGCGCACCTACCGAGACAACCTGTGGAATGCCGGCTGCACCTGATGCTTCCAACCGATTCGGGCCTGCGGTAAAAATACCGCCGACCAGCTCGTCAGCCAGCTCTGTCGTCGTAATATCGGCTACACCCTTGATATAGCCGGCTTTGATTAACTCCTCCATCGCCATGCCGCCTGTTCCAGTCGCATGAAATACGAGCAGATCGTACCCTTCCTCCTCCAGCTTCTCCCGAACTCGGGTTGCGCAAGGAGTTGTCACACCGAACATCGTAATGCCTAGTGTTACCTTATCATCGACTATTTCTTGTTCCCGCTCCTGCTGCTGGATCGTTCCAGCCAACGCATAAGCCGCATTGCTCAAGATGCGCCGGGACAGCCGGTTGATACCGGCAATATCAACAACGGAGTACATCATCATAATATCCTTAACGCCTACATATGGCCTTGTATTACCCGATGCAACGGTGGACACCAGCAGCTTCGGAACCCCTATAGGCAGCGCCTGCATAGCCGAAGCTGCTACTGTGGTACCGGCTGTTCCTCCCATGCCGAACACTCCACCCACAACACCCTTCCGTTCCAACTCGGCGATTATATGAGCGGCCCCACGTGTCATAACGGCAACAGCCGTCCCGCGATCACTCCCCCTGCGCAGCTCCTCTAGACTGGAGCCGCCTGCTCTTGCTACTTCGTCCGCCGATACATCCGGTTGAAATAGCGGCTCCTCCAGCACTCCCGTATCAACAACGAACGTTTCTACGCCGCACGCTTCCAGCGTATTTTTAACGAACAGATACTCCTGCCCCTTCGTGTCCATAGCTCCGATCAAAACAGCCTTTTTCCCCATAACACCAGCCCCTTCAAGGATCGGTTTTCTCGACTCAAATCATTTCACTTCAAGCCATCACGCATAAACTGGTAACATGCTTTCATGCCCTCTAGCACTTCGCCTCCACTTTCCTCATCTGCCGAAATCCAGCCGTCATAGCCAATTTCCTTAATCGCACCAAAGATCGAGCCGAAATCGATTGCACCCTCGCCAAGCACTCTCCAATCCCCCTGCTCAAAATCCTTGAGGTGGAAATTATCAATTACATTTCCGAAGCTGCGGATAACCTCTGCAACATCACTAATGCCCGATTTCACCAAATGTGCGGTATCAACAGTTAAGCCGACAGACTCATCCTTAACCCGATCGAAAAATAGGTCAAAATCATCACGGTACATAACAGGATTGTTATGATGATGGTGCAGGGACAGCTTCACGCCGTACTTTTGCTGCGCCTCAAGTCCAAGCTCTGACAGCACGTCCGCATACCGGCGAATGTCATCGGCTGTAACCTCTGCCCTGGCAATTCCATGGCAGTAAACAATAAGATCCGTGCCAACAGCTGAAGCAAATCGGAATACGGTACGAAGCTGCTCTATACTAGCTTCATCCAGTTTGCCGCCCGTTATTAAAGCTGAGCCTAAGCCCGGTGCATCGCCCCATACTTCCTTGAACCTTCCTGGTTCAGCAAGAAACGGGGCGTATTGCGCACCTTTCAGCTGCAGCCCGTCGTAGCCAACCGCTCCATATTGTTGAAATAGCAGGGCCTGTTCTTCAGCTGTAGCAGTGGGTCTTGAAAAAGCCAGTTGTATGCTCATCTCCAACCTCCATTAATCCATTAATAGGACCCGAAGGAATCGGTTCATTCCTCCGGGTATAGTTTATTGTTTATTCCCCAATAGTCTGACGGTCCGGCGCTGAGTAGGTGATGATCATACGGCATGGCTCCCAGCTGGTGGTAGTCGCATTATGGGGTACGTTGCGCGGGATACGAAGCATCATCCCCGGCTCCAAATGAAAAGTTTCGTCGCCCAAAGTATGATCGCATTCACCGGAAAGAACAAAGATGATTTCCTCACAATTCGGGTGTACGTGTCTTGGGTTGGCTTGACCTGCGTTGATATACACCATACCGAAGGTCATTTCGCTTGCCGGATCGATCTCCTGACCGCAAAGCCATTGGATTTTCCCCCAATGTTCATTCAGCATGCGTCCCTTATCTTGCATTCTTAAATCTGTGATGGTAGCCATACACTCATTCTCCTTTTATGTTTACTTGGATGCTAAACGCTCTTTATAGGCGGCATTCATTTCTTGAATTATTTTCTGATAGTTGGCATCTTGTTTAAGATCCGCAACCATCTTATCCCAATCTGCTATACTGGATTTGCCCATAACAACCTGTGTTTTCATGTCGGCAATTTTCTTGTTATAATCAGCACCAAGTTTATTATTCGTTTCTGAAACCAGCCCGATTTCAGGTCTTGGCACACTGATTTTGGCTTTGGCGTCTATGATTTTTTTGTTCTTCTCAAATATTTCTTTAGGCATCCCCGGCGCAAAGGCGTACATATACGGGTCGTGCTTCATAAACAGCTTGCCGAACGATCCGGTTCCCAGATTGTCTTTAACCGCCTGCTCGTTAGTTATGAAAAAGCCATCTTCCTTCTTATAATGAGTTCCTTCGATACCGTATTGCGACAAAGTGCTGCCTTCTGTTGAGGCACCGTAATCGAGAAGGGATAAGATTTTACGCATTTTCGCTTCTGGAACCGTTTTGGGAATCGCAAAGACTCCTATAAATCCGCTGTTCTGCTGTTGGAAGGGTCCTGCTCCTGCGGACAAGGACACAATAGGCTCCCAATTCACCTTCGGATCTCTCTTCCATTGATCATAGGTCCAGCGCCACATCGCTTCGATGGTTTCAGTTGTAACTCCTACTCTTCCGCTTGTCGCCAAGTCTACCCAGTCATCGTTCTTCATAACGGAGTAATCCGGGGGAACGAGCTGCTCATCATACAGCTTTTTCTTATACAGCAATGATGCTTTCATTTCAGGCTCTAAATTAATGTCTATAAGGCCGCCGTCTTTAACCTTCCATTTGGCCCCGGCTCCCGCATAAATAAATTCAATTTGATCGTTGGTACGCATGGTATAGCCGTAAGTGCCTTTTTTCCCATCCGGTTCCTTTTCTTTAAACACCTTCATAACTTGATACAATTCATCGAGAGTCGTAGGCATATTCAAGCCAAGCTTATCCAGCCAATCCTTGCGGATAAAAAACGTCGTTCCACCCTCGATAGGACGTACAATGGGTACAACGTAATTTTTACCGTTAACCTTCGAGTTATCCCACATGCTTTTTGGCGAATCCATTAAGTTCTTGTAGTCCTTCAAATACGGTGTAAGATCCCAAAACGCGCCTTGCTTAACCATCGTTAAAAACTGGGGTACGGTCGTATCCGGTAGTCTAATCATATCGGGAAGGTCGCCCGAGGCTAATAATACGTTCAACTTGTCATTAAATACGGTGTCTGAGACCCATGTGATGTTCAGCTTCGTATTCGTTCGCTTTTCGAATTCTTTCGTAACCGGATTATCCGGCGATGGCGGCTGGGCAATCGAGAAGTTGCTGAAAATATTGAGGGTAGTGACCGCCTCCTTTTTGCCATCCTCCGATTTTGTCGCTGGATTGCTTCCGGAGCATGCTGCTGTCATAACAGCTACAATTGACAGCATGGCTACAAGTGCATGCTTGTTCGAACCCTTTTTCATACTTAGACCCCCTCATTAATATAGGCTGCGGTCAGCCTTTGACCGAACCGAGCATGACACCTTTGGCGAAATGCTTTTGTAAAAAAGGATAGACAGCCAGGATAGGAAGCGTAGCAATAACAACGGCCGCCATTTTAATCGTTTGCTTAGGAAGTTGATTTTCCGACACCATCTCAGCCGCCGATGCCCCTCCCGTTGAGGTTTCTGAATCAATCAGCATAGTCCTCAACAAAACCTGCAGAGGCACCTTCGTATAATCATTAATGAACAAAATAGCATTGAAGAAGGTATTCCAGTAACCGACCGCGTAAAACAATCCGAATGCAGCCAAAGCAGGGGCCGACAATGGAAGAACAATACGGAAGAACGTCCCAATATCATTGCAGCCATCAATCATGGCAGCGTCCTCCAGCTCTGCCGGAATGCTGTCAAAAAAGCTTTTCATCAGAATGACGTTCCATCCGCTGATCAATACCGGAATTATTAACGCCCATATACTGTTGATCATTCCTAAGTCACGGACAATAATGTAATTCGGAATAATCCCCGCGTTGAACAGAATCGTCAATAAGACCATCAGCATCAATAACTTTCTGCCTCTAAGCCTCTTTCGGGACATACCGAACGCCATGGCAGATGTAAAAACTAAGCTTAATCCGGTTCCTACTGTTGCAAGGAATGTGCTGACCAATGTAGCGTTTTTAAAAGCATCCGTGTCTAATAAATAACGGTAAGATCCGAGCGACCAGTTCTGAGGGAACAAGACAAAGCCGCTCTTCTGCAAATATTCATGGGGATCCGTGAATGATACGATAAACACATAGTACAAGGGAAACAAGGTGATCAATCCAATCACAATCAATACAAACGCATTCACACCATTAAACAGCCGTCCTCCAAAGCTTTCCTTCATTAGTAGACTCCTTCCTCGCCAATCCGTTTGGCCAGCTTATTCGCCAAAACAACGAGCACAAGACCTACCACTGATTTGAACAAGCCTACTGCTGTGCTGTAGCTGAATTGTCCGCTCTGAATACCATTACGGTAAACATAGGTTTCAAAAACATCCGCATATTGGGCCACAGCTCCGTTATTCATCAGGAACACCTGCTCGAATCCGACATCCATTATATGTCCAAGCCTCAGGATCAGCAGAACCAGAATAACGCTTCGAATTCCTGGCAGCGTCACATGCCAAGCTTGCAGCCACCGATTGGCCCCATCTATCTTGGCCGCTTCGTATAATTGAGGGTCAACGGCTGTGATGGCCGCCAGTATGATGATCGTTCCCCAACCGGTTTCCTTCCAAATATTTTGTGCAACGAGCATGCCCCAGAACGTATCCGTATTCGTGAGAAAATCGTACTTGGGAAACCCTAACGATACCATCATCATGTTGACAACTCCTGAAGACTGGGACAAGAGCAAGAAGGATATCCCTACAATAATGACCCAGGACAAGAAATGCGGCAGGTAAACAATCGATTGAAGGATGCTTTTGAAAAATTGGTTATTCACTTCATTCAGCATCAAGGACAGGATGATAGGCAGTGGGAAGAAGAAGACCAGATTCAACAAACTGATCACCATCGTATTGCGAAAGAGTAGGATGAAATCAGGATTAGAAAAGAAACGGATGAAGTGTTCTAACCCTACCCACTCGCTATTCCACACCCCCGCATACGGGGAATATTCCTGAAAGGCTATAATGATTCCCCACATAGGGACATATTTAAAAAGAATAAAGAAGAAAACCCCAGGTAAAACCAGCATATAAAGGTACTTATCACGCTTTAAATCAGACAAGAGCGTTCGCCGTTTCATTTTCTTTTCCAAAGTGACGGACGATTGCAATGCAGCCGATTGTGTATCCATATGCACTACCTTCCACTTCAATCATATTTAAGTAGCGTTCACTGTAATCAAACCACGGCACCGTGTTTCAAGTGAACGATACGCTGCTCATTAGCAGAAACATATGCTGCATCGAGAATGGAGATAGTGTTCAGGTTATCTCTCGAGCTGTTAGGCGCTTCAATCCCAGTCTCTAGGGAAGTCAGCAAATGATTTAATCCTTCAAAGGTAGCTACTTCTCTGGAAACTTGATTCTCCCAAGTTTCAGACGGAGTTTTTTCACCTTTACGGTACAGGTCCACTTTGTTGTAAAGCATTACAAGGGTACCGGTCTCACCGATTACGATCATTTCCGTCCGGTTGAAGGTGGAAGAGAAGCTTTGAACATAGGTCGCTACCGTATTATTTTCAAACACGACTTGAACGGTCGCATCCGTCTCGCCTACGCAATTGATCGCAGATGAGGAACGGTTCTGGCATACAACAGACACAGCCTCGGAACCCAGAATTTGTCTGAACCCGTCAAACCAGTGAATCCCCATTACCGACAGCGCATTGCGCTCGCAATCCAGCCGCCAGCCTACATCCTGCCTGAAGAAGAGGTTGGTGAACAAAATGGAGGTCACCTTACCGATGGTCTCTTCCGCAATCTTGTTCTTGATGAGCTCGAAGGGGAAATGTCTTCTAAAGTTCTGGTTGATGGAGATCGGCACGCCAAGCTGCTGCGCTTTCTCTGTAATTTCTGTCGCTTCCGCCAATGTATCCGAGAAAGGCTTTTCAACAAACACAGGCAAGCCCGCTTCCAGCAATGGGAACACAATTTGTTTACGGATGGAGGTTGGTGTACATACTACAGCTACATCAATACCGCTGTTTTGGATAAAGTCCTGTAAATCCGTAAAGCGCTGCGGAACCCCGTACTTATCGGCTTTGGCATGTAAGGCTTCAGGGTTCGGGTCGCAGAGCGCCGTTACCTCAATCCGTTCCGGATGATCTTTATATCCCACGAAATGCAGCTCAGTAACGCCACCGGCGCCCACAATACCCACTTTGTACTTTTTCATCTTCTTTATCCCACTCCTTATGATTAATATAATTAAATAAAATGTAAGCGTTATCATTATAAGACCAGCTTCTGTAAGCTATAAGCAGTACCAAGTTAATACGCGCTCGACTCTACATTTTCTATCCTGTACGATTAGGAATTAGTTATAAATCCCCCCTTTATGAGGCTATCGTTCATCTACAAATTTAGATGTTCTTCAACAATATTTATGGTAGTTTAACAATGTTGTATTTAATTCAACTTAGTTGACTTGAAATTATTGTACAATACTTTTTTTGGTAATGCAATCGCTTTCTTGCTGAAAATAAAAAAAAGGATAAACAGTATGTCCTGTTTTACCCCTGTATAAACGAACCTTGCTGAAATTTTGTCAGTATCTCTATAACGTCGTACACGCCTTAGCTGTCGCTCGGCTTAGATTGGGTAAACACAGCCACATATTTCACCTCATCGGTAATGGGGCTTAATGTATGCTTCTCAATGGAATCAAAATAAAGGCTGTCGCCCGGCTTCAACGTATAC
Organism: Paenibacillus foliorum; assembly: GCF_013141765.1. Lineage (GTDB taxonomy): Bacteria > Bacillota > Bacilli > Paenibacillales > NBRC-103111 > Paenibacillus_S > Paenibacillus_S foliorum. Next base: position 10,544 of record NZ_WHOD01000101.1, read on the forward strand.
TCCACGCTGCCTACTTTGTAGCGCATCTCGCCTTCCAATATAAATATAAATTCTTCTCCATTATGGCTGTAAGCATTTTTACTATCATTCTCCTCCTTCCTTGAAACAAAAAGAAACGGTTGCATCAGCTTCTCGCTGCGCTCAACAGCAAATGTGAAAAAGGAGTAGCCCTTATCGGTTTTGACCATCTTCGAATGACTCATTTCTTTGGTTGTATAGATGGTTCCAGATCGCTGCTGATCATCCAACAAAATGGAGACCTTCGTACCTAGCGCATCGGCAATTTTCATCAATGTTGAAATGGGGGGCACTGTTTTCCCATTTTCGATTTTGGATAATAAGCTTTTTGAAAACCCGCACGCATTCGCTATATCAAGTAAATTCCGGTTTTGCTCGGTTCGCAGCTTTTTAATTTTATTCCCCAAATCCATCATAGTTTAATCTCCCAATTTAATTTTATTCAACTATGTTTATCTTAACTATACAGTGTGGAATTAGTCAAGGAGAATGTATACGCTTGCTAACCAAGCAATTTTATTAAAATGATTTGGAGTTATGGGGATTTCCCCCTCTATTCTGCTTACCTTACTAGTGTCCACGACCATGTGATTCCCAGGCAAAATACTGAAGTACTCCAACAACAATAAGGAAAAGCGCCATGACAATGAGTGAATAACCTATCCATCGCGATAGTCTACTATTCATATTGCCCTTCTGATCCGATTTGCTTCGCAGGATAAACAGCCATCCGACCCCTATCAAGAACACTACTACAACTCCGGATTGTACATAAGTGGTCATAAAATCACTCCTTCCTCACCTTGTGCTAGATCCCGGAGATCGAACATATGCATACTTATGAATCAATCGAACACCGTTTCCGCAGCCGACTCACGAACGCGTTTAAATAGCATCCGCACCTGCGATTCCGTCACTCGATCGACTGACAACGGGGGCAGCTCGTCTTCACTAAAAAAGCCAATTTCACTCGTTTCAATGCTCGCCTTGGCCTCTCCGCCAGTCAGCTCGCACAGAATGAACAGCTTGTATACGTGATAAGCCAGCGGTGTGTGCGGATGAAGATTGCGATCGAGTGCCGCCAACAGCCTGACGGGAGTAACCTCGTAGCCTGACTCTTCCTTTATCTCCTTAACTACATTTTCCCGAGGAGATAACCCAATATCCGCCCAACCGCCAGGAAGAGACCAGCAGCCGTCCGTTACTTCTTTTACAAACAGCATTCGACCATCCTGTATGACCACGCCCCTTACATCAACCTTGGGAGTAGCATAACCGATCTCATTTGCGAAAAGTCCTGCCACCTGCTCTATTTCCAACCCCGAATAGGCCGCCATCATTTCTACACTAAGAGCTCTCAGCTCCTCATACCGTTCCAGATCGTATACATTTTTGGTATAGGTCAAGCCTGCTTGAGCAATAGCCTGAATTTTTCGAGCCCATTCGATACCACGAGTATCTTCTGCCATATGGTTATCCTCCTCTTGTCAATCATAGTTTAAGACTAGTCCAGATCCTAATATCGCCTGGTATTTATTGTAATTTCGCGACCTATCAGCGTCAACACTCTGAATAAATGGAGTCATGCTGCTTGTTGACACATCCGTTTCCTGCTATTCTTTTTTTAGTTGTAAAATATTAGATAAACGATGGAGCGACATAACTATGCCTGAGGATAAATTAATAATGTGGGGTACGGGTGATTCCATGGGGGTTCCAAGAGTGTACTGCTCTTGTGAAATATGCGCAGAGGCTAGAACGACTGGCTTGAACCGTCGCTATCGCTCGTCAGCGATGCTGGAGGCAGCTGAGGGGGAACTCCTGATCGACTGCGGACCGGAATGGCGAACTCAGATGGAGCTCTTGGATAAAAGATTCATCAGCCATGTACTCATCACACATGCCCATTTCGACCATATTGCCGGACTTCCTGAATGGGCCGATGCCTGCCGCTGGCTGCACAAGAAAGGACATGTATACGCCCCTGAAGAAGTGCTGCAAACACTCCGCAGGCAGTTCCCTTGGTTGGAAAATCAATTGACCTACCACGATTGCGGCGCTGGACTGGATTGGGGAAACTGGCGTATTCAACCCTGGAAGGTATGCCATGGAAAAAACGGCTTTTCGTATGCTTATCGCTTCGATAGGACTGGTGCCTCTCCTTACAGCTGGGCCTACTGCTCGGATGCTATTAATCTGACTGACAAAGAAAAAGCCCCTTTGTTCGGGCTGCAGCTGCTTATATTAGGAACTAATTATTATGAAGAGCATGCAGATAAAGCAACCCGGTCCGTGTATGATATGATCGAAGCATTAGAGCTGCTTGATGAGACCAAGCCGGATCGTGCCTTGTTCACGCATATGTCTCACGGTGTGGATATCCGAACCGACTACAAGCTGCCCTCCATGGTAACCTTGGCGGTAACTGGCATGAGATTAAATTTAAAGTAGTTGGATAGCGAAATTAACTTAGATAAGAGGTGAAATCGATTGTACCTGCACCCCCTACTGCAGCAAATGAAAAACTCGATGCCTTTCTCCGGACGTTTGGAGGAGGATGTCAGCAGCTTTTTAAGACTCCATGCTCACCCGCATACGGCTGAGCACTGTTTGAAGGTTGGATATGAAGCAGGACGACTAGCCGAACGCTTCGGCTGCGATTCCGATCATGCGCGCGCGGCGGGCTTTTTGCATGATATCAGCGCTTTGGTACCTAATAACCAAAGAATCGATGCAGCACGCGAATGGAACCTCGATATTCTACCTGAAGAAGAGCGTTTTCCCATGATTATTCATCAAAAGCTTTCACGGGTCATTGCTCAGCAAGTATTCGGGATTGATCAAACTCAGGTCCTTGAAGCCATCGAATGCCATACGACCTTGAAGGCCCCAAGCACCTTGCTTGATCGGATTGTTTTTATTGCGGATAAAATTGAATGGGATCAAGCCGGTCAGCCGCCTTACTTAGCGGAGCTGCTCCAGCAGTTGGATGTATCCTTAGAGGATGGGGTTTTTGTCTATATCGATTATTTGTGGAGTCGCAGAGAGCATTTGAAAGTAGTCCATCCCTGGCTAGTTGATGCTCACTCCGACCTCTCAGCCATTCTAAATGCTTCCCCCGCCTATAGAAAGCTGGAACGACCCGAGCAATAGAGGGGCCTAGGCTAGCTCCCACAATCGGCGTACCTCAATTAATTGATCGCTGTCGTCAAACCGCAGCATATATATGTCCGGCTTGCTTGTCTGCTTCCAAAATTCCAGACCATAGCTGCTGTCAAAATAGTTCATCATAGCCGTCATAATATTCCCGTGAGTACCGACAGCTATGTTCTTGCCCTTATGTCTGTTCATCACCTGCCGCAAAGCGGAAATACTTCTCTTCTGGGAGACCTCATTCGATTCTCCGCCAGGCATCGCAAAGCTCGGTTCCCTGAATACCTTCTCGATCGTCGGCAAGAAATCTTGATCCTCCATCGGATAGTAGATACCAGCCAGAAGTCTTTCCCTTAAATCCTCTTCAATCTCAATTTCAAGCCCTAATGCATTCGCCAGACCTTCAACGGTCTGGATAGCTCTTCTGTAGGGACTCGATACGACCGCTTGTATATTTTGCTGCAGCATAATTTCTGTAACAGCCGCAGCATCCTTCTGGCCTTTGGGGGATAGTCCCCGGGTCCTTTCATTTTCGATCGAAAAGGGTGACTCTGCATGCCTCACCATATAGATAGCGGTACCCATCCGATTCCTCCCTCTTTCGTCCCAATTGACTGGTGCCTATATACATCTTTAATCATGATGAATGCCATAAACCAGGTTGCTTAGACCAGTCCGTTGGACCTGGCCAGAACCAACCCAAAGCCTAGCCTCGTATCCTGCCACTTCCCGCTCGCAACATGACCAAACGCCTCTTCGACATCAATAAACAGCACATGGATATCTTCGTCCTTATCCAGCTGTTGATTCTGCAAATCAATAATATCGTTAGTGAAAAATAGCGTAATGACTACCGGACTTTTCGGAATGCTAAACGTACCCAGCTCTATTAAGCTGCCAGCAACCAAGCCCGTCTCCTCGCTCAATTCCCTGCGCGCTCCCTCTTTCAAATCCTCATTATTTTCTATTCTGCCTCCGGGTAGCTCGTAAGTGAATCTTTTCTTCCCTTCCCTGAACTGCTTAACAATAACCAATTTATTTTTATACAAGGCTACAACCTTAACTCCATATACTTTCATTCCCGCTCTCCTTAGAGCTTTCCGTATGGAAAGCTTGCATCGTAAGCATTAGCTTTGTCCAAACTCGCAGATGCAAATACATTCATTCATTATGACATGATATGTCAGCCAGACCTGCAATCCATTTATATTTCTGCACAGACTTGCAGGAAACCTTTATTCCTTCTTTTCCGGCTTATATTGATTTGCTCATCGTATACCAGCTGTCTTCCCCACCCGGATAACTCTGCTCATTGATAATTTGATATTGAAGCTTCTTATAATAATCGACATTTTCAGGCAATGATAACCGTACCTCTACCCTTGTTTCCGAATAGCTATGGCTCCGGGCAATTTCCTCCAAGTACGACAGCATGTATCGGGCAATCCCCTTCCCTCTGTGGGCCGGAAGGACAGCTACTCGTCCAATGTACATGTAATTTTCCACATAATAAAATCTTGCAGAGCCCACAGGCTCCAGCCCGTCCCATACTAGAATAGCCGCTCCGCGCCCTTCTATTTTATGGAGAATGTCTTCGATGGTTTCGGATAAAGCTCCTGAGGGCGGCACAAGTACTCCGGCATATTGTTCGAAAGCCTCATGCATAATTCGGTGAACGACAGACATTTCCTCTCTACTTGCTTCCTTGATGATAATAGCTATTTTCCTCACTCCATCACCGTGTGCTGCTTGTCCAATTCTTCGAGGCATTAGTTACCCATATAATACCATAACTATCCACGGGGTTAAAAAGATTTTCTGCTGCTCCCTGTCTCCTAACTACTCAGCGGCCTTAACCATGTGAATACTTTGTAAAGGGAAAGCCCTTACTCCATGATATCTTCACATCCCCTTAACTCATGCTTTACATACGTTCGTTATACTGATCAAGTCAACCCCCTGCAAGCATAGGTACACCTGACCAAACATCGCGTTTATGCACCATGAGCCTAGTGAAAACCGTAAGGAGTGAACAATCAATGAGTCTGTTAAAACAAGATCTCGGGCTGCCGTCACCCACAGAAGTAAGTCCGCGGCAGCATATAAGCAGGGTTCAAAGTCTCCGTAGTATGCGGTTCAGAGAGAATCTGCTCGCCTGCTTCTTTCTCGCTCCCTCTCTTCTACTATTCGGCATTTTTCTCTTTTATCCATTGATTAAATCTGTCTACTTAAGCTTGCATTTGACTGACCCGCGAGGACGAATTGCCGCTTACGTAGGATTGGAAAACTTCCAGGAATTGTTTCTGTCCGAGAAGTTTTATCAGAGCTTGAAGGTGACTTTATCCTTCACCCTGCTGACTGTGCCGACCTGTATCCTTATCGCGCTGCTGCTAGCCGCATTGACACATAACAAGCTTCGCGGCATGCGAGCTTTTCAATTCATTTTCTCCTTGCCCATCGCGATTTCCGTCGGAACCGGCTCGGTCATCTGGATGATGCTGTATCACCCGAGTGTGGGGATTTTAAATTACTTTCTAAGCTTGGGCGGCATCCAACCAATCGGATGGCTGACCGACCCTGCTTGGGCATTGATCTCTATATCCGTCATGACCGTCTGGATGAATCTTGGCTTCAATTACATTGTGCTGCTGAGCGGCCTTCAGGGAGTGTCGGAAGACATCTATGATAGTGCCAAAATCGATGGCTCCGGCCCTGTACGCACCTTCGTGCAGCTAACTCTGCCCCTTGTATCGCCAACGCTATTCTTCGTTTTTATTGTATCGGTGATCGGTGCGTTCCAATCGTTCGGGCAAATTCACATCTTGACCAGAGGCGGCCCTATGAATACGACGGATGTGGTCGTCTACAACATTTATCAGGATGCGTTCATTAACTTCCGCTTCGGTATTGGCAGTGCTCAAGCGCTTGTATTGTTCGCGATCATCCTGATTCTGACCCTCCTTCAGTTCAAATTCTTTGAAAAGAAGGTGCATTATCAATGACCTCACGTTTGCAAAATACAGCCATCTACATCGTGCTCGGGATTGCCGCTGCACTGATGCTGTATCCCATACTGTTTACCCTCTCCGCTACATTCATGACACAGGCTGAATCTTCGTCCTATCCGCCTAAGCTGTTTCCTGGAGGGCTGTACTGGGATAACCTGCTGCAAGTAACGCAGCTCGTCCCGATCTTTAAGTTCATTACGAACAGCTTCATGATCTCGACCGCCATCATGATCGGGCAGATATTCACTGCAAGCTTGGCCGCTTATGCATTTGCTTTTCTAAGATTCACGGGTAAAACGGTACTGTTCGCCCTGTTCCTCTCCACCATGATGATTCCTTGGGAAGTCACCATGATTCCCAACTATTTAACGATTAAAAGCTGGGGCTGGCTGGATAGCTACGAAGGATTGATCATCCCGTTTCTCGCTACCGCTTTCGGTACCTTCCTGCTTCGCCAATTCTTCCTTCAATTGCCCGGCGAATTGTTCGAAGCTGCGAAAATGGATGGCTGCGGGCATATTCGAAGCTTTTTCCGACTGGTGCTGCCCTTGTCCCGTCCCGCTTTAGCCACACTTGGAGTGTATTCCTTCCTGACTCATTGGAATATGTACCTGTGGCCGTTGCTTATCACTAACGGAGAGAATATGCGCACCGTACAGATCGGTATCAGCATGCTGCAATTCGAGGAAATGACCTCGTGGAATCTCGTACTAGCCGGAGTTACATTAGTGCTGCTGCCCTCCTTATTGCTGCTCGCGCTTGGAATCAAACAGCTTGTCCGCGGCATTACTGCCGGAGCAGTCAAGGGCTGACGTTTGCATTGAGAATTATAATGCGCCGTTCTGCTTAGGCGCTCTATATACATTTACTCAACTACAAATTAAAGGGAGCGAACCTTACAAATGAAAAGCACCACTTTGAAAAGAATCAATATGAGAAGCCTGATCACCTTGTGTATGGCGGTTATGATGGTGTTTTTGGCAGCATGCGGCAGCACGGGAAGCCAGCCAGCAGCGAGCAGTGGAAACAAAGATGCAGCAGCACCTGCACCAGCTAGCAGTAAGGGGCCGGTAAAGGTCATTTGGTGGCATTCGATGAGCGGTGAGCTCGGCAAAGCAATCGACAAGCTAGTCGCCGACTATAACGCATCCCAGAAAAATGTTATTGTTGAAGCTGTTTTCCAAGGAACCTACGATGAAAGCTTGAACAAAATGAAGGCATCCATGGACTCCAAAAGCGGCCCTGCGCTCATTCAAGTATTTGAAATCGGCAGCCGTTTCATGATCGATTCCAAAGCCATTACTCCTATGCAAAAATTTATTGACCTGGAGAAATACGATCTGTCTCAGTTTGAAGAAAACATTCTCAATTATTATAAAATTGACGGCAAGCTGAACGCGATGCCTTTCAATACGTCCAATCCAATCCTTTACTACAACAAAGATATGTTTAAAGCAGCAGGACTTGATCCAGAAAAACCTCCAGCTACTTACGAAGAAGTCGCTAAAGCAGCTAAAGCATTGACGAAAGACGGTAAATCCGGCGCTTCCTTCGCTATTTACGGTTGGTTCATGGAGCAATTCTTCGCTAATCAAGGTGCAGATCTGCTGAACAACGGCAACGGCCGCAAAGCTTTGGCTACCGAGTCCATGATTAACAGCGATGCAGGTGTAAAAACTCTTGCTTGGTGGAAGCAAATGGTTGATGATAAAACCGCGTTGAACCTTGGACGCAAAACCGATGATACCAAAAAAGCGTTCATTGCAGGCCAAGTCGGTATGACACTTGATTCAACTGGCTCCCTTCGCGGTATCGTAGACGGAGCGCAAGGTAAATTCCAAGTAGGCACCGGCTTCCTTCCGAAACCATCCGATGCAAAAGACGGCGGCGTTATTGTTGGCGGCGCAAGCTTGTACATCTTGAACAACCGTACGGATGATGAGCAAAAAGCGGCTTGGGACTTCATTAAATTCCTGGGAGAGCCGAAGCAGCAAGCTTACTGGCACGTAAACACAGGCTATTTCCCAATTACGAAAAAAGCATATGACGAGCAAACCGTGAAAGACAACCTGATTAAATATCCGCAGCTAAAAACGGCTGTTGACCAGCTTCATTCTACAAAAGCTAACACGGCAACTCAAGGAGCAGTAATGGGTGTATTCCCTGAGGCTCGCCAGCTGACCGAAGGTGCAATTGAAGAAGTTCTGAATGGTAAAAAGCAGCCTAAGGAAGCCTTGGACGCTGCCGCGAAAGAAATTTCCGGCAAATTAGGCACATACAATAAGACGGTAAAATAAGTCTACAATCATAAACGAGGAAGCCTCCAGCCCCACTGTAGAGTGGTGTTGGAGGCTTATTTTTTACACTTTTTTATTGCAAAAAGGCCGACACAGGAAAACCCATGCCGGCCCCGACAGGAAACGGGGATTCATTATTTTTCATATAAGTCCGTAAGACGTTAACTGTTACAGCGTATAATCGAATAATCGTAATCCGTCTCTCAGAGGATTCATCATCGAATAATTGTATTTGTTTGTATCCGACAAACAACAAACGGTTTCCCCACTTTCCTGCCGCCGGATTCTCACCGGCTCCCTATCTGCAAATGATCCTATTCCGATTGCAGACACGAAGCCGGGTAGAATTACCCTGACTATGGCTAGCTATCCCATATAAGCAGAAGCATCGAAATCTATATAATGCAGATGGTTAGATTGCTCAATTAATGACGAAAGCTTCGTCACTTCCCGTTCCTTCTTCAGCGACTCACTGCGGTATGCCTCTGGATCGTAAAGAGCTACCGTAAATAAGCTTGTAGCACTTTCGCCAAATCCTGAGCGCTGCGTTTGACGCTCTAATTTTTTACGGTTGCCAAGCGACCCCAGCTGCTGAATTTCCATTCTTGTTTGCTTGGCTAGCTCGATGGCTTCCAGTATAGTAATCGGCTGTCCATCCCAAACAATCGTGCGTTCAATGTTAGCTTTGGCCAGCAACACATCAATTTTGCGAAAATCGGCATTTACGGCATCAATCTCTCGGGTGAGAACATCCACAGATCTTGTCGGTATCTCAGCCGTCTCCCCTTTTTCTATAATAGACGTACTGTTCATATTTCTTTCGTGAAACAACTGATGTAATTTCCGACCAATAGCTGCTCTTACAGACAACGCTTCAGCCATCGTAATTCGTGCTGTATCCATTGAATTGGACCTCCTTTGTCATACGCTGTTATAGACGATGCTGGAAAGAAAAGGTTGCACCTAGGGTTGTTACTAAATTTTCTAAATTCACTGATTGGCTAATTTAATTACTTCAAGCACGCTGACTTTTTGTTTCTTTTGCTCATGATAGAGCCATTGATCTTGAACATGGTCGATAAACAGTACACCGTTTAAATGGTCGATTTCATGCTGAATACACCTGGCAAGAAATCCATTACCCTCTAACTCCAAGGACTTACCGTGTCTGTTAAGGGTTGTTATTTTGACGTAGTCGGCCCTCTTCACATTTCCATAATACCCCGGATAGGACAAACAACCCTCAGGTCCGAGCTGCTCCCCGCTAGCTGCAACAATCTGTGGATTAATTAGCTCGATTAAACCATCTCCACAATCCATAACTATGATTCTTCTAAGGATTCCAACCTGAGGCGCTGCAAGTCCGGCACGTCCATCTGTGGCGTACAAGGTTTCGGCCATATCCTCCAGCAGTTTTATTATCTTCGAATTGACGACATCAACGGGTTTAGCTGTTTTACGTAAAATCGGGTCTCCAAATGGAACGATATCTTTAACACTCATCGTTATGCACCTTCAGCTTCCTTAGGTGATGTGTATACCCATAACTCGCCCGGGGAACATTTTAAAGCTGTACATAATGCGTCCAACGTATCTGCCTTCATTTGCTTTGGCTGGCTGGATAACAAGGCGCTAATGGAAGGAGCAGATAGACTGTAGTTGGCTCTTTCCTTCAGCAGCCGTGCCAAAGCCGCACCTGACCATATTCCTCTATCCGCCATCACCTTTCTTAACATCCATTCAAGCATTGTTGACAACTCCTCACGCAGAAATTAGTTAGTTACAACCTTATTTTATTAGGTAATTACTTATATTATTAGTTAGTACCTAATATATCTTATTAGTTGGATAAATTCAATTGGCCTGACTATGACGCTGAAATCTGGGAACCGTGCTACCACTTATCATTTATGCTATAATTCGCTGATACCATTCTTATTGGAGGATCTTAGGCATGAAAATCTATGTTGTAATAGCACTGAGAGAAGACCAGATGGACAATGTTTTTGTCAGCACAGATGAGGAGAAAATACTGGCATTACTGCCATCCGACTTTGACGATTGTGATGCGCTCTTTCTAGAAGTCTGGGAGGACGATGCCAAGATTGACGACTATAGGCTACAGTAGGTTGGGAAATAACGTACGTAGCGATAGACCTAAATCCAAGAAGGACCTTCAAGCTTGTTGTTCACTTGTCTTAGAAATCAAACCCCAGATAGCGGGGAAACATGCAAATACCGCCACGATACTGAACTGCGCCCCAATTGTTAGACGCAACTAACAATTGGAGGCGCAGTTCACTCGTGACGGTATTTGTAGCGAATCTCTATACTTTAGATTAACAACAGTCTGTGCACGACTTGCATTCCCATTGCATGAACATTGCTTCTGCATTCTAGTGTGCGTTTCCGTTCTACAATACCCTCAGTTCTTTGGCTCGCTGCAGCGCCTGCAATCTGCTGTTGACGTCTAGCTTTTTGTATATATTTTTCATATGCGATTTGATCGTTTCCGGTTTCACCTTCAGCTGCTGAGCCATTTGCTTATTTAACCATCCTTGCTCGATCATCTCTAAAATCCTTTTTTCCTGCTTCGTCAATAGAGGCACAAGCTGCATGGTGCCATCTGCATGAATACTCATCATTTGCACCAGTCGCTTAATATAAATCAAAGAGACCTCAGACGAGCTGCGGATAAAGCTATGCTGCCGCATATACAAGTACTCCGATAGCAGCTTTACGAGCACCGGCCCTTCATCAATGAAGCTGCGCAAGTATCCTTGTGGCTCAGCTAGGTGCAAAGCTGCCTCTAGCTTCATCAACGCAGCTGGCGCATCTCCCTTTTGGTAAAGCAGCACGCTTTGTAAAATCAGCACCCGTATTTTATCATGAGGCCGATCCCCCTCCACTATACGGTATAGCCGATCAAGCAACCTCAAGGCTTCAGAAGCTTGTCCGCTTGCCGCAAGCGCTTTGGTCAGATGAATATACATGCTTATTTGATTCATTTGAATGTTATCTGTACTCTTCAATCCACAGGAATGGAGCCAAGCACCAGCCTCATCGGCATAGCCTTCGAGCAGCGATAATGAAGCCTTCTCTGAATCCAGCATCCTCATAAAAACCTGCTTATCCGGCGAGTTAATCCTAGGCTTTACCTGTTCTAACAGCTCGAATGCTCTGCCAGGATTCCCCTTAGCACGGCTTATCCTTGCAGCTGTAATAGAGGCTTGAACTAATATACGACCATAAGGCTCCATCTGTTTTTGCTGAAGCACCCGCTCTACATACATTTCTGCTTCTTCCAGCCGATTCCACTCATACAATACCTCACTGTAAGCACGATAGAAGTATCCCACGAACGGATAATTTTCTTTTCTCTCCCAAACCTTGATCCATTTCAGGAAATACCCTGCCCCCTCATGGAGATCGTTGATAAAAGCTAACAAGGTTTCGTAGTCCGTGTCTCGGAACACATTGCCCGTCATCATTTGCAGATGGCTGCCTTCCGGTGCGTGCCGCTCAAATACCTCCAGATATTCTGACGCTCGCTTAATGTCTTTACGGTACATGGCAATTTCACTCGCCATAAGTAAAATGGAATTCACCCAAGGCTGCCACATCGGGTCGGACAGCTTATCCTGTATCACCTGCAGCTTGGCTTCAGCCAACGCCACTTCCCCTGCTCCTGCCATCGTTTTTATAAGAAAGCATTGAATACCAGGGTTCATCTCCATGTAAGCATCAGGCAGCATGTTTACCCAGCGATGCAGCAACGTCTTCTTTAATTGTAGGTCTAACAAATGGAGCTCGATTAAGGATGCGGCTGCAGCGTAGTGGCCACCTGTAAGCAAGTGCTCTATGGCTTCTTCTATTAATCCATGGTTTTCAAGCCATCTAGCCGCATTCCCATGCGCCTCTGCCCACTTATCCGGATACTTATGCCGCAACTGCTGCTGTAAAAATTCGGCAAATAATTGGTGATAGCGATACCACTCTCTCTGCTCATCCAAGGGAATCACGAATAAATGAAGCCGATCCATCTTGTCCAATCGTTCCTGACAGTTACCCAAACCGGTAACAGCCTCACATAATGAACGATTCATCCTGACTAATACCGATGTACTTAGCAAAAAGTTTTGGATTTCTTCAGACTGCTGTTGAAAGAGCTCCTCCAGCAAATAATTAGAAATATCGCGATGTTGGCCGCCAAATTCTATAATAAATCTAGAAGGATCCTCGCTGCTTTTCAAAGAAAGCGCCGCCAGATGTAACCCACTGATCCAACCCTCCGTGCAGGTTACTAGCTGTAATACCTCTTCATCTGACAATGACAGCTCCATAGAACCATGAAGGTAGCGCCCCCCTTCATCCAATTGAAACCTTAAATCCTGAATAACAATTTTATGCAGCTCTCCTTTGGCCCGCATTCTTGCTACAGGAAAAGGAAGCTCTGATCGACTTGCTATATAGAGATGGATATTGGAGGGTAAATGCTCAAGTAAATACCCCAGTGAGGCATGTATAGAGGCCAGCTCGATTAGATGGAAGTCATCAAAAATAAGTACCAGCTCACCGGAAATACAGGCAAATCCATTCTGAAGCTCCGCTAAAAAGGGCTCAAATACACCTGATATCAGGTTATCATAATGCGAATTTATCCCTCCACCTAAATCTGGATACTCACGCTCAACAGCTGCAAGCACGTATCTCCAAAATTGAACAAGATCGTTATCGTGGCGGTCTAAGGAGACCCATACCGCAGGGCAGCTGCAATGCTGCAGCCACTCTCCCAAGGCTGTCGTCTTCCCATAACCTGCCGGAGCCGTTAGAACGGTCAGCTTGGTATTTAATCCTTCATTAAGAGACTGAATGAGTAAGGGACGTTCAACAAGCAGCTTATTTCGTACATGAGGGACATGCAGCTTTGTGTCTAGGATTGTCATTTAACACCTCCATCCATAGGCTTATCATTCTTATAATTATGAGCAGATATTGAATAAGCTGGATCTATTTCGCCTATTTTTCGCGAAGATCCAGCTTATTTCCTCGTTATCTATTTATTTATAAATTGCAGATATTGAAGCATTCTTTCTAGCATCAAGGTCCCTTGAGCACGAGTTGCATTTTCTTGAGGAGCAAAAGTCGTATCCGTCATTCCCTGAATGACACCCGCAGTAATGGATTTGGCAACTGCATCCTTCGACCAATCCGAGATGGTGGCACGATCCGTAAACTTATCGATTACCGTAGTATCGGAAGCTACTTCTTTACCAGCAAATTGGAATGCCCTTATAATCATGGTTACCATTTGTTCACGTGTAATCTTGGCATTGGGTTGGAAAGTACCGTTCTCAAAACCCGAGATCAATTGCGCTGTTTTAGCTGCTCCTACCGCTCCAGAAAACCAATCTGCGGAGGTAACATCAGTAAAGCCTGCTGCCTTTACTTCTTCAACGGCCAATGATCGTATGAGCAACGCCGCAAATTCAGCTCGTGTGATGCTATTGTCTGGAGCAAACTTATCCTTCTCTATGCCGTTAACAATGAGTTTGCTTGCCAGTAATTCGATATCGTTCTTAGCCCAGTGACTGCTAATATCTGAAAATGTTTTGGGATTGTTAATAATGGTATAAATACTGTTTCCTTTACGGAATAGTGCAGCACTATCCCCGCTGAATAAAGTCGGTACCGGGCTGAAGGCTCCGGTTTCCTGGTTGTACATAACACCTGTCGCAGTTTGTGAATTCACTGCTGATTGCAATGGGATCGATCGTTCTATATATCGAGTAAAAGAATTGATCAGTTTGGTAGAACCATCACCTGCAACAATGGATATTGAATAATCTACAGGCACGCTCAATACTTGCCAGCCCTGATTCGTAGCAGCCGTGTTAACAACAGCAGCTTTGTCAGCCTGTACTTTATCGATAGAAATGACAATCTTCACATCATTCGTTGAAACGCCCTGCTCTCGAGCTATAGCAGCAATATCCAGTTGCTTGAGAGGGAGGTTATAGGAGCCTATGCTTGTTTTCACTTGCAGCACTATATCCTCATTTTTAGTAGCAAGCAAACTCAACACCTGCGTATTCAATTCCATTTTTACCGTATTGCCGGTTTCCTTCACATCCAAAACAAACACTTTCGATTCCGAGGTAGCCGAAGAAGTAATGAGATTCGTCAGCTTTGAAGTATCGAATGTAACTGTTACAATCCCATTCGCTGAGGACTCCTTAATCGCTCCTGTCAAGTTAACGGTTCCTTGCGAATTATCTGTACTGGGTTGAGTTACAGGCGGTGTGCCACCGCCACCGCCGCCGCCTCCACCACCGCCGCCTCCAGGCGTGGTAGGAGAACTGGTCACGGTTATATTCTTAATTGCAAACTCCCCGCTACCGCCCCCGTAACCTGCGATGATTGTCATTGCCCCCGTTTTATTGGAAGGCAGTGTAAATTCAAAAGCGAATTGCCCTTTATTATCTTTGCCATATAGGGCGTCCACATGAACAACATAACCGGCGCTATCCATCATTTTAAAAGTAATGTCTTTCCCCTCTGGGGCATTTCCTGTAATACGCAGCTGGTTTCCGGAAATATAGGAAGTACTGCTGGTAGAAATGGATACGGGTATGGTTGCTGCATAAACAGAAGCAATTAATGCAGTTGGTGCAATTGGAGTTATGCTTGCAGCTAGTAGTCCCAGAATTACTCCGGGGATAAGCGATTTTTTCATCACTTGAATGATCATCCCTTCTTATGTGGAAATTGAGGAGGATGGAGAGAGTGATCTCTCCACCATCCTAACTCCATTATTGAATCTTCATTGAAACGACTTGACTCAACAGTTGCGAGCCGGTTGTACCGTTAATGTTATCGAAGAGATACGCCTTCACTGTGTAATCCGAAAGAGTACCAGGAATGTTATCGAATGACTGTGTAATCACCGTATTCCCAACTATATCTTGCTGAGATGCTATCAGTTGTACCGGCACCTGTGTGGTACCCGTTCCCCTTGTAAGCTCGAATATAACGACTTCGGTCCCTGCATGATCTTTTACCGGTTGAATTGTGATGCTTACAGTCAGGTTCCCATTTCCACCGGAACTCATTTTGCTAGAAGCTATCGCGAACTGCCTTCCATCAAAAATACCGCTAAGCGCCAATGTATCCATACTTTCGATAGATGTGCCTAATGCATTTTTCAAACCGGACACGGTGATGCTATCCCCAATTTGAATAGTTGAACCCGTGACATCCGTTACCGTAATCGTAAGAGTCTTACCGTTGTCACTCCATCTGCCACTATAGCTGGCTCCCAAAACCTTCTGATTTGCCTGTGTTCCGAATTTGACGAATTGATTCACCGTAGCAGCATTCAGCAACTCGCCGCTTTGATTAGTAGGCATGTCAAACGTGATGGTCAAGATATCGCCGTTGCTGATTGCAGATGTAGTTTTACTAGTGTCAGCGCTCGAAGCCACAATACTAAACACCTTAGGAATGTTCGCTTGACCGAAGGAGCCTCCGATTACATACGTGCCGGTTACTTTGGCCGCCATCGTTACATCGGTAATGTTAAGGGAATCTAATGTAAGGGTACCATTATCCTTCAATGTAGGATTAGATCCCTGTTTCCCTAACGTGATTTCCAATGTTCTCGGATTTAACCATTTCCCAACTGCGTTCGCTCCCAAAACACTGGACAAGCTCGAAACATCCAGAATACCTCCGGTTACCCCATTCGTATTCGAAGCAAACGTAATCGTGAGCTTATCTCCTTCTCCTGCCCCTGGATTGGCTCCATCGTTAGAAGCATTCACGCTGATAACAGCCGGGGCTGCTGTAGTACCAAACGTACCCACTGGTATTAGAGATACGGGTGCCAGCTCCTTGAAGCCGGAAATATCCTTGATTCCGCTGCCTGCTGCAATAGTGACAGTATCTCCGTCTTTAATGTTAGCTCCCGCACCTAGAGTTAGGGTCAACTCGGAGCTAGTGGAGTTCCAATTGACTTTAGAAGCATCCAAGGCCCCTAACGTATGCCCGTTATTCACACTAATTTTCGTATAGTCAAACGCTGCATGATTCACTGCCGTACTGAATCTGAAAATTAGTTGGTCACCTTCCACTTTGGCCGTACCGTCGTTAATGATATCAATTCGGCTCAATACCGGATCAATCACCGTACCGAAGGTACCACTCAAGGTTTGTATGGCCGATGCTCCGGTCAGATATGCAAAATGATTGCTATCCATCAGGTTAAGCTTCGATAGATCTATTGTATCTCCAGTCTGTACCGTTGCGTCTGAAGATATCGTTATAGAGAGCACAGTTCCGGAACTCCATTCAGCTTTTGCGTTTGCACCGAGTGTATGGTTATTGGAGATGATAATTTTCGATACATCGGCCTTGATAGTTTTATCCATTTCCGTACCAAATAATAATTCGATCGTTCCCAATATGTTGTTTGCCGAATCACGATTGTTGCTTGTAGCCAAAGCGTTCGTATATTTCGGAAGGATAGCCGGCATGAAGCTTCCGCCCAGTATAATGCTGGAAGCATTCGCAGGAACCGTACCCGTTGCATCCTTGATTCCAAGGCTTGTTAAATTAAGAACATCTCCGATCTGCAGGTTTGCGTAAACAGCTCCGGTTACGGAACCCGAATACGTTGCCAGGGAAACCGTCAATACTCGATTATTGTCCGTCCACTTAAAAGTGGCATAATCCCCTATAGTACTATAGGTACTGCCGGTAACAGTAATCAAATTTTTAGTATTTGTTGTCCCTGCCGGTGGAGTCGCAAAGTTGGTAGGAGAATCGAACGTAATTACGATGTCATCGCCTGCTACAGTATTCAAACGATTACGATCCACGGCTACCGCAGACACGACTTTAGGTGCTGTTGCTGTACCGAAGCTACCTTTGAGAGCTGGTGATGAAAGACCATTTGCCAGCAGCTGAGTTCCGCTTGCTGCATCATAAATACCGCCGTTTATTGAAATCGAACTGGAGTTCGAAATGCCGATTCCGGTTCCACCCAAAGTAATAGTCAGAATGGTTTTATTTGTCGGATCTAAAACATAGGTTGCGCTGCTCCCGAATTTCCCAATTGCACCATCCACCAATACGTTGTTTAAAGTAAAGCTCTTTAATTGCACTGGTGTATCGAAAATGATCTGCAGTTTGTCCCCTGGTGCGACTAATGCAGTACCATCGCTATCAATTGCGTTAATAGCTGTGACGTTCGGAGCACTCGCTACCCCAAAGTCGCCGTTTATAGAAATATTGGATTGATCCACCAATGGAGCTTGATTCGTTGCATCATATATACCGCTCAACGCCACCACACTGATCTTGTCACCCGTAGTTATTGTCGGATTACTACCCAATACAATGGTTAGGTGTGTATTGTTTGCACTCCACGCATAGTCTGGGGCCACCCCTAAATTATGAGAATTACTTACAACTATTTGGGACCAATCCGTAATATTCCCACCATTGGTCGGGGCATCAAAGATGATCTGCAGCTTATCCCCCGCTCCTACAGTCGGTTTACCGTCTCCATTTATCGCATTGATTGCTGTTATCATCGGTGCTACCGCTGTACCGAAGCTGCCTCCGATGATGCTGCTCTGTGCAACCAACTCTTCGGTACCTGTTGCTCCATCTTTAATGTGGCTACCTGTTTCGATAGCTACTGTTTTCATCGTCTCGATATTCGTTCCAGCACCGAGCGTGATGGTCAAGCGTAGATTATCGCTGCTCCAGCCTTGTGATGGATTCGTACCCAAAGTAAGACCACCAAAGTTCAATGCAGACAAGGTAACGGGAGCTCCGTTCGATGGCGAATCCAATGTCAGGACTAATTTATCACCCGCTCCTACTGTCGGCTTGCCATCTCCATTCATTGCCGTAACTTTCGTCACAATCGGTGCTACTGCAACACCAAAGCTGCCTCCAATGCTCAACGCCGGTGTTCCAGGCATTGCTTCTTGGTTGGTTGCTTCAAAAATTCCGCTTTCGCTTTCAATCGTCAGTTTATCCGCCGTTGTAAGGTTAGCGTTGGCTCCTAACGTAATAGTCAGGCGAAGCTTATCTGTGCTCCAGCTTGATGTTGATGAAGTACCCAACGTATGATCATTGTTGATGGTAAATTTAGATAAAACTACCGTTCCTCCATTGGTCGGAGTATCGAATACAACCACCAGCTGATCCCCGGCTCCTACCGTCGGTTTACCATCACCATTCGCTGCGTACACATTTGTTACATTCGGCGCTACTGCAACACCGAAGCTTCCAACGATACTAATATCGTTTTGTGCAGCCAACTCTTCCTTGTTCGTTGCATCCTTGATAAGGTTCGATTCCAATATACTGATCTTGTCATTCGTAGTTATTGTAGGATCGCTGCCTAATACGATGGTCAAGTGAGTATTATTAGCACTCCATGAATGCGTTGGATTTGTACCTAAATTGTGGGTGTTGCCAACGACTATTTTCGTCAAATCGATTCCACCATTGGTCGGTGTATCAAAAATGATCTGCAGCTTGTCCCCGGCTCCTACAGTCGGTTTACCGTCTCCATTTATCGCATTGATTGCTGTTATTACCGGTGCGACTGCTGTACCGAAACTTCCTCCGATGATGCTGCTCTGGGCAACCAACTCTTCGGTACCTGTTGCTCCATCTTTAATGCCGCTGCCTGCTGCGATAGCTACTGTTTTCATCGTCTCGATATTCGTTCCAGCACCGAGCGTGATGGTCAAGCGCAGATTATCGCTGCTCCAGCCTTGTGATGGATTCGTACCCAAAGTAAGACCACCAAAGTTCAATGCAGACAAGGTAACAGGAGCTCCATTCGATGGTGAATCCAGCGTTAGGATTAATTTATCACCAGCTCCTACGGTCGGCTTGCCATCTCCGTTCGTTGCTGTAACATTCGTCACTATCGGTGCTACTGCAACACCAAAGCTGCCTCCAATGCTCAATGCCGATGTTCCAGGCATTGCTGCTTGGTTCGTTGCTTCAAATATCCCACTTCCACTTCCAATCGTCAGCTTATCCGCCGTTGTAAGGTTAGCGTCGGCTCCTAACGTAATAGTCAGGCGAAGCTTGTCTGCGCTCCAGCTTGATGTTGCAGAATCACCCAGCTTATGGGTATTGTTGATGGTAAATTTAGATAAAACTACCGTTCCCCCATTGGTCGGTGTATCGAATACAACCACCAACTGATCCCCGGCTCCTACCGTCGGTTTACCATCACCATTCGCTGCGTACACATTTGTTACATTAGGTGCTACTGCAACACCAAAGCTAATGCCGATGGTCTTATTAACGACAGGTGCAATTTCAGTTGTCCCAGTTACATCAAAAATATTATTCAATGCAGCAATGTTTACCGTATCCGTCATTTTCATTGTAGGATTATCGCCAAACACAATTTGCAAACGAGTATCATACCCATTGATTGGATCCAGCCAACGATAACTAGGCGAAGCTCCATAAGGATTAACACGTGCGGTTCCGGTACTATCTGTTATCGAAATTTTCGAAGGATCAAAGCTTGAATGATCAACCGGTATATTAAACACAAATTCCAGTGTATCACCCTTAGCCACATTCGCAGTGCCGTCACCATTCGTTGCATACACATTACTTAATAGAGGCTGAACGATTTGTCCAAATGTTCCCGTAATTGCGTTTGAGCCACTCATAGGTGTAACAGCTTCACCACTAACATCCTTGATTGCTGCGCCCGTTCCAATCGTTGCCGTATCTCCAACAGCTATCGTTGCTCCAGACCCCAGAGTAATGATTAATGATTGTCCGTCCGCACTCCAAGCAGCGGTTGCACCTGTTCCGAACGTGTGTCCTGCGGTTAAAGTAATACTGCTCAGAATACTTGCTGTTGAAGGCTTGTCCGTCACTGCTGTGAAGTAAACAGTAACCTTATCACCCTGATTGGCACCACCGTTGCCTGTATCATTCGTGGCAACGATACTATCGATCGCAGGAAGGACTCCGATACCAAATGTACCTCCAATTGCTGCGGTAATCTGTGGGATACTTCCTTCGCTTCCGACATTCTTTAATGCGTTTGCTGCGATTACCACGCTATCGCCTTTCTTTACATCAATGCCCGTTCCAGCTAGGTGAATCGTCATTTCTTTTCCTGTAATATCCCAGCTTACCGTTGCTGAATCACCGAAGCTTCCGCTTCCTACAGCAGCTTTAATCAAGCTTACCTTCGAGCCCAAATCAGCTGTTGTTGATATGGCTTTGTTGGTCGGCGTGTCGAAATAAATTGTAATGGTATCTGACGCCTCTGCCCCAATACCGCCTCCGACGTTTGCTGCGTCAATGCCTGTTAATCCAAGACCTCCCGCAGCATGAATGGCCGGTACTTTACTACCAAAGCTGCTTGTAATCACAGCGTCTAATGTCCCGCTTAACTCCACAGACTCCAAGGATGGGTCCTGTATACCTTCACCCGTTGTGTTATACGTAATGGTATCGTTTTGCACAATCGTCGCATCAGTGCCTAACGTTACACGCAGCTTCCCATCCGCTTGCCATACCGCACTAGCTCCAGCCCCGGCTGTGCCAATTGTATGGCTATTATTCAAGGTAATATTCGCAAGCGTAGCAGTGCCGCTCTTTTTATTGATTGGTTGATTAAAGCTAATGTCAAAGCTTTGGCCACCTTGTCGGTATGTCGTATTACCGTACGGCGAAGTAGTCGCAGCCGTTATAACCGTTGGCAGTGTCCCCTTACCGAAAGATGGTGCAATTGCCATCGCAGTACTTGATCCGATCGCTGCACCTTCTCCACCAATGTTCTTCAGTGTCAATAAAGAGTAGTCAATCGTCACTTTATAATCCGACGTTGCAAACACATTGGCTGTCGATCCCAATTCAATCTCCAAGGTTTTGTTGTCTAGCCAACCCAACACCGTGGAGTTCCCCCAAATTCCTGAACTTAATCCAAATGCGCTCAAGGACACAATGTTGGGTTCGTTCGTCGGGATATCAAAGACTACCCGCACGATATCGCCTTCATTTGGTCCCAAATCAACACCTGAATTATCAGCGGTTATGCTGGACACAGTTGGAACTTTCGAACCAAAGCTTCCTCCTATGGTTTGCTGAATCGATGCAGGGGCAGCGGTTTCGCCAGAATAATCCGATAAGTTTTCACCTGTTGTATCATAGGTAATCGTATTACCGACGACAACCGTCGCATTTGTACCTAGTGTTACACGAAGTGTTGTTGAATTCTGCCAAACCGCGCTTCCGCCGGTTCCTCCCAGAGTAGAGCCGTTCACCGATAATTTGCTGAATGTAACCAAATCCCCAGACTTTTTATTCGTTGGCGCATTAAAGATCACATCAAAGAATTGTCCATCCTGACGGTAAGTGGTGTTATCGTACCCTGCAATAGCCGAACTCATCGCCAAGGCTATGGTTCCAAATGAACCGCTATCTATCGCATGCGCAGACGAGCTAATCGCACTTTCACCCGCAGCGTCTTTAAGACCCGCACTCGCTGCAATAGTGATCGAATCACCCTTAAACAAAACAGCATCCGAAGCTAGCGTTACAACTAAAGAGGCACCGTCAGCGCTCCATGAAGTGGCAGGATTGGTTCCTAATGTTCGACCAGCTGGGAGCTGCAAGACCGTCTCAACATTGCTGTCAGTGATTGACTTATTCGTTGGTGTATCAAACACTATTGTAAGGGTGTCCCCGGCACCAGCTCCGTTCTCCACCGCCCCAGCTTCTGCAGCCGTAATACTTGAAATTGCAGGAATTCGTAGATTGGCAAACGTAGTCGTTACCATTTGAGGGCTGCCAACCACGTCCTTCAAATCGCCATAGCTTGCAGTCATATTGACATCAAATGTAGAAACATGCAATTTGGGCGGCACTGCTGCCGCATTTGTCGCAGCACGAGCAGGTATGAATTTCCCTGTAAACACACCCGTGTTTACCCCTTCTTCAGTCACTATCAAAGGAAATCCTGTCGGATCATCAACGGAGGAAACTTGAACAGTCGCCGTCTCAGCCACCAATGGATTTGTATTCAAATCTGTATCCTTCAAGGTTACTTCAATAACCTCTTCACCGGCTGTATTAATCCGCTCAAAAGTCACTAGTCCCGTCATCGTATCCTTACGCTGCAAGGAGACCGTTACTGGCTGATTTGTTGAATTATCCGCTGTGATCGCATCCGTATAGGTAACCGTAACCGTATCCCCATTAGCCGCATCTATAAGATTGCCGGCACCTGTGCCTATACTAAATGTGCCTGTGAACACACCCGTATCAACCGCTTCAATCAGATTCAAATCAACTCCTACGAGATTGGCAGGTGATGTGACTTTGACCGTTATCGTATCCCCACTACCGTTGTCTTTAAAGTCAGCATCATTCGCCGTGACTGTAATCACTTCTCCAACAGCAGCCACGCTCTTATCCACCGAAACAGTACCGCTGACATGATCCCTTCGAGTAGTCGTCGATTGGGTCAATGTGGCAACAGCGCCCGTTCCATCTCTAAGGTCATTGTAAGTAACTTCAACCGCATTTCCGTTCAAAACTTTAATTTGGGAAAGCCCTGCAATCGTTGTATCTTGCATAATGAAATTACCGCTAAATATACCTGAATCGACTAAGGTTTCTGTAAGCGTCAGCTCAAACCCTGCGGAATCATCGGAGGAGCTGATCTTCACCTTTACATTCTCAATATTAGCTGCGTCTAAATTCAAATCATTATCCGTTACGGTCACAGTAACAGCTTCATTGAATGCAGCCTTCACCGGAGTAACAGTCAGTGTAGATGATGAAAATTCTTTGCGAACCAAACGTTTCGTAATCGTAGCTGATGAGTTGTCTTTTGTCTTATCATCCAAATACTCGATATAGATGGGTGCATTGTTAGCTGGGTCAATATCCGTTCCTACCGTGAACGTACCTACGAACACATTGGAGTTCAGGCTGCTTTCAGTCAAAGTGATCGATCTACCTAGAGAGCCAGCTGTTGTTGTCAAGTTAACCGTCTTGGTCTGAGTCGTTGCTTTATCTGTATTCAGGTCATCATCTGTCAATTCAACTCTTACTACCTGGCCTCTATATATAACATCACCGATTGGAGCATTCGATGTATTATCGAAGGTTTGGAACACCCCAGTTACGTGATCACGTCGCTCGACAGTTTGCACTGCTGGATTTAGCAGATCATTCCCAAATACACTCGGATCGAGGATTGTAACTATTCCCCCATCTGCCACTCTAATATCATTGCCTCCGACTGAGGCAGATGGGTCTACCAATCTCAGATTGGCTTCGAAAACCCCTGAATTAACCGTTGTCTCGGTCAAGGTTACATAGAGAGGATTTCTACCGCCTGTCTCATCATTGGATACCACGGCTAACTGTGTCGTATTTACATCGGTCGCGCTTGTATTGAAAAATTTATCGGCATCCGTAACTGTAATCTTCACCGTTTCGCCTGCAGCTGCAAAGCGCTTGTCCACAACCATAGTACCTGTTGTAGCCGCATGTGCCGTCTGAGTTTGCATCATTGGCAGGATAGATCCCAACAAAACAGCAGAACCCGTTATAACACTAGCTGCCTTCTTCTTCTTATCAACTCTTGTTTCTCTTTTTTGTTTAATACTCTTCAATAGAGATAGATTAATATCTTCTTGATCATTCACAAATGGGTCTTTATCAGACATAATAGTTAGTTCCTCCTAAAAATAATGAGTAATCTATTGGGCAAACCAGTTTAATCCATACTATTCCAAATGATTCTCAGCGTTTCTTGCTCAATGGAGCTTATGAATTTGTTAAACATTTGAAAGGTTTCCCTCTCAAACTCCACAATAGGATCAAGCTGCGCATAATTCCTTAATTCAATTCCATTCTTGACCTCCTCAACAGCCTCTAAATAATGCATCCAATTCATATCAATAGAATAAATGAAGGCTTGCCGCTTCAGTTCAATTGCATTTCCTTCAAAAGCTACTTCTTTATCCTTGTAATATTCCATAAGCTGCTGAGTGAACATACCGATCAGTTCGCCCTGCTCCAATTCGTGCAATCGATCCAACCGAAGGGGTCTCTTATAAGGGAACACGCTACCTAGACTTATCGTTAATCCGATCATATCCCAATCCTCCGGGAGTGACCCTTGGCAGAACTCCGCAACCTTTTGTTGAATGGTTTTCTGGATCAGGGTTTGAACCTTGGAAGTCAAATCATCCATTTCCAGCATTTCATTTCTCATAGTGTAGATAATTCTTCGCTGCAGATCGAGAACTTGATCATAACCCATTACACGTTCCCTAATCGTTTGCAGCTCGCCTTCAACATGCGCTTGGGCATCCCGAATACCGCGAGCATAGCGGGGATTGTTGATGAGTGCAAAATCACTGCAATTATTATTCAAGAGTTCATCCATTAGATGGTCGGGGTAATAATTCATTAACAATTCATCTTCGAAGCAAATGAAAAAGCGTGAGCTGCCACAATCGCCCTGTCTGCCACTTCTACCTCGCAATTGATTGTCGATTCTTAGTGAGTCATGTCTTATTGTCCCTATGACCATAAGACCGCCTAGCTCCTCTACTCCCTCTCCAAGCCTGATATCCACACCACGACCCGCCATGTTAGTCGAGATCGTCACGGACCCACGCTGTCCCGCTAGCCGAATTACATCTGCTTCTTCCTTGTAGTTCTTGGCATTTAATACCTTGTGAGGTATGTTTTGTTCCAGCAGCATTGCACTCAGCAGTTCCGACTTCTGAATCGAAGCGGTGCCTACCAATATGGGCTGCCCTCTTTCGTTTACACTGATAATTTCTTCTACGATTCTTATAAATTTCTCTTCTTCGGTAATGAATAAGAGATCCGGATGATCGATACGATTAATCGGCTTATTCGTCGGGATAGCTATGACATCAGTGCCGTAGGTTTTGATAAATTCATCTTTAACCTCGGTCGCAGTGCCGGTCATACCACTAAGCTTACCGTACATTCGAAAGTAGTTTTGTAAGGTAATGGTTGATAAAGTTGCTGGCTGTCCCATCACTATAATACGTTCCTTGGCTTCGATAGCTTGATGCAGGCCTTCAACAAAACGTCGTCCAAACAACAGTCTACCTGTATTTTGATCAACAATGACAGCCTCTGTCTTCGCCTGTTCATTCGTTACAAGGACATAGTCAACATCTTTCTTTAAAATAAAATGGGCTCGAAGCGACTGCAAAATTTTATTATAAAGATCTGCATTGTCTATATGCATCAAGTTGGTGAGGCTCAATGCCATTTCGCATCTATCAACCCCCTTCTCTGTAAGCATGATTTGTTTGGTTTGTTCAAAAATCTCATAATCTTCGCTGGTCAAGGCCTTAACAATGTTATCTATGTAATAAAAATACTCAGTACCCTTGCCAGGCTCTTCGGAAATTAACAACGGTGTACGCGCCTCATCGATCAAAATGCTGTCCACTTCATCGAGGATGACATAGTTGAGCTTGCGCTGGACACGATTAGAGATGTCATACACCATATGATCGCGCAAATAGTCAAAACCAAGCTCATAGTGAGTCGCATAGGTGACATCGCACTGATATTGGGCTTGTTTTTGAGAAATGGACATATTGCTTTCGATACAGCCGACAGTGAGACCCAGAAAACGAAAAATCTCCCCCATCTCCGTGCTGTCCCGCTCCGCCAAATAAGGATTGACTGTAACTATATGTACCCCTTCACCTGACAAAGCATTTAAATAGGCGGCAAAAACAGCAACAGCCGTTTTACCTTCCCCCGTTTTCATTTCTGCAATATTTCCTTCGTGTAGAACAATCGCCCCCATTAACTGAGCATCATGAATCCTATATCCAAATACTCGGAAGAAGGCTTCCTTCACTAGGGCATAAGCCTCTGGCAATTGGTCGGAAAGGGATTTACCGTTGGATATATGTTGTTTCATTGTTTGGGTATGCATGAAAAGTTCATCGTTCGAATTATTTTCAAACCCTTTATGTAAAAGATTAATTCTAGCAATAAGCGGCTTATATTTAGATAAATTGCGATCCACAGAGGCTTTGTGATAGTAATCACGTAATAATCCGAGCATAGTAGCTTTGCTACCTCCATTTCTTCCACTTGCCCTTTAAATCAACGACAAATTAGGCCTTATTATCTAATTAATAGTATCATTGTTACATATTTTTAATCATTTCGACCTATAACTACATATAATTACCACCATTTTTCAACAAAATTTTAGGTATAAGGTAACACTATAATACTTTTAAACAAAAATAAATCCCCCAAACGGGGGGGGAGGGGGGTTAGAAGTAGGGGGTAATTGAATAGTATTTCACTTGAATATCAAGCAAAGTTTGTTTTTTACATTAATTACCAAGTTGGAAGAGGGGGAGATAGGGGTGGGATGCACTAAAGTTTTTTCTGACCCTGGGACTCCAAGCTCTTAATCGCTTTACTGGGGCTCGTTCACTTTCACAAGCATTTTCCCTAAATTCGCGCCCTTGAACAATTGCAAAAACGCATGAGGAACCTGATCAAAACCTTCAATAATCGTTTCTTCATATTTCAATTTGCCTTCAGCCAACCATTTTCCAAGCTCCTGTATACCTTCACTGGAACGATCCGCGTAATCGCCAAGAACAAATCCTTTTATCAAGGAACGGGTTTTGATTAGTTTCGTTTGAATCCTGGGACCGATATCGCCATCCGTGCTGTTATATGACGAAATTGCCCCGCATAAAGCAATACGCGCGTGATTATTCAACAAATTCATGACGGCATCTGAGATAGATCCGCCAACATTATCAAAATAAACATCGACCCCATTCGGACATACCTGTTCAAGCGCCTGACTCAAATTATCAACCGTTTTATAATTAAGGGTCGCGTCAAAATGGAGCTCCTTCTCCAGAAATTGCGTTTTCTCATCTGAACCCGCAATCCCCACCACATATGCCCCTTTAATTTTGGCAATCTGGCCCACAATCATACCGACCGCGCCTGCCGCACCAGAAACAACAACTGTTTCTCCCTCTAGGGGACGACCAATATCGAGCAATCCGAAGTATGCCGTGAGCCCCGTTAAACCAAGAACGCTAAGATAAGCGGACAACGGTGCGATTGTATCGTCGACCTTGCGCAGAGCCGCTGCTTCAACAACATTATAGATTTGCCACCCGAGGATTCCGATGACCTTATCCCCAACGTTAAATAGGCTGGATTGGGATTGAACGACCTCACCAACGACTCCGCCAACGATTGCTTCACCCAAACGGTACGGTTCGATATAGGACTTGCTCTCGCTCATTCTGCCACGCATGTAAGGATCTACGGACAAATAAATCGATCGAACGAGAACCTGCCCTTCTTGCAGATCAGGAACAGGGGCTTCTCTAAATTCGAAATTTTGTTCAGTTGGCATGCCTTCAGGACGGGACAGCAATATAATCTTCCTGTTGTTCAGTTTGGTTTCCATAGAATCCCTCTCATTTCTGTAGATATGTAGTTTCATTAAAGTGTCCAATATATCTGGTAAAAATTCCAGAAAACGGTTTAGTGGTATTCAATGCTCTAGCTCGCACCATAATCGGTAATCAACGGAAAGAAGCCTTCCAAGTTTGCCTTGAAAGGTTTTTGTGCAGGAGGAGGATTCGGTTTCAGACGAGATCTACAATTATTTCTTCTTGTTATTCTTGTCTTCTGCTTCCATATATTCTTCTAATTCCTTCTCAATCTGTTTATTCAATTCTGTCGATTCGGTATGATCTTTATCCATTAACTGCTCTTTTTCCAATTCCTCTTCAATCTCATCATTAATCATATTAAAATCATCCTTATCTTCAATCCCTAGCTTCTCCTTGATCCTCTGTAAATCGGAGTGAATTTCTTTGTTTCTTATATGTGTACTTAAAACGAGTCCAAAAATGACTGCGATAAGCACCAATATTCCATACGGTCCAAGAAAAATCGATATTAAAATAGCGGCTACTATGGCGGCGATTATACCGAATAGGGTCATGTCTATATCCTTTCTGCCCAAAGGGCGGCAGCCTGAAAAGCTTTATTCGATCTTGTACTTTAATAAGGGTAATTGTAAGTGTTCATTCACTGTCGATTTCGCCAGTCCTATTCTTTTAGCACCTAATCGCAAGTAAAATTCTTCTGCATGGGGATCGCTTTTAATAATGAATTCCTGAATATGCATACCTTTAATAGTGTTCATGAGATGCTGCCATAGTGATTTGCCTATTCCTTTTCCTATGCTTGCAGGCTTTATAAACAGCCATACTAGCTCTGCTTCTTCCCCAACTGCTCTAAAATGATAAAACCCTTTAATACTATCATCTTCCTCAAATATAAAAATAGAATCTCGTTGTATATCTTGTTCCGATACCTTCAAGTGTTCTCTTGCTGCCTCAAGGTATTCGGTATCATACTTCCAATAGGACTTAGACTCGAAGGCAAGTTGGCTTAAGTTTTCTGCTTCTTTAGGGATTGCTTTTCTGATATTAATGTTTATTCATCCCTTCCTATTGGATAGAACTCCCTTGGATTACTCCATTATTCGCCATTATCCAATATCCAAATTACCGCATCTAATAAATTATCAGCTATATAATCAGGCTCTGTTTCGGCCCATTTACTTCTGTATTTCCCTAAAGATTCTTCTCCCCAACCTGTTCTCACTAATATTTTGGTTGCTCCGACCGCTGATGCGGCTAAGATATCCGTTGAACCTACATCACCAATAACAATGCATTTGGATAAATCTAAATTAAACTCTCTTGAAGCTTGAATTAGCATCCCAGGTGCAGGCTTATGACAATTACATTGATGTTCGGGTTCATGAGGACATATATAGGCTTTTTCAAATCCAAGTCTATTAAATTCCTTAATAAAATCATCCTCTGTTACTTCGCCACGAGAGATTCTATGTTGATTAGTAAATGCAAATATCCTTAGTCCACTGGTCTTCAACCTACTAATTGCTTCCTCAGAGAAGGGATATGGACTAAAGTCTCTTGGGTGTTTAAAATGTCCTGTCCCACCAATGGTGCCATCTCTATCAATAAAAACGGCTTGATATTTCATTAGTTTCTCCCCCAAAAATTTAATGCCATTAACTTCTTTCATGATTTATTGTTGCTGTTATATTTCAATATATTCGGATACTCTCAATTCAAGGATTTCAATTAATTCATCATCCATAAATTGATAGTCATCAGGGATATCTAAACAAATTATTGTTTTATTCATGATTTCTGTCTTAAATTTATCCCTAAGTCTTCTTAAATGTTTCTTCTCCATTACAAAAATGAGATCCGCCCAACCAATATGCCCTTCTGTGACCCTGATTCTAGCGCTCTCTTCTGTACCAGCAGACTTAACATCATATCCATTACGTTTATCAAATATTTTCTCTGCCGTTAAACTTCTCCATTTATTCCTGCTGCAAATAAATAATAATTGTATCTTGCACACTTCCTATCTATGATTTCCCCGATATCACATAACTTCTTATCGGCTATTTTGATAATACCACATTATGGTAAACGAAATGACAAATACCCCCAAATCAAATTTTGAGGTTATTTATCCTAATATTCTTTCCTTGATCTCAGCATAATACATTCAGCTATCATGCATCAATCCGTATTCCGTGCTCTATGGTTAACTCCCCAATCGTACATAATTTCAAAAATAGGCTCCAGAGTTTTTCCATACGGACTCATTTGGTATTCAACCCGCGGCGGCATTTCCGGAAATACTTTGCGACTAATCAAGCCGTCCTGTTCCAGCTCCTTAAGATGCTGAGTGAGCACCTTTTGCGAAATGCCGGGAATTAAACGGCGGAGCTCATTGTACCGTCTTCCACCTTCATTAACATGCCAAAGGATGAGCATTTTCCACTTGCCGCCAATCGCTTGAATCGTTGTCCAAACATGGATATAACAATCGATATCCTCTTCATTGTATCCGGACTGAGTCCTTAAAAAATCTAAGTCCATGGATTTATCCCCCTCCATTTTTTTCAATTGTACCATAGCAAATCCGCATCTTATTCATTTCTAACTTAAAGGTAACTATCAGATAATAAAGTGCCTTCTTGTGTATCACTGGCGAAAGATTTACATTAAATGCAAAGGAGTGTGTGTAGCCATGTTAAAAAAATGGGATGGAAAAGTAGTTATTATTACTGGGGCTTCCAGAGGAATCGGGCAGGAAATTGCTGAGCAATTCGCTTTAAATGGAGCAAAGGTAGTAGTCAATTATGCAAATCATACAGGCAAAGCAGAGGAGGTCGTAGCTAGCATCCAAAAAAATGGAGGTGAAGCCACAGCCATTCAAGCCGATATTAGCCGTGTTGCCGAAGTGGCGATGCTATTTCAAAAAACTATCGAAGCCTACGGACAAATCGACATTCTCGTAAACAACGCCGGCTTGTTGATGACTAAGCCCATCCAAGATGTAACAGAGGAAGATTATGATCGCTTATTTGCTACTAACGTGAAAGGCACTTACTTTGCCTGCCAGCAAGCGGCCAAGCATATGAGTAAAAATGGACGAATCATCAACTTCTCGACCTCCGTTACCGGCTCCATGTTTCCTGCTTACAGCCTATACGCTGGTACCAAGGGCGCTGTTGAACAATTTACTCGGCAGCTTGCCAAAGAATTCGGACCGAAGGGGATTACGATCAATGCGATTGCTCCTGGGCCAATCCAGACCGAATTATTTACAAATGGCAAAACAGCAGCTCAGATCCAAGGCATTATTAACATGAATTCATTCGGCCGCTTGGGTGAGACGGATGATATAGCCGGAACCGTGCTTTTCTTAGCAAGTGATGAATCCCGCTGGATTACAGGCCAAACTATTAGAGTCAATGGAGGATTTATATAAGGTTAAGGAGTCAGCGATAGCTATTTAATTTTCCTGTGATTGTGTAATCTTCTATGTTAAGGGACACATTGATACGAAATTGAAGCTCTATACTGGGGTTGCTGAACTTAATAATGTAGGTAACCACGTATGGAGTCTCAATATAGAACAAAGTAAGCTTAAGCGTGTTTTTATCCTGCCATTCAGCGTAGGTAACAGCCTCTTGTTGGTGAAGAGATAGGTCTTTAGTAAAAACATCTTGAATAGACACAGGCTTCGTAAAATCAAACCCTAACATTGTATTATCCCTATTCTCATAAATAAGCTGAACCTCCAATTGTTCTTCCTTCATGAACAGGTTCAGCTCTTGGAGATGGTATGGATTTTCGTCCATAATATAACATGCACTCCCCCTATTCGGTATGTCGTCAGGAGTAGGCTCTGGTAACGGAACAGGGCATGTCATATTAGCAAGGCGCTGTTGTAATTCACTATTGTCATCAAGGGATGGGCGATGATCCGGGTCTATTGGGTCCATAATATGCTCATAGATTAAATCCAAAAGCGTTTGGAGCTGCTTCATGCTTGTAAAGCTTGCGGTGGCGGCAATAACTATACGCTCATTCGGTGCAACAAAACACAATTGTCCAAAAGAACCATCCCCTCTAAAGCACCCTCGACGACATAGAATAAATTGATATCCATAGCCTTGAGATGTATCAATCCTGCTTTCACCTCTGCGGTTGTCACTTTGCTCTTGGGTAGCTAAATCAATATAGGATTCCGAAACAATTCTCCGACCCTCGTACACCCCTTTATCTAAAAGCATTTGGCCAAATTTGGCTATGCCTTCGGTAGATAGGCTTAATCCCATTCCTCCCGCAGTAATGCCCATTGGGCAGGTTTCCCACGAGGGTTTTGGAATTCCCAGAGGCTCAAACAACCGCGGCATTAAAAAGTCAACCAAGCTTTCGCCCGTTACTTTTTCAATAATGGCAGATAACATGTAGGTCGCATGAGTACTGTAACGATAGTAACTGCCAGGCTCATGCTGTACCTCTAAGGATAAAAATGCTTTTACCCAGTCCGTCTCGTTAGCCACAGCACTATAGATGTTATCATTATGGCCGGTATTCATGGATAACAGGTGGTGTACGGTCATTTGCGCTAAATGTAAGGATGGGTGATCCGGCAGTTGATCGGAAAAAAAGGATATTACTTTATCCTGCAGGTCCAAATATCCACTATCCCAAGCAATACCTACAGCTATCGAAGTAAAGCTTTTACTAAGTGAAAACAATAATTGCTGACAATCCTTGCGGTATGGCTTTCGCCAAAACTGGGCTGTGGCTTGACCATCCTGCAATAGCATAAAACTGTTTAGTTCCAGGCCCAGTTCCTCTATCCGATCAAAAAAATGTAATAAATGCCTCGAAGAAAGCCCATGGTTTTCGGGCAAATCACTGCGTATTTCTGCTCCCAAATTTAAATCCTCCTTTCCCTCAATACTCGAATGCCCTAAACTGCCGATTTGTTGAAAGAATAAGTAAATACGGCCTTTCTCACAGCTTCTTCAAAAGGTTCGATGTCAGGCATAGACCTGTCTTTAGCTATCCGAATTACTCTCTCGATATCATAAGAAACTCTACGTATTTGCGTAGATATGTTCTTCCCTTGGATGTCAATGATAGAGTAGCTGGCACGGTTATCTCCATCGAAGGGAAGCCCCACGCTTCCACAGTTTACTATTAATCTTCCCTTGGCATTTCGCGTAAAAGCATGATGGATATGACCGAATAGCACCAGTTGGGTTTCGTCCTCTTTATGTAATAGATCAAGCTCTTCCTCCGTCGCTCCGGGCCAAGTAATTTTTCCAAGTGAATTAGGCGAGGCATGGTACAGCTCAGCTTGAAAATCTCCGATTTTAAAAACATACTCTGTGGGCAAATGACCTATCCAATGTTGTTCATCAGCAGAAAGGAGCTTCTTATTATAAATAAACTGTCTTAGATTCATTGCATCTTTATCATTCTTAGGTATCCAATCGGCGGCATCCGAGTATCGTGAGAAATAATTATCATGGTTGCCTCGAATAGAAGTAAGGGGATCCAGTGAGTTCAATAATTCCAAACATTCCACCGGCTGAGGGCCACGCATCACTAAGTCTCCCAGAAATACTACTGCATCCGGACTTTGTTGACGTAAATCATTAATCACTGCTTCGAAAGCTACACCATTTCCATGAGTATCCGAGATTACAGCAAGCCGCATGGTTTAATACTCCCTTTACTATAAGTAGTTGAAATACATTTATTTACCAATTTTAATATAGCGAATGTTCGTTCGTAAGACAAGCCTTTTTCTTGTACTCGAATAAACCCAAAGCTCGCCAAACGAGCATCCCCAGAAGCCGCGAAACAGCCGACAATACGATTTTGCTGAGCGTAAATAGATCAAGGCTGGATTCCATGTGGAGTCCAGCCTTGATCTATTTATTTTACAGGTTATTAATGAACATTAGGTACTCGCTGTGCTCCCGATGAATCTCTCTTTCCTATTGGAAACTATGATTTTCAATTTATGAATAGTTATGTGAGGTTCCTACCGTACCGTCTTTACGATGAATAATTGCACTTTTGTTAGCGTCAGACGCCCATTCCTGGGCTTTGACTACAGCTTCTGCTTTTGTGTCTGTACAAGGTTTTTCATGGAATTAGGGTAATCGTTCTTTTTCCAAGGCATGGATAAAACCCTCCTCTCGGGATTGTCTTACGCTATTACTTAGCCAATAGATCCTGAATCGAAACACTCCTTATGGCGGTGACCCTTGCATTCTAATCATCTGTCTAACTGAATACAATACCTTGTACAAGTACTCACCGGAGGGTGAAGTGGATGAATGTTTTTATATCGTATATGATTCTTGGCTTATCCCTGTCTGCTCCAATCGGGCCGGTTAACGCAGCACAGCTCGACAAAGGGATTAAAAATGGCTTTCTTCACGCATGGCTCGTAGGGGTAGGCGCTATGGTAGCGGACGTTGCCTATATGCTGCTAATTTATTTGGGTCTCGCTCATTTTCTCCATACACCTTTCATGAAAACGTTCCTTTGGGCCTTTGGTTTCTTTGTTCTTGTATACACAGGAGTCGAAAGCTTGCTGCAAATCAGCAAAGGACATACCACCCGCACAGCTAAAGACGAATCCGCCGGTAAATCCTTTATCTCCGGTTTTCTACTGGCACTATCCAATCCGCTCAACATATTATTTTGGCTGGGTATTTACGGATCAATCCTTGCTCAAACTGTCGAGTCCTACGGCATGCGTTATGTATTCATCTATAGCTTAGGTATATTTACCGGAATCTTCCTATGGGACATTATTATGGCCGCTATTGCAAGCACCCTGTATAGATATGGAAGCAAACAAATCATCAAGCTTATCTCAGCATTAGCTGGGATATCCCTGATCGGTTTTGGATTTTATTTTGGGTATCAGGCTTTTAAGTCCTTGTTTTTGTAGGGGAAAAACCTGAGCCTTATGCTTAAGATTCCAATGGGATCACCCATCATTTGACCCTTTTATCGATCGTGTGCAGGACTTTCTAAGAGATCGCTCCCGCTCGCTTACTCTTACGGAACGTCATTCCTTTATTTTCATAAAATACCATTTATTATATAATTAAACGGAACTACGATGCGTTATTTCGTCTCCAATCGGCTAAAATCCACCATTTTCAAGCAAATAAAGGATCGTAGTTCCGTTCCCCTTGTGTGATAACATGTGCACTGCAAAATAGCGTATCCCAGTTCCGCCAACTGAGAATTAGTTAATACTTCGTGAACGAAAATAACCCCTTTTACCCCTACCCATCATTCATTGCGAATCATTCTGCTCCCCCATGTCAGGAAATTTCGAAAACGGTGAAAATTATTCCTTAAATTTAGAAGCAGTAAGGTTTTCCAACCCAAAATATAAGCACCCTGATATTAAAACAAGGACATTCACCTAGTACTCCTTCAAATCATACAGTATCACGTACTGATGAAGGAGGATTTATCACATGTCTGAGCTGTACACTACAAGCTGGCTGGATAAGAATCTATCTGAGATCATGAACTGGCAGCAGGATGCATTTCAGCAATTCAAAGCGATGATTAACGATACTCATAATACCTACCCCTGCATCCCCGGAAGACAAGGTTTCATATCCGATCATCTGCGATTCGGCTTTGTCGGAGATCCTAGGTCACACATCGCTCCCCAAGCTCTCGCCTCATTATTAAAGCAATATGGCCAATGCTCAAGAGAAACAGGCAAATATGCTTCATTGGTCGTATTCTTCAACACACCCTCTGCCTTATCGAACGATTATTCGGTTCAAAATTACGAAGAATTATTCTGGTCGCTGCTCAATCAGTTAAGCCAGTACGATGAAAAAGAGTGGCCAAAAGAGATTTCAGCTGATCCCTCCCACCATTCTTGGGAATTCTGCTTTGATGGGAACGCTTATTTCGCTTTTTGTGCGACACCCGCCCATACCATACGCAAGAGCAGGCATTTCCCTTATTTTATGCTCGCTTTTCAGCCCCGATGGGTCTTTGAGGAACTTAATAAATCCACATCTATCAGTCTCAAATTAAAAAAGGCTATCCGAAGCCGTTTGACCAAATACGATGGAATTCCCGCACATCCTTCATTAAAAGGGTATGGTCAGAAGGACAACCTGGAGTGGCAGCAATATTTCCTGCATGATGATGATCACATCCCTTCCAAGTGCCCCTTCTCAAGAATGAAGCAAGCTATTAAAAATTTACACTTCTAAACCGAGCTCCTCCATTTGGCTCTCATAAACCAGGTCACCGCAGCTATAACCACGACGAGAAGCAGACTGACCCCAAATCCAGGTCTACTCGACGCTTCCAGCCATGTTCCCGAGACAGCAGCACCGATTAACCCTAGCGCAATAAAGCTTTTTATTTTACCTTTAACGGATAGCTTCACCACTTTGGGAGCAGAGAGTAATATAATGGACCAGGTATACAAGAGCACTAATCCTGCCGCAGTTGCGATATGCTCGAATATATGTTTAGGTAACCACGCAACTAATAGGATGGATATAACCAATCCCATTACAGTTAAACCCAAGGCCGGATAAGGGGTTTGTCGCTTCCCTATTTTGATGGAAAAGCAATTAGGGGCATCCCCATCCTCTGCAAGTGTAACCAACATTAGCGTTACGGCATATTGAGAAGCAACCATTGTAGAAAACCCCGCTATAATCAGAACCGCATTAAACATGTGCTCAAGGGCAGGTAAGCCTAAGCTTCTCAAACCCAAGACAAATGGACTTTCTTCTTGTTGCAGCTGGTCCAGAGGAACAAGAACAAGCAGCAATCCGATAGATGTAATATAAAGAAAGGCTACTAGAGCAAGCATCAGCTTTCCAGATTTCATCACTTGTTTAGGCTCACTTAACCCAGCTGCCATCAACCCCATTACTTCAATTCCTCCAAAAGCAAAAAATACATAGATGAGGCCCGTCCACATCCCTCTCCAGCCAGGTGATAAAAAATGATATAGACTTATCGAAGGTTTCACTCTTGATCGTCCCCAATCAAACCAATCTAGCCAAATAGATAGGGCAACGAAGATAAACATGACAATGGCTGCTATTTTGATAATGGACAGGATATCCTCTGTTTTCTCCAAGCCTTTGGTTCCCAGAATGACGACGGTAAGGCCAAGTGCAGCATAGATGGAGGTAAATATCCAGAGAGGAACCTGAGGGAACCAAAATTGCGAGAAAATGGAGAGCGCTGTTAACGAGCTGCCTGATATCAGCATTTCAGAAGACCAGTAAAGCCAGCCGCTGCTGAATCCAGCCCACGGACCAAAGGCTTGCTTGGCATAGGTACGAAAGGAACCCTTCTCCGGCTGCTCTGCCGTCATTGCAGCCAAAGCTTCAAAAACAAAATAACTGCCTAATGCTGCAAGTACAAACAGGATCATCACGTCAAAGCCGCTTTTATGTAAGGCAATACTTGAACCTAAGAAGAAGCCGGTTCCAACGGTACACGCCACACCAAGTAACGATAAATGCCACCATTGGAGATGTCCTTGATGTGTTTTCACGATTCTCCCTCCTTGTTTCCAATGGCTCGAAATACTTGAAGAACCTTACAAATTTTCTTGTAAGGTTCTTCAGGTATAAGAAGCGTTCTAAGTTATACGAGCTGTGGCGAAGGTGCATAACTGTTCCGCATCTGCTGCATATCCTGTTGAGCAAGCTGAGGAACCTGATAATAATGTCTTTTATTTTGATACAAAAACAGCTCATAGCCCATTTCAATAAAATTAGGCACACTATCCGCCATCATGCGTCGAAGCACAGGATTCGTAATTTCTAATGATGTCATAGCAAGCAGAGAAGCTGTTGATTTAATAAGCCCCAGCATATAAGCCGATATCCCCTGCCCACTAATTTCTTGAATAGACATCATCGGTTTCTTAGGTGCCGTTTGCTGCAAGCCATAGATCACTTGATTACTTTGGTTCATTTTATAGGACTGTGTAGGATGTGACGGGTCTCTCCCTGTGGAGAAGGCATCCACTGTAATGTTGTATAAATCGGTAATAAACCGATGCTGGCGATAAAGGATCTCCTTCAACTCCTGGTCTTGTATAAATTGCTCGAACATAACATATTGATCCAGCAAACTAATGAAGCTTGATAATATTTCATGAGAATCAAACATTTCATGGCCACCATGATTCATCATGGAAGGTATTTGGGCTGTAGAAAATTGATTTGAATATGAATTCTGCATTTCGACTTAATCATTCCCCTCTGATGTTTTACTACTCCCATATAGTTCATTATTTTCGGCTAAATTATTCACCAAAGGCAGGCCGCCTGAATAAGTTCAAATAGGGTTAGCCAACCTAAACTATTAGGATGATTAGTAAATAGGAGGGGCATCATGACCCATCAACAAACAGCTTATGATTTGCTTATTCCTCCAAAGGAAGGGCGCAGCTTTAAGCTAGAAAAGGGACAAATCCTTAAAGTAATTGATGTATACGGTCAGCAGGTGGCTGATTTGGTTGCTTATCGGGGAAATGATCCTAAAGAACGATTGGATCCTAGTGTAACCATGGATGCGCTGCGCACTATGAATATCAAACCGGGCGACATTCTTTATTCTAATTTATATGCACCGATGCTCACTGTGCTAGAAGACACCGTTGGTAAGCATGATTTCATTAATTCCGCTTGCCGCCCTGAAATGTATGAGTTTTTATACAACAAGCCTGATCACCGAAGCTGTTATCATATTTTAAATAGCGTTCTATCCGAGTTTGGGATCCCACAGCCAGATCAGCACTACCCGTTTAACATCTTCATGAATACGGTAATTGACGGTCGAGGCGATATCCAAGTAGAAGCCCCCTTGTCCGATGCTGGCGACTACATTAAATTAAGAGCGGAAATGGATGTTATTGTAGCTATTTCCGCATGTCCGTGTGAGGATAGCGTCTGCAACGGCTACCAATGCACGCCAATTAGAGTCGAAATTTCGTAGCCTTGCCTAGATTACTTCAACTTATAGGGAT
This sequence comes from Paenibacillus foliorum, assembly GCF_013141765.1. GTDB lineage: Bacteria > Bacillota > Bacilli > Paenibacillales > NBRC-103111 > Paenibacillus_S > Paenibacillus_S foliorum. The sequence continues at coordinate 49,584 of NZ_WHOD01000101.1, forward strand.
CCACCTCAAAAATCAGAGCTTGACCCTCCTCCTATCATCAGCCATCACAAAATCCTGCAGAACATGCAGGTTTTTCTACCGAAATTTGCTTTTGAGAGGAAATAACTGCGAAAGCACAGCCATTTTCATCCAAAATGGAGCAATCTCAGCTAAAAATGAAAAAGAGATGCACATTTGCATGAATTCACTAAGACTGCGATAAAACGGCTAAAAGGCTGTATAGATGCAGGTTTTTGGGGTGGGCATTGGTTAAATTTCATCAACGATCAAGCAGAAAATAAATAGAGGTTCACCGATCTTTACGGCGAACCTCTTCTTTGTGGGAATATTGACTACTCAGGCAAATTCTCTTTACAAAATGCGCTTAGTAGAGCTTCTTCATCCTCTTCCAAGTCAAAATCCAGATATTTTGCCGTATTTCTCTCGAAAATCTCATATCTTAGAATTCCAGTCAAACTTTCTTCTACACGGTAAATGACCCTTATATACAACCCGCTTTCGGAGTACAGCTCATCATCCTCAGGCACCTCGATATCAAGTATAAACTCGTATCGCTCCCCAGTTAAAATTTTAAATGGATCCTTAACCTGTTCCACACTAAAAGCGGTAATCGTTATTTCACTCATGCTCTCATTCCTTTCTCGACCTTAACCCTTTATGCAAAAAAACTGTCTCTAAGACATTATACAGTAATCTGCAAGGAAGGGAAGGCGCGGCGGGACAGCGTCCTACCGCCGCTTGCGGTTTTTGGCGGCGAGCAGACGGTTCATCGTCTGCTCGCTTGCCGCCGGCGCTTGCGGCTGCGGCCCGCCAGCCGCGCGATTCGATGCCGCACTCGGCGGCATCGACGGTGCTCCGTCGCCCGCTCGCGGCGACGACTGCACTGCGCCAGCGCCTGCGGGCGCGCTGGCGCTGGCTGCTGCATCGGCGACCTCGGCCGATGCGCCGCGTTCGAGCAGCGTCGCCCCGTCGCTGCTTGCGGCTCCTGCCGGGCGAGCGAGCCCGGCCAGGCGCTTGCGCTGCCGCAGCCGCTCGATCCCGGCTGCGGCAGCCGCCGGCTCAGGCTGGAGCCGGCGGCCAGAGCGCGCCGTCCAAAGGACGGCCACGCGCTCCCAAGGGATCGATAGCCGGCGCACCGCGATGTCGAGCAGCCAGAGCAGGAGCGCGACAATTAGCAGCGGCATAGCCATATCATGCGACTGCCGCTTAGGCTTCACTTCTCCTTGGAAGACCTCCTCCGGTCGTTCCAAGGAGAGCAGTCTCCCGCCTGTCAGCTCCGCCAGCTGCTTCAGCTTGCCTGTCGGATCTACCGGATTGATCTTGTACTCAGGTGAATACGGAATAACGAATCCGGTGGTGAAGCTGCCTAAGCTTTTTTCCTTATCAGTTGCATCCTTCACATCAATTTTGGCTAAATACACACCAGGCTTCTGTACAGCCAATTTTGATTCGTATTCACCAGGGGCTGTCGGAGATAAATTAAGCTCAGTCTTCCCCAGCGTATCATCCGTTATCGATGCCTGAACATCCCCTTGAATGCCTGGCAGACTGCTCTTGATGTCAAGCGATGCCTCATTACCGTTCAAATGGGAAGTAAGTGTAAAAGGAGACGCTTGAAACTGCGGAAACGTCCACTTGATAATCTGACTGAATACGTTAGAGAACCGGTCCCAGGCAATCCAATCCGCTGACCATTTGCCAGTAATATCACTGGTCCAAGCAACGCTTCGTCCCGAGCCGTATTGCCATCTGGCAAGCAGCGGGTCCGGTTCAGGGCTCATAAGAGCGACCTCTGCCGTTTCCTTCGGGGTCACTGCCACGTAAGCATTGATCTTTGGAACACCGTCCCCGAGCAATCCCTTCCATTCTACGGTCTGTCCCAAAGCCGGAATAAAAGGCTGGTCTACGATATAGGTCCGCGCCATCATGACCGCCTCCCGACTAAATATCGCTGGCAAGGTCGATTGGTCATTCGTATAGTAGAACCGCCCTTTAGCCATCTTGGCAATGGACTCCAGCAGCTGCACATCCGACCCTTCGCCTACGGCAACAGAAGACAGGGTCATGTTATTTTTCAACATATTCGCAGTTAGCTGCTCATAGCTTTGATTCGTCGCAGACTGGCCGTCTGTCAGCAGAATAATATGCTTACGCTGCGCCTCCACCTTCAGCATCCGTTGATAAGCTTCGTCCACCGCTGTAAAAATTTCCGTACCCCCAGCCGGTTGAATGGATTGGATTTGCTCCAGCACCTTTTTGCGATCGGTCAGCTTTTGCGGCTCAACTACCCACCACGGAGTGGAATCGAAGGCGACAACACCAACGCTATCCTTCTCCCTCATTAGCTCCACCGTGCGCATTGCTGCTTCCTTCGCAAGCTCCAGCTTGCCGCCGCCCATACTTCCGGAACGGTCAATCACCAGAATCAGCCCAAGCGATGGGATCTCCCTTTTTCCCTGTAAGTCCATATAGACGGGGAGTGCTTTTTCAATCGGTGTTTTGAAATAACCTCCCATGCCGTAGCTGTCTTCACCGCCCAGCATCATTAGCCCTATCCCGTAGCTGCTGACAGCCGTCTCAATCATATCCATTTGTGGTCCTGAAATGCGTGTGGCAGATACGTTGTTTAGAATAATGCTGTCATAGGCGGCATAATTGGCCATTTCTCGAGAAAGCATTTCTGGAGGAATAACCTCGTAGCCAATAAAGCTCGACTTCAAGACGGACTCTATGTTACCGGAGCTGCCCGTTACACCTTCCACAACAAGCACTTTGGGTGGTCCCGTTACTCGGCTAAAAGCGTAGCTTATATTGTTCTCAGCCTGCTCATCCTCCGCAAAATACAGCTCTGCACGATAACGGTGAAATCCGGCTTCCTTCGCAAGACTCGTCAAAACAAATCGATTATCCCCACGCTCAACCGTGACGGACTGCTTGGATATTTCCTGATTCTCTTCATAGATCCGAAGCTCTCCCGTCCCGGCAAAGGTGCTGGCAATTGCAATTTCCAATGTATATTTCTCGCCTTGGTAGAGCTTATCAGGCAGCTTCAGGCTGTCGATGGAAACATCCTTTTTCACAGATTTAGGCAGAGGCAAAATATCTACCGGAATTCCTTTGTCCTTCAGCAGCTTCCCCTGCCTCAGAAGGTCTCCTACATTCTCGTTACCATCTGTCAGCAGCACGACCCGCGGTGTAGACTGCTCAGGCATCATCGAGCCCGCCAGCTGCAGCCCTTGGGCCAAATTGCTGAACTGCCTATTAATTTGACCTGAAAAACTGAACTCATTTAAGCTTTGAGGAGTCAGGCTGCGTTCCACAATTGCGTCCAACCCAGTAGAAATGACGCCAACCTGGTCATCCTTTGCTTTGGCATCGGTAGATGCTTTCAGCCACGGCTCATAAGCTTTGCTTGACTGCATGCTGTCGGAGCGATCAACCACATAGTAGACCGCTTTTTGCTCCAGAGTGACAAACCATTGAATACCACTGAGCGATAAAATCAGCAGCAGCAAAATTGTCGTCCGTAAGCCGACAGCTAACGCTTTGCGTGTGCCGAGCAGCTGCAGCTTGGTTCGCCACATCCATACGGCAAATCCTATAAGCGGAAGCAACAGCAGCAGAAACCATGGCTCTTTAAATTGAAGTCCCACGCCGGTACACCCCCCATTCCACGAGCATCAGGATTGTTACCAGCAGCACGGCCCAACGGACCAGTGAGTGAAGTGATTGGCCGCTATTAGCAGCGGAACCTTTGGCTTGGTTACTAGCTGCATCCCCATCCGATGATGACTGCGTGGACTGACCATTTACAGCATCGGGCCCGCCGATAGGCTGTGTGCCTCCATCAGCTGTGGAACCCTGCGTTGTAAAAGCTAGCTCCTGCTGCGGCACAACAGCCGTTTCCCTTGGATCAGCCGTCACCTCGAGATAAGTCTTGCGATCCGCTGAGCCACCGCCGCTGCCAGACCCTGATCCGACGGCAGCCTCTCCTCCTGTACCAACAGTCGCATGCTCCACAAATTGATACAATCCTGGACGGTTAGGCACGGTCTGACTGCTAGCTACGACGCCTTCCGCCTTCTCGGCAGTCATAGCCGGAAGCGGATTGCCTATGATATCAAGCGGCTGCCACTCGGCTGAGGCCGTCTTGCCGGACAGCGGAATGTCTATACGCTCACCGGCTACAGCTCTGCCCAAGCTTACGGCTTGGCGGCTGCCCAGCCATTCAACGGCGTTCTGCACCAATACAGGGAATTCCGAACGCAGCGGCAGATCCGATTGATGCAGGTCAAAAGCAAACAGCAGCCTAGGCTGTCCTTTATCCGATCCCGCGTAGACGATCGGCTGTGAGCCTAGTGAGATAACAGCTTTACCCCAAGATACGGATTCCATATGCTGAAGCTTGGCAATGTGTGTATCCTGCAGCCGGATGTACTGTGTTACAGGATGATCAATAATCTGATATTCCGCTGCTGGCGCATTCACTTCTGCCGTTTGTGCCGGTGTGTGAATGTACCAAACCGGCTTTTGCTCCAACAGCTCCTGCCACGATTTACCAGAAATATCCTCTGCCTTCACTGAATCCAGAACGATCAGGTCAACCGCACTGCGTGGCGGTGTCAATAGCCCACCTCCGCCTGTCTGCACCTTGGTCACTTCTGCGTGTGATAGCTGGAGTGCCTTCTCCAAGAAAACATTGCCTTCGGTTACAAGCAGCACCTTTTTCGTCCGATCTCCCGGTAAAAAGGCAAACGCCTGATTATCCGCAGCCAACGCATCCTTAATGTTGACCGTCAGCTTGTAATAATCTGCTGATTGGAGCTTGTCAAAGTAGATGGTTTTCTGCTCGCCCGGCTGCAAGGCTTCACGACGAACTTCCCTTAGGCTGATCCCGCTATAAAGCTCAATATCGAACTCCTGCTTGCTGGATCCTTCGTTTTTCAATACCGCTACGGCGTTGATCTGCTCTGTGAGCGTATTTGTGCCCGATACTCCGCTAGGTACTGTCACAGCTCCTGAAGCACCCGCTGTCCCCGCTGTTGCCGCAGTAGCACCCGATGTGCCTGATGTGCCAGCTGTACTCGCCGATCCGGCGGCGGCTATACCAGATGAACCGTTCGTGGCTGCTGATGCTGAAGTCGAAGCCGACGTCCCCATTGTGCCGGATGGCTTGACGCCGAACTGAACGACACGCACATTTTCAGTGCTTTCCCCCACTTGGCCTGCACGTATCACCTTTACTGGAACACGAAAAGCCAGTCCAGCTGTCGAATCCGTCCATTGACCATCTGTATACACCCGGATTTCTGAATCCTTATCATCCTGAGTGAGCGCTGCCGCTAAAGACATAGTCTCTTTATAGGCCGTTTTACCGTAATAAGGCGTAACTTCATTCAATGCAGCCTGTACGGCATCCCCTTTTATCTCACGAGATACCAGCACATCCGGCTGCCCACCCATCGCAATCAGTGTGATTGCACTGCTGGAAGCGTCCTTGTTCACAAGCTGAACTATGTCCTGCTTCGCCTGCTCCAGTCTGCTAATTGTTTGTCCGTTCTCGCCCTTGGCAGAGATTAACGTCTCCATGCTAAAAGAGCGATCGAGTACGACCACAACATGATTTTTGGCCCCACCCGAACTCCATACAAAAGGCTGCATCAAAGCCAGCACCAACAAAGCAGCTATCAGCAGCTGGAGAAGAAGCAGCAAATTGTTGCGCAGCTTTTGCCATGGGGTATTCGCCTCCAGATTACGAAGCACTCGGTTCCATAACAAATGGCTGGGTACGATGGTGTCGATATATTTGCGTTTTAGAATATACATGAGGACGATCACAGGCAGCGTCAACCCGAACCACAGGCTGAGGAGCGACTGGAATTGCATGGTTGTCACCTCTTACTTTTATGTCCAATTTCGCTATAACAACACACCGCTCTGCCGAAAAGCGCGTTGAACCGTGTCCAAAAGCGGCATATCCGTTACCGTTAAGACGTAGGTCATATTACGTTCATGACAGAAGCGCTGCAGTCCTCGCGTGTACTGTCCGACTGCCTCTTGATAGGCTTTGATAACTCGGCCGGTAACCGCGACCTCCTTGCCCGATAGAGATTCACTATCGATGAGTCGTAGATCACCAGCTATGTCCGGATGCATTTCCTTGGGGGAGAGCACCTGCACAACTACAACCTCCTGACGGGCGGCAAGTAAATAGGAAAGTGACTCCTCTACCCCTGATTCATATAAAAAATCGGAAAACAGCCATGTCACACCTGGCTGCCTAGGTAGCTGTGCAGGCTGCATCATAGCGGCAGCCAAATCACCCGAGGATGCAACAACTGCCTGCTCCAAAAACTGCACAAGTCGGTGCATCGCCCCCTTGCCCCGCAGCATCGGCAGCTGCTGATCGATCTGGTAGCTGAACAGCCGTGTGCTAACTCGGTCATAGCCGGCAAGTGCGATATATCCTATGCATGCGGCAAGCTGCCGAGCATATAGAAATTTATTTGCTGCACCTTCTCCGAAATCCATCGACTGTGAACAGTCGATATATAGGTTCACCTGCAGCTCCTGCTCATCCATAAACTGCTTAATAAAGGGCTTACCCGTGCGCCCAAACACGTTCCAGTCAAACTGGCGTGTATCGTCCCCCGGAGTATACAAGCGGTAATCGGCGAACTCCTGCGAGGAGCCGAGCTGTCGTGACCTTCGTTTGCCCTGCATCGTACCGCGAACTCGATTCTTGGTGGAAAGCTGTAAGGCATCCAGACGCAGCATCAGGTTGGAATCCAACAGCAGGCCCGACTCGTTCATCGGCTTCTCTCCAAGGAGGCAATAATATCTTGAACAAGCGTATCCGTTGACACGCCCATGGCTTGACCCTCAAAATTAAGGAAAATCCGGTGTCGCAGCGCCGGTACGGCAACCTTTTGAATATCGTTCATGGAAACATGCAGCCTCCCCATGCTCAATGCGCGCACTTTACTGACAGAGATAATGGATTGCAGACCACGTGGGCCAGAACCATAGCGGACGTATTTCCGAACTGAATCCGGTGCTTGGCTCTCAGTCGGATGCGTCATCATAAGCAGCTGTAAAGCATAATCCAACACATCATCCGCTACCAGAATATCCTTGGCGCCACACTGTATTTCCTCTAATAGAGCTCCATTCGCAGCTGTTTCAACCGTAGTTTCGTAAGCTGATGTAGTCCGGATAATAATCTCCTTAAGCTCTTCTCTTGTTGGAAAGGTAACGTTAATTTTCAATAAAAAACGATCGAGCTGAGCTTCCGGCAAAGGGTAAGTGCCTTCGTTCTCCAGCGAATTTTGCGTTGCCAGCACAAAAAAAGGACGTGGCAGCTGATGCGTTGTTGTGCCTATTGTCACCGTCTTCTCCTGCATTGCCTCAAGCAAGGCGCTCTGTGTCTTAGGTGTGGCACGATTAATCTCATCGGCCAGAATCAGATTCCCAAAAATAGGGCCTGATTGGAATTGATAAGAGGTCTCCCCCTTGGTGCCGAATTGAATGATGTTGGTTCCAGTAATATCCGCAGGCATTAAATCAGGCGTAAACTGAATACGGGAAAACTGCAGGTCAAGCGTATCCGCAATCGTACGGACCAGCATCGTTTTGCCGAGTCCCGGGATTCCTTCCAGCAGCGCATGTCCGCCAGTAAAAATGCACCAAAGGATTTGCTCGACTACCTCCTGCTGCCCCACAATAACCTTGCCGATCTGCTCCTTCACTGCCGTAAAGGTTCCCATCCATTGTTCTACTTGTGCTTTCGTCTCTATCATAGTTTCACCTCTGCACGGTTCATTGTCATTTATCGATTCGGTTGGATTTCCGTAAAATAATCACGTACCAGGCTTTGCACATTCTGCGGCAGCTGGCTGCGATTCAGCGAGCTTTTGGCCTCATTGGCGTATTCGGTAAACACTTCCTCGTATGGCCTCGTCGCTCCATCCATCATCGGCGATACGCCACCCTTCTGTATCTCGCCTCCCGAGCCGTTAACTGGCCCCTGGTCGGACTGCACATTGCCCGCTCCCTGCAGATTACGCGGCGTCGTGACCAAGCTCCGCGGCCCGTTGCCTACTCCCGCTCCGTTGCCTCCACTGGCACCTGCACTCGCGCCCGCTCCTGCACCCGCTCCTGCTCCTGCTCCTGCACCTGCACCTGCACCTGCGCCCGCTCCTGCTCCTGCACCTGCACCTGCGCCCGCTCCTGCTCCTGCACCCGCTCCTGCGCCCGCTCCTGGCTGAGCGCCAGTGCCCGGCGTGCCGCCTGGGCCTGCGGGCATCGCCGCAGTGGCCAGCGCGTTCGCGAGGCCGCTCGGGCTCCACGCGGCCGAGAGCGCTGCGCCCTGCGCCGCCAACTGGCCCGCCATCGGCAGGCCAGCCTGCGCGATCTGTGCAGCCTGCTGCATCGCCAGCGCTTGCTGCTGCGCGTTCAGCTGCTGCTGCTGCATCGCCTCAGCGAGCCGCGCTTCCAGCTCCTTCAGCTGCGCTTCGAGCTGCGCCGGATCGGCCGTTGCGTCGCCGGCCTGCTTTTGCAGCTCCTTCGCCGCAGCCTCCATCGCCTTGCGCAGCTGCTGCGCCTGCTCCGATGCTGCATCCGGCATCGCCGCTGCAAGCTTCTCCAGCTCCTTCGCCAGCGCTTCCTTCTGCTCCTTCGTCAGCTTCAGCACTTGCTCGCGCAATTGCTCAGCGCTTTGGCGCAGCAATGAGGAATCCTGCTGCTGCAAGCTTTGCCCGAGCTGCTTCAGCATCGGCTGCCGCTGCATTTGATCAGCCCACTGCTCCGCTTCAGCCTGCCGCTTGGTTAGCGGCTCCGCCTGCTTTTGCAGCTCCTTCAGCGACTTTTCCATTTCATCGAGCGCCGACTTAACATCCCGACTCTGCTCAAGTCCTTCCTGCAGCTTAAGGAGCGTTTGCTCCATTGGCTTCTTGACAATCGGATCAAGCTTCTCAACCTTCAGCTTCTCTTCCATACTTTCCACATTCTGCTTCTGCTCTTCTATCCATGCAGCCTCCGCTTGCTTTCGTGCCAATATTCCATCCATCTGATTCGGCATAATAAGCGTGATCACTAGCATACAAGAGCAGATGCCAATGACCCATAACCGCCTTTTGAATCCGGTCAGCATGACTACCTTCGGCAAATTGCGCACAACTGCTTCCGTGAAACTAATCGCCGACTCCCGCTGCATGCGAATAACAGGAGTAGTTTGATGCAAATATTGAAGCGCCGTAAGTACAGTTTCCTCAGCGCCCGCTTTATCCAGCACTTTAGCTGCCTCTTCTGGCGTTACTCTTCTTATCAAAGGGTACAACACCCCGATCATTCCCCCGAGGAGCACCAGCAGCACAGCCTCCAACCGATAATGAGGAATCGGAAAGAAATGCCCAGCCAGCATCCATAGGAAAGCAGCAATTAATCCTCCCACTAACCCCAGCGCGCCCAACTCCAACATGCGGATTCTAAGCATTCTGCGTTGGACAGGCCGAAGCAGCTCCAGCAACCGCTGTGACTCCACATTTAGCATAGCTATAACAACTCCTTCCCTACCTCATTCCTATCTTGTTCTGCGCATATTCCACACTTGCTCATTACGCTCTTCTCTGCTTGTTTTGCTCTCATTCCATTCTCGTTCCACTCTTGCTCTACTCTTCTTCCACTCTCATTCCACACTTGTTCTGCTCTCTCATTCCACTCTTTCCCTACTCTTCTTCTGCTCTTGCTCTACTCTCATTCCACGCTTGCTCTACTCTCATTCCACCCTTGTTCTGCTCTCATTCCACCCTTGTTCTGCTCTCATTCCACCCTTGTTCTGCTCTCATTCCACGCTTGCTCTACTCTCGTTCCACTCTTGCTCTGCTCACACCGACTCCTGTCACTCCATCCCAGTGCTTCATACTTCCATGTAATAAAGCGCTTTTCCCCTTGGTTCTTAAGCTCATCTATGAGAATCTATGAGGATTGCCCCACTCTCACGGAACGTCAATCCTCTATTCGGCTTACGCACCCCCATATTCATGAAAACGCGGAACTACGATGCGTTATTTCGTCTTCAACCTACCGAAATAGCACATTCCAAGCCAATAAGGCATCCTAGTTCCGCTCCACTTGAATGATAACGTGTGCAATTCAAAATAGCGCATCACAGTTCCTCCCCCCGCCTATTTGGAGGCGAATAGGGGGGAAGCTATTCGCAATTCTACCTCCAATAGCAACCTTCGGCCCATCACTTATTGGCCATCATTTAGAAGTAAAATGGGGCTCTTCGCCATGCTTAAGTGCCCCCAAAAACTCAACTCTTTAATATCTAGAGAATAACAATCTCCACAACCCGCATTGAACAAGTGCATTGGTCAATTGTGCGCGAATCCAGTTATAAACTTATACTCACTCGCTGTTCAACTCAACAAGCCTAACCCCGCTTCTTCAACCGCGGACGAATATACCGAATGCTTAACAGCAAAGCACCAATAGCCAATACCGCATATACAATAACAAATTCCTGCCACAGCTCAATAGGTGGAGGTGTCGGCGTACCGCTAGGCGTCATTCTATTGCCGAACGCTTCACGGTTGAGGCTCGGTTCGAAAATACTGAGCAGCGCAGCAACCGGATTAAGGCCGAGCACATAACCAACCCAACCATAGGATTGGGGATTTGCCCCTTGGTTGTACTGACGGAGCACACCTTGCAAAAAGATAAACAAAAGCCCCGTTCCAGCAAACACAGCCAGAGTAAAGCCGTAGGTCACGACAACGGAGATCATCGTCCGCTTGAATATCGTTGAAAACAGCACTCCAAACGCACCCAATACGAACATTGCAAAAATATAAAATAAGAACACTAACGACAGCTGCTTAGGCGAGATCCCTCCGAATAGAAACACGATACTGTACACCGGAAGCGTAGCGATAATAACCAACAGCATAAAGCTTAATGACGAAACCAGCTTGCTCAAAATAATCGTTGTCGAGCTCTGCTGTGTCGTCAGCAAAATGTTGAGCGTCTGCTTCTCCCGCTCCCCACTGATGACACCAGCAGTCAATCCGGGCGTCATGAAAGCAACCAGCACCAGCTGGGCAACGCTTAGGAAATAAAACAGATCCCGGCTTTCCTGAGGCCGAAAGCTCGCCATTCCGCCGCGAATTCCGCCTGTATTTAAGTATATGAAGCCCATCGCAAGCAGCCCAATAGCAAGTAAATAAAACAACAGCGACAGAGACGAGCGAGCCGTCCGCATGCGCAGCCGAAACTCTTTGTCCAGCACAGGATTAATTAATGTTTGGCGCCAACCGAGCCCATTCCTCACAGCGCATCGCCTCCCTTCGTAATCTCCAAGAACACATCCTCCAGATTCGTTTGCGCTTCACTATAGGTAATAATGCGATAGCCCTTGCCGATCAACTCCAGCAGCAGGCTGGATTGATCCTCATCCTGTCCTCCGAAATGCACATGAATGCCCTGCTCATCATGCAGCACCATAGAAACATGCGGCTGATCCTGCAGAAATGCCGCCGCCTCCTGCTCCCGCTCCAACATACGAATGTGCAGTACACGTTTGACCCTCATCCGGTTTTGGATATCCTGCACCTTGCCTTTGGCAATAAGCTGCCCATGCTCGATGACGCCGATTTCATCCACCATTTCCGCCAGCTCCGGCAAAATATGCGAGGAGATGAGAATGGTTTTACCCATCGACTTAAGCTCCTTCAGAATTTCGCGCATTTCAATCCGCGCTCTCGGATCGAGCCCTGACGCCGGCTCATCCAGAATGAGCAGCTCCGGATCATGCACCAAGCAGCGCGCCAAGCATAGACGCTGCTTCATTCCCCTCGATAAAGAATCGACATAGAACTCGGCTTTATCCGTTAAATTAACCAGCTCCAGCAGCTGAGGGATGAGCTGCTCCCGCTCTACTCGTGGAATTCCGTAGCTGGCACCATAGAAATGAAGATACTCGGTTGTTTTGAATTGGTCATACACACCGAAGAAATCCGGCATATAGCCGATCAGCTTGCGCACTTCCTTCGGATGCTCCGTTACTTCGAAGCCGCCAACCTTGGCCGAGCCCGAGGTGGGTGCGAGCAACGTCGCGAGTATAGACATCGTCGTTGACTTACCAGCGCCGTTAGGCCCGACAAATCCGAATACGGAGCCTTTGGCAATTTCCATGCTCATTGATTTCAACGCAGTAAAGCTGCCGTACGTTTTTGTCAAATCCTTAATTTCAATCATTGGCTTAGGCAAGCTCTCACTATCACTCACCGGAATCGTTATCTCAGGGCCTACACTCACAGGTGTACGAAACTCCCCATTATCGCTAATAGGCTCAACCACTTCTGTACTCCCTATCTTCGGTTTGTTCACTTCCTGACCATCACTCATCGGCGCACCGTCCCTTCCAAGGCTACCTCAGGGAACTGGAAGCCGAACTGTTGTGTAGCCGTAGCCTTCATTCGTATCGTCGTCCCTCCGTCTAGGATATAGGCTGACAGATTATCCTTTTTCTCAACAGGGACGCGAAGGTCAATCGGTTCCCAATCCTGCTTCTCCCCGTTCCACAGCTCTAAGATCAGAAACTGCGGAATGCCTGCTCCGCCTGGCATACGCAAATCCAGCTTCGTATAGGATGCACCCTGAATCCTCGGAAGTGCGTATTCAAACGTCACAGAACCATTGCCGATCACTACCGTGCCATTAGGCTCCATGAACAATTGATTCGTATTGTTATTAACAATAACAGGGGTTATATACCCCGCAGGAATCGATATCTTATCCCCTTGAACGACTTGGAAATCGACCGCCTGCACCCACAGGTTCAACTGATCGGTATTAGCATCCTTGCCATTAACCTTGAATAACGATTGCTTATCCTTACTCCAGCCGATGACCACCGGTTTCCCCTGATTCATCCCTTTGCTGCTATTGTTCATATATGAATTGATCATTTGGCGTTCACGTTCATGGTTATCCATGTTTCCATTTCCATTTCGATACACCATGCCGCCGTTCATCCCGTTTGGATTAGAAAACAGCAGGTAGCCAAAATCAAAATTGCCATTATTAACATTTGTAGGAGACGTTAACGCCACCGGCTTTTTCTCGCCAACCTTTAATTCACCTACACTATATACGCTCCTATTGATGATAATATTAACATCGTTCAGGTCGCTTTTCGTTGCATTGGCGATTTCACCCTTAAGTCCGTTGGAATCTAACGTTAGATTCACATCGAACTTACCCAGCTGCTCGATTTCATCGTTTTGAATCCATGCTTTACGCACAGACCAGTATGGTACATCCGACCACCCAATTCGCGTTTTTTCCGCATCCAGACGAATATGTTGATCGGAAATCCCTGTCAGCTGACCGTTTGAACCGAAGCCTTGATTCGTGTTAGCTAAAACGGTATGCGCTGCCTTAGGAACCTCAAGCTCATAGCTCCCACCCCGAGGAACAAAGACAGCTGTAGCACTTGTTCTCTGCCCTTGGCCACTGCCGTTAAGCTCTAAGGTATTGAGGGTATGTATCAAGGTAGAGCTTTTATCCGAGGATCCGATCATAAAAATAACGGCACTCGATAGTATAGAAAAGGCTGGAATAATGATCCAAGCCCACTCTCTTTTATCCACCTTTTTCAGCAGCAGGTATAGAAACGGAGCCACAAGAACGACATAAATTAGAAACACGATCAACAGCATGAAGAAGGAAGGTGACACTAATGAAGGGAAAAAATCGAGCGCATACTGCACTTCACTAAATTGATTCATGAAGGAATAGCCCGGTCTTCCGCGTTTCATATTTGTAGGCCCTGAATGACCTTGGATCACCTTCTCCCACAGCTCAGGACTTCCGTTCCATGAAGCTACCGGATTGAGCGCAAGATCATAGGCCACATACCATACTTCTCCGCTACCCGTGCTTTTTTTGACAAAAAGAGGCTGCTGCTTCTCTTGGGTTATGACCTCACCCGCTCTCAGCGCTGATGTCGAAACCGTAAAAGGCTCGCTAAGCTTAAGCTCTTTACCCGACGCTTGCTCAAGTGATGATAGACTCGGTACAGAAGCTGTCCCTGTATAGGTCACGGGAGACAGACCCTCGAAAGCTTTAGCCGTCTTCGGATACCCCGCTCCCCCAGCTAAAACCAGTGTACCTCCACGATTTACCCAAGACGTGATTGCTTTAACTTGATCTTCCTTCAATTGATCGGAGGCAAAATCATTCAGAGCAAGTACATCGAGACCATCGAGCATGACCGATTCGCCAGGAAGCTGCTCCGGTTTCAAGTGGATGACGCTGACCGGGATATTTTTCGACTGCAGCAGTGATAAGAAGTTTAGCGTATCCGGATCCCGAGCCAGCACCCCCACTTGAACCGACTGGGTCGGAGTTGCCGTTATATAATCATTGCCTTTGGAAATCGGAACGATCTCCCCTTTGCTTATGTCCCCTTTATAAAATTTAATGACATTATTATTGCCGTTGTACGACATTCCGGGAAGTGACATCCACACGACCTTTGTCGTCTGCTTAGGTAGGTCCAAGTGCTTGATGTAAGTGGCATCATTGCCTCCCATCGGATTGGCCACTTGCACAACTAGATCGCCGCTTACATCTTCGGATGGATTAGTCACGGTAAACTTAACCGGAAACCATTGTCCCTCTTTAATCTTTCCGTCATAGCCTACTTCCATTTGGAGCTCTATCGAACCCGCAGCTGCCGCAGGCCGGCTCCAGAGTAAGGAGCATATGCATAGAACAACAACCATGATCCCCACCCATAGGACGAGCTGCTTCTTCTCTCTTTCTAGTACCACCGTATTACCCCTCTCCATTCATGGAAAATAGTTCTATATCCCGATTCCTTATTGACGCTTCTGCACAAAGAAAAGTTGCTTAATTAGTAAATATTTGGGTCTTATGTCGCAAAATATCCTTATAACGATTCGTTATACCGCCCAACATTTGTAAGCTTCTGTTTCGCTGTAGATCTATAGATATAGTAGTAAGCTGCAGCGGAAAACACAGTTAGTCCTATATCCACTCCGATCAGCAGCTGATAGTTTTTGAACAGGTCATAGTTAATCCCCCCAAAATATCCGGAGAAAACACCGCCAAGATGATGGACAAGCAATAATACTCCGGTTTGAAGGCCGATCGATTTACTTGAGCTTTTCAAAGCTTCCGTTGCAACAAGAATTCCTCCAGGAATTGCCCCCAAGTAGCTAGCTCCAAACATCAAAGAAAACAGAATGGGAGCCAAATCAAAATGCATCATTAAAATAGCAAATGCCATAACTCGAACTCCATATAAAATCGCCAAAGCTAACAGCCTGTTCATACGGTCCAGTAAAAATGAAAAAAACAAGCCTCCCACAAGCTCAAGTAATCCGAGCAAGCTCAATGATGTTGCAAAAACCGCTTCATGTACATGGGATACCTGCTGAATGGCCACTAAATGTCTTTCCACCGTTCCCATATTGAACCCGCAAGTAAATAACGCAATCATTACAACTACAAGTGTTGGATTTTTACAGTATCCGATGAAATTGGGCAACCAGTTTCGGGCGTTATCCAATAGCTTTCTCTCTTTTTTCAGGGATTCAGAACTGCTGCTAGGCGCTTCATTAGCTTCGTCATCAGAGTCATTAGTGCGAACGAAAAAGAGGATAAAGAGGATCGATCCACAACCAATCACGAGTAAAATCCAATACAGCTTCATCCAATCTAACCAATCCTGGAAATACACGAAAAGGGGAGTTAGCACCGCAAGTCCCAAAGAGCCTGCGCTGCTTGCAATCATCAAAGCTTTGGCCCGGTGGTGTTTAAACCAGTTCGAAACCAGCACATAGATGGATGATGCATTTATCCCACTTAGTCCTGACAGAATCCCAAATCCAATAAAATAGCCAACTGACGTATTGGAAAATAACACGGTTACAATAGCGATGTTACCTATAATTCCTGTGAGCAGCATGACCTTTTTGTATCCGTATTTATCCACTAATAGGCCGCCGATTGGTGCACACAAGGCTGTAATCAATAAATTTACAGACCATGTCAAACCAAGAAAAGCTCTCCCAACGCCTAAGTATTGCGATATATCGTTCTGGTAGTACGATTGAACAAACCGACCAATGGAACCAAAAAAACTAAAGAACCAAAGCAACGAGAGCAGCAGCCATGCATAATTTTTTTCTTTGAGCAAAGTAATTGCCTCCTTCGTTCTACTCGTTTGGTATGACTTGCACTTGTCGGGGATTATGAATTCAGTATCACGGGACTTTTTTTGACCACATAAGACTTTTTACGTCCCACTAATACATGAATAGTCCTTTCTTTCTAAAAATACCTGATAATGTAAAAAAATACAATAACCAATTTTTCTTTGGATGCTATTGATAATAAAGCTTTTTAAAACCGCTTTCTGCAAACAAAGATAAAACCGCCCTAAAGGACGGTTTGACAAATACTCTGAACTCATTCAATTTTAATTCTAGCAAACTTCCGCTTTCCTACTTGTAGGATGTCGCCATCCTGTAACACTACTCGTTCGTTCTGATCGGTAATCTTACGCTCATTTATTTTTACAGCACCCTGTGTAATACTTCGCTTAGCTTCTCCGTTAGATGATTGTAATTTAATCGTGACGAGAAGTTTACTAATCCATGTCCCCCCATCCTCTAACTCACTCGCACGAAGTCGGACTTCCTCTATATAATCTGGCAAAGCACGTTTTTGAAATACCGTTACAAAATGATTATGCGCTTCTTCAGCAGCTCGTTCTCCATGGTACATACGGACATATTCATTCGCGAGCTTGAGCTTGGCATCCCGAGGATGAATGGTTCCTTCTTGTAGTCCCTGCTTAAGCTCAAGCAGCTCCTCATTAGTGATGGCAGTTGTAAGCTCATAGTATTTAAGCATTAATTGGTCAGGGATGGACATTGTTTTCCCAAATATCTCGTTGGGCATCTCATCGATTCCAATGTAATTACTTAAACTTTTACTCATTTTTTGTATCCCATCCAAACCTTCTAACAGCGGCATAAGAATCGCGATTTGACCATCACCCTTCATCTCATAAGCCTCCTGCAAGGTTCTTCCCATCAGGATGTTAAAGGTTTGATCCGTCCCTCCAAGTTCAATATCACTTTGTAATGACACGGAGTCATACCCTTGCATAAGCGGATAGAAAAATTCATGAATATGAATAGGCTGATTGCTGCCAAATCGTTTAGCGAAATCATCCCGTTCCAGCATCCGCGCCACGGTTAATTTTCCTGCCAGCTGCAGAACATCTTCAAACTTTAACTGACTAAGCCAAGAAGAATTATAATAAAACTTTGTTTTTTGCGGGTTGAGAATTTTGTACAATTGCTGCTGATAAGTTTCGGCATTTCGTTTAACATCGGCCTCCGTAAGCTGCTTTCGTGTTTCGGATTTGCCTGTTGGATCACCAATTCTGCCCGTGAAATCCCCGATGATAAGTTGAACCTCATGCCCCAAATCCTGAAATTGCCGTAGCTTGTATAACACAACCGTATGACCAATGTGAATATCCGGAGCCGATGGGTCCAGTCCGAGTTTGACTCTTAGCGGCTGACCTGACAATACTGAATAGGCCAATTTTTGCTTCAATGCATCCTCAGGCACAATTTTGGCCGCTCCACGGCAAATTATACGCAGCTGGCGCTCGACTTCATTTTGTTGCTGTTCGGTAAGCTGATCCCATTGCCCCATCCTTCTTCCCCCTTTTTTGAAAAACAAAAAAAGACAGCTTCAAAGCCCCAACAAAGGGACGAGAAGCTATCTCGCGGTACCACCCTAATTAAAGAAGAGCTTACTGTACTGAAATCAGTATAAGCTTCTTCTTTCACTTATTTTAAATAACGGCATTAACTGCCGGGTAAAAGCTACTTATGCATGGGTCATGCATGTTCCCTTCTCCTGCTCCGGACTGTAATTCAGAAAAATGCTTGCATCGGTTTTCACCCGCCACCGACTCTCTGCTAGCATCTGACATTTTCCCTACTGAGGGTAGACTCCAACCCATGTCCATCTTCGCTTTAACGGATATTTAGTTTAATGAAATTAAATCACAGTTAAAATTTTCTGTCAATTTGCAGAGGGGCAGGTTTTATGTGAGGACTTCTCAGTGCTTGACCCACCCCCGATCATCAGCCTGCATAATCCTGCAAACATGCAGTTATTATCCACTGAAATTTGCTTGTGAGAGGAAAGAACTGCAAAAATACAGCAATTTAATGCAAAGCAGTCCTGTTTCAGCTAAGAGCGAAAAAGAGCTGCACATTTGCATGAATTCGCCAAGACTACCGATAAAACGACCAAAAGGCTGTATAGCTGCAGGTTTTTGAGGGGAGGCGATAGCTTCGAAGTAAAGTCTTGTACGCTGTTGCCGTGCATAAGGCCTTGTCAATCGCTGAGTTGGTAAGGAACCGAGATCGAATAATTTCATCAAACGCTGATTTCAGTTCCGAGCCGAAGAAAAATGACGATAATACAAATAAATAAGACTCAAAGGCTAAACAGACTCGGCGAAAGTAATAACCAATGATCTACAGGCAAAATTAGCTCCGGAAATTCCGGTTAAACCACTCGCTACTGACCATTATTAACCTATTAGTCCTCTTGCTCTTAAATCTTCTTTGTTTAGTAAAATTCCAGCTTCAGAATTCATGGCACGGATTATCCCTTGTTCGGTATATAAAAACACTGGCTTTAATTTTTCTTTACCATTAAGCAAGCTGAAGTCAAATTTTGTAGAAGTTTTCGTTAAATCCGCTGCCGGCATCCATTCATCCTCAATAGGGAAACCTAAATCTTTAATGTTGGATTTATTGACGTAGATATTGTTTTTATAAACCAACATAGAGAGCTTCCCCTTTGATTTCTGGAATAACTTAGGGACATCTCCCTGCTTGTACTGATCTTCAAATGCCAATGGGAAACCAACTCCATAAACGCCTATATTCAGATTAGTAACGGAATTATCACCAGATAAAGATGCTTTAATACCATTCCCATCATAAAATCGAATCAGATCAAGAACATTGATCCACTCCGATAAGTCTGGAGCTTCGGTTAATTCAAGATACGAATTGCTCTTGACCCGCTTCTGCTCAAAATTGATTGTCCTCGTTGTATCTTCATAATCAAGCTCGTATCCTAGCAGGTCAGCAATTTCTCGTACCGGTAAGTATGAAGTTCCATCAACGACTAAAGGGTCGTTCTTTAATTCCTTCTCTTGACTATTCACTTTGAATACGAACTTAGCTATGGTTGCTTGTACAGCTTCAGTTGAAGCAGATACTGCTGTTGTAGCTGACCCGATTATCAGGCCGATAGAGAGAGCAAAGATCATTTTCCTCATATTTTCGACTCCTTTTTTTCGGATAAATGATAATAATTAGCATGATTTCATCATTTTTCTGATTCCAGATTCATCGGATATTTCTCTTCTTCTTATAAAAATTTCAAAATTCTTCCTCTTTAGTGTAACTATAACATCTTATTTCGCGTTAGGAGAATGAGAATATTAAGCTTAATTAACTATCCATTTTTTAAAAAGGAGCCTTATGATTAATAAAATAAAACTCGGCCTTATCACACTTTTAATCAGCTTATCATTTGCTGGGCACACTCCAGTCCAGGCAGCGGCTCCACTTGATGTTCAAGTGAGTTTTCCTGACTTTCCCGTTACAGTGAACGGCACCGTCATGGATGTGAAGCACAGTGAGTACCCCCTTCTGATATACAAGGACATCACCTATTTCCCTATGACGTGGAACCATGCCTCCGCCCTTGGTTTATCGATCCATTGGGATACAAACAGCGGACTATCGCTGCAAAAGAATGATACCTGCTTGCCGCTCAAGCAATATTTGATTCCCCAAATCCATTCGAATGACAACAGCCAAACGGCTGCTATCGCCCCATTTCCTGTCCAAGTGAACGGAAAAGCGATTATTAACGCAGAGGAACCGTATCCACTGCTGCTGTATCGGAATATAACCTATTTTCCAATGAGCTGGAAATTTACGAAGGACGAATTCGGCTGGAAAACAAGCTGGAGCGACACAGATCGCGGATTTGGAATCGAGTCGTGCGGCGGGATATCGAATAATCAAATAGAGCAGACTGATGCTTTGAATGTGGCCAATTCCGGTCAGCTTGCTGTTCAAGGTGATTGGATTTATATGAATCCAGACGGAAATTATGAAGAGCCTAATCGGCTTGTAAAGGTGAAAAAAGACGGTACCGGGGAAGTGAAGCTGTCTGACGACAATGCAAGGTCCATCAACATCGTAGGCGATTGGCTGTATTATACGGTTAAGATGGATGGTATATATAAAATAAAGACCGACGGTACCCAGCGCTCACAGGTGTCCGCTATGCCCACTGCTCAAATATGGGTAAAGGGTGATTGGATCTATTATATCCACACCTATCAATCAAAGGAAACCATCCATAAAATAAACATTGATGGGTCGGCCGATCAAGAGCTTGTCAGTGGGATAAGGATGTACCCCTTTTTTATAAATGCCGGCCAGATCTATTTTCTAATGCAGGAAAAAGAAAATGAACCCGCTAATCTATACCGAATGAACCTCGACGGTTACGAGCAAATCAAGCTTCAAGACAATGTATCCAAAGCGATTGCTATCGACGGGTGGATTTACTACGTTAGTGATTACGGAAAACAGTTAAATAAAATGAGCGCAGATGGTGCTGTAATCATTCCCCTTTATACTTCGGATCATTGGATAACAACTCTGCACTACCGCAAGGGCTGGATTTATATGATGAACGGAACCTTTGGCATTCATAGCTCCTCTTATATAGATAAGCTGCGAATAGATGGAACCGAATTTGCAGGATTAGGGGAAGCGCGTTCAGCGGCTCTTTATTTCGTTGATCAATTATTATACCTCTCTCAAAATACTTGGCAGAGAAGCAATACTCTCGTTCATATGGATGTAGATTAAAGCGAGAGCTTGGTTGCAGAAGCTATCATCGATTACAAAGTGACAACACCGACTGGACTCCGCTCTAGTGAAACAGACTAACGGCTTCCTTGGCCAAACATGCAAGGGGAGCCGTTATCTCCCATCCGCCCTATTGGCAAGAATGTTATTGCAAGAACTGCTCAATGATCTCTATGCTCCCCGTGATGCCCTGAATCTTGCTCCGATAGTTCAGCAAGTAGTGCCTCTAGAGCATGCTTAGAAAATTCTTCATCCGTTAGGTACGCTATTTGCTCATTGTGATCCCCATTTTGACTCTCAAGATCGTATTTACTTTCATACTTAAAGCCGCTCACGCTCTCACGCATAAGCGCCTGTCCGTGCTCATACTCACGCAAACGTTCAGCCTCTGCAAGATCAATCCACGACCGAATCAGCTCTGACAGCTCCAGCCCCTTCTTCACGGGAAGCTGATGCTTCGCATTAGCGATAAACTGCAAGGTGCTCTGCGGCATATTGCGCTTCAAAATGTGGGCATATCTGTGGAATCTTTTGTCCTTTTGCCCATAGATCAGCTGTATCGGAGAGCCAATCTCATGAAGCCTCTTCGTACAATTAAAATTCAGGCTATAAGCGAAGTATTCTTGACTGTTGCGGATATTCCCTTGTATAGCTTGACTGTACAAACGTTTGAACGTCTGCATCTTATCCGCATTCCCCGCCGACATCGCGACTGCCAATAAACGCTTGCCTTTAAGCCGAGACACTTGAATCGCCGCCCATATTCGGGCCCGATTGTACCAATCACTCATCTCCGGCATGGAGCTTATCAGAATCCCGCCGAGAAAACGATCCGGGTAGGTTAGCATCGCTTGCAAAGCGACTGAACCGCCGGTAGAGTATCCGCACAGGTAGGCCGCGGGTAAATGAAGTGCATCCAGCAGCTGCCTGATGTCCCCGACAATAAGCGGATAAGTTACCTTGCGTTCGGACGGCTCACTGGCTCCATGGCCCCGAATATCGAATGTAATGATCTGATACGAA
This sequence comes from Paenibacillus foliorum, assembly GCF_013141765.1. Classification (GTDB taxonomy): domain Bacteria; phylum Bacillota; class Bacilli; order Paenibacillales; family NBRC-103111; genus Paenibacillus_S; species Paenibacillus_S foliorum. The sequence continues at coordinate 71,639 of NZ_WHOD01000101.1, forward strand.
CTGGCCAGCTGCTGACGCAGGTAGGTAAAGCAGTTACTGGAAAGCATCGGAGGATGGATGCACACAACCGGCGCCCCGTTCCCCTCTATTTGATAATAAATCTGTGTTCCGTTCAATTCGACTGTTGGCATGAAAGAGCACCCCGCATGTTATCATTCCTTATAGTTCTAGATTCCCCAATGCTCTCTCTTCCATGCACTTTTTTTCCTAAGCCTTAACTGATTTGTTTGTTCAATCGCAACGCCCTGTGTGATATATTGACAATTAAGTGCTTGCCGCTGCGCTCTGCCTTTTTTGAATCGCATGAACTCCCATAACGACCAAAATAAGCTCTTCCATTGGCAGGGAGGAACGGTTCTTTAAAGCAAAGGCGCCTGAAGAGAACATCCCATCCGTCCTTGCAAATTCAGCCACAATGTCACCACGGACTGTTGTAACCGTATATTCTTTGGAAAAAGCAGGGGCCTCAATCCGAAACTCATCATGCCTTCCGACATACGCGTACTGCTTTTTGAAAAAGGCCATTTTGGCTTTAAGCGCGCCAATCTCGTCACCATCACGGTTTAGTACAAGCCACGTATTGGAGAAAAAGCGAAACTTCCCGCTGTAAGTCATACGTCCCCGCTCATCCAATACATGAATTCCCGATGAAAACATACTTTGCAAGTCAAGCTCGCCGATTTTGTTGTTGTCCTCATCACGAATATCCGTCAAGCCGGTCGAAAAGAATCGGTCCGAGAAATACACCGTTTGCGTTTCCATAAAATCCCCCATTTCAATAGTGAGTAGGATGCTTGCTTTCTTAACGTTATAACGAGAATAATAGGGAAATAGTTACAGTAAAAACGAGGAGAGGCTCAGGCCTAAGAATGATTAATGGAAAGGAGGAGCCTAAGATGGACGAGCACCCAACCGAAGAATTCCCGCTTCTGAACGCGTGCTTTGAACGTAGCTCCAATGCGGGTAAGGCTCGCTGTGAACCAGCATGGCATTGGTGTCCCCATCAGCCTCTGCAGGATTACGATCTATGGTATGCCGTTGCAGGCAAGGGAACTATGACGATAAATGAAGTTTCGTATCCGATCCGAAAAGGCAGCTGTTTTCTTATTCGTCCAGGCGATGTAACAGAGGCAATTCAGGATCCGAATGACCGATTAACCGTTATTTTCATCCATTTTAGTCTAACCGATATGACCTCAAGGGAGCCCTTTAATGCCTGCCTGCTTCCTAAGCGCCATACGCTGGTAAACGATACTTTGTTTATTGAAATGCTGTTAAACCGATTGCTCCAAATCGTGTACAACGAAGGCTCCTGGTCAGATATCGAGTATAACCTGATGCTTAAGCAAATCATGCTGTATCTGTACCGTCGGCAGCAGGAGGATCAGACCTCATCGGCTAGTAAACAAAAACAAGTAATCGCGCGGGTGATCGGTTATATTCGGGAGGACGTTGGAAGGAGAATTTCACATCAGGAAATTGCGGACCATGTTCAGCTTTCTGCGGAATACTTAAGTATTTTGTTCAAAAAGTATACCGGTACCTCCATTAAGCAATACATCACCGATGTTCGTTTGGAAAGAGCCGTGCACCTGCTTATGGAAACGCCCATGAACGTATCGCAGGTCGCAGAGTCTTTGGGCTATGCCAACGTTTATTTATTCAGCAAGCAATTCAAGGAACGATACGGCGCTCCGCCATCCAAATACAAGTGGACAACGGAACCGTCCCGCGCTCATGGGAGTGTCTCCCAAAGCGATGATGACAATGACAACGAAAACTAGCCCTTATCGGTTTAAGTATAAAAAAACGTATTCTATCTTCATTTCTCTGCCTCCTTCTACTTGGTAAGATGAATTCAAGTAGAAAATGAAGGAGGCTAAGATAAGAAATGAACGAAGCCAACGAGCCACGCACCTTATATTCTTATGAAAATCAAGAAGAGCAGCAATTAGCTCAGGACATTGCCGAGAAGCTGTACCGCTACGATTCAATCGAATCGGATCGCATCCGAACTATACAGGACTTTACCGAACAGCATGTGAGACAGTTTTGGGAACGGGGTTATTTAGTCATTGATGAAGTATTGGATGAGAAGGAGATTAAAGATTCGATAGAAGCCTTAATGGACATCCTCTATGACCGTTCATTAGGTTCCAAGGTACAGTACGTGAAGCCCAAATCCCAGCTTCATTCCGATGAAGAAAGAGAGCTTGCAGCCCGCAAGGTGTATGATTATGTAGATTTTGAGCCGCGCTTAAGGCATGTTGCTTATCAAGAGGGGATCATGGGTGTCATGGCACAACTCTTCGGTGAAGAAGCCAAGGTTGCGCAGGATCAAGCCATCCTGAAGCCGCCGACAGGAGGCGCCGAGAAACCATGGCATCAGGACATGGCTTATGGTCCACTAGCATTCGACAAATCCGTAATTGGCATATGGATTGCACTCGATCCGGCTGAGCTGGACAACGGCTGCATGCACGTCATTCCATACTCTCATCGAGATGGAGCAGTTCCTCATTATGCCGTCCGTGATTGGCAGCTATGCGATCTGAGCGTACAGGTTGAGCGCGATGTTGCCGTTCCGTTGAAGCCGGGCGGCGCGCTCCTATTCTCCGGCCTCCTACATCACGGGACACCGCCGAACTTTTCGGTAAAAAGACGTCGTGCGCTGCAGGTCCATTATGCGGCAGAATCGGCCAAGAAGCTGACTCCACACGAGTATAAGAAGATGTTTACCAATGAAATGACAGGGGCCGAATGCTGATCATTCCAGCTCCTTGTGAGCCCCCGCTCTCAGAAGCCCGCCCTGCTGCATGGCTCATAAATTAGAACAAAAAGACTCAGCATCAATGGGCTGAGTCTTCTTGTTTGTATATAGCCTGACCTGACAGCAGATCGATAAACATGTGCCTCCTACAAAATCCCCCTAATCCTTCGAAATGCAAACAAGTTTCTTGGGGATGGCATCACACCTGCATTACAATCACAGCTCTACAACAATCCGGCCCCTGACACGGCCTGCCAGTAGTTCCTCCGCTGCCTGAGGCACCTCCTGCAAGCGGATCGTACGGCTGCTGATCCGCTCCAACTGCCCTGCAGACTTCAAGTCAGCGGCCATCTGTTCCCACAAGGCGCTGCGGCGCTCTATAGGGTATTGGACAGAGTCGATACCCAACAGATTGACACCGCGCAGGATGAACGGGTGCACCGTTGTCGGAACGGCGCCGCCGCCGGTGAGGCCACTGACAGCTACGGAACCGCCGTAGCGGATGGAAGCCAGCAGGAACGCCAGCCCGCTGCCCCCGACAGGGTCAACGGCGCCGGCCCACTGCTGCTTCTCCAGCGGCTTCACCGCGGCCTCGCCCCCCCCCGCTGCTGCGCCCAGGCGCCCAATAATATTGCGGGCACCCAAGGCCCGCAAATACTCATGCTCCTCCGCTTTGCCGGAGCTCGCAACAACCTCGTAGCCCCTCGCGGCCAGTAGCGCGATGGCTACACTGCCAACGCCGCCGGTGGCTCCTGTCACCAGCACAGGGCCTTGCGCAGGATGGAGCCCATTATGCTCCATCCGCTCGATAGAGATCGCTGCCGTTAACCCGGCTGTGCCTATCGCCATCGCTTCGCGCGGCTCCAGATCCGCTGGCAGCGGCACAACCCAGTCGGCGGGTACACGCGCCATGGCGCTGAATCCGCCGAAATGCGAGACGCCCAGCCCGAAGCCGGTCACTATGACCTTCTGCCCAGGCTGAAACCGCGCGTCTGCTGAGGCGCATACTTCACCGGCGAGATCGATGCCGGGGATGTGCGGATACGCTCGGACTATACCGCCATTCAAGCGGCAAGCCAGTGCGTCTTTATAGTTTAGGCCTGAGTAATGGACGCGAATAAGAACCTCGCCCGCAGGCAGATCCTCCACCTGCAGCTCTTGCAGAGTAATAGCAAGCCGATCATTTTCCTTATTTACCATTAATGCTCCGAATGATCCCAATTCCATATGATATACCTCCCTAAGAGTTTCGCTTTAGCGAAACGTACTTCGTTAAGCATCGGCTGAGTTTCGCCTTAACTAAACTGACTTCGTAACCACCATTATCCTTCTTTCACTAAAGCGAAACCGACTTAGAACTTATTTCGTATGCATGAATCGCGTTTCACTACCGCCTACTTAGTAAGCATCCGTTACAATCTGCTCTACTAACAATAAATCACTTTAACTATGAAGCACCTTAACCATCATCACTCTAAATGATTATTCCTACGAACCGACTATCCTAATTACTATTCCTTCATAGACTTGACCGCTCACCGCCAGCCCCATTCATTCTTCATCCTCGGCAAAAAGCTCCCGAAATATCGCTCCGCGATTTTCCAGAAAACGGCGTGTCAATTGATAATGTGATGTCTCTTCGTAAGCAATCTTTTGTATAGGCCCCTCGTCAAATGAATAAATCTGCGCACCCGGATATCCCAGTAATATGGGGGAATGCGTCGCAACGATAAATTGAGAATCCGGACTCAAACGGTGAAAAACGGATAATAAACTTAATTGACGAGCTGGCGATAACGCTGCTTCCGGCTCATCCAATAGATAAATGGATCTTCTCCCGAATCGATTGCGAAACAATGAAAGAAATGATTCTCCATGCGACTGCTCATGCAGCGATTTCCCGCCATACGGGGCGTAAAAGTCATCTCGATATTGCGGCTGCTCCCGCACACTCTGGTCCAAATAATTAGCAAAGTTAAAAAACGATTCCGCACGAAGAAAAAAGCCGCTCGCTACTTTACGATTCCATGATAACCGGATGTACGGCCCGAAATCAGCCTTAGACCCTTCCAGCTCATAAGTCTGATTGACGCTGCCTCCAGCTGTATGGAAACCGCATTGCCAAGCTATAGCCTCCAGCATGGTTGACTTACCCGAGCCGTTCTCCCCCACAAAAAAAGTGACTGGCCCTTGGAAAGGAAGCCCTTTACTCTGAGCCAGAGCAGGCACTGAAAATGGATACCGCTTGTCTGCAGGAAACTTTTCACGAAGAATAGTTACTTCACGTAAAAACATGTCCATTTCCCTCCTAAGAGTCTGCTGTGCAAAACTTATTTCGCAAGCATCTGCTGAGTTTTCTGGTAAGAAGCCTTCTTCGTAACCTCACTCACATCATATCTAAAATCACTTACCCAGTCGAGCCACGCAACTGCTCTCAACCTAGTAACTCTGCATAAGAAAAAGGATGATCGCCCGCATCGGAACGCATCACCCTTTGAAAACAGTCCATTATCGAAAGTAAACTTCCCACATGGAATTATCCCTCTTTAGACCTCTATTCAGCAAACAACAATGATTTATGAATTTTAATGACGACTTTGCGGATAGGTTGATCTTGTGAGACACTGCAGCAAGGACGATGAATATCGCCCGGGTAGAACACCGTGAAGGATCCTGGGCTAAGCTGAATCGCATTTTCCTCAGCTACTTTACTGTAGAATGCAATATCCCGCGCTTCAAAACTATCCTCGCTGATCACCGCATCCTCAGTTAATGGTGCAACTCGAATGACCTCTTCTCCCGCAAGCAAAAATTGGATATCTGTATAAGTCTGGTGCGATTCCGGCCGCTGCTTCTCCCAAGACAGGGTTGTCGGCTCTTGCAGCAGAGCAAACATAAGATCTCCTTCAATATCGTGCCTGCCGAGTTTCAATGAACTGAAATCAGTACTTTGAATAAACTCCAGCCCTCTATTAACCGCATTTGGATAAACCTGCTTTTCCCGTTCCCAATTCTTAATATCGCTAATAATCATTTGTAGTCCGCCTCCTGCAAAGTATAGTCCGTATTCGCTTTCATTCCCAGTATAAACCTGTTGGCCTGCTATGAAAAGACTATCATTAGTGATATGGTATACAAATTGGAATGGTTAGTTTTACAGTTAGACATTTCGGCCAGAGACACATATAGTAGAAAGACTAGTAATGGTATACCCTGTTCATCTTTATCTACGTGCCTAATTGCATGACTATAGGAGGTTTAAATAATGCAAACAAAACTGGCAGCTCGCTTGCTGCCCCTAGCCATTGCTATCTTCTTATCACCTTTATCCACTTTCCTCCCATCGCAGCATCAGGTTTATGCGGCCGATGTAACTGGTTTTAATGACACAGCCCGCCACTGGGGAGCCACAGCAATCTCGTGGGGCGTTCAAAATAATATCGTCAACGGCTACGATGACGGTAGCTTTCGACCGGACCAGTCGGTATCCGAGCCGGAGTTTCTGGCAATGCTGCTGCGGGCTTACCCCGAGGTTAACCTTGCCGCTGCTGCTTCTGGCTCTGCCTGGTACAAGCCGTATTACGATGTAGCAGATAGCCGCAAATGGCCTGTGCTGCATAATACGGACGTGGCCAAGTTTAACCGCGGACTTGTTGCTCAGATCATTACGGCTTCCCAAAAGGGAACGCAAAGCATGAGCGATTCCATCCAATACCTGCTCGACCAAGGCTTGTCCGAGGGGAAGACAGCAGCAACGGTTGCTGGATATCAAGCTGCCGACCGCTTATCCCGAGCGGAGGCAGTGCAGTTTATCCGCAATGTGAAGCAGAAGCAATTCCAGCTCATTCCGAACGACGGAGCCTTGGTACCAGCTAGTCCTACTCCGCCTCAAGCGCAGGGCGGATCAGCGCCGACATCAGCCGCGGCTAACACTGTCACGGTCAAAGGCATCCATATCGGAGATGCCGCCGAAGATGTTATCACTAAGCTGGGAGAGCCATCGCGCAAGGATTTAAGCGAATATGGCTTCCAGTGGTTCATTTACAATCAGGATTACAGCAGCTACGCACAGATTGGGATCAGCGAGGGTAGAGTTGTCGGTCTATATTCCACCTCCGCCAATTGGCAGTACAACGGCCTGGCTGATGGGAGCGCCAAGAGTGCAGTGCTGAAGCTGTACGGTCAACCGTTAGCCTCCATTACTAAAGGTAACACCCGCTTTAATATGAACTATGGCAGCGGCGAATACGGTACTTATGAGACAACGGATGCTTATGTCACCTTCTTTTACGATCTGCACCGCAATGACGTTGTTACAAGCATCCAAGCCATAGCGAAGCCAACAGAGCAAACGCTGACTGCCTTTTACCCTGAGCCAAGCGTTACTCTCGTTACCGCCTATGAGCGGCAAATCTTCGACTTGGCCAACGCTGCCCGCGTCAAGCTAGGCAAACCTGCCTTCACCTGGGACGATAAAATAGCAGGGACAGCGCGCAAGCACAGTGCAGACATGGCCGCTAACAACTATTTCGCCCATGAAAGCAAGAGCGGAGCAAGCCCGTTCGACCGGATGAAGACGGATGGGATTGTTATGCGAGCTGCGGCGGAAAACATCGCCGCCGGCCAAACCAGCGCCATCTTTGCCCACGAAGGCTGGATGAACTCAGAGGGCCATCGCAAAAACCTGCTCAGCGATATTCAACGTCTCGGCGTTGGTGTAGCCTTCGGCGGCAAGATGACGATCTATTACACACAAAACTTTTATACACCTCAGTAAGTAGTAAGCTTAAGAAAGCCATGCTTGCATTCCCTACAGCAGGGATACAAACATGGCTTCTTTTTAGTGGTACGGCAGCTTATTTATTTTGTGCGTACATAATGATATCCTTAATTCGAGGGTACATATCCCCGTCATCATCTTTTCCGTCTTTCCAGGGCAATTGCCATTTTTCCGGCGTAACAAACGAATTCGAATTAACCCACATCTTACTTCACTCCTCTATTAATTAGAAATAACATCCCAAATTTCATCAATAATAGCTTCAACGACCTTCTCTATGATTTCATCCATGCTCATTCCCTACTTTCCTGCTTAATAGATTACTTCGTCAATTCTCTCAATACTTTTCTAGCAACCGCAACCGCAATAGCTCTACCCAAAATAGGAAGCAACATTTCTTTTCACTCCTTTTCGTCCTGAAATATCTTAATCTTCGAAAATTTCTTCAATCACTTTTTCGACAATAGTAACAGCCAGTGCCCCTAAAATAATCTTAATCATAGCGTTATCCCCCTACATACAAATATCCTTATCTTTAAACCGTTGGCGCCCCATTATCTGCCCTTCATCGTAAACCGTTGGAATCAGAATCACCTCATTTCTTTGTAGCTTCTTTGAAGTAGAACTGCAACAAAAGCTATGCCAATGCCTACGATTGCCCCTATCGCTCCTAATGAACTGACCGTTCGAGTGGTCACTTGCCTTAAAGTAGGCTTTGCTAATGGCGTTTCCTCGTATCTTATTCCTCGTTCATTAAAAAACTCTTTAACGGCATCTTCAGTTATGTAGTAATTCCTTCCGCTAATTTCGGCTGCCAACTGTCCCTCGCGAATACATCTGCGAATGGTCTCATCAGACAGTTCAATGGCTTCCCCAATTTCCTTAGTTGTAAATTTCCTCACCAGTAAATCTCCCCCTTTTCACAAAAAAGTTGGTTTGTCACATGTTATTGGGACTCTCATACACTACATGTTTCAGTATTACTAGATTTAGGCCTAGATATACCTAGTTTAATAGTTTTCCGAAAAATAACTGCAATCCAATACGCCGTTCTATCCCCTTTTATTTAAATGAAAGAAGACCATTCTAAGGAGATACGGATATTGTATGTATATGGATTCCATTTATGGATATTATACCAATGCGTACTGTGATCCTGTTTCGGGGGAGGTGGGGGAAGCGATGGAGTCAACCTTTTCAAGACGGCAGATCCTATTCATGCTGCTTCTGTCGCTTGGCATCTCTAATCATGTGTTTATTATTCCTCATCTTATCCAAGCGGCAGGACGGGACTCCTGGTTCAGCATCCTGCTTGGGTATGTGGTTTTGTTAGGTTGGAGTTTGATTTTGTACCTGGTTTTAAAGTCCATGCGCGCTAAAACATTTAACGAATGGCTTAAAGAGAGGATCGGAATATTCGGATGCTGGCTCGTTTGCGGAGTATTGGTCTTATACCTCCTGATCTTAGGGATATTGATCATTTTCGATACGACAAGAAACATAAATATCTACTTGCTTCCCAGAACGCCGAACGCCGTAGTCGTTCTCAGTTTTATGCTTGTTTCTTACAGCGCAGCAAGATCGGGACTCAAAACGATTGTCTATATGTCTACCGTTTTATTGCCAATCGTGTGGTTGCTGGGAATCGGCATTTCCTTGTTTACCATGAGAAGCAAGGATTATGGCATCATTCATCCCTTCTTTGTGGAAGGAATAGGGCCGAACCTGCACGGAGGGGTGATTGTGTTCGGAGGAAGTATAGAGTTGCTGGTATTGCTGCTGCTGCAGCATAAAATGAGCAAACCTATAAATTATGGAACGATGTTTGTACTGCTAACCTTGCTGGTAGGTCTTATTGCCGGGCCCACCTTGGGATCCTTGTCCGCGTTTGGTCCTTCCGAAGCCGGTAATATGCGATTTCCCGCCTTCGAACAGTGGCGGTTGGTCATGATTGGCGACTACATCTCTCATGTCGATTTTTTGGCTGTGTTTCAACTGATGGCCGGCAGTGTTACAAGATCAGCCCTTCTTTTGCATTTGCTGTCCGAACTGATTATAGGCCGATTCCCGAGGTTTCGCCAAACAGTAGTAGGTTGCTGTGCGGCTCTTGTTTCCATACCCTCTCTAATGCAAATCAGCGACACCACGATGCAGGAAGCCATCCACCGCTACTTCTATACGTTCTCGTTCATTTTCGGAATCGCGATGTTGGCGGCTCTTTATGTATTTTCCTTTATACCGAAAAGGAAAGGAGGGTATTGAATGAATCAAACATCCGAGGAAGTTACGCTCTTTGCGGAGTTGGATGATAATCTGCGCAATGGAACCTTACAGAAGGAAGCAATGTTACAAGTCTTCTCGCAATATTCCGACATCTATTTTCCTCCGCTGCCGCAACCGGAGTTGTCGGACAAACTGACGGTTCTCTACTGCGAAGGTATGATTGATAAAAATCAGCTAAACGAGTATTTCGCCAGCGTGTGCCTCTATGCAAGCCATGCAGCTTTCCATCCGGACACAGCTTCGGACCAAACGGAAGCATTGCCTCTGACCTCAATAAAAAAGACGATCGGAGAAATGGTTGCAGGGCTGTTCAGCGGCCAACTGATCCTGTATTACGCTGGGAATACCGACTTTTGGGCGGTTGATATTTCCGATGTTCCGAAACGCGCATTGCAAGAATCCAGTACAGAAATTTCGATTAAAGGGCCGAAGGATGCTTTCACGGAAGAACTGTTTACGAATATGGCTCTGATTCGGAAGCGTCTGCAAACGGGAATGTTGTTCAGCGAAATGTTCGTCATCGGAAGCTTGAGCAAAACCCGCGTATCGCTGATCTATCTGAGCCACAAAGCAAATCCGGACATGATTGCCGAGGTGCGCCAACGATTGGAATCTATTCAAACGGAAAGCGTTCTGAGCAGCGGGCAGCTCGAACAGTGGCTGTCGAATCGGACTTATTCGCTGTTTCCCTTGATTGATTATATCGGTCGGCCCGATTATGTGATAGAAACTTTGTTGCGTGGAAGATTCGCCATTCTTGTAGACGGATCTCCAATGGTGCTCATCGGGCCGGGCAATTTTCTGGAGCTGCTGAAAACGCCTGAAGACGTTCATTTTCCTTATTATTACGTTATGTTTCAACGGACGCTCCGAATCATCGGCTTGATTCTAAGCCTTTATTTGCCAGGATTCTGGATTGCGATTGCGACCGTGAATCTGGATCAGATTCCATTGGCGTTGTTATCTACAGTCGTCCTTTCCCGCGAAGGAGTGCCGTTTCCTATAATCCTTGAGGCACTGATGCTGCTTTTTTTGTTCGAATTGCTTCGGGAAGCCGGCGTCAGGATGCCTAAGGCAGTCGGACAGACGATCGGAATTGTCGGCGGCCTGATCATCGGAGACTCTCTCATCCGGGCAGGCCTTGCTTCTCCCACGTTGCTCGTCGTTATCGCCATTTCGGCAGTGGCTACATTTTCATTGGTCAATCAATCCTTATCCGGCACAGTCAGCATTCTTAGGATATTCATGACTTTGGCATCCGCTTTCCTCGGCGTTTACGGATTCATCATGGCTATGTTCGTCATCCTGATTTACTTGTGCAGTCTCGAAAGCTTCGGATTGGCCTTTCTTGAACCGATAGCCTCCCTGCGATTTAAAGAGTGGTTGGCTGCTTTTTTGGTCAATCCGTTCAGAAGATCCCGTTTCTCGGCTCCGATGTTAAAAAAACAAAAAAAGTGAGAATACTGATGCGCAAATCTATATGTACACTTGTCTTGATCGTTGAATTGTTAATCGGTTCGGGGTGCGCCACCGATATGAAAAATATTGAAAAACTGAATTACGCGAACGCCATAGGCATCGATTACAAGGATGGAAAGTATCACGCATATATACAACTCATCGATCTCCAGAACGTCGCGAAAACTTCCGACGGTAAGAAAGGGCCAGCGAGAGTTTGGATAGGCGAAGGGGTAGGATACACCTTCGAAGAGGCGCTGTTTCAACCTTATGAAACAGCTCAGGAAAGAATCATTTGGGGGCACGTGACTGTTCTTTTGATTAGCGAAAGCGCATTAAAAGAAGGGATTAAAAGAATTTATGACAGTTTCAGTCGGTATCATGAATTTCGTCTGACGCCGTGGGTGTATGCCACGAGAGAATCGGTAAAGGATATTTTTTCAGTGACTGGATTTTTCCAGCGGTCTCCGCTCAGCACCATTCTTCACGAGCCGAAAGGAATACACTCCCAGACTTCCTACGTGACTTCGATAAGGCTTCAACAATTGATCAGACAGATCAATGAGCCGGGGTTTACTTCGATCATCCCGACGTTGGCCGTTAACAAAATACAGTGGTCGGAAAAAAATAAGCCTGAGCCCAAACTGATGATCGACGGGGCGATATTTCTCAAAAACGATTCGTTTAGAAGCTATATCCCCTTGAAAGAATTAACCGGCCTTCGTTGGATTCAGCCCGGTATGATACGCGTAGGCATCCCCGTACCGGATCATAAAGATCCATCGGTTCAAATTGTCGTCGACAATCCGAAAGCGAGCCTGAAATATATTAATCGCGGGGATCGGCCGCAATATGACGTCAAAATGAAAGCGACAGGATACGTAGTCAGCCGGACCAAAGATGACCTGCTGAACTTCCGGCAATTAACGGGCGCGACGAAGAAAGCGATCGAAGCTGAAATCCGAAGTTTGTTCCGAACGGGGATCGCAAAAAAGACGGATGTCTTGAATCTTGAGTATAACTTATTCCGGTATCATTATGGCGAATGGAAGGCCATGTCCCCGGCGGAAGATAGATTGCTTACCGACGATACCATCCATGATATCCATATTGACCTCAACATTACACATACCAGCTCGGAGAAAAATAAAAGCGTTCAAGGAATCGGCCGTCACTGAAAGAAAAAGATTTTGAACGAATATATATTTGCCAAGGAGATGCAGTCGAAACAGTTTGGTATCGTTCAAACATTCGTCTGCTTTTTTCATGTTTCAGTCGTTGATTCACTTCGTCCAACTGTAAATAAAAAACCGCCACTCAATAGAATAGAGAGGCGGAATTTTTAAACTTATTCACTCCGGCAAACGATACCAAGCAAACGGCTTTCCATAACGGTAAGCCTCGCTCAATCTCTCCAGCTCGTTCAACGTGTCGGCTCCAAGCTCAAGCGACATACTCTTCAAATTGTCCTCCAGCTGCTGCACGCCTGTAGCGCCAACTATTACACTTGAGACCGTCGGCTGCTGCATCAGCCATGCTAGTGACAAAGCGCTTGGCGTGCAGCCTAGTTCGTCAGCCAGCTTATTCACGCTCCGACCGAGCGCCATTCTGCCATCATCCAGAAATCTGCCGAAATTAGGGTCGGTATCGGCGCGGGAACCTTGCGGAGGATTGTCCGCTGAAGTATATTTCCCCGTCAGAATTCCGCCAGCTAGAGGAAAATAAGGGATAATGCCCACCCCTTGATCCTGACAAACCGGTACAAGCTCCTGCTCGGGAGTACGATCGGCGAGTGAATAGCTGACTTGCGTTGAAACGAATCGGTTTAACCCCAATCGCTCACTGATACCTAGAGACTTCATCAGCTCCCAAGCCGCATAATTCGATGCTCCGATATAGCGTACTTTCCCCGCTCGAACCATATCGTCCAATGCTCTCAAGGTTTCTTCGAGGGGTGTTTGCGGATCAAACGTATGGATCTGGTACAAGTCTACATAATCGGTTTGCAGCCTCTTCAGACTGTTGTCCAGCTCCCGCTGCAAATGATACCTGGATGAACCTCTTTCATTAGGTCCAGTACCCTTGACCAGACCCGCTTTTGTTGCCAGAACGGCTTCATGGCGCCTGCCTGCCAAAGCCAATCCGATGATTCTCTCCGACTCAGATCCCGTATAAATATTAGCCGTATCAACAAAATTGATACCCTGATCCAAAGCTTGATGGATAATCCGAATCGATGTTTCCTGATCAGCCCTTTTTCCAAATGCGTTGGTTCCTAAACCTAGTGCAGACACCTTCAACCCACTGCTGCCAAGACGATGAAATTTCATAAAACGGTCAGCTCCTTTATTTTCTTTAATCTCATGGATATTACCCTTATTATACCATTGTGCAGCACAAGGATAACAGAAAGAACCCCACATACCGTACCGGCTGCGGGGTTAAGGTTATATATTAAAAAAGGGGGTCATCTATTATTATAAGCCTTAATTATTAATACAAGATGAAGCCCATATTTCATTTATATTACAATATTCAAAGCTTCAATCTGTCTGCCCCATTGAGCGTGTAGTTCGGTCAGACGATCCTCCATCAAATCCTTGTCAGCATCCACTGTCATGGCTTCATTTTCATACCAATCGAGCATCATTTGCAGCCCTTTATTCAAGGAAATTGTCGCTTCGAAGCTGGGAATATCCTGTTTGATCTTCGAGTTGTCCATGAGGCCCGAATAGCTTTTTTCATAATACAGATGGCCAAACAATCCAGGATTCGCGCGCATCAAAAGCTCGGATGGCATATGCACGATTTTCGGCTCGATACCAAGGATTTTGCCAAATTCCACATACAGGTCGTTCCAGACACTCACTTCTTCGTTAGTCGCGTGATAAGTCTTGCCGAAGGTTCGCTTATTGCCCGCCGCTCCGACAAATGCCTTAGCCAAATCGGGAGCAAACGTGAAGCTCCAAGGTGTCGTTCCATCTCCGAACATCATCAGAGGCTTGCCATTACGAATACGGTGAACGATGTTGTAATTTTGACGCAGCACACCCAGATTGGCAGCTCCAACCCCATAAGTTAATGAGGGCCTAATGATTGAAATCGGCAGTTGACCTTCGCTAATAACCCCCTGCAAATAACGCTCCATTTCAGCCTTTTGAAACGCGTAGCCGAATTCAGGATTATCGAATAGCTCCTCTGCATCCTCGCGGATCGGGTTTGACTTGAGCGGCCTTTTGTAAACAGCAACACTGGAGCAGAAGATGAGCTGTCCTGCAGTATGAGTAAACGTCTCAACGGTGGAACGCGCATCCGCTGCATTAAAGCTGATCATATCGATGACAGCGTCGAATTGACGGCCGCTCATCAGCTTCTGGAAACTCTCGCGATCGGACTTATCGCCATGGATCCATTCCAGATCTTCGCCAAAAGCAAGCCGCTTCGTTCCTCGGTTAAATATAACCACTTCCTGTCCGGCTATCAGCAACTGCTCCACGATCTGCCTACTGATGACACCGGTTCCTCCTAATATTAAAACCTTCAAGATCTTCACCTCTTCTACTAAATTAGCACGATGCTGCTATCCTCTTCCTATATTATCAGAAATGATCATTCACTTATAGATAGAGGAAGAGGAGAGTCGCACGCTCATTTTGCAGTAGAAGCACAGATTGATAAGCTATTGGTCAGCGGAGCTCTACTTAATTCCTGTCATGGCTACACCCTCGATAAACTTTTTCTGTGCGAAGAAAAATACCGTAAGCAGCGGGACCGTTGCTACCACGGAGGCTGCCATCACCAAATGCCACTCCGTCCCGCTATCCGAGGTGAATAAAGACAGAGCAAGCGGGATCGTATACAGCTTACTGCTATTCAAATACACTAAGGGCTCAAAAAATTCATTCCAGCTGTGCAGAAACGTTAAAATCGACAGGGTCGCCATCGCCGGTGTGGCTAACGGCAGCATAATCCTCCAAAATGTTTTCCAGGGCGTGCAGCCATCGATTTTAGCCGCTTCATCCAAATCATTAGGAATTGTAATAAAAAACTGCCGGTACAAAAAAACACCGAACATCCCGCCTGCTCCAAGCATTGGAGGTACTATGAGCGGAAAATGAGTGTCTACCAAACCAACCTTGGATAGCCATATAAACAATGGAATCGTAGTGATTTCCGTAGGAATCATCATGCTGCTCAGCAAAATCAAAAAGAGTGTGTTTTTCCATGGAAAAGATATTTTTGCAAAAGCATATCCGGCCAACGCCGCAAACAGGCATGTTCCGACCGTGACCAGCGCGGCGATATATAAGCTGTTGAATAAATACAAATGAAGGGGCTGCTTGGCAAACAAGTCGACGTAATTGTCCCAGTGAATCGGGCTCGGAATCCACTGCGGCGGAAACGACAAGGCCTGTTGAAAATCCTTAAGGGAGGTGCTGACCATCCAGTAAAAGGGTATCAGAATGAAGAAGGTAATGGCACTTAATACAGCATATTTAGGTACGTCTTTAGCCGCTTCCGTCCATTTTCTATTGTTCATGATGCACCCACCTTCTTCTAATGCCCCACTGCATGACAGTCAGCACGAAAATGATAAAAAACAAGATAAAGGCTACGGCCGAAGCATACCCGAATTCGTACATTTTAAAGGCCTGCTCGTAGATGTAGTAGACAAACACATAAGTGCTAGTGCCCGGACCGCCTCCGGTTAACACATAAATTTGCCCGAATACCTTTAGCGATCCGATCATTGTAATAATAAGGACCATGAATACGGATGGAGTTATCAACGGAAGCGTCACGTTAAAGAAGGTTTTCCACCTGCCGGCCCCGTCAATTTTGGCTGCCTCATAGTACATAGGAGGGACATCGTTCAGCGCAGCAAGGAAGATCACCATATTGATCCCCAATCCTTTTAACAAAGTAATAATAATAACCGTAGGCATAGCCAAGGAAAGATCGTACAACCAGGCCGGTCCCGTAATTCCGAATATGCGGAGGATCGAATTCACAAGTCCGTTATCGGTTTGGAAAATATATTTCCAGACCGTAGCCCACACGACAATGGATGTAACTACCGGAGTAAAAATGGCTGTCCTGAAAAAACCAACCCCCAGAATTCGATCCTTTAGCAACAGGGCCAGTGCCAAGGTCAACACGATATTCAACGGAACAAAAACAATGGAGAAATAAAAGGAGTTCCATACGGTATCCCAGAATACGGAATCTCCTGTAAAAGCTTTGGTGTAATTCGCCAGCCCAACAAACTCTTCTTCTTTGATCAACGACCAATTGGTAAAGCTCATCATAAATGCGGCGATAATCGGCCCCAACAAAAATAAGACATAGCCGATAACCATCGGAGAGATGAACATATAGCCGTACCATTTTTCTCGCTGCATTAATTTGCCTGTTTGGATATTCACGGTAAGGTTCCTTCCTGTGTCATTCATTTCATGAGAGGCGTTACCTCGTCTTCCATTTTCTTAAGCACATCTTTTACAGGGTAGGTTTTTGTATACAGCATGTCGATAACCGTCTGAACCTTTACATCGATTTGCTGCCAGTTCTTATGTGCGTTTTGCGCTCTAAGCTTGCCATTCATCGGATCGATCAGTGACGCTTTAATGGCCTCTTTCGTCGGAGATTCGAAGCCTTTGGTCAATGCATCAGATGCCAGAACAGAGCTGCGGTTAGGCACATACATGAAGGCAAACTCGGTCATCGCTTCTTTACTTGTCATAAACTTCAACAAATTCTGTGCTTCTTGCTTATACTTGGAATCCTGCATGACGGAATAGGCTGCCAGTCCGGTTGCAGCAGGCGCATCCTTATTCGGACCTTTCGGCATCGGCGCGATATCCCATTCGAAGCCCTTAATACTTCTAGCTGTGTTGACATACGCGTAGTTTTGCCGGGACATGCCGATTTTTCCGCCTTCAAATGTAATTTGATCCCCCGGCTTCGGATGGACTTGATCCTTAAAGATCATATCCGATATCAGCTGTAGAGCCTTCTCTCCTTCAGGAGTGTTAAGTGTAAATTTGGTGCTCTCCTCATTCATAAAATCGGCTCCAAATGCCCAGAAAGTATCAAGATAGGCATCCTCCCAAGCCTTCCAGCCATTGGCTGTAATTAAGAAGCTTCCATAAATGCCTTTGGATGAATCGGTAATGGCTTTAGCTGATTTTAAGTATTCGTCGTAAGTCCAATTGCCTTCCTTGTACTGCTCCAATGGGGTTTTAAGCCCCTTTTCCTTAAATAATGTTTTATTGAAGAAAATCACCTTTGGCGGATTCAGAAAAGGCACGCCGTACAGCTTGCCATCCTTTTTCAGACGTTGAAAGCTCGAAGGAATATTGTCGTTAAAATCATACGCCTTGTCGTTCTGAATGTCGGAAATGTCGGCTAATTGCTTGGCTTCGATAAACTGTGGAATCATTTTATCTGACATCCATACCAGATCGGGTGCGGTTTTGGAAGCAACCATGATGGACAGCTTCTGCTGGTAATCAGCAAATGGAACCAGCATAAACTCGACTTTTATGTGCGGATTTTGGGCTGTAAACTTCTTAACATACTCCTCCAATATTTTCTTCCTCGTATCGTTTTCTCCCCACATCCCGACTTTGAGCACAATCTCTTCTTTAACCCCTGGCTTAGGTGACGCGGGAGACGCTGCAGTATCCTTGGGTGTGTCCTTTGTGGCCGAGCACCCGACTATTAAGCTTACTGCCGATACGAAAAGCACGGCCATTGACATTATTTTCTTCATAGCTAATTCCCCTTCATCCCTCATTTGATAAGCGCTTACATGTTTAATGATAGAGAATAATATCCATCCGAGAAATCCAAATGAATCGAGTTATGGTTCAAAATATCGAGATCTTTCCGTTTGCTAGTGAACCTGGTTTTCGCGAAAATCGGAGGGAGTTACGCCAACAAGCTGTTTGAACACGGTCATAAAATATTTGGAATTCTCATATCCGGATAGTTTGGCGACTTCGTAAATTTTTAAATTCGCCTCCTGCAAAAGCTGCTTGGCCCGTTCCATTCTGCATTGAATCACATAGTCCACGAAATTCTGGCCTGTTTCCAGCTTGAATAAAGAGGATAAGTACTGATGGTTCATATGCACCTTATTGGCAATGAATTGGAGCGAGATGTCCTGATCCAGATTGGAATGGATGATTTCTCTGACTTTGCGGATAATACTCTTTTCGTTCTCTTCCACACTATTCCCCGCGGTATGAGACTGGCTTTGAAGAGCGTTCATTTTACGGCTGTCCAATCTTGCTTTGAGACCGGTTAAATATTGGGTTAATTCCACTCTGTCGACCGGCTTCAACAAATAATCCTCGACTTTGAAGCGAAGCGCTTTTTTCACATATTCAAAGTCCCCGTAACCGCTGATCACCAAAATCGGAGTATCAGGGAAATTATGCCGCACCTGCTCAATCATCTCGATGCCGTTCATTTCCTTCATCCGTATGTCTGTAATAATTAAGTCGGGCAGGATGCTTTTCATCGATTCAAGAGCTTGGCGGCCGTTTTTCTCCTCCTTCACCACGATGAATCCCCCGATTACTTCTTCAATCAGCTTTTTCAAGCCCTGTCTGATCAGGTCCTCATCCTCGACAAGCATAATTTTGTACATCGTTATTCCTCCCATTGGAATGGCAGTCGAATCAAAACCGTCATTCCTTTATGTGCATTTTTCTTAAGCAAAATCCCATAAGGCTCCCCATACAGCAGCCGTATCCGCTGGTGTACATTGCGAAGCGCATAGCCGCTGCTTTTTTGGCCGAATTCCTGTTTAACCGGATGCTCTTCCCCGGCAAAATCAATGCGCCGCAGCACCTGCTCCATGGTTCGCACATCCATGCCCAGGCCATCGTCCTCGACTGATAGGATCAAATCATCGTTTTCCGTTGCCGCCCTTATTCGGATCGTCACCGGATCGCTGCCCATTCCATGCTCGATGACGTTCTCGACAAGCGGCTGCAAAATCAGCTTGAGAACAAACACGTATTGCAGCGACGGATCGATAAAAATTTCCATACGCAAGCTATCCCCGCAGCGCAGTGATTGAATATGCAGGTAGGCTTCCACAAATCTTACCTCATCGCGCAGATAGACGGCCGATTGATTTTTGTCCACCGTATATCTCAGCAATTTGCCCAAATTAGAGACTACATTCGACAATGCCAGATGATTATGCTGAACAGCCATCATATTGATCGATTCCAGCGTGTTGTAAAGGAAATGCGGATTCATCTGGCTCTGCAGTGCCGATATTTCCGCATCGCGCTCCCGCAATTTCGTTTCGTAAACCTCACGAACAAGACGATCGATCTCCCCGACCATTCGGTTAAACACTTCGGTCAACTGCCCGATCTCATCATGGGTCGCAACGATAGCGCGCTCTTTAAAAAAACCTTTCTTGACCAGCTCCATTTTACTCTGCAGATGACGAATCGGCTTGACCAGCCGGTCAGAAGACAGAATGGCAAGCACAAGCGCAACCGCGAGCGAAGTCAGCGATATCATCAAGGTATAGCTCGTTATATCTTTAGCTTCCTGCCTTAGCTCCGCGAGAGGGATCTGGCCCAATATTTGCAGCCCTGTATATTTCGATTTTGTCCATGCGCTTAAAAACTCCGGGTCGTTCACATCAGGCTCAGTTATAGTGGATTGGGGATGCAGGAGTGTCTTATCCTTATCGTAAATGTACAGCTTGCTGTTATTGCCGAAGTTAACGGAGGAAAATATTTTCTCAAAACCTTCCGCCTTCAGATCAACCTTAATGAACCCAATCTTACTATGCGTATAGGGCTCCCGGATAAGGCGCGACAGCGATACGACCGTTTTCGGCCCCGAGGTGTAATAAGAAACGGCATGTGGAGGGGTAATAGTAAGCCCCCCGTCCTCCAAATCCGCCTTTTCCATCCAATCATTCGTTCCCTGAACCCAGTAATTCATTACACTGGTGTCCGCATTGCTGAACAGACTGCCATCATTCGTAAAAATGAGAATGCTTTCAATTTCAGACCGATCAAAGGCCATAGAGGAAATGAATAAATTGATTTTGAACTGCTCCTCCGCAGTCAAATAAACTCCCTTTTGATAGGAATTGCTGTGGTTCTTCAGAATGGCGAGGACATTAGGATCGTAAAGGGGGGACAACGTCAATCTCTCGATCTCTTTGACATATCGGTCCAGATTGATACGGATTTGATCGACGATTTGCAGGGTGTAATTTTTCGTATTCTGTTCGACATTAGCCGAATACTTGGTATACGTGAATGCGCCGCTGATTATAAACGGTATCGTAATTAGAGCCATAAACAGGATCATAAATTTCATTCGAAGCGATAGAAATACGCGATTGAGGTTGGCCAGCAACATTCATCACTTCCCTTGACTTCAGCTTTTCGATAAGCTCAGTGGACTTGGATTCAGCCGTTTATTTCTGTAATGTTATCACAATTTTTTATATAACGGGACAAGAATGTAGAACTATTAATGGTCGAATCAAGCCCTATTCGGATGTTGTTAGGAAATCTAACAAAATGCTCTTAAAAGCACTAATTCATGATTATATTTCCAGTATAAGGGAAGAATACTTACCAATCTGAACAGAAGGGAGAGAAGAACGATGGAAGCCAATATGGGCATCGATGATGTGCTTGCACAGATTCATCAGCTGAAGTCTAACGGTCAACCTTTGAACAAAAAGAAGGTTAAACAATCCCATCCACAGCTAATGCAGAATGCTTTGTTTTACTTTCCTAGCTGGGAGCATGCAATCAACACAGCTGACTCTCTATGATTCAGACAAGGAGACTGGCATCGATAGATGCCAGTCTCTCTTCGTGGAAAGTTACAGAACTGTGTACTTTGTTGATTTCCGCCATTCATTACGTATAATTACAGTAGAGCAGCTTATAGCTGTTGAATCAAGCAATTGGGGGAAGGAAATGAAATCACGCAATTTTATGCCGCTTATCGCCACTTTTTCAGTAGTGCTTGTCGGGATTATCGCTTTATTGTTTTTTCTGCCTGGATATAAAGGAAGCCTTGGCTTCGACGTCACTATTTTTCCACTTTTAAATGCTATTTTTAATGGCTTCACCTTTTCATTCTTACTGATTTCGCTGTACGCTATAAAAAGAAGAAACATTCCCATGCACCGAAATTTCATTCTTTGCGCGTTTACAACAACCGCCCTATTTCTCGTTTCCTATGTAATCTATCATTATTTAACAGAGCCGACATTGTTCGGCGGCCCTACAGCTCTTAAGTATGTTTATTATTTCATCTTAATTACTCACGTTCTGTTAGCTATCGTCAATGTCCCTCTCGCTTTGATTTCCGTCACTAGAGGCTTTAATATGCAAATAGAGCGCCACCGTAGGATTGCTCGTTGGACAATGCCAGTATGGCTTTATGTGAGCAGCACAGGCGTCATTGTGTATCTCTTAATCTCTCCTTACTATTAATTAACTGCATTAATTATAAACGTTCATTCTGGAGGATTACTTTTGAGAACCCCAATTTTATATGGTTCAGTTCACCTGCTGTTTTACCGTAATGATGAAGTTTTACTATTAAAGAGACAGAACACAGGCTTTGAGGATGGTAAATGGAGTGTTGTTGCAGGGCGAATGGATGGCGGCGAAGAGGTAAAAGCCGCAGCCATACGTGAAGCCAAGGAGGAAGCCGGGGTAGACATTGATCCCACTGAGGTTGACGTTATAGGTGTCATGCACCGAAAAAATACGAGCTCCGAATGGATCGACTTTTTTCTAAAAGTACGATCCTGGAAGGGCCAATTGATCAACGCCGAGCCCCACAAATGCGAAGAACTGGAATGGTTTAAGCTGAGTGAGCTTCCAGAGCCCATGGTCTCCTATATCCACAAGGCGCTTACGACTAAGCAGCAGGATGGAGTTTGGTTTGAAAGTGTGAATTGGTGAGCTTACACCTACATTTATGCATAGAAGAGGCACACCCTCCTGGTGTGCCTCTTCTTTCTTTGGACGGGTTTGATATACTGAATTTCCCTAATCCTCATCCGTCTCATCCCATTTGCGTGAGTAGGCTTTCTTTGTCACCCAAAATGTCAACCCACATACGATGATTATCGTAATAACACCTAGAACGATCGTTCCACCGATCCCCAACCATACCACCTCCTGCGCAATAGTATCCTATCAATGGCTATCATAATTTTCTTTCTCCATTTTATATTGTTGGAACTCCCTCATGTGAACCTTTTGTTTCTTTAATACGTGACGGAGGATTTCGGAATCACGGTAAAGTAATAGCTTATTCATATAAGAATCTAGTGTATCATTAAATTGGGAAATCATTATCTTTTTTTGGACGCGCAGCTCTTCTAAATCCCGGGCAAATGCATCAACTACCAACCGAATTCGAGGATCAGGCTTGTCCAGCCAGAGAGAAATGTTCACATCAGCTGGAGTGAAGTCTCGCCTGAAATCCTGGCCAGGTACTTGTTCCCAAAATGAGTTCCACTTTTCCAGCAATCCTAGCTCAAAAAATATATACTTCTGAAAACCACATAACCATGCGGTACAGCTAGTGTTTCGTGATTGACAGCCTATACGGTCCTTCAAGTAAGGGCAGCTTTTACAACAAGATCCTCCGTTAGGTATACAGACCTTACAAATCGCTTCAACTCCAATTTCACGCAAATAGTCGAGTCCATGATCTATAATTTCTTCCTTAGTTGCCATTAGCATGCTTCACCTTTAAAAAGCAGATTTGTAAATTCTCTATCTTTAAATTCATATATCTTGTTATTTGAATATATAGACATTATAGGTCAATACAATTAATACTGCAATCAAGAGGAACGTCTATTATTACTAGTTAGCTAGTTGAACAGCGGGCGTTTTATGTTATGATAATATCTAAATATTTGAATATACGAGGAGAATACGTTATGAACCTTGAGCTTCAGCAATTTAAAGCGGAATTTTTTAAAGCCTTGGCCCATCCCCTGCGAATTCGTATACTTGAAGTGCTTTCCGAGGGGAGCAAAAATGTTAATGAGATTCAATCCATTATTGGCAGCGAAGGTTCAGCTGTATCTCAGCAGCTTTCTATTTTGAGAAGCAAAAATGTTGTCTTTGGCAGTAAGGAAGGGACATCCGTGGTGTACAGCTTGCGCGATCCCCTTGTAAAAGACTTACTTCAGGTAGCCAAACAAATTTTTGATAATCATCTTGTTGGCACGATTTCTCTACTGGAAAGTATGCGAATCTCTGAAAACTAAGCAACTAAACTAGGTCAAATAAAATAGATAAAATATATTTACCAATGTCTCCATAAGGGCATTGTTTTTTTATATGCGTAGGTTTATCATTCTTACTATATTCAAATAATCAAATATTACAAATATCATAAAAGAAGGGTTGTCATGAAACGGTCCGAAAGATTTGAAGGTTATTCTTATTCAAAGTTGCGGCGTGACCTCGTAGCAGGATTGATTGTTGGCGTGGTTGCTATTCCATTAGGGATGGCGTTTGCTATTGCTTCCGGTGTGAAGCCTCAGTTCGGTATTTATACAACTATTGTTGCCGGTATCCTTATCTCATTGCTTGGCGGGTCAAAATTTCAGATTGGCGGGCCTACAGGCGCATTTGTACCCATTCTATTTGGCATTGTCCTGCAATACGGCTATGAAAACTTACTGATTGCCGGCCTATTAGCAGGAATTATTCTTGTCCTAATGGGACTTTTGAAGCTTGGTGTGTTAATTAAATACATTCCCCGGCCCGTTACCATTGGATTTACATCTGGGATCGCAGTTATCATCTTTTCAAGTCAAATCGGTAATTTCTTAGGACTAAGCAACCTACAGCGCCATGAATATTTTTGGCCCAATATGCATGAAATTGTGACTCACCTGTCCACACTCAATGTATGGAGTATGCTCACGGCCCTAATCAGCTTAGGCGTCCTATTAATCATGCCCCGAATCAACAATAAACTTCCAGGTTCCTTAGTCGGGCTGATCGTTTCCAGTATTGCTGCGACCTTATTATTCAGTGGAAATGTCGCTACAATCGGGTCCACCTACGGGGCCATTCCAAGCACGCTCCCCAGTCTGGACATCCCTCACATATCATTGGATAAAATCAAAGAGCTGCTACCGGCTGCATTTATTATCGCTATGCTTGGTGGTATTGAGTCATTACTGTCCGCTGTTGTAGCAGATGGAATGACGGGCAGCAGGCACAATAGCAACAAAGAGCTTATCGGGCAAGGAATTGCGAACATAGTTACTCCTCTATTTGGAGGAATACCTGCAACAGGAGCCTTAGCACGGACTGCAACCAACATTAAAAACGGTGCCTCATCCCCTATTTCCGGGATCGTTCACGGGGTCGTTGTATTGTTAGTCCTGTTAGTGTTCGCTCCGCTCGCATCTGAAATTCCACTCGCAAGTATGGCGCCTATTTTAATGGTGGTTGCGTGGAATATGAGTGAGAGAAAAGAATTTGCCCATATCCTCAGAACAAGAACAACGGATTCTTTCGTACTTGTTATAACCTTTCTCCTTACTGTATTTACCGATTTGACAACGGCCGTTGAGGTTGGATTAATCTTAGCCATCATTCTGTTCATCAAGCGGATGGGTAATAACCTAACCGTGGCCAAAGTATTGCCGGATCCATCATTGAAACATGAAAAAGTGCAAGCCTACATGGTTAAAGAAGATCATGACTGCCCTCAATTGAGTATGTTTACGGTTGAAGGCCTTTTATTTTTTGGCGCAGCGAGCCTATTCGAAAAGTCTGTCATGGAAGCTCTTTCAACTCAACCTGCAATACTGTTGCTTCGTATGGGAAAGGTATCTTACCTGGACTCAACTGGAGAATCCCATTTGGCAAGCATTGTACAGCATGTTAAGCATGCAGGCGGGATTGTGCTGATTTCAGGAATTCAAACTCAACCTAGAGCCTATTTGAAAAGAACCGGTTTAGACGAGAAAATTGGGGGCAGCCATTTCTTTGAACATACGGGAGAGGCTATTGATTATGCAATAGGAAGAATGGATACTAGCAAATGTTTAGGATGCAAGCATTATGCATTCCGTGAATGCAACGTTTTATCTAACCCTGTAACCCAGCAGGACATACTACCAAGCCTAAAAAAACACACAGCAAAGCAGGATGGCTAAGCCACCCTGCTTGTTTGTTATACCTTGTAGTGATTCATTATTTGGCAGCTTTATTCTTAGCCAGCGCTGCTTCGAACTCTTTAATCAAGTTGTCGCCGCCTGCTTTACGCCATTTGTCGATTGCTGCTGTAAAGCCAGCATCGTCCAATTTACCAACGATGTAGTTAGTTTGCGCATCCCACATCATTTGATCCAACTCTTTACCACGCTCAGAGTAGGTTTGAGAGGACAGAGTTAGAGTCGGGTTATGAACCGCATACTTCAAGTTGTCCGGCTCCATTTTGTAGCCTTTCATTGCCAATGGAGTATCCTTCAATTGAGGCACGTTGTACGTTTCAAAGTTCAGCATGCTATCACGGTAAGGCTTAACTTCACGGTTAAATGCAGTCAAATCAACCCACTCAACCATATTATTATCAGACTTTTTGAAGTGAACGCCTTCGATACCGCGTTTTTGCAGGGTGGACATATCTGCATCAAGCAATTTATCCATGAATGTCAAAATTCGTTTCAGCTCAGCTTCGGTTTTCACAGTCGATTTCGGGAATACCAGCAAGCCATTGTAACCATTTTGTGCTGCAACTTTTGGTCCTTGAGGCCCTTCCATAGGTATAACATCTAACTGAGCTGTAGGAACTACCTTAACCAAGCGGTCCTGGATATTCGCAGCGTTTGTCGCCACACCGTTAAGTTTAAGAATCGCACGGCCGGACTCAAAAGCTTTATCCAATTCTGTGCTATCCAGAGCTGGGAAGTCTTGATTGATTAGCTTCTCTGCATAAAGGCGCTTGAACAATTTCAATACATCCATAAATTGCGGTGTCAGGAACTCAGGTGTAAGCTTGCCGCTGCTGTCTGCACCCCAACGGTTAACTCCGCCTTGAGCTACGGCAAAACGAGTCAAAAGAGACGCTGGACCTTCGTTGTACTTTTTATCCAACATAAAGGCGTAGGTATCGTTTTTACCATTTTTATCTGGATCGTTAAGAGTCAAGTACTTAGCAATTTCGTACCACTCATCAAGCGTTTTCGGCATTTTCAATCCGTTAGCATCTAAAATATCTTTACGGAAAATAAACGATGGGCGTGCTATTTCACGAAATTGCGGAATTCCATAGAGTTTGCCATCAACCTTAATATTTTCATAATACTGCGGGTTCTGTGCGGATAGGTTTTTGTAATCCTTAAGAAAAGGACCTACTTCCCAGAATTGTCCGCCCTGAATCGCATTAATTACAGTTGGCACATAGCTAACCATCAAAACCTTCGGCAATTCGTTAGCAGCGATCATTACGTTAATTTTCTCATCATACGTAGAAGCAGGCACCCACTGAATGTTTAATTTGGTGTTAGTTCCTTTCTCAAGTGCTTGTTCAATCACGTTTCCTTTGGCAGGAATATCTCCTACTTGCTTAAAGACCATAGACAAGTCTAATGGTGTAGTATCTACTTTAGGTGCCTCTGCTGATTTAGGAGCTGTTGTCCCGTTTGTAGTTCCAGTTTTTGCTGGTTCTCCGCTGCCGCAAGCAGCCAAAACTCCCATTGCTAATGTAACAGACCCCATAGTTGCAATCCACTTTTTATGCTTCATTTATACCACGACTCCTTTTCTTTCTGTATATATTGAGGGTTTAGGTTACCCAAACCTTTCGGCGTTCATCTTGCTGCCTTCGACTCTGCACTAGCTCGCGATGCTTACAATATAAAGCAGAAGATTTGATTCCGCTTCACTTGAATGCGCTTCCAACAAATCCACAAAGGGGTTCATTTTTGCACCCATCAACTTCCCGCTTCAATGTAATATAATGGGATGAAAGCGTGTAACATTTAGTCTATAAGTAAGCTGCCAACGATCAGTCCAGGCTTGCTAGTCATGAATGTCTCTGGCGCTAAGGAAAGTATACCTTCCTTATTTCATTTCAAACAATCATCTTTATTTAACTTCCTTAAAAATGTTAAAAAACCCTTATGAAATAAGGGTTTTCTTCATTTTACACATATGTGCACCCATGAACTTTTTGGATAAAAAACAGGCAAAACTTAATTTTTGAACATGGCTGTATATTGAAAATTTGATCGATTCAAGGGTTCATTGCTCTCAAATCAGCCATTTTATAGTGAAGAGCAGCCTTTCCTCGAAGGGACTAATACTTAGTTACAACTATCGATATGTTGCTATCCTATTCAGGTACACTACTACGAGAATTAAGATTAGCTTATACTTGGATATGAGGTGAATGATATGGATCAAAAGTTATTTGACCTTGTATACGAGTCTGTCGTTAACCGAGAATCAACCTATGAAGGTATATATTATACGGGAGTAAGGACAACAAAAATTGTATGTAGACCTACCTGCCGGGCCAAAATCCCCCTTGCCATTAATGTGACGTTTTATCGTTCACTAGAAGATGCGCTACACGCAGGCTTTCGGCCATGCAAACGTTGTAAGCCTGAAGAAAACGGCGCCCTTCGTCCGGATGCGGCTCTGGCCGCGCAGGTGGATTCGATCATTGAGACACAATATCATGACAAGCTGACTCTGCCGCAGCTCGCTGTTTCACTTGCAATAAGTCCCTATCATCTGCAGCGAACCTACAAGCAAGTGACAGGATATTCACCTGCAGAAAAAACCGAGCGTGTTCGTTTAAGGCATGCACAGAGGCTATTATTAGAATCCAGCGCCACCATCGCGGAGATTGGAGCGGCTGTAGGCTACGGCAGTCCATCCCATTTTGCTTCTTGGTTTTGTCGAAGAACGGGCATCTCTCCCACCGCTTACAGGAATGGACAAAGAGGAGGAGATTCGTTAGATGGCCACTAAAATATATCGACAAACGGTAATCGGCTTGAATCAGCCATGGACACTTTTAGCTAGTGAGCACGGAATAAGCCAATTGATATATCCTCCTCACCTAGCATCAGTGGCTGGGTTGGATCAAGCTATCACTGACAATGAACATATGATTGAGGATCGCAGCCTATTCGTTGAATTCGGCATCATCGACCTGTTGGAGCAGTATTTTGCAGGACTTCCCGTTAGCTTCGATAAGGTCCCTCTGGATCTAAAAGGTACACCTTTTCAACAAAGCGTGTGGATGGCCTTAAGCCAAATCCCTCATGGAGAAACATGGACTTATAAGCAGCTGGCTAACACAATTGGAAAGCCGTCAGCAATACGTGCGGTAGGAACAGCGATTGGGCACAACCCTGTGCCTATTGTTTTACCTTGTCATCGGGTCGTTGGTTCCAACGGTACGTTAACAGGGTTTAGAGGAGGGCTTCAAATGAAAAAAGACATCCTTGCTTTGGAGGGGGTAACCCATATGGAGGCCATCGGACATGAACGATTCCAGTTTTGAGCTGCCGCTGCCGCATCCATTTGATTTCCAGCAATGTTTGAACTACATGAGCCGCTCCCTGTTCGAATGTTTATATACAACAGATACCGAAGGGGTTAATCGACTAATACGAGTCGGAAATGATAAGCGATTAGTTAGGCTGACATGTCCCCAAGGCAGGGAAATGCAGGTTCAATTGCTGCAAGGTGATTCGCTAACTCCTGAGGAGCAGGAGGAGTTGATCCATTATATCAAGGATTGGTTTGATTTGAATCGAGATTTGGAGCCTTTCATTCAGATGTCCGAGGGGGACCCGCTGCTAGGCCCGTTGTTAGAAAGATTTTGGGGATTACGGATTGTAGGCATCCCGGATCTTTTTGAAGCGCTTTGCTGGGCTATTGCCGGCCAACAAGTGAATCTTACGTTTGCCTATAAGCTCAAACAGCGGCTGACGGAGCAGTATGGGGATACTGCAGAATGGGAAGGTGTGACCTATAAAATGTTCCCGTCACCTGAGCAGCTCGCTAATTCGTCGATTGAACAATTATGCAGCCTTCAATTCACAAGGAGCAAGGCCATGGCTATATTGGATGTAGCATCGCTTATGACTAACGGGGAATTAAGCAGAGATAGGCTGCTAACGCTTACCGATTCTGAAGCCGTCGACAAGGAGCTCACGAAGATACGAGGTATCGGTCCATGGACAGCTCAATATGTGCGAATGAGATGCTTGGGCGATCAAACGGCTTTTCCTGTTGGGGATGTAGGACTGCAAAATGCTGTAAAACAGATGTTGGGGTTGAATCAAAAGCCAACGCCACTTGAACTTCATGCATTATTCAAGCACTGGCAAGGATGGGAGTCTTATATTACCTTTTATTTATGGAGAACCTTATATTAGCAACAAAAGAGGAAGGTGCCGCCCGACTACTTCATGCCGGGTCGTCCCTTCTTCTTTTAACTGCAATAATCTCATTCTTCTGCATTCAACTAGATTTCATTCTGCATCAAGCTGGCTCTCTTTCTGAAACCAAGCTGCCGCGGCATCCACTTCTGTAGACGTCAATTGGTGGCCAAATCGTTCCCAATGTACCTTAACCGATGCGCCAGCCCCGCTAAGAAGCGCTTGAAGCTCCTCGGTTTCACCAGCCGAACAGATCGGATCATTAGATCCGGCTCCAATAAAGATCGGCGTACCTGACAAATCCGGAATTGGAATCCCTCTGCGCGGTACCATGGGGTGGTGAAGAATGGCGCCTTTTAGCGCCTGCTTATAATGAAAGAGCAGACTGCCTGCAATATTGGCTCCATTAGAGTAGCCCACCGCCACTAGGTTGCCGCGGTCAAATCCATATGTGCTTGCTGCCTCATCCAGAAAATCATTTACTTCCTTCGTACGGAAGATCAAATCCTCTTCATCAAAAACACCCTCTGCCAATCGTCTGAAGAAACGCGGCATTCCGTTTTCCAGAACATTTCCCCTAAGGCTAAGTATGGAGGACTCTGGAGAAATTCGCTTGCCTAGCGGCAGCAAATCACGTTCTGTTCCTCCGGTGCCATGAAAAAGAACTAACGTTGGAGCTTCCGTACGACTCCCCTTTTCGAAAATATGCTTCATCCTTGTTTCCCCTCCAATACCCTAACTTGGATAGGAAGCAGATTCGCTTCGATTTGGGAGCGCGATGCCTCGAACCACTCAGGCAGCATCAATTTCTCGCCTAATGTTTCAGCCGATTCATCATGAGCGAAGCCCGGAGGATCCGTAGCGATTTCAAAAAGTATCCCGCCAGCTTCCCTGAAGTAAAGAGCATTGAAATATTGACGATCTATGATGTCGGTTGGACGATAGCCATAGTCTTGCACTGAGCTTCTCCATTCCGTATGCTGTTCGAAGTCTGACGCACGCCACGCGATATGATGAACGGTTCCTGCCCCGTCAATGCCCCTGCCCATGGCAGCCATCGGTACGTCAATAACGTTACCGATATCTCCTTTGGCCCGATAGCGAGCATAAGCAACGTCCTCTGCGACTTTTTCCAAGCCGAGCAGGTTTTGCAACGCATCCATCGTTTTCATCGGATTGGTACTAAAGAGAATAGCGCCGCCGAAGCCTTTAATCGCCTTAGCGGCCGTAATGCCATCGAATAACCAAGTGCTCTCTGGTCCCTCTTCACGTTCAACGAGTTCAAGACGCAAGCCTTCATTGTCTGTGAATTGGAGGTACTGCTCAGAAAAACGGCTCACCTTCGTAACCGAGACACCATGGCTCTCCAATCTATTCTCCCAAAAAGCTAGCGAGCCTTGCGGTACCACGTACGTAGTAACTCCCACTTGCCCTCCGCCGATTCTCCCTTTACGCGAGTCCGGCCACGGAAAGAACGTGATAATAGTTCCTGGGCTCCCCGATTCGTTGCCGAAATACAAGTGATATACATCCGGAGCATCAAAGTTGATCGTTTTCTTAACCAGGCGAAGACCCAGAATACCAGCGTAAAAGTCGACGTTCTCCTGCGGATTTCTTGCAAAAGCAGTAATATGGTGAATACCTGCAGTTTGTAGTGTCATATGAATTCCTCCTTTATTATTGTCCCTACTTGTTAAATGAGTATTCGAATTAATTAAGAACTCCATCCAAGGAATAAGCTCCCGCTCCAGTCAAAGCGATACCGATTACGATAACAATAAGTACGAGCTGATACTCGTAACCATTGGCTGTTGACCAAATACCGTTTTTTCCATGAACCTTGGCAATAGCTCCTAGCATAGTTAAGGTAATGAGCACAGCGGCAAGAGGAGTAAATAAACCTAAGGCAAAAAGAGCTCCACCGATTAATTCCATCAATCCAGCCATCACCGCCATAGCTACTCCGGGCTTAATCCCAACGGATTCCATCCAACCGCCTGTTCCCTTAGGCCCATATCCGCCAAACCAGCCAAACAGCTTTTGGGCTCCATGTCCTACAAACAACAATCCAACTACCAAACGAACCAATAATAATCCAAATGCCATCATTAAAATCATCCTCCAATTAGTTTTAAATTAATAATCTTTATATTAAGATAAAAGGTAAAAAAAGACGGCCACCGAGATGGCTAACTCTCTTCTGCTCCTTTTCCTAATTTCTTGAGCAATTCAACAGCTTCCAACTTTTCATCCTGAGAAAGAGCTCTAGTTAAGCCATGGATAGTAGCGGCATGATCAGGAAAAATACGATCGAATAACTCTTTGCCTGCCGCAGTGATTTCCGCGAATATGACCCTGCGATCATCTTTGCAAGGCACACGCTTCAAGTACCCTTTCTTCTCAAGCTTGTCGATATTGTACGTAATACTTCCGCTCGTTATCAATATCTTCTCCCCGATTTGCTGCAAAGGAATTTGCCCTTTCGTGTATAACACTTCAAGAACCATAAATTCGGAAGGTGACAGGCCGTATTCCTTCATATCTTTGACAGCCCGATCCATCACCGTTCTATAAGCTTTGGAGAGTACAACGAATAACTTAAGGGAAGTCGCCTGTTCCTTATCTAGTTCATTTGGCATTTAGTCACCTCCTGCAATGTCTTTTGTTTAAATATCTTAAATTAAAGATATATCATTTGCTCACCCATGTCAATAGCAAATTCACTCAATAACAGCATAATTTCTGAAAATTCTTTTTGTGAGTACGGCAGAAGCGCCGTTCGACGAGCTTTAATACGCAAGAAAAGCTCAGTCAGCCGTAAACAGCAATGACTAAGCTTCCTTATACCGTACCTTACCCTGTTGTCCGCGAAAATACCTTCCACTTATTTTGTAATCTGCCCAGCCCTATATCTGCTGCAATGGCGAGAAGCGCCGCAGGAATCGCCCCAGCATAAATCCGAACCGGATTTCTTAGATTAATCCCCGCGTAAATCTCTCTCCCCAACCCGTCTCCTCCAATTAAAGGAGCCATAGTAGCGACACCAATAGCTATAACTGCCGCTACGCGTAAGCCCGCCAGAAGAAAAGGAATCGACAACGGTAACTGAACGTTCCACAAAAGCTGAACCGGGTTCATACCCATTCCTTTACCGGCATCCGTAATGCTGCGATCAACCTGCGTCAAGCCAACATAGGTGTTCCGTATGATAGGAAGTAAAGAATATAGAAATAGTCCAATGACTACGGTATAAAAGCCTAATCCAAACACTATCATCAAAATAGCCAATAACGCTATACTCGGAAATACCTGTATCACATTGGCGATCGACAAAATGATGGAGCTCCATCTCTCGTTCCTGGCGCTTATAATTCCAAGAGGTATGCCGATGAGGAGAGCCAGACCAATTCCACATAACACCATGAGTATATGCTGCAAGGTCAGCTCCAGTAATTGTCCACTATGGTCAGACACGTACGTGATAAGCTGCATCAATAAGTTGGGATTTGTCGTTTCCATCTTACACCCCCTCGTTTTTTACTTTAAAAGACCCGACTTCTTCAAAAATTCCACCGCTACATCCTTTTCGTTCTGCTTCTTTACATCAACCTCGTAGTTAAGGCCTATCATGGTTTCTGCATTTATTTTACCTACCAGCAGTTGAATCACATCATTGAGCTCAGGATGCTTCTGCAGCGTTTCCTTTCTTACAACGGCTGAAGCGTCATAGGGAGGGAAAAACTGTTTGTCATCCTTCAATGTCTTCAACTCAAATTGCTTAATTCTTGCATCAGTGGAATAAGCGAGCACAATATCCACCTTTTTATTCGACACTGCTTCATATACTAATCCGATTTCCATCGGAAGGGTTTGCCCAAAGGAGAGACCGCCGTAATGCTTAGTAAAAGCCTTGTAGCCGTCATTATCACGTTCCAACCAAGTTGTGTCCACACCAATTTTCATGTCCTTGGCTTTGTCTGTTAGATCGGAAATTTTTTCTAATTTGTACTGATCAGCGAGCTCTTTGCGCACCGTAAATGCATAGGTGTTCTCAAAGCCATAGGGGTCAAACCATTTGAAATCCAGGCTCTTATCAAAACCCTCCTGCGCTTGCTGCAGTACTTTAGCTCGATCCTTAGTTTGTTCAATCTCAAAATATCCGTTAAAAATTTCACCTGAATATAAGGTCGCCATATCAAGCTCTTTGCTCTTCATGGCTTTAATAATGACTGGACTTGCAGCCAGATCGGGGACAAGTTGTACCTTCAAATCAGTACGGTCTTCCACCAATGCTTTGTACATTTCCGCGATAATCTTAGGTTCTGTATACGTTTGGGCTCCTATTTTGATCGTATCTCCCTTACTGCAGCCCGCCAACAACACCGACATCGACAACACCAACATTCCAATCGTTCCTGTGATCCTTCTAATCATGAACTCCTCCTATAATATCCGTATATTTTAAACCGTTGAAGGTAAACCTGTATTTATACGCTTCCTCTTCGGACCGATTTTCTCCGTGAGGCTAAGCATATAGTCGGCCAATAAAGCGAGTACTATTGCGGCAATAGCCCCTGTAAAAATCAATTCCTGCTTATTCACTCCAATTCCTGAAAAAATCAGTACACCGAGCCCACCACCGCCAATTAGCGATGCCAATGTGGTCCAGCTGATGATATAGACCGTTGTAATGCGGATGCCTGATAAAATATAGGGCAGTGCTATCGGTAATTGAATGAATGCCATCCTTTGAAAAGATCCATATCCCATACCTTTAGCAGCCTCCAGAATACTCCGGTCAGCGGATTCAAATCCGGCATAGGTGTTTCTTAATAAAGGCAGCAAGGCATACAAGAATAGCGCGAAGATCGCAGGCTTCATGCCTACACCCATGATTGGGATCAACAGAGCTAATAGAGCCAAGCTTGGAATCGTTTGAAACAAATTGGCCAGACCGAATATGCATGATTTGATGAACCGATTTTGAGTATTAGCCAAAGCAACTCCTAAAGGAATCGCAACCAAGCTCCCCAGAATGACAGCGATAGCCGAAATCCACAAATGCTCTAATGCTGCCGCACCTATATCCGGGTACCGATCTGCCAAAAATTCCGTATAGCTAGCCCACCAAGATTTATCCGACATCAGCGACACCCCCTGCATTGGACATGGACATATACAGCTCAGCCATATGCCTAACAACGGTGCCTCTAGTAATCAGACCAATAAACCTATTCCTCTCACCCAATACAGGTATATTCGACAGCTGATGCTTGTTCATCAATTGAAGAGCTAATATTAGAGGAGTCCCTGTTGAAACAGAATGCTCCACAGGCTTCATTACATCTGCAACCGTTTGACCTTCCCCGTCATACTGAGCAAGAACCCCATACACGGAGACAACACCTTTCAGAACACTCTGAGCATCTACGATAAACAATGAATCCACCCTGCGTTTTTCCATGATTTGAATCGCTTCAGCGAGTCCTCTTGTAGGTAACGCCGTAGCCGGGCTTTCTACCATAACATCATCCACCCTCGGCATTTCATCTGGGAGCATGCCTTGCTGCAGCCGTTTTTGACCAATAAAGTTTTTGACAAAATCATCTGCAGGATGTCTTAATATTTGCTCCGGCTTCCCCTGTTGGACCACATGCCCATCCTTCATAAGGACAATCGTATCCGCAATTCGAATCGCTTCATCCATGTCATGGGTGACAAAAATAATCGTTTTCTTCAACTCCTGCTGCAATCGGACGAGTTCATCCTGCAGCTGTTCACGGCTAATGGGATCAAGTGCGCTAAAAGGCTCATCCATCAAGATGATATCGGGATCAGCAGCCATAGCACGAATTACGCCGACACGCTGCTGTTGACCTCCGCTAAGTTCGGAAGGATATCTAGTCCCGAATACTTCAGGGGGCATATTGACTAAACGAAGAAGTTCGTCCACCCTTGCATCTGTTCGGGATTTATCCCATTTTAACAAGGCTGGAACGACAGCCACATTTTTGGCTATCGTCATGTGGGGGAATAAACCGATGTTCTGTATGACATAACCAATCTTCCTTCGAAGCTCTACCGGATTCATTTCCATAATGCTCCGGCCTTCGATGAGGATACTTCCATCTGTAGGTTCAATCAATCGGTTGACCAGCTTCATGGTTGTAGTTTTTCCGCAGCCGCTAGGTCCGATAAGAACAGTGATCTCTCCTTTCTTAAAATGTAAGTTCACATTGTTCAAAGCCTTAAAACCATCGTCATAGACTTTGTTAACTCCCGTCATTTGAATCATGAGGAGCACTCACCTTTCTTTCTGTTGGGATGTTTTCAATTTACTGCAGCTCTGCGTAGTACTGGTAAGAGGTAAGGAACGATTTATGGCCTGCCCAACGCTTAAGAAGCAGAATTGGCGTGCCCTTGACAGCCAGTCTGCGGCAGTACGTGTTCCGTAAATCATGACAGCTTACTTCAAAGCCGAGCTTCTCTGAATAACCTTCTATGACAAATTGCACGGCGCGTGGCTGCATGGAGCCTGAACGCTCCGTGACAAACAGAAGCGCGCTATTGTTATACGTTTCTTTGTTAGCCAGTCTTCGCTGCTCAATCCATTCCATCAAGCGGATCCGTGTCTGCTCTTGGATAGGCACCCGTCTTATTTCTTCTCCTTTTTGATATACAACCAGTTCATCCTCTACTACCGATTGGAGCCGCAATTCCGATACCTCTTCCAATCTAAGTCCCGCAAACAGAAGTACATGAATTAACGCTAAATTACGACTTCGTTTAAATGGGTTTCTCTCCTGCTCTGCCAACTCCAGTAAACGCATCTTTTCTACATCGGATAACCATTTGGGAAGCTCGCTCTTTTTCGGCGTGAAATAACGTGCACTCGCCGCCGGATTCTCCTTTACTAAGCCCTGCTCTCCAGCCCATTTAAAGAAGGAGGCGAGAATCGAGACATATTTGTTAATTGTGGACAGCCGTTTCCCTTGAATATACAGCTCATCCCGGCTTGCGAATATATCCTCTTGAACTACTGAGGTTATTGATTTATTCGTTCGCTGCAGCCAGTTGATGAAATGGCTGATTTCAATTGTGTACAGCTTCACTGTGCTTTCTTCCTTGCCTTTTTCCCGAAGATATTGGGTAAACGGCTTAATCCACTGCTCCGAATCTTGCTTTTTCTCGCCTTCCATGGTTGTTCTTAGCTCCGTTAATCAGTATGGTTGTTATTATTTTATGATGTATATAATTTTATGATGTATTAAATTATATGATGAATAGTGTAACATAGACCGGTTTATGTATCACCTGCGGCATACCACCATATTCCGTGATTAATCAGACTTTACTTGACTCAAGACTTAGAAATGCTTGGTTATTCTCCCCTTTACAGCCAATTACTATCAGCGTTCATGCAAAAAAGGCTCTCGTCACGATGACCAGAGCCTTTTCTTTTTACATCTATTAAGATTGAGATTGCCACACAGAAGCCAGCTTCTGCTCGTTAATGCTCAGTTCGTATATTCCCTAATGTTATCCCAGGGTGTATGATCTTGTTATCGCTGCATTTCAGTAAGAGGAGAGTTCAGCATGAGAAACAAAGGGGTTATTATGGTTTTGACCGCTGCCACCTGCTGGGGGTTATCCGGTATCGCAGCGCAGTTATTTTTCCAACATTTCATAGCAACACCAGGCTTGTTAGTGGCCATTCGCTTATTATCTGCCGGCATTATTATGATCCTGATGCAGTGTTTATTTAAGGGAACTGCAAGTGCCTTTTCTATATGGTCTGATAAAAAGGACAGGTTGACCTTGCTTATATTCGGTTTGATCGGAATGCTAGGCATTCAATACACCTTTTTCGCAGCCATTCACTATGGGAATGCAGCTACTGCCACCTTGCTCCAATATCTTGGGCCTGTATTTATCATCGTCTTTGTTTCTTTGCACTTGAAGAAGATGCCTGGGGTCAAAGAGCTGACAGCATTCCTATTAGCGCTTATAGGTATCTTCTTCATGACCACAAGCGGCTCTCTAAATTCCCTTTCCATTACAATTGAAGCGTTAGTTTGGGGGATTTTATCCGCATTGGCCTCGGCATTCTATACCTTGTATCCTAGAAAACTGCTGGCCGCTTGGGGGGCGGTTCCCGTCGTTGGCTGGAGCATGGTTATTGGAGGAATAGGACTCAGCTTATTTAGTCCTCCCTGGTATTTTGATTGGAATCAGGGATCCTTATACTTATTTTCATTGCTCCTGTTTATTGTAATAGTCGGAACTATCATCCCATTCTATTTGTTTCTGGATAGCCTTCGATTTGTAACGGCTGCTCGGGCAAGTATCCTCAGCAGCGCTGAGCCTTTGACTGCCGTGCTTGTGGGCACTGTGTTCCTGCGTACACCAATGGACATGATACAGCTCCTTGGAAGCTTTTGCATCATTGTTGCAGTCATCGTATTAACGTTTCAACCAGCGAATAAAGGAAGGGATAGCAGCAAAAAGCAACCCATTTCAGGCTAATATTGCGTGAACACGTTTATTTAACCAGCGATTCCTGTTTGTTGTTAACTACATGGTGTGTTTTTTGAAAAAGCGGAACTAAAAGCAGCATACCTATCAAAAACAAGAGTCCACTGATGGAATAAATCGTAAATAGAGAAAAAGCATCCTTCAGGTAGCCGGACAAAGACATTCCGATTACCATCAGTCCCATAAATATCGGTGTAATGGCCCCTCCAACCCTGCCAACAAACGCAGCTTCTGTATTTCTCATAATAAGAGTCTGAATGCCAATATGAACGCAAGGATTAAATAATCCATTCAGCACCTGCAAAATAAGCGTTAGCGTTACACTCGTGGACCAGCCGACCCCAACCGTGCAAAGGGCACTGACAAGTAAACCCGTCGCAAGCAAGGTTTGCGGCTTCACCTTCTTGGCAATTCCCATAACAATGCCTCCACCGATGAACATAGCGGCGCCATTAGCCATCAGAAGCCATTGCAAAAACTGCTTATCCTGTCCTAAATTTTCAATAGCAATAAACAACGATAATGGTTGGATTAAACCAACTCCAAATCCTACAACGGCAAAGGTAGCACCCAATGTTCGGAGTACACGGTTGGACCACAGGTACCGAATCCCATCTGTCAGATCTTGTTTAAAATTGTGAGTCTGTGCGATGTTTGACGCTTCAGAGTCTTGAGGAAGCAGCATTAGTACAATTGCAGATCCAAAGAACATCACACCTGTTATAGCTAGCGAGATCTCGATCCCATACTGTTGATAGACAATAGTACCCAGGATCGGTCCGATGACCATAAATACAGCGATTAGGGATTGAAACATGGCCATGACTCCTTGCAGCTTCTCATCGGGCACATGCTGCTTGAACAGCTTCATAGCCGAAGGCTGAGAGAACTGTGAAAGAACAGCAGAAATCAACGTGCCCAGTAGTAAGGAATACCAAGATCCATACATAAGGGAAATCAATACTACAAATACTGATAGGGCCGATAGCAGATCACACCAAACCATCGTACGTTTCGGCTTCCATCGATCAGCGAATGTCCCCCCGATAATACCAAAAATAAAGATCGGCGCAAATTCAGCGACAGAAATGAGCGACACATATTGCGGGTCGTTGTTGGTCAAATCGGTTACGTACAAAAGGATTGCAAAGTTTCTTATCCAAATCCCCAGCTGTAAGAGCACTCGGGACAAAATGATCGTTCTAACATATCGATTGTTCAACAAAACAATAACTTCCTTTCATATTATTAGACTAAGGCTAAGGCTACGCCCCCTATCCTGCGGACTGTCCTATATCCAAGGTTTTTTTATGATATCCGCGGTCTCCGTATGGCTGTAGCTCCTCCAGCCACATTTGCTCCATTTCCTCCAACTCAATTTTATATTTCTTCAATTCATCGAAGCTTTGCAGAACTTCTTCGCGCGGCTTGATTTGTTCGAGAATCTCGAATAAAAAGCTGTCTCCGCCAAACTCTTTCCATTCCCGCTCCAACTCTTTATTGGAGTGCCCACCCATTTGTAAGAAGAATTGATGTCGATTAAACATCCCGTTCAAATCCATACTGCTTCCAATCAATAATTTCCCATTCACCTTATTTTTTATTTGATAGATCCCCATAGGTCGATGAGTCTGCACATAATTCTTTGCAATTTCTTTGCGTTTTTGTTTTTGCTCGTTCATGTCGCTCTCTCCTTATATTTTATTTAAGTAGATGTTTTTGTATTTTGTTTATTAATATATAGATATTGTATTTAATTATCTATAATAAATCAAGTTTTTTTATTTTACATATATCACCTTATTACGAAAGAACACATGAATAAAAACCTGAGGGGATGCCTCAGGTCCTTGTCTACTCCCATACGTTCCTGCGTTAGGAGGAATCACGTATGAAATTACGGCTGCTGTTGTTGAAGTCGTGTTCCTTTGAATGAGAAGCTTGCATTCCTCCCCTATTCTGCCCCTTTTTCCGCCTCTGTTCCGCCTCTGGTCTGCCCCTTTTTCCAACTCTGTTCCGACTCTGCTTGCTCTCCCATTTAGAGAAATCAAGGTAACGGTTCGCAGTATTAATAAAGTTATAACGGGTAGCTTCGCTCACCCCAAAACATGTAAATTCTGGCTTACAGATCAAAAAAGGCAAGAAATTCGGTGGATTTCCCCCCAGAACTTCTTGCCTTCTTGCCCTTATTCCTATTAATTCTTTGGATTCATACTTATGATTCTGTAAAGCAGCACGGCTGCCTCCGCTCTAGATGCACTGTTATGTGGGTTCAGATAGGAACCCGCACCTTCCACGATCCCTGCATTGACCATGAAAGCAATACTTTCAGCAGCATATGGAGCAATATCCGCTTTATCAGAAAATTGATCCAAAAAAAATAAGCGCAGCAGCGCTCATTCTCAGGCTTCATCTACACTTCACTGTGTACTTAAGTACTAACACGAACTTCAGTACTAGCACGAATCCGACGAATGGACACCGAATCCCTGTCGAAATTCCGAAGGGGTAACGCCGTACTTCTTACGGAACACTTGGGTAAAGTGGCGCATATCCTTGTAGCCGATGCGCTCAGCGATGTCGACGAGCTTTAGCTTGGGATTAGCTAACAGCAGCTTAGCTTGATCCAGCCGCAGCTGAATGACATATTCCTTGAAGCCTTGACCGGTTTTCTGCTTAAATAGCTGGCTAAAGTAAACCGGATTCAGATAGACGATAGCCGCCACCTTCTCCAGCGACAAATCCTCTTGATAGTGGCTGCGGATATACTGTTGTGCGACTTCCACTGCGCGGTCCCCGCCGTTAGCATAATGCTCGTAGATTTGCATCGTCGAAGCTTGACGCATACGCTGTACTTCCTCCGGCACGGCCTCGAAATGCTGGATCCTCTCGGTATGCATGATCTGGAACGGCACCCTCAAATACTTAATAAGATGCGTGCGCAGCTCCGACAGCAGCACGGGCAGACTCCCCTCGTTCTGGAGGGTGATCAGACCGAGTAAGCTCTGGCTGTCATGGACGGTGACGAAACCGCAGCCGTAGCGCTCGATCAGCTCGGCCATCACGTTCTCGATGATGAAGTTCTCAAGACGGACGGGCTTGTCGGACTCCATCTTGACCAGGATCAGGAGGAAGTGAGGATGTTGTTCAATAATCGAACGCATGTCAATACGTCCTGTATCAAGTCCAGCTGCAAAACGCTGAAATACGGCTTCCTGCAAGTATTTGCGGTTTTTCTTCAGCACTTCAGCTTCTTCAGTTAGTTCGATTTCCTTGATGATTTCCGTGCTAAGCTTCTCAATCATCTCAGCGAGCACTTCTTTGCCGATAGGCTTAAGCAGATAATCCTTAGCCCCTAGACGAACAGCTTCCTGAGCATAAGCGAATTCGGAATATGCTGAAATGACGACCCATTTGAGATGCGGATGCCGGTGGCGGGAGACGTTCATCAGCTCCAGTCCCGTCATGCCAGGCATTAAAATATCCGTCAATACGATATGGATGCGATGCTCATGCAGCAGCGAAATCGCTTGCTCAGCGTTCGCCGCGTGGTGAATCCGGTGCTGGGGAAAACGATTGAGCAGCGTCCGCTGAATGCCCTCGCGGATAACCGTTTCATCATCAACGATTAGGATTTGAATCATGCAGCCTTGGCTCCTTTCCCGGTATCGGCATGGAAATGATTACCGTTGTTCCTTCCCCAACTATACTTTGGATTTGTAGTCCGTAAGCTTCCCCGAACATTAATGCAATCCTGCGGTGTACATTGGTCAGTCCAATGCCTCTGCGCACCTTTCTTGCGGCGATACCGGCAGTATTGCCGTGGGCTGAAGTCCCGCCTATAATCTCGCCGAAGCGTAAGTTCCGGCCTGAAGGAGATTCAGCTGCTAGGGGACCGGTAGGATGTGGATACCCTGATGAAGTCAGCGCCGTATCATTAAGGAGAGAAGCCTGAATTAGGTCCAGAACCTCCTGTCGAATGCCAACGCCGTTATCTTCTATGACAATTCGCAGCTCGACATCCGTGGTCTCCGTATACACGCGCAGTAATCCTAAATGCTCGTGGAGTGGCTCAAGCCCGTATTTAATAGCATTCTCAATGATGGGCTGAATGGTCATTTTGGGCAGCGGAACATCCAGCCACTCAGAGCCCACTTCAATCTCTGTCCGCACCCTTCCTTCCAGACGATTCCCAATAATGGTCATATAATGCTGCATTTGCTCGAGTTCCTGCCGCAGTGTCGTCTTCGAGGCTTCCTCCCAATCACTGCTGT
The DNA here is from genome assembly GCF_013141765.1 of Paenibacillus foliorum. Classification (GTDB taxonomy): domain Bacteria; phylum Bacillota; class Bacilli; order Paenibacillales; family NBRC-103111; genus Paenibacillus_S; species Paenibacillus_S foliorum. The sequence continues at coordinate 114,199 of NZ_WHOD01000101.1, forward strand.
AGCGGAACATATGCGACAAAGCCAAGATCACCCGCCCTAACCTGTCATTTTCCCGCTCATCAAGCATCCAGTAAATCATGTCGAGCGTGTTGTAAAGAAAATGCGGGTTCACCTGAGACTGCAGCGCTTGCAGCTCCGCGTTCTTTTCGCTGATGGAAGCCATAGTTATCCGTTCGATCAGTTCATCCATTCTATGCACCATTCGGTTGAAAGAAGCTACAAGAACATTGATTTCATCGAATGACCTTACGTTCACTAAGCCCTTGAAATTCCCCATCTCTACCTGCCTCATCTCGCGAATGAGCAGCTTGAGCGGCGAGGACATACTGCGGGAAACTATCGTAGCCAATACTGTCGAGCCAATCACAAGTACTATAATTACGAGAAAGAGATAGTCCCTTGTCTCTATGACCTCCGCATTGATGTCCTCTTTGGGTGTAAGACCGAACACAGTCCAGTCCGACAGCTTAGCTTTGGCCGCTACAATCAGCTGATCCGTCCGATTGTCGATAACAATATGGTCCGCCTGCGGGCGTGGTAGACCACTGAAGGAAGGCAGCTTAATCTGATCCTTCTCCGTGGAAGCGATCATTCTATCTGCACTGTCAACGATATACACCCGACTGTTCGGACTGATCGTCACATTGGAAAGTGCATCCAATATCGGTCCAGGATTCGTCTCGATCAGCATGACACCAATCATACGATGGTCGGTCAGATCGTACAGCTTGCGCCCGAATACGAACACAGGGTCCTCACTGAACCGGTTGATAACCGAGCCCGGAAAGATGCCGAGCCAGACCATCTCGCCCGAAGAATCAACAAGCTTCTGATACCAGGGGGAACTGGAATAGTTGGCATCCAAGACCCCTGCAAAGCGCCGCTCATAGCTGTAGTTTTTGCCTGCGTTGGTAATGATGTGGATGCCGACGATATCATCCCGTGAATAATAGATGGCGCCAATTATATTAGTAATCGTTCTTTCGTTAATGAAGCTAATGTCCGGGTCCTTGTTCGCATCGCGGCTCTCAATCAACCGCAGCATTTCGTAGTTGCTGTTCAGCGCTTTGGTTACGCTATCATAGCCTTGCAGCAAGAGATCGAACAGGCCGACGGTTTGAGAAATGTTTTTTTCAGCCAAATCGTTGATTTTCCCATGAATGATTTCCGTCGTTTTCTGGTAATACAAGAAGCTCACAATGAACAGCAAGACCAGCATGCAAGTCAGGAATAGTAGAAATAAGCGATTATGAATGGAATTCAGTCCGCGTGTCACATCGTGATCCCCTTTCGTCATGCTCTATACGATATTTTATCATAGAGAACAAAAAAAGGGAGGGCGGCAAATTAACCTTTCACCGCTCCCGCTACCATCCCTTTTGTAATTTTGTCAGCTAACAGAAAATAGATGATGATGACCGGCAGCGCCCCCAGCACAAGAAATGCACCAATCGCTCCATAGCTGACCGAATACTGGCTGACGAAGCTATTCACACCGAACGGCAGGGTCTTCAGCCTCTCCGACGATATGAATGTAGCAGCCAGAATATATTCGTTCCAAATGTTAATGAAGGTCAGAATGCTTACCGTCATCATCGGAGGCACCGAGATCGGCAGCAGGATGTTTAGGAAAATGCGCAGCACCCCTGCGCCATCCATGATGGCCGATTCTTCGATCTCATTGGGTATCGACTTCATAAACCCGCTCAAAATGAAGATCGCAATCGGGGTCTGGAAAGCGATATACGGCAGAATGAGCGACAGATGAGTGTTGAGAATATTCAAGTTCTTGAAGATGATCATTAACGGCAGCAGAGTCGCTTGCAGCGGGATCATCAATCCGATGAGAAAAATGACCATAACCGCCTGACCATACTTCCAGCGGAACCGGCTAATTGCGAACGATGCCAGCGAGCTGAGCAGCAGCACTCCTGCCAGTGTAACGGTGGTCACGAACAGGCTATTTTTCAGATATAGGAAATAATGTCCCGACTCAATGGCATCCGTAAAATTTTTCCACTGCGGAGAAGCCGGCAGGGCGAAGAATGCGCCTGACAGAATCTCCTCATTGCTTTTCATCGAGTAGAGAAAAAGCCAGAGCAGGGGGTATATCTGAGTTACGACGAGTATGGACAAGAAGAGCAGAACAATAACCTTCACGAAAGAGAGGCGCTTGCGGCTCACTCTGATGGCCGGTTGTACAGAAGCGGTGCCTGGCGCTGCCTGCATGATTAATAACACTCCCCTCTTACGAGAATTTGTTTTCCAATCGGGTGAATATTGTATTGATGAAAACGGTAGAAATCAGGCACAATACGACCAGAAAGACCGCGACGGCGCTACCGTAGCCGTATTTCATCGATAGGAACGACATGTTATACATGTGCGTTGAGATCACATCCGTTGCATGCGCGGGTCCGCCTCCCGTCATGACCATCACCATATCGAAGGCTTGCAGGGAGCCGATGAAGGCAAGAACGATCGAGATTTTGAAGATTGGGATATTCATAGGGAACGTAATGTGCCAATCTGCCTTCAGCCCCTCGGCTCCATCGATGCGGGCCGCTTCATAAATATCGGCCGGAATATTCTGAATGCCGGTGAACTGAATCAGCGTATGATAGCCCAAATACTGCCACAAGGCAACGAAGTAGAGTGCGTTCATAGCTATAGCAGGTTCCGTGAGCCACGATCTTGTCCAACTATGCAGATTCAGCATATCCAGCACCTGGTTCAGCATTCCGCCCATAGCAGCGGGATTATAGATTGTCTTCCACAGCTGGCCAATGATGACTACCGACAGGATTACCGGCAGGAAATAGCTGGCGACCCAAAAATTCGGCTTCTTAATGAATCGGTTGAGCAGAATGGCCACGAATAGGGCAACCGGTATCTCTGCCATAGAAAACACGGCAAACATCAGCGTTCGGCGCACGGAAGGCCAGAATACCGGGTCCGCAGACAACAAAGTACGAAAATTTTCCAAGCCTACGAACTTGGACTCGCCAATCCCGTTCCAATCCAGCAAGCCGCTGTACAAGGATACGAGGATTGGAACGAACACAAGGCTTATATAGATCAACAAGCATGGCAGCACGAATGCGGCTATCGTCCATTTGGAGACTCGCAGTACCTTCACTTTGTTTGGCCTCCTTCCTTATGAATTGCAATCGGAACTTACCTCCTCACCTCATAGGCAGAAGATAAATTCCGATTCGACTGCAGGTTTATTTTTTGTTGGATTCGTAGGCAGTTTGATGCTCTTTGGCAACATCCGCAGGTACTTTCTTTTGCACGAACAAGTTCTGAATGCTGCTTAAATGACCTTGTGCCGTTCCCGGATTCATCGTGTTATCGAAGGCCAGATCGCCGCCCTTCACTTGCTTGAAGAGACCTAGCACCTCCATGGCCATTTCGGAATAACCGGCTGCCTTGAAGTCTCCATCGACCTTCTGTGCCAAGCCGACTGCGCCCTTCACGGCGAATGCTTCCTTCGGAAAGTTCAACATGAAGTAGTTGAGGAACTCCTTCGTTTCCTTGAGATGCTTGCTGTTGGCAGAGATTGCGAATCCGCTGCCCGGAGCAAGCATGAACTCATCTGGATTCCCTTTGCCATTAACCGTTGGGAACTTGAACACGCCTACCTTGCCGTTAACCGACGAGGTTTCGATACCGCCGGTAGCCCAACTGCCCATAAAGTACATGGCGGCTTTACCAGTTTTGAACAGGTTCTCGCCTGCATTATAGTCGAAGGAGGTGGCCCCTTCCTGGAAAGCTCCCGCTTGGATCAGATTCTGGAAGCTGGTTACTGCATCAGTGAAAACAGGGTCTTGGAAGGTCTTCTTGCCATCCACGACATCCTTCAGAAAGCCGGGGCCGCTATTGGTGCGAAGCAGGACGTTCATGAACAGGAAGGAACCGGTCCAAGAATCCTTTTCCCCTATCGCCATCGGCTGGATGCCTTTATCCTTCAGCTTCTTCACCGTATCAACCATCTCTTCGAAGGTTTTAGGTACCTCGACGCCTGCTTGCTTGAACAGCTCCTTGTTATAGTAAACGACCGCGATGTTGTTGCCGTCAGGCAGTGCGTAAAGATTGTTGTTGAACGTATACCAATCTAGAATGCCGCTCTGGAACGTGTCCTTCAGGCCGTTCTGTGCCACCATGTCGTTCAGCGGGGCAAACAGTCCCGCATCGACGAACGGCTTCATCTGAGCCGATGGGTTAACAATAGTAATGTCAGGTACTTCCTTAGACGCTGCTTGTGTTTTGAGCTTCAGCTTTTGCTGGTCTGTATTTAGCGAGTCCAGCTCAATCTTGATATTCGGATTTTTCGATTGATAATCGTTCACAATTTTCTTCAACATCCCATTCTTTGGATCGGTTGGATCGGGATAGATGTTCTGAAACGTGATGGTGATGTTCTCAGCCTTCTTCTCCTGCACCCCGCCGCCGCTTGCCGGAGTGGCTGCTGGCGTACTGCTGCCGGTTTTCCCGTCTCCCGCTCCTGCTCCGCATGCGCTAAGGCTGATCGCAAGTGAGCTTGCAAGAACTGCTTGAAATGCTATATGCTTCTTTTTCATTGTTTATCCCCCTCGTTTGTTTACTGGAATATATTCATTATCACTTTTTATGGTAACCCTTACAATGTGTGAAATATAGAAATAAGGTTTGGTTTTTATAGATAATATATATTAAGTTTTTACCATATTTGATATTGGATTTTTAATCAGGAATGCACAACAAAAAGGCAACCGGAATCCCGATTGCCCTTTGATTCAATGAACGTTATTTTTATAATCAGTTGGTGAGAACCCGGTATACTTCTTGAAGCATTGACTGAAATATTGAGGATTGCTGTACCCGACTTTCTCCGCTACCTCATAGGATTTCAAACCGCTTATTCGAAGCAATTCGGTGGCTGCTTTCATGCGAATCTGCAACAGAAAATCACTGAAGGTAATATTCTTCTCCTTCTTGAAAAGAATACTCAAATAAGTCGGACTGATATGTACGAAGCGAGCGACCTCTTGAAGCGATAGCCCTTCTGTTGAATAATGGCTCTCGATATAGTCGATTGCGTTATGAACCATACTTTTGGTTTGAATCTCGCGTTGGCGGTTCGTAATGTCTATGAATCGGTCCGTCAATTGACGAATGGAATCGAAGATCTCTTGAACGGTCTGAAACCGTTCTAGCTCATTATAGTAAGTGTGGAAGGATTCAAGACTATCCTTGAACTTCACATTTCGCTTCACCATCTCTTCCAACTCTTTGTACATAAGAAGACTTATCTCAATTCCGATCAACCGGACTTGCACCAATGACACGAATTTTATTTCGAGCACCTTTTGTTCGATGTTATCCAGTATATCATGGGCTTCTCGTACCAACCCAAGCTTTACTTTCATAACAAGCTCGTTCTCTATTCCGTTTAATAGGATTTCCGTTGAGCATGTGGGAGGAAGGCCCGTGTCGCCAACTGTTAACACCCTGTTCGTGCCAATCATATGCCGAAATTCAATAGCCGCCTTCGCGTCACGGTAAGACCGAGAAATGTCACCAGGATTGTCATAAGTAAAACCGATACCGACTGTGACCGTGGTTTTTAAATATTTTTCTACGTTAACTCGAATCGTCTCTGCGATTTGTAATGTGATCTGCTCAATCAGATCCTGTTCTCCATTTCCATAATAAATGATGACAATCTCCCCATCTTCCGAATCGAAAACAATTCCCTTATAATCTCTGAGCACCGTTTCTTCGGCAACGTTCAATATGCAGTATTTCAGCATTTCTTTACCAAAGCGGTTCTGATAATCAGGGTAGCTATAATCGTCAGCTGTTAATAAAATAACAACATATTTCGCTCTTGGCAGCCTAAAATTCAGAAACTCGCTATGGGAACGAATTTCATCCTCAGATAAGTTCTCTTTAATTAACTTTTCCAAAAATCTTTGTCGCAGCAGCGGCATGCCTTCAATGACCTTGCGCTTCATTTCGTTCTCATATTCAAGCTCAGCCATCGCTCTTTTCGCCGTATCCAATAGTTGCTTTGTATCGACAGGCTTCAATAAATAATCGAAAACCTTTAATTTCAGCGCCCGATGCGCAAGCTCAAACTCATCAAAGCTGGTCAACATAATAATTTTCATATCCGGGAACCTCTCTTTAACAGCCTCCGTCAATTGAAAACCATCCATAAAGGGCATTCGGATATCCGTTAGTAGGAGATTGGGCCGCATTTCAGCTATCAAACTCAAGGCTTCCTCACCATCTCTAGCCGAACCGACGAGTGTAAATCCGTTCTGTTCCCAAGGGATCGTACGTGATAAGCCTTTTCGAATAATGCTGTCGTCATCCACGATTACAACTTTCATCATCAGAGCCCCCCGTCTTGTTATCCATAAAATGGGATTCTTATCATCACGATGATACCGCCACCAGGTTTATTCTCGTATTCAAGGCCATATGATGTCCCGTAGTTAAGCTGCAGCCGTTTATTTACATTACCAGTACCAAAGCCGAGCATGCTCCCGCTATTTTCTTCCTCTCCTAAGCTTTGATTAATCGCTCTCACATCTTCTTCTGACATCCCCTTGCCGTTATCCTCCACATATAGCCGTACCTCCTGATTGTCCAATTGCCCCCAGATACGTATCAAGCCCTGTCCGCGTTTTTGCTTCATGCCATGATAGATAGCGTTTTCAACTAAAGGCTGTAAAGTCAGCTTAACAATATTACAGCTCATAATGTCCGGTTCCATATCGATCTCATAGATAAAATCTTCGCCATAACGCATCTGCTGAATGTACAAATAATTTCGGATGTGCTCGATTTCTTGGGAGATGGGGATGATTTCATTCCCTTTATTAATGCTAATTCTATAAAAGTTAGATAAAGCCGTTACCATTTCACCGGCATCTTTATTTTCTTCCATTTCACAAAGCTGTTTAATCGAGTACAACGTATTATATAGAAAATGCGGTTTAATCTGTGACTGCAGAACAGCCAGCTCCGCTGATCTCTTTTTCTCCTGTTCTTCCTTTACTTCTTTTAACAAATTATTGATTCTGAGCATCATCTCCTGGATCCCTCTGCTCAGTACGCCTATTTCATTTGAAGGGAACGTGTTGTACCGAATGGTTAGATTCCCATCTTCAATCCGATTCACTGTATGCGTTAATTTAATCAGAGGTTTGGTGATGATATGAGCTACGATATTGGACAGAACTGCGGCGAATACAATCACCAGCAGCATCACTGTAACGATCACCAATCCAATAGAATTCACCTTATTAAAGAGTTCGCTTTCCGGCACAATGGCAGCGATCTTCCATTTATTAAGGCTTAGCGTATCGTAAACAATCAGCATTTTTTCACCGTATTTATTCGTGATATTGATTTGCCCTGAGGGTGCTTCAGCTATCATTAGTTCCCTTTGCAGAACCGAGTCTTCAACGTTGTATTGATGTGCTACATTTTTAAAGCTCATAACCCCATCATAGCTTACGATGCATAAATAACCATTTGTACTGATCTTGGCATTATTCAACAAATCGTAAAAAAAGCGGCTCTTCAAATTCATCATGAAAATACCATTTGTCCGTGATTTATCTTTGCCAAACATGCGGTATACACTGATCACTTGAGGTGTAAGCAATCTGTCTTCATCATGTATATTAAGCCATTTAATTACGGAGAGGCGCTCGCTTTCTAATTTTTCACTGTAATCATCTAAAGAAATATTGACGGTTGAACTTGCAGAATTTTGTTTGTACAGAGATACTCGTCCTTCATTGTAATAGAACAAAACCGAATCCAGCATAGAATAACGTTCAAAATAAGAGTCGAATGCTTTATTCATAAATATGTAATCCTCTGGCTCTAAAGAAACTTCTGGATCATCTGTCTTTTTCATAATGGAAAGCCATTCGGATTTATTTTCAAGACCTATTAGCTCTGCAATAAAAGCGGTTAATTTATCGTTTAACAAGCTTTTCGTTTGAGCAATCGTGTCGTTCAAGTTGGTGAATGCGTTTTCTTCCAGCTGCTGTGAAGCCAGCATAAAAGAGATTGTACCTGTAACCAGTACAAATACAATGATGATGGGGACAAATAACCAAAGGATCGTTGATTTTAATGAACGAAATACCGGCACAAGGATCCTCCCCCTAAATACAACATTCAGGGAGAGCGAATGCTCGCTCGCCCCAAATGCAATGAATGTATCTTGCTTATTTTTTCATAGCAGCATCATAATCAGCTTTCGCTTTTTCCATCGAAGTAGCCCAGCCTTTTACGAATTCGTCAACGCTCATTTTACCTGTAAGCACTCTTTGGAAATCAGGCTCAAGCTGTTGAGTCGTAATCTTCGTGTAATCCGGCAGATGGGAAGGAAGACTTAAGGCAATCGTTTCTTTATCAGCCAGCACTTCTGCACCTTGTTGAATATGCTGCGTGTTTTTCACGTAGTCGCTTTTCAGTGAATCGGTGTTGGTAGGCATTTGACCAATATTTTGGTTCCAATACGTTTGACTGTCTGCATTCATTAAGAAGCTTAAGAACTTCCATGCTTCCTGAGGATGCTTAGAGTTTTTAAACATCACTAATCCGTTTGCAACCGGAACTACGACTCTTTTGCCATTACCCGCTTTGGGTGGAATAACACCTGCAAATTTGCCGTTACCAAGATTGGTTACATGGTCATTATAAGAGCCAAAGTTATGTTGAATGATAGCCGTAGTACCTGTGTCAAACGTTGCGTTCATCTCTTTATTGCTGTTCGTAATGTCACTTACTGGAGTATTCTTTTTATATAGAGCCACATATTTATTCAAAAATTCGGTAATTTTCGGATCTCTAACCGTAGCTTTGCCATCCGGCGTAAAGTATTCACCGATACCGGAATAGGCATAAATCATAGAGGTTAGCTGATTGATGCTTCCTGAACCTCCTCGAATGCTGAATCCGTAACGATTGTTTTTGATATCAGTCAGCTTGTCAACATCGGTGAAGAAGTCTTCCCAGGTTGTTGGCGCTTTCAATCCTGCATCCTTTACCCAGTCCGTTCGATACCAGAGGATGTCCAGAAACATCGTATGCGGCAGATAATACAGTTTTTTGTCCGCAGTTAAGCCTCGATCGAACTCAACTATATTCGAAGCAATTTTGTCTTTATCACTCCAATCCTTAAAATACGGATCGAGTTCTTGTACAGCTCCCTTAGCCACAAAATCAGATAACCATACCATATTGATACCAGCAACATCAGGCATATCGTTGGCCGCAATGGAAACATCGTACTTTTGTTTGGCACCGCTTGCAGGGATTCCCACATATTCAACTTGGATATTCGGATTCTTTGCTTGGAACCGCTTAATAAGTTCTTCATAAAAAGGAGTTCGGTTCGGGCCAGGGTTCTCATCCCAAAATGTAATTTTCACATTTTCTGCCGGTTTGGAGGTTTGGGCTGGTGGCGTTGTCGTTGGTGCTGGCGTTTTATCAATGGGAGTTGAGCCACCGGTGCTGCATGCTGATAAAGTCAATGATAAAGCTGAGCCCATTACCATTAACATTTTAAGACCCTTTTTGTACATGTTAACATCTCCTTAGTAATATTAATATATGCTAAATCCCTTTTCGAATAAAGACTCGAGCAGAGAATTAGTTCAGCCCTACTACCCTTTTACAGCTCCTGCACTTATACCCTGCACCAAAAACTTTTGAACATAGGCGAACAAGATTGCCGCTGGCAACAAAGCAATTACGCTTCCCGCAGCCAATGCACCATATTGAATGTCATATTCACCCTGCATATATCGAAGCCCAACCGGCAATGTAAAGAGCGCCTTTTTACTAATTAACATGAGAGCAAATAAGAATTCGTTCCACGAACCTATAAAGGTGTAAACCATGGTTGCTACAATACCTGGCATAAGGATAGGGAATACGACTAGGAATACAGATTTCAAGCGACTGCATCCATCCACCATCGCCGCTTCTTCTAGCTGCTCAGGAATGTTCGAGATAAAGCCACTCATCAATATAGCATTGAAGGGAAGCTGGAACGTGCTGTTAATAATGACTAACGCCATTAAATTGCTAGTTAAATGCAAAGCTCTGAAAATCTCGAACATGGGAATAAGAAGCATTGCCCCTGGAATGAACTGCGTACATAACAGCAATAACATGAACAGCTTTTTGCCTCTGAATTTAAATCGACTGATCGCATAACCGACCAGAATTGAGCAAACAAGCACGATTAATACGGTCAAAGCTGCAACTATTAAGCTGTTGATGAAATACTTGGAGAAACCTACATTATTCCATGCGATCAAGAAGTTATTAAAGGTAGCGGGCAGTGGCAAATACTTGATGGGGAGCTTAGTAATGTCACTCTCCCTCTTAAATGCGGTGACAAGCGCCCAGAATAAGGGAAATAACGTGAACACCATTGCCAGAAGCATCGGTATGTACAAGAGGAATGCTTTTTCCATTATCCTAGGAAGAATTGGAGCTGTTTTTATGGTTTGTGTGTTTCTCATACTTACTCTTCCTTTCCATATCCGCTTAATTTCAAGTAGAACACTGCAAACAGGAGCAGTATGATAAAGCCAATTACAGTCAGAGCTGAACCATAACCAAAGTCTTGCGCGACAATCGCCTGCTTGACGATGTACATCGGGAGTGTAGTCGTTAAATCAATAGGTCCGCCTGTCCCGTTAGTCATTACAAATATTAAATCGACGTTATTAAACTCCCATACCGCTCGCAGCAGTGTCGTTAATATAATGGTCGTTTTCAAAAACGGGAGTGTAATATGGATGAAGGATTTCCATCGTCCCGCTCCATCCACCACTGCTGACTCGTACAAATCACCAGGGATTGTTTGCAAACCAGCGAGCAATGCGATTGTGAAGAAAGGTATGCCTCTCCATAATTCAGCTGTTACAATTGCAGGAAATGCCGTGTGTACCTCAGAGAGCCAAGCAATTTTATGCTCGATAAGGCCTAGTTTCAGAAAAATATCGTTGAGCGGCCCTATTTGTTCGTTAAATAAGATTTGCCACAAGGTGGAGGTTACAACCCCTGAAATGGCCCACGGCAATATCGCTGCTGATCTGAATAATCCACGGAATTTAAATGCTTGATTCAGCATGAGTGCAATTCCCAACCCGCATATGAGCTGGAGAACAACCTCGACGAACACCCATTTAGCCGAGACCCACAAGGTTGAAAAAAACAATTTGTCAGATGTGAAGATAGCTCTGAAATTGTCGAGCCCAATAAATCCATTCTCGTAAGCTTTCGCAGGATTAAATCTCTGCAAGCTGAAATAAAATACATTCCCGACGGGGTAGAACAAAAAGACAATAATCAGGACAATCGCCGGCGCGATCAGGATGTAAGGCAACCACTGAATGCGCTGCTTCTGTTTTCTTACGACCGCCCGGTTTACAACGGTTGATTGATTTGTACTCACTGGGTTTCCTCCACTTCAAGTGTTTCGAATTTTACTTAATCCGCTTCTATAGTTTAATTTTAAGATAGTTAAGCTTTATAGAGAATCAAATATCATTATCAGAGTGTTTAAGATGATTAACAGTTAAATGGCATCAAAAAGCCTCTTCTATATAAAAAGGACCGTGCCAACGGTTGAAAAATCACTTATTAAAAAAAGAGAAGCAGGGATAATCCCTACTTCTCTTTTTTGCGATTTTTGTCCATCGTTTGGTTGCACTTAGTTAGTTTTAGTGAGGCCAATAAAATCGAAGGATTGACCACTTGCAGCACCTGCAACAGTAAACCTGAACGTGTGGCTGCCTGCGGTTAAGTTAATGCTTCCAACATTGGTTAGGTACATCCCTTGAAGGGCCGTCGTTGCAACAACCTCATTTACCGAGCCCACACTGGTAGCTCCATCGACAGTTAGTTGCATCGTAGTTCTACCCGAACTACTTTTCTTGGAACCAAACAACACATCGTAGGTACCGTTTGCAGTAACGTTAATCGTAAACTCGATGTATTGATTGGCTGGTGTTGCTGGAAAACTCACCTGCATGTGCGTATTATTTACTGCACTATTTCGGTCATGATTGCCAGCTGTATCATCAGCTCCAGAGGTCTTAGCATTACTGTTAGACGTAGTATAGGTACCAGCTGGGTCTATATCGTAAAGTACGTCCGCTACGTAAATGGTATAATACACACTTGCCGACACATCCTGGGACGTTACCTTCAATAGATCTCCTGTATGAAGAAGCGTATTTCCAGTCTTAACTGTGTAGACTGCATCCGTTACGGAATAGGTCTGCGTCAAGGCGTCTGAAGATTCAATCTCAGCCAAAAGATTAGCTGCGGTTATGCCGGTTTTAGCAATAATGGTTCGATCTGAATTATATACTGTTACGACATGAGGATGTCCTGCTGCTTTCACCTGAGCATAAGTGCTTGCAGGCAAGGCTGCAATTGTAAGAATGTAAGTTGCCGTTGTCGTTCCGTCTGCAGCAGTTACGACTAGCTTATCCCCATTCACTGCGTTCAGTTTAGGCGCACCTCCGGCTGCATTTGTAATCGTATACGTTTGAGCTGTTCCGTCTGTTGATTTCAACTGGCCTGCTATAGTTGTAATAGCTGTAGCAGTGCCTGATGTCGCAATTCTACGGTCTGTGTTATTTACGGCTATGACTGTAGTATTGCCTGCATTCAGCTGCAAATTGACATTCGAATTGTTGGCAGCTGGTGCGACATTGATCGTATAAGTAACTTGAGTAGCTCCATCCGCCGCCATTATGACCAATTTGTCACCTGTGACAAGCGCACCCGAACTTTTTGCGGCGTTGCCGGCATCTGTAACAGAATAGGTTTGCATCGAGCCATCGGATGATACAACTTGAGATTTGATATCCGCTACTGTTGCGTTGGAAGCTACGTTAACGGTTTTTGCCGCATTATCAACGGCTGTCACACTCGGGTGACTTGACGACAACTGAATGTTGGTGTCGGTACTCAGGGCTACAGTGATGGTGTAGGCTGCACTCGTCGTTGCATCAGACGCTGTGACGACCAATCTATCCCCGCTAACAAGAACTCCCGAACCTTTTACAACACTGCTGGCATCCGTTACGACATAACTTTGTGCCGAATTGTCTGTAGAGCTTATCTGTGCAAGGATCTGTGCTACGGTAGTGCCGTTTACAGCTGTAATTGTATGATTCACCGTATTGACGGCCGATACATTCGGATGCGTGGCTTTCAGCTGAATATCCGTGTTGCTTGACGACGGCGCGGTTACTGTTAGCTTTGTAAACTTGATGTAGTCGATGACGATCGAGCCAGCGCTAGTTGCAACAAATCTTACTGGATAGCTGCCTGCAGCCGCCAATGTCACCTGACCTAGATCTACCGGAATAAATAGATTGGCTGTCGTATTATTAAAGTTGACAGGTGAGCCCTTGGACTCTCCGTTGACATACGCCTGAACGGCAGCCCTTCCAGTCGTGTTGGTCTTATATTGATAAGACACATTATAGGTGCCCGCCGAAGGAACCGGAATACTGAATTCAATCCACTCTCCGATTGGCACAGCATTCGTTTGAAGATAGCTAATTCCATTGGTTGAAGAGGTTGAAGTCGTAATGCTAGCAATGCTTTTTCCAACTGAATTTAACTGTGACTCGCCTTCCACCAAAATTTCGAGCGGAACAACAATGCTATAATTTTTCTTTGTTGTCCCATCTTGAGCGGTTACAACGAGAATGTCTCCCGTCTCCAGCATCCCTGTATTCTTCGCTGCACTAGACGAATCAGTAACTGAGTAAGTCTGTACCGTCTCATCCGTTGATTCTAATTGGCCAATAATATCGGCTACCGTAGTTCCCAAAGTTGCCGTAATTACATTGGTCACTTTATCCAAATTAGTTAGATTAGGATGACCGGCCACTTTCAATTGTATCGATGTACTGTGCGGGTCTTGCACCTTCATATTCGGATATGTCTGCTTGCTTGTCACCGTTACATTGTTCAGGGCTGCAAGAGAAGTAAGCTCATTGCCCCATGTATTTTTGTAGTAAGAAGAATTCTTAACGGTTATATGGCTGGCATTCTTTAGCTGTATAACATTTGGATTTCCAGTCCCGCTGACCATTTTCAAGTTATCAATGGTAGCATTTTTAACATCATCCAACACGATTGCATATCTATCATCATTTTTTTCAAAGTTTGTAGTGACATTTGTAAAAGTAAGACCGTCAACATGTCTAGCCCAGAAGCCATAGGATGGTTGTTCCCCAATGTCTGAGACGTTATATTTACCAACACCCAACTCTGGAGGACTAACTTCTGAATCAGCGAAGCTATTGCCACCCTTTACTAAAACATCGACATTTTCAAAGTTAAGGTTCTCAATATAGCCAATGTTACGTCCGTCCGGCAATATGGGGCCACCCTCACCCACCTTGTAACCCGCAATGATCGGCGTTGCTTTAGTTGTAGAATTCCCATTATACGGTTTCCATCTCTTGGAAGGATCACCATATTGACTTCCTTGATAAACCTCTTCAATACTAACATCCTTAATGTAAACATTTTTTACATATCCGATGTTTACATTGGTGCTTAACAGTTCATCTCTCTGTACACCGTTTTCCATGAAAACCATTCTTTTAGCGTCGCCGCCAATAACACGTCCCCTATTTGAAATAGAAATAAAGAAAGGTGCCCGTGTACGTCTCATTTCTGACTTATGGTGTATTGGACCTGTCTGACCATGATTCAAATAAATATTTTCGATATGACCGCCATCATTAGTGGAAATAGAAAATCCTGCTTTATTTCCTGCTAGTACATAAATATTGTCCACATAGGCATTTTTAATATCGTCTACGGTTTCACTACCGATTTGGAATAGATTACAGTTGGTGTCTCCGATAATATTACGAACGAAATAATTAGTTGCAGGTCTTGTAAAGCCTAGTGAGGAGTCACTGCCTGGCTTTACAATATCATCCGAAGTACCTTTGGCATAAATATTTCTGGCTGTAACATAGCTGCTTTGCATATAGTCAAAAACATCTCTGGCACCGCCACCACTACCCTTATCATAATAAAAGTCATGTGTATTGATATAATCTGTACCGGTTGCCAGCATAGCAAAATGTCCTGACCTATCAACCTTGAGCATATTACTGATGTCTCTTTGTTTGACTTCATTTTTGCCATCAGCATCAATGCTTTGAATATAATAGGGTTCATCAGTCGTGGGTGAATTAGTCTCTTCGTACCACAGGTCAAGCCCATTATCCAAACCGCCAAATTCGAAGTTTGTACTTAGCTTAACGGTAACCATCTTGTCTGTACGACTGTCTGGAGCATTATTCATTACCGCGTCACTAGTCTGTAAATTTCCATTTCCTGTTATTTTACCATTGCCAATAATCTTGAAATTATCTAGTCTTTCACCAAAAAACATACTATTCCTAAAGTAATGATGACCTACGTCTTGCTTGGTTAAGTAATTTTCAGGATCTTTGTAAGGTCCTGTTGACGTTGCGGAAGTACCAGAACGATATCCTTTATCGGAGAAATAAGTTGTCTCCGGAGCATCGCCACCTTTTAGAGCAGCTAGGGTCGCATCTTTATTGATATAAAGGTATACATTACTTTGAAGATGAACGGTTCTCACATTAAAAGTGCCATCTTCAAACAGCAGCGTACCACCACCTAAAGAATTCAGATACAAAATGGCATCATTAATGGCTTGTGTGTCATCAGCCTTACCATCGCCCTTGGCGCCCATCAGCTTGGCATTGAATTTACCTGTATACAATTTTGCAATATTAGAATCTCCCGCATTCACTCCGCCAGTAATTCCAAGCTTAAAGTAATACTCGGTATTCGGAGTAAGGTTTGCAACCTCCACTACTTCACTTTGTGCACCAGTTGCAGCATCGCTTACTGTCCATGTTACTCCCTTATCTGTTGATTGCATCAACTTAATGGAAGTGGCACTCTTAGCAGCACTCCAGTTGAACTTTGCCTTGGTATAAGTGTCACTGCTTTCCTTATAAGTGAGGCTCTTATCCAATATTCGATTAAAGTTGCTAATTGTATTTACCGCTTTTAAACTTACTGCAACCGTTGGGCTTGTTACTACTTCCGGCTCAGATGTCTTGTAGGAAGCTTCAAATCCATAGCTACCCGCTTCTATTGTCACACCCTCAATGGTAATTTGAAGATCTGCTCCATTGGCCGGTCTTAGATCAAGTCCCTTAAATGTAATGACCTGGCTTCCATCCGTATTGTTAACAATATCAACAGTACCCACCTGTTGGAATCGGTATCCCGCACCTACTCTACCTATAGATTGTGTCGCGAGTCCCGAAAGCTTAACTTTCCCACGGCCAATGACGTTTACTGATGTGTTATCCATAGTTGCACCAATTCCCTTTGGAACCTTAAGTACAACCTCTGTTGCCGGACTTCTCATCCCTGCAAAGAAATTCAAAACAACGTCAGATTTTGTATTTGCAGTAATTACGCTATTTATTAGCTGCATTTTACCTCTTAACGCGCCTTTTATGACATTTACTGTGTAATCGTGAGAAGCTTGCCCTGCACTTACAGTTAAAATATCACCCTGTGCTAGGGGATCAGTCAACAGTTTAGTACCACCTGCACCCTTGACCACATAGGTTTGAGGAGTAGAAGTTTTAGAAGTGATTTGATTGAGTAGTTCCTCCACTGTTTTTATTGTTAATGTGGTAAGACCTTTACCTTCATCTGTATCGACGGTATAAATATAGGTGTCGCCTGATGTAACGTTAATTACGTCTCCTGATATATCGCTAACATAGTTATACTCAATTTCTTTCAATTGGATATCCGTTGCAGGAGTTGCAGGCACAGTTACAGCAATGCTTATGGTACTCGCTTTGGAATTATCGGATGTTCTCGTTACTTCCAATACGAGATTCACGGTTGTGTCTGCAGTTGTAGGAACTATCGTTCCATCAAGCGCAATAACGCCTGTGTTGCTCGATGTCTTGATCGCTACGGTGAAGCCTGCCGGTACTGGTGGCAGTGTTATTGCAGCAACATCCTTCGCTGGTGCTGTAATTGTCTTAATGGCACCGGCTACTTCTGCTGCTGTTTGTTGAACTACGCTTTTTGCAGGTACTACTACTGCAATGCTTACGGTACTCGCTTTGGAATTATCGGATGTTCTCGTTACCTCCAATACGAGATTCACGGTTGTGTCTGCAGTTGTAGGAACTATCGTTCCATCAAGCGCAATAACGCCTGTGTTGCTCGATGTCTTGATCGC
>NZ_WHOD01000102.1 GCF_013141765.1 Paenibacillus foliorum
GTTGGAGCTGCTGGAATTGCTCCTGCAACTTTCAAGGTGACAGGCTGCGTATAAATATCGTAAGTGTTGTTTACTTCCATTGTGGACGTGTATCGCAACAACACATGCGCAACACCCGCTTTCTTGGCGGTGACGCTGCTGCCATTCAGTTCAATTGAATCCTGTCCGTCCAATACAATAACTTCCGGTTCGATAGTCATTTCTGTCCCATTGTATGACTTAACAATCGCTTTTAAGGAAAGGCTCTCTTCTTTAGCCAGGTCGTACTGATCCTTCTCTGGCTTAATAGAGGCCGCCCAATATGAAGCCCAAGAAGCATAATCGGTTGTAATACCGAAGACGCCAAGCTTCATATAGTTCATAAAATCATTTTTATTATTAAAGGTCCATGGAGATATAATAATTCCTCGGTGTTTCGCCGCCTCCATGAAATTTTTGCCTAGACCGCTATAGCTTGTGTTATATGAGGCATTCAAGCTCTGGAGAAGCTTTATCGTTTCCCGCAGTGACTTGTTAACATTTGTCTCACTCGCATAGCCTCCAGTCAGTAAGCCGAGTGGCATTTCAGGCATCAGCTCCGCCATTCGCTTTAGCTGATTCATGTCAAAGGACATTGTATCCACAAGACCTTCAGCATTCATATCCTTGATGAGCTTAACATAGGCGTCTACTGCAGCAGGCGTTGATGTCTTGATTTCTGCCATAACCATTGCGCCCTTTTCTCTGGCCAGGTCAATCTGTTCATCCAGAGTCGGAATCTTCACATCAGGGAATCCAATTGGAAAAGGCTTGTTAGCGTTGAGCTTCTTCAATTCTTCCATCGTGTAATTCTCTATATTGCCGGTTCCATTCGTTGTTCTCTCCAATGAGCCATCGTGAAGTATGGCGATACGTCCATCTTTGGTCAGGTACATATCATTCTCGATAAACTCCGCACCCGCTTCCAGCCCCAATCTATTGCTTTCTATTGTGTTCTCAGGAGAAGTAGAAGGCATCCCCCGATGAGCAATAATATAAGGCTTGCGGATGAGCGTAGTATTTTTGGAATACACCTTCAAGGCATTCAACGCCGTAGCTGGTGCGTCCGTAACTATTCCGTTCACGCCTGTTGTAATCAGTTGATGCATATTGATATTTTTATCCGCCTGACTGGCCACATCCTTCGTCCATACCATGATCATACGTTCCTGTAAATAGGATACATTATCTCTGGTAGAAACACTCTGCGGTAAAATTGCAATTCTGGCAAGGCTAGCCGCCGTTTTTCTACGGACATCCAGCAGTTTATCCTTGGACAAGTCTTCTGCCGCACTGAAGTCCACAATACCGCGAATTACCGGATACGCCGTTCTCGCCCGCTTGATCAGCTCTCCATTATCCGAAACAACAGCGGCATCCTCCCAATTGTTCGTTTTCAAATACTCCACTAGCTGATCTACCGTAGACTCGTCCTTCACGTAAAAAGTCGGGATAATTCGTCCCTCAATCGTACCAAGCAGCGATTCCAGACTTCCGATTTCCGTCTTCCCTGTAGAATCAGTCACCTTTAATCCTGGAGCTACATGTAAGATGACAGTTGAAGGAAGTGAAGGGCTGCTCAGCTTTGCCACATCTTCAGCGCTTTGCAGCTCAGTCACAATCGAAGCTGCCATAGCAATGCGCGTATCCGGTTCGGCTACCGTAACGAAACGGCCGTTCGGTATTGGAGGCAGCGCATCCTGCTGCAGCGTGACGCGAATGTTGTCCACTTTCATTTTACTGCCGTTAGATTGCAGTCCGATTTCGCCTTTCGTATAGGCAGTAGCAGCATCCGTATCAACCATGATGCGGTTGTCGATCGATTCCTGAACCCGATTTCCGTGAACCTTCACGGTATAATGATACATTTTGGCCGGATCAATGGCTTCTGTATTCGAGCCTCGATCTATGACGTTCCACCCATTGGCAGGAGTTCTCTCTGCAAACTCAATTCCGTTTACCGCCGTTGCATCCTTCCTTACGGCCATTTGGTAGTAAGGGTAATCATGATTCTGAATCCGGTACATGATAGAGTGCCATCTTGCAGCGTCGTTGGCTGCTAAGTGAGTAACATCCGCTTCAATCTTATAATTGCCAAAGCTGCCTAAGTAAGAGGGAAGCAGCACTCGGGAAGGATTGTCGGGAGATGCGCTGGCATTCATCTCGAATGCTCCCGATGCCACGACAGCCGCTGAGGCGGTTGTTCCTTCCTTTCTTGTCCAGCCTGTAGGCAATGAACCTGCCGCCAGGTTATCAAAGTTCTCCTCATACAGCACATACTCTGCGTCTCCAGCGTCTTTAGCAACAACCATTATCGACACTGTTGCGTTATCCTTCTGTCCGGTGATGGTATAGACGCCCTTCTTCTTCACTACTATTTGCCCGCCTGTAGTCACAATGTCTGGGCTGGTGGAACTCCAGGCTACTAGGTCGCCAGCAACGTTCCCCGTGGACAAGTCGTTAAATTCAGCTTTCAGTGTGATCGTATTAGGATTGATTGCTTGGTCTGCTACAGCCAATATATATCCCTCGTCGTGCTTTAGCGTTACTGCCTTAACCCCTGACAAGGATGGTGTCACGGTAATTTCTTTCGAAGCTTCTGCATTTGCGTACACAGCCTTGATTGTTACTTTACCTGGCTTAAGCGGATAAATTTTATTATTGCTAATCTTGATTATGCTCTCATCCATCGAATAAAGCTTCACTCGATCCACTGAAGGTGACTCAGTAATCCCATCAGAGAAGTACACGCTGCTTGTTACGTTTGTCTCTCCGCTCAAAGCTTCGAGCGTAGCTGGCATCGTCACATCCAATCGATCAGCGGTGATTCTCGTTACTTTAAAGTTGTCAAAGGACAACTTGCTCTGGTCGCCTTGAAAGCCAACTCTTCCTTTTTCCGGAAGTACATCAGCTGTTAGATTTTTATCTCCGTAAAGGGTAAATGCTGCATCACTTTTCACTTTGAAGTATTGCTTAACGTTATTGTCAAAAACCCTTAGTTTCATCGTGTAATCCTTATTCACTGCTAATGTCGCTCCAGTAGCGCTTATAGGCGATACCCAACTGCCGTCGGCCTTTCGGTAAGCTGTCTCAATTATACCATTTGGCTTAATGGCCATTTGGGAATAGGTCGGCTTGCCGTTGGACGGCGCCCGGAACATGATGGACGCCCATCTTCCTGTATTAAGGAAAGCATCGAACCTCACATCCGCTTCAATCACGTAGTTGTCCCACTGTACAGGCGCTATGATTCGACTCTGTTTACCTGTGGCGTTGCCGTTAAAAGACAATCTTCCATTACCATAAGTATCCTTAACAACTGTAAAAGGATCACTCCCAGCATTCACATCGGAAGTCCAGTTAGTCGGAATTGCCCCTGATGCATAGCTATCAAAATTATCCTGCAGCAGGACCGGATTCACACTGCCGGTAACCGGATTACTGTCTACAAGAGTAAGACTTCCATAGCCTGATGTATCGTTCCAAAATGATGTAGAGTTGTAGGCGCTCCAGTAGCTGGTTCTTTGTTCAGACGATGTGGAGCCGTACCGGTCTGTCGCGCTAATTTCAAGCCCCAGCTGCTTCTTAAGGAGTGGATTAAAATTCAACATATCCCATGGTACCGCTATTTCGGATGCCCAACCCGTAGCTGTCTGCGTGATCGCTCTGAGAATTTTCTTCTCATCCTTGCCGCTATGATTGTTTAGTGCTGCACCGAAATGGAATTCCGGTGTTGTCGTATCTGATTGGTACACAAAACCTATCTGCATGTCATCCTTAGCAAAAGGACCTGATTGATGCTGTGTTGGATCAAGGAATATATTGATGTTATCCTGTTCGAACCAGCTGCCGGTGGCGCTGGAAATCAGATTATCATCATCTGCTTGAACCCCGATATATAAATATTGGTTATCCCACAGCAGGCCGAATTTGGAATCCTTGAAGGTGCCTTGGCCAACCTTGGCACTTAACGGCTGGTCTAGCTTCCATAGGGATTCGTCCAGCTTACCGTCGATTACGGGTGCTGTTAACGTTCTGGTGACTTCCAGCGATTTCCTCCCCGCATCCGCCGCGTGAGCTTGTGGCAGGTAGGCTGCTGGTTGAAACAAACTGCTGATCAAAGCGGCTATGGTTGTCATTTGTAAAAGCTTTGCGATCCTTTTGTTCATGGTTCTCCATTCATTCCTTCCATTGGGTTATGTATGATTCATGAAACATGCTTATTCATTAATCTAGGGTATATAAATCCCCCCATCCCTCCCTTTGTTCGGTCGCAAAGAAACACAAATAACCCTTCTATCCATCAAACGGAAATCTCGCGCCCAACAGGGCTATTCCATCTGCTGTATAAAAGGGTTTTCTCCTCGACTCGTACCCTCGTCTATTCATTTGTCACCTACTAAACATACTTTATCAGCGTATTGTTATCGGAACATCAACCACATATGAAAAAATTGTAAATCTATCCTTTCCTGCATCGCTACGTCCAGAGCCGTTTACTTCCCATAGATACTGCACTGGCACCTGCCTGCAAAGCGGTTTCAATTTCACTAGGCTCCTGAATCAATCCGCCCGCTATAATCGGCAGTGAAATGGTATCTTTCAGTCTAGTAATAACACTTGGAATGAGTCCCGGCATAATCTCAACCGCATCCGGCTCACTCTGCTCGATATTATGGATTCCATGCTCCAATGCCGAAGTGTCAATCAGAAATAACCTCTGAATCGCCAATAGACCATTCTTTTTAGCATGCTTTATAAAATGACTCTTGGTTGAAATAATACCTGTGGGGCGTATACGCTCTGCAATATACTTCATAACAATCGGATCCCCGCCCAGTCCCGTTATAAAATCTACGTGCAAGAACACATTCTTGCCTGCCCGAAGCGCTCGACTTACATAATCCTCCACTGTAAACAAATCACCGATCAGTAAAAATACTACCGGCCACTTACCACGGCATGCCGCCTCTAAATCCTCTGGCTTCCGCACGGCAGGAATGATTTTTCTAGTACCCCAATAATTGTGCAAATCCTGCTTCATAGTCCTGTTTCACTCCTTAAAATAATAATTACAATGTCTTCGCTTTAATAACTTAACAGACAATTGTTTTTGGAATGTTAACCTGACATATAAAATAAAAATTTATGTACGAAGCCGGAATTACTAAATAGCCTTCGTACTTACGTACTCAAGGCTAGGGTGTTAAGCCATTATTCAGCTTTTGAAGGGAAGCTGAGCAAATAATCGTCTAAGTAAGAAAAATACTGAGGAGGAACACAGATGAGTAAGACCGCGATAAGAACGCTAGTTATTGTATTGGCTTTAGCAATAAGCGCTTACGCAATCATTCAGTACGGGTTCTTCGCCCCCCAAAAAGCCGGACTCATTTCGATCAAGCTGAGGAACCCGGATTTTCACTTGGATCCGTGGATTTATGCCCTTTATACCCATATCGTGACGGCTGTACTGGCTCTGGTTATCGGTCCGTTCCAATTATTTTTGAAACCAAGGGGCACCAAGCCGCTTAGTCGACATCGATTGCTTGGGATCGTTTATGTTGGAGCCGTTACTATCAGCGGACTCGTTAATCTTTATTTGTCCATGTACGCTACGGGCGGGTGGATTTCTGGGCTCGGCTTCCTGCTGCTGGATATACTATGGGTTGGCGCCACGTGGATCAGCGTATTCAAAATTTTAGAGAAAAATACCCAAGCCCACAAGGAATGGATGCTGCGCAGCTATGCGCTCACATTCGCAGCCGTCACACTAAGAATATGGCTACCCTTGCTGATTGTCATTTATCATGGCAGCTTTGTTCAAGCTTATCAAGTGGTGGCTTGGTTATGCTGGATTCCGAACCTTCTCTTTATCGAAGCTATGATTCGTCTGCGTTCCAAGCGTAGCGGCAGGATGTCCAGGTAAGTATTGCATAAAATTATTTATATAAGAAAAATACCTATCATCCTACCGCAGATTTGCTTTAGATTAGACTATACAAGTATGGAAAGACGATGGAGCAGAAGGAGACTACTAAATGTCTGAGAATCACGAATATTCAGGATCTTCCCTCGACAGCAGTCGTAGCCACAGTAGTCTCCAAGCTGACTGCGAGAACTGCTTCGGCTTATGCTGTGTTGCGTTACCCTTCGCAGCTTCGGTAGACTTCGCAACCGACAAGGATGCCGGGCAGCCTTGCCCAAACCTGCAATCGGACTTCCGTTGCAGCGTTCACAGCAGTCTCAGGCAGCTTGGCTTTCGAGGCTGCACCGTTTATGACTGCTTCGGCGCAGGGCAAAAGGTCTCTCGAGTTACCTTCGGTGGACTCAACTGGCAGCATGCCCCAGAAGCCGCGAAACAAATGTTTCATGTATTCCCCATCATGCGGCAGCTCCATGAGCTCCTCTGGTATCTGACCGAGGCGCTAACGCTGCAATCGGCCAGTCCGATCCATGAAGCGCTCAGCTTGGCGCTCGACAAGACGGAACGCATCACTCATCTCGATCCTGATTCAATCATGAAGCTGGATGTGACAGCACACCGAGCAGAGGTCAATGCTTTGCTCCTGCGTACCAGTGAACTCGTGCGAGCCGAAGTCCATCGGCAGAAGGGTGCCTCAGGTCATCCGAAGATCTACAACCGTGGGGCAGACCTTATCGGTGCCAAACTGAGAGGTGCGGACCTTAGAGGTGCCAATTTGAGAGGAGCCTACCTTATTGCAGCTGACCTCAGAGGCGCCGACCTTAGAGGGGCTGACCTCATCGGGGCTGATTTCCGGGACGCTGACCTCAGGGCTGCCGACCTCACCGACAGTATCTTTCTCACCCAAGCCCAGCTCAACGCGGCAAAGGGAGATGTCTATACCAAGCTGCCGACGTCACTCACACGTCCAACACACTGGTCATCTTCGGAGCATAAAGCGAGCACATGAAGCTTATGGCGAGACGATCAAGTACCGATGTCAGAATGCCATTACGCCGAACCAGCCGCTTTATTTCTCTCTAATCGTTTCACTTTCTAAATCCGTTCAAAATATGGGAAATAACACTCATAGTTGCCTCTAATGATTGTTGGTAATCGGGCATTTGTGCAATCCATAGCGCTGATTCGTTCAGAGCACCTGAAAGACAATGGGTCATTGCATCGATAGACACAGGCTTCAGGCATCCTTGCTGCTCCATGATTTGAAGCTGTCCGCGAAGCAGCCGCATCGAGTTGTGCTCGTCCATGATACGCCAAGCCTCCCATCCCAAAACTGCAGGACCGTCTATAAGCAGGACTCGCTTGTTTCGAGGTTCAACTGCAGCTGCGACAAATGCGCGGCAACCAAAAAACAATTGCTCCCAAACATCATCACTTTTAGCTGCTTCTGTTTCAATTCGTTCAGCAATTTCTTTCTGTACCGATTCCAGCACGATATGAAAGAGACCTTTTTTATTTCTGAAATGATGATATATGCTCCCACGTGTTAATTCAGCCTCTTTGGCGATATCCTCCAAAGTCGAATCTGCATAGCCATGTTCGGTGAAATAACTTCTGGCGACTTCTATAATCTTGTGAATGGTTTCACTAGTTTCTTCTTTATTTCTTTTCATAATCTGTTTCTTTCTCCTGTTCTTGTGATCGGAAAGATGACAAGCCAATTCTACCCCAAAATAATGCTTCAAAGCTATTGCTGCACTCATGCTTCCCCGCTGTCTTTATCATTTGACCATACCTTCTCAATATATTGAGCGCTTTCCGCTTCCGAAGGAGGAATGATTTGAATGACATCAATCAACACGCCGTTAGGATCCGAAGTAATAAAATGTCGTTGCCCGAACGCTTCGTCCCTAATATCAAGTTCCATCGGAAGCTTTTCCTCCTGAATCAGCCTTTTATACTCCTCATCCACATTTTCCACTTCAAAATTGAGTATTAAGCCCTGCACCGTTTTTCGATATATAGATGGTATGGTGGGGTGTGAAGCATCCAAGAGCGCCAATTCATAAGGAACTTTACCTTTAGACAGTTTCAGGCTCACGTACCAGTCTGCTTCATATACCGTATCAAACCCAAAATAGGTAGTGTAAAACTGTGCACTCATCGCAACCTTCTCCGTCAGAATAACAGGGTAAAAACTGCTCGTTATCATAAGTAAACAACTCCTTTGGAAGTAATTAGTATTCAATTTAACATACATACAGTATGTATGTAAATATAGAAAAACAAAGAACAGATCGCTGCAGCAGCCTGTTCTTTGTTATATCCTAAAACTATGCAGCTTTCATTTCAAGTGTAGCTCTGCACCATCAGAGAGGATGAAAATTCGATCCAAGAAGTTTACTAGTCCCACTGTCGAAACGCTATAATAAATGATGTAAGTGCTACAATTGTCGCTAGGGTACGCACATGATTCCAGGCCGTCCAACTGACGTTGTAACGAATCCATAGA
This sequence comes from Paenibacillus foliorum, assembly GCF_013141765.1. Lineage (GTDB taxonomy): Bacteria > Bacillota > Bacilli > Paenibacillales > NBRC-103111 > Paenibacillus_S > Paenibacillus_S foliorum. The sequence continues at coordinate 8,454 of NZ_WHOD01000102.1, forward strand.
TCGGCGCCATCGGCACTGTTTGGATCCACAGCAGCGAGCGCGTCGTTCAGCGGCACGTTGAACACGAGAGTCACCATAAAGGAGCCGATGAGATAGATAAGGCTACCTGCTAACAGATAAGTCGCACCTGCTTCGCCCCACCTGAAGAATGAGGTGATCGCCAGGATTACCGACGCTAAGGCCGTTCCTATAAATACCACAACAAACACCGTATTGAGTATTACGACATTGATAGACTGCATGGCTGCGATACCTTGTGCCGCTGGGAGTCGGGAGAGGGCGGCCATCACGAATACTGAAAAGGCAAAGAATATTCCGGCAATCAACCCTGAGCCCAGAGCCGAGAAAAAGGTCAGGCTATTTAACATGCGGTCGCTCATCTCAAACCTCCCACCAGACACCAGTAGCCGCCGCATCTCGAGCGTAGTCGGCAAAATCTCGTGGCTCACGTCCCAGGGCACGTTGAACGCCGTCTGTCAGGTGGGAGTTGCGACCGTCCAGAACCTTAGTGAACAGATCGGTCAGCAGCGCTATAATATCCGACGGTAAATCCTGCTGTTCCAACACAGACGTGAACTTCTCTGTGGAGACTTGCACGTAGCGGACATTCCTGCCGCTTGCCTTGGCAATTTCTTCGGTCGCTTCCGCGAAGGTGAGCGCACGCGGACCGGTCAACTCGTAGAGCTGACCGATATGTCCGTCCTCAGTCAAAGCCGCAACTGCGACATCGGCGATGTCCTCAGCGTCGATGAACGGCTCCGCCACATCCGCGGCCGGAAGAGCGACTGTACCGCTGAGAACCGATCCGAGCAGAAAATTTTCGCTGAAATTTTGGCAGAACCAGCTCGCCCGCAGGATCGTCCAGTCAGCACCCGAGTCCTGCAATGCTTGCTCGCTAAGCTGAGCCTCTTCTTCGCCTCGGCCGGACAATAACACCAGCCGTTTGATCCCATTTTTTACAGCCAGTTCGGCGAAAGCACCGATCGCTGCTGCGGCACCTGGCAGTGCAAGATCAGGGTAATACGTTATATACACAGCTCCTACATTCCGCAGTGACGATTCCCAGGTTGATTGGTTCTCCCAATCAAAGGACGGTTCGCCCGAGCGGGAACCGATTCGTATTGGCAAGTTGAGCCCCATCAGCCGCTCCGCCACACGACGACCCGTCTTACCCGTCCCGCCAAGAATCAAAGTTGGCTTCTTCTCCTCGACAACTGCCTTCTTGCCTGCATCATTGTTCATAAGATCTCTCCTTTAGGTAAAATCATTTTTCACACTGACTCATTATTAATTGTTTGCGCAAGCAAATGTTTATCTAAATAAAGAATGATAGGTCATTCCATATTTTCTAATTGATCACTAACTTGATAGAGGAGAAGCGATAGGTCATCACCTTCCTTATCTCCCAATAATACAGCGTATCGTTTACGGAGATTATTCCAGCACTCGTTAATCGTCTCATCTAGCGCTTTACCTTTATCCGTGGCAAAAATAAGTGATAACCGCCCTTCAACACGATTAGTTATCAATCCTTTGATGACAAGCTTCTCAATAAGACGGGTCACTGTTGAAGGTTGAAGATGGAGAATTTCACCTAGCTCTTTCTGTGAAATCCCTTCCTTTTCAAAAACGGCCATTAATAAAAAAGCAGAAGTTGGTGACAAACCGCTTGTGGCAAACTCATCTTCTGCCATTTTGGTAATTACTCTACCCAATCGATTCGCAGTGAAGTACAGGCATTCTTTTAAATAGGTCCCAAGCATTGTTACAGCCTCATTCCAAGAAATATTGCTTGCGCATACAAATATAATATATTTTCAAAATATTGTAAAGTCTGATTTATTTTTTCCTCCAACAATCACAACCCCAACCAACTTGATGGCAGCTGCTGTATGCTGTATATTTGACAGAAGCAATGAACTTGGAAAATAGAGGGAAATACCCATCCTTTTATTAAGATAGTACTAAGAAAAAAGGGGGGATAAACGGATTGAGAAAATGGTCTATATTACTGGTTTGTCTACTTGTAATTCTCACGGGTTGTTCAAAAAACACCGCTAGCACGGATTACGAGGTTCGTTCCGTTGTTACCGAGCTTACAAAGCAAGATGGATTAGACAATTGGAAATTAGCGATGGTGCCGAGGACCAATACACTGGGACAACAAGGATACGATATTGAATTTATTAATTCCGGAAACGCTTCGGTTACTAATGTAACGGTATATTATAGAATAGATAGTAAGGAAAAGTTATCAAGTCCTACGGTAAAAGCAGATTCAAAAACTGTGGTTTCAAAATTAGATCCCCATGAAAAAATATCATTAGCTGATTTAACCTTGCCCATCAACACACCTATTTCTATGGAAGTGGACTGGCTTGAGGGTAACCACATAAGTAAGGGAACGGGGATCTTTAAAATAACCGAATCTAAGTAGAAAAAGGCGCTGCTCATTTAATTGAGCCGTCTTTTTTTAATTTTTATGCTCATAACTGCAATTAAATAATACCTGTACACGTATGGATGAACCTAATGATTTCAGTTGTGCACAAGTTAATAAAAGATGTTTTCCGCCCTGTGGATAACCTTATCTGTGGATATGTTATTAGTTTCAACAAACATATACACAGATTGATGTGAGCAACTGTTAATACTGTGCATAACCTTGTGGATATAATGTCTTCCTTTCCTTAAAATAAGACTTTTATATCCACCTGTCACAGACAAGAGTTTTCCATTTTAACATGAATAAATTACTAAATCCACAAACAATTTTTTTCTAGAATAATTAAAACCGTGTTGGCACAGGATAAAACTGGTTAATAAACAATAAGGAGATGATCTCATTGAGAAAGAATAATGATGCTTACTTCGCCGAATCAGCGAATACCGCTGCAGGTATTCCTGATTCCACTGCACAAGAAGAGCATGCGCCTACAGATATGATTAGCGAGGCTGTGAGCGAGATTGTCGATAATGTTCAAGAAGCTTTTCAGGATGACGAAGACTAAAGGAGGTGTTTCATATGTCCGCGGAAAATAATGAGCTGAATAAATCCAACGAAAGCCGCTCCGAGGAAATTCAAGAATTATCACCCAAGGATGCGGCAACACCATTAATGGACATGGTGTACGGACAAGCATCAGCAAGCGATCCAGACAGTCTAATGGATGATTTTGAAGATGATTACCCTTTCCATAATGATACTATCGAAGACGAAGAGTCCTTTCAGGAAGACAATTTGGTTGCTGAGGAGGGCACTCCAGTTGATCCAGCCGCACCGCCAACCGAAATTTTCCATGGCACCGATCTGCTGAATGGATACAATGGAGAGGATTAAACTAACATAGACCGGTACTCACTGCAGCTGCAGCGAGATACTGGCCTTTATTATTTATCGACCTATTATTAGTAATTGCATGCGACAAAAAGCCGTCTCCTCATCGAGACGACTTTTTACCGTTCCATTTCACTCACAGGGATCTTCAACAGAGCTTTTCTTACTGAACGCGTTCCATGTGCGCTGCACCACGGACGATGGAGATCGGACGGCATAAACACAGCGTACTGTCCGGGATACAGGATCAGCTCTATCTCTTGTTCCACAGAGTCAAAAAACATGTGATCCTCTACAGGGGGCGTAACCTCAACTGACTTATTACTCTCGTTAGTCCTGGCGAAGCCTATCTTCTCCGCACCTGAGATCATATAGTGAATATCAATAAATCGTTCATGATGCTCAGGCCGCATTTCTTCGAAAGGGAAGGTTTCTGCTGTTTTTACAATTAGATAGATGCCAGCCTCGCCTACCGGATATACCCCATCATCCATTTGCTCGAAGGAAAGGGAGCGGAGATAGTCCAACACTCCCACAAGCTTCGGAGATAACAAGCATTGATCCGATCCCCATCTCTTGAAATCACCAATAAGCATAAGCTTTTCTCCCCCAAGCACCTTATATTTAAACAAGCATCAGCAAAGCTCCAACCATTGGAGTTACAATCATCGCACTGCGCAACAGCAGCTGCGGCGCACGCTTGGTAAACTTCGCGCCAATATAGGAGCCGATCATGGTGCCTGCCACTACTTGAGCTAACAATACAAAGTCCAAGTAACCTGCCTGAAAGAAACCGATAGAGCCAAACAGTGCTATAGGCAAAATGACCACCATCGTCGTTCCCACCGCCTGACGAAGAGGAAACCCGAACCAAATGAGCAAAGCCAGTTGAATAAATGGTGTAGATCCGATGCCGAAAATTCCGGAGAGCGATCCAGTAATCAAGCCGGTTAAGCATGCCTTTATCCAGAAGGAGGAATCACCCGTAACATCCTTCCCCTCAGTTGCAGCTTCACGGTTCGCAGGAAACAGCTTGCTTGTCCGAAACCATATGAGCAGCCCCGATAAAAACAGCATGCCGCTAGTTAGCCATACAAGCTGTTCAGCTGCAATCATTCGTGCGACGAAGGTTCCCGCATAAGCGCCGCCTGCTCCGAAAGCTCCGATAATAAGTCCGGAGCGCAGCCGCGCATTCCCTTCTTTGAAGTGGCTGACTGATCCCGATAAAGTCGTGAATACCATAGCCGCAATAGAGGTTCCGAGCGCGGTATGCACAGGTATGTGGAAGACAGCCACCAAAATTCCGATTATAAATCCTGAACCTCCAGTTCCAGCAAAGCCCAGGATTATTCCCATGAGAAGCATCGTTGATAGAATGGCCACTTTCTCCAGCTACTTTCTTGTTAGGTCGTTTGATATGCGTATTGCTGATAAAAGGACGTTCTCATATCGGTACGGTTGCGGTTATGCCCATTTTCACGAATGAATTTCAAATAATCGAGGTCAATGTCTCCGACAACAACCATTTCCACATTCGCTTCCCCTTGACTCACAATGGCATTCGCAGTCCCAATCATAGGTTGTATGGGTGAATATATTCCGCTCTTTCCTGTAAAAGTAAAGCCATAAGGAATATGGTTCGGGAAGGGGATTGCGCCTATCAGATGGCTGTTGATAACATAAACTTGGTTCTCGGATGCACGCGCTTGAGCAAATAAAATATTACGGCTTTGCCCCCATTCATCCAAGCAGGCTGTTGGAGCAAGAATTACATCAGCGCCCATCTGACTTAAAATTCGAGCAACTTCGGGAAATGAATTGTCATAACAGATCGCTATTCCGTATTTAACTCCATTGATCTCAAAAATATCGAGTTTTTTCCCAGGTGTCGTTAATTCTTTGTTATACACCATTTCATAGGACGGATGAATCTTATTTTGCTCAAAGACAACTCCGTCCGGCGCAAACAGGAATGCGGTATTATAATAACAGCCATCCTCCACATGATACGTAAAGTGTGTCCCTGCGGCGAGTGTAATTTGATATTCTTTAGCCAAGCTTCCGCATAATTGTTTTAAGTAGCTTGTATATTCTTTGCCAAACCACTCAAAAATTTTCGTGATATCAGCGGTATTTCTAATTTCAAAGCTATGCAAGGTTATAAGCTCTATGGCAAAAAACTCCGGCAGAAGCAGCAACTCCGCCCCTTGCTCTTTGGCAGATTGCACATGCCATCTTACATGATCCTCGAAATCCTGGATAGACTTCAGCTTTCTAGCACGGTACTGGCTGCTCGCGACTTTCATCTCAGTTGACCCCTCTCAGTTCGACCGTATGATTAATATTACGAAGAAATTGATTCATTCTTGGATTGGTTGTACAAAATACTTCTTCAGGCTTCCCGCTTTTCGTAATTTTTCCATCCTCCATAAAAAGCACACGATCCGAAACATTGCGGGCAAAATTCATCTCATGAGTAACTACTACCATCGTCATCCCCTCACCAGCAAGCTTAACCATAATATCCAACACCTCATGGACAAGCTCAGGATCAAGCGCCGATGTAGGCTCATCGAATAAAATCACCTTGGGCTCCATCGCCAAAGCTCGGGCTATGGCAACACGCTGCTGCTGGCCTCCGGACAGATTAGCCGGATATTCGTGAATTTTCTCCAGCAGGCCGACTTTCGCAAGCAGCTTCTTAGCTTTAGCCTCCGCTTCCTGACGAGGCACTTTCTTTACCGTACACGGGCCTTCTATCACATTTTGCAGCACCGTTTTGTTAGGCCATAAATTGAATTGCTGGAAGACCATGCTAACTTCCGAGCGCAGCCAGGTGAGCTTCATTTGCGATAAAAAGGTTAGCCGCCCACGGGAGTTTGTCTTATACTCGACTTGCTTCGCATTTACGGAAATTTCACCTGAGGAGGGTACTTCCAGCAGGTTAAGGCAGCGAAGCAGCGTGCTTTTCCCCGCTCCGCTAGGTCCAATGATGGACACTACCTCCCCTTCACGGATATCCAGATTGATTTGGTCCAAAACCGTTTTGTTATGGAACACTTTGCTCAGTTGACGGATTTTAATCATACTAGCCCTCCTACTTCTTCACCATTCTTAGCTTTTTTTCAATGAAGTACTGAAACAGCATGATGCCGCTTGTCATGGTTAAATAAATCGCGCCGGCCACACCGAGCGTTTCCGCCACACTATACGTACTGTTGTAGGCTCTTTGTGCAGCCAGCATGAGATCAGGCACCGTAATAATGGATACTTGAGCCGATTCCTTCAGCATAATGACGCAGTTGTTAATATACGGCGGAGTAACCAAACGTACGGATTGAGGAATCGTTACTCTAAACATTTTTTGTAACGGATTCATCCCAACCGAATCTGCAGCCTCCAACTGCCCTTTATCTACAGACATCAGGCCAGCCCGTATAATTTCCGACTTGAAGGAAGCTGAATTAATGGTCATTGCCGCCAAGCCTGCCGTAAATGCTGTCAGTGTGAGTCCGAATGGTGTAGCATAATACAGCCAAAACAAGGTTAGCATGAGCGGCGTTCCCCGCAGCACCCATACATACACGAATGCAACACCGCGAACTGCACTAACACTAGATAGTCTCATCAAGGCGATAAAGTACCCAAGCACGGTCGAACACAGGATAGCAAGTATGGAAATTCGAAAAGTCGTCAGCGCCCCCTCCAGATAGAGGGTGAAATAATTGGATACAATATCCCAGTCCATATGGATCACTCATTTTCTACAAATTTTTTCCTTACTTCGGAAGCGGCGCGCCGACCCATTTCGTTGCCAATTTATCAATCGTTCCATCCTTCAGCTTTTCTTCTATCAGCGCATCGATAATAGCCCTTAATTCATCTTCACCTTTTTTAATACCTACACCCATTGGTTTAATTGCTGCAACTTCACCTACCAGCTTCAGAGGCTTATCGCTTTTATCGTTCTTGATATAATCTTTTGCCGCAATGTTACCCACAGCATAGGTGTCGATTCTGCCTGCTTTCAAATCCGTAAAAGCCTCCGCATTTCCTGGATACTCTTTCAACTCTTTGTAGCCGCCGATTTCCTTAATAACCGAATGGGTTCCTGATCCTCCAATGACTCCAACAACAAGACCTTCAAGCTTCGTAGTATCTTGAACCTTATTATTGTCCTGCAATGTAGCAGCAATGGTACCGTCTTTACCGTAAGGAACTGAGAAATCAATGATTTTCTTTCTTTCGTCTGTAGCTGTGAGACCCGACATAACCAAATCAAATTTCCCTGCAATCAGACCTGGAATCAATCCGGATATGTTCCCTGGAACAAATTCTGCTTTAACACCAAGCTTCTCTGCGATCATGTTGCCAATATCGATATCCAAGCCTGCAATTTGACTTTGTTCATTCATGAATGTAATAGGACGAAAGTTTCCGCTTGTCGCGATGATCAATTTACCTTTCTTCTTGATGTCTTCTACTGCAGTAGACTTTGCTTTGCTTGTGGCTGATGGCGCCGCTGCCGAGGCTGCTGGCTTCTCAGACGTTTTCCCTGATGTTTCCGTCGTTGCTGGCTTCGATCCGCATGCCGTTACAAACCATAGTGCCGCAATCACCATCAGGATACTTGTTATTCTTAGCTTCTTCATACTCCCCAGCTCCTCGTTATGTTTAGTGTCCTTATGTGTCATATTATATATCATAACTTGATCACTTTCATTGGCTTTTGTCTACAAAACTCACCCACCCATTTGGTGATTATTCACAAGTCTTATATACCTGTGTGAGCTTATTATATGCTAAAACCTATGTTTTCCGCTATATTAGGCGAAATTTGTCTCGTAATTATTTCTAAAAAGTTCTTTTATAAGTCCAATACTTATGTTAGTTTTAATAACATAAACATTCGGGAGGAATCTATATGAATGGCATTAGTGTACAACAGCTACTTGAGCACAAGCCTTATTTATTTGGTCCCGATCCCGTTATAAGCGGTGCTGAAGGGCTTCACCGCCGGATTACTAATGTAAATGTCATGGAGGTACCTGATGTATTCAATTGGGTTCGACAAGGAGATTTACTGCTCACAACTGCTTATTCGATCAAAGATAACCCGGAAGCTCAGAACGAATTAATTCCCAAGCTTGCTGAAACCGGCATAGCTGCCATAGGCATTAAAACCAAAAGATATCTCGACAAGGTCCCCAAAGACATGATCGCTTTATCCAATCAATACCGGCTGCCTATTCTCGAGCTGGCTTATCAAATCGGGTATTCTCAGACACTGACAGATGTTCTGGAGGAAGTGCTGAATCAGAAGTCACGATGGCTCGTAGAGCAGCACCATAAAATACAACTGCTGACTAACACGTTAATAATGGGTGAAAACAGCCGAACCTTTATCGAAACGTTTGCTAAATGTACAGGGCTGCAAGCGGCTCTACTTACCTACCAATCAGAATTATTTGCTACCGACACTGCTATAACATTGGAATGGCCGGAAGCGAATGATCTTAGGGAGGCCCGTCTGAACCATCAAGCAAGTGAATTCCCTTGTTACTGGCTAGGCGATGATTCAAGCAGGCTGTATATGTCTATTGAGAAGAACAATGAAACGATGGCTTATTTTATTTGTTGGGGGAGGGAGGATGCAGATTGGGAGCCCATGCAGCTTCTGCTCCAGCATACGGTCAACTTGTTAACCTTACAAATGAGTAAACAGCATTCGCTTAGCAGCTTGGAGGATAACCGCAAGGACTTGTTTCTCAAAACGTGGATTCTCGGTGAGATATCGGATACTCAAACGATAGCGCTGCAAGCAGCCTCCGCCGGACTTCAGCTGCAAGCGGAATACAGCGTATGTCTGACTTCAGCCTTAAGTCCTTACTCGCCAAGAGAGCTTATGAAGGTGAAGACGTATTGTATCCTGCAAGGAATTATACTGCTCAATACAGGGAACGAATGGGTTCTGCTTATTCCTAAGCAGCTTACAAGCCAAACCGACTTCTACAGCAAGCTTCAAGCCGAGCTTGAAAAATCGCTGAAAATGCCCGTTATCCGGCTAGGTGTTAGCGGCGTCAAACCCCTTCCTATCGTCCATGAAGGCTATAATCAGGCTATGAGTGCACTTGAACTGTGGGAGGTGATCCAGCCTGCAGAAACGTTATGTTATTATGACAGGCTCGGTCTGTATCCGGTCTACCACCTGCTCTCCGATCAGGAATCGATAAAGAAGCAGCTGTTTCAATATATCGAGCCCCTTCATATCTATGATTCCAAAAATCAATCCAAGCTGATTGAAACCTTGATCACCTACTTACATTGTGGGGGCAATATTAAAGAGACGGCAAAAGCTCTGTTCTGCCACTACAACTCTATCGTCTACCGCCTGGAACGTATTCAAGCCTTATTGAATGTCGATTTGAAAGACCCGGATATTCGGTTTCAGCTTCAAATGGCCGTCAAAGTATTCGCTTTTTCCATAAAAAAAGGGGCTATGAACAAGTCATAGTCCCCGATGAATCACATGCTTCCTATTTCCCAGCTGCGGGCTTCGTAATTCAATTACATCACCGATCCGGCAATTTAAAGGCTTGGCTGGTGTACCGGTCAAAATAATATCACCTTTGCATAAAGTGGCCATGCGGGAGATGTGAGAAACTATCCAATGCGCTGAGAACAGCATATTCTGAGTATTATCCTTCTGGATCATCTCTCCATTCACCCACATTTCCAGATCAACATTCGTTGGGTCCTCCACATCGGTCAGCTCCCCTATTGGCGTGAGCTGATCGAACATTTTAAATCTCCCCGTATCAAAATGAGCGCTTGCTGTCATATCATTCACAATCGCATAGCCTGCAACAATGGACGGAACATCTTGCTCGGCTATGCTTTTGGCTTCCTTACCTATTACGACAGCCATCTCAACCTCACATATAAACTCGGTCAGCAGTGGAGAAAGATAGATATTCTCTTCCATCGTCAAGCTCTCGGGAGACTTAAAGAATAAGAAGGGGTCATCCGTGTGGGTAATTCCTTTTTCGGCTCGAAATGCTTTGAAATTAGGCCCAACTCCAATGATTTTACGAGTGTGCTGTATGTATTGCCTCATATCCATCATCATTAATATCTCCTTTTAAAAAGCGGATTACTCACGGGACGATAGTAGCATAGAAGGGCATTTATGTAAAATCCAGCATCACTCAACCAGCCTTTTGGCCGTTTTATCGGCAGTCTTAGTGAATTCTTGGATTGTGCAGATTGATGATCGGAGAAGGGTCAAGTACTGATTTTGATGTTGAACCCTTTTATTTGCAACATTTTTCAAAAACACTCCGTCTATGTTAATGTCGACAAAATTTCCTAGGAAATAACAACTAGAAACTAGACATAGAGGAGATATAACTAATATGAAAAAGTCTTTGATCGCCGCAACTGTTATTCTTAGCTTGACTCTTTTTGCTACGGCTGCATTCGCTGAGGCTAGACCCAATGATGTGAATTACACGCCTATTCAAATAAAGGACGCGGACGGCAACGTCATTGCACAAACGACCAGCCTACCACTAGGCACTGAAAATTTGCCGGTTTATGACGTTCATGACGCTAACGGCAATGTAGTCGGACAAACTCGTCAAACCAAACCGCAAGATTCCTTCGGGGGTATGCATTATGTTCTTGTGGCGGGTAACAAATCGATTGGGGTTGGCAGTAACGCAGCCTATATAAAAGGGGATCAGCTCATGGTTCCTCTGCGGGCAGTTAGTGAAGCGCTTGGTTATACCATAACATGGAATGCTGAAACGCTTAGTGTCGATGTAACCAAAGGCGCCGTTTGGAGCGCCGTATACATTGGCAAAGACAATTTCTCATTCGGCAAGATGGCGCCCGTCCAATTAGGAGCTGCACCTGAGCTAAAAGATGAGGTTACCTTTGTACCCTTTACCTTCTTCAGCGATATTCTGAAACTTAAGGCGAATATCGATGAAACCGGCGTAATTCGAATTGATGAAGCGTCAGCATAACTGTAAAAATAACCGCGAGGCTGCTAAGGATTCTATCCATTAGCAGCCTCTTTCCAAATTGTGCGGGTTGAACCCTTCTGATGCTCCCCCTATAATTCTAATAGACAAAGGGGGAATTACAGTTATGAAGTATTGGAGAATAATGTCCTTCGTTATTGTATTTTGTCTTTTGGGCATTGGAAGCATAGGGGTAGCTAACGAACCAGCAAGGGCAGCAGCATTATTGAAGCCGGGTAGCTCAAACGGCGATGTTTGGGATTTGCAATTCCGACTTAAACTATTAGGCTACTATCCGCAGTCATTGGACGGCCGTTTCGGCTATAATACCTTAGCAGCGGTTAGCAAGTTCCAGAAAAATTACGGCTTGACTGTTGATGGTTATGCCGGCGATGATACCTGGGCTGCCTTGAAAAAATACTCACTAAACCGTTCTGAATTAGACATTATGGCTAAAACCATATATAGTGAGGCCCGCGGCGAGTCCTATGAGGGACAAGTTGCCGTCGGAGCTGTAGTTATGAACCGTATTCAGTCGGGTAGTTTTCCAGATACAATAGAGGGTGTTGTATTTCAACCTAGAGCATTCACAGCAGTGGATGACGGACAGTATTGGTTAACCCCTAATGCCTCAGCGTATTTAGCTGCCGAGGATGCTGTACGCGGATGGGATCCTACCTACGATTCACTGTTTTATTTCAACCCCGATACTGCTACCAGTAAATGGATTTGGTCTCGACCGCAAACCGTACAAATCGGCAAGCATATTTTTGCAAAGTAACGAACTAAAGCTGCCACACTACCTCATATGAAATAAAGCCTCCAACCGCAATCAGCGGTTCCGGAGGCTTTATTCATTTGTGGAATAAGGAAACAAGATTGCGGAGATCTTAATCAGTAAGATATGATCCTTAGGATATTATCCCTTTAATCGTATTCGAATCAATGCTCGCTAAATTCAATCTCATCAAATTCAATTACAAACACCAATTCATTTACGCGATTCATTACAGGAGGAAACAGCTCCTTATAAGGTGTATCCGTGACTCCAATCCTGTTATCCCTTTGCTTCCACTGATCCAATACCTCTTGAGATATCTCAAACGGCAGCAATGGCTTGACCGAACGTTTGCTATGTACCACGATTATTTTATTACCATCTTTGGCAACTACAACATTATTCTTATACACCATTTGCAAATGCTTCTCTTTTTCTACATGATCTACGCTCATATGTTCCCCTCCAATAATACATTATAGAACATTGGGGAAATGGTAGCAATGAACTTCATCATAACTTTATTAAGACTTGATAAATAAGAGCCATGCTCCAATAGCATGACCCTCTGCATTGTATTTTTAACTAGATAAATGAAGTTTAACTATCACTCTTGTTCCTTGCTGTTTTTTCCCAAACGGATAATTCCAGCAGCTCTCCCTTTTCCCAGCTCACAAAATGATCTTCCCAAACGATATGGTAAACGCTATCACCTATTTCCAGAATAATGCCTCTCGTCCCGTCTGGCGAAAAAATAACACAATCTCCGACTTTTAACATGTGGATCACCCCAATCTGAAGACGATTCCATGACCACCTTTTGGGTACTCCCATTTAATATTTTGATGAGGACAGCCTATACGGCAGCTTCCACATTCATGACAGCCCTCATAGCCAACATGCATACGGATGTCCTCCCATTTATACACTTCCGCCGGACAAAAAATAGTACATATTTTATCAGGGCATTTGGTAGCACATATATCGGCATCCAATACAGTCAGATGAGACTTCGTATCCGCATTAAAGCGCAGTAAATATTGCTTCTCTTCAATTGATTGGCCTTTCGTCGCATCACTCATCACTTCATCACCTTCCAGGCCCGGTACACGTCACGGGCTAACCTCAGCTTCTCCTTCACCGTTCCGATATCACGCCAAATTTTCTTCTGCTTCTCTCTCTTCGATGAGCCGTCTACGGTAAACATCTGGCTCGCCGCGCGATTCATCATTGGGATATATTGATCAAAGTACTGTGGGAATTTATCAAAATGGTGGGTCGAGTCCTTATACTTTTTCAAATCCTGACCGACGAAGCTCTCCATCAAACGTTTCCGGTAATGATCCAGCATAGGCTCGGAGTAATCTCCTGCTTGTTTGGCCATCACAATCGTTTCGGCAGCAATACGGCCGGATGTCATAGCCATATTAGAGCCTTCTCGGTGAATCGCATTCACGAGCTGTGCAGCATCGCCAACCACAAGAACACCGGGAGCCGCCACCTTTGGCATGGAATAATAGCCACCCTCCGGGATCAAGTGCGCCAAATACTCCTGAGACTCGCTTCCCTGCAGGTAAGGACGAACCATCGGATGCTTTTTGACATATTCCAATAATTCGTATGGTTTTAGCTTATGCTTGATAAGGCCTGAAAGTAAGGTACCAACGCCTATACTCAAGGTATCTTTGTTCGTGTACAGAAATCCCGTTCCCAGAATCCCCTTAGTCGCATCGCCGAACAGCTCTATCGTACAGCCTTGGTTTTCCTCCAAGCCAAAGCGGTCTTCAATCACTTTCCTATCCAGCTTTACAATCTCCATCGTAGCTAGTGCAACTTCATCCGGCTTAAATTCCTTGTGGAAACCGAGTGATTTTGCGAGCAGTGAATTGACTCCATCCGCCAACACCACAACATTCGCATACAGATTCCCGTCAGGTCGATCCGTCTTAACACCTACAACTCGACCGTTTTCCTGGATGCACTCCAGCACAACGGTCTCACTAACCAATAAAGCGCCCTGTTCCACAGCCTTTTGTGCAAACCACTGATCAAACTTAGCGCGAAGCACAGTAAAATTATTATAAGGCTCTTGTCCCCATTCCAGCCCTTTATAACCGAAGGTTAATGCTGACTCCTTATCCAGCATCATGAATCGCTGCTCCACAATGGGCCGCTCCAGAGGGGCCTCCTTATAAAAATCTGGAATGATCTCCTCCATCATTTGCCGATAGAGCACGCCGCCCATCACGTTCTTGGAGCCAGGATATTCACCTCGCTCCAGCAGCAGCACCTTTACTCCTGCTTTGGCCAGCTCATGCGCGCAGGCAATGCCCGCGGGCCCTGCCCCAACGACAATACATTCAAATTGATCAGGCATGCCCATCTTCCTTTCCATTCCATGCATGGTTAAATTGTTCAATCAACATTGGCACAATCTCGAACGCATCACCGACAATACCGTGATGGCAAGCCTGGAATATAGCCGCATTCGGGTCTTTATTAATGGCAATTATTAATCCGGAATTTTGCATGCCTACAATATGTTGAATTGCCCCTGAAATCCCAATTGCAAAATATATTTTCGGGGTCACCGTAACCCCCGTCTGACCTACCTGATGATGATGCTCGATCCATCCCGCTTCAACAACATCCCGGCTGCCGCCTACGGCGGCTCCTAATACATCAGCCAGCTGATGGATGAGCTGAAATCCGCTTGGGCTGCCGAGCCCCTTCCCTCCAGCTACTATAATGTCCGCTTCATCGATGCGAACCTGTTTGACTGTATCCCTTACAATTTCCAATACTTTGGTGCGAACCTCCTCCTCTTTGAGCGGAATCGATTCTTCAATCAGCTTACCTCTTCGTCCTGGTTCGGGAGACAATGCTTTCATCACCTTGGGGCGGACTGTCGCCATTTGGGGACGGTACTTTTTACAAAGAATCGTCGCCATAATGTTGCCCCCGAAGGCAGGCCGGCTAGCCAGCAGCAATCCAGTATCCTCTTCCACATCCAGAATAGTCGTGTCTGCCGTTAAGCCAGTAGGAAGGTCAGTGGCTACCGCGCTGGCTAGATCCTTCCCTGTTGAAGTGGCACCATAAAGGATGATCTCGGGCTTATACTTCTCCGTACAGGCTAGTAGTGCTTTCATGAAAGTTTCCGTACGGTAATGCTTGAAGATGGGGCTGTCATATGTGTAAACGGTATCCGCTCCGTACTCAAACACCGTATCCGCTAAAGCCGTAATTTGATCCCCGATTAAAATCCCTGCCAGTTCGTCCCCTCTCTTGTCAGCAAGCCGCCTCCCAGCCCCCAGCAATTCTAGCGAAACCGGGGCAATCTGCCCTTCCTTCTCTTCAATAAACACCCAGACTCCCCGGTAATCCTCGAAGCTCATTGAATATCACCCCTAGCCTGAAACAATTCTTTTTTCTCCATTAAAATACCAAGCAGCTGTGCAACCTGTTCATTCGCAGCGCCTTCGAGCTTGCTTCCGCCCTGCGGCTTCTGCGGTGCCCACACCGATGAAACAATTGTAGGTGATCCCTTTAAGCCAAGCTGGGTCCTGTCCACATCCTCCAGATCATTGACCGACCAAATATGCGGCTGGTAGTAGGCCGCTTTGATCATATTCGGCATTGTGGAATAGGGCACTTCGTTAATTTCCTTCTCAACGGAGAATAGACAAGGCAATGTGGATTGGATCACTTCATAACCGTCTTCGAGCTTGCGGTGAACAATAACATATCCGCGTTCCTTGTTAATCTCGGCGACCTTCTTAACCGATGTAAGTGGAGGAATATCGAGCCGCCGGGCAATACCGGGACCTACCTGACCGGTATCTCCATCAATGGTCATTTTTCCACAGATGATCAGGTCAACCGGCAGAATCGTCGCAATTTTATTGATGGCTTTGGTCAAGGCATAGCTAGTTGCAAGCGTATCTGCCCCGGCAAAAGCACGGTCAGAGATCATATACCCCTCATCTGCTCCGATCTCAATGCATTTTTTGATTGCCTTTACAGCTGGCGGCGGCCCCATGGTGAGCACAGATACTGTACCTCCATACCTGTTTTTGAGTCGAACCGCTTCCTCTACCGCATGAGCATCATATGGATTCAAAATCGCTGGTGCACTAGAACGATCCATCGTATTGGTCTTCGGGTTCATCTTGATGATCTTCGTATCCGGTACCTGCTTAATACAGGCAACTATATGAAGCATCTCCCAGCACCCCCTTCCTTTTAATCCGTTACTTTTTGAATAATATAGTATATTTGAGAATCTTCTATTCGATGCCCATTCTACGAAGATACATTTGTGTTTTTTCAAATTGGACAGCTGTAACAGACAAGGAGTAACTTGAATATTAATATTAGAAGGAAAAGCACTCATTCTTCTCTCCAAATATGTACTCTTGCAAAGGGGGAGATTTCAAATGTTTATTTTAGACGAAATGGAACAATTTCAATGTGAACAGCTGGTATTCTGTCAAGATCCAAGCAGCGGGCTCAGGGCAATCATTGCTATCCATAATACAAAGCTAGGACCCGCTCTAGGCGGATGCCGGATGTGGAAATATGCAACGGAAGAACAGGCCGTAACCGACGCACTTAGATTGGCTAAAGGAATGACTTACAAAGCTGCTGTATCCGGGCTTCCATTCGGTGGAGGAAAAGCGGTCATAATCGGGAATCCGAACACAGATAAAACCATGGCTAAATTTCGTTCCCTAGGTCAGTTCGTTCAAAAGCTGCAAGGCCGCTACATTACAGGAATAGATTTGGGCACAACCGTTCAAGACATGGACTGGGTAAATATAGAGTCGGAGTATGTGACCGATATAACAGGTTCTCTTGGGGCTTTCGGTGAGTTCACTGCTGAAATGACGGCATACGGAGTTTTTCTCGGAATTAAAGCATCGGTAGGGAAGGTCTATGGATCGGAGCTGCTGAAGGGCAAAACTATTGCTGTGCAAGGCCTTGGGAAGGTCGGCTACTTTCTATGTCGGTATTTGCACGAGGCTGGCGTCCAATTAGTCGTTTCCGATATCAATGCAGATCGTGTGAAGAAAGTCTTGAACGCTTTTGGAGCTCGCCCTGCTGCTGTTGATGATATATTTGGTGAAGCTTGCGATATATTCGCCCCTTGCGCTCTTGGAGGAATTCTTAATGATCAAACAATTCCCCAGCTTAAGTGTAAAATCGTAGCTGGTGGCGCCAATAATCAGCTTGCTGAAGATAGACATGGAGAAGCATTGCATAGCTCGGGCATTCTCTATGCCCCCGATTATGTCATCAATGCCGGAGGCTTAATCACAACGGCAGTCGATTTGGGAGGCTTTGACGCCCCCTATGCGAAGAGACGTGTAGAGCGCATATATCCTACAATCAATAGCGTATTCCAATTGTCGGAAACTCTAAGCATATGTACGGCAGCGGCAGCTGACCGCATGGCGGAGCAGGTACTGGCTAAGGCTTAGCGAATCATCGTTCCACTCCTTTATTCTTGAAAATGTAAAATAAGCGGCACAAAACCTTTGTCCATCAAAAATAATGCTTGAACGTGACGTAGCGTAATCTAATATAATTAAAAATAATTCAGAAGGAGGGAAGCTTCTTGAAGCGTGAGGATTTCCTTACTACAGGGCAGATTGCACGAAGAACCGGGATAACTATTAGAGCTTTGAGATACTATGATCAGATTGGTTTGTTAAACCCATCCCATTGCAATGATGCTTCTCTAAGAATGTATAGCAAAGAAGATTTGATACGTCTGCAGAAGATCCAGGCTCTAAAGTATGTGGGACTATCACTCAACGAAATTAAACAGATTATTCAAGACAATTCATTGCCCCTACATGATTTAAGAAGTTCTTTAGTCATGCAAAAAGATATCATTCAGCAAAAAATTGCCCATATGCAGTTTGTAGTGAAAGCCATTAATGAATCCATGAGTATTTTAAGTGATAAGCAGGAGCAAGTGGATTGGGAAAGCCTAGGTGATTTGATTCAAGCCGTCAATGTTGAAAAAGATTGGATTGAGCAATACTACAACGCGTGCCGTCTACAAAAGAGAATGCAGCTTTACGATAAATTCAGTGTAAACAAAATAGGCTGGCACCGATGGCTTTTCGAGCATTTGAGTCATCTGCCGAATTTGCGGGTTTTAGAACTCGGTTGTGGCGATGCGGCATTATGGAGCCGAAATATAGAACGTGTTCCTGAGTCTTGGAGCATCACACTTACGGATCTTTCTTCCGGTATGTTGGACGAAGCTCGCAAGAATTTAGGTGAACACTCTAACCGCTTCAAGTTTCTTGTCGTAGATGTACAAGCTATTCCTTATCACAACAATGAATTTGACATTGTAATAGCCAACCATATGCTCTATCATGTTCCGGATATTTCCAAAGCCATTGTAGAAATACACCGGGTCTTGAAGCATGACGGAATGTTCTATGCTTCAACCATGAGTAAACGGCATTTGCAAGAAATCGAGCATTTAGTTCAATCATTCGATTCCCAAATCCAGGTGCTGGATCATGTAATGGAACGATTTCATTTGGATAACGGTGAAGAAATTCTATCCCCGTGGTTTTCTGAAATCAACTGTATTCAGTATGAAGACCACATGCTTGTTGACGAAATTCAACCGCTTATCAATTACATTACTTCTACTCCAATGAATGCCAGAGAGATTCTTAAAGGAGCAACTTTAGATAAATTCATAAAGTACATAAGTGCCAAGCTAGAAGTAGTGGGAAGTATCTACATAACGAAAGATTCCGGTTTTTTCTTAGGGAGGAAATAAACAATTATGTTACAAGAAATGAACCCCAGAGTTCGCATCGTGAAAAATGAGGTGTTATCCGACAACTGGTACGTACTAAAGAAAATAACTTTTCAGTATCAAAAAAGTGACGGTACTTGGGAAACTCAAGCTAGAGAGGCTTATGACCGTGGCAATGGAGCAACCATTTTACTATATAATCGCGCAAAGCAAACAGTAGTATTAACAAGACAATTTAGAATGCCGACCTATATAAACGGGAATGGAACGGGGATGCTTATTGAGGCATGTGCAGGTTTACTGGACAAAGACGGTCCGGAAGAAAGTATTCTTCGAGAAACGGAAGAAGAGACCGGCTATCGGGTAAAGAACGTACATAAAATTGGTGAAGCTTATATGTCCCCGGGTTCAGTGACCGAGATTCTGCACTTTTATATGGCTGAATACACCGCAAACATGCTAACTGGTGAGGGTGGGGGTTTGGAGGAAGAACAAGAGCATATTGAAGTGCTGGAAATGTCGTTAGAACAGGCATTGCAGATGGTAAAAAGCGGAGAGATTAAAGACGCAAAAACCATTATGCTATTGCAATACGCTCAAATCAACGGGCTGCTTGAACCCACTAGTAAACCCCAGCACATCCTAATCGCCGGTCCATATCGTTCCGGTACCGATGATGATCCACGTTTGATTGAGGCGAATATTAGCTTCATGAACGAAATCGCTCTCCAAGTATATGAAGCTGGGCATTTGCCTGTATTAGGCGAATGGTATGCACTTCCGCTGATCGAGACAGCCGGTTCTAGAGGGATTGGAGACGACATATTCAATCGAATGTTCCACCCGTCTTCAGTAAGATTATTAGACCATTGCGATGCGGTTCTCCGAGTGGGTGGACCGTCACAAGGTGCGGATGAAATGGTGAGAGTTGCAAAGGAAAAAGGGAAATTCATCTACATGCATTTACATGAAGTTCCTCTTATAAAGTAATTCGTATGGATAAAGCAACGACATATTATGTGCATAATTATCTTTATAGAAACCTGCAACGCCTTCTTGTAAACAAGAAGGCGTTGCTATTACAGACTGCTATCTTAATTCCCCGTCCACTACTGTTTAACAGCCTCCAGCACTTCCGCAACATGCCCATCCACTTGAACCGTACGCCATTCTCTCACCAGAATGCCTTGTTCATCAATAAGAAAGGTAGAACGCTCCACACCGTAAAACTGCTTCCCATCTCGCTCTCTAAGCTTCCAAACGCCGAATTCATTGCATACCTTCTGATCAACATCGGAAAGCAGCAGGAAAGGAAGCTGATATTCCGCTATAAATTGATCATGTGAGGCAATATCGTCTGGACTAATGCCAATAACCTCTGTATTCAAGCTAGCAAATTGGCCGTTGTAATCTCTGAATTCGCATGATTCTTTCGTACATCCTGGGGTCATGTCTTTGGGATAAAAGTAAATGACTACCTTCTTACCTCGAAAATCACTTAGCGATACTTCCTTTCCGTTCGAAGCTGGCAAGGTGAAATCAGGGACTGTTTGTTGAATTTGGACAGTGGACATGTTGTTTCCTCCTTAGGGATTCTTGTACGAAACCGACAGATAAAACAAGTGCAGGCTAGCTAGGCTACAGCTTGACTATATTCTTTTTTTATCATCAAGTGAAGCTCTTTCTTCGGTAATATTGTACACACATCTGCTCTTTCCAGCTAAGATATGCTCGACTCGTTCGATATTTACTTGCTCCCCTAGAATGCTTTGAAAAATATTCATCTCATTCTGACACAAACCGGTACAGACCGCTGCAGCCTCACAAATGGGACAATGCTTCTCGATTAACAAGTATCCCCCGTCCTCTTGTTCTTTAACTTCAGCCATGTAGCCTTCTTGGGTTCGAATGTCCGCCAGAATTTCAAGCTTGCATTGAACCGTCTTGCCCTCCGGAATCTGATTTTGATAGTGCTCTAGCTGTTTCTTGTTTCGAACCTCTAATAATCTTTCTAATCCGGCATCGCCAAACGCCTCTTTCATGGACTCAATCAAGCTTACTGTCAAGTCCGCATAGCCGTCAGGAAACAGCTTGTTCGCTAACGGAGTCAGCTCCCACAATTTAGCTGGTCTTCCCATTGGACGAGCTTCTTCTCGATAGCTGATCAAGGCTTCTTCCTGTAATGAATATAGATGCTGACGGATAGCCATAGTGGTAATTTCCAGCATAGAAGCCAATGTTCCTGCATCCGCAGGTCCATGCTGCTTTAATATATTAGTGATCGCTTTGCGCGTTCGAATTCCTGCGTCCTGCTTGGTTTCATTATTTTTCAAAGAAACTTCCCTGCCTTCATCCGAATGTTTATGCAAGCTGATGATGTTCTACTACCTCTACATTCTAAATATAAATGTTGACAAAGTCAAAAACAATTCTTATTATACAGTTTATAAATATTTTCCTTTATAAAGTTAGTGAAAGGCTGGAAAGACCACCCTATTCTATTAAAGGAGGACCGATATGAAGCCTCTATGGACAAAGCCATTTATTGTTTTATCTCTATCTACGTTTTTTCTGTGCGCAGGATTTTATTTGTTAGTCCCGACCATGCCTCTCTATATAAAGCAGTTGGGCGGTGACGAGTCGCAGGTTGGAATTGTGATGGGGCTGTTTACACTATCCGCAGTTGTTTTACGCCCATTTATTGGGGGGCTGGTGGATCAGCTGGGGAGAAGACAGTTTGTCATATGGGGTCTTATTTTATTTGCTCTATCGATGTATGCGTACAGCTGGGTGAGCGGCATTGCTCTGCTGCTTGTGCTTCGTGTCCTTCATGGGGCCAGCTGGGCTATTTCCCATACGGCTATAGGTACGGCTATAACCGACAATATCCCGGACAGTCGACGTGGGGAAGGCATCGCTTGGTTCGGATTATCCATGACTACAGCAATGGCGATTGGTCCTCTATTGGGAATTTGGATCTTGGAGAGGCACAGCTTCGATGGACTTTTTCAAATAGCTGCGGGGCTTGTCGTCTTGGCACTGCTGGGAGCTCTAGTAACCAAGATGCCCTTTCAAAAAAAGGCACGAACCGGCCCTATTGTATTCTTCGATAAATCCACTCTGTCGGTGACTGTGGCTACCTTCTTTCTAGCATTTGTTTATGGAGGAGTTGTAACCTTTTTGCCGCTTTTCGCAGCTTCTATCCAAGTTAATTCAGGCACTTTCTTTTTGGTGTACGCCATTTCCTTAACTCTGGTGAGATTTGCTTCAGGAAAGCTGTCGGATCGATTCGGAGAGGTAACGGTTATCGTTCCTGGAATTATTTTGACCGCTATCGCAGTCATTGTGCTAACCTTTTCCAGTGGTATGCTTGGTATTATAATTGCCGCTTTCCTGTTCGGAATTGGCTTTGGCTCAGCACAACCCGCGCTTCAGGCGGCCACACTAAACCTCGTTCGTCCCGATCAGAAGGGGCTTGCCAATGCGTCATTTGCCACAGCCTTTGACCTGGGAATTGGACTTGGCTCGATCCTGCTCGGATGGGTTTCCCAATGGCTAGGGTACCCGGCTTTGTTCATAACGTGTGGGTTCTCAGCAGTTGTTTCCTTAGTTCTTTACTTATACTTGTCCAAAAATAACACAAAAAAACTTAAACTGAATGTTATTCAAGAATCGTGAAGGCATTTCTAATCAGACCTCTCCAACGAATTCAACAGATGAAGGGAAGAAAATAATCATGTCTAACGTCTTATTTATTCAAGCTAACAACCGCCCGAAGGAGCAAGCTGTAAGCGTCAAGCTGCTTCATACTTTTATCGACAGTTACAAAAAATCCAACCCAGAGGATCAAATTACTCAGCTTGATTTGCATGCTGAACAGCTTCCTTATCTGGATGCCAATATGATTAATGGTTTATTTAAATCGAGCCGAGGGCTTGAGATGTCTCCTGAGGAGCAAAAAGCAGCGTCAACAGCTAACCATTATTTAGACCAGTTTTTGTCCGCTGACAAAATTGTGTTCGGCTTTCCAGTGTGGAATATAACGTTTCCTGCCGTGCTGCACACCTATCTCGATTACCTCAATCAAGCTGGAAAAACGTTCCGTTATACGCCATCAGGTCCTGTAGGCCTTATTCCCGAGAAAAAAGTCGCCTTGCTGAGCGCAAGAGGTGGAGTCGCCGATCCGAATTCGGAAATGGCTGTCAGCTTACTGACTCGCACGATGCAATTATTTGGAGTCGAGGAAATTACTACTATTGTCATAGAAGGACACCATCAATTCCCTGATAAGTCCGAGCAAATCATTGAGGAAGGCTTGCTGCAAGCATCCAAAGCCGCGGTCAGCTTCTAGACTGCATCGCACCATTAGGTTCAAATGGATTACATGATTAGATAAAGGGGTGTGAGGAACTATGATTACTCATTTTGCACAATTACAGTTAAACACAGTATCCCTACAAGGAGTTAAGCAGTTTTACCATGATCAGCTGCGCTTCCCTATTATTCATGAATCGGATAACGAAATACATTTTCAACCAACAGACAGCTTTAGCTTGTCCTTCAAAGAGGTTGCAGAACCCTTGGCTCCAGCACATCTTGCCTTCGAAATACCTGATTCCGAATTTGAAAATGTAGTAAGCTGGCTTCAAAAGGAACGTATATCCCTTCTCAAATGGTCGGATGGCAGAATTATTGACAACTTTGAAACGGGGAGAAATGTATACTTCCGGGATGGGGATGGGAACTTGCTGGAAATCATTTCCCATCACTATATTCAAGAAGGTATCCTGCCTCCCAGTGGTGCTTTGAACATCCTTTATCTTAGAGAAATTGGCTTTCCAGTGGAAAATGTCATTGAGTTCAGAGAAATGCTAGTAAAAATTTTAAATTTCAAGCTTGATAAGGTGTCTGACATTTTTGCATTCGCCATTGGAGGAACCGCACATTGCGTTATTCCTTCGAAGAAGAGAAAATGGATTCCCATTTCGATGTCAGCCTTGCCTCCGACGATGGAAGTAGGCTTTGGTGTAACGGATATCCACTTCATTAACGAAGTCAAAGCTCGCTTAGATGAACAAAATATTAGTTATGAATGGAATGGCGGGCTTTATTTTAAAATCAATGAATACAGCTTTTGTCTAAGTATTACTAACTTCCCTAAAGAGGCACATCATCTATTAAATTTACCTTTTTCGAGATAGTATAAGATTGTTTGTAACTGAAGCAACAAAAAGAAGAGGTTCGTCCAGCTGTTTAGAGCAGCAGATACGAACCTCTTTTTGATCACAAGCTGTAGCTTGATATTTTACGGGAGTTTATTAATTTTTAGGCAATCCAGTCCAACAATAGGGATATTCTGCTTCAGGCGGCTTTTTATTTCCTCCATCCATTTTGTCATCCTGCTGTCCCTTGCATGCGGCTCCACTTTCTTATTAATAACGAGATAAAGCGTGAGATCACGAAGTCTTAGAAAATAAGGCAGTTCCTGAAGCCATGCGGCATCCAGTTTATGCTCCACTTGATACCCGGTCCAAAACGCCTCGAAAAACTCAGCTGCAAATGCATCCCGGTCTCCATTATAGGCATCTGGAATAGCCCAGCTTACCGAGTAATATAAAGGAATCGCAATGTCATGAATGAACCAATTATAGGCACAATCGTCAAAATCAAACACACTAATGCGCCCGTTAGCTACAAAAAAATTACCTTGATGCATATCCGAGTGTATCAAGCCGTAGCTCCGATTATCCTGTGGCAGCCCATGCAAATGCTTCAATATCTCTTCCAAGCTTTCCAGTATGAATTCTTCATCTTCGCTCACATATTTCCGGGCTTCCAATAGTAGTTCATCTTCATACCACTCCTGCCGCTTCCCCTCATCATCAGGATCGGCGGTGACCCGATAACTGCTTGTCGCATGATGCATTTGACCGGTTAGACGGCCCCACTCCCTAAACAACTGCTGATTCCACTCTGCCGGATTATGAAAATCAACTCGGTTACCTTCTGCTTTCTGAAACAAGGCAGCTGTAAAATAGGAATCTTCAACTAGTAGCTTTTCTACTCTTTTCCCAAGTAACGACTCGTAGCAGCGCGGGATGTCCAGACCTTCATTGATTAAAAAGTAGATCCAGTCCAGCTCTGCGGCGATCCTTGACTCCGACCGATGACTACTGTGGGTCAGCCTCATGATGACAGCCTCCCCTTGCTGATTGTGCATCTCATAGACATAGTTTTCAAAATCGCCCAGCTTTTTAAAATATTCCTGGTTCAAACCGAACCTTTCCGCCGCTTCACGCAGTACGGACTCTCCGAAAAGCCTCTCTACCTGCTGCTCCATAGCCAAATCAACTCCATCTGTTATTTATTTCTTAATTGTACCATGGGTTAATTAGGCTTGATCCGGAATGAATAATTGATACCAATAAATTCGTCTTTTAAACAAATTTAAGGACATTTTTATCGAGTCAAACCTTTTGAACTACATAGCTCACACAATCACTTTTGAGAAGTACGTCTCTTCCATTTCGCTCAATGTTGAATTGTAACGGCTTTACAGTTGTATAGATAACTTTCCAGCCTTCATAAGCTTTGGCCAGCAGTTCATTTCCTTGCTTCGTTGCCATATTTAGCTCCATAAGCGGTTCTAATTTTGTTCCGGAGGCTATGTCGATCTCTTCAAGGTTTGTATTCATGATGATGCAATTGATTCCGCCTAACCTAGTACCCTGTACCATTTTTTCCAGCGTTTGAATTAACTGGGCTTCGGAAGCGATATGCTCTAATGCTGAAACTGCAATTATATAGTCGAAGTGATCTACAGCTATAGGGTAGTCTCCGATATCTGACAATTGTGTTTCTACATATTCAGTGACCCCATATTCCCTGCTATAGCTCTTCAGCTTGCTTAATGCGGATTCAATGAGATCCACACAGACTATTTTTCCACTGCGCAGCTTTAAGGTCTCCGCTATAGGTATGCTATTCCTGCCCACACCGCAGCCAAGATCCAGAACCGTTAACCGATCATACGCCTCAAATCTCTTAAGTGTCTCCATGACCGTCTTAACTGGCTTATGCAGCCAGGAACCCGCTTCGAACAGCTGGTAATTATCATAGCAAGCTTCGTGGTACTTGCGCTCCTCAGCTCTAATCCTTTGGATTCGCTCCAGCTCGCTCAACCTGCTATTCAGAACTTCCTTAACAAATGGCGTCACTTCAATAGGACTGGAGTTTGAGCGTGTCGAGCCCACCTTGGAGCCTTGATCCTTCGCTTCCCTGATTGCATCAATATCTTCTATATCGATCCACTCAGCACCCAAGGAGTCCTGATCATCCCCATCCGTTTTTAGAACGAAATCGTTGTTTTTCAACTCAATGTCATAAATGATTCCAATGTGATGCAGCTCTTCCAGCTCACCATCCTTATAAGGATAGATAAGTGTATAAGACACCGCCGTCCTGATAGTACCTTCAAGCTCCGTAATGCCCGTTTCCTCCAGAAACTCCCGCTGCAAAGTAACGTAAGGCTCTTCGCCGAATTCTATCGAGCCCCCGGGTAAATCCCATTTGTCTGTATGAGGGCCTCTGGCTTTCTTGATTAATAGGATTTTGTTATCCTTCACAAGTACACCGTAGACACCTAAGTGGGTATGTTTGTTCATAGTCGCCTCGACATTTTCGGATTAAGAACTATCTAATTATATAAGCTAAGTGCTCGATGCTCCCCATGATCGGCTTTATTGCTAAAGAAGTAGCGTGGGCATGGCATGCCGTTTCTCATAATTCAATCCAGTGCCCCTTCAACATTCTTAAACTGGTTAAAAAACATGCGGTAATACGTCCCTTGCTCCCTGATTAACGGATCATGCGCTCCCTTCTCCACAATTTCCCCGCGGTCAATGACCATGATCGTATCAGCGTCGCGGATCGTGTTGAGCCTGTGAGCAATGATAAAGCTGGTGCGTCCATTCATAATGTTCAGCAGGGCATCTTGAATATGCAGCTCTGTTCTCGTATCGATGCTGCTCGTCGCTTCATCCAGTATGAGAATGGACGGCTTAGCCAGTATGACCCTCGCGATAGCCAGCAGCTGCCGCTGTCCTTGGCTGAGATTTCCGCCGTTTTCCGACAGCATCGTATCATATTGATTAGGCAGCCTTTTAATAAAAGTATCCGCATTGGCCATCGCTGCCGCTGCTTCAATCTCCTCATCCGTGGCATCGGATTTGCCGTACTTGATATTCTCTTTGATTGTTCCCGAGAACAAATACGTATCCTGCAGCACGATTCCAAAAGCTTTTCTTAAGCTATCCCTCGTGTAAGCCTTAATATCGATACCATCTATGAGAATTCTGCCGCCCGTAACGTCATAGAAGCGCGTAACTAAATTTACGATTGTCGTCTTGCCTGCACCCGTAGGTCCAACCAACGCCGTGCTGCTGCCTTCATCCGACACAAAGCTCACATTTTTCAATATGGGAACGTCCGGTCTGTAGCCGAAGCTTACATTTTCAAAAACAACCTGCCCCTTAGGATTGTCTAGTACGATTGCCTCTGGCGAATCCTCAGGCTCCTCCTGCTCGTCAAGCACCTCGAACACCCGCTCCGCACCCGCCACGCCAGACTGCAAAATGTTGAAAATATTAGCGATCTCATTCAGAGGCCTCACAAATTGCCTGGAATAGCTCAGAAAGCTGGCGATTATGCCGACGGTAATAAGGCTTTTAACCGCCAAGACACCGCCTACCACCGCAACTGCCGTAAATCCAATATTATTAATGACCGCGAGCAGCGGCATAAGAAAGCCGGACCATATTTGCGCCTTCATTCCGACCTTGCACAGCCTGTCGTTGACCTCATCAAATTCCTTAATCGCCTTATCCTCGTGGTTAAAAGCTTTTACAACATGAATACCGGAGATCGTTTCCTCAACATGCCCATTCAGCTTGCCAAGCTGCACCTGCTGCTCTTTAAACAACACACTCGTTCTCTTAGTTATCGTTCGGGCGAGCAAATAAACCAACGGCACCGTTATCAAGCTTGCTAACGTAAGCGTAGGACTGAGCACGAGCATCATGATCAACGAACCAACAATGGCTATCGATCCAGCCATCAGCTGGGCAATCGACTGGGACAGCGTGTTGCTTACGTTATCAATATCATTGGATAAGCGGCTCATAATCTCGCCGTGCCTGCGTGAATCGAAATACGACAAGGGCAGCTTCTGCAGCTTCTCAAACAGCGCCTGCCGCAAATGCATGACAATCCGCTGAGATACGCCAGCCATAAGCCATCCCTGCAAGAAGGTTAGCAATCCATCTGCTATATAGGCTGCCACAAGAGCAATAATCATGATCTCTAGCAGCTTGAAATTGACCCCGCTTGACTCTGCCATTGAATCTATGGAGACACCTATAAGATAAGGCACCGACAGAGTAATCGCCGAGTTGATTAGTATAAATAGGA
The DNA here is from genome assembly GCF_013141765.1 of Paenibacillus foliorum. GTDB lineage: Bacteria > Bacillota > Bacilli > Paenibacillales > NBRC-103111 > Paenibacillus_S > Paenibacillus_S foliorum. Next base: position 36,854 of record NZ_WHOD01000102.1, read on the forward strand.
AAACTACGGACAGCCATTTTCTTTCCTTCCCCATATAAAACCATAAGCGCTTCAGCGTTCCCTTGAAGTTTTTCGGCTTCACAACAGGGCCTCTAGTCCGGTTGCCAAACCCGCCTCCTCCTGGCCTTCCCGGACCCATCATTGGAATATCGGGCTGATCTTTGCGTTCCTTGGATTGCTCATGAGGCTCAGCCATTTTTCTGCATCTCCTTACCCACCTGTGATTGGAAAATTTCCTGATAAACCGCGCAGTCCCTTATAAGCTCATCATGCTTGCCTATGCCGACCATTTGCCCATGATCCAACACTATGATTTTATCCGCATCCATAACTGATGTAATCCGTTGAGCAATGATGAGACAGGTGAGATCCTTGGCATACTTCTTTAACGCTGCCTTGATGTTAGCTTCAGTAGTCACATCGACTGCGCTTGTGCAATCATCCAAAATAAGAATTTCCGGCTTCCGCACCAACGCCCTTGCTATCGATACCCTCTGCTTCTGACCTCCAGAGAAGTTGACCCCTTGCTGCCCAAGAACAGTATTATATCCCTCAGGAAAGGTGGAAACGAACTCATGAGCATCCGCCATCCGTGCCGCTTGCTCCACTTCTTCCAAGGTGGCATCTTCTTTACCAATCCGGATGTTTTCCAGAACCGTTCCGGTAAACAGCACTGTTTTTTGAGGAACTACGGCGATTTTATCTCTCAGCTTTTGGGGATCCATATTTTTGACATCTATCCCATTTACTTTTACAGCACCAGAATTAGTATCATAAAAGCGCGGAATCAGACTGACCAGACTGCTTTTCCCCGAACCGGTTGAACCTATAATTCCGACAGTATCCCCTGGCAAGCAGCTAAAGGTTACATTTTTGATAACAGGCTCCTTCGTTCCTTCATATAAAAAGCTTACCTGCTCAAAATCAACCCTCCCTTTTACAGGAGTAGGTTGTACAGGAGCTTCATTCCATACCATACTGTTTTCCTGTGCAAATACCTCACCGATCCGGCCTGTTGATGCCTTAGCCCTCACAAACATATTGAAGACCATCGAAATCGTCATAAGAGCGAACAAAATTTGCGTCATATAGTTTACAAAAGCAATCGTGGTTCCGACCTGCATCTGTCCGTTATCCACCCGCATGCCCCCCAGCCATAAGACCGCGATAATCCCCATGTTCACCGTCAACGTAATCCCAGGACTAAAAATAGCCATCGCACGCATCGCTGTTCTCGATCTCACTTGGTACTCCTGGTTGGCATCATTAAACTTGTTCACCTCATAATCGAACCGATTAAAAGCCCTGACCACCCTAACCCCAGATAAATATTCACGCATTACGCTGTTGACCCGGTCGAGAGCTTTTTGCACCTTCATAAAGAAAGGAAAGCCCACTTTCATATTCAAGGCTATAAGCACGCCAACAATAGGAACAACAATGAGCAGTATCATAGCTAAATGCGAGTCGAGCCTCACAGCCATGATCAAAGCCCCAACACAAAGCAGTGGCGCTTTAACGAAAATACGCATGAGACCGTTCACGAAATTTTGCACCTGAGTTACATCATTCGTTAGTCGGGTTACAAGTGAAGCGCGATCAAATTGATCGATATTTTGAAAAGAAAGCGCTTGTATTTTTCGAAACAAATCTGATCTGAGCTCAGCTCCGAACCTTTGTGATACTTGAGTGGCAACAATATTGCGCGCCGAAGCAGCCAAGGCTCCCATTGCTGTAATAAACAGCATCAGACCTCCCATGCGCCATACATAGTCCATCTGCGAGTTGGCAACTCCGATATCTATAATTTTAGCCATAATAGCTGGCTGCAGCAGATCGCATAATGCCTCAGCCGATAAACATAAGAAGGCTAAACAAAACAGCTTCCAATACTTCTTAATATATTTGTTCATAAACATCATGCTGATTTCCCCCTGCTTGCCCACAATTCTGATGCTATGCTTGGGCTACCGTGTGATTTAGGATTCAAGCTAATCTTACTAGAAACATCTGGAATAAAAAAGACTATTTTTTTCGGTTCAACCTCAAAATCAGCGCTTGCCCTCCTATGGTCATCAGCCAGCACAATATCCTGCAAACATGCAGTTATTTTCTACCTAAATTTGCGTTTGAGGGAATGAACTGCGAAAGTACAGTAATTTTTATGCAAAACGCTTCGGTTTCAGCTAAGAATGAGAAAAAGATGCTCATTTGCATGAATTCACCAAGACTGCCGATAAAGCGTCCAAAAGGCTGTATAGATGCAGTTTTGGGGATAGGGAGGCAATGACTTCGGATAATGTCTTGTACGCTGCCATTGCCGTTCGTAAAGTCAGGGTCAATGCTGGCCCTGAAGGCACCTCCCCTCATGGACCTCTATTCAGAACGTTGCAAAGGCATGATCCAAACCCTGAACAGTAAAAAACCATTAATCCTCCGCAGAGGATAATGGCTCCCTATTCCAAAAAACCTTTTCAATCTATTGATTGAAGCTTATATCATTTATACGGCCTATATCATTTTGGCATTGAGTTCATGATATAGAAATATCCTGCCTCGATATTCACCAGACCTGCTCTGGGACGCTGCTCCAATACGTATAGCTTCACTTTGTACAATCCGCCGCCTTCTGCCAGATCGAGCGTTACATGAAAATGTCCATTTTCATCTGGTGTCACTTTTTGTGTTTTCCCAGAGGATTCAACAAACCCCTTATCGCTATCCTGTTTAACAAGAACGACTTGAAACGGAGTAGCCGCCGTTCCAGTAAATTCAAAGCTGGATGAATCGCTACGGATGTAACCGCCGGTTAAGCTATCCAGCTTCAGGTTTGGATTATGGAGCACGAGCGGCTGTCTGCTAAGAGAGGTGTTCACCTCGTAGACAGTCCGGTAAAGAATCCGTTCTCCTGAGCGCAATGTCTCGGTGATCGGGTTGCTGCCGAGCATCAGAGCGATTGGCGCCTCCAATAGGGAAAGGCCCGGCACCTCTCCGCTGCCCCATGCACTAGCAACGTTGCCGTAAATACCGTTGTTATCGATGGTAAGACTCATCTTATCAGGTGCAAGATACCGCCCGATCGATCTCACGCTACCCTTAATGGTAAGGGAATCCTCACCAACTTCCCGAGGCACCCCGTAGTCCTCAATGTCGAATTTAGCATAGGCGATGTCCAGAACCCTATCATTCTGATTCCACTTGGCCGTATACCCGAATAACTGCTCTTGATCATAGGAGGCCATATATGGCTTGCCTCCTTGCACTAGCAGCGGCTTGAGCAGACTGTATTCACCGACCTTGGCTCCACCCCAGTAGAGATTAGCTTTCTTGCCATCCGGTCCAATCCTGATGCTGTAAAGGCCATCATCCATGAAATAACCGCCATCGGCTTTAGATAAGCTATATCCGAACGCTTCGGCAAAATACGGCAGCGAGAAATAAGCCACGCCCTCCAGTCCAATTCCAACCTCCTTGTCGTTCACATATTGCTTATCCTCGCCAAACTTCACCAGCATTTCAACCGCAGAGGTTTGGTTAATCCTTAACGCTTCTCCTTGCTTGTTGGGGTTCTCCAGCTTCCCGTCAGTGCCTGTGTAGCCTCGCGTCTCATACTTAATCGTTCGCTTCTCCGCATCCCATTGCACCGAGCCAAAAGGCTCCAAATCATTGATCATAACAGCGGTAGTACCGCCGATATTATAGGAGCTAAGGTAGCTTCCGTGCTCCTGATTTCCGTAAAAAGCCTTAATGTCAGTATATACGACATCCTTGAGCCTGGTACCCACGACAGGGTTTGGTTCATTCCTTAGAACCGTCAATGGCTGCTTCAACTTGGTTCCGTTCTCGTATAAGCTTAGCTTACGTGTTTCAGGAGACCAGGATACCTCAAAGCCGTAGCTTCGCAGATCTTCAACCGCAACTGCCGTATACCCACCGATATTCATCGAAGGAATGGGCAGACCATTTACATAAGCAATAATATCTGTTGAAAGCACCTCACCTATAATCGTGCCTACTTTCATTTCTTCCGCCCTCAGGCTGCTTGCTGCTGAAAGAAGCAAAAGACCACTCAACGCTGCAACTGCAAATCGATTCTTCCACACTGCCTCCACCATCCTCATCCTTTTTTTCTGGACACTATATAAACAGCGGTTATTGGGGTTATTTCCTAAAAAGCACTCATTTATAAGAAAAAGTTACTTGGACCACATAAGCTTTAGGCATGGCTATTGCTATTGCTACCGCTTACTCTGCCAGCTCAGCGACGGAACAGTCTGCCCTTGCTCTGAATAGTGAATGAGCTCAGCAAGCCGTTTGAGCTTCGTTTCTTCCCTCTTCGCGCTTACGATCTTCCATATAGCAGTCTTCTTGTAAGAAGGCGCTTGAGCCTGAAAGAAATCCCATGCCTGCTTGTTGGCGCGAAACTGCTGCTCGTAAGCATCGCCAAGCTCGGCTGCCTCCTTTTGCTCATAAGCATATATAGCTGATTTATCTTCCTTTCTAGCTTCGAATGCACGGATACCTTCTGGAAGCATAAGCCCTAGACTAGAGAGAACTTTCACACGCTCAAGGTTTACGGCACTCCATATACTGCTTTTCTTCCTCGGTGTGAACCGAATCATGTAGCTAATGTCATCGATCCCTTTTCGCAGACCATCAATCCAGCCAAAGCAAAGCGCTTCATCAACCGATTCAGGCCAAGTTAAGCTTGGTTTACCGGTTCCTTTCTTGTAGTATCCAACCCATAATTCTTGGGTCTTATCGTGATGCTGTTCAAGCCAAGTGCGGAATTCTGACGGTGATACAAAGAAAACGGGATTCATCGGCAACGCCCCTTCCTTATCTATTTAGCTACTCGCTTGATTGTATCGAAGGCTCATACTTCCATACAATTCGTTCCCCTACTTTGAGAATTACTGTAAGATCATTCATTCCCGTTTGCAGCTTAGAGGAAACAGACATTTCAAACAATTTCATCTGATCGAGCTTAATCCCTGTTTCAGCCAGCGATGATGGTTGATATTGATCCAGTTCACCAGAGCTCTCCCGCCCATACATGTAAAGCCTCGGTATTGCTGTATCACTCTTCTCTGGCTGATCATACAAGTATGCTTTGACCTGGAACGGGTTAGTTTTTGTTGAAGTCGGCCATTCCGGCGCATCAACCGTATATTCCTTTTCCGCCAAATAATACACGGGTATGCCTTCGCTTTGAATCACATAGGCTCCGAATAATGTTAGCGCATCGGCAACCTGTAAGTATAGTTGGCCATTGGCGAACTGAGGAGCAGTCTTCAATAATACTGCATTTTCTTGGCGGCCGTTCCACATAGTAATCGCCTTAGCTTCGCCTTCTTTAATTTTGAAGGCATACCTCGTCTCGGGAGTCAAAGTAACATATCCATCCGAATCGGGACCGCTTAGTTTATAGTGAAATGATTGAGCTATTTGGGAAACTGCCAAGTAAGACTCGCCATCTTGGACAAATCCAGCATCAGCTTCACTAAAATCGTGGAACCTATCCCCCGATTGAACATACGGAAGCATACGAGGAAAGTTAAATGTGATCTGCAGCCGCGGATTCCCATCAGGGACAATGAATTTATCAAGACGCGGATCTGTGCGAAGCCACACCTTGCCGGCATAAGAATCGATTCGGAACCACGTCTGGCCGAACTCGTCATTCCAATACGCCTTAGCGCGTACCGTCTGTGCTGAGAGAGGCTCATACCGCTTAACCATCTGCCCGTTTGGATACTGATACAAGGTGGTTTGAGTATGGAGCTGAATGTCCATATCAATCGGTACTTCGTTCTCAGGTGCACTTAACGAGCGATTTACCCAGCCTTCCCCTTGCGCTGTACGGACATGATACCAAACCTTCCATCCTTCAGAATCGGTCCCGATTTTCTCAAAAGCTTTTACGGTTTGAGGTTGTAAAACGGCAAGCTGGCCCCCAGTATCTAGGAACGTGGAGAACAAGGGTGTCTCTGTTCTTAATACGATCTCCTCGGTCGTTGCCGCTATTTCTGTTCCTGGAGTGTTCACCCACTTGTCACCAATGTCCGTTTCTATGCGATAGGCTTTCCCGAACACGGTAACGAACTCTCCAGTGACGTGAACGTAGCGATCACGCACTTCTCCAACCTGCTTAGCCTGTAAGTAGTGGATTGGCGGGTTATCAAATACATCAGCCCTCATCAGGTATTCCTTTCGGTCTACCTGCCGCGTGTAACCAACAGAACCAATAGGAATGTGAATCCACTGGTCCCCGAGCCATGTCGTGCTAATTTTCAGCCAAACACGATCATTGCCATCCTTGGTTTTAGTTTGGAACCATAGCTTTTCCGCTCCAACGACTCGAACATTTTGCGGGGAAAGGACAGCGTTCGATCCCCCATCCTCGCTTTTCGACCCATAAATAGGCGTTTCTTCAAGTAATTTGATGGTATCCGGAGGAGGCACATCAAACGTTCCTGGTTCCGTCACAATCCACTTTTCCCCAGATAATGTTTTGATTTTCCACCGATTACGCTCATTGATCCATCCATTCTGCCCTTCAAGTACTTGAACATCTTGTGGCGCAAGAGTTCCTGCCGGATGCTCGGGATAATCCTCCCCTAAATTGTCGTAATAAGGTGTCTCTTCCAGCAGCAGAATGACCGGAGGGATTCGAAGGGGCTCCGGCTTCTGCACGATTGCATTCGCCTGTTCGGTCGGCATCCACCACAGCAGTTGAAGTGAAAGGATTGCTGTCACCCATATTTTTTTCAAGCTATTCACTCCTTGCTTTAAGTTCAATTCTTTCGTTGAATATATAGACGCACGGAATAGGTAATTGTTTCCTGCATTTAAGAAAAACGATCGCCTCTACTTGCTCGCGGAACGTCATTCCTTTATTCGTCTTGCTCCCCATCGAAATCGAATTCATGAATGATTTAACCATAATAAGCAAAAAAAGCCGAATGCTAATGCAACCCGGCTTGGCTCTACATATTTACCTCATGACGTTTAATATTGGATTGAGATCATTTGATGCCCATTCAGCTTGGGAAGCACAAACTCCGTATATCCGTCCGAGCTTGTAAAGGATAAAGGCTGCAGCTCAGGAACGCAAGTCACCGCTTTCACCTTATCGGTTGTTTTGACACTAACCTTTATCTCATAAACCGGGATGACATCCTCGATGATATCTATGTCGGCGCTTCGGCGCTCCGGTATGTAATGAAGCAAGTGTACAACCCAACGGTTTTCGGCGGATTGCTCGTTCAGTGTTGCCAAGATCGTGCTTGGCCCATTATGCTTAAGAACCGGTTCAGGCAGCAGCATGTTCAAGGCATTCAAGAACAATTGCTTGCACCAACGCGGCGCATTTTGCTGGTACTGGTTAAATATTGGATGCGCAAAGTAGATCACATTGCCATTTTTCACAATACCGGCATACTCCACTTCACCCGAAGACGGCGTCTGGCGATGGGAGCAGAAGTGCTTGTAGGAACGGTTGAAGTACGATTGGATAACCGGTGACAACAGTTCACATCCTGGCAGCGCTTCCACTTCAACCCCCTTAAGATACATGGCATGCTCGGTTTCTGGCAGACCTGCCCCGATATCACCCTGCGGTAAAATATAATCGACATAATCATTTCTCGAGTAGCGCTTCCCACGAACCAAATTTCCGTCCTGATCCCGGGTCTGCTGCTCTTTTAGCTTCACTCCAAGCTTATTCCAGCCAATTTTATTCCCCTGTGCATTCAACCCCGACTCGAAAGAAGCAATCACGGAACCGCCACCAGTAACATAATCATCAAGCTTATTCCCAAATTCTGCGGAAACAGGGATATTATCAGGCATAATTACTACCTTATAACGGGATAAATCGCTATCGCTATCAATGATATCAAACTGATGTCCGCTTTCCTGCAGCATACGGGTAACACCCATCGCCGCCGGAGGCATTCTAAGCTCCTTCTCGCTGAACTCCTCAGGAGTTAATACAGCTATATCTGTAACTGCTTTGGCATATTCGCACCAAGGCTCTTTCTTCTCAACCTGACTGTACACAGCACCGATCAAATCATATACCGCAGCCGAGATTCTACCATTAGGGTCGAGCTGGTCTCCTATGCTGCACTTGGCATTTAAAGAAAGCATGTTGAAGCATTCGAACTCCAATGCCGCCTGATTTTTGAAGGAATGAAAGTCACCCCATGAAGTGTGGAATTTACCAGTCATTCCTAGATTATCAAGCCCCAAAGTACGCGCATAGCGCACCGCCAAAGGAAAATGCATATATCCCCAGCCACCGCTCGGCAAAGATTCCAGTTCAAAATGGCTGAATGCGTCGGCTGTCGCCTTATCGGCAATACCAATATGGCCTTTATTATAGAAAATCGTGCAATCCTGATTTCTTTCTCTTATTAATGCACTCATCTCACGCTTGAAATCATCCATCATTTCGGTTGCATAACTAAGTCGGTCCGCCGCTTGCGTCGGGTCATATCCTGCTTTTTCCATACCATTCCGACAATATTTACAAGAGCAATCAACTGTTTTTACAATATCATAAAAAAGTCCATCGACCTCAGTACCGAACATTTCGAGAATTTCTATCGTGTGCTGCTTCAAAAACTCCCGATAAGGGGTATTTACACAAAGATGACGGTAAAAACCAGATTCATAAATAGGGGTGCCAATGGTGTGGCCTTTCTCGTCTAAGCCAATCCATTCAGGATACTGCTCAGCAGTAAAATGATCCCACTGTACCGTTATGTAAATAGGCACACGAATGTTCCGTTTGTGGCAAGCTTCAATCTGTTCCTTCAGTAAGTTCTTATTGTTGAGATCGGGATGAATACGCTCCGGATTCACCTTGGAGTCATAATAAAGCATGCCATGATGGCATCGAGCAAAACACGTAATCGAGTCCACTCTGGCTTTTTCCAGTGATGCTGCAAACTCCTCCGCATTAAAATCCGCGCCTATTTCCGGAATATCCGGGCTGGTGTGAAAATCCAAGTGTACTTGTCTAAAACGCAATTGAGTTGTCATGTACTGTTATAACCTCCTTATTCGATCTACTTTCTATTATTAAGAACAAACGGCTAGATGAAAATAAACGATTCAAATATACATTTGGACAAAAATAAGGAGTTATAGGTTTCCTGACAACTCGACAAGCAGGCTTCGCCTTCCTAGCTGGCGGGGTTCACAAGGAACCCCCTATGTACTATCCATGATCGGATTTTACTGCGCCCACGATTGCTTGGTTGTCTGGATCGTTTCACCCGAATCCACAGCTTCCTTAATCTTGATGCCTAGATAGTGGTCCTGCGCTGCTTCCGCCAAGCTGTAGAAGCTAGGGCCGCCCTCTACGTATTCGTCCATTTTTTGAAGGCAAGTGGCAATGGCAATTTCTTCATCCGTTAGACGTCCCGGCATAAAAGGGTTGCGATAAACCCATTGATCTCCAGCCAAAATTCCTTTGTGGTAGTAGCCTTCCAGATTGCCGTTTTCCCCTGCGTTCAACCGCTTCAAATCAAGCTCAATGGGAGTTCTATAATCCTTTAAATATTTCAGCTGATCATTCATCAATTCCCCTCTGTCACCGCGTACAAGCAATCGTGAGGAACGAATCCATGAAAAATATTGATCTCCTGTAAAATCAAAAATTCCTAATTTATTATCGAATTCAAGAATCGCATACACTTGATTGGACGTTGCAATCTTCTCTTCAGCTGGATCGCCTTCACGGTTCGGACCGCTTACAATCTGCGAAGCAAAATTATATCCGCGAATTTTCGCATCTGCAAAGCCAAGATCCAGTAAGCTGCGCATAATACTCATGCCATGGTAGCCATGTGCCGCAGAAACCTGCGCTTGGTTAACCGTGCCCAAAACACCTGACTTTACAACCGCAATTCGAGCTGCATGCTGCGGTTGAAAGGTGAACTGCTCCGCCACTTGAACTCGGGCATCCGCACCCACTTCTTGATACAGCTTGTTCAAATGGTCCACATCCGGTGCAGGCGGTGTTTCCGATAGTACAGGAATGCCTCTATCCGCCATTTCATTAATTAATTCCGGTGTCATCGCCCACGGTACGGAAAGAACGACAAACGATGGAGCGGTCTGGCTTAACATATCCTCAAGAGTTCGGAAGGTGGGGACACCCCAGCGCTGTTCAAATGCTCTGCCCTTTTCTTCGCCTCTCACAACCACGCCGCTTACACGAAACTTCTCTGGCAATGCCTCCATAATTCGCATGTAAAAATCAGTTCTCCAGCCGCTCCCGATAATTCCAAAGGTAATTGCCATCCCAATAATTCCTCCCAGAGTGTATAACTACGTGGTTAAGGCTACCTTATTCTCTACCCGCTCTCTGCTGTCGATTAGCACCGCTGTCATATGGATAGGTCACCTGCAGCGTAGTAGCTTCATCTAATTGGTTCATATGGTCGTCGCTTAAGGACCAGCCGGAAGCGCTTAGATTGCTTGCCAATTGCTCGATAGTTCTTGCTCCAATGATTGGTGCAGTCACGCCTTCGCGCTGCAATAACCAGTTGATCGCCGTTTGAGCAGGCGTTTTACCAACCTCTTCGGCTACTGCATAGAGAGCGTCGAGCACCTTCCATGTATAGTCATTGTTGTAATTTTTCCATGATTCACTCCAGCCCTTGGCATCTGCTTGCGCCACTCTGGAATCCTCAGGAGGAATCTCCATGCCTCTGTGAAACTTGCCGCTTAGCCATCCACCTCTAAGTGGGCTCCAAGGAATGACGCCGATCCCCTCACTCACGCACACAGGGAGAATCTCATATTCAGTCGCACGGCATAACAGATTGTATTGAGGCTGTAGGCAGGCAAATGATTCCCAACCGTTCTGTTTGCTGAGATCGACGGCTTTTTGCAATTGCCAGCCTCGAAAATTACTGGCTCCGATATAACGGACCCAGCCGCGCTTTACTAATTCGTTCAGAGTGCTGAGTGTTTCTTCCAATGGGGTTTTGGGGTCCCATGCATGAACCTGATAAAGGTCGATGTAATCGGTACCAAGTCGGCGAAGACTGGCTTCCACGCCCGCCATAATATGTTTGCGGCTCAATCCCACATCATTCGGACCGCTGCCCATGCCAAAGCGTACTTTGGTAGCGATTACCAAATCATCACGTTTTTTTTGTTTTAACCAGCGACCGACTATTTCTTCGGATATTCCCTGACTATAAACATCCGCCGTATCGATAAAATTCCCGCCCGCATTCACGAAGTGATCCATAATACTAAAGCTGTCCTGCTCGCTTGCTTCACGGCCAAATGTCATTGCCCCCAAACAAAGCTCGCTTACCCGAAGACCGGTTTTTCCCATATAACGATATTCCATGTTATTACCTCCCTAGAATTCTTTTACAAACCGCTGCATTCCTATCATACAGAAAAAGAAAAAATAGTTTAAGGACTGAATTTAATGATATTTAGTAACTTTAGGGTAAGCTGTGTGCTTTTAACCGGTCGATTAAGTTCTGATGATTTACCAGCACTCTCGCTTTACGAACATTCCGCTACGGATCGACGGTTCTTACGCCTAAGCTCTTATAACTTCTGTTTTCGCAAGCTTCTCATAGTATTGAACGATACCGCCATGATCATGGCTTGCTTTCCCATCCACCTTCAAAGCATGCATGATTTCTAACAGCTGACTGGACAGCGGCAGAGGTACACCGATTTCATGTGCCGTTTCCATAACATTGGTAATATCTTTAAGGTTGATATCGATTCTTCCGCCAGCCACAAAATTTCTTTCAAGAATCATGGGAACTTTAGCGTCAAGCACAGCGCTTCCGGCAAGTCCGCCTCTGATAGCTTGGTACATCTTATCGATGTCGATGCCAGCTTTGGCTGCCAAAACAAGCGCTTCAGACATGGCTGCGATATTTAAATTCACAATGATCTGATTAGCTAATTTAGCTGTCGTTCCGCTACCGTTACCGCCCACCAGGGTGACATCCTTCCCCATACAGTAAAGAATGTCTTTGACGCTTTCAAAAATTTCTTCCTTACCGCCTACCATAATAGCTAAAGTGCCGTCTATCGCTTTAGGCTCTCCCCCGCTTACAGGAGCATCCAGCATTTCAATACCGCTTTTCGCAGCCTCGCTTGCAATTGCCTTGGAAGCTACTGGAGTAATGGAGCTCATATCAACGATGACTGTACCTGGCTTGGCTCCTTTAACAATTCCATTCTCACCTAACACAACGTCCTTAACATGCTCGGAATTAGGTACCATTGTAAAAATAATATCGCTGTTTGCTCCTACTTCCTTGGGCGTAGACGCTGCTGCAGCACCAGAAAGGACTAAACTATTTACAGCATCCTGATTTATATCGTACACCGTTAACTTATAGCCTGCTTTGATCAAATTCAGTGTCATAGGTTTGCCCATAATTCCCAAGCCGATAAACCCGATGTTTCTATGCATTTACTTTCCCCTCCACATTTGAACTATTAAAATAATTATGCAGAAAACGTTTTCAAAGGACTTAATGATAACGATATCCAAAATTTTGTATACAGTCAAAAAAACTACAAGAAGGCATCACCATAGAAAGAGCACTTCTCACCACTTATTTCAGTGATGCAAAGTGCTCTTTTCCGCCTATCTCTAAGTGTTCCCTCTCCCCAAAAAGGCCTCAGACACTAGCCCTCCGCCTGCTTCTAACCGCACTAATCAAAGCATCGAGCAGAAGCGAGACCACACCTATGTTGATCGCTTGATCGGCTATGTTCAGTATTCCATGACCCATATGGAAATCAATGAAATCCGTTACCTTTCCGAACAGAATTCTATCTATGGCATTTCCTAGTGCTCCACCTACAAAGAAGGCAGTCCCCACCTCAACAAGCCCGCCCTTTAGGTTTCCCTTGCGGCGTGAGTACAGGATGTATCCTATGAAGACAACCGCTGGAATCACAAAATAGCGACCATAGCCTTGAAAGGTGCTGCCTGCCGCTCCGCTATTTTGGTAATGGGTAAAGCTCAGAATATGATTCCAAATAACTATGGATTCGCCTACATCCATATTCATACGAACCCATAATTTAAAGCCTTGATCGATGATAGTAACCAGCACTACGATCAAATAAAACATGCTTCATTACTCCTTCCTGTATGAACCCAAACCCTTTTATCAGCAGCCTGAGGAAAAAATAACGAACCTATCCGTTTCACCCTATTATAACAATCCAGTCTTTAGTGTGCATGTCCAACTGAAATTGTAATATAACTGAAATACAATTTACATCATCCTTTAATATAACTGGGCTATACTAATATTCGACCCCCTTTTTTGATATATATATTTGAAAGACCCACAGCCCGTTGCTTGTGGGTCTCTTTTTTTCTCCTAATGTTAGGCACAGGAAAAAGACCCGCACCACATGCGAGCCCTTCTATGAGCCTTCCCTTCCCCCTACAACGGGTCTATTTGAACCATCGCTTGCTTACCGCTCAGCTGAATGCCTGTTTTCTTCCGCCCCATCGGATTTAAATCTTTAAGCAGAGCTTCCAGCAGCTCCTTGGCCCTATCTCCTTCTTTGCCGCGGATGCTTACAACCAGCAATACGGCATCTCCGGACTTAAGAATCCGCTCTGCTTGCTGCTTTTTCGTCTCATAATCATGATCCTCAATCTGCGGCGTAAGACGAATTTCCTTCAGTTTAGGCTTATGGTCTTTCTTACGCTCTGCTAAAGCCTCCTGCTTGGCTGCTCCCGCTCCTATAAGCTTACATGGCGGTGGGCTGCTCATCAAAGACGTACATACCAAGTCCACCTTGAGCTTCCGGGCCATTAGAAGTGCCTCAGAGGTCGCAACGATACCCAGATCCTCACCGTTTATACCCGTCAGCTGAACTTCAGATGATTTAATCTTTTCATTCATAATCATTGTGAACACACCTGTTCTTTCGATATAATGTTAGTACAGCATATGTTTGATATTACCGTCTAAAAGGGGATTTTTCAATGAATCAAAAAGAGTACGAAGAAGAAGTTATCCGTAATTATCAACGCGATGAAGAAATGATGATTCTAGTGTTTGCCCAATGGTGTGTTAACCATGATTTAGATCCTTCTGAGATGTACGTGCGGGCTTATCCGCAGCAAACCGTGGGAGAAGCCTTGCAGCGAGCCATAGATTTAACCGTTCCTAAGGAGGAGTCGGGTGAAGTGCCGGATGAAACCCTACTTGGCGTGCTGTCGTTATTCGGCAATGAAGAGCTGGCATTTGTCGTCACCGAAGAAATCAGCAAGCGTAACGCAAGCAAGCCTTAACCCTTCATTGAAGTATCTCTTAATCATTTTAACCAGGAGTGTTTTTTATGGAAATTCAAAAAGTAGGCATGGAAGACTACTCGGCCATACTTACCCTGTTCAAAGAGGTCAAAGCTGAGTTAAATAAACAGAACAATGATCAATGGAAGTGGTTATATCCAAACCGTTTTACTCATAAAACTGACATCAAGAATGGATCTATGTACGGAATCAAAGGAACCAATAATTGGGTTGCAGTAGTTACGCTGGATGATACTCAAAGTGACAAATATCAATCCTTAAGTTGGAAAGACACCGAAGGAAAGGTTTGTTGTGTGCATAGACTTGCCGTTCATCCCAAACAACAAGGCCAAGGTCTTGGCAAGAAATTGTTGCACTATGCGGAACATCTAGCTAGAAACCAGGGATATACAAGTATACGAATCGATGTTTACAAAACTAATGAAGCAGCTATCGCCCTTTATAAAAACAATGGATATGAAATAGCTGGAGAAGTCCGATATCCATTAAGAAAATCCTCCTACATTTCAATGGAAAAGCAATTAAACTAAAAATTTCACCCCCATCATCCCAAAAACGATACTCCTTACGAATAATATAATGAAGTATGTATAAGGAGTGATTTTCACATGAAGCCTGTCTCCAACCGGTATACGCGGGAGGAACTCATTATTCCTCTGGACCACGGCCTTTTATATAGAGGTAAAGATTTATCGCTGCAAAGGATTGTTTTCATTTATGCTGTTCCCCATCAAGGTCAACCCTATGCTCAAACCTACATTCATCAGATAGGAAACTCTGCTCAAGTTACGAATAGCGCACCCTATATGCATGTATTTGATGTGGAAATGGATCAGACCTACATCTATATTATTATGAAATATATTAAAGGGACTCCCCTGCAGCAATTCATGCTGAACCATACCTTTTCCATTCAGGAAGCGGCTGCCTTCGTTACTAGCATGGGTCAAACCTTGATGGAAATTGCAGAGGATCGTCCATTGAACTTCTCAATAAGCCCTAATAACCTGTGGGTAAGTGATGAGCTACAAATCTCATTAATTAACACCTGGGATAAATCTCAGCACAACCAACGCTTATCTAAAGAGCTAAGCGGTATACTTTACAGCCTTGTGACTCAAACAAAACAGGTACCAGCTGACACGGAAGCACTGCGAAACGGCCTACAAAGCTCGCATCTGCTTGATGAGCTCTCCCTCACACAGAAAAAAACACTGATCACAACCGCGGCCAATGCCTACGAGGAGCGTCTGTCTGCTCTTTCTTTTACCCAAAGTCTGAAGGATCTGTTTCATGAACCGAATGAAATTGAAGGCACCGAAGAACCTGAGGATTATGCTGTGGCTCCAAGACATTCCCATAAAAACAAGGCTCTTGCTACCTTATTTACGACGCTCAAGCATGCTCTTTTTCGCAAGCTGGTGTGGAAACGTATTTCTTTGACACTATCCTTAGCTCTGCTTAGTGCAGTAGTTTTTATTGGCGTCTTCGCCTATCTTATCGAAACTACTGGACATAAGGAATCTAAGTCCACCTTAGCCAGCTCCACGGGCAATCAACAGCAGACATCTCCTCCCGAAAATAAGCCGCAACAAATAGAAATTAAAAATGCAAAAGAGCCTGTTGAAGCAAAAACAGAGAACCATGTCGTTGTTCCCGTACTTACTGGCTTAACCAGAGAAGATGCAGAAAAACAGGCGTTGGCCAATGGGCTCCGCTATTCATTTTATATAGAGACAAACGCTTTAGCCGCGGGCACTGTTTTCAAACAAGAGCCTATGCCCCATGAAGAGGCAGCGAAAGGAAGCCGAGTTACTTTCTGGATAAGTAAAGGTTCAGCTGCCCCTTAATTTTTTTTGCGAAAAATGTTGCACAAAGGAAACAAATTTGTATATAATTAAAATATAGGTTCGAGGGAAATTTTTATTACCAAAGACAAATTTTTAGGTATAAGACAACTTTCAAAAAACATAAGTTCAACTACTATGATTAGACGTTCGCGTTCTTAAGATGGGAAGCTTCATTTACAAATGACAAGGACTAAGGAGTGTATAATTACATGAATTACAAGGTAAAGCCTGCTTTTACAAGGA
Source organism: Paenibacillus foliorum (assembly GCF_013141765.1). Taxonomy (GTDB): domain Bacteria; phylum Bacillota; class Bacilli; order Paenibacillales; family NBRC-103111; genus Paenibacillus_S; species Paenibacillus_S foliorum. The sequence goes on from NZ_WHOD01000102.1 coordinate 53,294, forward strand.
TTTTCATCACACTCGTGATTATGTCGCTGCTGCTGCTGACTACGGCATGTTCCGCGGATACCGGCAGTGAAACGGAAGGTAAATTGAAGGTAACCACGACGATAGGCATGATAGCAGATGTTGTGAAGCAGGTTGGCGGCGCTCATGTGCAAGTAACCGGCTTAATGAAATCGGGGGTGGATCCCCACTTATATAAAGCATCCCAAGGCGATGTGAAGAAGCTGGAGCAGGCACAGATTATTTTCTACAATGGTCTGCATCTGGAAGGTAAAATGATCGAAATTTTCGAAAAAATGGGCAGCGAAAAGCCTACCATAGCTGTATCGCGTAACATTCCTGAGAAACAACTTCGCGGTTGGGAAGGCGGCGAGGCATCGCATGACCCTCATATCTGGTTTAATGTGAAGCATTGGATTTCTGCAACAGAGGTCATACGCGATGAATTGAGCAAAGCCGATCCTGCCCATGCCGCGGATTATAAGAACCAAGCAGCAGCGTATATGAATCAACTGGAGGAGCTGGACCAATATGCCAAGAAGCAAATTGCATCCATTCCTGAGAACCAGCGGGTACTCGTAACAGCCCATGATGCCTTCGGTTATTTCGGAGATGCTTATGGAATCAAAGTAATGGGGCTTCAAGGGATTAGTACCGCATCCGAATACGGCTCGAAGGACGTAACAGATCTGCGGGAATTTCTCGTTAGCAATAAGATCAAGGCTGTATTCGTTGAATCCAGCGTACCTAAGAGATCAATCGAAGCTGTCATACAAGGCGCGAAGAAGCAGGGCCACGATATCAAAATCGGCGGAGAGCTGTTCTCCGATGCAATGGGCAAGGATGGTACAACAGAAGGAACTTACATCGGTATGGTCCGGCATAATGTTGACACCATTGTGAAGGCTTTGAAATAAGATAACGTACGAAGAGCCCAGAGAAAAATTAGGATCACATCCCCAAATACCCCGAACAATCGTATTCACACAACAGTCCTTTTGGGAGCTGTCGATTACCAACAAATTTGGCTCAAACTGATTTTATATGGATAACAAAGGAGATGCGCCTTATGAAGTCTGCGAAGCAAGCACCATTGACCATAGACAATTTAACCGTAGCTTATCAAAATAAACCTGTTCTTCGGGATATCGGCTTCGAAATTCCCGAAGGCAAGCTGATCGGCATCGTAGGTCCGAATGGAGCAGGCAAATCAACGCTCATTAAGGCAGCCCTTGGCCTTATTCCCCGGGTTACCGGCAGCGTGTCCATATACGGCAAGCCCTATACGGGGCAGCGCAAGCTGGTCGGCTACGTGCCGCAGCGTGAATCGGTGGATTGGGATTTCCCCATCAGCGCATTGGATGTTGTCATGATGGGACGGTACGGTCATTTGGGCTGGTTCAAACGGCCAGGAGCCAAGGAACGGCACATCGCAATGGAATCTCTGGAGAAGGTGGGCATGACCGACTTTGCAGAGAGGCAAATCAGTCAGCTGTCTGGCGGCCAGCAGCAGCGGATTTTCCTTGCCAGAGCGCTTGCCCAGGATGCGATGCTCTATTTTATGGATGAGCCCTTTGTAGGTGTTGACGCAGCAACGGAGAAAGCGATCATTACCCTGCTGAATGAGCTTAAGAAGCAAGGAAAAACAGTACTGGTCGTGCATCACGATCTTGCGACCGTAAAGGAATATTTCGACTGGGTTATGCTGCTGAATGTTCAGTTAATGGGGATCGGACCGACCTCTGAAATATTCACTAAAGATAACTTACAGCAAACCTATGGCGGACGCTTAACCCTTCTATCCCGGGACGATGATGCCATCATCGTCAGCACGAGGTGAGCCCTATGTTGGATATCAATTGGTTAGAGCTGTTTCTTGATCCCAACACTCAATGGATTCTTCTTGGCAGTGTACTGCTCGGCTTGAGCAGCGGCGTATTGGGCAGCTTCGCTTATCTGCGCAAGCAAAGCTTAATGGGCGATGCGCTCGCTCATGCCGCGCTTCCGGGTATATGTATTGCTTTCATGCTTACTGGATCAAAATCGATATTCTTCTTCCTGATCGGGGCCGCTGTGGCCGGTTTAATTGCAACCTTCGGGGTCGGCTTCGTAACGAGAAACTCGCGGATTAAACAAGATTCTGCCCTCGGTATCGTACTGTCCGTCTTCTTCGGCTTAGGCATTGTGCTGCTGACCCAAATTCAACATAGCGATAGCGGTAATCAGAGCGGGTTAGATAAATTTCTATTTGGGCAAGCGGCCTCTATGGTGCAATCTGATGTCATTGTTATGGCCATTGTGGCGCTTGTTCTTGTATTGGCATGTACGCTGCTTTTTAAAGAATTTAAGCTGCTCAGCTTCGATTCCGGCTTTGCCAAAGGATTAGGCTATCCGGTTGCATTTCTCGATCAGCTGCTCATGTTTCTGATCGTTATTGCTGTCGTGGTTGGTATTCAAGCGGTAGGTGTCGTGTTAATGTCTGCTCTGCTGATCACACCTGCGGTTTCAGCCCGCTATTGGACGGAGCGCCTCGGAGTCATGGTCGTTCTAGCCGGTTTCTTCGGAGCCGTCAGTGGTTTCGCTGGTACATTGATCAGTACAACAGCCAATAATCTGCCCACCGGACCGCTGAGCGTGCTTGCTGCAACCTCTTTATTTCTGATCTCGGTTGTCTTCGCACCGCGCCGTGGCGTGCTATCTAAGGTGCTAGTAAGACTAACGGTCAAGAAGGCAGTCCTTCAAGAACAGCGCGATTCCGTTATCGTTGTAACTACTTCTACAGTAAAACCGAGTAAGGAGGCACAGTCATGAATGACTTTTGGATATTGCTAACAGCGGCGCTAGTTGCCTGCTCCTGCAGCCTGCTCGGTTGTTTTCTCATCCTGCGCAAGATGGCAATGATCGGAGACGCGATCAGCCATTCCGTGCTTCCCGGCATTGTCATTGCCTTCTTGCTGAGCGGGTCACGGGATTCCTTCTGGATGCTGCTTGGAGCATCCGTGCTAGGTCTTATTACAGTCTTTCTGATCCAACTGTTTCAACAAGGCGGCGTTCAAGCCGATGCTTCCATTGGGGTAGTATTCACAGCTTTGTTCTCCATCGGGGTGGTGTTGGTTAGCTTGTATACCCGACAGGTCGATCTGGACCTTGATTGCGTGCTGTACGGTGAAATCATACGCGTACCCTGGGACACCCTTACATTCGCCGGAATGGATATCGGCCCCAAAGCAGTGTGGGCACTCGGATTCGTGCTGCTGCTGAGTGCCATAGTAATCGGACTATTTTATAAACAATTCAAGATTTGCTCCTTCGATCCAGCCATGGCTGCTGCCGTCGGCATTCCGGTTGTCCTATTCCACTATGTGCTTATGGGACTCGTTTCCGTTACAACTGTAGCATCGTTTGAGAGCGTAGGCGCGATCCTCGTTGTAGGCATGCTGGTCGTACCTGCCGCAACCGCCTATCTATTAACAGAACGACTCGGCGTCATGATCGCCTACAGTATGATCATCGGTGTGATCAGCTCCACAGCCGGATATTATATGTCTGTGCTGCTGGATGCATCCATCGCCGGCTGCATGATTACCGTCGCAGGCATGCTGTTCATCATCGCGCTGCTGTTCTCGCCAAGCCATGGCGTAGTGTGGCGCAAGCTTAAGCAGCGCCGGGGGATGGCGGAAGAGGCGGTTTAGTACAGCAAGCTTCACCTCGACAGCAATACTGCTTCTGCGATGAGAATAAACAGCTGTTCCGTCCCTTAAGGACGAGCGCGCCGCATATAAAGATTGAGTAACACCTTTAAAACTTAAAAAAAACGCTCTGTTCGTTCAATTTGAACGAACAGAGCGTTTTTTATTTATCCAAGCTTGCTTCTAACAACATGAAATCGGTCATTAAACTTGTGAGTTAAAGCTTTTAGTATTTGTTGTAGATCCTGTGCAATAAAACGGCTGCTTCAGCTCTAGTAGCGTTTCCTGTTGGGTTAAGCAGATTGCCACTGCCTTCCACCACACCAGCACGTACCATAGCTGCAATATCATTGACTGCGTAAGCGGCCACTTCGGACTTATCCGTAAATAAAGCGAGATCGTCGGCCGTGCCTGATGAACTCCATTTGCCTGTTTGTTTCAATGCTCTGGATATAAGAACGATCATATCCTGCCTCGAAATTTGGGCTTTGGGATTAAACTGGTTATCCCCTTGCCCTTCAGCCAAGCCTAACTGCTTAGCCACTCCAACAGCATGCGCATAATAATCTGATGCAGTAACATCATTGAAGCTCGCACCTTTTGTGGCGTCCAGCCCCAGTGATTTGGTCAAGAGAATCATGAAGTCGGCTCGAGTAATGTTGGCTCCCGGATTGAAGGCTGTATCTGAAACTCCTGAAATAATGCCTTTGGAAGCCATCACTTCGATCGATTTCTTCGCCCAGACCACTGAACTTATATCCTGGAAGCTCTTAACATCATAGACGATAGCATAGCTGCTGAAATGATTCGTTTTAAAAGTTACCATCCCGCTAGCGGCATCATATTTTCCAGTTGGCACAGCTTGAATGGCACCCTGCTGGTCTATGTACCAAACAACAATGTGTTCAGGATTCTGCAATTCTTCAGCGGTTGGCTGGTAAGGAACAGAAACTGTTACCGAAGTGTTTGGATTGTTGAACGGTATGACCTTGCCATCTACGGTAATCGTCAAGTCAAGGACTGGTCGATTGCCGATCTTGCTTTTAACTGCGTCTGGCAAATCATTTTTGTCTTTCAAACCAATTTTCAAAGTGATTTCTTTGGCTGTTGATAAATCAATGTTATTTAACATATTTGGCTGTATGGCAAGGGTTCCAACGTCTGTAACTATCGTTAAATTTATATTGGACGAAGTAGGTGAGAAGAAATCAGGTGTTGTTTTCAGATCGTATTGCTTGGCCCCTTCAACATCGGGAATAGTTATTGTGATGTTTTTCAGGCCTGCTGCCTGAGCCTGTTGTACAGCACTTGCATACTGAGCTGCATCCAAAGTTGCAGTGGCAATGCCAGTCGATGGATCCAGATTCGCAGTTAGCTCAATGCTTGTGCTCTCACCACTAACTGGTGCTGTCGGGTTCACAGGGGGCTCTGTAGTTCCTACGGAACCTGGACCTGAAGATGATGGTCGATTAGAATCATTTCTCTGTATAACAAAAGTTGTAGTATTAATAGCATCGCCATCAAGTCCCCAAACCTTCACTATATAAACTCCGGTCCATCTTTGACTCAATGTATAGCTGAATTGATAAGCTCCATTGACACCGCTTTTCCCTTTGTCCGTATAGATCACTTCATTTAAAGGGTTTCGAACCTCGACATTAACCGTGTTACCTTCTGCGGCACCCATGTTACCGGAAATGTTTATTTGGGCACCATTAATTGTTGCATTTACAGTTAGATTCTGAATAGAGGCCACTTGAAATGTTGTAGCGGCGATCGTAGCACCCTCTCCTCCAACATTTACAATATAGGTTCCATTTACTTTATTACTCAGTGTAAAGTTGAATTGATAAGCTCCGTTGGTGCCGCTTATCCCTTGGTCTAACTGCTGCATTTGATTATTAGGATTACGAATTTGAAGCGTCACGATTTTCCCTGGTGTGGAGCCAAAATTTCCAGATACCAATACTTTTCCAGTATTACTGTCATAGGTTGCATTTACTGTTGTCGGTGCTGTTGCAGCAAATGCGACAGGAAGCATCGACCCAAAACAAAGCAAGAACGACAGCAGAATTACAGTCCATCTTTTCAAGCGTATTCCTCCCTAGGGTATGTACACGAGAGGAACAGCAACAATGCCGCCCCTCGTGCCCCTTTCAATTGAAAAAGCGGCATTACTGAATTGTGACCACATTTGAGATCACTATTTTATTTGTTATGTTGTTCCATACAAATGCTTTAATTGTGGAGCCCATAATATAATCCGGTGATTTTAATATGGCTTTCATTTGTTTATTTGTACCGGCAGGGATGGATTGATCTATTAAAGAATATCGTACCATTTGGTCCTGCTGATTAAACAAAGCTACAACTAGAACACCACTTTGATTGACTAAAGAATTGTTTTGGACGGTCACATCCGTTACTACAGTTGTTGAACTGCTTAATCCAGTAAGCATATTGCCACTAAGATCTCTTAGAGAAATATTTTTAACAGTAAAAACTGCAGCACCCCAATTTTTATTGTAGGTAATTTGATAAGTTTTCGAACCTGTATTTCCGTAAGCATCGATTCCTGTGAATACGATTTCGTTTAATCCCTCCTGTAAAGTTAACGGTACATTAAATAGAGTATCTGCCGATATGTTGAGATTATTACTCACTGTTACTCCATTCAATTTGACAGTGACTGCGGCAGCTCTACTGATCTTACCTGTTAAATTAAAAGCAGACACATTAACTGAAGTCGGTATTGGAGATGCAGGCGTAAAGACAACTGCTGATTTATTATAGGTAACCTGCAGAGTTTTAGAATTAACTACATTTCCATAAAGCTCACTGTTCTTTGCAGAGATGCTAATCGTGTTCAACCCTTCATTCAAATTGAGTTTATACGAAAATGATGCCCCTGCTTCTGCATATACAGCATCAACAACGGTAACCCCATTGTTCGTTACAGTTAATTGAGTCCTGTCTACTACACTTCCTTTTATTGAGTATTCGGGAATATCCACTGTCTCACTTAAAGGATTACTTATAGAGAAGAGTGCGGAACGAGTGAATTTCACATCGTTAAAGGAAGCCGCAGTTAAATAGTCCGCGTTGCTGGTCAATTTTGGAGCATCCACTGCCATACCTACATAAACCGTATCTCCCATATCGATTTTTTTGGACCCAACCAGAGTCCAAGTGATACTATTATTTGATAAATAACCGTAAACTGTGTTTTGATCCCTTACTATCTTCAACCAGAAAGGGGCTTTTAATGAGGAGCTTCTTACTAAATCCTCACTATAATCTCCTCCCTTAATATCCCGGTGTAGTAAAGAAATCTTTCTGCCGCTTGTATCTACAGCCTTGTCACTAGTACCATCCGGGGTTAAAAAGAGTGCTGTTGACTTAGCATCGGGATCGAGGCTGTCGCGAATCATTAATCCTGCTTTAGTCCTCTCGTCAATTTCAGAAGCAAAGCCAACATTTGCGATCATTTCAAAGTTTCCTTGAACAGGTTGATATACATACTGAAATGAATCGGACTTATTTCGAATATCTCCGGATCCTTTAACCATATATCTCGTCCCATTTAGGCTAGCTGTACCAGGTATACTCACTTGACCGATATCCTTGGAAATCCAAGGAGCTACATTATTCGGACCGTTCACATAAATAATAGACACTGAAGACAATGTCATTACACCGTTATTGTCCACCGCTTTGGCATATACATAATGCTCTCCTTCTGGAGCACTTGTCCATGTAAATTCATAAGGCGCAGCCGTCTTTTCACCGATTTTTTGATCACCATCATAAAAAACTACCTTGGCAATGGTTCCATTAGTCGCATCTGAGGATGCATTTGCGGTAATCTTTATCGAATCATTTACTGTAAAAGCTTGATGCATCGATGGGCTGACAATGGCTATGTTAGGATTTAGTGGTACTGCAACAACCAATGAATTGATATAATTTTCAAGATTCGTATAACCGTTACTGCTAATTAAAGCACCATCCGTCTTTATGTTCGGATTTAGACCGTGAGCTGTTTCCCAAGAGTCTGGAATGCCATCCCCATCGCTATCGTTAGGAGCTACTTCAGAATTTAACTCAGGTAACCCGCCATCACTTGCAATAGTGTTAATAAGTCTACCCTTACCTAATTTAACATCATTCATAATCTTCTGATCCAAAGAGTCACGTTTCGGAAGAGATGCCCCCGCACTTTGAAGCACTTTTTCGTAAGCTACTGTTGCCGAATCCGTATTAACTGGTCCACCTATAGGATCTAATGCATCCGGTATGATCATAGGCTTAAGCTTGCGTATAAATGTGCCATCAGGAGAAATCGCTTTAAAGCCCCCGCTGGAATTTTTAACCCAGTTGTCAGTTGTAACATCGGCTGCGCCTTCCATGAAATTGCCGTCGATATAAAACGCTCCTCCGCCTCCTCCTATATCTGAGGGATTAATAATCCGGCTCTTGACCCCGTCAAAAGTGCTAGGTCCCGGCTTATAATAGTTGTTGATCATATTGATTCCAACTGCCTGTTCTCCACCGTATGCTGAGTTTCCTCCCCAGTTATAAATGACGTTATTGCGATAATCAATTTTAGTAGGGAAGTTGTCAAAATCTGTTTGTCGGTCGAACCGGGGATTTCGGCTATTATGATTCACTATGAGATTATGGTGATAGGTTGCGTTCGTTCCTCCCCATATTCCTCCGTAGCCATGCGCCCCTTTATCATGGATGGACTGATTCAAGCTGTCACTAATTATGCTCCATTGTACTGTAAAATTTTTACGATTCTTCACTGAGAAAGTTTCATCAGTACTCCAACTAAAAGAGCAATGGTCAATAATTACATTATTCCCCGAAATATCTGCAGTATCGCTTAATACTTCAATTCCATTTCTAAACCGGATATACCTGACAATAATATCTTTTCCTGTATCATTATTTCCGAATTTAACCATATAACCACTGATAGCAATACCATCACCAGGTGCTGTTTGACCAGCAATAGTTAAATTAGAACTTGTAATGTCCAAACCTCTCTTCAAATTAATAGTACCGGAGGTTTTAAATATAATCGTTCTATTTCCTGAGCTGATGGCATCACGAATTGTTCCCGGAATAACTGCTTCACCTTTGGTAGTATCATAATCATTCAAATTATCTACCACATAAACTTCAGTTCCCCGCCCACCCTTGGTGTACATGCCTGCACCCTCTGCACCAGGAAATGAAGGTACTCTAGGTTGCTCATTTGGATCAATTTTAATAGTAACTGTTTGAGTAGTTGTTGCAATCTCTGAGCTATTGATATAACGGTATTGTATGGTGCTGGTGCCCGGTTGACTTACTTGGAATTCTGCGGCATAAGTAGTCCAGGGACCGTTATTTATACTATACTGAACTCGATTTTCCTCCGGAAGCTCCCCATTAACTTCCATGTAAATCATAACTGGTTTAGTATAAGAACCTAATTGTCCATCTGGAAGAGCTGGGGCTACTTTAGAGGTTATTTCTGGGAAAATCTTTGGAATAACAATTTTTCTTGAAGGATCCCATCCTTCAAATATTCGTGGAATTGTCAAATTACTCGCTTCTTGAGGTGACATCTGTGAAGACATCTTACGTGTTGTTGGACTTGCACCAGGTCCCATGCTGTTATATTCAGACAAGTAATAAGTATTTAGTCCTTCAGTCATCGGAGTCCAACCATCCACGTGAATATGATCATCCATCCAAGTATTGATATATCGTACTGTAGGCTGATCCTGCCATGGACGACCCAAATAATGCTTGCCTTTCGTGGAACTATCTTTCACAAGACGAGAATTAATAAAAACTAGTCCTGGAACGTCTCCGTTCGGATTTTTTGTGGCACCTGCAGTAACATATCCTCCCATATCCGAGGAATCAGAGGAATTGACACTAATAGCATCCACATGATCGAAGATAGCAGCAGTCGCAGGACCATAAATGTAATCAGTACGCCCCTTTATTTCGCTGTTATGATAGTATTGTCTACTTTCTTTAGTATCGTAAGAAACTCCTGCGTACAGAGTGTCTTGGTAACCCACAATTCTCACATTATCAAAAATTACTTGATCTGAAGCAACTAAAACAGCAAGTGCTCGACCATTTTCTACTTTTGAGTTGTTTTCAATTGTCAGGTTTTCAGCACTAAATTGATTTGCCGTACTACTCTTAGTATCACCTACGGATAGAGTTGCTGTTTCAAGTGGTTGTAATAGAGTATTTCTATTAGCTGGATTCACCGTTTTTTCTGAGTCGTTGTAAATGATCTTTGTTTTATCCCTACCGGCCCCCACTAGGCTTACAAATGGTGCCTTAATAGAAAGCTTTTCCTGATAGGTGCCTGGTTTGATGTAAATAACTTTGCGACTCGTATTAGTTACGGGAATTGTCGCAAGCGCCTCAGTAATATTAGAGTAATCTCCACTACCGTCCTTGGAAACAGTAATCACTGTCGCAGGTACAACAATAATTTCTTCTGAATTTTGGCTAATGCCACTTACATTTGAAGCGGATACTACATAGTAATATTGCTTCCCATTTATGATTGATGTGTCTTTATATGTCGGGACAGTCAAATTGCTCCCAACTGGGGAATATGGCCCACTGTTTGTTTCACTTCTAAGTACTGTATAAGATGTTGCATTCGACACAGCCGTCCATGATAATTGGACACTGCCATCATAAGCAACGGCTGAGAAATCTACTGGAGCTAAGGGAGCACCTGCAGTCTGTGAATATGGAATAGACTTAACTTGATTCGAAATAATACTCTCTGTGGCTGAGCCAACAGCTGTGACCACATAGTAGTACATCGTACCATTAACAACAGAATTATCCGTATAGCTCGTGCTCACAACATTGCTAGTATTAATGGTGCTATAGGGTCCACCGTTAACAGTACTCCTTTTCACATTGTATGATGCGGCCCCTATTACCGGATTCCAGGATAAATTAACTACTGCATTACCGGAAGCAGCTTTTAATTCTGATGGACTTGCTAATACAGAAGATGTTTGAGCCGTAGTCTCTGCGCCTACAGCTTGTAAATCAAATAAAAAGGCATTTAAAGCAATCAAAAAGCACATCCCCATAAGTAGGGCTTTTTTCATTTCATAACCTCCTGTACCATGTATTATTGCAACTGAACTTCATCCGATAAAGGCTTCATTCCATTCAGGCTGTCCCAAATAAACGACTTCATATGATAGCCAGTTACATCAGTGGGTAGAGTAAACCCTGTTATTAGCGTCTTTGTTTCTCCTGGTTCAAAATCAGCAATAACACTGGAATAGTTAAGCATTGAATTGTTTCCATCATACAAAACAAACCATAAAGTAATTTGTTTGGCTGACGCAGATGTGTTAGTCACTTTTCTTTGTGCCAGAATATCCTTTGATGGTGATAATGTATTAAGAAGGTTGCCATTTAAATCATATGTTACCGCTTGCCCTGCCCAAAACGTATAGTTGATCAAGTAATTGACCGTTTTTACATTTCCAGCAAGATCTATAGACGAAATTTCAATCTGGTTAGAACCTTCCGCTAATGTCAAAGGATAAGAAAAAGGCTCATATGCAGCTTTTACAACGGAATCTACTACTTTTATCCCATTATGCTTTACAGTCAAATTGGCTGGCTTACTTACAGAACCTTGAAGTATATAGACAGCCTCTTTAACTGTAGCTGGAGGTGTAGAAATGCGAATATCCGGTGAGATAAAATCATAATTCACGACTGCAGTTGACTTCTCCGACAATGTAGAATTATTTCGCCTAGCGTATACTTCAATAAGATTGAATCCAGGCAACAAGTTCAAATTCACTTTAAATTTATTGTTTGGTAGAAATTCCTTGTACACTGAAACAACATTTTGGTTCTGATAAACTGACAATGTAACATTTTTAGAATACACATTTTCACTTATTGAGCCTGTTAAAGAATAAGAAGAAGAATTCACCCATTGTTTTATCGGGTCCAAGGCCAAACCAATCTCGGTTCGTTTAGCCATTACGAAATACCCCGCGTTTTTACCTGCTTTAAAGTCATTATAGTTGTTATACCCCATCGTCACTTTCTGACCTGAAGCAAAATCTTTTTTGTAAATTTTAAATAAGTAAGAAGTCGCCGTATCACTCATTTGAATAGTATCTCCTGTTTCAGTCCATTCTGACAAGAATGCAGGAGGTGTCGTTTCCAGTATATCTACTGCCACATATACCGTAGCATCGTCTTTAACAGAGAAGTCTGCTATTTGTTGAAAAGCAGTACCGTCTGCTGCATTAGGATATGTCATAGTATCCGCTTGTGTAGTTCTTACCCATTCCATATTCGTATATTTTGCTGGTATAGATGTAAACTTAATAGCTTTATCCGCAAATGCCAAATCGCCGATATTTAACCCCGAATTAATAGACCATTGGTTTGCATTGTAGTTACTATATGCGGTGACAGTACCGATCACACTACTATCTGGAGTTGGGATCGGTGTGCTTGCATAAGGAGTACCTTCAAATTCGACTATTTCACCTTCGTAGTCAATTTTATTTAATTCATCCCTAGTTACTACAGAGAAACCTATGACATAAGTTTTTCCATTTGTTAAAGGAACTGATTTTTTCTGTATGAGGTCATAGTAACTGGAAGCGCTAGGACCAGGAATAAGGTTGCTAGAAAATGCATTTTCTGTGTAGTTTGCTGTTGCAGAAAAATTAAACCAATCCGTTTGTCCCTTTTCCTTTATCCTCCAACGGTATTTAGAAGCCCAAGTATATGACTCCGAGAAAAACGCGACCTTTGTGTTTCTACCTACAACACTAGTGACGAGGGGGCCTTTAGGAAAGGGGTTAAATGGTATACGTGTAACTTTAATTCCACGAACATACAAATCACCGTTTGCAGCTGGAGTGGCGATTGATATTTTTTTTAGATCATAAACATTATTAGTATTTTGCCTAGCCTTAATTAATTTCCCGTCTAGCCATATACTGAATTTTTTAGTGACAGTGTTTAGTTCTATTCTCATGGTATACCATTGATTCAGATTATACGGGGTAGCTAGATCTGTCGGGGCCGTATCCGGAAAGTATACAATTCCTTTCGATGCATCCAATCCTGCATTAATCAGATTAGTAGCTCCCCCTCCAGGAGGGCTGAAAAGAAGTATACGGTCTTTCATCTTAGTAGTTCCTTTTTGCATAAAAGTGATTTCAGTTGATATTGTACCTGTCAAGGTCTCACTAAAGGTCTTACTAATTTGAAACTCAACACCGCTTCCAGCTCCTTTAACACTAAGATGAAGTGCTTTTTCATTTGTAACTGGATCAACTTCTACAGTAGCGGATCCTTCACCTGCCGAAAGCGTTGAATAATCGAATCCAAGTTGTGAAGCCGATTGTCCATCAAATGCCTGAGTAAAATCTTTGTTAAAAACTGTTACAGGATCATAAACACTATCTGCAACTGATGATGATCCAATATCTGCCGCAGATGCAGGTGTTACCCACATCCCGCCACCAATAAGTGCATTCAACATAAGCATGAAACATAACACACGTGCAATTTGATTACGCAAAATAAAAGGCACCTCCAAAGAAAAAATAGGTTGCATGAAATAAAGATTTGTTGGTTGATTCACGTAGGAAGTTGGCTTTTTTGACCTATGTATCAGCGTATTGTGCAATTAAGGTCCATGCCAGATTGATTGTCGTATCAAACTATACTTTCACAAATCCTTTCCATCCTCTCCGATATTGAACTTTAATTTTTTATCACCCCTTTCAACAGCAAGTCCTGGAACCGCTCTCAAATACTTCAGCACAATTATTGAAATAAAAAAGTAACACAATCCCTTTTAATGAAAACGTTTCCATTATATGGTTTAATTTAGATTTATTACATCACTTACCACTCACACAGCTCGGTCTTATGTTGACTATATTACAAAAAAATTCACGCATCATAGGTTGATCTGTTCCTATTTATAGGTTATTCAATCCATCTCCACACAAAAAGACGGCCAGTATGCCTACCAGCCGCATTCCCTTTAAACATCGACTTCCTCCAAATAGACTGGACGATTCTCAGCCATCGAACGGTATGCCGCAAAGACAGCTTGCAAAGTGACCAAATTATCCGAAATGCTATTCTCCGGCTCACGATTCTCTTCAATAGCTCGCATCAGCTCGCCCATCGTACCCATAAACGCATGAGGAAACCATCTTCCTTCCAATGGTGGGGTGTACAAACGCCCTGCTTCCAGCCGGTTACAGTAAAAGCTAATCATATCCTCCTGACCAATCGGATAATTATACAGCGCCCCGTTCGTCCCGCTGATGTTCCCTTCGGTCCCCTCAAAGCGGAATGTCGCGTACCAATCTTCCTGCGGCATATGGTTGTTATGATTATCATGGATGAGACCGCGGGCTTCACCTGGGAATTTCATATGGATCATAGTGCGGGTTTCGCCTCTATACGGCTGGCCAGGGTATTTGGCCCCATCGGCATACACATATTCTGGATGCAACCCCAGCACATAACGAACTGAATCTATATAGTGAATGCTGTGATACATAACCTCAAGCGTTGGGATCTGCACAAGCCAAGGCCAATTCTCCCATTGTGTATGGACATTGACTTGGATCGAAGCCTGCAACGGCTCACCAAGCCAGCCATTCTTAACTATGCAGCGGCTCGCTTGAATACCAGGAGACCAGCGCATCTGTTGATTGACCGCCGCTTTGATGCCGAAAGCCGCGCAGCTTTCCACCAAAGCCTTCGCTTCCACATAGCTCTCAGCAAGTGGCTTCTGGCACAGAATGTGCTTGCCATGTGCTGCTGCTTGCTTGGCGACCTCCGGTTGATATTTAGCCGGAACGGCAATATCTACAATTTCAACCTCGGGATGCTGCAGCAGCGCTTCCAAAGAATCGAACACCACCATGGTCGGATGCTCCTGAGTAGCGGCTTCTGCCTTCGCCTTATCCAGATCATAAATACCAATAACACGAAATCCAGCCAACCGATAAGCCGGCAAATGCGCATGAACAACAATCTCTCCAGCTCCAACAATTGCAATCCCTCTCGACTTATCCCGAGGCATCTGTGGCTTATAATCCAAGCTGAGGAGTTCACCACCATCATGAGCTAAGCTCATTCGCTTCCCCTCCATTTTTCCGACTATCCATCAGCAATAGTCCGCTCTTTTCAAAATCTCATGTACCTGACTAGCAGCCCTGTCAAGCGCCTCAACCACGCTACATCGAAGATTCAAAGCATCGTCCACCATCTGTGACAGCACTTCGTTGATCGCAGGGTACTCAGGAATCGGCAACGGACTGTTGACATTCTGATGCACAACTTCAATGTTCTTATAGTAGGGGAATTGCTGTCGCACTTCATTATCCCTCCATGTGGATAAACGAGTACCGTTGCCTCCACACATCGAGGTTGCCTTATCCATCGCAGCAGATGCCGTTTCTTTCACGAACTGATATGCCATTTCCTGATTGGTACTGCCTGATGGAATACCAAGTACCCAATAAATATTTAGAGACATGTGACGTCCTGCAGGTCCTTCCCCTTCAGGAATCACACCTGTGCCGACTTTCCCCACAATTCTGGACATGTCCGGCATTTCCGCAACGGCGGCGAAGCCTGCCCAGTTCCACATCATAGCGATGTTTCCTTGAGCAAAATGGTTCCCACTCTTAACACTGTCCATCTCCAAGGCTTCCTTGGGCACCACTCCATGTTTATGTATCAAATCGACCAGAAATTGCAAAGCTTCCTGACCGATACTCTGATGAAAGAGCGGCTGCCAATTGTCCGAAACTAACTCACCACCACGGCTCCAAAGCTGAATCAGAAAATCATATACATTGTTATGACCATCGGGATAGGAGGCCGTTAATGCACCATACATCCCCTCTTCAGGTCTGGTAAAAAATCGTGCGACATCCACGAACTGATTCCAAGTCTCAGGCACTTCCAACGGATATCCATGCTTCTTATAAAAGGCTTCTTGTTCCATTGAATCGTTAAACAAGTCGCTGCGATAAATGAACATCTCCGGTCCGTCATGATACGCTATACCATAGATGCTCCCGTCTTTGTCCGTTTGCAGCCCGCGCATACTGGAAGACCACGCTTCCGGCCAGCCTTCGGGTGGGTCTGCAAGAAGGTACTCATTCAGCGGGACCAGCAGTCCTTGCTGTATCGCCTCCGGCAGCCAATCCGTTACGCACAGAAATAAGTCATGAGAGTCGGAAAGTGCTTCCTTACCCGATACCATACGATCATACAGTCTGTGAATTTCCTCAAACTCGCGCTCTACCTCCCATCCGGTTAGGCTCTTGAAGTAGTTTGCCTGAACCCCGAATGAAGCCTCAAACCCGGCGAATTCCCGTGAAATCAGCTTCAGCTTGTGGTGATTCGCTTTTACTGTATCCATCCATTCGGCCTCCCTAACATTTAGGACTGCTGTTGTTTTCTTACCATTAATAAATGATCGCAAACCAATACCGTTTCACCAAGTTGGTTAAATACTTCACAGCGTTCACTAACGATACCGAATTCCAGACGCTTAGGATGATCCTTCTTTTCATGGATACTCGCACGAACTTTAATCGTATCACCGATAAAGACAGGCTTTACAAATCTTAATCGATCATAACCATAGGAAAAGGCTTCGGGATTCACCTCTGTCGCGGTCATACCAACAGCTACGCTAAAAATCAATGTGCCATGAGCAATACGCTGGCCAAAATCCTGCTCCTTACACCATTCTGCATCCATATGATGCGGATAAAAGTCACCCGTCTGTCCCGCGTGCATAACGATATCCGTTTCTGTTATGGTTCGGCCGAAAGAATCCCGTGCAGACCCAAGCTCATATTGCTCAAAAAAAAGCGATCGTATCATACGTTTAATACCTCCGCTTTGATTTTATCATTGTGCTCTCCGATTTTTGGCGCTCCCATAGTTGAGGTAAGCAGGCCTCCATCAATGCGAATCGGACAGCGGGTCGTTGTCAATGAAGCTCCATTCCCATTCATCGTTTGCTGCGTCATGTTCAATGCCCGGAATGCCTCGTGCTCCAAAAGCTGTTTCCAGTCCAAAACTTCAGCACACCAATAATCTGCTGGTTCTAAGCGAGCTATCCAATAGGCCGACGACTGGCTTTTCAAATGATCTCTTAGAATAGCCTTGATTTCATCTCTGCGAGAGAACCATGTGGCAGGCTCATGAAACGATTCCAACGCTGTGCATTCCAGCAATTGTCCCAGCTTAATGACGGAGCCCATAGCTAAAGCAAGATAACCATCCGCGGTTTGATAAATCCCATAAGGCGCCCCTAAATAAGCGTTAGCATTGTTAACGGAGCTTCGCTCAGGCAATTTGCCGCCATCGTTCATGTGAGTGGTGAGCACCTCGAATTGAAAATCCAGAATGGATTCCAGCAGGCTTACCTCTACATGCCCGCCTATCCCCTTCACCCCGCGCCGTACTAGACATGCAAGAATTCCTTGTACTAAATGAGCACCCGCGAACATATCCGCAATGGATAAACCAAATGGAACAGGCGGCTGATCCGCATCCCCATTAAGCCAAGTAAGGCCTGAAAGCGATTGGACCAATAAATCCTGTCCGGGTTTGCCATTCCATGGACCTGTCTTTCCGTATCCGGTAATTTCCCCATAGACCAAGCGCGGATTCCATTCTCGTACTGCTTCATAATGCAGCCCCATCCTTTCGATCACACCGGGACGAAAATTCTGAATCATCACGTCGGCTTTTTCGATAAGCGCTCGGATGAGCTTGAGATCCTCAGGATTTTTTAAATTAGCTGAAATGCTCTCTTTATTCCGGTTGATGGAGTGGAACAACGTGCTGTCCCCATCCAACTCCATGTTTGAAATATATAAGCTCCGGCACAAATCGCCGCCATCTGGTCGTTCTACTTTGATGACTCTTGCTCCGAGGTCCGCCAGCCTTAATGCCGCAGAAGGTCCGGATAAAAACTGGGCAAAATCAAGCACAAGCAAGCCCTCTAACGGTCTGAAGCCCGCTGCTGTCATAGGTGTCGCTCCTTTAAGTAGTCTATTTGGTCCCTTTCAATTGCAAAGACTCCCGGTATAATCGGTTCATCTGCTCTAAAATAAGCTTATGATCTCCACCATGCATCATGTAGTCGCGAACATAGTCCCCGGCATGATCTTGGAAATGTAAATACCCATTATATCGCGGTCTTACATAGGCATGGTCCAGAGTAGAAAGTGTATTCGAGAAATATTGTGCTGACTGCCTGTTATTTTCTTCATCTGTCCAAGCTTTTCTATGCCCTGGTTGGCCTCCGCTAGCCATATACAGAGTTCTCTGAATTTCTGATGAAGCTGCAAACTGAGCATAGCCAAGTGCCTCTGACTTATTTTTGCATGAAGCCGACACTGCGATACCGGTACCCCCAAGTGTTGAGCGTAACATGCCATATTCCTTATAGGAAACCAAACCGCCAAAGGAGAGTCTATGCTTCCCATAGCCTGCACGTGCGTAGTTGGAATAACCGTAGGCAAAAGGACAATAGACCACTTTCTCCTGCTGTGCCATCGCTTCATATACGGCAATCGGGTTCCATTTAAAAATATCAGCTGAGCAAAGGGAGGCCAGCTCCCGAAGCGCTTCCAGTGCAGCATGCCCAACCTCGACCGATACAACCGCTTCTTTCCCTATAAAAGGTTCTTCCCCGTTAGCTAAGCAAAACATATAAAAATTCATTAAACTATCTATCGGAATAGCTGGAAAAGCAACAACTCCTTTGCCCGCTAGTTCAAGCAGCTGCTCCCAATTCACAGGAACCTCCAGCCCTTTCTGCTGCAAAAGATCTTCTCTCCATGAGGCAACTGGGGTTGCAGCGTCAATGGCGAGTGCTGTTTGACTGCCAGCGAACTGATAGCTCGCATGAGACTGACCCACTGTATGAGCGGCCTGATCCTGCAAATAATCTACCTTTAAATATTCATTTAACGGTAGAAGCACCCCTGAATCTGCGGCATATCCTGCCCATGGGTGATCTATGACCAGTAGATCATACTCATCGATTAGAGCTTGAATAGGCAGATCTGCAAACTCCTGTAAGGATCGTTTGTCCCACTGAATCGTTACCTCAGGAAATACCTCCGAGTAACGCTGTGAGGTTGCTACCATGGGAAGATATCCCCGAGTGTGGTTCCATGTGATACCGCGAAGTAAAATGCTCATTTCAAGCCTCCTCCCCTTATAGGGATACTATTCATGTGAATTCGTGCCATTGCCCTATACGCCAGAAATACGGACCGGACCGTATAAGCCGCCACTTGGGAACCATTGCTGCCAGTCCTGCTCCTGCTCCTGACGATCCTTGTTCCAATACGTAATATCCGGATTGCCGCCAACGAGACTTGTAGGACGGCCAGTTTCATAATAAGTGCCTAATGTATTCGTAACCCGGATTCGCAGCCGATGACTGCCTTCCGCCAAGCTCGGAAGCGCGAACCGATATGGCTT
Organism: Paenibacillus foliorum; assembly: GCF_013141765.1. Lineage (GTDB taxonomy): Bacteria > Bacillota > Bacilli > Paenibacillales > NBRC-103111 > Paenibacillus_S > Paenibacillus_S foliorum. Next base: position 72,562 of record NZ_WHOD01000102.1, read on the forward strand.
CCAGAGCCTTACACCTAGCGGCTCACCGTCTATCCAAGCTTCTGCTGTACCTCGCAGATGACCTAAATCGAGCTCGCAGCCTGCTGCCAAAGAAGACAAGTCGACGTACTTTTCGTATTCGACGACACCGCTATGATGCGCCAAGCAAAGCGCACTTCTCCAGTCACCCAACGAGCCGAGCGCGGGAACCGTCTCGAAGCGGATTGGTGCCAGCAGTACAGCCGCTTCCGAATGTGAGCCATGCGGCGTTATTCTCACCGCTGCTAAGGTGCCGGCAAGCTGAGGCTCAAACTCGAAGCTGCCACCCGTTGCAGCAGCCTCGACGCCGTTGATCCAGACTTGCGTCTCCCCGGCTGCGAGAATGTGCATTTTGCACGCTCCCACCGGAAGTGGGAAGCGCAACCAGACAGGCTTGCCTAGCAAGTCTGGAAGAATGGAGAAGGCGAGTGGCTTAGGCTCGGGAACGGACTCTGGCATCAGCCAGCCGACCGAAGACAGCGGATGCGGTCTTGGGGAGATCCATAGCGATTCCGTCTCAGCAAACTGGAGGACCGAGAAATGATGAATGCCTGGAGCAGCCCCCTGCTCATCCGACCAATCCTCGCCCGTGCAGAAGGAAATGCTTTCTCCATTGTTCAGCTCGATGAGTCCGTCAGCGAATACCTCTCCTTTTCCTTCCGGTAAAGTGAACTTGATTTCATTAGCACCGCTGCGCCACATATCTGTTATATCCACTTCCTCCTGCCCCTGACGGATATAGGGATTAAAGTCCCCGTGCTCCGTTACCTTGACCCCGTTCACATACAGCTCCGCACGCCCACGGGCGGCGAAGACTATACGAACTCGACGGAAAGACTGCTCAGGGGAGCTATCGATATACTGGGTTAAGCTGGATTGCGGATTCGGGTTCTGTGTAAGCAGCCATTTCGGAAGCGATGGACGTGCTTCACTGTTCACCTCGATACCCGCCCGTATGAGCCCGTTTTTAATAGCTACAGCCTTTAACAGCAGCTCATTGCTGCCTTCTCTCAGCTCTATCCACGCGGTCTGCTCCTCCGGCCCACCATGCAATGCAATCTCCTTGCCGTTAATGTGTCCGGTTATGTTGGAGTTACTCTCCGTCCTGATCCAGTAGCGCCCATCAGCCGGTGCGATTATACTGGTTTTTGCCCAAACCGCTGCATGCTTTTCAACCTTTCCAAGATTAAGAAAGCGGCGTGGGACACGGCCCATTCTTCCGGCCCAGGAACGCATTGCCATATCTCCAAACACATTGCTGTATACTTGACGAACCGCCTGGTGCTCTTCGAATTGTTCTCCCGGGCATATGAGCCAGTAAGCAGACTCGCTCCATAGCCGGGTCAGCCAATCTGTTTCGTCTAATCCCGCTTGATGCCATCCTGCTACCTCTCCGTCAGCTTGCCCGGTTTCCAGCTTAACACGCATCTCGCGCCGTTCCACCTGTACATATTCACCGAAGCCATCATGCAGATCGAAGTCTCCATATCGGTTATCCAGCGTTGACTCGGTGCGAATTTGCCAATCGTTCGAATCCAGCTGTGTCGATTTGCAGGAGAGTTCAGATGTGCTAATCTGCGCAGGAAACAGCTCAGACTGATGCTCCAGATCCTCGTTCACTCTCGACTCCGACTCCTCCATTACCAATGTGGCTGTCTCAGATTCTTCCACGCATACAAGTAAAGCCGCGGGCCAGGAAGCAAACGGAACCGTAACCTCAATCCAATCGCCATCCCGAGTAAAAGCTATAGGAGCTGCCGTTCCTTGAACAGGGTCCCAGTATTGAGGAACTCGATTCGTTTTCAACCGGTATATGGCTGCGGCAGCTTCCTTCGTTTCCGGAGTTGCCGGCTGATGCATTGACAGTAAATCTCCGTTCCCCGGGAGCAGCAGGAAAATATCCGCCTCATCCGTTTTGCGGCATAATGCTTCGCCCGGCCCCTCTACACGCTTTGAGATCCGGGCTTCGATAAGCGCCGACGCTTCCTGAGCATCCTCCACGTAGACGGCTCCGGCCAAATCCCGCTCCGCCTCCGGAACATCAACAGCCACAACTAAGCCGCCCTGCTTAAGCCAAGCCTCTACCTTGACTCTGGCTTCTTCATCCATAACGGTTGTTCCGCACAGCACCAGGACCGAGAAGCTCTCCTCCGCAATCCGCAGCTTAGCTCCCTGAGGAATCGACTTGTGCAAAGCACTATCGTCAGCAATATCGTAATCCAGCTGAGCCTTACGCAATACGCCCACCTGATTCTGGGAACGGCGATTCCAGCTGCCCGTAATCTCGTGATATACGTTCTGAATCTGAGTTACCCGCTCATGTGATTCACGGTTCGACACTCCCATCGGATGCTCATTGACTTTTCCATCGGATAAAGACAAATAGCCGCACACGGCATAAGATGGGTAATGCACTGCGACATCGCACACATGAGTGCCCTCGCTCAGCAAATAGCAGATACGGCTGATGGTATCAGCGAAAACTGGGTAATGCTCGAAATACGGCTGCCTCCAGCCGGTATCAGGCGGCGCCCATTCCCACCAGCCTCCACGTGTGCTGAAGTAGATTGAATGTGGACTATACACAGTAGCGCCCGCCTGAAGCCACGGAAGCAGCCAATGCATCGTCTCCTCCAGCGTGCCCCCCCAGCCGCTCGAATGGAACGCTTCCATAAATACCCTTGAACCTCCGTGCAGATGCACCATCGAGGAATGAGGCTTGATCTCCCCGTCCATATCGCTTCCAGGTGCATTATACCAGCGGTGCGTGCGAAAATAATCCAAATAAATACGCTGTGCCCCATTCGGGTCGGCTCTTCTTGCCGGACCAGCCTGATCGCAGCAAATAAGCATTCCGCGTTGGCGATGCCATTCTCCAAGTGGTATAAAGAAGGACTGCTCGGCAAGCTCAGCCGCGAGTCGATATACGCGACGCCGTACCTGCTCGCAGCCTGGCAGCGCCTCGAACAAGGCTGGCACATGCGGAGCGAGTTCTTCATTAAATCTTTCTTTGTAAAGCACCGACAGCTCGGGGGTCCACAACGGAAGAGGCGGAAGCTCGTCCTGGAAGCTGCCCGCTATTGTTTTGCCCAGATCATGGGGAAAGCGTCGCTCCATCTCTCCGTGAACCCGATTGAGCAGTTGCGCTGTAGCACGAGGGTCCAGCCAATTGAATCCCTGTCGTACGGAGACATATCTATATTCGCCTGTTTCAAAAAGTACCTTAGAGGACTCAGGCAGCTCTTCCTCTAACAAAAATCGGCGCAGCTGATAACCAGCCATATCCGGCGACTCCGTGACGATACGAGCGGGCATATTCGATCCAGAAAATCCGATTTGGTCATAGAACCACAGATGCATGCCAAGCCGCTCGGCTTCGCGTAAAGCCACCTCGAACATGCTCCACCAATCCTCGCTGGCATACACAGGGCTATCACTCACAGAACCGTACTGTGGGCCGGTGGGAGCTAGATTGATAATGCCAATATTGCGAAGACCGCCATCACGGAACTTTTTCATTTGCCAACGTACCCGCTCAGCTGTCACCTCTTCGGCACTCCACCACCAGAAGGGGACCGGTCCAAAGCGAGGATTCGCCTGGGCAAAGTTTTGTTTCAATTGAAGGTTGTTCATCTGTCAGTCCTGCCTCCCTCATCCAATTTCGCTGATTGAACTATGCTTCCAGCTCCTTGCATCCTGTTCGTACCTGTTCGAAAAACTGTGGCGGCCCAACCTGCCCGCCTTTCAATACGATTTCCAAGCCGTTCAGCCGCTCATCCCTTGAAAACATTTTACACAAAGGCCCACCGGGAACGATTGGCGCAACCAATTCCAAAGCGTAGCTGTCCAGTTGGCTTAGAGCAAAGCCCGATGTATCTCCACCCGCAAAAATGACACGTTTTATACCTGTAGACAAAACCAGTCTTTTGGCGAGCTCGCCTAGCTGCATGCCTATTAGCTGGCCGCTGGCCGCTGTACTTTGCTCCCCCGCCTTTAAATGCTGCCTTACCTCTTGTATCGATGTATCCTGAGGACCCAAGGCGGTATATAAGATCACATGTCTGCCTTCACGCAGCAGATTCTCCGCCTGCTCGCACAGCAGCGCCAATTCATTTGCTGCTTCATCAAGCAAGAATGTGACAGGAATGCGAATCGCCTCATAGCCATGCTTCATCGCCCAAGTGATTTGAGCTTCCGTTACTGGGGAGCAGCTGCCAGATATGACAAGCATGCGATCAACTGGCTCCGCAGTCTGGCGTGTTGGCTCCTTCGGCAGTATATCCATGTGCCGCCAGTAAGCGACAAGCGCATACTCCAAGCCAGATGAGCCTACTGCAAACATAGGGGTCCGCTCACTTTCAAGAGTCAGCAGTCTGCCGATTTTGACCAGGTGCTCCTCTGTCACTACGTCGAACAGCACAATGTCAGACTTATTATCCAGCTGTTCCTCATAGCGCTTTTGCAGCTCTGCTGGGTCCAGTCCCAAATCAAGAATATCTATTAATCCGATGGAAAGGCCGGTTTGCTCGGCAAGATGCAGCCGCAGATCCGCCTCATTCATCGGAGTAATCGGGTGACTGCTCATGTTGGGATGCCGGTCTAGTCTGATAGTACCGTCCCCAAGCCCTGTAAAATGATTACCGAACACCGTATAACGCTTCAATAGCGGACAACCTGCCACTACCGGAACATAGCGCTGTTCAGTGAACAGCTCTGAGCCTATTTCAATTACCTTGCCGATGCTCCCGGTGTCAGGGGATGAATCAAAGGTCGAGCACACTTTATAGTGAGTGATAGAGGCTTGAAATTGATGGATCGCTTGAAGCTTCGGACGCAGCTCCCGCTCCATCTCAACAGAACCGAAGGTCCGGCTGACGCCAGCAACCCCAAAGCCGTCATAACCACTAAATTTTTCATTCCACATGGCTGCATCAGGTACATCCATGAAGAGGATCATACGGAGGCCTCCAACCGTAAGCGCCTCCAATACATCCGTCGAGCCGGTGAAATCATCACCGTAATAACAAATCCTCATAGGACTTATACCTCCATTACACAAGCTGCAGACTGTTGGCTTCTAATTAACTGATATTCACCGTTTAGTTCAAAGCCTAACACTTTACTAACTCCAGCCCGCAGGCTGCTGGAAACGATTATCAACTGAACGTTTCCAGCGCCTGCTTTAATTCAACATGGGTAAGGGCGTGCTCCTTCAGTGGGATACCTGCCATAGCCGCATCCCAGCCTTGAACCAAGCTTCTAAAGCCCGCTCCAGCCCCACCCGGATGACCGTGGATGCCCCCTCCTGCAATGTTCATTAAATCCATCGTTTGCAGCGTCTTATATGTTTCCGGTGCAGCTCCCGCCCACTGCTTGGACGATAAGACAGGTACTACGGTATCCGAGCTGCTAAAGATCGGTGTCAAGCATTCCTGTACACCCGAAATAACGGAAGCATTGCTCTCATGAAACTTATTATTAAGCCCGTTGACATGCATATGATCGACTCCGCTTATACGGCACAGCTTCTGATAAGCGTTGAAAGACATGCCCAAATACGGGTAACGCGACATCATGCCCCATTGATTGCGGTGTCCGTGAATGCAGACAGGTGCCTGCTTCCTCAAATGAGCCAACCCGGCAAAGCCAATACTATTGATGCTAATCATTACACAATTGCCGCCATGCTTGACGACCGTATCCAGATGGCGCAGCATCATGTCGATATCATCGGTAATGTTGAACGCGTACATCGTTTTTTTACCTGTACGATCTGCGGCTCGTTCTATTTCCTCCATCGCCGCCTTAACCCGTTCGGCTAAAGGAGCATAAGGAGCATTTCCGTTCACCTCGTCATCCTTAATAAAATCGATGCCCGATGACGCCAGCTCTCGCACAATAAGTCTCAGTTCCTCCGTGCTTAATCCAATATTCGGTTTGATGATTGTCCCTATAATCGGACGGTTATAAACTCCCGTCAGCTCGCGGGTGCCGACAATACCGAACCGTGGACCCTCGTAACGTTCCAGAAACTGAGGAGGAAACTCCAAATCAAGCAGCCGGATACCCGACAGTTCCTCCAGCTCGAACAGGTTACCCGCCACTGTTGCCATGACATTCGGTATAGAAGGACCGATATTGTCATAAGGAAAAGCTATTTTTACAATACCGCGCTGATATTCTCCCTTATTGCCTACCGGAACTCTCGCTCCAGGCAGCGCCGGAAAGGGGGATACATCCTGAGGCTCGATGGATAGAACGGTTGCCCGATGGCGCTGCTTTAAGCTCTCCGTTTCATTCGGAAGTGGCATAAAGGTTCCCGTTGATTGCTCGCTTATAATAATTTCACTTGCTTTCTCCAATGAGAAAGGGGTTTCCAGCCAATAGGTAGCAACTATGTGTGCCTTCATTTCCAAATTCATCTCCATTACTCAGACCTATGTTAAGAATTAGCTTTTCTTTTCTCCAAATTATCCTTGACGGCAATGACGCCCAGTCGGGGGCTTGAATATACGGGAAGTCCTGTCGCCTGCTTTAATACTTCCTCCATTCGCACCATAGACCCTTGCGCAAGCACAAGCACGTCTGCTTGATCAGCAATGGATTTAGCGGCTTCGGTAATAAGTCGGTCATGCTCCTCAGGGCGACCGGCCACCAATGCTTGATAAGCTCCTGCCGCCAAAGCATCCAAAATTTGCACGTTTCGCCCCTGCTGTGCTGCCTCTTTATGCAGTAGTCTGCGGGTCGGCTCCAGTGTTGTGGGCAATGTTGCCAAAACACCTATTCGGTCAAACCTTTGGGTGGCAAGCTGTGCCATAGCCTCATCAATTTTGATGATCGGCGTTCTGAACATAGGCATCGCCCAATCAGCCACTTCACCTACTGAAGAGCATGTATTGAGAATAGCGTCGGCCCCGATCTCTTCGGCATGTCGATAGTATTGAATCAAACGACGAGTTACTTCTGGTGTAACCTTGCCAGCTCCGATCACATCAGCTATCAAGCTGTCATCAGTAATACTAACAAGACGAGTTCCTGGTAGCTCCTCCCGAAACAACGGTTGAATCCGTTCGGAAAGACCTTGACCTGTATAAATGGCAACTACAGTAGACATATGTTTTCCCCCTCGTATAAAGTTCCGCCGTTACGCGGTTTTCTTCTGTAACCTAAGTGTGAAGCAGCATCCTCTGACCTTCCCATACTGACTTAGCTCACATAATCGCTATGAATAGTTATGGTTTCATGAATCTTGCCTTTCTCTGCCAGCCACTTGTCGGCATCCGGAATATCCATATACCGAAGCATACCCGGAATTATAAAGCTTAAGGAATCCGTCTCATCATAAAACGGCTCGCGTATCCACTCGCCTATACTGTTCATGCGATTTTCCAATTGAATGTGTTTGACACGATCATCTAGCAGCGCTGCCAATTCGGCATATATTCCATACCTTCCGCTGCCGTATAGCTTGATATCCGATGCATCGATAGTTTTCAGTGTCGATGCCAATTCAATCGCACGCAGCACATCGTACGTTCTCACTGCAGCCATACTATCATCAAGCCACATTAGCTCATCTGTATGCCGATCCATAATGCCAAACCGCTTAAACGGTTTATCGGTAGGTGAATTTAGGTGCGGAAGCAACGGCCCTATTCCTGTGGGATTAAGAACCATAGCTATCCGTCCGGCTGCGCAGGTTTTCTCGATCCATTTGGAATGAACCTCAAGCTGGCTGGAGCCTCCGTCCCACACCGCTATCGTCACTGGAAGCTTTTGTCCCCATAGCTTCGAATCAACGAATTGCAAGCAATGATTCAATAGACCCGGCTGACTCCACCAAATATTGCGTATAATCCATAGGTCATTGATTTCCCCTCCACCAGACGGGCGAGGATTCAATTCGCATTCTTGCCTATTTCCAATGACGCGACTGCGCAGCCATTCGATCGCTTTGCTCTTGCGCTCAGCTTCGGGCAGTCCCTTGCGCAGCTGTTCATACTCGACCAGTCGATCTATATTTTCCCTATGCGTGTTTTTGGCATCAGGGTATTCTCCAACGACCTGACCGCTTATAGTACACTTAAGCTGTTCGGCTGGAATCAGCTTAATATCCGAGTCCTTAACCTTCGGAGCTTCCGTGCAGCCGAGCAAATGCTTGGCAAAAAACTCAGCAGCGGCGCGGGCTAATGGCACAGAAAAGCGATGAACATTTTCATCCTCGAATATGTCCAATGCATCCCCTTGGCCGTACATCTCCCAAAACCTGCGGTTTACGGACACATTATGCCTTGGAGCTTCGATAGGAACAGAATCGTACGTGGTTGCTAGAACTCGCACAGCACGAGGAGCCATAGCAAGTAAGATATCTTCATGATCAAAGCCTAACGCGGAGAAGCCTGCCCATTTCTGCTCGGCATCCTGAGCTTTTCCTGTCATTAGGAAATAAGGACGATTCATAATAAAGCCGCCTGGCGCTGCTGCAGCAATTCGTTGATCATACATCATAACCAGCGCAGTTTGAGTCCCTCCACCGGAATGGCCTGTTACCCCAATTTTAAGAGGGTCTACCTCGGGACGCGTGCACAAATAGTCAATAGCCCGTACTGCATCATGCAGCATATATCTGGCCAAACTGTCTCCAACAGGCATACATTGACGGCCTACATTCTCATGCTCAGTAACGCTTGTCATAGGAGCTTCCTTGGTAGCCGGATCATAAAATCCGAACCGTTCTCCTTGTCCTAACGGGTCCAGTGACATGACGATTAACCCGCTGTTCACCAAATAGTGGCAGGCAGTTTGATACTCATCACAATGCTTTGCCTGCTCCCTGTGTCCGCACAATAGCAGAACGGCTCCACGGGGCTCACTCATTCCGTCAGGCAAGTAAAGATTGCCAGTTGCGTAAACCTGCGGTCTCGGCTCAAAAATAATCTTCTCTACGCGAAAGCCGTTTCCTATTACCGTTCCCGTTATAACAGGGTTCATAGGCGTGCTCGAAGACGGCATCCCTCCGATACAGCTTTCAATTCCTTCACGAATTTCCTGCTGTCTCTGTTTGAGAGCTTTAATATCTTTAATAGTCGATCGAGCCTGCTCGCCTTTCTTCGCTGCCTGCATTGCCAATTCATAGACCCACCTTGGTAGTTGACTTTTTACGTCAAAGTGGGCAATACCTACATTTTCAAATTTATCGTACACTCTATCAGTTTCCCCCTTAAATTCATTAAACCCTGTTTGCTTTCGCTGAAATCAATAAGTCATGGATACGAATAGGTTGGTTGCTCTCTACTGACTTCCAGATTGCCTCACCAGTCAATACAGAACGTGCGCCGGCTTCAGCACCTGCTAAGATGCTATAGGCTCGTCTTGGGTCCGCTCCAAGGAACAAATCCTCCAGCAGAAGTGGGTCTCCACCCCCATGCCCTCCAGCACGCGGTACCACATGGATCGTTTCCTTACCCCCGAATAAAGGAAAATAATCTATCGTTTGATCAGTGACATGCTGAGAAATTCGTTTGGACAATACTTCCTTAGTTTCAATTCTCCCCTTAGTACCGTTAATCGCCAGCCTATAGCCTTCATAAGGTAAAGAAAAATTAACGGAGTAAGTCATCATCGCACCTTTATCATATTTCACTACAGCCGAGTAAGTATCTTCGATATCGATCTCCGAATCAAAAATACAGGAATCCGCTCTATAACCGGTGTATGCGCTAGGCTTGACCTCTATTCCCGTCAAATGATCGTCCTCAGGCGCTGTTTCTTTGCTTCTTGTAGACCATCTCATGAAATAGCTGCAATCCTGCTTCACCCGACAGGTCCCGCAATATCTGCCATCTTCCTTGGCTGGATTCAGCTCGCCCTCCGAGCCGAAGTAATTCAGCGCACCGTATGCGAACGCTTCTACTGGCTTTTGATCGATCCACCAATTAACAAGATCAATATGATGAGTGCTTTTATGAACGGATAAGCCTCCAGAATGACTTCTTTTACGATTCCATCTCTTGAAATAACTCGCACCATGGTAAGTATCTAGATACCAGTTTAAATCAACCGAAGTAACCCTTCCGATTCTACCTTCAAGAATCAACTCCTTAATCCTCGTGTGTACCGGTGCATAACGGTAGTTAAATGCCACATATAATGTACCGCTGCTGTTGTTCTGCGCATCCAGCACTCTTTTGCAATCAGCCCCTGTCGTTACCATTGGCTTTTCCGATATAACATCCAGATTGTGCTCAAGCGCTTGTACGATATAATCGGCATGGGTATGATCCGCCCCAGCCACGATAACAACATCCGGCTTCGTCTCCCGGATCATCTGTTCGAATTGATCCGGCATATATACAGGTAACCCATTTAATGGCGGGAATTTTCTGAAGCAATTCGCAAATCTGCCTGGATCTGCATCCAACAGCCCGACAACCTCACAATGAGTCTGGAATGTTTCGAGCATCGGCTTGATAAACATGCCGTTGGCCCTAGTGCTGACTCCACATACAACGTATTTTTTTCTAGCCAAAGGGCAGCCCTCCAATCTTATATTAAGTATACAAAGAGGTTGGATTTGGGGAATTAGTAAATACGATCTGATTATAGGTTGATTCTACCGATTCCTTTGATACTTTATGCAAAAATACCCCTGTCGCCAAGATCCGACAGGGGTATTTTTACAATGAATAGTACAACTAAGATTAATTTGTAATAGTAAAGATAACTTCCGCCTTTTTATTAAAAGCAGACATTACAATTTTAAAGCTTTTCACATTGATTCTATCCAATTTATAGACACCGCTCTTAGGAAGGAAAACAAGCTTATAATCATCCGTCATATAAAATATATCCTTGTTAGCATCTGCAGTACCTGCCGTATAAGTAACATCTGCAAGCTTAATCTGTGTTGAAAATGCTCCTAAGAACGGAGTGAGTCCTTGGACATTAGTAAAAGAACTACCAGTCCCTTTTGCCTCGTTAAAAAAACCTACATTGTTTTCATCGAGTACAGTTATTTTCCCAATAAGATCAGTGTGCCAAATGTATTGCCCATTAATATTAGCAACCTTAGCAGTTTGGGCATTTGATTTATTAAACTTCAATGGATTCCCAGCAAGTAGCGTTAATGTCGAGCTGAAAGTGGTGAATGTTTCATTCAGTACCCTTTGACCCTTCGGGGTATTTATAACAATAGTAGCTGCTGTTTTTCCAGTATTTACACCGACTAATTTAGTTGGCAGAATATTTTTATTAGCTGCAACAATAGAAGGGTCAGCAATCTGGATGCTTGCAATAGACACTCCAACAGTTGCTGTCTCAACTCCGTCTTTATTATTTGCTTTTATGTTCAATGGTTTAGTTAGAGGATCATTATTTTTAAAAATGTATTCAGTATCTGCTGCATCGGCCTTTTCTTTCTTTATACTAGGCGTCTTTCCTTTGATTATACCTTGATTTATCAAGTATGTTCCAACAGCAAATAAATTTCTTTCCGTATCCAGATAGTAGGTCAAATCTTCATCGAGTTCTGTGGCAGTATAGGATTGAACCTTAGTTGATAGTGAATTCACTTCCTTTTCAATTGCCCATTTGGTAATATCGGTTTGGCTCGAGTCCGGTATAACCTTGATAAGGGAGCCCGTCAACTGGTAGCTGCCTAGCTTTTGGGCAGTAGCGGTTAATTTAACTGATCTAGTATTACCGTCGGAAGCCTTAACTCTAAGAGTAGGTGTGGCATCATTCAGTGCTTGTTTCGCATTGTTATTGAAGATACCTGTAAATGCTCCTGCATCACCCGATAATTTTTTCAATGTATAGAGTATTTGATATTGATCGTCTGCCATATTATATTCTTCATTGTATTGATCTTTAACAGTAAATGCTGGAGATGTACTAGTAGTTTGAATGATTGTTCCCGTAAACGCTGGTTCAAACTCTCTTTTTTCGAGAAGGATCGGCTCGCGTTTTTTCATAAGCGCATATTCAACGCTTGCTGTTTTGTTAATATCCGTCAAGGTAGCTTCAATAGTCGCTTTTCCTTCACCAGTTACCTCCATAATTCGAATATTTCCAGGATTGGACCCTCCTATCTCAATAGGACCTGATTCTCCTCCTATAGTGGAACCCAAGGTTATACGGCCGCTGCTCCTCACCTTTATGCCCCCAGCTTTGAAAAGCTCAACCCTTTCCTCAGCAGTAAGTTCGAACCCTTCCGCATCTCTTATCTCTAACTCAATTAGTTTCTCCTTATCTCCTTCGGCTAACACCGTCGAATATTCTTTAAAAGCAATACTTGCCGGAACTTTAGGTGTTGTGAGAGTAAAGTCTTGTGACGCTATCTGACCAGAACCTACGGCCATCAGCTTTAAGATTGATGACGTATCTTGTTTAAAATCAACAGACGCCTTAAGTTCAAGATCAAGGTTACCATCGTCATCATAATCAAAGAAAATATTTGTTTTGTCTTCATCGAATATTCGATCTCCATCATAAATTTTTACGATGCCCTCTTTTAGATCCTCTTCATTATCCATACGGTTTCCATACTGATCGTAAGCATTGAATGATAAGTATACAATGTTTCCAGGCCTTATATAATCTGTCTTTTCCTTATACATTACCTTCCCCAACTCAATCTTGGAGACAATAACACGGTCACCTACTATAAACGACTTACTTAAGTTAAGATTATTTTCTTTATCAAATATGGAGATAAAAATCCGGTTGTCTCTTTTTTCCTCGGTTAAATCCAGTCTAAATGCTTGCTTACCATGCACATTTTGCGGACTTCTTTTTGAACCAGCCGAAATTTGGAACCGGCCAGTAGATGCATCCGTTTGTTCGCCGTACTGATTAAGTTGTTTAAATTCAATAACAACCTTGCCCCGTGGCAGCGTTTCAGAAGCATTGACGAAATCCAATTTCTTGATCTGCTCATCCTCTGCCTTAAATTCGGCTGTCTTTTTATCCAGCATAGCTTCATTTAAGCCTGATAATTCGACTGAGTAGTTCCCTTTTCTAAGCTTTGAGTCCAATACAATCGTAACGTTCTTATTATCTGCGGACCACTCCAGCTTTCCAGGTAATTCGCTGTTATTATCTTTAACAACTAGTTTAATACTCTGGGTTTTAAACGTATCCAGCATCTTGCTAAGAGTGACACCTATCTTCTTAGCACCAACAACTTTAGCTTCTGTGATCGATAATTTTGAATCATCCGTAATTTCATCGTACAGCTTCTTCGCAACGTACATACCTTCTACAAGCATTCTTTTTGTTGCCTTACTGTCACCATTATAGTGAACATCTTCCAGATTCTTCACCATTCCAAGCTGCAGCGCCAAAGTTACAAATCTGGCAAACGCTCTATTAACTTTATCTTCATTCATAAAGCTCACGTCTACAGTAGGTGTTACGTTTCTCACATCAGCTACTTTACCAATCGCATATACTAAATATCTCGCTAGATCCTCACGCGATACCGATTTATCATAATCAACAACACCGCCTGAAGAGTTAGTAAGGCCCAAAGATGAGAACCCTTCCACATAAGCAGGTTGTGTAAGCGCTTTACCCTCTGGTAAAGTTAAAACAGTCTTGGCAACCTTGACGAATTCTTCTCGTGTAATTGCGCTATTGACTCCAAACCACTTATCTCCTTCAGCCACAAGCGCCCCGGAACGGATAAGAACATTATATTGCTCTTGTACATCTTTAGGGAATACTTTCAAATCATCATACGCTTCAGCTGTTTTGATCTCCTTTACCGGTTCAATCGGCGCTGCACTCGGTTCTACAACAACCGGTTTGTCAGCTCCCTCAGCTTTAGGAGGCTGGTCCACAACTACTTCTGTGCTTGAAGCTTCCACAGCCTTAGCAGGCTGATCCACGACTACTTCTGTACTTACAGCTTCAACTGCCGTGCCTTCCTCAGCCTCTTCAGCTTGAGCGAATGGAACCAGCATCATGGACAATAACATAAAGGATAATAGAATTGATACATATTTCTTCATTTGGCACACCTTCTTTTTAATGGATTATTTACGCATACAATCTTTACATTACTCAAAACTGACCCACCATCCCTTTAACTTTGGTTCACTCTCCCTAGTATCCACTCCTCATCTTTCATTCACTTCATCTTTGTATATCTAAAATATTACGAAAACGTGAACAAGATATAGGGGATTTAACCCTATTTTATAGGCATATTTTTTCTTCAATATACTTTATTCCAAATATAATGCATCTTATTGTCAGTTTGTGTGAACGGCTGTCTATCTTACATATCGGAATCGACAGCCGCTCCGAACCTATTACCAATAAAATTCTTTATCCAACCTACGGTATTGTCCATCCCTTAGAGGAGCTTTATCAAATATTTGACGATTATTATAAAACGGATGATGCATCCCCGCCGGACTCAAATGAATCACATCGTCACCGCGCCACTTCGTTATGAATTCCTCGCCTACTGCCTTTTCAACTGTTTGGCGCTGGCTAAGCGGGAAGGTGATCGTAATCTTCTCTCCCTCGCGCGCTTCTCCCAATACAAGAAAACGCTGCTTCACCCAAATGCTCGGGTCACTTCCCGCTTGAGTAATCACTGTATCCCCTTGCTCACGACGAACCATTACCTTGGCGTAGCCCGCCCACTCCGGTATACGAACTAGCAGCCTTGGCACATTACGGTGAATATCCAGCTCTATGCGCCCTTCATGTGGCAGGTGGCTGCTCACATCAAGCCAGCGAGAACCGCGATTCAGTAAGAAATTCACGCTGACAGTTCCGTTCTCTTCCGTAATCGTATTGCTCCAGCCCATGAAGAGACCGCGTGTGCCTGATCCGATGCAGCAGGTTTGCAAGTCACTTGTATGCCCGCGTCCACCGTTCGAATCGCAGCAAAAATCATTAGGTGCGGAATAACCGGCGAATGCTCCGCGTGTCCGCTCAGCAACCTTGAAAAATGATTTCAACCCGACATCATCCTGTTCCTTGCTATCCGAATCGACAACCCAATCCAAATTCAGCAGCTGCGATTCGGTCAAATGGTTGCGCAGGAACCGTTCCACAATGCCCCAGTATTCGGTGTAGCCACTTTGGGCTAAGGTGATGCCCGTAGATATAAGATCTACCAGTGAGCAGGTCTCATGCTCAAACGCCTGGTCGTGAATATCTCCAGGGGTCCAACCGAACGAGGTGCACCAGGTCAATGCCCAATCATAGCTCTTTTTAACAAAATGAATGATGGATGCATCCTTTGTAAACATCGCATAACGAGCTAGAGCATCAAGCGTCCCTATTCGTGTGTGAAAGTGTCCGCTACGGTAGGCAAGGGCATCGTTAAAGCTGCCGTCCGGGTTGAACACACCACTGCGATTAATAATCATGGATGTGAAATATTGACATAATTCAAGTGCATCCGAATTGCCTGTTAGCTCATAATATTTTAAAAGCGGCATAATAAGTCGACCAGAAAAGGCTGCAGGGTCTGGAGCAAGCCTCAGTTGAACGGCATTGGCGGAAGGCCAACCATTTACCGTATATTCAGAGGCAGGATAATACCATACATCCCGCTCTTTAATCGCGATTCTTTTCAAAGCTGCCACATGCTTATCCGCAACCTGCTTAATCTTGCGGTCTCCAGTCGACATATACCACGAGGTTAATGCAAGAATTACTGCACGTTGGTCAATTAAATTAGCTGTAGGCTCCCATGGTGCCTTCGGATTTTTCAAACGGTAGCTGAGACCGTCTTCCTTAAAGAAACCGAGAAAATTCTCCCGATATTTTGATTCTATATCACGGCCCTTTTCTTCTCCAGTCATATGTCTTGCCAAAATAAGCGCATCAATTAACCGACCGTGGCTGGAGCCATAATCCCAATCTCCATGTGTAAGGAACGCGGGCTGCTCCATTAAATTCGCACCAAAAAATGGAATATACCCATGATCCTCATCAGCCATGCCAATGATGGCATCCAGTACATGTCTGGCTCTCTCCTCCAGAAGGAGGGTATCCGGAATTTGTTTCCTGTTATTTTCATTCATAGTCTGTGATCTCCTTTTATTTAATATCCTGTTCCGCAGGAGGCAGCAGTACAATCTTGCCATCCTCCAACGTAACTTGAATTTTGTTTGAATCCCTTAACCCAATGGTTTCCAAATAATTGGCAGGTATTTGAAGCCTTCCCGCTTGGTCAATGACGGCATATTCCACATGGGAATCCTGATCCTGTTCCGGCTCTTCGGCAGCCGTGTCCATTTCCAGTAATTGCTGATCGTAAGATTTGCGTCGCAAAATTTCTGAGGATGTTTTGCCATCTCTAATTGCCACTACACGATCCACTTTTTTGGCAAGCAGCGGGTCATGCGTAACGATCACAATTGTAATGCCTAAATTTTTCGTCAACTGACGGAACAGATCGAGAATTTGATTCGCCATCTTCGTATCCACAGAGCCTGTAGGTTCGTCTGCAAGCAGAAGCTTGGGATGGTTGGCCAGTGCTATCGCTATCGCCACACGCTGCTGCTCACCCCCTGACAGTTGATTGAGACGATTCTTCAATCGGTGGCTTAGCCCTACTGCATCCAGCAGTTCCATGGCTCGTTCCCGTTTACGCTGGCCTTGAAGCAAAATAGGCAACTCCACATTTTCCAAGGCTGTCAAATAGGGAATTAAATTTCGCCCGTTATTTTGCCATACGAAGCCGACGGTTTCTCGCTTGTATTTAACTAATTCTTTTTCCGAAAGATTAAGCAAATCTTTACCATCCACGGTTAGCTTTCCAGCCGAAGGTCGATCGAGCCCTCCCAGCATATTAAGCAGGGTTGATTTCCCACTGCCGCTATTGCCGATAATGGCCATCAACTCACCGGTTTCCACGTGCAAATCCAAGCCTTGAAGGGCAACAACCTCCAAATCTGCGATTTTATAAATTTTAACTAAATTGTCGCAATGGATCATCTTAATCCTCCCCGAGCTTGACTGCCTGATGAATTCGGATTTTCGATACGATATACCCGAGAGTGAATACCCCAATTGTAATCATCGTTGTGACGATCCAGTACAGCCGCTCCTGATCCCGAGGATCAAAAGTAACCTTGAATGGAGGAACCTGCGTTTTCGGATCGAAAGACATTTCAAATAAGGGTACAAACAATTGACTCGTGATACTCCCTGTCCCAATTCCGATAAATATGGCCGCTCCAGAAATTAACACCTGCTCACCTATCAGCATAAGAAGCAGTTGGAAGAAAGAAATTCCCATTGCACGTAAGATCCCAAACTGAAGAGTCCGAGCCGACAGCGACAAAATCCAATACAAGAGAAATCCAAAAAAGCATATAAAGACAGATATTAGAAATCCAAGCGTCATGACACCGTTAATAGCCATTTGAAATGGGTCTTTGACCGCTTTAATCTGCTCTTGTTTCGCATCTCGTAAGGATTCAATGTCATAACCGCGCTCAGTAACTGTTTTATAGACCAATTGACTGCTTGCATCCGGCTTCAGCTTCAGCCACACCTCATAAGGCTCTAGTGCCATATTGTTTTGTATGTACGGCAGATGCCCTACAACAAGCATCGGTTTCTTTACCTTTGTGCTTGTTCCCTGCTTGGAGTTAACCGTCACATTATCGTTTACACCTGGATTCGGGTTCCATGACGGCCAGTAATCAATGATTCCAAATACAGTAAATCGGGTTCCTTCAATACCGGACCAGCCAAGAGTAATCGTGTCTCCTGACTTCAAGCTGTACTCATCTGCCATCGACCTCGAAATTAAAACAGCTGAAGGATTAGGCGCAATCAAATTTAAATAATCATAAAAATGATGCCCCAGTAACCCGGCTCGCATCCAGCCCGTCTGTCCGAACTCCTTTGTTTCAATCCCCATTAGCTGTACCGCTGCTTCAGTCTTCCCCTTTTTAAAGGACGCGTCTTTTTTAATAAAAACCTTGGCTGCATGCTCCACCCCAGGAAGCTGTGTGAACGGGAGAAAGGATGGCTCTGTATACTGTGTTTTATGCTTAACCGCGGTTGGATCGACCGATTCTTCCTGAACCTCCAGCCCATCATCCCCCGTTAATCCGGTTAAAATAGCTGGTGGAGCATCATTCTCCCAACGAATTTGCATCGTAATATCGGCACCTGCCGAATATCGGATTTTATCACTCGTATTTTTGTTGATCGTACGAGTGGCACTAGCACTAAATAATCCTGTTGCAATCGTAATAATTAAAAACACCATTATAAATTGGTACTGGATAGTAGAACGGCTAACCTGAATTAGGGTGAAATATAAGGCAGGAGACCACCAGCGTCTTCCCGTTTGATAAACCAATCTCATGAATAATGGGTATAAGCGAAGTACAAGTAAACCCATTCCCAAAATAAATAGTGCAGGGATAAGAAACAGCAGCGGGTCTACCCGCAAATCTCCAGATTTTAAACCAAGTGAAAGCAAGTCTTTAATTCGAGTTTTATAGTTATACAGCCCGTACATGGATATCCCGACTAGAATAACGTCTATAAAATATTTATGCCAGAAGGAGCTTGGGGCCTGCCTGGCTGACTGCTGCTTATGCCCGATTATAGTAACCTTGGTCGCTAGAAATACGGGAATCAGTGTCATCACCAAAGAGCTCGCAACGGCTATCAAGGCATATAGGAAGGCGTCACGATTCAGGGACACATCCAGCTTCGCACGCTGTACAAACTCAAGAAATCCGCTGGAAGCACCTAGTACGCTTGTTAAATGCATACCTAAGTATGGGCCTATAAAGAAGGCAATCGCACCAAGGACCAAGCCCTCTGCCACATAACCCAAAATAATTTGCAATCGGCTCGCGCCCCGGCTTCGTAAAACAGCGATTTCTGTCTTCTGCCGCTCCGTGATTAGATTCGCTACCATGTACAAATAAAAGCCAAGCATCAATACTACAGGCACATTCAACGACCAAAGCATGATCTTCAGATTTGCTTCTTTTACATAATACGCGCCCAGCGTTTGCAAGGCTGGAGCATTGTAATTGTGGTTTTCATAGCGCTCATCCATATGTGTATCGATCATGAAGTGTGAAGAAATGAACGAGTTTATAGTCATTAGAGTCATTTTGGAATAATCAAGCGCAAGATACCAATAGCTTGATTGGACATTTAGCTTTGCTTCATTGATAAACTCCTTTTCAAACAATGCAAAATCAATCAAAAAGCTGTTCTTATAGCTGCTTGGAATGTTATACCAGTAAATATCCGTGTAATCGTTGCGATCAAATACACCTACTGGTTTAATTGAAATGGCCTCTTTTTGGTTCTCATCTCGAATGACGAATACCGTATCAATGACCATGCCTAGCTCTGTCAGAGCCTCAGGGACAACAAGTGCTTCATATACCCCATTAACCGGAGATTTGGCAGGCATACGACCATCAATGAGGCGAATATGATCCTCGAAGCCTTCTAAAGCTGTAATATCCGCAGACCTCTGTCTATTGGTATCCACCTTATCAGGCTCAGCAGGAATCAAGCCGTATCGTTGGGTTGATCTTTCTCTGACGTAGAATTGGACTGGAATACCGAATCGGTTCCCTGTCTTTCTCAGAAATTCATCCGTTTCGGAAACTTTGGTTTTCTTATCTTTATCGTCCGGATTTAGATTGACTGACAACCAATAAATACCCGGATATTGACTGCTGCTTGTCTGCAGCTGCTGAAGCTCTTGTACCAGCAATCTTTGCAAAATAGCATTGGTATAAATAGGCATACTGCTCGTCAATGCAACGGAGAGGACTAGACCGAACAGAAGGCTAAGCTCCAGCCATTTATTTTTGATCATCTTGCGCAGGATCATGATAAATAATGCCAATGTCTTAAGCCTCCTAGTTGTTCATAATTATTTTCTGCCCATCGCTTATACCCTTACGTATTTCCACTTCGGTTGCTGCAACTATTCCTTTCTCTACATCAATCTCTTTGCGGCTTTCCCCATCAAGCACCTGCACATAGTCACGTCCCATATAACTGCGCAGCCCAGCCCTAGGGATGACAACTACATTATCGCGTTTTTCGGTAACTACCGTGATATCTGCCTGAGTACCAATGCTTGCTTCAGGAGGTAAACCCTGAACATCAATGACTAGGGATTTGTTGTTTTTATCCTGCACCGTTTTATTGTCGCTAGGCGGTACGGACATTGGCGTTTGAACGACCTTCCCTCCATACATTTTATCCTTAATTTTCACAGCGACGTCCATATTAATTTCCACACCTACCAAGTCATTCTGGCTAGAGGCGGTATATACAAGCTTTATTTGGCTAGGATCAGAGAGCGTTACCAATTGTTTATAAGCAGCAACATCTTCTCCTGGTTTAATTGGGTCAACGAATGTCACGATTCCATCGGCTAAGGCCACTAGCCTCGAATTAGCCACTTGGGTATGTAGCGCTTGCAATTGGATTTGAGCACTCTCCATATCGAGTATTTTCAAGCGAACCGCCGGATCATCCGCACCTTTGCCAGCAATTTCTTGCATAAACGAAATTTTGACCTTTTCTATCGCAATTTCCTGCATTCGTATTTTCGTTTCCAGCTCACTTGTTTCTGTTGATGCAACTACATCTCCAGCCTTCACCTTATCTCCTAGCTTGACATCGATAGAGATCAGCTTGCCTGCGGAAGTTTTAAAGTACATATAGTTGGTCTTATCTGATACGAAGGTGGCAACTCCAGTAATTTGCTTGGCTATTGTAGATCGCTTAGCTTCTATGACATTCAATGTTTCCTTAACTGGCTGCACAAGTGGCGGCTGCAGATCTTCTTCTTCAACCGGTAATAAGGAACACCCGGATAGAGTACCGGTGATGATGCCCACTGCAGCAAATAGAAGCAGCTTGCTCGTAAGCTTACTCGACAATTTGGCCATCCTCCAATGCGTATACCTGATCGACTACACTCATAATCGCAGGATCATGTGTTGTTAGCATAATGGTCATCCCTTCTCGATGAACAAGTTCCTTGAACACTTTCATAACTTGCATGCCCATTTTGCTATCGAGCTCAGCAGTAGGCTCGTCCGCCAATATTAAAGAGGGCCTATGGGCTATTGCTCTTGCAATGGCTACCCGCTGCTGTTCGCCCCCAGACATCTCAAATGGATGATGCTTCATTCTGGACTTCAGACCAACTAAATCCAACGCCCTCTCCGCATATTCCTTATGAAGTGCTGGTTTAATACCAGCTATTCGTAAACCGAACTCCACATTCTCGTAAGCCGTCATCAATGGTACCAAGGCAAAGGATTGAAAAATCAGTCCCATATGTACACGCCTTAGCTCATTGCGTTTTTTTTCTGAATAATTGCTTATTTCATCTTGCTTGAAAAAAACTTTGCCTTCCGTAGGCTTATCAAGAGCGCCCATGATGTTGAGCAGCGTCGTTTTCCCTGAGCCCGATCTCCCTTTTAAGGCAACAAGCCGATTCGTCGAAATCGAGAGGTCGGCTCCTTTCAGGGCATGAACAGCAGCTGTACCTCGTCCGAACACTCTAGTAATTCCCACAGCCCTGATAAGCGGTTCATTGGGCAGTGACTGGTTCTCATTCTTCAAGATTTCACACTCCTAAGAGTTTTGCGATAGCAAAACTTACTTCGTTACCTCTGGATAATTATATGAATCTAAGCATACTATGAAAACGCTCTTATGGTTTAGGGCTTTTATTTCATCTTTATAGGTTGTTTACTTCATTATTAACGTTCGAGACAAAAACGCCCCAGTTCTATAACAAGAACTAGGGCGTTTAAGCTTTTTAGTTTATTTTACTTGGCAGGTGGTTGAATGATCCACAATGCCGATGCATCAAAAAGCTTCCAGAATTGATCGGTTGCAGAATTTTTCATATCTCCAATGTTACTAACTCCAAACAATACGGTACGTGCATTTATAGTTTCGTTCAGAACATTTTTGGAGCCTTTCTCATAACCGATAATAATGCCCTTGGAAGGGTCTTCTTTAGAAGAAGCAATAATTATACCGTCACTGCTTGGAAGACCATATGACAGGGGAGTTGGTTCAAAGTACACTTCAACGTCACCCTTTAAGCCCGCTGCCAATGGATGATCACTCTTTTGGATAGTCATAACCGTCTGTTTGACGATATTCGTTTTTTCCGCAACTGTGGAAAAATCAGCATCACCGAACGATATGGATTTGATGTACATAACAGGTACAGTAGATGTTTTTAATTTTTTCTTCACATATTTAGCGTTGGTTGATGTTCCGATAATAACAAGATCGTAGCCTTCTGCACTACCCCCATCGAGTTTAGTACTGGCCATACGTGTTACTTCGAATCCAAGCGATTCTAAGCGGCTTATTACAGGTTTCTCCTCATCAGCTAATTTGCCATTTTTAGTGTCTCTTATATCACTGGTAATAAGAACTTTCTTGCCATTAGCTGAAACCGTACCTGCTTTTGTTGTATCAGCAGGTTTAGGATCAGTTGTTCCTGGCGTTGGTGTTGTAGGCGCCGGTGTCGTAGGTGCTGGTGTTCCTGGTGCTGGCGTCGTAGGTGTCGACGGATCTGTCTTCCCCGCCTGACCAAAAATCTTCTTCGCCTCATAGCTAGCATTCGCCAGCATTTTGCGCGTAGCAGATGCCGAGCCGCCAAAAGTACCATCATCCTGCTTCGCCAAGATTTTCTTCTCAAGTGTAAGCGAAACATAACCCTTAGCCCAATCGTCTACTGTAGCATCTGTCACTGGAGTAGCTTTTTTCGCAGCATCATCTAAACCTAGTCCACGAATTAGGAAGGCAGCAAGCTCTTGACGTGATACTACACCGGATGGATTATAATTCTTGCCTTCTGAATCGGATCCATTAGTAAGTCCTGCTTTCTTAAGGGCTTCAACATAAATAAAGGACCAATGATCGGTGTTAACATCAGTAAAGGATGTTTTAGCGAGTGTCTTATCTAAAGGAAGTGCGAAAATAATCGCTGCCACCTTAGCAAATTGAGCCCGATCCATTTTGGCATCTAAACCGAACGTATCATCCGACAATCCGCTAAACACGCCTCCGCGAATCAATTCATCGAACTTCGCTTTCTCTTCTTGCGGAAGATCCTTCAAATCTTTAAAATCAGCTACACTTTTTACTGGTGGAGTCTGAGCTCCTGTATCCGTTGTAGCTGCAAAGGCAAACGGTAGAACAGTCAGTGTTAATAGAAGAAAGCACAATAAAGACGAAAATATTTTTTTCATTCTTTTCACCTTCCCAATCTAATTTTTTTTATAATATCTGAGCTTATAAATTTTCAGCGGAGCTGAACTACTTTTTTACCGCCTTATCAACCTGAGCTATTGACGCTTTCTTCGTTTCCAATCCTTTGGTCGATTGCTCTTCAATCATACGCAATGCCGTTGCA
This sequence comes from Paenibacillus foliorum, assembly GCF_013141765.1. Classification (GTDB taxonomy): domain Bacteria; phylum Bacillota; class Bacilli; order Paenibacillales; family NBRC-103111; genus Paenibacillus_S; species Paenibacillus_S foliorum. Next base: position 96,005 of record NZ_WHOD01000102.1, read on the forward strand.
GAATCCTTGGACTCTTTGAAAATGAGAGGAGCAAATACATTTTGCATAGGAACATCATACCAGAGCACGCCCTCGGCCCGTGCTGCCGGAGGCATAGCGGTTTTGCCATGGAAGATCGCTTTCGTGTTCTTGCCTCGCATTTGGGGCAGGTTCTGTCCGAAGGCCTGTTGAACCTCCTTGGATTCCACCGGTACGAGCACTCCTTCCTTGGCCAATTCAATTTGATGCTCATCTGAAAGTAAGGAAGCCATAACCTGAAAGGCGAGATCCTTCTTAGTGGACTGCTTCGTAATATACATGGAGTAAAGGTTAGGTTGATATCTCGTATCCGGCACATCACTGAAGGAAGGAGCAGCTACGATATCGAAGTTCAAATTTTTATTTTGCTCATGAAATGATACGAGATGATCTACAGTTGCCACAGCCATAGCGATATTGCCTTTTGATGCGAATATTTCAACGGTATCGAATTGATTAGCAGGAATATCATAGAAGCGTCTTAGGTTATCTACGACCTTCCTCCACTCTGGTGTGTTCATGCTTGCTTTATCTTCGGTCTGACTAAGCGGTGAAAGCGACAGCTGGTTATAGTTCATATAATGACCAGGGTTTTGTGAAAATCCCTTATACGTAATTTCGCCTTCAACTCGAGTCAGCTTCTTAGCCTTCTCGTATGCTTCATCGTATGTCATTCCATCCTTGGGATATTCGACGCCGAATTTATCGAAGATATCCTTGTTATAGAATAGAACAAAATCATTATTATTGTACGGCAGTCCATATATTTTACCTTCCTTGGTCATATTGCTCATTTGAGCCATATGAGCCGGATTCAATCTGCTCGTATCGAAATTATACTTTTTGATCAAATCCCGCATATCGTACTGCAGATCATTATCAATGATCCACCTCTGTACATTCATACGAGTGTTATCGATGATAATATCAGGGATAGTACCGGCTGCAATCAAATCCTGATATTGTCTGCCGGGATTATCCCAGTGGACGTGCTTGATGGTTATATCGGGAAATTTCTTACGGACGAATTGACCTATTTGCTTTTCAAAAACTTCCTCTTTTGATAAGAAGGGTGGGTATACTGTATAAATAAACAACTCTTTTTCAGACGATTGGCCGACAGCTTTTTTTTCACCTGTTGCGACTGGATTTGATACCATCCCTTGTTCACAGCCTGCCAGAAAGATAAGTGATAAAGCTAGTAGTGAAAATCTTTTCAATCGTAAGCTCATTCTTAACCTCCACCCGTCATCATGTTGAAATGAACCGGTATTAACCGTTCTGCAAGGTCCACAAAACAAGATTATCTAACAGCTTCCATCCAGCTTCCGTTGTATTTTCTTCCATTTGATTATTCAAATAGAAGAACGATACGCGAGCTTTTACCTCATACCCATTGTCAGCTTTCGTACCTTTGTCGTAGTAGTAGATAGTCGCTTTGCTCTTATCACCTGGACCTGTTGCAATTATTTTGGCTTCTTTGCCAGGAAGGCCATAGCTGAGACCCATTTTCGGGCCCGTTTCTTTATAAATCTCGACAGTACCGGATAAACCGCCAGCCACCTTGTGATTGCTGTCTACGATATCAATCGATTTGACATTGAAAATATTAGAGTTTTCTTCTATGGACGACAAACCGAGGTAGAACATACCATGATTTTTAATATAAACAGTCGGTATGGCCACATCCTTCATGACTCCGTCCTTAACCATTTTTGAGTTCAGCGTTTGACTAATATAAATGAGATCATAGCCATTCGTTTTATCTGCTGTGAAGTTCTTATCGGGCATAATGGTAACTGCGAATCCAAGTGCTTTCAAACGATTCGCTACAAATACATCCTCCCCGGCCTTCTCCCGGCCTACCAAAAGGAGCTTTTTCCCTTTCGCAGAAACTTCCTCCTGCCTAGGAGCCGGTGCCGGTGCTGCAGGTTCCGCAGCCTTTGGTGCCTCTGTCGGCGCTTTCGTCTCCGCAGCCTTCGGTGCTTCCGCCGGTGCTTTCGTCTCCGCAGCCTTCTGCGCTTCCGCTGGCGCTTGTGTTTCCGCAGCCTTCGGTGCTTCTGCCGGAGCTTTCGGCTCCTCAGTCTTCGGTGTATCCACCGGAGCTTTCGGGGCTTCCGCTGGGGCCTTCGGTTCCGAAGCCTTTGGTGCTTCTGGAGGCGCCGAAGGCTTCGGAGCCGTTGACGAATCAGCAACTTTCGTTGATCCGCCTTGAGCAGGATTATCTGTTGTTGATGAGCAGCCAATTATAGAAATGGCTATTATAGCCGCGAATAGCAACATCAGCAAACGTTTCATCGAACTAATTCCCCCTATCATCTTGTAATAAAACTCCACTCCATTACAAAATCTGAGAAAACAAACCCCCGGCTCCACTTTTATAGCGCTTCTGGAGGTTTGTTTATTCAGTCTTAAGTTAATTCTTATTTATTTCGCTTTCGCAGCTTTTTCCGTTAATATCCCTTTGTTCGTTTGTTCTTCTATCATTCTTAAAGCCGTTGCTGAATCCTTGGATTCTCCGAAAATCAATGGAGCAAATACATTGTGCAACGGCACATCCACATGCGTTAGGCCATTAGCGCGAGCTGCCGGAGGCATGGCGTTTTTGCTGGCGAAGATCGCTTGGGTATGCTTGCCTTGCAATTGCGGCAAGTTTTTACCGAACGCCTCTTGTACCTTCTGGCTTTCCAATGGCCCAATGATCCCTTCCTTGGAGAAATTAATTTGCATTTCCTCAGACAGAAGATAAGCTATGACCTCGAATGCCTTATCCTTCTTGGTTGATTGCTGTGCAATATAAGCGGCGTACATGTTAGGCTGTGCTTTTGTCTTAGGGACATCCGCGAAGGATGGCATTGCGGCGATATCAAAATTCAAGTTTTTATTTTGCTCATACCATTGAATAATTTTCTCAGATACGTGTACACTCATCGCCATTTTCCCTTTAGGGAAGTCATCAACGGAAGTAAACTGATTAGCCGGAATTTCATAGAACCGTCTTAGGTTATCCACTTCTTTTTTCCAACCATCCGTGCTTAATTGTGCCTTATCTTCCGTTAGGCTAAGTGGTGGCAATGAAAGCTGATTGTACGTCATATACAAGCCAGGATGCTGCTGATAGCCTTTATATGTGTTCTCGCCTTCGACACGAGTTAACTTTTTGGCTAATTCATAAATCTCATCATAGGTCATTCCATCCTTAGGATAGTCCACGCCGAACTTATCAAAGATGTCTTTGTTATAGAAAAGCACGAAATCGCTCAATTGGAATGGCAGCCCATATATTTTTCCTTCTGGAGTCATATTCTTCATCTGTGCCATGGCAGCCGGGTTCAATTTACTCGTATCGAAATTAAACTTTTTGATTAGCTCGGTCATGTCGTATTGTAGATCATTTTTCAAAATATATCTTTCATAGTTCATCCGGGCATTATCAATAATAATGTCTGGAATCGTTCCTGCCGCAATTAAATCCTTATACTCTCTACCTTTATCCCAGTGGACATGCTTAATAGTGAGATCCGGAAACTTCTTCTTTAAATACTGACCAACCTGTTTATCCCAATTTTCCTCTTTAGCGTAGAAAGCAGGGTATGAAGTATAAATAAATATTTCATTATCCGGTGCTTTTGTCGTTTTACCGGGATCTGGATTTTTTTCATTTGCAACAGGATTGGCTGTACAGCCTACCATAACTGAGCATGCCAACGCGACCACCATTGATGTTTTGAACATTTTTTTCATATGCGGTTTGAAACCTCCCTTAATAGTTAACCAACCTGTACACGCTATTCCGTACCTCCCTTTAAGGCGAGCACTCTTTGTGTAAGCGCTTTTAAAGCGTGCAAAAATGAAATTTAAATGTCCAGGTCAGTTTTCAATCTTATCTATTACTTTAATACGAAGCATCATGATTTGCATTGGGGGACTATTCCACTTTTATAGGTTGTTAGTTGCATCTTTCCTCTAACGAATCGATTCCATCATTATCCCTTACTTGCTGCCAATCGCCCATTGAACCGCTGCATTAAACAGCTTCCAGCCCTCATCGGTCTGGTTGATCTCTTCGCCTCCAACCAAATAAAAATATACTTGACGGGCCGGAAGCGGCTCATTATTCATATTTTTGGCGCCTTTTTCAAATACACAAATTGCAGCCTTTTGATCATTATCGGGGGCAGAGGCAACAATCACTCCTCCTTTACTAGGAACGGTGAAGCCAATCTTGCCTTCCTGTTGGTAAACCTCCACGTTTCCCTTCAATCCGGCTGCGATAGGGTGGTCAGCGGCTTTTATTGTTACTGATTTTCCAGCGAAATCTCCGTTGTCCGTATCTGTTTCTTTCCCCGCCAAGTACAGATCGCCCATATTCTGAGACTCAGCATAAATGACCGGCACGGGAGATGCTTTCAATTTACCGCCCACTTTATTTGAGTTCACAGTCGAGCTTACGAATACGAAGGTGTACCCCACAGCTTTCTCAGCGGTTAAATCTTTGTCTGACGATACTTCCACCTGGTATCCAAGGGCCTTGATATGCTTGATGACAATGCCATCCCCGCCGTTTTCCCTGCCAACAAAAAGTGCTTTTTTACTCTTATCCGGTACACTATTTGTTGAGGAGGAACATGCCGTTATGGAAATCAATATTAGGACTGTAAGCATAAGGCTTACCACTCGAGCCATTACATTCACCTCCTTATTCTGAGAGTTAATTTTTCCCGGTTGTCCACTGAACAGCTGCATCGAACAGCTTCCAGCCTTCATCAGTTTGGTTGATTTCTTCACCATTGAACATATAGAAATACAGCTCACGGGCAGCGACAGGATCCCCTTTTACATTCTTTACACCTTTCTCATAGGCAAAAATAGTCGCCTTCTGATCCTCCTTCGGTACCGTAGCTATGACAATAGCTTCTTTACCCGGGATGGCAAAGCCCATCTTTCCGTTATCCTTGTATACGTCTATGGCACCTTGCAGCCCTGCTGCCAGAGGGTGCTTGCTATCTTTGATCTGAATGGTTTTCACTGTGTTAGCACCAACAAAAGCACCGAAGGAATCGACATCGGTCATCCCCGTATCACTCGTTGATTGAGGCTCCGCATAAATGACAGGTACTGGTGTTTTTACGAATATATCCTTAATTTTACCGGAATTAACCGACTCACTCACATAGATCAACATATGACCGTTAGCACTTTCCGTTTTAAGATCTTTATCGGCTATAACTGTAACTTCCATGCCATGCTTTTCCTTCAAACGCTTGATAACAATGGCGTCTCCACCGCTGTCTCTTCCAACGAAGAGAACCTTTTTCCCATTACTCTGTGTTTTAGTAGTATTCGATGCCGGTTGATTCGCGAGCTTTGCCACATCGGGGGGTACAGTACTGCAAGCCATTAGGGTGAAAATCATCATTGCGATCACTGCCATATTCAACAATCGTTTCATAGATATAATCCCTCCTAGTATTGGTTAACTTACTTTTTTACTTTTTCCCGCTAAGCGCAGCCCACTCAATTGCCGCATCGAACAGCTTCCAGCCATTATCCGTAAGCTTAATTTCTTCACCGCTAGGCATGGAGAAAAATACTTGGCGCGCAGGCACGGCTGCGTTGGACATATTTTTGGCGCCCTTCTCATAGGCAAAAATCGCCGCCTTCTTGTTGTCCCCGCTTGCTGAGACTTGAGCGATGATAGAAGCCTCCTTAGCAGGGAAGAGCCCATAGCTTACTCGGCCTTCTTCTTTATAGAGAGCAACGGTATCCTTTAACCCTGCGGCAATCGGATGCTTGCTGTCGATAATTTGAACGGTTTTCAGCTCCTCATCCTGTCCGAATTTCTGAACACCCACCAACCCCGCATCACTTGCTGCTTGCGCTTTAGCGTACACAACGGGTACCGTAGAGCTTTTTAATTTAACATCGATTTTGGAGGAATTGACAGACTCGCTCACGTAAATCACGCCATAGCCATTCGCTTTTTCAACCGTAAAATCACTATCTACAATATCCATAACCTGATAGCCCAGCTTTTTCAAATGACTGATGATAAACGGATCTCCGCTGCCTTCTTTCTTTCTGATTAACATAACCTTCTTGGCATTCGCCTCTGAATATCCATCCGAAGAAGGGCCTCCACCTGTAGATAACGAGCAACCCATAATGGAAACTATCATCACAGCTGCTGCAAGTAGTGCCAATAATCGTTTCATGGTATAATCCTCCATTTCTTTTGTTTCATTTCAGCGGTCTGACCGACAAAGGCAACCTCGCGAATAATTATTCACAATTGTGGTTATTGCGGGAAAGGGATGGTACTCCACCGCTCTTGAAATTTAAGTTGTCACCTCGCGAATAATCATTCACGAAAAACAAATCGTCGGCCAAACACCTGCTCTCACTCCTACTCCACCAAGCCCGTTCTTTCAACGCCTTCAATGAACCAGCGCTGCGTGAACGTATACAACAGCATTGGCGGTATAATCATTAAAAAGGTTGTCGCCATTCGAATCGCTTCATCTGTAACAGACGGCCCAAACTGCTCAGCCTGCTGCCGAAGCGCCGTAGCGATACGCGATATCCCCATGGACAAAGGAGCTGTTTCGATATCAGCCAAATACATGCTTGGTAAATAGAAATCATTCCAGGTCCAGACAAAGGAGAACAAGAACACAACCAGAATAGCTGGTTTTGCGAGCGGCATCATGACTTTATAGAAAATCTTGAACACATTGGCTCCATCAATTCGGGCCGCCTCCTCCAGCTCCTTAGGCTGTGTGGAAAAGAATTGACGGTAAATGATAACGAACAATGCACCCTTCAAGCCGAGACCGAAAAAGGCCGGAACAATGATCGGATAAATCGTATTTAACAGACCCAGTTCTCTTGCATAAATAATATTCGGCAGAATCGTAACCTGCATCGGCACAATAAAGGTCAACATCAGGAAAAAAAACATCAAGCCTTTAAAAGGAACCTTCAGTCTGGCAAAAGCATAACCGGTCACAGCGCAGGATATAGTCTGCAATATGGCAACCGATAAAGCCATTATAAAGGTCAAGCTTAAGGCTTTCGGATATTTCAGCCATTCCCAGGCCTCCTGAAGGTTTCCGAAGTAGACGACCCTAGGAAACCAGTTGACGGATGGATCCAGCAAATCGGTTGAATTTTTGACCATAGTGGTCACCATATGAAGCACAGGCTTCAAATAAATATAAGCGGTATCCAACAGAATCAGGTAAATAAACAGTTTAAACAGCAGCCCTTTATCCGCTTCCCGACCCAGGATTACGAATTTGGCCTTTTTCAACCAGAGAAGTATCGAAAGCTCCTGCTTGTCTTTCAATTTCAAACCAATCATAGCTTCACCCCTACAAAAAGTTGTGTCTTTACTTCACATCCGTCGATCACATGCTTTGCTCTTTAGCTGGTCTGTCTTTGCGATTTGGTAGCTCTATGGAAAACGATGAAAATAATTGCCAGGAAGAAACTAATAATAAGGAAATAAATCCAGATAAGCGCACTATATTGACCATACTCACTGTCTCTGACCCTTTGTAGAATTGGATTGGTTGGGAAGGTGAACAGATCAACTACCGTATAAATTAAATTCACAAAAATAAACGGCGTCATAGCTGGAAGTGTAATTTTCCAAAAGGTTTCCCATGGACCTGCACCATCGATGCGCGCCGCCTCATAAGCCGAATTGGATATCGTCTGTCTTCCCCCTAGGAAGATCAATATTTGTACCCCGGAATACCATAGGATTAGCACAAACGAGTCTAGAATACCTACTAACGGACCTGACCAGGTCGAGGAAATATTAGATTGAATAAGACCGGAAACATTATATTTGGACATAAATCCGAGTTCACCCTCACCCTGAGTCAAAAACTCCTTAACAACCTCTCCTGTTGAGAGAATGACCGGAAGGAAGAATACGGCGCGAAAAAAGGTGCGTCCGGCAAAATTCTGGTTCAATATGATTGCAATCATTAGCGCAAAGAGCACAATAATCGGAATCATGAACAGAGCCTGCCTTAGAAACGGCAGCAAATCATTGTATAGAATGCTCCCGTTTTCAAACAGGATATAATTATAATGGGTCCATCCTACATACTCAGTCGTTGTTCTTGTAGCGGTAATCGTCACTTTCTGAAAGCTCATAAACAAGGAATAGCCGATAGGAAATGCCATGAATACGAGAAATCCAATAAACCATGGAGCTATAAAGATCATTCCCTCGAGATACTCGGAGAAGGACGCACGAAGTCTTACATTTTTTTTCATCACTTAGCCCCTCCTCCTTGGATGAGAATGTAGCTTAGAGCAGGAACATCCAGGCCACCGTCTCGATACGGCTCCAAATTATAATTGACTACAACACGCTTTCCATTGGCATAGGTCGTTTCCTTTACGTTATTTGCCAGCGTCTTATGACTGCTAATGAACTGGTTCTGCACATCGCCAAGCGCTTCGTTATATTGCTTATACTGCTCTGCAGCGAATGACTCCCAGCTCGGGAAGTAGGTATTGTAGTAACGGATTCCATAAGCGTTCACATATTCTTTCGTTTCTGCCCTTGTGAATATGAACGAAGGTACAGCACCGTATTCGATATCACGTAAAAAGTCTTTCACATCCTCCTGCCGGTTGTTCACATATTCAGATGAATAGGTGATTAAACCGTGGGCAGCGATCTGCGCAAACGGTACAGCCTCATCCGTAAAAAGATCGTAGGAATGATCATAAATCATCGTTTGGATGTGATTAATATAAGGCAGGGCATAGAAATTAGAGCTTTTGCCCCTTACACCGCCGAGCTCTTCCTTAATATTCTTCAATATTCTTTCCTGCGTATTTCTCGCTTCATTTCTTGGAGAACCATAGCCCGAGTTATAATCGCTGAACAATCGCTGTCCAGTCCGGTTAACAGCAAGACCATCGATGCCCATTTCCTTAAATGCTTTTAAATCCTTCTTCATCGTCGCTTCATTAAACTTCTCGCTTACCATTGGAACCCGCGAATTGTTATATAACAAACCAAGCGTTATACTTCTCCCTGCCAAATTGGTCATAGCGTGATATTTCTCATCAAATCCACCGCCACCCGTATTATTAGCGGCATACTCGGTATCCAAATAAACTCGCGATTTAGTGCTATGAGCATAATCAATGAACGCTTTCATTCCACTATCTCCACCGATTCGCGAATCAACTGGCAGCGTTTTACCGAAGGAACTGTAGCCACCGTTCTGCCATCCCATAAATGTGAACGACATGTTTTTCACACCTTTGTTCTGCAAGGACGTGACCATTTGGGTAGCGTCACTAGTATTCGTTAGGTTCAAATAGCGGTCACTAACTATTCCCTTCTCCCTGTCCCCACCAATAATATCTACATGCATCGGCAAGTTAGGATCAGTAACATCCAGTGGCTTTAAGCCTTTTTCCTTCATCAAATAGTCTCGATAGGCTTGAGCCATTCCCACATAATCCGACTTCGTTTTATCCAAAAGATAGTAGCGTACGACGCGATCACTGCCGAATAACTCCTCCTTGTTATAGGCGGGAAACCCCCATTCATCCGGGGAATTTCGGCTTGTGAACTGGAGGTAGCTAGCACGGAAATTCATTTGTGCGGTGACCCAGTTATAGTTGCTTAAAACACCTGAAGGGGAGGCAACAATCTCAGCATACTCCTCACCTTTATCTAGTACGGCAACAAAAGCTTTGGAATCAGCCTTCATACCAAATACCGGCATCATAATACGGTTCCGGTTGTTGCTCATGCCTCCGAAAGCATTGTCTTGCCCATACACGCTTTCATCGTACAGCTTATTCACATTCAACTGGTTTTCTTTGAACCGAATTAACGCTCCAGCCCCATCGGGTATGAGCATATAGCCATCCTGTCCAGCGGAATAATCCGCACCTAGGAATGGAAAGAGTCTCACCCAGACGAGCCCCATATTGGTTTCTTTAATGCCCTCACGTACAATTTTGGTCTCAACGTAATCTTTTTCAACTTTAACCTGTACAGGAATGGTGAATCCCGATGCAGGCAGCTCATAGACTAGCGAAAACCCGCCAGGAATCGTCTGAACGTCCTTCACTCGCCCACCCTCAGCGGCAAAGTTCGTTTCCTTAGCTTGTAAAATCGTTTTCGAGAAATCTACATATTGAACCATGAGCGGCGAGCTCAAATGCTTTTTCCAATTTTCAGAGATTGTTTCCTGGCCCCAATATTGCGGATTCGGATACGAACGATACACGTTGCCATTCCTCTTATCCTCCACAATAAAATGTCCCGTTTTCTCATCCATATTTAAAAGGAGCGTATCGCTCTCTGCCACTTTTTTAAAATCACTGTCCTTAGGAAGCTGAGCGAGAACACTGTTTTTGGCAGCCCCAGACCCTGAATCGTTCTGTGCTGGTGCGAAGGCCCGTTCCTTTTGATCAGCCTTGAATTCGAACTTCATCTGGGTGATAAATAGCAGCACAACGGCCAAGAGTAAGACGGTAACGTAGGTTACAGGTTTATTTAGTTTGTTTATCCATATCATCTTAAGATCAACTCCTGGCCCATTTCATAAAATAAGGAGATCAAATCGTTAGTCAAACCGGCCGTAACAAAGAGCAAGACACCAATAACCAACATCGTGCACAAGGTGAGGAAAATGTTCAATGCAGTCTCTCCAACGCTGTAGTTGTGAATGCACTGGATTTTCCAGAACATCAGCAGCCCTATCCACACTAACATTCCATTGGCTACAAAGCCGTACATGGATGACTCGTGCAGTGTCAAGAAATTTGAAATAATAGCCAGCGGTATGCCAATAACAATATAAGGAACCAATGCATAAGCACTGCCGATAAAAATATCTCTAAACCGTCCCTCGCCACAATAGATCGAGCTGACCAAGTAGTTGGATATAATCCAGGCAATCCATACAATAAAAAATTGCGTGAAGATGGAATAGATATCTATGGAAGTAACGTTGTTAAAGGAAAAGCTCGTCACTAGCTCCTTGACCAGCAGAGCCCCATACACGCCCAATAATATAAGGATGGCACTGCGATAGCTTCCTTTACCTTCATAGCGTACTGCCACAAATCCATCTATAGGATGCTTCATTGTATAAAATGCATGTCGGACATTGGCCATAAATTTGGTTTTTGGCCTTTGACTCCGATTACGTAAGCGGCTTCGAAACGCACTCTTTTCGGTTAGCTTATCAACGACTATCCATAGAATGCTTCCGAATAAAAGGATACTTGCAATCCAAGAGAAATTGGCCTGAAACCATTGCATCCGAATTTGCCAAAAAGATTCGGAGTAATCTTCCTGATCTCCAGCTTCTTTAAACATCTGTCTGGCATCCTCATATTGCTCTTTTTTGAACGCGGATTTGGCTAACCCCAGAATGGCGGGAGTAAACTGTGCATTCATACGAAGCACATCCTGCCAAGGCTTTTCTCCTGCCTCATAGTAGCCTGCGAGGGTTTGTTGATTCGCTTGATCCACCTTTTGCCCGAACTCGGATAAGCGGAATACTTGGACAATATTTTCCTGATCATCGAGAACGAACAATTCATTCCGCGAGTTCACGTCCAAAGCAACGGGACTTTTCAGCAAGCCTACCTGAGAGGAGCCAACAGCCGAGGGACCCCCCCAGAAATATAAAAGATTGCCTGAAGCATCGTAATTGCTGATGTACTTGAATTGCTGATCGACTACGATCATATTGCCGTTCTGGTCAACCGCTATATCGATCAGCTGCGGAATACTTGCACCGGTTTTACTAGTAGTCGGCTGTACATCTAGTGCACGATATTCACCAAAAGATTTCTGGGAGCTGCGAAGTAAGTTGTCGCCTTTAATATTTAGCTTCTTTAATTGGTCAATCTTGGCCGTTCCGCCAGTGACCGTGTAAATATAGCCATTTTTATCCGTTGCGACACTGTTTATCGTTTCTGGTCTCTTCGCTACTTCGTTGGCATACATTTCCTTTGTATAAAGCTTTCGCTTTAATGCGTCCAATGGAGAGAGCGCCGTTTTGTTTGCACCGAAGAAGCCTTGGAACTTGCCGTTCGGATCAAGCAGCATCAAGCCTTCGTAGCCACCGCGGATCGCAATGTACAGAAAGTCACGATCATCCACCATCACTTTACCTGGCTCAAAAACGAATGTATCGGCGATAAATCTCGATTCCGGACGTTTAAATTCCTTCAATAGCTTACCGGTTTTGTCCAGCTGAAGCACCCGCTTGTTACCTGTGTCTGCGATATAAATATCGCCGTCTTTGGTTACAAAGACACCCTCGGGCTTGGAAAACGGGCTTTCCGGTAATGTAATGTACCGCAGCAGCTTACCCTTTTCATCCATATGGACAATCCGGTTATTCCCTGAATCCGCGATATAAATCTCATTGTTCTTATCCACGAAAATATCCTTTGGATTCTTCATAGATGATTTCATTTTCACTTGTGGCTTAGCTGGATCCGGCACATATAAATCCTGACCAATAACACCTGTCGGATAGTAAGCTGGTTGAAGCCAAATGAGGTTGCCATAACTATCTTTGGTAAAAGTAGAATATTTAACTGCAGCGTCAACAGTTCCAGGCAGCAGCAGTGCCGTACACAAGATGAGTAAAGCGAGGAACTGCTTCCACCCGCATCTTATTTTCATGCTCGAACCTCCGTTTCTACATTCAATCGATACAATTTGATCGGGTCGAACAATCCGTATGGACGCAACCGATATTCTGGTGTGTAATCGCTGCCCGATTTGCGGAACGATGCCCAGCTTGTCGTTGAAGGCTCCCCCGACAGATGATGGAACGGTCCCAGCATATTACGAGGACTTCCCATCACTTCGATATCTATCCGATTCTCTCCATCTAGAAGATGCTCCGTTAGATCAAGAAGATTAGCAGCCCGCCAAGGCACATGCCCTGCCAGATGGCCGTTAACTCTAACTTCCACCGTAACCGCAGAATAGCCCTGAAGCTCCAGCAAAGTCCGAGTCTTCACTACGTTGTTTCCCAAGATGTTGAAATGATAGATCATGCTTCCGCAATAATGGAAATAACCTTGAGTACACCAATCGCCTAACGTTAATGTCTCTGGCTCCGCTATAATCTCCCTGTCGATATCCACCCCGAAGTCACCCATGAGATAAATATCCTCTACTTCCATTCGATTATGATAGCTGCAAGATAAAACCAGCTCATTCATTCCTTCTCTTATTCCAGGGAGAGGAACTCTATCGAATGACCGATCGAGGAACCATCCATCTGGGTGATTAGGCACAGCTGAACCATTCAGTGTTATTTCATAGTACTCTGCAGATTCCACCACTAGATAAACCTGCTCTTGGGGCAATACAGCTGCATGAAAAGTGAATTTGAGCTGCACAGGGGTGCCATTCCCCGGATGTGGCTTGTTAATCCATTTATATCTTTGTTCAATACCGTTGTAATAAACCTGCCTCATACCAAGAGCATCTCGAATCTCTTTTTGTGCCAGCCATACATCCACCTCTTCGGACCACTCTTGCTCATTAAATCGATAAGAGCAAGTGTCTAGAGTCAGCACATTGGGCATGGTGCGGGTATATCCACTGATTGGTCCAAGCTCCAACACAGCTTCGATGCTACCATCTTCAAGAGGATGTTTAACCTTTGCTGCGGCTGCTATATCCATCTTACATATTGAAGCTTGTTTCTTATCCAGTATGTATAATCTCGAATCTGCCGGGCCAAATTCTGCTATGAAGTGGATATAACCATCCTTCACTTCTACTTCAACTGCCTTCACATCGCCGGTCAACGCTGACCACTCTTCCAAGCTGCCGCTGCCTTCCATGGCAATCCGAACCTGGTGTGAGCCTTCACGATCATTGTTGACCAGAAACAACGTACGGCAGTCATCCGCTTCTCTTAGCATATACAGAAACTCAGGAGCCTCCTTGGCATCTTCATGAGTCACGCTGACCCGCCTAGGCGAAATATGAACCAATGCCTCTATCGTTTCTTCAACGTCTTGAACTTGTAAAAGGTTAGGATGCCCGTACAGCTGAGAAAGCAGCTCAGTTGGTCTGCCCTCAAGCATTGACGGCTGTTGTCCAACAGCAATAACCTTTCCCCCTGCATCCAAGAAATCAGCTAGCAGCCGATACGTGCTATGCAGCATCGTCTGAATGGGCGGAATCACTACGATACTATATTCGGCGAGGTTCACAGCCAGCTTATTTCCGCGTACGGCTCCTGTTTCCGCCATAATCGTTTCATCGCCAAGGTCATAATCGTAATGACCCTTTAGCAGCTTGCCCAGAAACGAGTTGAATTCATGTCCGAAGGTGTTCGTTGCCGATACATCCCTATCTTTGCCCCGTGCAGGGAAGCCGTAAGGTCCTGTGCCGACCATGCTCCATGCTGTGGAGGAGGGATGGAGGACAAGAATATCCCGGATAGGCGTCCCTTCCGTCAATACAGCCGATAGCTTGGCATAATAGTCTTCAATCACATAATTGTATTTCCACCAGCTTGTATTGTAGTTGAACACTGGCGGGTAATCCCGTTTCCTGCAGCCTTTAATCGAATAGAGCGCCAAATGCTGCGACCTCATATTAACGCCGAGCACATACTGGAAGTCACCTATCCATCTCTGTCCTTCGAACGTAAATCCCCAGCCCGTACAGCCGTATGTTTCTGTGAGCACGAACTTTCTCCCATATTGATTCGCTACGCTTGTGCATTGCTTCACTGTGATGTACTCATTCGTTTGCTCGTTCAGCATATCAATGCCGGGAACCTGCTGAAAACGATAATTGGGCATAACAGCTCCGCAAACGCGAGTAGCTGTGCCCATATTGTTTTCCCATAAATAATGGCCTGTAAAAGCGATTCCGTTATCCCCGCACCAATCACCCAGCTGCTTGGAGTAGGCTTCACTGAACCTTTCCGTAACCGTCCTCCAGTAATCATGGCGGGCTTGTGAGGAATACTCCCCATTAAAGTACATGAACGGTACGATATCCAGAAGGTCATAGCCCCTTCGTTCTTGAAAAAACGATGGAAACGACCACGTCCACGGAATCCAGCCCCGTCCTTCTGTAAACCTGCAGTGACGGTCATGTATGCTGGGCTCATCGGTGAACACTCCGCGGATCGTTGTGCCAAACTGCTCTCCAACCTCTTGCTTGTAGGCTTCATAGGTGGTTTCGATAAACGCCCGCACCGCATCCGGATTGAGATTGTCAGGCGGCGCTTCGTTATTAAACCATTCGCTATACACCGATACCTCTACACGAAAAACGAGCAATACTTCATCTTTATCCAACGTCGGTTTTTCATTTATTGGAAGCCGCTCACAGCGGATTAAGCTTCTCTCTTCGATCACTGCCTTAAACAAGGCTGCTGCATCGGCTAAATCCCACGAATTGCCCTGCTGGCATACCTCCATCGTTAATCCTTTGGCACGATAGGCGTCCCCGCCTCGAGCCTGTACAAGACCTCCTGCAAAACCGGATGGCCAGCGGTCCTCGTCATACAGCCATACCTGCATGCCCAGCTGTTCGGCGGTTTGCACGGCTGTACGGACGTAATCCATCCACTCACGCCCCATGTAATCGGTTTCCAGTCCATCTCGGGAATGGATGAAAAATCCGCCCATTCCCTGATCCTTCATTTGCTGGATTTGGCGGACCAGCTCTTCCTCCTGCAGGTCGTCATTCCATGCCCAGAACGGAGCTGATCTGTATTCAACCGATGGATGTTCGAATTTTCTGCGCAGCTGCACGCTTCCTGCCATGTGCAATCGCCTCCTTCTGCGAAAACCTGAGCTGCTAACAAGCTGCCGGTTCTCTTATCATGCGTGTTCAACAAACAACAATCCCTTATACAAAGCTACATCTTAAGAATCATGACCTGCTTCGGTTGAAGCTCTACACAATCCTGTACTTTGGTACCACTCAGCAGCTCCTGTTGTTCGTCCATACCCATATGCACCGATTGAGCCTGATCGCTATGATTCAGCAAGAAGGTAAAGCGAACACCGTCCTTCTCACGCTGAGTAATCTCAACTCCTGCCGGTGCATCTAACAATGGATAGACACCTTTACGTTTGCACAACGCCTGAATCCATTGCCGCTTAAAATCAGCGCTAGGATCGGTCGCTGCATACCAAGCTTCACCCTTGCCATACCGATGGCGTGTCAATGCGGGCGATCCGCTGTAATAATCACTGCCGAACACGGCAACCGCTTCTGCACCCTCTAGATGAACAACCTCACAAGCTAGCCTGCATTCATAAGAGCCCTGCAATTGCTCCAGTTGCTGCTGCATAACCATTTGATTGGTTTGATTCGGAAACATCGCATCGATCTCCTCGACCCAGATCCCAAGAAGCTTACGCAGCTCTCCTGGATAACCTCCCGGAATGACCCGATCATTCGTATCCGCTATCCCGCTGTAAAAGGTAGTGACGAAGGTCCCGCCATTCTCCACATACTGCTCCAGCTTCTTGGCATGTCCCGGCTTGGTCATATATAAGAAGGGTGCCAGAACCAAATCATAAGAGCTTAAGTCTGTATCCACATGGATCAGATCGACTTGGATTTGACTATCATAAAGTGCGTCATAATAGCTTTGAATTTGATCCAAATATTTAAAATGAACCGAAGGCCCACCTCCAAGCTCGACCGCCCACCAATTATCCCAATCAAACAAAATGCCAACCTTGCTTGTTATACGTGAATCCAGCATTAGATCGCCTAGCTGCTGCAGCTCCTTGCCAAGCTCTGCACATTCCCTGAACACTCGCGTATGCTCGTGACCCACGTGATCAATGACGGCTCCATGGAATTTCTCATAGGCGCCGAGCGATCTACGAAGCTGAAAGAACATAATCGATTCCGCGCCTCGAGCTATCGCTTGATAGCTTCTAAGCCTCATCACACCAGGCCGTTTCGTCGGGTTAACCGTTTTCCAGTTAATGACGCTTGGACTTTGCTCCATTAGCATAAAGGGTGCACCGTTCTTCAAGCTGCGCATCAGATCGTATCGCATTGCCATATAGCTTTCCGGAGTATGATTCTCGATATAAATATCAAGCGCCGCGATGTCTAAGTAAGGTGCCCATTTGAAATAATCAAGCGGCTTATAAGTCCCGTTCCCTTGAAAATTAGTTGTTACAATTGCATCAGGTAGGATCTGTTTGATCGCGTTGTATTCGATTAGATAGCTATCCAGCCAGCTGTCAGAGTTAAACCGGAAGAAATCAAGCGTAATCCCTTGAAAAGCCGTTTGGTCAGAGTTGCCGCCTGATAACCCTTCCGTTAATGCGCTTGGTAGAACAACTTCTTCCCAATCGTAAAAGGTGTGTCCCCAAAACTTCGTGTACCACGCTTGATTCAGCTGCTCTAACGTGCCGTATCGTTGTTTTAGCCATTCCCGAAATGCTTTCTCACAATTGTCGCAAAAGCAGCGATTTCCTATTTCATTGTTAACGTGCCAGAGCAGTAAAGCAGGATGATCCTTATAGCGCTCTGCCAGCTTGCTAGCCATCAGTCCGCCGTAGCGGCGGAAGGTAGGACTGTTCGGACAAGAATTGTGCCTCCGGCCGAACTTTCGCTTCTTCCCATCGGAGGTCACGGTCAGAACATCCGGATACTTCCTCGCCATCCATGCCGGATGTGCTGCCGTGCTGGTGCCCATGCATACGCGTACGCCATTCTCATGCAGCTTGTTCATCACTTCATCAAGCCACTCGAAATTATAAGTTTCCTCATCAGGCTGATTCAAAGCCCATGAGAAGACATTAATCGTTGCTATGTCAATTCCGCCCAGCTGGAACAGCCGCATATCCTCATCCCAAATGTCCTTTGGAAATTGCTCTGGATTATAATCGCCTCCGAACATCATCTTAGGAAATTTCCGGCTGATCATATCCCTACCTCCTGCTTGCCTATCGAAGCCCTCTGCTCCAGCTCATTTTCATCCAAAGCCTTTCCAAGCGTCTCTAGCTGCTGTCTGCTCAATTTCATAGGTGAACGATCTCTTGTAGAGAAAGGCTTCAGCCGCAGTGTAAACGTAGTATCTTTCGGACGCAGCAAATACTTATCAAGTGGCGGGGCCTCCCCGCAACTATGATTCCCTATCGGCGCTTGGGCATAATCCATATTTACGAAGGTTTCAGCTTGCCGCTGCAAATCATACGTATGCTTCGCTTTCGTCAGGTTTTCGGTTGAATAATGACTCACACCCACATCCAGCCTTGGCATACCGCCAATGAACAACCCCGTTCCGAGCTTGTTAGTCACAGTCGCCCAACGTGTATCCGCCTTATTGCCATTTTCCTGCGGCATAATATAGGGAACGAATTGCTCCTGCACAGAACCGCTATATACCCCGAGCCGTCCGCTCTCTTTACGGTCGATGTAACATTCATGAGGTCCAAGCCCGAACCATGAGAATTGATCGAATCCGCCCGGCATCGTCATCTGCAAGCCCAATCGCGGCAGCGGAGGCAAGCCTTCCCTCGGCACCATACGAGTTGAAATAAGGACATCTCCAGTTCCATAAATCGTATAGGTCATCCAGGTTGTAAAGCAATTCCCCAAGGCTGCAGCCCCAATCGTTGACTTGACTATCACTTGTACAGCTGAGCTGTCATAAGGACGGACTGAAAACTCGTGCATGCGATGATTCAGCTTATCGTAACCAATCGTTTTCCATTCCTTCGACTGGCGGTTGTCATTATCGATCGTGGCTCTCCATATTTGAAGCTTAGGGCCAGCAGCTATAAGCGGTACACCATTATAATCGAAGGAGGTTAGAACTCCTCTGCATTTATCGAATGTGATGGAAAAATCATTCCCCAGAAGCTGAACCTCTGTATTGGTTTCAATAGTTTGGAGCCTCGGCATGGAAGCCAGCCGCACAACCGTCCCGGCAGCCTTCCGTTTGACAGCTTTATCGGCGGCTATCGGCAGATCAGCCCAAGCAATCTCAAAGCCCTTCGGCGCCCAGCTTACTGCTTCACGTAAGGTGAAACGGATATGCAGCCAGCACTCCCCCTGAAGCCGATCTAAGTCGATCGTCCAAGGAATCGTAACGGCAGCCTCTTCACCAGCTGCTATATCCAGCTTGTTCAGGGATCCTTGCTCCACAATTTCACCTTCACACATCAGCGACCAAGAGGCTTCCAAATGCTCCAATGTGCTAAAATCATAACGGTTTTGAATGTTCACAATCCCCGACTGTATATCATTAGAGTCTACTATGACCGGTTGAATGATCTTTTTAAACTCAATAATCGAGGCTTTGACTTTGCGGTCCGGGAATAGCAAACCGTCTATGCAAAAGTGTCCGCTATTCGGATGATCGTTGAAATCGCCTCCATAGGCATACCATTCCTCGCCTGACTCCAGCTTCTGTAGGATACCGTGATCCGTCCACTCCCAGATCAAGCCGCCCAGCAGTCGCTTATATTTATAAATGGCATCCCAGTATTCCTTAAGATTACCAACGGAATTCCCCATAGCATGCCCGAATTCACACATCAGATAAGGCCGGGAATCATCCTTCTCTCCTTCTTCGATCAAGGCTTCGAGCGATGGATACATCGAGCTTACAACATCGACTACCGGTGCATCCTTTGCTCGTTCATAATGGATCGGACGAGTAGGGTCAGCCTTGCGCACCCATTCAGCCATCGCATCATGGTTAGGCCCATATCCCGATTCATTTCCGAGCGACCATATAAGGACGGATGGGTGATTCTTATCCCTTTCCACCATACGAACCGCACGGTCCAGAAACGCTTGCTTCCACTCGGGATGCTCTGCCAAATAGCTCTCATTTTCGATAAAATGGCAGCCATGGGTTTCCAGATCCGCTTCATCAATGACATACAAGCCATACCGATCGCATAAATCAAGCCAACGTGTATCATTCGGATAATGGGATAAGCGCACGGTGTTCATATTGTGCTGCTTCATCAAGCGAATATCCTCGACCATCGACTCGTAAGGGGTCGTAAACCCGAGCTCCGGATGGAACTCATTGCGATTAACTCCCTTTAAGATAACGGACTTCCCGTTGACAAAAAGCTGACCATCCCGGATCGCGATATCCCGAAAGCCTACTGCCACACTTCCAACCTCAAGCACATTTCCTTGCTCATCCTCAAGACTCAAAACGAGTGCGTATAAGTTAGGTGACTCAGCTGACCATAAACGCGGGTTCATTACCGGAATTTCTGTAGTAAGCACTCGCTCCTCATTCGAATTAAGCTGAATGGTTTCCCCGACTGCGCTTTCATAAACGGTTTGCCGATCATCATCCAATAGCGTTAGCTTAACTCGATGCAGCCCAGCTTGAGCAGAATCAGCATAATTTCGTAAATTAAATCTGACCCCTAATCCAGCATCCTGATAGTTTTGGCTAAACTGTGTTTGTACCGCAATATCCCGAATATGGACATCTGGGGTTGCTTTCATATATACATCTTTAAAAATACCGCTTAACCGCCACTTATCCTGATCCTCCATGTACGTTCCATCGCTCCATTGGTACACCTGAACGGCAATCATGTTCTCTCCCGGACGAAGCAGTGAGGTCACTCTGAATTCAGAATGCAGATGACTGCCCTGTCCGTACCCTGCGAATTGGCCGTTAATCCAAACATGAAAGGCTGAATCTACCCCTTCGAATACAAGGAATACTTGACGGTTATCCCATGTTTGGGGCAATCCAAAGCTTCTACGGTAGCAGCCTACCGGATTATCATTAGGTACATAAGGCGGGTCAATTGGAAAAGGATAATAGCTGCTGGAATAATGAGGGCGCCCATAGCCATGCATCTGCCAATTACCAGGAACCGGTATCGTATTCCAGTCGTTTACTGCATAAGAAGCTTCATAAAAATGTGCCGGAGCCTTATCAGGGCTATCCGCGTAATAAAATTTCCAATTGCCGTTCAACGACTGGAAAAAAGGCGATGTAGCCCGTTCATTATCCAGCGCCGTCTCCATATCCTCGTACGAAATAAATCCGGCATGCGGCGGCTCTGTATGCCGCCCTAATACCTCAATATTTTCCCAATCCGGTATTGTCCTGCTGTTCACGTGGTTTATCCCCCTCTCTCTATCCATCACCCGATTTCTCCTTGAAAACGCAGTGCATTATGCAGGACAGTAGCTATAACCCAAGACGGATTCCACTTGTTGCTGTGCCCCCGGTGATGCCATCGAGTTTGAAAGAAGCCTTCTCCCTGCTCACCAACGACGGTAAAGTTCCAATCACCCGGCTCCCTGCATATTCCCTGCCCCATTGCATCAAACGATAGTTGAGCCATACGCTCATATTGCAGCTTACCGGTTAACCTGCCGAACTTCCATAATTCATAAGTCGGGAAGAACACATCCAAATGATGATTCTGCACACTAACCGTGGGCCATCCTATAGCGTTGAAATCCGTTTCCTCAAACCTTGAGCCCTTATCATAAGCAGGCTTCCACATGTATACAAAGGTAAGCAGCCAGTCTGCTGATATCTCAGCCCATTCGCTATACTGCTGTTTGCTTGTCAGAATAAACAGCTCATAGGCTGCCAGAAAGAAGTACATCCCAGCTTCCTTATCCTCGCATTTGGCATCCAGCGTAGAGCGGGCAAATGGCCGTTCAAACGTTTCGGCATGCAGCTCGTAGTAGTTCTTCATAGCAGCCTCTGCGGCTGCCAAATACGACTCATCGCCCAGCACCCTGTAGGCTTTAACAAGAGCAATCAAGCACGGTACCCCCGCTGCAGTAATCATCTCATCTGCCGGAGTGCCATCCATCAGCCATGCTGCCGGAAAAATGCCTGAGGATAGAGTGTTCAGCAGATAGAAATCAGCTGACTCTCGAATTGCTTCGACCCAAGAGGCAGGAATAGCTCTATCCTGATCTCGGAATAAAAGTACAATTTCAGCTAAATCAGCTATCGTTTCCCCGATAGCCCTGCTTGCTATAACAGGCTGCTTATTCCAGCTGAAGTCATCCCACTGTCCATCCTCGATACGATAAGCGCAGCGTCGAATACCTGGAATCTCGGTGCGGCTCTCTCTCAAATAGAAATCAACAGCCTGTATACAGCGAGAAATCCGCTCCTCCTGCCCCTGAACAAACCCTTGCTGGGCATCGCACCAGGCTAGCTTCAAGCACTGCCCTGTCCATCCATACATATAATGGAGCGGCCGTTTAGATACATTGCCGAATGAATTGGAGTCATTGAATTTTACATACCCTGCCGCCCCTTCTTCATTCGTCCTCCATCTGTCATCCATTGCATTTGTCTTGAGCTTGATCACTTCATCCAAGGTAAGCGGCTTAGAGCCATCCAGATTGAATATCTTCATTCCTTGGCGGACGATTTCGCGGAAGCCCCGCCCCGGAGTACTTAGCGTTCCCCAGTCCAGCGTGTACTCCTTAGCCAATGTGAACCCGGGCACGAAATCTAAATACCCGCCGCTATGCGGTTCTGATTTGCTTTTGCCCATATAGCATATATCCTTGTCGCCATTAAACATCAATACTCCGCTCATAGCTGCGAGTACCGATCGTTGGTCTTCTTGAATAGCTCCGAGAGAACCGTAGTGGACAGCTCCATGCAGATCTTCCACATACGTCGGTATCGAAAACATGGATAAATATCGGGATTCATCCGCTTCATTCCACTCTATATTCACACAAGGAATGGGCAGCCGATGCTCCTCGCAGATAACCCCTTTGTGAGCACCTACACCAAGCCTTGGAACAAGACGATTCGGATCGGAGGAAGGATTATTGTTGTATAGAATGCCGGGAATCGTTATGATTTCTTTCTCCCGCTTAGGCAGGCTGAATCCTATTCCTACAGCAACATCATGTAATGTATGATTCAATGTATTTGTCCAAGTAACATACATTTTGAGCGTATCACTCTCATCAAATGACAGCTCCATAGTGAAGTGAAGTGCCGCAAGAGTTCCGCTGATTAGAATCCTGCGATTATTCGTATCGTTATTCGCATCTTCATCTGGGGAAGAAATTTGTACATCCTGTAACCCCACATGATCAGAATTCCAAGGCTTTCCGGAGGAATAGGTTAGCATGTCATTTAAAAGCCCTGAATAATAAGGAGATTGCTGGCCTTCCCTGCACAGGATAAGTTGAATCCCCTCTTCACTTTCCTTTAGCTCAGCACGTTGTTGCTTGGTTCTGCTAGCAATGGCGTACAAGTGCAATCCATGTCGCCTCCTTTTCTCCCTAGTATCGAGATCATGAATCGATCCAATGTAGGATTGAAGCCCAATCTACCTGAAAGAGGTAGGCAGGAGAAGAAAATCTGGCCCTTTCCGAGCTTTTTCAAACCTACCAAAGGCAGCTTTCGTTTCCCATTCAGCTCACCATTCGCGTGATAGGCAAATACAATCGGTTCGATTCCATTTCCTTGCAGATGGCAATTAGAAATTCCCTCAATTCGGTCATTGGGTAAATGATAGATATAAGATAGATCATCCGGCTTCATCCAACTGAGAAGCGAGTTATCCGTATCCACAGCAAGTGTGTAAATCTCACGGAGCTTTGCCGTCTGAACTGTAGTATCCTCCATATCCCAAGGCCCAGAATCAGAACGATTTAGAATAAATAAAGCGGTAGCTCCGTTGCGCACTTTTTCTAGAATGGAGTCTTGATTACGAATATATAGCTCCCTGGATGAAACAACTAACGTCCCGTCCTGCTTCATTGACTCCTGGTAGGGTTCACTATCCACCTCCAGGAGCGAGCAGAGCAGCTCGGATTCCGCATCAGTGAAGATGACCTTATCCGGTTTCTTATGCTTAGTCCTAACAAACGTTTCGAAGGTAAATCGTTCCCTGCTTATAAACTCTCCAGCTTCATTCAATAAACAGGCATCCAAATGCAGATTCTGTCTATCCTGAACCATAGGTACGGAGAAACGGATCGTACCCGCATATTGTGAGGTCGCTGCTGAAAGCGGCCCCGTTATTTCGAAATTACCGTAATCGCGGACATCATCACGAAGCGTCGCTATAACACGACAGTTCTCATATTCCTTAGCCGTATCGTTCAGCAGCCAAGCTTCTATTTCCATAGTTTCCCCAACATACACCTTCCACCTGTCACATCTTAAATGGACACGAACCGGCTCCAAGCATTGCTTATAGGTGAAGTAAGCCGGCTTCGGTATCCGGTCGGCTCCGACGAGAGCCTTCATCCATCCGGAAGGCCAAGCGTCAATCAGAAGATGAATGGCTGTGGAAACTACCCGATCTGTCCTTCTGCGCCAGGCATCCGTCATCAGCTTGGTCGCCAAGCATTGGTGCTTCTGACTGGCTTCAATCCAGCTGTGAATCGTTTGCTGCTCGGTGTACCAATCCCCGTGATGAGCATAGGTTTGTGCTCCGTTAATGCGGTTAGGCATCCACGTATCCGTTTCATTGACAGGAAGCCACTCCTTAGGATAACGGCTTACCATCAGCTCATAATTGTCCAAGCCCTCGGTTCCATATTCACCGCAACCCGCCTTCCACTCATCTCTGATCGGAGGAAGATATCCTTTGTACATTTTTCCAACCGAGATGCCATTGTTCGTATACCACATGTTATAGCAATGAAAATCAGGCAGCCCTTCACGTGTCGGCGGATTGTAATCGCCATCTGCATTTTTGACTACCCGATCCGGATTTTCGACAAAAATCGCCTGTCTGGCGGCAACAAAAAAAGCTTCCAGTTCATTTCGGTGTAAATGTCTATGTCCTTTGCGACGTTTTTCAGTCCGCGATGGTTCGTTAATTAGGGATACCATTACCGAAGACGGATGACTGCGAATCAGTCGCTCCATGTCCCCAGCCTGCTTGATTCCTTCTACAAATTGATTGCGGCGGATGAAACCGAAGGTGGGCAGATCACATTGATGCATCATGCCTAGCATGTCGAAATAATCGTATATTTCTTCTTGAACAGGTCGTTGAGTAATACGATAAAAGTTCATATGAGCCAGCTTTGCAATCAAAATATCATCTATCAATTGGTCAAAGTCGCTTTTCATAACACATTGCTGTAAATGCCCCATCTCATTGGCGCCTCGTAAAATAATCGGCTCATTGTTGAGATAAAGCGTGCCCTTAGGAGTATTCGATTCATCCATATGGAACTTTCTCATACCGAAATTGCGATCCACAACATCCAAGCATTCTGACCCATTAATGACTCCAACACGTGCTGCATATAAAAAGGGAGTTTCCGGTTCCCACAGCTTATAAACTGGAAAATCAACCTTATATCGATAATAATTGATCCCCGGACCAGCATAAGACACCTGGAAGGTCATCGGTCCAATTCCTTGCCCGCTAAAGTTTCTCGGTAATATTTCGAGATCCAGTTCGAAATTCTCCATCAGCCGGTTCGTTGTATTAACTACATCCACCCAGACCTCTACAAAGTCTTCATCAATGTTAGGCCGAACAAACACGTCCTGAATAAACAATGGCTGCCGCTCTTCCAAATAGACATGGTTATATATGCCGGCACCTGGCGGGCAGTGGTTCCAGCCACTGTACGGATCATCCCATCCGGGACCGGTAGCTGCATACATTTTATCCCCATCCAGCTTAGTGCCGCCTACCCCCATCATCGAGTAGTCATTATTGACTTCAACAACAAGCGTGTTGTGCTCTTGTAAGAAGTTCGTTACATCAAATTCAAAGGGAGCAAAGAAACCCTCATGACTGCCGATACACTTGCGGTTCAAATAAACGGTAGCTTTATAGTCGACCCCTTTAAATACGAGGTAGACTCTTTTTCCGTCAGGAATGGAGGCATAGGTGAATTCACTCCGGTAAAATCCGGTCCATTTCCCATTCTCGCCAGTAGGTCCTCTGAAATCAGGTACAGCTACCGATTCCCAATCCCCCTCCCCTTCCAATACACGCGTAAAATTCATATCCTCTGCCGTATGGTAACGGAATTGAAATTGCTTGCAGGGCTGCCGTTTACGACTCAAAGGAGGAGTTGGAGTTAAATTAGCCATGAACGGGCGGTATTTCTCACGCAGCAGCGCTAACTCCTCGTGAAAAATATCCATTTGCTCACCGTAGGGAAGCACCGCGGCGTTGCCCGCTTTTTCCGATCCCGGAGTAAAATATTGTTTATCGTAAGCTGCAGGAGGAATCTCGTGCAGTTCGTCTTTATTTCCTGGGTGCTCACGAAACGCGATTTCCGCGAACGGATCTTGATGCCTAGTTTGCTCCAATTTTATGCCCTCCTGTACCATAAAGTTCAAACTCAAGTGTGAAGCCTCGGCTGTCCTTGGGGGACATTCTCACTTCTGTTGTTCCGAAACGCTGCATCCAGCAGCTATCTTTTCCTAAGAATGGTTCTACAGCTTCCCTGACCCGATCATCCAAAAAGTCATGGGTCACGATCCACTGTCCTAGTCCGCTTTTACCGCTGGATGTCCATTCCTTCGGAAGGCTTGCAGGCAGCAGCCAGTCAGCGATTACGACTACACTTCCATCCTTGGCTCTTTGGATGACCGCTGCCAACGTATCTGATGAAAGAGCGGAGCCTCCGACCACGATTAATTGGGGCTGACCCAATTGTTCTGCGCTGACTTGCTCGTCATATACGAGAACATTATTAACGGGATAAAACAAGGGATGTATCCGATCCCCATCCTTACAAACATAACCATTAGTCAAAGGAAACCGTTCAAGAGGTATTTCCCGCTTCAATTCATGCCTTGGGAAGTTATAACCAGGTATATGCATACAACTGCCATGGGCGGGTATCGTGCCCCGACTGAGTAAATGCCAAATTTGGAAAATACTTTGCGAGCCCTTTGAGCCAACTAGCTCCGGGTTGCCAAACAATCTTTCATTTTGCCCATAGTTACTGTCGTCCGAATGAATGATCACAATGTCAGGATCTACCTGTGAGTGATCCCATGTTATTGGATTCTCAGGTACAAACTTGCCAGTGAACTCTTTCCATACCTCGCCGAATTCCGTCCTTTTGAACCCGCTGCCCGTATGCTTCATAAGGACATCTATATTCTCGGTAAACAGGTGAGTCGGCCCCATGTAATAACCGAGCTTTAATGCGGATTCAAACTCCTGTGGGGAGTGGCCTGGAAACCCGTGGAACCTGGTAAACCATTCGCCTGTATCCGGCCCCCATAAATCAGCGCATATCCACATCGCTCTTCCATACTGCTTAGCGGCACCCAGCGCCGTGGAGAGCTGAAGCGATTGGAACGATTCCTTCATAATCTTGGGACACAGATCCATGCCTGCTTTGGCTAATGTATGGAATAGAGTAGGAAACACTTGCTCCGTGATCAGCGGCATGGATAGATGGCTTAATTCAGCTTGCTTCAGCACATTTTGAACGTGTTGAACTTGGGAATAAACCGAATGCTCTACCTTATTGCGCGCTGTTTCCAAGCTCAGTCCTTCTGTCTGTCCCCAATGAGGGAACCATCCGTCTTTACGATACTGCCCGACGTTAATCTGCAAATGCTCGGGTTCGTCGTACAACAAACCAATACAGCGTCCTATACGCCCCGCTTGAACGATCATTTCGTCAGGTACATCGTAACGATTGGTTCCTTCCGTCCAAGGCCCGTTAATATTGCCATATTCATTACCCAGACAAATGTCTATACCTGCATGGGCAACATCCTCCAATACCGACGTATCCCCTTCTAGGCCTGGAATCACATGGTGCACGTAGAATTCCGCGTCAAGCTCCTTCAGTATGTTAAGGAAAGCTTCCGGTTCAGGCTTCGGGTCCTGGGAAGGACACACGCTTCCGGTTCCCGTCCGCATTACAAGGTCAGAAGCATCCCCTGCCCATGAATCCTGCCAAGCTACGACAGGGCCCTGAATGCCTAATCTAGGTTTATGATCCATAAATGTTCTTCACTTCCCCGCCTGTCTTGACGTTCTCAAACGCTTGGCGAATCAGCTCCAGACAATCCGTTATTTCCTCTGGCTTGGCATGCTCAAGAATCAACGGCACCTCCGGCATATCGCTGCTGAGATGGGCTGCATATAGATCCCAATTAGCTTGACCTGCACCTACTCGCGGAGTTGTAAAGCCTTCCTCGTTGTATAAGGTATCCTTGGCATGGGCAATTGGACTGTGTGAACCTATAGTTTTAAAAATAGTAGCCATCGCTTCTTCCTGCTTGTTTAAATCAGCCTCTGTTAAATAGTTGAAAGGATCCATAATGAGGCCCAGACCTTCGCTGCCCAACTGCTCCATCAGACGAGCGGCCTGCTCTGGAGTCGCCAGTACATTAAGAGCAAACCCTTCCAAAAGCAGAACGGCTCCGTTCTTTACCGCGCGGTTACGCAGGCGATCCACGATTGTGAGCAGCTGATCCCAGGCTTCAGGAGACCGATTTCCTTCGTAATCCCGCCACGCATTGGTTGGATGAAGGCTCCCCGTTTCTGTAGCCATATACCGTGTTCCGTAAACCGAACATAGGTCTATCATCTTCTCGAGCTGCGTAAGCTTTTCTTCGCGTTTAGCAAGATTAGGATTCAACAGGTTTGTATATCCCGATAAGCCTACGATAGAAATCCCCTTATCTTCAAAAATAGCACGAAGCTTCTCAACACGAAGGGGTGAAAAGGGCTCATCGTCCATTACCTGAAATTTTTGCTTAGGATCTAACTGCACGTATGTTAGACCTTGCTTGCAAGCGTTTTCGGCTATGTCTTGAGCTGACCAGCCCATATATATATAACTCATAAATCCTAGCTTATTCATTACTTATCGCTTCCTTTCAGCACATCGGCTCTCTCCACCACACAGCCCTCTTGACTGGAAGTAACCATCGCTGTAGTCATAGCTATGGTTTGCAGATTATCTTCCGGAGTTACCGGTGGGAGCGTCCCTTGGTCTATAGAGGTAATGAATGCCAGCATCGAGCCTGCGAATGCGTCAGGGAACCAGCTTCCCTTAAGCTGAATCTCATGCACCACATTTTTATGCTTGTTTAATGCCATATACAGCGTATCCTGCGTGCACCACACGCTTCCTTCTGTACCGTCAACCCACCAAGTATTGCTATGCGAGCGGTTTGCTTTGGCAATATTATTGAAGTGCAGACTTGCCATCAATGGATTTCGTCCGCCCTTCGGACCAAACTCTACGTTGGCTGAGTAGATCAGCGGATCTACGGCATTTTGCTGCGGCAGCTGCGCGGTTGTGCAATGTACCCGAGACCATTCCTGTTCCGGATTAGGGTTAAAATAACGGCATAAATCCACATAATGTATACCGTGATCGACGATGTTGAAATCTTTCATATCCGTCCACCATCTGCCCGCTTGATCCTGAAACGAACGCATGTCATGATGAATGCTGTAGATGTGACCGATCAGATCCTGCTCCAGCACCAGCTTTAGCGCTTTGTGCGCAGGAGCCCAACGAGCCTGCTGATTCACGCCAAGCATAATACCGAGCCGGTTGGCCTCTTCACCAAGCAGCTTGGCGTGATCCAAGCTTAACGCCAGCGGCTTCTGGCATAAAACCGGTCGAGGGGCCTTGCCGATTAGCTTAAGCACTTCCAATCTAGGTTCAGGATGAATAGCCAAATCAATAACAGCTACATCCTCTCTCTCCAGCAGTTCATTCACATTCGTCGTCCAGAACGGAATACTGAATCTTTCCGCTGTAGCACGCGCCGCTTCCTCGCTAACATCACAGCAAGCAGCAATTTTTAATCCGTATTTCGTGTAAGCGGGTAAATGTGCAGTATTGGCGATGCTTCCGCAGCCAATCATACCGATTCCATATTTGTTCACATCACTGATGTGCTGTTTTCTCGGCAAATAATGTTCAGGTCTAATAAATTCCATGATCTCACCTCTCTGATTTCTAGATTACACCAGTACAAAAAATCATGTATAGGTTGTTCATGCTTTTTTAAGGGATTATTGAACCACATTGCAACAGCAGAACAGGCCATCGTTTCCGATGGCCTGTTCTGCTGCTTTCTATGCAAAGTTTATAGGCTCTCCGCCATTTTTATTTCTGCGGTTTGTGATACTTTCTTAGCTTGAAGCACATAGGTATGACCTTCAATAGCCTCAAATTCGGTTAGATAGCCCACCGTTGTGGATTCGATTCGTATCCCTTCCGACTCCACATAGAGAGGGAGCTGAGGATGCCTGCATGACACACGGCATGTCTGCGTTTTTTTAGCCCTAATGATACAATGGATTAGCTCGCCTTCCTCCCATTCCATATCGACCTCATACCCTCCACGAGCACGAAATCCGCTGAATTTGCCCGTCTTCCATTCACTCGGTAAGGATGGAAGCAATCTGAGCTCTCCACGGTGGGATTGAAGCAGCATCTCTGCAATTCCAGCTGTTCCGCCAAAGTTCCCATCAATCTGAAAGGGAGGGTGGTTATCAAATAGATTCGGCAGCGTCGAGAGAGTCAGAAGCAGCCGAAGATGCTCGTATGCGTGCTCGCCTTCCTCAAGGCGTGCAAAGAAATTAATGATCCAAGCACGGCTCCAGCCCGTATGGCCTCCTCCATTCTCCAGCCTGCGTTCTAACGTCCGCTTGGCTGCCTCAGCCCATTCTGGAGTATGGCGCACATGAATAATTTCCCCTGGATGCAGTGCAAACAAGTGGGAAATGTGGCGATGACCTGGATGGACCTCATCCCAATCCTCCACCCATTCCTGCAGCTGCCCGTGCTTCCCTATTTGTGGTTTAGGCAGCTTCTTCAGAACATACTCCCATTTCTCACGCAACGGCTCATCCTTGTAAAGGATATCGGAAGCGTCCATGCAGGCACTCATTAGCGTATATACGATTTGCGTATCCATCGAAGCGCCGATACTCAGACAACCTACACTACCGTCAGGTCCAATAAATTTATTTTCTGGAGAAGGAGATGGGCCTGTAATAAGACGCCCCTGTTTATCCTCAAACAAATAGTCTAAGAAAAATTCAGCTGCTTCCTTCATCACCGGATAGGCTTTATCTCGTAGAAATTTTTCATCCAAACCGAATCGGTAATGCTCCCACAGATGCAAAGACAGCCACGCAGCTCCCATCGGCCATATCGATCCCGGCATAAAGTTCCCTTCAATCTGGGTAGCTCCCCACATATCGGTATTATGATGAGCGACAAATCCTCCGCATCCATACACCCTTTGTGCCGTTTTTCTGCCATTCGGTCGCATACGCTCTATTAAATCAAATAACGGTTCGTGGCATTCGGGCAAGTTGCATACTTCCGCATGCCAATAATTCATCTCGGTATTAATATTAATTGTATATTTGGATTCCCATGGAGGGGTAAAGCTCTCATTCCAGATCCCCTGCAAATTGGCAGGATTCGATCCTGGACGAGAGCTTGCCATAAGCAGATACCGGCCATATTGAAAATACAAAGCGACCAGCTTCGGATCAGCCTCCCCGTCTTTGAACCGCTGAAGACGAACGTCGGTAGCCGGATAAGCGGTTTCTCCATCGTCTTTAGCTAATTCAAGCTTCACTCGTTTAGACTTGCTTGTATGATCCAACACATGATCCTGCTTAACCCGCTGATATCCTTTGCTTGCGGCATGATTCAGCTGCCTTATACATTCCGCTTGTGGATCCGAATGCCGGAAGGTTGTGGCTGCTGAAAGATAGAGAGTGATCGCTTCCGCTTGACGAATGGTCAGGAAGTCGCCGATCACGCTAACCGAACCTCCCTCTGAGACGGCCTTCACCGCTGTGCAGAACGTAACGCCATTTTTCCCGCATTCCCCGCTCATAGCCACAGTATCGGATGAAATCTTCTTCGTCCCTTCGTCAAACGGTCTTCGGCTTAAGTTTAAGCGAATATTTAATTTGGCTGGACGATCGCAAGTGAGCCTAACTACAATAACTTGGTCAACCGCGCTGCTGAATACTTCCCTTTCATGCAAAATATCATTTAAGCAATAGCTGACATGAGCAATACCCTCTTCAATGTCCAAATCTCTGTAATAATTGGAGATCATTTTTTTCTCGCCATCGTGGTATAAATGCATTTCTCCTAGTGGTTGATACGGATGCAAAGATTTGGGTATCGACATTAAACCCATTTGAGCTAACTCTTCAGCCTCAATCTGTTTGCCCTTCATTAACAAATGGCGTACTTCCTGAAAATATTTGGAACCCTCTGGATTATCCCCGTCAACAGGTCCGCCATACCATACAGAATCCTCATTCAGCTGGATTCTTTCTGTGTTCACTTTCCCGAAAACCATCGCTCCCAAGCGTCCGTTACCAATTGGCAGAGCTTCTGTCCACGATCTTGCAGGCTTTTCATACCATAACTTCGAGCTTCCAATTGATTTACGCACTTGCTCCATGAAAGATCTCTCCCTTAATTCGGTTATTTTTAAGAGCCGCCTGATACTTTTCGAATTCTTAGTGCATAGTAAAGCTTTCCTGGAAGATCAATTCGGAAGCGTCCCTCCATCAATTCTGTTAAAGGGGTAATTGTCATATTCCAAGTATCTATTATTTCTGCTTGATATTTTCCCTCGGGTAATGCAAATTCACGGTATGCAAACCGATGGGGGCCGAAATACTGCAAATAGTATTCCCCCCTAACCTCCAAGGTTGCAGCATCAAGCCGGTCGCTGCTGTAAGCCATCTGATGAGGAGCGTCTTCTAGTATTCCTCGCATAAACTCAATTCGCTGGATACTCTGTCCCTGAAGCTCACCACCATGCCAGTGCCAGAGCAGCCCATCATTTCTCAAATAAGTTTCTCCGTGTGTCACATAGCCGCCACGCAGATGGCCTTCCCATATCCGGCACATCAGCTCCTCTGGAGTCAGGCTGCCAAAGCGAGTGTCCAAATTCCCCTCGCAGCCACATTCCTCGATAATAATAGGCTTGGCATAATGCTTAGTGTATTCTGAAGCAATTCTTACGTCCGTATGCTTAATGCTCATATGTGTTATCCATGGAGCTCCAAAGTCGTAACCCATAGGGGGACTAAGGATGGTACGTAGATGCACGCCATAATCGTATTCCATTATCATTCGTGCCAATCTATCCCAGTCCTGCTGCTTCTTGTCTGGGGAGCGATCCTGTTCATTAACAAAAGACCACCAAATATTGCGGTATGCGGCAAAACGTGCAATGACATATCGAAGGTAACGCTCCTCCTCTTCAGGCGAAAGCTTGTCGATACCTTCTGTTCCCTCATCTTCAGAGTAAAATAATATCAGCTCTGCTTGAATATCTAAGGCAGCCAAATCCTGAACCCTTTGCTCTAACCGTGAGAAATAACTCACATTAAGTAAATCGGCAGTTGGGGTAACGCTAATACGAACTTTATTGAACGGGGACTTCTGAAGAGAACGAAGTGTTAGCTTCTGCATCTGCTCGCTTTGCAAATGCCAGCCGTAGCAGCTCGTACCTATCGGAGTATATGGTGTCCCGTCCGCATATTGAAAGTGCGTATTGTCCCTAACCTTGATTGGCCCGTGATTATCAGGAGAAGCCTGAGTACATATAAACTCCCCTATAAGCCCATCTAATTCCATACGATTGCTCGATGTTCTATATTTCCAAACACCTTCTTGGCCTGGCATATACCTAATGCGGTATTTCCCATTACCATCATAGAAACCTTCAGCTTCAGCTGTATGAAGCGGATGCTCGAATTGGGCGGAAAGCTGAATATCCGAAAAGGGATTCCCTGCGCGGGAATCATCCACATCCAGCGCTATTTCATAGACATCCCAGCGTTCTACTATATTGGCTAAGCTCAGCTCCATCTCCTCCTTCATGAGCAAAAGTTTATGTTCGTACCTTCAGAATACGTAAAGCCATGTAAGGCTTTCCTGGAAGCGGTATCTTAATGGATCCCCCCCATGTATTTTCCAAAGGTGTAATGATCATGTTCCAAGTGTCAATAAGCTCTACCCGATATAGAGTATCCTGGGGTAAATCGAAGGATTTATAGGCATGCTGATGCCCTCCGAAATAGTGAAGCCAATAGCTGCCTTCCTGAGCAGCCCTTATCCAGTCTTCAGGGCCTTCTTCGATAATTTCGCGCAAAAAAGCGATTCTTTCGATACATTCTCCGTAAAGCTTTCCCCCAGTGGATATCCAGGCCCGCGTTTCCTTGTCAATAAACGATTCTCCATGTCCTACGGTCCCGCCTCGAGACATAGCTTCCCAGAAGCGGTGAGTCATTTCTTGGCCGGAAATATTGCCCCATCGTCTGGAGCTATTGCCTTCATAAGAAATTTCGTCAATCACAACGGGCTTATGGCACGCTTCCCGCCAGCTTGTCGTTAGCTCCGCATCCCAGTGCTGGATACTCTGGTGAGTGATCCATGGCTTGGTGAAATCGTACAGCGAAGACGATTTATACATCTTCGTTCCATTATGAATCGAACGTAGATGCTGGTAAGGATCGATGCGTTGTACAAATTGAATCAATCTATCCCAATCATCCACCGTTTTGTTTTTATTAAAATCGAATTCATTGGAAAGTGACCACCAGACATGCCTATAAGCGGAAAGCCTTGCAATGACGTATCGCAGGTAGTAACAATCCATCTCAGCATCCATGCTGTCAAATCCCCAATAGCCTTTATCGTAGGGGTGAAACAGCACGATATCAGCCTCAATGCCCAAGTGCAATAAATCCTCCAGCCGTCCCTCCAAATGTCTAAAGAAGGAGGGGTTAAACCTCGTCTTATCCACATCCTCAGGACAAGTCCCCTCGAACACTAAGGCAGGTGGGTTCATATCGTGAGTCGGCAGCATACACATTCTGATTTTATTGAAAGGAGCTTGCTTTAACGTTTGCAGCGTAAGCTCCTCAAGACTTTCATCGCCATTGTGAGTCCAATGATAGCAGGTGGTACCGAAAGGAATATAAGACTTCCCGTCTTCGTAGGCGAAGCCGTAGTCATCCTTGACCCTCACTGGGCCGTGATTATCTGATGAGGGTTCCACACAATGGAACTCACCCGTATGCCCATTAAGCTCTTGGTGATTGCTGTGAGTGGCATATCGCCAAATTCCTAACTGATCAGGCATAAATCTCAGCCGATAAATACCCTCACCATCATAAAAGCCATCCACCTTGATTACCTTATTTTTATATTGAAAATGGGCGGTGAGCTGCGTGTCTCGAAAGGGGTTCCCCTCTGAGGGCCCCTCCAAAACAAGCTCAAACCTACCCCATCTTTCCACTTCATGCTCGTTGCTTTCAACAATCATAGGTATGCTTCTCACTCCTTTACAACGATGCTTATCCTTATTTAATTCCAGAATGCGCCATCGTAGCTATGACTTTGCTCTGAAACATGAGGAACATAATCAGATTTGGCAGAAACAGCAGCATAGCAGCCGCAGCCGCAGCTCCTTGACGCGCCACACTTGTTCCCATACCTGTAGTCAAGGTATCAATATAGAATGGGAATGTCTTCATCTCTTCATCCTGCATAAACATGCTTGAGGATTCCGTATTCATCCATGCCCCTTGGAATGCTATTATGGCAACAGTCGCAATTGCAGGCATCACCATGGGTACAACGATTTTTACAAACAGAGTGAATTCCCTGGCCCCGTCCATTTTCGCAGAATCCAGCAATTCATCCGGAAGCTGATCCATAAACTGCTTCATCAGGAACACACCGGTAGGCACAGCCACGAGTGGGAGAACATGTCCCCAATAAGTGTTCATAATGCCGAGCTTACTAACAATTAAATACCTTGGAATCATAACCGTTTCCGGAACAAATACCAAAGTCAAAAGAATGGTTGCGAACACAATCTTATGACCCGGGAATTTGTGCTTGGAAATCGGATAAGCACACATGGCGCTTGCAAGAGTAATACAAAATACACCTAAACCGGTAACCACTATACTGTTGAATATGTATCGTGTGACTGGAATCGCGGTATTCTTCGTTATACCCAAAAGTTCAATGAAATTTTGAATAGAAGGATCTCTCACGAATATATTCGGTGGGTAAATAAACAACTCCTGATACGGCTTGAACGCGTGGTTCAATATATACACGATTGGAAGCAGCATAAAAATACTAAGTACTACAAGGAGAAGCGCTGAAAACTTCTCAAAAGAACTCAAGCGCTTCAGTTTCGAATTTCTGCGCCACGTAGCAAACCTCCGGTACATAACGGCGATATTCATTTATTCGCCCTCCTTCGTACCAAACAGTTTATTAGCGAATTTATTTGCCAAATAAACAATTAGAAGCAGAATTACAGATAACGCCGTAGCATACCCCATCTCAAACCTCTTAAACGCATAATCGTCAATTTGCGAAACGATCATGTGACCTGCATACTGCGGTGTCGGATTCATACCGGAAAGGGCTCCCCCAATCCCACTGGATTGGATCGCCCCAACGATAGCCATTACGGCACCGAATAGCATTTGTGGCTTCGTTGATGGAATCGTGATATACCAAATTTCTTCCAATCGGCTTCGAATGCCGTCCAGCCTGCCTGCTTCATACAGCTCCGGATTTACATTCAATATCCCAGCCAGCATGGCGAGGAAGCCAATCCCCATACTTTTCCACAAGGTAACAAAAATCATGGAATTCATCAGATGTTCTTTACTGGTTACCCATAAAACCGGCTCAGCAATGAGTCCTGCATTCAATAAAAAGCTGTTCAAATAACCTATCCTATCACTGGAAAGCAAGGGAGTCCAAATAATACTCATGGCTACCAAACCTGCCAAAGAGGGGGTATACAGAGCCAAGGTAAACCATTTACGATAAATTCCTGGCAGAATTGAGATGAACCAAGCCAGCATAAAAGAGCAAATGTATCCCCCCGGGCCAATAATTAATGCAAACCAGATCGTATTAGGTAAAGCGTATTTAGTTAAGATTAAGTCTTGAGACAGCATATCACGAAAATTATTCCAACCTACAAATCGTGGAGCTTCAAGTCCGTTAAAATAGGTAAAGCTCAGCACAATAGAAGCTAGAACAGGAGCTAGTATGAAAATAAAGAAGCATATTACAAAGGGTGCAATAAATAAATAGGATGCACGGTAATTCCAAATCAATTGAAAAAAATCAGTAATCTTCCCTTTTAAAGTGCTTGTGGAAGTATGCGTTCTCCGCAGCACTTGCGCTTCATTATTTAACATACTTATCCACCCCTTCCCAAGGCTTGTTTATAGTAGGCAAGTTTAAGGAGTGAACGACATTGCCATTCCCATCCACATAATGAAACTCCTGCATTTTCCTAGTAATCTCCCTATCGATTTCCTTGACAGCTGTTTCGAGTGAAGATCGATAATTAATCCCGTCGACTACCGTTCTATTCCATGCGTTGAGAATCTCCCGATCCATCATATAGCTGCCTGGGACATTCGGAACTTCCCTATACCATCTCCATTGCTCCAAAATGGCTTTGGTATCATCAGCTTTCCAAGGAAGCTTCATAAAGGCATCCAGATTAGATGTATACCAACGGAATTGCACACCGTTTAACGTTTCCAGATCATTCCCGAATCTTTCTTGTGCTTCTGCAGAGGTCCACCATTTCACGAACTCCCAGCTTTCCTTTGTTTTCTTGGAATTTTTTAAGATAGCCGCAGATTGCATGCCGCTGCCTAATCCGCCTAACCAACGAGCAACAGTGCCATCCTCCTGCTTAACTCCAGGAATAGGAGCTACTCCCCACCAACCATTCAACTCAGGAGCTGCTACAGTTAATTGAAGATACGTGTTCAGATCGGCAACTCCAATAGGGATTGATCCGGTGCGAAAACGCTGAAAGAAGCTATCTACTCTTTGATCTACAGCATATTTGTTCTGTAAATCTGTCCACTTCTTGAAGGCATCGAATCCTTTATCCGAATTAAGACCCGTTCTCGAGCCATCCTTTGTTATATAGTCCGCGCCGTTCTGTTGAAAGAATGCATTATGTTCCATCGTTGAGAAATTCATACCGTTCTGCTGAAGAACTGGTAAAATCTTATATAAATCATCCCAAGTGTTAGGAACCTGTAAACCCAAGTTTTGCATAATATCTTTGCGGTAATACATAATTTGAGCTGATTGTGTTTCCGGTACACCATAGTAACCGCCGTCAAAGTAAAATGGGGTCATTGAGCCCGGAGAAAAACGTTTAAAGAGCGTATCGAAGTCTGGAAATTCTTTTAAATTATACATTCCATTACGAATGGCATAATCAAAAGGCAAGTCCTGAGGCAACCCTAAAGCAACATCCGGCGAAATTCCTGCAGCATTCATCAACAAGAGCAATTTATCATCAGGAAGCAGATTCACCTTTACCTTAATACCGGTTTGTGTTGTAAACATTTCATCCGATAAGCCTTGCAGCAAGTTGACATAATCACGTCCCCGTAACATCCAAACGTTAAGCACTTGGTCGTCCATCTGACTCAGTTTCCCCTTAGACTTAAATGAATTAAAGAAAGTCACAATAGACCCTTTAACTGATTCAAATAGAGTTGCTTCCATTTTGGGGAACGCTTTCTCAATAGGCACTACGTAAATCTGGTCCAATTGAAGAGGCTGAAAGCTGAGCTGCTTATTTAATTCAGCCACCTTACCTTGAATTGTAACCAATCGGCCTGCTTGATATGGAATTTCATTGGGATTTTTTAATAAGCTTTCGATATCCTTCCCAATCGTTACCATCCCTTGAGAGACAGCATCAGGGCGTTTATTTATTTGTTCAAGCTGCTGGCGTATTGCATTCATCTTGTCTTTTACTGCACTTAAATAATCAATAAATCCAGGTAGATCCCTCTTAAGATCCCAGGTTCGGTTACTATCATCCACGCCGCCTGTCATTGTCTTCAACTCACCTGACAGCTTGAAAAAGTCATTCACTATATTTCCTAGCTCTAACGAAATCGGTTGCATAGGTGCCTGTGTGACTCGCATCGAGATCGTGTTGGTTCCTTTCTGCAGATAAAACTCATAAGGCTTATTCTGATCGTCTGAAAGTGCAATCCCCTTCCAGCCAGTAGCATATAGAAACCTATATTGCTTGAGCTCGCTAAAGGGAATCTTGCCGTTAATCATAATAGACCGGAAAGAGGAACGATTCGAAGTAAACGCCTGCTGCGATCGCATAGCAATCTTGTAGTAGCCATTCTCCGGTGCCTCGAAGCTCCAGCTAACCTCTTGATTGCCTGAAGCCCACCGTTCACCATCCAGTGTATTGAAAGTAATTTTGCCAAGCTCATAAGGCACCGAAGCAATATCGGTATCATAAGCAAGCTGTATGGATGAACTATTCTTCCACTGCACCCGCTCTGCTTCGATAGTAATGGGTTCAGCCTGTACGGGCGGAACCTTCGATGGTTGTTGGCTTCTTACCGTCTTATAGTCCTCCGTTACAGTAGGCGCTTTAAATGTGATCGATTCGATTGCCATCGGATCACTTCCTGCCAAACGCACCTTATGCTTTCCAGGGCTTAAATACCACAGCAATGGGTCTATGTAGGAACCTGACATATCACGCAGCTCCCAAGATAACCATCCGGATATATCTTCGGACATTGGGCGAACTTCATCACCCTTGTCATCTTTGCGAATCGGGTACTTATCCTTCCAGTGTCGGTACAGCTCTATTGATTTGGACTCTACAAAAGCATTCGTGCCATCCATAGAGAGATTCAGCGCAACTGGCTTTCGGTTTTTTGAATCTATGAAAGGATGATAAGACAGCTCGATATTGTATAATCCGCCCTGTGTAACATCCAGCTCATATTCTATCCATTCATCCTTAACTGCTCCCCAGATCAGTACATCGTTTTTTCCATTATAAGATCCCACAGAAGTACTAGCATCTACCGACTTCCCGGCAGTCCTTGACCCTGGGATTGTAATCTTACCCGTATGTGTAGACACAAAGCCCTGCTGTTTCCATCGTTCCAATACATCGGAATAATAAGGTTCCGAAGATTGGGACACGTTCACTTCGTTACCAGCACCCGCCACCTTGGTGTTTACATCCGACGCACTGCTCTTGTCTGCTGCTATACCAGGTAAAGCGGGACTAAGTACGAAGACGAGTGCCAGTATGGATGAAATCCATACTCTAGTCCGCAATAACGCCTTCAACTTCATCCCTCCGCTGTACAATTAATACAATAGATTCTCTGTTGTGTCTTTATCGAAAAAGAGTGTCTTCTGCATATCGATGTTAAGCATCAGATTCCCATCATCTACAAAATCGTGATCCGAGCGAGCCCGAACAATAAACAAATTAGGTGCACCGATATCCATGTACAAATACATATCTGCGCCCATCAATTCGCCAATCTTTTGAGTGCCTACTATTTGTGTATGACGATTTTCTTCGTTAACCACTGAATTTAGATGAATATTCTCGCTGCGTATGCCTAATATGACAGTTCGGTTTACTTTCTTCTTCTCCATCAGCACTTTCGATTGGTTGGCCGGAATGGTTAAGTAATAACGGTTGGTGTGGAATTCCAGCAGCCCGTTAGCGCCTTCCAGCAGCTTCCCTTCCAATAAATTGATTGGGGGGGCGCCAATAAAGCCAGCGACAAACATATTTCTCGGATTGTTATAAATCATTCGTGGCGTATCTACCTGTTGAATGATTCCATCCTTCATAACTACTATACGATGGCCCATAGTCATAGCTTCAACCTGATCATGAGTTACGTATACCATCGTTACCCCAAGCTGCTTGTGCAGCTTAATGATCTCTGTCCGCATCTGGACTCTCAGCTTCGCATCCAGATTGGATAAAGGCTCATCCATCAAGAAGACGGAAGGGTTTCGAACAATAGCACGCCCAAGGGCAACACGCTGCCTTTGACCACCGGAAAGCTGCTTCGGCTTTCTTTCTAGGTACGGCTCAATCTCCAATGTGCGTGAAGTCTTTTTGACTGCCTGATCGATTTCATGCTTAGGTATTTTACGCAGCCTCAAGCCGAATGCAATATTTTCATAGACGCTCATATTCGGGTACAACGCGTAGTTCTGAAACACCATAGCAATATCTCGATCCTTGGGCGGAAGATGATTAACCAGCTTATCGCCAATATATAGCTCCCCTGAAGTAATGTCTTCCAGACCTGCTATCATTCGAAGCGTCGTTGATTTTCCACAGCCGGATGGACCTACCATGACCAGGAATTCTCCGTCGAAAATTTCGAGATGAAAATCTTTTACAACGTACCCCTTTTCTTTACCGTATCGCTTTTCTACATGATTCAAAAGAATGCGCCCCATTATGGCACCTCCATATATAAATACATAACAAAACGCCATGAGAACGGTTTCATTTCAAAGCCTCTAATGATGCTAAATGCCCCTAGAAATGGTTCTATATCCGAATTCACTTGGCTTTGTTTCATTATACATCCCCTCACATAATAGATTATAGGTGATGTTTACTGACTCTATAGGGTAATCATACTTTCAGCCTATTTGCTAACCAATCGTATGATTGGCGTCCAGAAACCTCATGCTTCCCGGGAAAAAGATCCACTTCGAACCGCTCACTAGCTTTTTCCGCTTCGTATATTTCATTTAGCACACGGATAGCTTCTCGTACGGATTGAATAGGAAATAGGGGGTCATCGACACCTGACTCTACAAATAGACTCCTCGGGGCAATAAGTCCGATTAGCTCCGGAAGATCGGCATTTGGTAGAATGGAAGGCAGATAATTGTCAATGCAATGATTCATCGAAAGCAAGCTTCCTCTAAAGGTACTCGTAAATGCACAAATTACAGTAGCATGGATTCGCTCATCCAGCGCTGAGCTCAGGGAAGCTATTAAACCGCCTCCTGAAAAGCCCATACTCCCGATACGTTTTGCATCTACATCTTCCCTAGTTGCCAAATAATCCATTGTCCTCATAGCTTCATAGATTCGAAGCCCAGCCAATGTTCTGCCATATAACAACAACCTGGAGGCTAGTGAAGAGCATGAGCTTGATTTCCTCGAATCCTTGGCCCTGTCTGCCTGCATTCTGCGATCACCGAAGCCGATGATTTCCGGGGCGATGACTATCATGCCCCTTTGCACAAGCTGTACGGCAAAGTGCTGATGGATCCCCGGCTGTGTATCATCGATCGTTCCATCCGGCTGCAAGCCGACGATTTCCCTGCTTCCATATCCGTGTCCATGCCAAGCAAGCACGGCTGGAGTCCTTCCCTTGAGCCGCTTAGGAATAAGCACGTAGGCTGGAACTCGGAGATTACCGTCTGTTGAGTATTCAACGCGCTCCTCGATGTAGCCGTCCCTCTCTATCCTATGGAGCACAATAGGCTTTAAATCCGCTGCTTGCTCTGGGAACGCCCCTAAGCTTTCCAACAGCTTGGATCGCACCCCGATTTTCTTCTCACTCCAAGGAGTATCAAGCACTAGGGCACCACTTCCGTTTAAACTATCGTACAAATTGTCCAAGTAATCATCCGGACACCACATAAGACCAACCTCCTAAATGTAAGGCCCCCTGAATAGCCCCAGTCATTTATTAGCCTAATTAACAACAAAAAAGAGCTGTCCGATCCCTATGATCAGCTCCTTGAAATCAGAAAGAAGTAGCCTTATCTTCGAACTCCTGAAAGTTTTGCCGATATTGCCGAGGTGTTATTCCTGTTTTTTTACGAAACAGCGCATGAAAGAATTTCATATCCAAATACCCTACTTGATTAGCAATTTGATAGATAGGTATATCCGTAGACTTTAAGAGCTCGCAGCATTTTTGAATCCTCACGTTTTGTAAATACTGGGTAAAGGTCAGACCGGTTGTTTTCTTAAACAGACGTTGGAAGTGACTCGCGCTTAAGTAAAAATAGTCAGCCACATGCTGGACGGTAATGTTCTGCGTATAATTATATTTGATATAATGGACGACCTCATCGAGCTTGCTAAAAACAGCGGGCTCCGTTTCATTCTTCAATTCAAAACGTTGTAGTAGAACCATGGTTTGAACAACCATAGCAATCAATAGAGTCTCAAATCCAGCATTTCGCTTCAAATACTCACTGTACATATTCAGTATCATTGCGGAGAAAGTATCGTGTTTATCTTGAAAATGAAGCCATCGCTCTGAGCATTGAGACGGATTATAAATGATATTATAGGTGTAAGAATCCTTCTGAAGTAGGTGCTTCCAATCATTCAGAAGCTCAACACGAAATATACAATTATAAATAACGAGTGTTTTATCCTGCTTTGGAGAAGACGGCCGATAAACATGAGATGTTCCAATTGGAATTACAAACAAATCGCCCTGCTTAATCGGAATCACTTGATCTTCAATATAGTGATATCCGCAGCCTTCACCCACAAAATTGATTTCAACGAAATCATGAGTGTGCTGAGCCGTTGAAAACGATTCCAATTCGCGATTTAAGAATATATTCATATTCTCATCAAAGAATAAATCCCCACTTAAATGTTTAACTCTCTCACGCAAGGCCATCACCCCATCTCCCCTTACAATTATACCGATACAAGATTTCTGCCCTTTAAAAATGATTCGCTGAGGGACCTGCCTACAGCTCCCCCATGCGAATGAATTTCTTAATAGTCCTTTACCCAGCTTTCTTCATGAATACAAACATACTTAATGGCCTTGCGGAGATAAGAAAAAGCAATATGCAGCTTGCCATCTCGTGTCGAAATAATAGAGGGGTAGGAATAACCTATCTCACTATCCTTGTACTCCAGGTCTGCCATCTGAACGTTTCTATAATAAGGCCATGTGCGTCCTTCATCTTCAGATATAGCTAGTGTGAGTGGTGTGCGCAACGTCTTCTTGCGAAATTCCCCCTTCTTCTGAACCCAGCGGAACTGATCTCTTTCTAAAGAAGAATTGTTGTAAACTAAGGCCAGATGGCCGTTTTGCAGCTTAGTCATCTGAATCGAGGAATTGTTATTAGGCAATTCACTTCTCACAGGCTTTGTCCAGGTTTTACCCTTATCACTGGATTCACTCACATAGATCCGTTCTGCCTGCCGACTGCGGAAAGTCGCAAAGAGCGTTCCGCCGCTTCGTTCCACAACGCTCATCTGAACCCTATGAATACTATCCTGAACATCATATTGTGTCCACGACTTTCCTTCATCCTTGCTGATCTGCACGACACTGTAATGTCCATCCAATTTGCAATAATAGGCTGGCAGAAGCCAGTGACCATTACTAAGAACGAGCAAAGGCTGCCTGAGAAAGATTCCGGTTCCGTCAAACAGCAC
The DNA here is from genome assembly GCF_013141765.1 of Paenibacillus foliorum. Classification (GTDB taxonomy): domain Bacteria; phylum Bacillota; class Bacilli; order Paenibacillales; family NBRC-103111; genus Paenibacillus_S; species Paenibacillus_S foliorum. The sequence goes on from NZ_WHOD01000102.1 coordinate 140,326, forward strand.
TTCGGATGGCCCCCAAGTTAACCCGCGATCTTCTGAAATACGGACAACAACCCGCGAGGTTTTCTGATTATGAGGCTCATTGGATGTGTGGAACAGCCATAGTTTTCCGTCTGGTGCTTGAAATAACAACGGATTTTGTTCCGATCGTTCTGTATCATTAGAAAGCTGCACTGGAATACTCCATTGTTCTGAACCAACAGGCAACCGGGACATTACTACATTCGTATCCGGATTTCCCTCCCCGCTTCCCGTAAACCATACACATAGCAGTTCTCCGTTGTCGAGCTCCAGCAAATTAGCCGCATGACTGTCATTCGGATGCAAAATAGGGAGAAATGCTTCCTTTATACTGGGATTCAACTCTGATTGCGAGACGATTCCATTAAAACGACTCATTATGTTCCCTCCTAATTTCCAGTAAGTAACATTACTATTAATAGGAACGCAATTGCGCCCAAGCTATTTCGGTCCGACATAGCGTATCATTCTGATAGGCAAGTTTACCTTGCACATATAGGCAGTAGCCAGCTTCTAGATCCGTATCATCCGCTGACTCATTGGGGTTACGGTAAGTGATTCGAAGCTCCATCCCTTGTACTTTAATCCGATCCAAGCAAAAACAATCCAACCCCACATCAATCGGATCCAAAACAATTCGATCCTTCTCAACGGATAAGCCTGCCACATGGGTAATTAACAGATCTATGTAATAGGAGTGATTGTATTCTTGCTCATCGCTTAAAGGTTCTCCTGTTTCGCTGTTATAGTGCTCAACGAGACCAGGCTGTGACAAATCCCTGTTAAAAAAATGAAGGAAGGAATACTCTCGTAAAGAATGGGCAAACTCGCCGTCAAATTGATGATTTCTCCGCTTGCTTTCCCTAGCGAGCGAGTCAAGAGCAATCGAATTTGTATAAGGCCAAGTCGGACCATCCCATACGCAGCCATTACGACCTTTTACAAAGTGGCCCATCCAGCCCCCATCCTTGGAATAAGCAGGACAATCTATGGAGACTGAGGGGAATGGACTCTTCGTATTAAATTCATGTTCATTCATCAGATGCTCAATCATTCCATTAAAACGATCGTCTATAATTTCTGCCCAGCCTGGGTAGATCCCGACTATATTCTTAACGAATGCTTTTTCATCGGTTTGATAATGAAGATCGTAGAAATACTGCGATTGCTCATCCCACATTTTTTCAAGAATATCTTGCTTTATTTGATCAGCCTGCTGAAAGTATGCACTCGATTCCGGGTCTTCGGTAACCTCACATAATTTAGCTATAGCCAGTGTATTCAAGTAGTGATAGATAGCACGATCCACCCTTTTAAGATGGGTATAGGTTTGCTTATCTTTCGGATTCCTAGGGAAGTCATGGAAATACCAGTAGCTTGGCTGATATTCCTTGCCCGTACGCGTGTGTTTATGTTCAATCATTAAATGATCGGATTCATTGCCATGAACCTGATTCCATCCGGCTACATTCAGCTTCATGTAAGGCAGCAATTCAGCTGCAAATTGGACATTGCGGTGTACCAGATATAGCTTATAGGCAGCCCAACAGGAGAAATTGGCGAAGGAATGCATAATGGTATCCACGGTCAAGCAGCGAAACATCCCATCTTCCCCAAGGGCTTCCTTCATGTTTTGTAAGGCGCCTTCACAAAATGTCGGATCATGATGCCATCTGGCATCCATAATATGCAAGGGAACTGAAAGATTAATCAGCTTGCTGAATTCCCACCCGCCCTTGCTAAAGGGCTTCTTGCTTTTTTTATGAGATCTTCCTTCATAAAAAAGCGGATGAGATAAATGCCCATACTGTGGATCTGCTGCATTGTGCCTAAGCAGAAACCAGCGGTAGAGCCACGTTTTATTCAGTACAGGATCACTGCTCTCAAATGTAGGCGCTTTCTCAAACCAGCTGTGATACTCTTTTCTGTGCCCCTCCAGTACCTGTTCTACAGTTAAACCGCTTTCAGCACACGCACAAGCCCGTTCAGCTAACAGCTCCTGGCTGTCTTGACCTAGAATTCCAAACGCAGCGGATACGATAATCTGTTTGGATTCTCCTGGCTGCAAATGCACTCCCGTAAATAAAGAAGGATCACTTACTGCGATAACACCCTTAACATCAAAGCTATAATGCTCGATTCCAAAGCATCCATGCAGCTGATTTCCGTTGCGCTCCGAGAATGAATCCTCATACGTTTCAAGCCTCAATACAAGCTCTCTATCGCTTCGATTCACCCAAGTTTGGCAAGAAACCGCACAATCATTCCATGTGATGAACTTTTTTTCCACTAAAGATAAACGCTTGTCCTTGTATTCCATCAGCAGGTGGCTAGGGAACCATTCTGTGCTGCACGGTTCAAAGGTTTGCACCCAATTCGTCGTTATCTTAAACAGCAGTGGGATATTAACTTTATGTATAAAATCGAACCTACCGGAAAAACCCGGCTCAGGATCCAAATAATCGGCCCATAATCGAGCACCCGTTGAACCGAGTAAAAACGCTCCTGGCTTAGTGCGCAGCATTTTTCTTCCTGCGCGCAATTCATCATCTATTCGACTATCAACTAGCATGATTATCCTCCATCTCAGTTTCGTATGGTGGTGTATCTAACCTTCTGCTGTATTATACAATGCTGCTTTGTAAAAATGTGGGTGTCTTTGAACTCATTGTATAGGGCAATCATACTCAAACCATTTTTGTTAGTTTATGGAACGCTATCCGTTCCCTTTTCCAGGTATAAGTAATGTATAAATCATCCCCGTCAGCTACAATAGCCGGATACGAATATTGCTTCTCGCCTTGATCCAGAAGCCGTTCATTCTCCCAAGTAACTCCATTATCATTGGAGAATCGTATCACAAGGGGAGTTCTCGGTCCCTTATGCTTTCCTTCCTCCAGTTGAGTAGGATTATAGACCAGCGCAAGCAATCCATTATTCAGCTTTACCAGGTCAATACCGCTATTATTATTAGGTAATTCTGTAGGATATGCCGTGCACCAGTTCCTTCCCCCATCGACTGAGTCGCTGCGGTAGATTACTCCTTCCGTGCTTCGGAGGAGCATATGCAATACATACGGCTGCGATTCCCATAAGGTCGGCTGAATAATCCCTTGGCCCTTCAATCCCTTCAAATTACTGCGATCTAAAGGAACTATTTCACTGCGAGTCCATGTTGCCCCTCCATCCGAGGAAAGATCAACAAATGCATCCCATGCAGGTTCTAATGAAGCAGGGGCAGCGATGGTTCCATCGTGCAGAAGGATAGGTTTATTTTTTACTGGGCCTCTGCCGCCTTGATCCCCTTCTACTAAAAGAACAGGAGCTGTCCATGAAAGCCCATTATCGGAAGATTGAATGACCATCGTTTCCCATTCTGCAATGTCACTTCCAACCTTGTAATATAAGAAAAGAATGCCGTCAGGCCTTCTAAAGAGGACCGGATTCCAATGAGGCACATTCTCTTGATCGGCCACCTTAATAGGCTTAGTCCATCCATCGTTGCCTCTGTGCGAAATCCAGATCGCGACATCTCCGGCTTTTTCCTTAGTACCACCAAACCACGCTGCAATTACCCCTCCGCCCGGAAGCAGCTCCAAGGTGGAGGCGTGACAGCTGATAAACGGTCTATCATCCTCGAAAATAAATTCATTTACTACATTTATATAGTTCATCCTTCATTTACTCCTTGTGATGAGGCCAACAATCTCGCTTCAGCTTCATTGTAATCATTGGAATCTGATAAAGAGATGATTTCAAAGCACTGTCCAGCACGGGTCTCAAATGTGATAAGATTTCGTCCATTCGTTGACTGACAAATCAGATGCCCATCCAACCATACTTGTACAGGCTGTTCAGACCATAAGCTGCACATCTTACCGGCATTCGACTTAATTGCAGCTCGTGACAACGCACCTTGATCCCAAGTCATATCGACATCGAACCCTCCACGAGCCCTGAGTCCCTTAACGGCTCCATGGCTCCACTCGGAAGGCAACGCCGGCAGAAGCCGAATTGTGCCCGCGTGGCTTTGCAGCAGCATCTCCGTAATGCCTGACATCCCCGCGAAATTACCATCAATCTGAAAAATATTCTGCTTAACCTTGGGATGTCGGTGAGCATTCATCATATTCGGATGAAGCCCACCCAGCAAAGTATGCAAGAAACGGCTTGCTTCTTCCGACTCACCTAACCTTGCCCAGAAGTTCACGGTCCAGGCGCAGCTCCATCCTGTATGCGCGCCTCCATGGGCTAACCGACGTTCAAGCGTTTTCCTGCATGCCTTCGCCAGCTCATTCTGCCCATCAAATGTTACACAATCCAATGGATGAAGCGCGATCAAGTGCCCGATGTGGCGATGACCCGGCTCCTGCTCCTCAAAATCCTCATCCCATTCCTGCAGCTGTCCGTAGGAACCGATACGCAAAGGAGGCATTCGCAGCAAGGCGCTCTCCAGCTGCTCTCGTAAAGTTGAAGCCTCTTGTAGAATCTGACCCGCCTCTATACAGTGCGTAAATAAATCCCTTATGAGCAGTAAATCCATTGTAGAAGCTTGGGTTACACTGCTACGCTGCCCATCCGGTGTGATAAAGAAATTTTCCGGCGAGGTGGATGGACATGTGACCAAGTGACCATCGGGTCCCTCAACGAGCCAATCGAGGCAGAATAAGGCAGCTTCCTTAAGCGCAGGAAACGCTCGCTTGAGGAAAGCTTCATCTTGGCTGAACGCATAATGCTCCCACAAATGCTGGCACAGCCACGCTCCTGCCATCGGCCAAAATGCCCAGCTGGGCGATCCCCCAACAGGCGTTGCCGTACGCCATAGGTCGATGTTATGATGCGCGGTCCAACCGCGGCAGCGGTAGTGGACTGCGGCTACTTTCCGTCCAGTTATTCTTAATCCCTCGATCAGCTCAAATAGCGGCTCGTGGCATTCAGCGAGATTGCCCGCTTCCGCAGGCCAATAATTCATCTCAATATTAATATTAGTCGTCCAGCTGCTGCACCATGGAGGCTGCATTTTATCATTCCATATCCCTTGTAAATTCGCTGGCTGCGAACCAGGGCGGGAGCTGGAGAGGAGCAAGTATCTGGCATACTGAAAAAATAATGCGGAAAGCCCCGGATCGCTCGCTCCATTCCGAATAGCTTGGATACGCTTATCTGTTGGAAGATCGCTCTTATCCTCGCCACCAAACTCCAGTTCGACTCTACCGAATAAGGAGGAATAATCGCTCTTGTGGCGTTCTTTTAGGCGTTCATGTCCTAGCTGACTTGCCGCCTTTAGCCATGTATTACACAGCTCTGATGGATTTTTACCCGAAGTGGCCGGATTTTTATCGAACCCGTTGTAGCTGGTAGCAGCGCTTAAGAGCAGGGTGACCTCACCTTTACCGCTGACAGTGATACGTCCTCCATTGACCTCAACCTTGCCTTGATTAGCGGAGGCCTGTAATTGAATTTCAAAGCTCATTCCTTTTCCATCCGCATACTGCACAGGCTCAGATGACTTCACCGTATTGGGAAGGACATGAGCCGGCGCTTGGCCAGCCAGTGTTATGGTGTCACCTGATAAACGGCGGACCGAATATTGCAGCGGGCTATGAAGTATAGCGGTAAAGCTGGACTTACTCTCGCTGATTAAGCGTATGACCATGACTTGATCTACCGCAGAGACGAATATTTCTCTCGTGTATAAGACACCGTCAAGACGGTAGCTCACCCGAACTAGTCCTTCATCCAGATCCAGCTCCCTGCGGTAATCGGAAATCTCACCTGCCGTTTCGAAGATAAGCTCTACATCGCCTAACGGCATATAGGATTCAATATCAGGCCCTTCCATATATTGCTCAATTGTCGATTCCGCTTCCTCATACTTTTGGGAAAAAATGAGTTTCCGCACGGAGTCCAAATGACGCTCCGCATCCAGCCGAATCGTTTCCCGAGGCTCTCCAGACCAAAGGGTATCCTCATTAAGAACAATACGCTCACGGTCTGTTCCCCCATATACCATTCCGCCTAACCGACCGTTGCCGACAGGAAGGGCTTCAAACCAATTATGAGCAGGCTCTTTGTACCAAAGCGCTAATTTCTTGCCGGGCATATGCTTCCCCTCCTCATTTACCATAGCGGCTGATTGATTATCGTGCTATTCGTATAACCAGTCTAGAGTATCGATGCCATCGTTCTTGTGTTCAACATCACGCTGCCGCATAACTTGATCTGCAGGGACAATACCCAGAATCAAGTAAGCACCTCTGCCGAAGTCTAACGTATGCCGTCCAGCTTCATAGTTAAAAGCATGCACATTCACGGAGGGATAAGCGTACAAGCGGAGTCCCTTGCGAAGGATGGGTGCGTATCCGCCCATATCGTCCGCATGCGTATTCTCTTCCAAGCTTGGAGCTTGAAGCCACTGCTGATCCTTATTATTGAAATAACCGATCAGCACTTGGGACGGCTGCTCAAGTTCAATATCAATCGCTATCCCATTCAGCCCTGCCTGCATTTGGCCAAATCGGATACCCGTCAAATTATTCAATTCCTCCGCACAGCTGACGATATGAATGTCCCCATCCGTAAATACGTAGGTTCCTTTCTCCACCTTGAACAGTTCTGCATTGTCTGACAGCAGCTTAAATGGAACCTCCTTGTAAGGGACAATCGGCTCCTTCAAGTTCTGAAGCGCCTGAGGTAACTGGCCTGCCTTCAATTCCTCCAAATGCAGTTTGAATTGGTCCAGCTCCGTTTCATAGATCGGCAAGCATTGCTTCCAATGTCCGAATTCAAGGCCATTGCGAACCGGAACCTTTCGTTGAGGAGTCTGCATGCTATTAGCAAACAGATAAGTCTTCTCGGTTATATGGGTCAGCTCCCGGTAGCTTTCCAGGCCATTCTCCAGATGAACGGCAGCTTGCTCCAACAAATCAAGTCCCTTGAAAAACTCCCCCTTAACCGTATGCTTATAGGTCAATATGAGCATAGCGGCTTGAACCTTCTGCACATACACCTCAACCATATGCTGGAGAGCGTACATATCGCTGACCAACCGCTGGAATTCATCCATATTACATGTTACCGAGGATTGTGCTCGCTCAATTGCCCGTACAGCATCCTTAGCATGACGCACTGCGTCTGCAATAATTTCCGGCGGTGTTTCCCCGATATGCGTTTCTCCCGCCAGTTCTCTGGTTACATAGTCCTCCAAACGCTCACCCTGTGGCGCCTGTGACTCCCATAAATCTGCCCATGGCATGTGGCGGTCTGGGTTCGTTAGCTGACTCATCGTCATTCCCAAACTCATCGTCTGGCGGTTCCCCTCTGTGATGCCAAATCTGCGCAGCAGCTTAGGCGCACATTCCCCCGATGCATCGTAGGCATCGAGTATAGCTTCTCCTGCTTCTAGGCTGCCGTACTTTTGCCCCAACACTCTAATCCAGTATTGTCGTTCTGCCTGAGGATCACGATCAGGATTCCAAGCATATCGAAACCAGGAAGCGAACCAAATCCAGTCACGATCCAATTGTCTCAGTCTAGGCTCAACTTTATCCGGAGCAAAGGGCCAATCCCAGAAAAAGAGCGGGTACAAATGAAGGCCGTTGGCCTTGAGCCGATATTTGGCCGCCTGCATGCTTTTTTGAATAAAAGATGGCGATCCATAACGAAAGGGCTCTAGATTAGCAAGGATATGCACATTGACGATATGTACAGTTTGCATGGAACCAAGGCGGTTATGAATGTCCTTCCATTTGCCTCGCGGTGTGTAAGTCGTGAGTGACTCCCCATTATATTTGGCTTCTGTAAATAAGTTAGGATAAAGTGGCAGAGCGGCCTCGATAACCTTTTGCGGTTCAATGGCATGTGAACGAAGGATAATCGGCGGCTTTTCCTTAACGTTCAGATCCTTCAGCCCATCGAGTACACCGGCAATAATCGTTTCGTTAAACCATTCCACACCATAGATTTGTCCTTGCAGCGCTTCCCCCAGGCAGACCATCAATCCTACGTTCGGGAACGATTTGACAAAGGCCGAGATTGATTTCTTATAATAATTGCTAGTAAAAGGCAGCGGCTTGGGCTGATGCAGCTTCAAGCCATGCTTTTCGGCGAACGGCAGAGGAATATGAATGTTATAAAATTTAAGCACAACCCATATTCCGCGTTTATCAGCCTCTTCGGTTAACCAGCGGAAGGTGTCCACATTGAGCGCAAATTCCTCTTCCGTGACCTCAAGAGCTTCCGGATAATCTTCCAATCGAACCAAAGAAGAGAAGGGATGCCCGGTCCACAAATAAAAAATATTGCACCGCTGCTCCAGCATCATATCGAGGAAATCCAGCCATAATCCCCGCTCATAAAACCAAGGAAAACGCCCCGGTGTCAGAGGATACTCATAGGTTTGGCGCGGCGGCTCAACCGTTGTTTTCTGTAGGCCGATCGCCGGCCCCCTCAAGGCAAAACTAGGCGCATCTCCGTAAGCGATATCCTCCGGCAGCAGCCCCGCTGTGCGAATACGCTGTGCAAGCTCCAGACAGCCGTATAATACGCCAGAGTCATTGCCACCGGAAATGGTGACCAGATTTCCCGAAACGGAGGCCACATAGAAGCCTTCGCCCTCTGGATTCTCTGTATGGTAGAGCAGTACATCACGCTCTTCCAATTGTTGAAGAAACTGAGATTCGCCGCGGTTTCCGACAAATAGCTTTCTTCCCTTTATCGAACGATAGCTATCCCATGTCCAGGATACTGCTTCTTCTAATACATCGTATCCGGAATCCTGAAAGGCTTGTTTGAGCAGCTGGATTCCATTTTTCACCCGCGGGGCGGGATTGTGATCATAAGCAAGTGTAATGGCTTTCATTATTGCATAACCCTCCCTGACTAACTTTAATTCATTTATTTTAAAAATAGTTCAATAACTGGAACCGTCACATTCGGCTTCTTAACGGGCAAGGATAATACGAGAGTATTCTCGTCTCTGCCTTCCTTGAAAGCTCCATTATCTATGCCGCTTGCAACAAAGCCTTGCTTAAACCTGATTTCAGAAGCATCGTTCAACAGCTGGGCATACTCTACCTTACCTGCGAATCCGTGAAGCTGAATATTTTTGAATGGCCAGCTGTACACATGCACATACATACGGTTTGTTTGCGGGTTATACGTCAGGCGGCAATCTTGAGGGCACTCGAAGGCAGCAGGTGCCTCTGTGCATCCATAGATAGCGCGGCTATGCCGTTTCATCCACTCGCCAATCCCCTTTAACCTGTCTATAGCCCGTTCATCAAACTCACCACGACCGGTAGGACCAACGTTCAATAGCAGATTACCCCCGCGGCTGACAGCGTCTATCAGCATTTTGACCAAGACGTCGACGCTTTTCCATGATTCCTCTTCACGATGGTATCCCCATGAGCCGCTGAAGGTATGGCAAGTTTCCCATACAACTCGCTTGCCATTTACCTGAACCCACTTGGTAGGTATATACTGCTCCGGCGTTGTTATATCCCCCCCTACTTGGAGGCGGTCATTGAGCAATATTCCAGGCTGCTTGGATCGGATCATTCGAACCAGCTCTTCACTGCCCCAATCCACCTTGCCTTTGCCTGGCAATCCATTCTCCGAAGGGAATGAAAAATCATAGAACATCAAGTCTATTTGGCCAAATTCCGTCATGAGCTCTTCCGTCTGTCCGAATAAATAATCACGGTAAATCGAGAAATCCAGTTCTTCGCTTTTGGCAATAAACTCCGGATCCAGACGAAGCGGATGCTTAGTATCGACGGTATAGTGCGGGTGATGCCAGTCGATTAAGGAATGATACAATCCAACTTTCATATCCTTATTTCTGAATGCGTCTACCATCGGTCTTAGAACGTCACGTCCAGCCGGAGATTTGGTCGCCTTGTAATCGGTAAGCTTACTGTCCCACAAGCAGAAGCCTTCATGATGTTTGGTCGTTACCACAAAATATTTCATGCCTGCATCCGCCGCTAGCTGCGCCCATAGTTCGGGATCATATAAATCGGGATCAAACCGTTTGAAATATTTATTGCTATACTTTTCCCCGCTTAATTTCTCCCGTGACTGAAGCCATTCATGTCTTGCCGCTAGCGAATATAGGCCCCAGTGGATAAACAAACCGAACCGGTCATTAGTAAACCATTCACTATTTCCTTCTGTTTGCTCAACCTCAAATGTCATTAGAATATGCTCCTTTTCAATCCATCTCAAAGCTCATGGGTACAAGTTTAAAGGAAGTTTGCCTATCGTTTATAGGTCGAATTTATCCTTTCTATAGGCGACACTTGCATTTTTGGTGAAATATCACAACCCTTTCCGTAAAGAACATGTAGGTTTTTTAAAAAAAGCAGGCCCCAATTGAGCCGAAGCAAGGTCTCAGAATATGGATAAGGAGAACCTGATATTTAGGAATAAATAAAGGTCATGACGGAAATCTTAAAGCCAGTAACTTCACTAATTTGACGGACCGAGGAGGTTAGTTTATGGTAAAGTTTATTTTATTAGCAGTATTTCTAATGGTGACAGGCTGTACGGCGAATACTAACACTAAGAATGTGACGCAAAAGCAGGTGACTCCTAAACAATCGCAAATATCAACTCATGCTCACACTGCTGCGCAAAATGCTGTAAAAACTCAGGCATCATCAACAGCTACATCGATTACCGGAAGAGAATCTATTACAATTAAAGAAGCACCCAACGGAATTCCTTCGTATTTGTTGGATCTAATTCAAGCAACTCCAGGAAACCCAGTATACCAGGCACCAACCGGATATCCTGGAGGAAAAGTTCCGACAGGTTCAACTGGACAGGTACCCATCGGATATCCTGCAGATAAGGTACCGACAGGTTCAACTGGACAGACACCGACCGGATATCCTACAGAAAAGGTACCGACAGGTTCAACCGGACAGGCACCGACCGGATATCCTGCTGAAAATGTACCAACCGATACAACAGGACAGGCACCGCAAGGTAACAAGGATTCATCTCAATTCGCGCAACAGGTTCTGGATATAGTAAATCAAGAAAGATCCAAAGCCGGATTAACTCCCCTTACTATGAACGCAGAATTGTCAAAAATGGCTATGGTCAAAGCCCAGGACATGTCCAACAACAATTACTTTGATCATAATTCTCCAACCCATGGATCCCCTTTCGATATGATGAAGGAGTTCGGGATCACATACAATTCCGCTGGAGAAAACATTGCAAAAGGGCAAACCACCCCTACCCAGGTCATGAACGATTGGATGAATAGCCCAGGGCACAAAGCCAATATATTGAATAGTAGTTATACCAAAATCGGCATTGCTTACTATAACAGTGAATGGGTTCAGGAATTTACCGGGTAACGTCAAATAGATATAAGTCCTTGTCCGTAATTAAAAGACAGGGACTTATATCTTATTAGCAATGTTTATTTTCTTACGCCTTAAATCGATGAATGGATGCCTGAAGCTCCTCCGCCATAAATGAAAGCTCTTGTATGGAGACAGATATTATTATGCTGCCGCTCCGAACCAATAGCTAATCCTTGAACCGTCTTAGTGATTTGTCCCGACGCAATTCCAGATTCGACAGCTCTTTGCTTTAATTGCGTTGCTTTAAAAGTAAATTGTTCCGCATGGGAAGCAACCTGTTGAATCAGTTTACGTAAATTTTGAACCATCAGATTAAAATAAGCGGCTATCTCCCCAAACTCAGATTATTAATTTCGCTCCCCGCAGGAAGAACTTCCTGTCGGATAATCCGCTGCGCTTCCTGAGGATCAGATTTAAGAAGACCCGCGACCTTATCCGCTTGAGCTTGCAGCTTAGCGTCCAACTCCTTTATTTGTATCAGGCTGATTTGGCCATCTTCCGATAGATTCGGAGCTACATTGACAGCCAGTTCATTTAAGTCAATATTAGTCCGTTTAAATCCCTCCAAGTATTGGCTTTCATTAACAACCAAAAAGGCATTCAAAAAATTCTTTTTTGAATGGAATCAAATTGGATTACATGCGAATCAAATGCAGCCCTGGCTTGATGATTGACGAGAGTAGAGTACGATTCATTGACCTTTTGTAAAAATTAATAGGACATACCGCCGATACATCCGAGCAAAACCGGAGATATCAGAAAACCGATAACAACCTGCTTGACAATAGACATTTCATAGTCTCAGCTCCTATTTCTAACTGTTAACAGCAATTTGTTACCAGTTTACAAGATTTCATGTAAATTTATCGTTTAGTTTATAATGCTTCTACTATATGGAGAGAAAGCAGTTGGAGGAGGAAGAAACCTCTTCTTCTGCCGCTGCTGACAAACAGAAAAAAAGGCCATTTATTATGGCCCTTTTCTGTAAACATTTATTATGAAGTTTCACTTTGACAATTAATCGGTTGGTCTGATGCTTCTACATCAGGTACCGCAATAGGTTCGGTAAGGACGAGTTGATTGAGCAGGCAATGTGGAGTAATCTGCATGTTCGGGAGAGTCCGCGTAGGGGCTCGAAAGCACCTCAAGAAGCCGCTCCATCACACTGTAGTCTTCTTGGTTCTCCGCAGTTTCTAGCGCCTCTTCTACCCGGTGGTTGCGCGGGATTAGTGCGGGATTGCTGTTCCGCATCAATTGATGCGAGGACGCTTTGGGTTCCTGCTGCCTGCCGAGTCTCGCTTGCCACAGCTCATACCACTCAGAAAATCCCCTGGTGCCAAACAGGACCGTATCCTCCGGCTTATCAAGAGTTAATGCGCGGAAGGTATTCGTGTAGTCCGCACCATTCTGCTGCATCATCCTGAGTAGGTCTTCAATAAGGGATTCATCCTGTTGCTCTTCATTAAATATGCCCAGCTTGGCCCTCATTCCCGCGAGCCAATTACGGTGATACAACTCCGTAAAACCTGAAATGGCATCCTCGGCCAATTTGATAGCCTGCTCCTCGTCGTCATGCAGCAGCGGCAATAGGGTTTCAGCAAATCTCGCGAGATTCCACGCGGCAATTTGCGGCTGGTTGCCATAAGCATAGCGTCCTTGTGTATCAATGGAACTGAATACCGTTGCTGGGTCATAAGCATCCATGAAGGCGCAAGGACCATAATCAATGGTTTCTCCGCTAAGGGCCATGTTATCGGTGTTCATCACACCGTGAATAAAGCCAACGAGCTGCCATTTGGCAATCAGCACAGCCTGACGTTTTATCACTTCCTGAAGTAGAAAAAGATAACGATTCTCATCAGTCTCAACCTCTGGAAAATGCCTTTGCAATGTGTAATCAGCAAGAGCTCGGAGATCCTGGGCAGTGCCCCATTTTGCAACATATTGAAAGGTGCCTACGCGCAGATGACTGGCGGCCACGCGGGTCATAATTGCACCCGTTTGCTCGGTTTCGCGGTATACTGTCTCACCGGTAGTTACAACCGCTAGGCTGCGGGTGGTAGCAATACCAAGCGCATGCATGACTTCACTGATGATGTATTCACGCAGCATCGGTCCAAGTGCCGCTCGACCATCGCCCCGGCGGGAATATGGCGTTCTACCTGAACCCTTAAGCTGAATATCAACCCGCTCGCCTTGGGGAGTAATCTGTTCGCTAAGCAGCAGAGCCCGGCCGTCCCCTAACATGTTGAAATACCCAAATTGATGGCCTGCATAAGCTTGAGCAAGAGGCAAGGCTCCTTCGGGAATCCGGTTGCCTGCAAGCACCGCTACACCATCATTGCTTTGCAGCGCTTGGACATTCAACCCCAAGGATGTCGCCAAAGGACTATTAAGAATAATCAATTTCGGTGAGCGTACAGGAGTCGGGTTGAGCCTGGTAAAAACTGATTCCGGCAGACGAGCATAACTATTGTCGAAGTTCCATCCTGCTTCTATTATTGCTTTATTCTCTGTCATCGTAGCTCCTTTTTGTTTATCATTTTGTGGCTCAATACCGAAATCAGCGCTTGACGAAATCATTCGACTTCGGCCCCATATCCAGCTCATCACTTGACAAGACTTTGACATTATTCGAAGCTATTGCCTCCCCCCAAAACCTGCATCTATACAGCCTTTTGGAAGTTTTATCGGCAGTCTTCGTGAATTCATGTAAATCTGCATCTCTCTTTCATTCTTAGCTGAAATCAGATCATTTCACATGGGAATTGCTGTACATTCGCAGCTTTTTCCTCTCAAGAGCAAATTCAGTACAAAATAACTGCATGTTTGCAGGATATGTGCAAGCTAATTGTCGTGAGTGGGTCAAGCGCCGATTTTGAGGTTGAGCCCTTTTTGTATTATTTATTTCATTTACATTAAACTCATGTATTATACCCTTTCCACACCTAGATGCTCCCTTTAATGTACCCGATAATTCATTCATGATGATTTTACAGAAATAGTTAGTTATTTTTATGTAGGAGTTGTTCATGCTTCAAATAGGATTGAGGTAAAACAGCACATCGATTACTTAGATTCTAAACTAAACTTGATTTAATAAAAAGGGAATTTTTATAATGAAACTCTTTTTAAGGTCTTGTATTCCGTCTTATTATGTCCTAGATAAGTCCTCTGTAAGCTTAATTACATAATCGGTCAACTCTTTTGAAATAGTTTCATGATAACCATCAAATGGCAGAATAGGTTGGCGAACCCGCATTGTACGATAAATATTTTGTTCAAAAAGAAGTCGTTTAAAAAAATGAATCGATATATCCAGATGCTGATTAGCGAAAGACAGAACCGGAAGCAAACGGTTAAATAGCTCCTTGGCCGCATCCCTTTCACCCTGACGATGTAATGAATAAATCTTCACGTATATTTCGTGCATACCCGTAGGCATGAAAGCATGAACACCTCGGTCAAGGCCTTCAATAATCTGGCTGACAGCCCAACCGCCGGCTACATGCAATTGCCCTCCTGTTGCCTCAATGACTTGTGAGTATTTAACTCCTGCCGGAACTACTTCTATTTTCAAGCTTCGAAAAACGTCAATCTCTTTAAACAGCTTACTTATTAAAGGTACAGGTAACCCAAACCCTTGAAAGTCCCAATCCTGAAGCATTAAAAATTTCGGATTTAACTCAGCAATTTCCCTGACATCATGTTCATATTGTTGATCATTGACGTAAGGGATACTCACTAACACGCCCTCACAGCCCAATTGAATTAATTGCTTCGCATAAAAAATCCTTTGAGCACCCGTATGTGCTGAAGCTCCACCTATTACCGGTACTCTCCCCTTCACTTCTCCAACTACAGTCTCAACCAATAATTTCCTTTCGAACTCGTTTAACTTGTCTACTTCACTCGCCATTGCGGGAATGAGGAAACCGGCAACTCCTGAATCCAAAGCATAATTTACATGTTTACGAAGCGATGGGATATCGATTCTATCCTCTTCAGTAAAGGGAGTGTTTAATACAGTAACAATCCCATTCATATTCAATATCTGCTTATTCATACTAACCCTCTTTCCGTTCATACTGGTATCAAGTGCTCTGATCTCAGTATAAGGAATGTAATCCGTCTTTGAACATAACCAAAAAGGAGTAATAGTAACCATTTTTCCTTTTTAAAGACCCTGCTATAAACCAAAAGCATCTAAGATGGTCATTTTT
The DNA here is from genome assembly GCF_013141765.1 of Paenibacillus foliorum. GTDB lineage: Bacteria > Bacillota > Bacilli > Paenibacillales > NBRC-103111 > Paenibacillus_S > Paenibacillus_S foliorum. The sequence goes on from NZ_WHOD01000102.1 coordinate 155,951, forward strand.
TTCTCTCAATGGATATTTAGTATAAAATAAATTCAGAAAGGCTGCGATGAATAAGGAGGAATAACGGAACAATGCTGCCCTTTACCCAGAGAGTTATTGAGGTTATCAAGGCCATCCCAGAAGGATATGTGATGACTTACGGTCAAATTGCTGAAATTGCAGGAAGCACAAGAGCAGCCAGACAAGTCGTGAGAATTTTGCACTCGCTCAGCAAGATTCATAACCTCCCATGGCATAGGGTTGTGAACGCTAAGGGGGAGATTGCCATTCATGATCAGGAGGGCCGTTTCTTACAGGAGCTGCACTTGAGTAGTGAAGGAGTTCAGGTGAACGCCGAAGGGAAAATCGACCTGGATATCTATCGCTATTTACCCGAGAAGGAACCATTGATTTGAGTTTTTGATGAAAAATTTGGTCATTGCAAAAAAAAAAGCGCCTCGGTACGATGGGGTTGTGCACGAGGTCAATGCCTCAAAAACCCATCATCTAGAAGGACGCTCTACTATGAATTCTAAAGCTCAGGACAAGCAAAATCAACTCATTGAAAACATTACCTTTTTACATTTAGTCATTGGAGTAAATATTGCCCAGAAGGCTCAAGTCGCATGTGCAGTCAGCTTGTGGGGAATTAATTTGGGGTTTCCACTGGAGTTTGGCAGCTATGACTAGGGCTTTCAACTGTTCAGCCGTTAGATTCAAAGGCATTGAGACTTTCCTCGTGAACCCCACTTCGTCTAGCCTACCCTATATAGCTTCAATCAAACGCGCCAGTAACGCAGTGCGCACAGGAATCTCATCGATCCTCACATACTCGCGCGGCGAATGCGCGAAGTCTCCGCGCGCGCCTAGACCATCGAGCGTCGGGGTGCCCGCGGCTGCAGTGAAGTTGCCATCGCTGACTCCACCGGTCGCCGTCTCCTCCAATGCGAGGCCGAATTCATCCTTCGCCAGTCCCCGAGCGAGGCTGTACAGCGATGCAATAGCATCGGTACGTTCCATCGGTGGACGCATCATGCCGCCGGTAACAACGATCTCCGCGCCTGGAAGAGATGGAGTCAGCGCAGCGAACTCAGCTTCGATCCGCTCGGCTTCATCCAAAGTAGCGATGCGGACATCGATCTCTGCTTCCGCATGATCCGGCACGACATTGCTGCCGATACCTCCGTGTATGAGGCCAACATTAACCGTTGTCCCGAGATTGTAATCAGTTAGCTTATGCAAGAGCTGAATTTGACAAGCCAGCTCTTGAATCGCTGATATCCCTTGCTCCGGATTTACACCCGCATGAGCGGATACCCCTTTTACCGTTAGCTTATACCGGCCGCTACCCTTGCGAGCTGTCTTGAGCGCACCTCTCGGCTCCATAGGAGGCTCCAGTACAAAAGCTCCAGCAGATTGCCGGGCTGCCGTTTCAATAAATTCCCGAGAAGTCGGACTGCCGATTTCTTCATCGCTGTTGATAAGCAGCACGACCCGTTTATCCTCTGGAAAACGCCCTGTATCCTGTAACGCCTTAAGCGCAAAAATAGCTTGCAGCAGCCCTGCCTTCATATCATAAACACCAGGACCGAAGGCTGCTCCATCCTCGATTCGAAACGGACGTCGCTGCGCTTCACCACTCGGCCAGACCGTGTCGTAGTGACCTACGAGAAGAATTTGTTTGGCTCCGCTCCCCGCAACACATAGAAGCCGATCTCCTGCGATTGGATGCGGGATCCGTTCGACCCGACCTCCGATCAAGCGGGTAAACTGAGCCGCATACCAATCAGCGGTCAGATCGCATTGAGCTTTGTTTCGGGAAGGTGAGTCCATATTTACGCTTTCCTCCAGCAGCTGAAGCAGCTCCGGAAGATAAGATTCAATTTGTTTCAGAAGTGATGATTGTGACATGATGTAAGACATCTCCATTTAGTGGGAATGCGAGTTGGATCCAAACAATCGATCCAAACCATAAACGCGTTCCAAAAGAATAATAAATATAAGACTTAATAAAATAACAACCGATGAAATGGATGCAACCAACGGATCCAATATCTCCTGCATATAGCTAAAAATAGCAAGCGGCAGCGTTGTGGTCGAAGGAGAAACAAGAAACAAAGAGACCGTAACATTATCGAAGGAAGTCAGAAAAGCAAAGATCATCCCGGACATGATAGCCGGCCGTAACAAAGGAAGCGTAATATCCCAAAACACATTGAATGGTTTAGCCCCCATTATGTAAGCTGCCCGCTCCAGCGTGTAATCGAAATTACTCAGCCCTGTCAAAACAAGCCTCACAACATAAGGAATAGATATCAGCACGTGAGCTAGCAGCAGTCCAAGAAAAGTACCAGCCAAACCTATCCGAGTAAAAAATAGCAGTGCCGCAATACCGATGATCAAAGCCGGTACAGTTAAGGGTGAAAGCAGCAGTCCATTGATGACTCCACTGCCGCGGAACTTATACTTATGCAGCGCAAGCCCTGCCAGTGTACCGATGATAGTTGAAATAACAGCGGTTAATGCGGCGAGCTCCAAGCTGAAAATAAATGAATCCACAAACTCGGGACGGTCAAATATTTTGGCATACCACATAAAAGAGAATCCTACCGGTGGAAACGAAAGATATTTTACCGAAGTCAACGAGGTAGGGATAATAATAAGCAAAGGTGAGATGACGAACAACACCACGAAAAAAGTAATGATACCAAGCGGAGAAATTTTCTTTATCATGAGTTAAACACCTCTTTATAACGCTTGGTTTCGATCAAACGGGTGAACAAGGATACCAGCGCAATCGTTGAAGCCAATAACAAGAAGGCAATGGCTGCCCCAAGCGACCAATCCAATTGGGTCATTATTTTCTCATAGGCAATAACCGGAAGCACCTTCACGGATGTTCCTCCCATTAAAGCCGGCGTAACAAAAGCACTCATGGACAGGCTGAAGACAAGCGTTGTTCCAGCGACCATCCCTGGCAAAGTGAGCGGCAAGGTAACGGAAAAGAACGTACGCAGCCTGCTGGCGCCTAATATGCCTGCCGCTTTATAAAGCGAGCCGTCAATCTGATAAAGACTGGTTGCAATCGCCAAGATCATATAAACCATCAATGAATCCGTTAAACCAATGATAACGCCAAGCTCGTTGTACAACAGCTTCAACGGCTTGTCGATCAGTCCAAGCTGCAGTAACGTATTATTGATCCATCCCTTATCCCCCAGAATAATGACCCATCCAAAGTTACGGATAACAACGCTCACCAGATGCGGAGATATGATTAAGAAGGTAACAATTCCTCGCATTCTGCCTGACGCTTGAGCCATATACAAGGCCACTGGAAAACCCAATACCAGGCAAGCCAATACGGTGAGCAAGCTCACTTTGATCGTACGCCACAGCACTTGAATATAATAGGGGTCCTGAAAGAACAACAAGTAATTTCCGAAGGAAAAATGCTCCTGCTTGTCTTGGAAGCTGAACATCAGAATATATAGCATGGGAAGTATAAATACCCCCATCACTACCGCAAGTCCCGGTGCCAGCAGCAGAGTGGCGTTTCGCGTCAACCGGCTACGGCCCTCGCTCATTGTCCCTGCCCCTTTCCGGTGAACACGAATATATCCTCAGGCTTCCAATCCAGGTATACACTTTGCCCTTGTGAGAATTGAATCATTTGCTGTACCGTCTGGATACGAACAGTGATCGAGTAGAGTCCTACTTCCACTTCACATTCTGTGTAGGCGCCAAGGAAGGAGGTCTGCTTCACAGTACCCTTCACCTGATTAATACCATCCATTACTACTTCTTCCGTATTCAAACCAATTTTCTCAGGCCGAACATAGATAGTGACCTTTTCTCCATTCCCAAAGCTGCCGTCTCGGCGATCGGCAAGAAGTGTGAAGCCGGCATCGGTTCTCAGCAAAAGGGTGTCGCCCTTCGTTTCCTCAACCATTCCCTGCATGCGGTTCGACTTTCCAATAAAGGTATGAACAAACTCGGAAGCAGGACGATTGTAAATATCCCAAGGCGTACCAATCTGTTCTACCTTGCCATGATCAAGAACGACGATACGATTGGAGAGATAAAGCGCCTCCTCCTGATCATGGGTTACAAATATAGTAGTAATTCCAATTTCCTGCTGCAGTCGCTTCAGCTCATCTCTTAACTCCTCGCGCAGCTTAGCATCCAAATTACTCAAAGGCTCATCAAGCAGCAGCAAGGACGGCTCCGTTACCAAAGCCCGCGCAATCGCAATCCGTTGTCTCTGTCCGCCAGACAACTGCTTAGGATAACGTTCTGCTACATGAGGCAGCTTTACCAGCTCAAGGATGGCATTCACTCTGCGAGTAATTTCCACTTTAGCCACTTTACGAAGCTTCAGCCCGTAGGCAACGTTCTCAAATATCGTCATATGCGGAAATAGCGAATAGGTCTGAAACACCATTCCAAGCTCACGCTTGTTGGACGGCACACCATTCATTCGTTTTCCTTTAATCAGCAAATCACCTTGATCTGGTTCCAAAAAACCGGCAATCATATTTAATGTGGTCGTTTTACCGCACCCGGATGGGCCGAGGAAGGAGACACATTCTCCCTGCTCGATTTGCAAATTAAAGCTGTCTACAACTACATTCGGACCAAACTTCTTCTGGATGTTTACTAGTTCGACGTCAATGCTTTTGGTCATCTATTATCACCTATTTCCCGACTTTAGGAGCAACTTCTTTATTAAAGCGGTCTAGCCATTCCGGCATTTTGCTGCCGACAACTTCCGCGTCAAATTTAACTACCTTTTTGGTATCAAAGCTCAGCTTCTTTGCCAGCTCTTGAGGAAGATTTACTGGAACAGCTGGATTGTAATAAAGCTTGGAAGCATACATAGTCTGTACTTCATCTGTCAACAGAAAATCAATAAACAGCTTGGAAGCGTTAGGATTTTTCGCACCTTTAACTATTGTCGCCACGTTAGGTACAAGGTTAGCCCCTTCCTTCGGAATAACAAACTCAAGATCCAAGCCTGCATCCTTTTGAACTAGGCTTCTTGCCATAGTCCAGGTCGTATAAACCGCTGTTTTATTTTGCATGTTTTGCTGCAGTTGTGCTGCACTTTTAGCAAAAGTCGGCATGTAGCCTGCTATCGTTTTCAGCTTTTCAAAGCCAGGATCCATGTTTTTCTCAGAACCGCCGTTGGCATAAGCAAGCATAATAAAGGCTGACCGGCCAAAATTACTGGACATCTCGGCCAAAGTAATGTTACCCTTCATTTCTGGTTTTGCAAGATCATTCCATGATTGCGGCACAGGCAGCCCTTTGGCTTTCACTACCTCAGCGTTATAGGAAATACCCATAGGTGTAAAGTTAACGGCAATTCCACTGTTGTCTTTAACCTTGAGATCTTCGCCGACTTTTTTCATATTAGGAATATCTTTGTCTGTAAGCGGTTCCCATAAACCTTCTACGCGACCTGCTTCCTGCTCTCCGCCCTCAACAATCGTTACATCGATTTGGGGTGAAGCCTTCTGTGCTTTCACCTTTGCAACAATTTCTGTGGACACACCGGAAACGTATGTGAGTTTCACATCCGGATATTTTGCATTAAATTTTTTGAAAATTTCATCCTTCATCAATTCTTCTACCGTTGCCCCGTTGCCGGCAATGACCAGCTGCTTTTCAGGCGTTAAGCCTGCTTCTTTGCCAGCTGCTGCAGCTCCTTTATCCCCTGCTGGCGCCTGCTGAGCTGCATTCGTTCCACACCCCGTCACTAAAGCACTACAAATTGCAGCTACCGATAAAATTGCTCCCCATTTTTTCATTGAAAACTTCCTCTCAACGTGTTATTATCGTTCTCTATACGTGAACGATGTTTCCTATATGTGAATATATTGGAATTTTAACATGTTTTTTAACAAAAATGCAATAAAAATTTAACATATGTTAGATTCGCTCCCATTGTCGTTTTCATATAGGAAAAAGCTTATATTTATGGTAAACTAATTGCAAAAAAACTATCAACGGCCACTTTTTGCCTTTTAAGGAGCATAATTGAAGTATGGACAATCACCTTTCCTCCGTAAAAAATAGCTGCAGGCTGCTTAAGCTGTTCCTCGATTCCCCGAAGGAAATGGGCGTCAGTGAACTTAGCCGTCAGCTTCAGCTTTCTAAGGGTGCCGTACATAAGCTCCTCATGACATTGGAAAGCGAAGGTTTTATCAAACAAAACCCTGCAAATAAACAATATTCGCTAGGATTCACCTTGTTAGGACTTGGTAATAAAGTGTTGAATAATCATAATCTGGTGGACTTTGCTAAGCCCTATCTTCAAAAGCTTGCCGATACAACGCAAGAGCTTGTATGCCTGTGCGTTAGGGATGGTCATGAAGCCATCTACATCGATCGAATCGACTCCATTCATCCGATCCGGTTTAATGTGGAGGCATATCGGCGTTTCCCTCTGTATGCAACGTCAGCTTCTCGAGTTATCCTCGCTTATCAAGATCCGTCTTTTATTGAAAGCATCATAAGTACGGACATTCGCACTTTTACACCCTTTTCTTTAAAAGAGCCTGCGGAAATAAGCGATCGACTCCGTTCGATTTTTACTAACGGCTATGAAGTCAGCGAGAACATGCGTAATGTTGGTGTTATGGGTATTGCCGCTCCACTCTTTGATATCGATAGCACCGTAACAGCTTCAATCAGTATGATTGGTCCAGTTGACAGGGTAAAGCCGTCTTTGGATACCTTCATACAGCATGTGACAGCAATAGCAAGCGATATTTCCGTTCAGCTTGGATATAGAGGATAAGGATAGTACTACCTTTCACTATGGTCTTTTCAGGATGAAGGATGAAGAACGTAAACCCGGTGTTTGGATCCTAGCAATAAACAAGACAAGCCTCTTAACCCACTTTATTCAATATGTGGGAATAGAGGCTTTTGGTTTTTAACTCACATGGACGCAATTGTGCTTAATAATCAAAGAATAACTTGGGGCTCGTCCTTCTTTTGGATGAATCCCTAGTTATTGTGTAATAATTTTATTATCCGAACATTTTCGAGGAGTAACCGCATGTCAAATCGGAATTGGAACCAGACCCTATTTATCGTATTTATTATATTTGCCTGCTTGCTGCTGCAATTTCTGTTCACCACTCTGCGTATACGCGAGTTGGTCCGGCCTTTGACATCCAACAGCGGTGAAAACACCTCTCGTCACGTCGTGTTGATCTCCCAGGAGCTTGATAACCCCTACTGGCGCTCCATCGAGCAGGGAGCGCGCGAGGCTTCTAAACAATATGGGATAAATATGGAATATCTCGGGCCCTTCCGCATTAATCCGGCCGAACAAACCAAGCTGCTGGAGAAAGCCATTGCCGCTAAAGCCGATGCTGTGCTTGTACAAGGAATCAATGACCTGAATTATCGGGCGTTAATTGACAAAGCAGCAGACCGAGGAATTCCTGTGATTACGGTAGACACAGATGAGCCGGGAAGCCGACGGCTATCGTATGTAGGTACGAACAATTGGGAAGCGGGAACGAACATGGGCGAGCTGGTCGTTCAAGCGGCGGGAAAACGCGGCAGCATAGGGGTGCTGGTTGGTAATGAGCAGGCGGACAATCAACGGCTTCGACTTGCCGGGTTTCAATCCGTGATTAATCAATATCCGGAGCTTACCATAGCCGATGTGCGATCGTCGAATATTTCCCGGCTCCAAGCAGCCCGGCAAGCCGAAGAAATCCTGTCGAGTCACCCGCAGGTCGGTTTTATGGTAGGCTTCAGCGCTTTGGATGGTGTGGGAATAATGGAGGCAGTTAGCCATGTTAAACAACGGGAGGTAAGCATTTTTGCATTTGACGATTTGGCAGAAACGAAGGAGGGTATCCGACATTGCAGCATTGCTTCGACCCTTGTTCAGCAGCCGTACCAAATGGGGTATGATGCCGTATCTCTGATTCATGGCTATTTCCAGGGAAAGAACCCAGAGACGGCGCAGCATTTCACCCCAACCTCTGTCCTCAATCGCCAGAAGCTTACTAATGGAACCGGAAGCAATTGCCAATGACCATTCGAAGGAAGCTGCTGTTATTTATTCCTTTGCTGGTCTTACTCGTCAATTCGGTGACCTTCTTTTTGTTTCAGAGCGGAAAAGTCGTCCAACAAAGCTATAGTTTGATGATGGACCGAATTTTGTTATACAATCAATCCTCTCAGACAGCAGAAGACAGTCTGCGGACTCTTTACGGTTATTTACTCAATCCAGCCGAAGCAGACAGTTCAAATCTGAAACAAATACAAGAAAAGCTGCTAGGGCTACGCACAGTCCTTTTTGAAAATACAAGCTCCTCCCCTCAAGCTTCAGCTTTAACAAATTACGTTCATATACTGGATACCTTCATAGAGCAAGAACAAGCTGCTGTCGCTACTGCAATTACCTCAGGAGCTGCGTTAGCCCATTACGAGGATGCGGAGAAAACGTTCGGCTTTATTCGTGAAGATGGGCAGCTTCTCGTTGACCTGGAGCTTAGCTCCTATCAACCCGTTTACAAGCAAATTCAAGAAGAAAATAAACGGTTGAACCGGCTCGGTGCGGCTGTGTTTATAATCAATACGCTGATGAGTATCCTGCTTGCAGTATGGATTTCACGCAGCATTACTGGGCCTGTCAGCAGACTCGTCGAAATGGCTCGGACCATTTCCAAAGGCAAATTGGAGCAGCAGACACCGCCGCTACGTTCAGCTGATGAACTTGGCCTGTTGTCCACAGCGTTCGGGCAAATGTCAGCCGATCTGAAAGCTTTAATAGAAAAAGATAAGGAAAGTCTGGAAAAGGATCGTCTGGTCAAGGAATTGGAGCTTCAAGCGCTACAAAGCCAGATCAATCCCCATTTTCTATTTAATACTCTTAACGTACTCTCCAAGCTGGCACTGCTGGAAGGAGCGGAAAAGACTAGCGATCTGATTGTATCGATGTCCAATCTTCTGCGATATAATCTCGGCAAGCTGGATCGGCCGGTAACGCTAAGAGATGAGCTGGAAAACATCAAAGAATATTTTACAATTCAGCAAGCCCGCTTCCGCGACCGGATCCGTTTTGACATGAATATCGAGGAGTCTGCCTTGCAAGAGCTTATACCATCATTGACACTTCAGCCTCTTGTAGAGAATGCTTTTGTGCATGGGTTAGAAGGCATGGAGAGTGGAGCTATCCTCCGTTTAGACATTCGTTATGTTGAAGCAGGTGTACGCATAGTGGTGTCAGACAACGGCAGAGGTATGAGTGAGGAAACCCGTCAAGCCTTACTGCGGCTTGAAGCCTCTACGACAAACAAGCAGTCCACAGGGCTTGGCACCAGAAATGTGTTCAAGCGATTGAAATTATTTTATGGACACAATCACCTCGTAGACATTGATAGCAAGTTAGGCGAAGGAACTAAGATAACGATTACGATTCCCCAAGTGAAGGAGCGTGACCACCTGCATGTATCGGCTGCTGATCGCGGATGACGAGGCATTGGAACGAGAAGGATTAGAATGGATCGTTCAGCGCATGATGCCGGGCATATTCCAAGTAATCCACGCAGAGAACGGGCGGACAGCTATTGAACGCGCAGAAGAGCATCGTCCGCATATCGTGCTGATGGATGTGAATATGCCTGGCATCCAAGGCTTGGCTGCTTTGCGGGAAATCAAAGAGCGTCTTCCAGACACCAAATTCGTGCTAGTGACGGCCTATGATTATTTTGCCTATGCCAGAGAGGCACTATCGCTCGGTGTGAAGGAGTACATCGTCAAGCCTGCCAAACGGGAACAGATAGTAAGCACGCTGGAGCAGCTTATCTTGGAATTGGAAAGAGAGAAGCGCAAGCGTGCAGATGAACTGGAGCTTAGGCATAAAGTATCCCAACTGCTCCCTTTGATGGAAAATGAGCTGGCCTTAATGTTCATGGTCGATCAAATTATAGACGCAGATGCCGAGCAGCTATCCGAATGGCTCGAGTTCCCTCTTGATGAAGGATGTGCAATTGTGATCGCTTTTCCGGAAACTATCCATACATGGGATAGAAGAAAAATTTATGATGGCATTCGAAGCTTTGCTAAGACACAAGGATCATCGTGTGTTGTTAGCTCCCTGATAGATCGTCACATGGCCATTTTCCTACGAAAGGTACCGCAGACCGAAGATAAAATATGGATGGAAGATGTTAAGCAGTACGGTGAGAAGCTGTGCGCTTTGGTGGAGCGGCAGTTCTCTTTTCCTATCTCGGTAGGCATCGGTTCATCCCAACACAGAGTAGAAGGGCTGCACAAATCTTACTTTGAAGCGGTGTTCGCTTCCACCTATTTTGAATATGGCGGCAAGGTATGCCACTTCCATGAGCTGAAGCAAGGGGACCCTGGAATGAATTCTCAGACACAATCTTCAACTATCATCGGGACGGAGCAACGTTCTTATGTCATGTCTGCATTGCAGCGCATTCGCGAAGAACGCGAGCAGCAAACCTTCACAGTTCTTGACAGGGCAAAGAGCTATATACAAAGAAGATTTACCGAAGAGATATCCCTCGAAGACGTGGCAGATTTTGTCCATCTGAATCCTCACTACTTCAGTAAAATTTTCAAGCAGCAGGTTGGAGAAACATTTATCGACTTTGTCACCAGCTTGCGAATCGATAAGGCCAAAGCATTGATCGCTATGGATCATTTAAGCCTCAAGGAGGTATGCTACGAGGTTGGTTACAAAGATCCGAATTACTTTAGCCGGGTATTCAAAAAAGTTACCGGTGTAGCGCCAAGCGAGTATCGGGGCCAAACGCGATAGGATATAAAATATCAGTCCAAGTCCAAGTCATGGTGACATGGACTTTTTTGTGTTCTACAGACAGGAATATGCTAGTTTGAGGGCATAATATCGATAGTCCGAATTAAGTGCAGGAAATACACGGATAAGTGAAGATGATTGTAGGCTTGGTCAGAGATTTCACATGATATAATGAACCACGTTCTTAAAGTAGAACGCCTTCAAACCGAAAAGACTAACAATAAACTCGGTGTGTTGAGCATGAATGGGCCGAAGGGAGACATTAAGTTGGAGCATAATCCTGACAAGTATAATGAGCAAGTGAGCATAAAGTTTGTAACACTCGTTTCCATTGTAGCAGCTTTGGGCGGTGTGTTATTCGGATTTGACACAGCTGTAGTTTCGGGTGCGATTGGCTTTATGGAGCATAAATTTCAATTAAATCAGGTTGAGGTCGGATGGGCCGTATCCTGTCTGATCATTGGCTGCATTATTGGAGCCGCTATGTCCGGTTTGCTGAGCGACAGGTTCGGCCGGAAAAAAGTGCTGATTGCAGCTGCAGCGCTGTTTATTATCGGTTCCCTTGGCTCCGCTATTCCCGCTACGTTCTCCGGTTATATAATTGCCCGTATTATCGGTGGAATCGGCATAGGAATCACATCTACCCTCTGCCCGCTATACAACGCGGAAATCGCTCCGGCTAAATACCGTGGTCGTCTGGTAGCACTAAACCAGCTGGCGATCGTTACGGGTATTTTCCTAACTTATTTCATTAATTTAGGAATCTCCAGTTACGGGGATGACGCTTGGGATATATCCACAGCTTGGCGTTGGATGTTCGCAGTAGGTTCAATTCCTGGCTTCCTGTTCCTCGTGCTGCTCTTATTTGTTCCTGAGAGCCCTAGATGGTTGATTAAGCAAGGAAGACCTGCTGAAGCTCTGCCCATTTTATTACGCATCCATGGTGAAGCTTTAGCCAAACAGGAAGTTTTGGATATCAAGGAATCGTTCAAGCAGGAAACAGGATCGATCCGACAGTTATTCAAACCCGGGCTGCGTGTTGCGTTGATTGTGGGTGTAGGTCTGGCTGTCCTTCAGCAGGTCACGGGAATCAACGCCGTTATGTATTATGCTCCGGAAATTTTTAAGGCAACAGGCGCTGGTACGAATGCTTCGCTCATTCAAACCATTCTAGTTGGCTTTATCAACTTTCTTTTCACCATTCTTGCTCTATGGCTTATCGATAAAGTCGGGCGCAAGGTTCTCCTGCTTATTGGTACATCCTCCATGGCGCTGTGCTTGCTTGTCATTGGTATAGCTTTTCAAACGGGCCATGCTGCAGGGCCATGGGTTCTAATTTTCATTTTACTTTATGTGGCCTCCTTTGCTATATCGCTTGGGCCCGTCGTATGGGTGATTATCTCAGAGATTTTCCCGAACCGAATCCGTGGAAAAGCTACGGCGATTGCTGCGATGGCGCTTTGGGCAGCCGATTATGTCGTATCCCAGTCGTTTCCGCCTCTACTTAATTCTGCCGGACCGGCTATAACCTTCTGGATTTTTGGTATCATGTCCTTGTTCACGTTCTTCTTCACCTGGCGTATTGTTCCCGAGACCAAGGGAAAATCGCTGGAGGAGATCGAATCCCTATGGGCATCCAAACAAACTTAATTCCAAACACAAAAAAGGATCTGAGGCACTTCACAATGCGCCTCAGATCCTATTTCGTTCCGCTTCTCGCATAACCGAGTTTTTTATAGTAGAATGATGACTCAGCTACACTAAAAGATTATGGGGTGTTTAAATGTCCATTAATTTCACTAAAGCGATTGTCAATCGGTTACAACAAGAAATTGCTGACATAGAAGACAAAAGCATGAACGAGAAGAACAAAAAGGAAAAAGCTCAATCCAAAATTAATCAATTGCAAAGAGATATGAAATTAAGTCAATCACATAACGACTTAAGTAACAAAATGTCGCGAATCAATAAGTTGAACGAAGAAATCAAAACCATTAATCGAGTACAAGCTGATCTTTCCAAGCAGTTAGTGACGAAGAAAGCTTCGCTTAAGCAGCATCTAGCCAAGGAGCCCCAATAAGAGAAACGTACACTCTCAGAAAATTTAATAATATGGAACAGGTCTTATTGACTGGCATTACATGATTAAGGTTGAAGCTTACACATTATACACCGCAGAAGGGTTGATTTTGACATCATGGAGTTATCTCAACGTATTACCAAGGAACAAACAACCAAAGAACCGTTCCCCCTCTCTATACTTTCACTTACGGTTGGCGCCTTTGCTATTGGAATGACTGAATTTGTCATCATGGGTCTTTTGCCTAATGTAGCTGAGGATTTGCATGTAAGTATCTCATCCGCAGGACAGCTCATTACCATGTATGCCCTTGGGGTAGCAATCGGCGCTCCTATACTGACAGTCCTCACCCATCGAATCCCGCAGAAGAAACTATTATGTCTCCTTATGGTTTTATTTATTCTCGGTAACGGAATCTCTGTTTTCGCTCCAACCTATGCAGTTATGATGGGAGCACGCATGATCACCGCATTGACTCACGGGACATTCTTTGGAGTTGGGGCTGTTATCGCCTCCAATCTTGTACGCCCAGACAAACGTGCCGGGTCCGTATCCATCATGATGGCTGGTCTAACCATTGCGAATATTATCGGTGTTCCTCTGGGAACATTTATTGGACAACACATGGGGTGGAGATCCTCGTTTGGTGCAATTGCAATCATGGGAATCATAGCATTGATCGGCATCCTCATCTTCATCCCGCAAATCCGACAAGACAAACCAGCGAGTATCCTTCTGCAGGTTACCTCTCTACTCAAGCCTAAGCTCCTTCTATATCTGCTGATAGGAGCATTAGGCAACGCCGGCCTATTCACCGTATTTACTTATATTACGCCGCTGCTTACACAAGTCACCGGTTTTGCCGAGCACAGTGTAACTTGGATTCTCGTCCTATTCGGCTGTGGAGTGACCATCGGCAATATCGTCGGCGGAAAGCTTGCGGACTGGAAGCTGATGCCCTCCATACTGGGACTTTACTTTACGATATGTGTCATCCTTACCCTCTTCACCTTTACCATTTATAGTCCAATAGCTGCCGTATTGACCATTTTTCTGTGGGGAGCTGCTTCCTTCGCTGTGTTTCCAGGTCTGCAAGTACGAGTTATGAATCTTGCCCAGGCGGCGCCAGCACTTGCCTCTACTTCCAGCCATTCAGCAGGGAATCTAGGAAATGCAGCCGGCGCTTTCATTGGGGGATGGGTCATTACTCATCTGACTATAACCGCTCTGCCTTGGGTCGGCGCCGTGCTCGTAGGACTGGCTCTGATTCTGGGTATTGCTTGCTATATCGCAGAACGCAAGCCCGCTGCGGCTTGATCCTCTTCCAAACATGATATATAGCCCCGGCTTCTTCGAGAAGCTGGGGCCATTTGCATTAAATGAAATTCATAAGCTAGGATTCCTCCATTAAACATCCCTATGAAATAAGACCCGACATTAGTAATGATTTGCCGCCAATTGGGGATTATAGGTATATCTTGTGAATAAGGAGTGTTACCATGATGGATTTTTTTACTCCGGACTTCTGGTCTGCATTGTTAGCTATCGTTATCATCGACTTAGCGCTTGCCGGTGACAATGCTATCGTTATAGGCTTATCGGCAAGGAATCTTCCGAAGGAACAACAAAAGAAAGTGATCTTCTGGGGAACTGTCGGTGCGATTGTTATCCGATCCCTACTCACCTTGGCTGTAGTTTGGCTCCTCAAGATTCCTGGATTGCTGCTCATCGGCGGGCTGTTGCTCGTGTGGATCGCGTATAAGCTTCTGGTCGATGAAAAGAAGCATGATGTACAATCAGCTGCTACTCTATGGATTGCTATCCGAACGATTATCGTAGCGGATACCGTTATGGGGCTCGATAACGTACTTGCGGTAGCAGGTGCCGCGCATGGCGACTTTATCTTAGTTGTACTAGGTCTAATCATTAGTGTACCGATCGTTGTATGGGGGAGCACCTTAATCCTGAAATGGGTGGAGCGTTTCCCGGTTATCATCTACATCGGATCAGCTGTACTCGCTTGGACTGCATCGAAGATGATCGTAGATGAGCCGTTCTTAAAAGATTTTTTCATAAGAAATCCGGTGCTCACATGGCTAGTTAGTTTAATACTCGTGGTAGGTGTGCTTTTGCTCGGAAGATTGAATAACAAGCGGAAAGTAGCGGCGGCGTAAATACTTTCATGTGAGGAAGAGATAAGCCCTAAAGCACAGTGCTCATTAAGCACTACCGCTTTAGGGATTTGTTGAAAATACTTACCCTTCCAGCACATCCGCCCCCAATTCACCCGCAACCTCAATCATCTTGGGAATCACAGCTTCATTGGTACCGGATACGTATATATCTCCTTGATAGTGCCGGAATGGGATTTTTGTATCGCCATAGCTCCACATGAAAAAATCTCCATCAATGGACATGCTGGTAGCGCCTGTCACCGTAAACACGGATGTATAGGAAAAATCAGGTTTGGATTCAAAATACTGTTTGCACTCTTCCAAAGATATGGCTTGCGATGAATTATCATTTCCCTGAAATTCTCTTGTAATTCGATAGCGTTGACTCATTGAGATACCTCCAATATCATTCATTTTTTCATTATCCAACTAATAATAGGCCAAAATATAAAGAATGCCAAATATACCGGCGGTACAATTGAAAAATAAATCAGAATTCATTCCACCATAAGTAACACCCTATTGTCGATGTATTCGTAAACTCTCCTAATCCACTCAATAAGATAATCATTACTCACGGTCCTCCTTCATCAAATACCGAGCTCCTGTATTAATTTCTTATAGGTATAATAAGCCGGTTTCGGCGAATAATCATCCTGAACAATCCCAAATTGATGAAAAAGATCATCTTTGGAGCTATCTGCATCCCGGAGTCCAAAAAGCTCATAATGGGTAATATTCAGCTCCATACGCAGCTTATAGATTGTTCGTATAACTGTCTCGAGAACTTTCGCTTGATGTCCGTATGATCTTTCTATATTTATAAAAGGGTTCTTTCCGGTAGGCCATCCATTCTCGGTAACTCGTATGGGGATCGATGCAGGTACACCACCCGTGATAAGATCTCTTTCCCTTAAATTTCGAAGCGTGCGTTCCACGGAAGCCGGTATTTCTTCTAAATCGAACGGTTCCTCGAAGACATCCACATAAAAATTATGTCCCACAAAATCAAGGGATTCTATAAGCTTTTCCCCTCCAAGCTCAGCGAGGTTTTCCCAAAAATGAGGAACCGTCATAGGGCCATCCGGCACCGAACCGAATCCAATCTTAATTGGGAGATTACGATTCCGGGTTTCCTTTTTGGCTGCAATAACTCCTTCGACAAGGGCTCTCAGTACATACGGCTTCGAACCTTCCATAAACACCAAATTGGGCTCGTTCGTTATTTGAAGTGAAGCCAATTGTGAACCGTACTTATTAATGACTTCGTGAATAAAATCAAGCCAGCCAGCCAGTTCTAGGTCCGGTTCTTGGAGACATCCTACTGTCAAATCTCCCAATAAACCAGCATCAAGATAGCGATCCGCCAACGATAACATTTTGGAATCCGATTCTCGTCCCGTATAAATGATGTAGTTTCTTGGAAGCAGCATCCTAGTCCCACCTCTAAGGTCCTCGAGCGCTAGTTGAATTTTTTCATAGTTATCCTGCGGCCCGACAGCCAACCCAGTAGGAGTGCCCGCTACACTTAGTGGGTAAATTCCAAACGTTAATCCTGATGAAGTCATACTGTCACCGCTCCTTTTAACTGATCCTCTTATCATCATACAGATTGGAAAAAATTATTTATTCACAAACATATTATGAGATATCGGCTGAATTTCTGCCTTTCAATTGTACTTGATTCCACATCAGTCATGTCAGTAGTTTATCTCTTTCTTGACAACTAATAAGTTTAGAAACTATACTAGTTTCTATGGATAATAAAAATTTCACTCAATCGTACAATAATGGCAGCCGCAATCTTGGTCGCTTGATTATGCAGCTTCGGCGATTGGAACGCCAGCCCCATACCTTTGGGGACGCAGGCCCCTTAACGCCTAGCGAAATTCATACAATTGATGCCATCGGTTCCGAGGGAAACGTTCTTATGAGCGAGCTCGCCGGGCGCCTGGGGATTACTAAAGGTGCGGTCACGCAGCTTGTCGCACGCTTGGAAGCGAAAGAACTTGTCATACGTTCACCACATCCAACTGATTCTAGAGGCATCATGATTTCACTTACGGAAAAAGGAAAGCATGCTAACGCAGCCCACGAAGAGGTCCATCTCGAATTTTACAGTCAACTGCGTAATCAGTTAAGCGAACAGGAGATCCAAATATTCGAGACATGCATTGCTAAATTAAACTCTTTTTTGCAAAAGTAATTTTTTTTGAGTATTTAGTTTAGTTGCTATACCATTATCAAACACACAAGAGTGAGAACTACTGAGTGATCGAAGTTGATAAAACAAACTTTCATGAACAACTTACAATAAAAGGAGAACCTATATGAAGGAGCACATTGTCGTGATCGGCGGTTATGGTCATGTTGGTCAAATGATCTGTAGAGAACTATGTGATTTATATCCGGGCAAAGTTTTTGCTGCAGGAAGAAGCCTTGAACGTGCGGAGCAATTCAGCCGCGCAACTGGCGGAAAGGTCAGGCCATTACAACTCAACATCAGTGAACCTGTCGATCCGAATGCTCTGGATAACGTTAAGTTGATCGTTATGTGTCTGGATCAAACCGATACCAGCTTCGTTCGTTCTTGTTTAGAAAAAGAAATTCATCATGTGGACATTTCCGCGAATGTTTCGTTTCTATCTCAGGTGGAAAAATTGCATTCAGAAGCTTTGACCAGTCGGTCAACGGCAGTGTTGAGCATCGGCCTTGCTCCTGGGATGACGAATTTGATGGCTCTCCACGCCAAACGCTTAATGGATCAGACAGATGCCATTGATATATCTATCATGCTTGGTTTGGGAGATCAGCATGGCAAGGCCGCAATCGAATGGACAATCGATAACTTAGGCACGCAATATCAAGTCGTAAAAGATGGACGCAGTATGGAAGTCGGAAGCTTCAAGGACGGAAAAATAACCGATTTCGGAACAAGTTTAGGGCGTAAAAAAGCATTTCGATTCAATTTTTCGGATCAGCACGTACTTCCGCGAACGCTTGGTGTACCATCCGTCTCCACACGACTCTGTTTCGATTCGAAACCAGTAACCGAATTACTGGCTTGGCTGAGAGCAGCGGGAGTGTTCCGCTTATTGAAGTATATGCCGATTCGCAACACCATCGTTCAATTGTTTGGCAAGATGCGATTCGGAACGGAGCTATTTGCCGTAAAAATTGACGCATGGGGGAAAAAGAACCAAGAGAATGTGATGGTAGAGTGCTTCCTACAAGGGAAAAACGAAGCTGTAATTACCGCCAAGGTCGCCTCTGCCTTAGCGAATATTGTCTACCGCTCCTCGTCCCCCCATGGTGTATATCATATTGATCAATTGTTTGATTTAGAGACTCTATTGCATCCTATTCGTCAGATGGTTTCTATTGAAACCAGGATAAATGGAAAACAGAAGACTAAAAAAAAGGGAACGTTCCCTAAGTGAGAAATCACTTTGGAACGAACCCTATTTGCCGGAATCCTACAGGCTATAAACTTGCAGCAATCGCGCGAATTTCCGTCAATGTCGCTTCATCGAGCGTAACATCCAGTGCAGGCAGAACACTCGTAATATGGCTAGGTTTACGTACCCCGACAATCGCGCTGGTTAACGCCGGATGCGCCAACACATAAGCGATTGCTAGCTGCGGCATCGTAATATTGAAGCTGGCTGCAATCTCCTTCAGCTTCTCGACCCTGTCCACGTTCTTTCTCAGACCTTCGCCTGTATGCGCAGCATTCCGGGAACGCCAATCGCCTTCATCAAATTTCGTATCATATGTATAATTGCCCGAAAGCAGCCCCGAAGTTAACGAGCTATACCCAACGACACCGATGCCTTTCTCAAGACAATAAGGCAATAGTTCCTTCTCTATGGCAGGTCTTAGTATAGAGTATGGGGGCTGTAAGGAGTCCACATGTCTAACAGTAAGCGATTGCTCCAGCAGAGGAATGTTATAGTTGCTTACCCCTACATAACGAACCTTACCGTCTTGCACCAGCTTGTCCATAGCACGCATCGTTTCTTCTGCTGAAGCATGCTGATCCGTATCCGGCCAATGCATTTGGTACAGATCGATATAATCTGTATCAAGGCGGCGCAGTGATGCTTCAGCTTCACGGATAACAGAGTCATAAGTACCGTTCTTGGATACCTGCTTCTCCTCATTCCAAACCAAGCCACATTTTGTCGCTAGAATAACTTTGTCACGATCGCCCTTCAACGCTTTTCCGATAACTTCTTCTGAGTGGCCAAGACCGTAAACAGCTGCGGTATCGTAAAAAGTGATGCCCGCATCAAGCGCAGCGCGAACGCTATCCAGAGACAACTGATCGTCTTGCTCGCCCCAAGCGCTGGCCCAGCCTCCCCCGCCGATTGCCCATGATCCAAAGCCGACGATAGATAGCTCAGGACCGTTTTTTCCAAGTTTGCGATATTTCATAAATGTAACCACTCCTTGATCTATTGGATATGATAATTATAATCAATCTTTATGAAATAGATAAGAACTGTAATTAAGTAAACCTAGTTACCTAAAGGTTATTTCGTTAGCGTAATCTCCAAGTGTTCCCAATGAGCCAAGCTGACAATAAAGATAGACATTACAGGTCCAAGAGCACCGCCAATAGCCAAACCAACTGCCGTCATACCTAAAGCTGAGCCTCTGCGCTCTGGAGCAAAGTAGCGATCGGGATAAGCATGGCTGTTGCCGGGATAGCGGCAGCACCTAATGACTTTGTCAAGGGCTATCTCGCAAGCTCCGCCATTGTAGATTCCCATTAGTTGCGATGGCTATCGTCTGGTTTTGAGATAATCTAGAACTATATTCACTCTTTCTTTAACTGTTTGATCTCCTTCAATCCTCAATATCGGACATGTTAAATCTGACATCCAATGCTCGTGTAAAGATTTGCTTCTAACCTCTAAACCAGCCTCATCATATAGGGCTGCCCACTCTAAAAAAGCTCTTGATTGCTCGTATTTACTTCCACCAGGTAATATTTCATCACCATATCTTTGAAATTCCCTTTGTTCTAACCTTTGGAGCCTAATGTCTTTAGGAGTATAAATAAAAATAACTAGATCAAAATACGACTTTATTTCATCTCCCCAACCACATACAGCGCCTGAAAGAATCCATTGCTTATTATTCGTAAGGTCTTCCTTTAGTAACTGAACTCTAGCCTTTAATCCCCTTTTTTCAGTAAATTTCTCAATCCAAAAATAATCATCACCATCTAAATTTACATGTGGCAGTATCATAGATAAATCCCTTCCAAGAGTCGATGCTCCTGAACCCGAGGCGCCAAGGATATGTATTTTATTTTTCATGCTTACCTCCATTTTGTAAATTGAAGTAGGGTTCCTCCAGATGTAATTATTTAATCAATGGGACACCTTGAAAGTCCTTAAGATCTTCAAAAACTTCTATTTGATGGTTAGCCCAGTAGCCTGGGGAAGTAGATGGGAGATTATTTAGGGGGAAGAAATGCGCAGCAGTTGTCTCGTCCGTCACATTGGCTATTAAACCAGACCAACGATCAACCCGATATAAAAATTCAAAGCCTTGATACTCATCGCTGTAGGAAGTAACAACAGAAAATCGCGGTTCCGTATAAATGGAAATTAGTGTGGCTTCAAGTACATAGAGTCCGGTTTCCTCCTGAACCTCACGCTGTAAGCATTGAAAGATTGATTCCTCAAGCTCTATCGCCCCTGCGGGTAATGCCCAACTACCATCACCGCGTCTTTTTATGAATAAAACTTCCCCTTTATCATTATGAATTATTGCTCGTATGGAAGGGATAATTAATTTACGATGACCCACTAACTGACGCAATTGTCCTGTGTATGATTCTGACCATTTACCAGACATACTAAATTCCTCCCTTAACTATAAAAAGAGCAGCTCCCCTTTGATAACAAGTATATTCCTTTACATCGCTAACAAAAATACCCATTTTTAATTAAACCGTTCTAAAAATGAGAACGAATGTGTGCTGACTGAACCCTAGAATACGGATGCCGGCTTCATACAGTGTTCTCTATCTTTTTGTCCACATACACGCTTCCATCACTCTGTAACTCTGCAAAAAAAACTTCTTCAACCGATTGTACACCTGATAGTTTGATTTGATGTTCGAGCCAATCCTGGTTTAGCTTTAGTTCCTTCAGATTTCTTGCCACAATTTTACCATCAACAATAAGCTCTGAGGGAAGGTATAAACGCTGTTTCAAAGGAATTTGCAGATCCTTTTTAGTTGCATTTTCCTCCTCTTGCTTTTTCAAAACACTCAGTTTTCCATTGGGTTCTAATATCGCGTAATCGACCTCTCGGACAGAAAAAATATTTTTATCCCGTAGAAGCATACTTAGATCATCCATATTTAATCGGCTTGAAGCCATTGCTTTTTCTAGAATTTTTCCATTTTTGATGACTATTGTCGGTTCACCATCTAATAATACCCTTGCCTTCGATGATTTAAGGCTTACATATTCTATTCCTAGTGTTAAAAGTGCCCAAACCGTTAACCCCGTAATGCCATCAATCATTTTAATATCTCTGTTTAGCACCAATTCTCCCGCAATGTTTCCAAGAGTAATTCCCGTGATGTATGTAAAAAATGTAAATTGACTTAATTGTTTTTTTCCAAGCATACGTGCCAAAAGCAGTAAAACTAAAAATCCTATTAAAGTTCTAAACGAGGTTTCCCAAATGCTCTCCATAAGTCATCTCCAATATCCAAATTGACGCCAAAGTTTATTATTTCCAAAAGTTGATCAAGAGAAAACAGAAAGAGACCCACATCAACGGGATGTGGGTCTTAAATTTTATATTAAAAGGGGGATTACCTTCTATTATAGGCTTGATTCATTAACTTCAGATGTAAATTAGATTTCATTTTGATTACAAATATCATATTCACTTGATTCCAACTATTCACCTCCAAATGTTCGCGTTAACTCGCCTGTCACGTTAATAAATGGAAATATTTTCTTTAAATCACAACAAAAGGTGTGTAGAGTACGTTTAACCCTATATAAACTCATTCTTGAGTTAAATAAATGGATAGAATTGAGGTATTCCTTATGAAAAAGTTTATTCTAGGTTTAGTTCTCGGTGGTCTTTTATCGATAAGTACAGCGGCTTACGCTACCAATTCATTGGAAGTTCTATTGTTTCCGGTTCATTTCTTAATTAACGGACAGTCCAAA
Source organism: Paenibacillus foliorum (assembly GCF_013141765.1). GTDB lineage: Bacteria > Bacillota > Bacilli > Paenibacillales > NBRC-103111 > Paenibacillus_S > Paenibacillus_S foliorum. Next base: position 178,217 of record NZ_WHOD01000102.1, read on the forward strand.
CAAGTAACTAATGGCTACACCGTTTTTAACTACAACGGAAATGCTTATGTTCCTATTCGATTTATAGCTGAAAATATGGCAGCAGAGGTTGTTTATGATGAAGCCTATAATAGAGTCCGAATTCAACAGTCTACTGCCAAATTTGATGAGCTTACACTTGCCCCATCTCCCCTTGTTACTTATGAGAAAAAGTCTAAAAATGGTGGTCTATGGAAGCAAGAAGTCCCGCTACTACAAGGTAGTGGTTGTTGGATGGGTTGTGCTGATTTCATCCCACTCGCCGATTTAGCTAAAGTTTTTGATTATCAACCTATACCTGTCTTACAAAAATCAAGCTTAGTTATCCAATATCCGAAGGGAATGGAACCAGACTCAATAAAGGTCTTAAAGTTAGTAGGTAACGAGAAAGAGGAAAACTTAGTACGTAATAAATATGAGGAATTAAACTCAGAAAAGGGCCGCCTAGTTTTCACAGATGAACCGGGTATATATACTTTGGTTATTCGATCTACATGGGATCAATTAGAGAGAAGTGCCTCCTATGTGTTTGTAGTGGAAATAAAATAGTTCCCCTCGACTGATACAATCTCAAATAAAAACCAAGCCCGCACAAGTACGGACTTGGTTTTTATTTGAGTAATGGCAAACTCCATCATCAACAATTTTGGATTAATTATTGCTGGTTAACATGGCTTAGCGCTTTGATCCAAGCCGATGCCATCAAGGAATCCCCCAAGGTTGTCATATGCACGCCATCAGTGGTTAGATCCTTCCCTGTTTCACACTCAAGGAACTCGATAAACGCCTCATGAGTCCGTACCAGGATTGCGTCGTATTCATCAGCCAAACGGTTAACAATGTTAACATACGGCTTTAATAAGCTGTTTCCTGTAGAGTCCGTGTACTCTTTAATGACCGTCGGCTGCATAAGAATGAGTCGGCAATCAGGCAATTGCTTCGTTTGCTCCAGCATATTCCGGTAAACCGCTTCGAACCGCTCAGGATATACCTGATCTGCATCAGGCGAATCCAATTGGCGCCATACATCATTGATGCCTATAGATATGGAGATCCATTGGGGATGATGATCCAGTACATCCATCCGCCATCTTTTCTCCAGATCGATAACGCGGTTTCCCGATACACCTTCATTGATTATTTTCAGTGAATGACTCGGTAATTCCACAGTCAAATAGTCGTGCAGCATTCTAACATAGCCGTTGCCCAGCTTCAAAGGATCCTTCTTTCTCCCTTTGTCAGTAATGCTATCGCCTATAAATACAATTCTATCCTTAGGGTTGAATGGCATCATTTCACCACTCCCTCCTCCTTGTAGAGCTTCACCATGCTTCGAACTTCTGCTTTTCCTAGTTCTCCCAGTGGTTGAACCGGCAATCTCGATTCTCCTGCAGGGAGACCCATCTCATTCATAACTTCCTTCAACACGCTTGGCAATGTCCCTAGCGCAAAGGAATTGCGCAACGCTCTTAATTTGCGCTGTGATAGCTCCGCTTGTTCGAGCTCGCCTTGCTTCCATAGGTCATAGATAGACCCAACAATCTCGGGGAATACGTTAGCTGTCGATGCAATAGCACCATGCCCTCCGGCCATAAGTGTAGCCAAGATAAGCGAATCTGAGCCTGCCAACACAGCAAAATCAGGGCCGCCCATTTCAATAAATTGCAAAATGGTATCGAAGCTGCCGCTGCTATCCTTGATCCCAACAATGTTAGGCACCTTGCTAAGCTCCTCTACGCTGCGTGGATGTAGAGAGTTGCCTGTACGAGCAGGAATATTGTATAGAATGATCGGCAGATTCGTTGCTTCTGCAACCGTACGATAATGAGCAATCAGCTCCTGCTGTGTAAACGTTAAAAAATAAGGTGTAATAACCGACAGAGCATCCGCTCCCATCTGCTCCAAGCGTACTGCCAAGGATACAGTCTCTTGGGTTGTGATACATCCTGCACCCACATAGACTGGAAGCTTGCCTCGCGCTTCTTCGATTACAATTTCTGCTACACGAAGCTTCTCATTTTCAGTTAAAGAAAAGAACTCCCCGTTAGTCCCTAAGCAAAATAAACCGTGTACTTTGCCCTCAATCTGTCTACGAACCAATTGCCGTAAGGCGGGCTCGTCTATATTTTGGTTGGAGTCAAATGGGGTGATAAGAGCTGGAATAATGCCTGCTGGTTTAAACATGTAATCTCTCCTTATATACTTTAATATTTTGAAAGCTAACTTTGTAAACACGCAATTAATGAATGATCAAACCTACATTTTGCTGAAAACGCCTCCATGCTGCATCATAATAATCCAGCCCACAAGGGGAGTCAATCCACTCATTCCCTCATCAATTAGGTGTATCCGACCTATTTAGTCCTGATTGGTTCCGTTATAAAGGCTAGAGTACAATCAACCCATAATTCAGACGCGATCGCCCCCACAACCTAGGCATATAATGTAGTAATCTATTTAAAATCGTAATTGTAAGGGGCTGTCTTAATGAATATTGAACCCTATTTAACACCATATAAATTAGGTAAACCTGTTCTAGTTGGTTCGGGGATACCAGGCCATTTTGATGAACGCGCAGTTGATTGTCCATTTGTATTCCAGCACAACGACCAATTTTACATGATGTATGTTGGCTTTGATGGTACAGGTTATCAAACCGCCTTAGCTACAAGTAATGATTTGTTACAGTGGGAGCATCTCGGTATCATTCTGCGACGGAATGAAGGCTCAGGCTGGGATTCCAAAAATGTAGCCGGCACATGGATTTTGAAGGAAAATCAGTTGGATGCTCCACCAGTCCTTAAGAAATGGAACAATAAATATTGGATGGTCTATCACGCCTATCCCGATTTCGGCTACGAAGAAGGCTCCGCGAAGATAGGTATTGCCTGGTCAGAGGATGAAAGCTTGCTAGAATGGCACCGATTACCGGATCCAATTCTAACTCCAGAGGAAGGTGCGGATTGGGAGAAGGGCGGGTTGTACAAGGAATGCCTCATTGAGGCCAAAGGCCGCTTTTATTTATTCTATAACGCCAAAAATAAAAATAAAGGCAGATGGATTGAACAAACAGGAGTTGCGTTCTCCACCGATCTGTTGCAATGGCAGCGTTATGAGCATAACCCGGTATTGAAGGTTTCACCTGATCGCTGGGACAGCGGTTTTGTCAGCGACCCTTGTATTTTGCAGCATAATAACGAATGGATCATGTATTTCTTCGGTTATAATTACAAGCAAGCTCAGGAAGGGATCGCGCTGTCCAAGGACCTGCTGAACTGGGAAAAATATCCTGATCCAATCATCTGTGTTGGAGAAGAAGGCAGCATCGATTCTATCTTCGCCCATAAGCCATCTGTCATCACTCACAATGGGGTTCTCTATCATTTCTATTGCTCATGCAGGCTTATTAAGGATGGAGACCGTACTATCAATTACGGCAAAGAATTCCGAACGATCAGTGTAGCTGCATCACAAGACATTTTTACATCCTTGTCTGTCACAAAGGAGACCTGAAGAAGATGTTGGTTGATGAACTGTTTGTGGAAAGTAGGCAATGCCCGCTCGGTATAGATGTTGAACGACCTGCGCTTGGCTGGAGCTATAAGTCCGAATCGGCTCGTTCGCAAAACCAATCCGCTTACAGGATTATAGTGTCGGATAACGAGGTAAGCATCCAGCACGGAATCGGTAATATTTGGGATAGCGGTAAGGTCACGAGCAGAAAAAATGTACACATTTTATATGATGGCCCTGCTCTCATCTCTAGAACCCGCTATTATTGGCAGGTACAGGTATGGGATTCGAGCGGCCATATGACGAAAAGCGCTGTAGCCTTTTGGGAGATGGGATTGCTGACTGATAAGGATTGGTCGGCTCAATGGATCGGCGCAGCGGATGAAGAGCAGTCCGATAATAGAGCGCTTCCACTATTCAGGTGTGAATTTGAACTTGAAAAGCCTGTCGCTACAGCAAGAGCTTATATCTGCGGTTTAGGGCAATACGAGCTTCGCTTAAATGGAACTAAGGTCGGAGACCATGTTCTGGATCCGGGCTGGACTAATTATAATAAAACTTGTCTCTATTCTACTTACGATGTGACCAAGGAAGTAACCGAAGGCGCTAATGCTATTGGAGTGATGCTTGGGAACGGATTTTTCAATGTTACAGGCGGACGGTACAAGAAATTTAAAGGCTCCTTCGGTTCTCTAAGATTTCTGGTTCAATTGGAGGTTACCTATACCGATGGTTCGACGGCCACGATAGCTAGCAGCCAGGACTGGCGCACCACAGCTGGGCCAATTACCTTTGCATGTATTTATGGGGGTGAGGATTATGATGCCTGCCGTGAGCCAATAGGCTGGGATCAGCCTGATTTCTTGGAGGACAGCGCATGGAAGCATGCCGCCATCGTCGACTCTCCCACTGGCCAATTGAAATCCCAGGCGCTGCATCCCTTGAAGGTTATGAAAACCTTCAAGCCGATAAGCATAACACAGCCAGCTCCCGGGGTATATATCGCCGACTTCGGTCAAAACTTCTCCGGCTGGGTTGAAATCTCCGTCATCGGTCCCAAAGGCGCTCAAATCACCTTATCCCCTGGGGAATTATTGAAGGATAACGGCTACGTCAACCAGAAATGGACAGGCTCGCCTTACCGTTTTAATTATATAACAAGCGGTAGTGGCCTTGAGGTCTGGTCACCGCGCTTCAGCTATTATGGATTTCGTTATGTACAAATAGAAGGCGCCATCCCTGCAAAAGCGAATGAGAATCCTACAGAGGACAGTCCTATTCTCGTACGAATTGAGGGACAAATGATCTATCCGGATACGAAAAGCACCGGAAGCTTCGAAAGCTCGGATAGCATCTTGAACCGCACTCACGAGATCATTAACTGGGCTGTCTTGAGCAATATGAAAAGTATCTTCACAGACTGCCCGCATCGTGAAAAGCTCGGTTGGTTAGAGCAAATCCACCTAATGGGTCCTTCTGTTGCTTACAATTATCAGATTGAAGCGCTGCTGACCAAAACCATGGAGGATATTCGGGATGCGCAGCTGCCTAATGGCATGGTGCCGACTACAGCACCAGAATATGTTGAATTTTCCGAGCAATGGCGATGCTTCCGAGACTCGGTTTCGTGGGGAGCCGCCTATGTGCTTACAGGCTGGAATTTGCTGCGCTTGTATGGCAACAGCCGCATTCTAACCGAGCATTACGATGGAATGAAGGCCTATGTTGATTACATAACCTCAGCCTCCGAGCAATTAATTGTTACCGTTGGGCTTGGCGACTGGTATGATGTGAACGATGATGGACCCGGGTTTGCCAAAAACACGCCCATCGCTCACACCGAAACCGCCATGTTCTATCATATGGTTGATATCTTCACCCAAATAGCAAGCTTGTTGAATAAAACGGAAGAAGCTCTCCAATATAGCCATCTTCGTGATGAGATTAAGTTAGCATTCAACAAAGCATTTTTCGATCCGGTTACAACCCAATATGCTACCGGAAGCCAGACCTCGAATGCGATGCCGTTAGTATTAGGACTAGTTGATGAGGATCACAAGGAGCAGTTGCTCTCCCATTTGATCGAGAGTATTCAACAGAACGGGTACCATACGACAGCAGGAGATGTTGGACATCGCTATGTGCTTCTGGCTCTCGCGCAAAATGGACGCTCTGATATCATTTACCAAATGGCGAAGAAAACCGATTTTCCGAGCTACGGATATCAAATTGCCCACGGAGCGACTACGTTGACAGAAGCTTGGGATGGTCCTACCATAGGGAAATCGCAGAATCATTTTATGCTGGGACATTTGGAGGAGTGGCTTTACCGGTATTTGGCTGGAGTGGATTATGTGTATGAGCCTTCACTCGAAACCTACAGGATAACGATTCACCCGGCATTGCCAAACGGTTTGGAAGCTGTTATTGCCGAACATCACCTTCCTGTTGGTAAAGTCCGTGTAGCGTGGAAGTGCAGCAATGATAATGGATTTACTCTTGATGTAGAGCTTCCTGCCAACTGTATAGGAGATGTTTATGTACCCGCCTCAGCTTCAAGGCCTATTACGGAGAATGGAAAATCTGTTGAAGAGACTCCAGCTCAAGGGATCGAAGCTGTAAGCTTTGAAGTCGACAGTGCACGCTTTCGCATTGCCTCGGGGCAGTACCATTTTGCAGGCGCCCTGTCAGCTAACAGAGACTCGCTGTCTGCAAGCACGTAACCCTAATACCCCGGAAAGCGACTCTTTCAGGTATTTACCTAAGAGCCTGCTTTCCGGGGTGTTGAACGTGAGCTGCGTGTATTTTATTGTTCCATTCCGCTTACTTCGCTTGACCCGCCTCTCCGTGGATCGGCAGCACCGGATACACTGCCTGTTTCATGCGTTACCATCAAACCATGAACCCCTCCATAAAACATCGGATCGGGGTTGTAAATGACCTCATAACCAAGTCCAACCAAGCTCTGTTGCACTTCTAACGGCAGTCGGTTTTCTGTGTAAACTACATTCTGGTCAATAAAGAAGCGCGGAATTGCTAAAGCCTCTTCTATACCGGTCTGCCTCTTAACTACGTTTTGCAAAATAATCGACAGCGTCATAGGAATCCGCTTCCCTCCAGCAGAGCCGATAACAATCGTTTGTTTGTCGCTGCGTAGAATGGTAGGACACACGTAGCTTTGAGGTCTTTTTCCAGGCTGCGGGACATTAGGAGAACTGTCGTCATTCGTAAAATTGCGCAGCTGATTGTTTAGGAAAAAACCTCCCATGCCAATGCCTGGACCGAAGAATCCACCAATCGTGTTTGTCACAGATACGCACATGCCTTCTCCATCGGATACGACAAAGTGGGTTGTATTGGCAACATCGTCCAAAGTAGTCGGGGCTTGCGATAATCCGTCCGGGTTGACGCTTGCCGCGAGCAGCTCAATCAATTCTTTACTAAGCATTCTTTGTACCGGCGGATCGCAAAAATCAGGGTCGCCCATCGTCGTCTTTCGCAGTGCATAACATTTGCCGATTATCTCTCCCCATTGATGAATATAGGGCATAGAGTCTGACGGATGCTTATGCAAATGAATGGCTTCGCTGATTTTCAAAGCTTGAACTAGCGTGACGCCGCCGAAAGGAGGCGGAGACGTAATCACATCGTAGCTGTCATATTCACTGTAGATTGGCTTCTTGACGGAAACGCGGTATTCCCGAAAGTCTTCCTCGGTCATCCCTTCAATGGCAGCAGAAATGTGACGCGCCCCATCCCCTTCATAAAATGCTACTGAGCCTCGGTCACGAACGTCCCGCATGGTTTGTGCCAATAACGGCTGTTTTAGCAGCTCTCCGGCACGTAGCGCCGTTCCGCCAGGGAACAGCTCGGGAAACCGCTCCACCACCAAGTGCTGTGCTTGCCCCAGCTGCCGCTGCAACGCTTCACCAGTGGGAACGCCTTCCTCGGCTGCCATGATAGCCGGGTTCATGATCGTCCCTATATCCATCGTTCCGAATAATTGATGTACTCGTTCCATACCTTTCACGAAACCAGGGACACCGACTTCCTCTTGGGAAATAACACCTGACATTGGCGCAACTTCCCGATAATCACACACGATCGGATCCCGCCCATCTGCTGGCAATATGAGCATGACACCTCCGCCGCCGATGCCAGAAGCGTAAGGCTCCACTACACCTAACATATATGAAATTGCAATAGCCGCGTCCACTGCATTCCCCCCTGCCCGCAGTACAGACATTCCCGCTTTCGTAGCGAGCGGATGCGCCGAACTAACGCAATACTGCCGTCCGTTACCCATGAAGCAACACCCCTCCCCCCGCCTCAAGCGGATAGTGACAGGCCACGGAACGGCCTGATCCTGCCAACTGCAGCGCAGGCGTCTCTATTTTGCAGCGATCCTTCACGTAAGGACATCGCGTATGAAAAGCACAGCCGGATGGCGGGTTCAGCGGATTTGGTGTTTCCCCCTCGAGCACCTTCCTTTTTGTGCGAAGCTGTGGATCGGTTACAGGTGCGGATGCCAGGAGCCCTTCGGTATAAGGGTGGGCCGGATGATTCAGCAAGTCTTCCTTGTCACCGATTTCCACGACTTTACCGAGGTACATCACCGCTATCCGATCGCTGATATAAGCAACGGCCGGAAGACCATGCGCGATAAAAATGTAAGTTAACCCGTACCGTTTCTGCAAAATAGAAAGAAGATTTAAGATCTGCGATTGAATGGACACGTCCAGTGCGGAAACGGGTTCATCGCATACGATCAATTTCGGCTTCAACGCCAAGGCTCGACCGATCCCTACTCTCTGCCTCTGTCCCCCGCTGAACTGATGAGGAAACCGGTTAGCGTAATCCGGGGACAATCCGACGGCCTCAAGCAGAGTATGCACCTGCTCCTTCAAGCTCTTCCCTTCGGCGAGTCCGTGTGTACGAAGAGGCTCGGCAATAATATCAAATACCTTCCATCTCGGGTTCAAAGAGGAGAACGGATCTTGGAAAATCATCTGAATATCCTTGCGCTTTCGGCGCAGCTCCTCGCGTGACAATTGAGTAAGATCGGCGCCCTCAAATAAAATGTTTCCTGAAGTGCTTTCCGTCAAGTGCATGATCATATTTCCCAGTGTTGATTTCCCGCAGCCCGATTCGCCTACGATGCCAAGAGTTTCACCCTCATATACGACAAGATCAACTTCATCCACCGCTTTCAAAATTTGCGTTTGCTTTTTTACGAACCCTTTACTAATTTCAAAATGCTTGCTTAATCTCTGAATTTGTAAAATCGCTTTGCGGTTTTCCGTCGTTTCCATCAGCTTCACCTCTTCTCTGCCAGTGTTGTTCGAACTCTTGCCCGTACATCAAGCAGCGCACCTGATGATCCGGCGCCGGCTCAATCAACTCGGGCTCGTGTTTCGTGCACGACTCCGTTGCGTATGGACAGCGCGGGTGAAACCGGCAGCCGCTCGGCATGAATAACGGATTAGGCACCGAGCCTTCTATGGAATCGAGCGTTTCCTTCAGGTTGTGCAGCTTAGGGGTGCTTTTTAACAATCCTTTCGTATATGGATGCTTTGGCTCTCTAAATAAGGTGAACACATCACACTGCTCCACAATTTGCCCCGCGTACATCACCGCGACCCGATCCGCCATTTCTGCAATTACACCCAGATCATGCGTGATCAATATGACCGAGCTGCCTTCCTTTTCAATAATTTCTTTCATAATTCTTAAGATTTGCGCCTGTATCGTGACGTCCAAAGCGGTTGTCGGCTCGTCGGCGATCAGGATTTTAGGATTGCAGGAAATTGCCATGGCAATCATTGCCCTTTGCCGCATACCGCCGCTTAATTCGTGAGGAAAAGCTTCATAGACGCTTTCAGGCCTCGCGATATTAACTCTTCTTAACAGCTCCAGCACCCGTTGCTTGGCTTCCTGTTTATTCAATTTATAATGATTCATCAGTGATTCCTGAATTTGATGTCCGATGCGGAACACCGGATTCAACGCGGTTAACGGTTCTTGGAAGATCATCCCAATCTCCCGTCCTCTTATTCTTCTCATTTCGCTTTCTTCCAGCTGCAGTAAATCGCGATCTTGATATCGGATTTCACCTTCGACGATTTTACCGGGATGCTCAATTAACCTCATAACCGATAAGGAGGTGACGCTTTTGCCGGATCCGGACTCTCCTACAATGCCGAGAATCTCTCCCTTAAACAAGTTGAACGTAATGCCATCCACGGACGGTACTGCTCCGTTTTCTGTAAAAAAATGCGTTTTTACCCCTTTGACCTGCAACACCGGCTGATTCAAGTTATGTCCTCCCGTCATGGATAGTAACGATCCTTAATAATCTTGAGAACGGGGATCAAAAACATCGCGCAGCCAGTCACCCAAGAAGATAATACCTAAAGTCGTAATGGTGATAGCCAGCCCTGGAAATGTTGCCAGTCCCCAATTGGTTGCGAGGTATTCGCGTCCGGTACTCAGCATGCCCCCCCAGGAAACAATCGGAGGTTGAATGCCCAATCCAAGAAAGCTAAGCGATGCTTCAGAAATGATCGTCGTCGCCATACTAAGTGTTGCAATAACCGAGAATGAAGAGAATACGTTAGGAAGCAAATGCTTAAACATAATCGCCCCGTCACGTACGCCGATTGACCTCGCCGCTCTTACAAACTCCCGCTCTTTAAGGCTGAGCACTTCGCTTCGGATCACCCTTGCATATACTACCCAGTTCGTAACCCCAAGCACAACGATCAGCGTCATTAACCCAGGGCCTGTGAGCTTCAGAATGACGAGTGTGAACAAAATATTGGGAATCGCCAGAAATGAATCAACGAGCCGCATAAACACATTATCGATCCACCCTCCGTAAAAACCGGAGACGAGACCGACGGTCAAGCCGATCGCACCCGCTACAATTACAGCAAAAAGCCCTACAATTAAAGACACCTGAGAACCGTAAATGATCCTGCTCAATAAATCTCTGCCAAGGTTATCCGTTCCCAATATATATTTGGAGCTGCCGCCCTCCAGCCAAAATGGTGGTGCCAGCATATCTACAACATGCTGTTCTACCGGATCATACGGTGCTATCCACGGGGCGAATATGGCAGTAACAGTAACTATCGTCAAAATGATAAACCCGGTCGTTCCTGTTTTGCTTTTCAGCAGCAGTCGAAGCCACTTCGGCAAACGGGAGGTTCCCTTGCCCTCTGCCTCTGCCATCACATTCGGACTTAGCTTGGCCGTTTCTGTACTCGTCATCATCCGTCTTCTCTCCTTATCTGTACTTGACACGCGGATCAAGCAATCCGACGAGAATATCCGTGATCAGATTCATGGCAATAACCAGAATGGCAATGACGCAAATAGCCGCCTGCACAACAGCCATATCTCTCCCATTGACGGATTGCACAAGAAGCTGCCCTAATCCAGGCCAGGCAAAAATTGCTTCAGTTACAAGCGCGCCGCCAACTAAGCCCCCGGTTTGCATCATGATGATCGTCACCACCGGAATTAATGCGTTTCGTAAGGCATGCTTATAAATGACTATCGAATTTTTTAAACCTTTGCTTTTAGCCGTTCTGACGTATTCCTGGTGCAGCGAATCAAGCAAGCTCGAACGGGTCAATCTGGCAATGTAAGCCGCGACCGATGTGCCGAGCGTAATGGCCGGCAATACAAGATGGGCCAGAGTGCCTGTTCCCGACACAGGAAACCATTGCAGGTTAATGCCGAACAACAGCACCAGCATAATTCCGACCCAAAAATTCGGCATCGCTTTCCCAAGCACCGTGCCTGTCGTAACGAACAGCTCAAGCACCGAGTTTTTGCGCGTAGCGGACAATATCCCAAGCGGAATCGCCACAAGCACAGCGATTAGCATCGAGGCTGCTGCAAGCAGGAACGTTGCGGGAAGCCTTTCCAACACAAGCGTCAGTGCGTCTTGGTTAAATCGAAAAGAATTTCCGAAATCGCCATGCAGCACATTCCATAAATACGTCACAAATTGCACGTAGAAAGGTTTGTCCAGATTCAACGCTTGTCTAAGCTCATCCATATCTTCCTGCGTGGCATCTTCCGGAAGCATCAATACAACGGGATCCCCAGAAACATACATTAAAATGAAAACTATAGACACGATAATAAACAGCACCGGTATCATTTGTACCAAACGTCGAATTACATAGTTTTTCATGAGTTCACTTCCTTAGTCAATCGGCGTATAAAAATGATGAAGAAAGGGCTAAATCTAGCCCCCATACTTACCGGTTTAGCATCAGACATCACCGTTTTGTAATCTCGTAAGCTTTGATCATTTCGTCCAAGCGCGGTTTAAAATTGACAGTTTTGCTAACGCCGTAGGTATTATGCTCCAAATACAAGTAAATCCGCATCCGCTCTTGAGCTTCAATTTCCTGAGCCCGTTGATACTGCTGTTTCCGTTCTTCCTGATTCATGTTGTTTTCCGCTTTGCTAAGCAAATCCTTCAGCTCCGGATGGTTGAAACCTAAATTCGTCATGGAACGGGAGCCGCTTAAATGCTCGCCGATCATAATATGCGCATCATAGAATGAGTTGGCAAACCACACCATGTGCAAATCTCCGACTTTATTCGCATTTCTAAGCTCAAGGTAGCTGTTCCATTCCATTAGCTCCAGCTTTACTTTAATGCCGACGTTTGCCAGCATGCCGACCACCAGCTCGGCAACTTCTTTATCCTTAGCGTAACGCCCGTTCGAAGATTGCATCGTGAGCTCCATACCCTTCTCGAAGCCGGCTTCTTTCAACAGCTCTTTCGCACGGTTGACATCGAATAAAGCGGTATTAAACAACTTTTCGTTAGCACCATAATTTCCGGGTGTTACCCGCGTACGGGTAGGTGTAGCTTCACCGCCTAACAATTTATCGATAATCAGCTTCTTATCAATAGCCAGTTCAATCGCTTCTCTAACCTTCGGATTAGCGGTAGGAGTGCTAGGTGCCGCTTTCGGTACGATTATGGCAACCCGGTTGGAAATAGCAGAAGCCAACTCGGTGGATCCGTTTCCTTTAATCCGCGACCAATCGTTGCTTGTTACATTCGGGATGATATTGACTCCGCCGGTCAGCAGCTCTCCGACCCGTGTCGAGCCTTCGGGAAGAATACGGAACACCAGCTTACTCCAATCTTTGACTGGCCCTGCGAAATATTTGTCATAAGGCTCGAACGATACATGGCTGCCCCGCTTCCAGTCTACGAATTTAAACGGACCTGATCCGATAGGGTGCTCGTTAAAATAGTCAATTCCTTTTTCCTCTATGTACTTCTTCGGGTAAATAACTGCACTTGTACGGGCGACGACGTTTAAAAATAGCGGGTCCGGCTTTTGCGTTATGATGTGCAGTTTCAGTGGCTCAAGTACCTTCACTTCTTTAATGGATTTAAAAGCTGTGCCTTCGTTCAACGTTTTGTCTTTTACCGCTCTTTCTAAAGTGAATTTGACATCTTCAGCCGTCAGTTCATCGCCGTTATGGAACGTCACGCCTTTTTTGAGGGTAAACTCCCAGGTTAATTCGTTTATATTTTTATAGCTTTCAGCCAAGTCGGATACAATTTCTCCCTTTGTGTCACGTGTTAATAAGCTATTGTACATGTTGTTGGTAGCCATCCACGAAACAAAATCATTGTGGGCATATAAATCCATCGTCTTGATTTCTGTCGGTACGGCAATCGTTAACGGACGTTTCTCGTCTTTTCCGGTGCTGTTTGCTTTATTATCGTTACTACACCCTGCTAATAGAACTGCAATTGTGGTGATCCCAACCAATGCCGCTTTTAATATGCGCATATTTGTTGCAGCCTCCTTTAGTTGTGACAAGCCTGGACTAACGCGTTGAATAATTTTTGCGAATATATATCGTTACTCCGTACCAAGTTTTCCGGGTGCCATTGTACGCCTACAACAAAACGGTGCTTTTTGCTTTCGTAAGCCTCAATAATTCCATCGCTGGACCGGGCTGTTATTTCAAACCCTTCAGCGACGCTTCTTACTGCTTGGTGATGATAACTGTTCACTTTGAAACGGGAGGATTGGACGATGTTATGCAATAATGAATTTTCCAAAATATCTACATAATGGGAAGTGTGGGAACGGGGGGCTTTCTGAGTGTGCTGTAAAAGCTGAGTTTGATGCTGAGAATAAATATCCTGAAACAAATCTCCTCCTGCGGCCACATTGATCATTTGACATCCCCTGCATATGCCAAGCACAGGCTTATTTTTTTTTAGAACACCAGTAATTAGCAGCAGTTCGAATTGATCTCTTTCCGGACAAACCTCGCCCAGCTGGGGGAGCGGTTCTTCTCCGTACAAGGTTGGATCGGCATCCCCTCCTCCTGTGACCAGTAGACCGTCAATAGATTCTAGCATCCGTTCAATAGCAGCTTCATCCGAAATATTGGGCAGTACAACCGGCACCCCGCCCGCCTTCACAATAGCGTGAATATTACTCAGGCCGGTAGTTAACAATTTTTCATCCTTAATGTTAGACGTTATCCCGATGATTGGCTTCAAATGATACACTCCCTTGGATAAATTTCGATAAATAGATACAATTTTCCTTATTGCCATTGTAATATTTATAAATGGACACATAAAATACAAGATTCTTATAAACTTATAACTTCAAGTTATATATGAATTCGATTTAATATTTTTGCTTACAAAATAAATCGACACTCTGTTCGCAAAACCATCATGCGATGCTATAATAAGATCATTTCCGAGGAATCTTTTTCCAAAAAATCCAAATGGAAAGAAGGTAGATCATATCGATGAATTATAACTACTTGTCATTGCGTTACTTCCTGGAAATTGCGGTGTGCTTGAATTTCAGCCATGCTGCGCAAAAGCTGCATATCTCCCAACCCGGGCTAAGCCAGCAAATCACTGCTTTGGAAAAAGAACTGGGGATTAAACTGCTTTACCGTTCAACACGAAATGTCACATTGACTGCGGAAGGCGAGTATCTATATAAAAATCTGTTGCCATCATTCGAAAATATTGAAAAGACGATTTCGGAGCTAAAAGAGGTCGGCGCCGTACCGGAAACGACAATCCGCATTGCCACCGTTCCTTCGGCGGCCAGCAATCTGGTTCCGTTTTTGATTAAGAAATTAAAAGAAAACCACCCGCATATCGATTTTTATATCAAAGAAACGACTTCCGTTCATGCCATCGAGCTTGTGCAAAAAAGCGAATACCATCTCGCTTTCATCCGAACGCCTATCGACCATAAGCAAGCTATTCAAAAACCTCTCAAGTGGATGGAATTTTCCAAGCACCCGCTGCAGCTGGCCGTATCTTCCGAGCACCCGGCAGCCAGTCAAGCCGAAATCGACCTGTACGATTTAAAACACGAAACTTTCCTGCATTATGATCCGAAGCATTCCCCTTCACTTTACTATTTGTTGGAACATGCCTGCCTTAATGCTGGCTTCATTCCGAAGACGATCGGCGCCGGTCCTGAAATTTTAACGATTGCCAATCTGATCTCCAACGGAATTGGCATTACCTTAATGCCTCAGGATATGCTGCAATTATTGAATTCATATGAAATTAAAGCGGTTACATTAAAAAACCTGTCGCTATTCAGTTCGATTTCCGTAGTGTGGAATAATATGAACGTGCCTGTTATTACGGAAGACGCTTTGCAAATATTGGAGAAACTTCTGTACCCGCCTGACACTATGGCTATGTGACCGTACAAATTTCCTTTATCAACCGGCATCTCTCATCGAAGAGGGTGCCGGTTTTTTATAAGTTCCGGTTATATATGTATAAGTAATTAGTATTTTTTCTTTAGTTCGGGCAGTGTTACATTGTTTAAGAAACTAGATCAAAGGGAGGCGCACAAGCTCATGCGTTCAGAAAAAATGAATGTTATCTCATACGGTCTCGGTCCGATCGGCGTCAAGATCATGCAAAGTTGTTTACAATCGGACAAGATTCAACTGATCGGCGCCGTTGATATCGACCCGCAAAAAATCGGCAAAGATGCCGGGGATTTGGTAGGAAGTACGTCCGTTGGCGTTCGCGTCGTCTCATCATTGGATGAAGTGGATGCTTCTGCGGCAGCCGGGCGTAAATTTGCCCTGCACGCTACTGGCTCTAACCTCGATCAGGTCTGGCCGCAAATCAGGCAGCTAATGGACGAAGGCTATTCGGTCATCTCCACCTGTGAGCAGCTATCGTACCCATGGCATCGCTACCCGGAATTGTCCAAGGAAATCGATCAGTATGCGCGCGACAAAAAACAGTTCGTGATCGGAACAGGAGTTAATCCTGGATATATTATGGACGCCGTCACGGTTTTTGCCACTTCGGTTACGCAATCGTTATCGAAAATTTCCGTATACCGGAAGGTTGATGTATCCAAACGCCGCATCCCGCTGCAAAAGAAAGTCGGTATCGGCATGACGCCGGAGGAGTTCCGTAATCTAGCATCAAATGACGGCATAGGGCATGTTGGACTGGAGGAATCGCTTCGCCTTATCGCATACGGCTTGAATTTGTCCTTAACCGAAGTGAAGAACAGCATCGAGCCTACTATAGCAGACAATGACAGCATGCTGGCCATAGGCCCGTTAAGGAAAAATGAAGTAAGCGGACTTCATCAAACAAGCATCGGCGTAACCAAAGAAGGAATCCCCGTGGAGCTTGATCTCGTGATGTCTATTGATGTGACTCAAGAGGACCGCATTGTCCTCGAAACGAAGGACATGGATACGGTGGAATTTGTCGTACCAAGCGGGATCTTTGGCGACACCGCTACAGTCAATGTCGTGGTCAACACCGCCAAAACACTGCACTCCTCTAACGCATCCGGGCTGCTTACGATGGCGGATATTCCGTTGACGCGGAATGTTCTGTAAATGGTTTATCCAAAAAAGGGTATCCCTTTAGTCGCATTAGACTAGAGGGATACCTTTTTTGTTCGTTCGAGTTACTATTTGGGCTCTATTAGATCGATATCGCTCAATACAACATCCGCAAACATCGCTTCAATTTGTTTGCCCTTCTGTGCTGTAACCTCATGGCGAAGTGCGTTTAAAGCATGGATCGGATTCGCTTCCTTTTGAGCTTGCTCCACGTGCTTTAGCAAGCTTTTGTAAATGCCATTCTGAGAAATCGCTCCGCTAGTGCGACCGATTTCAAGCAGCTCATCGAGATGGTTTACATCCATCGTCACTTTCAACAATACGGTACGTTCGCTCACATTCCCCGCCTTATCAACTGCCTTCACCCGAATTTCGTGATTGCCTGCCGGCAACGCCAATGGCTCAAGCGTGAGTGGAGAAACGACCGCTTTTCCGTTCAACTGCACATCGAAGCTGTTCAACCCGCTTAAAGGGTCCGACGCCGTAAAGTTGACACGTATCGTGTCCGTGTGGAGCGCTATAATCTCAGCAGGTCCGGTAATAATGGGAGCCGTTTTATCAATGCCTATCGTCAATCGATGCGGCTGTTCCAGGTTTCCTGCCGCATCCTCAGACTGAAATTGGAGTACATGAACCCCTTCGTCGGACAAATATACTGATTTCGTCACGGTTGTCCAATCGCTTTCGCCAATCTTGACTTTGGTCGATTTAATGCCTGATCCATTCGGCTCATCTTGGGCTTGAAACGATACCGTTACGCTTTTATTGTTATACTTGCCCTCAATCCCAACACCATCATAAACCACAGTAGTCACCGGTGGCGTGGAGTCCGCTTGCGATTCATACAAGCTTTCGACCATCGCGCTGCCTCCGCCCCTTCGAACCAGCTCAGAGACTGGCTGTACCTGACCGCCCGGCAGGAAGGCGATTGCGTTGACCGCACCAATGCCATAGGAAAGTCCCGATATGGTAAACTGCTGTCCTCGGTCCCGAAGCAGCCCGTATTCGGCCGCCGTTTGGAACTCGGGCTCGATTAACGTTCTTCCGTACGGATTATCGTTGTTTTGTGATATACGCGGAGCCGCAACGGCATCCGGCAAGCTCATACCGAAATCAAGATGGTTGAGCAGCACCTGCAAGACAGTAGATATAATCGTCTGCCCGCCGGGCGATCCAATAGCCACAACCGGATTACCATTTTTCATCACGATGGTGGCTGACATGCTGCTTAAGGAACGCATGCCTGGACGGGGACCATTCGGATGTCCGGGAGGATCGCTCGAAGGAACGCGTGTGTTAAGCCCGTTATTCAACAGAAAACCGTAGCCTGGCACCACCATGCCGTTTCCGCCGATGGAATTCAAGGTGTACGTATAAGATACGATGTTACCGAATTTGTCGGATACTGTGAGGTGTATGGTCGATTCGTTGAAATTAACGGCATCGAGATCGTACACCTTCATATCGTCCACTTGGAAGCCTCCGCCCGTAACCCCGGTGCCTCCCGTTAACTCGATTGCGCTTAACATCAATTTTCCCGGACCGGTGACGTCGGGGTTGACACGTTGATGCAGCCAATCCAACGGCTCCGCTGCTCCATCCTCCCACATGCGTACCTTAAGCACATTTCCTTCTACGCGAAAACGAAGCCACTGCCAATCCAACGTTCGCGGATGGCTTACTGTGGCAAGCGCAAAGGCGCCGTTGCTCTGTCTCGTGCGCAAAATGCGGATGTTGTCAGAATTGGTATTGATCTCAACACCATAGCCGTTATGTGGAGCACTCGTGCTGTTCCAGCCATCGGCTCTTAACCAGAATCGAAGGTTCCTGTCATCGCCAAGCTTATCCATCTTGAACCGTACAAGCAATTCGCTGTCGTACTTAGTGTTCATCGTCGATTCAGCACGAGCATAAGCGAATTTCGTCTTTTCGAGATAGATGTTTCCGCTCTCCCCTTGGACATTAATAACAGCCCCTTGCCCGGGGGTACTAGATCCGATACCGACGGACGTTGTGAATTTACCGGTAGAATCCCAGGAGGCGCCGTTCGCTGCATGATTAAAATTGGATTCGAATTCGGCAGGACTTAATTCCTTCACGTCAATGTCGTCTACCTGAAAGCTGCCACCTTGCGGTGCACCAGTGAGCTCCAACGCGCTTAGCAAAAATTGACCTGCTCCGCTGACTTGATTATTTTGCAGCTCCTGTGTCCATGAATGCCTAGGCTCCTTTTCGCCGTCTTTCCAAATTCGTACCTGGAGCTGATCGCCCTCGACACGAAAACGAAGCCACTGCCAATCCGTCGTACGAGTGTGTGTGAAGCTCTCCAAGCCGAATACTCCGTTGCTGTCACGGGTCCGGATCACACGGATGGAATCGGAGCTGGTGTTAACTTCCACACCGTAGCCATTATGAGGTGCGGTTGTGCTGTTCCAGCCGTCCGCTCTCAGCCAAAACCGCAAATTCCTGTCGCCACCCAACTCATTCATTTTGAAGCGCACAAGCAGCTCGCTGTCATTCACCGCATTCATTACAGGTGTAGCTCGGGCGTACGCGAATTTAGTTCCGGAGACTTGAATTTTACCGGCTTCGTCCTGCACGTTAATGGTCGCCCCTTGCCCTGGACTGCTTGAGCCTATGCCGATAGCGGTCGTAAATTTCCCGGTAGAATCCCAAGTCGCACCGTTCGTTAATCCGTCAAAATGGGAGGTAAATGCGACCTTGCCACGTGATGGTATTGGCTTCGCCCATAAGTTTGGATTGGTGTCGTAAGGCCACGGATCACCGGGATTGACGACACGCTGAGTGCCGGTTTCGGTAATCCTTTGGCGTACAGCTTCCGCGTATCCCTTTGACAGCATCCCAGTAACCGGCATAGCTCCGCTGTATGTCGCAGGATCACCCAAATAAGCGTTCCGGTCGGCAAACGCATATCGCGACGCTTCCAAATAATAATGGAGCGCGTCAGCCCGAGGCAACGTACTCATCGGATACCCCTCAAGAATGTTAAGAGCTTGCCCGATTGTCGTTCCGCCGGAGGATGAGGGTGGGAGCCCGTATACATCATAGCCCCTATAATTGACTTTCACCGGTGAATTGGTGATCGTGCTGTAGTTTTGCATATCGCTCAAGGCCATATTTCCTGCTAAAACTGGGAAAGCGGGCTGTGCTACCGTAGGAGGATTATTAACTGTGTTGACGATGGCTTGTCCAATCGGACCGTTGTAGAACACGCTGCTGCCTTGCTGCGCAATCAGCTTGTAAGTGTTGGCTAAATCGGGGTTTTTCATTAGTGTTCCGGCCGCAGGTACACTACCGTCAGGGTTAAGATATAAATCGGTTGTCGATTGAAATGCGCGAAAACGAGGGGCGTTCTCAGTAATTTCCCGAATGAAATTATGATCGGCATAAAAGCCATTTTCCGCGACCTGGATCGCCGGCTGCAGCACATCGCTGAGCGTCTTTCCGGTCCCATACAGACTCAGAGCCTGTTCCCACGCTTTGACCATCCCCGGGACGCCAACCGCAACTCCGCTGCTGTCGCGAATTTCCTCGGCGTATTCGTTGCCATTCGGATCGATAAATGCGTTAGGTCCAAATGAGCTGGCCGCCACATCCCGATGGTCCAATACGATGAACTGATTTAAATTTTTCAAATAAATGTGCATGTAGCCCCCGCCGCCAATACCTCCTGAGAACGGCCTGACAATGCCTTGCACCGCCGAAGCGGCAATAGCTGCTTCCACCGCGTTGCCTCCCGATTGGAGAATGTCCATAGCGGCTTTCGTCGCTAAAGGGTGCTCGGCCGCAGCGGCCCCACCCGTCCCTGTAACGGTGGAAGCCTGCTCATACCAGGGCAGACGATCCGCGAACATGCTTGTCGGAACCGTCAAAAGCATAACGGTTGCCAGCAGGGAGCATGCGTATGGCTTCATTTTATTCTTGATCATAAGCTTAGCCTCCTTGTACCTAGTTTTGTAGCCAGACACTTTAAAACTTGTACGAAACCACTATGATCAAATCTCCTTTCTTTATGATTTTCTGCTCTGGATGAGAGGAATTTTTTTAAAGTATGTACATTATAGTATTGAAACCGTGCACAATTTAAATAGTTAGTTGTTATATATCAATAACTACAGCTTATAAATATGTAATTGTTGAGACTCAGTTGAGATCGTAAACTCTGTGTTCTGCATTTATAAGCGGCAGTTATTAAACCATAATCATTCTGTATTTTTACAAAAAGCCAATCAGTGATATAGTGGGAAAATAAAAGGGTAACCCTAGATTCCTTAACCATACAAAAAGGAAGGCTATCTCATTGCGGCTGCTTCCAACCGAATATAAGATAGCCTTTTTGCTGACGTGGTACATCATCGCGCTGTTTATCTTTTTAAATATCTGTCGTAAGAAGCTTGTTGAATCTTCAACACAGCATCTATACCCATTTTATCAATTTGCTTCATATAATCGTCAAACTTGCTGATCGGCTCAGAGCCCATGATAAACTTATTTATCATTTCGTCCTTATAGGTTGAAATTTCAGTAAACTTGGAGTTTAGAACATCGCGCTCCTGCTGCTTGAATGAAAGGGTAACCGGATACTTATCTTTAATAAACGGTGTTACAGAATCGCGGATTTTAGCCAATTTAGGCGGAACCATCGCGTTCTCGTAGCGGATGTCCCAGGCGTAAGCAAACTCGCGGTGCCCCAACTCGTACATTTTGATCAATGGGGAGTTGTTTTTGTCTTTCATGACCAGATCCGTATATTTAGGCTCATTATTTTCCATCGTATACGTTTCGCCAAGCTTACCGAAATTCATGGCAAGCTGCCCTTCCGGACTGTAGAACCAATCATGCACTTTAGCGAGCTCCACCTTGTATTTGGATTTCGAGCTGATGCCAAAGCCGTTCTTGATCAGAGTCTGCTGGCTCTTGGTGTAGGGAGCAATGCCGGTTGGCCCTTGCGGCGGTATTAGCCCGGTCATGTTCACGTTGGGATTGGCTTTAGCGACCAGCTTCTCAAGATAATCAACGCGCGGGAACGAGTCGAAGGTGGCGCCGGATACTTCATTCGTAAATCTCGATTCCCATATTTTCTGATCATTCGTAATATATTCCTTATCGATCAAGCCTTCGCTGTACAGCTTGGCTGTAAAAGCCAGCGCGTCCTTCAGCCTAGGGTCGGTATACGTGTATTTAACCTGACCGTTCTCCACATAAAAGTCCTCTTCAAATGAAACGCCAAACGGTTCTACGAATGGCAATAGTCCCTTGATTTTATTGCGGGTAGTGAACGGAATCTCATCATTTTTGCCGTTGCCGTTCGGATCCTTTTCTTTAAATGCCTTTAACGTCTGATAAATCTCCTCGGTTGTCTTAGGCTCCTTCAACCCGAGCTTATCCAACCAGTCTTGACGGTAAATTTGCAGGTTAATCGTTTTGACGGCTGAGATTTGCGGAAAGAAATAGATGTTGCCGTCATCTGACTTGATATCCTTCATGATTGCTGGATTTTTCTCAACTAATTTTTTGAAATTAGGCATGTATTGGTCGATTAGCTTGTTCAACGGTTCAAACACGCCGTTCTCCCCACCCTTATTCAATAAATCCGGCGTTGCCTCCATGAGATCCGGCAAGCTTCCGCCCGCAAGTGTCAAATTGAACTTTTCAATATAATCATTGGTGTCAGTAGGTGCTTTCAGCCATTTGAAATTCACGTTAGTTTTTTCAGAAATCGGCTTCATCCAAAGCAAGTCATTTGATTCAACCGATTCGGGCCTTGGCCTCATAAAGACGCTGACTTCGATCTTTTTGTCCAGCACCTTCCCATCGGCACTTGCCTGCTTGTTTCCTTGCTCGCCTGCCTTCGCCTCGGGAGTCCCCGCAGCCTTCTCATTGCTCCCTGTTTGGCACCCGGTTAAGGCAACCGATACAACAATTGCACCTGTCAAGCCTTTCATCCACTGTGAATTCAACATATTGACGCCTCCTTTTTCATCTCGTTTATTCAATCAAGGGTTGAGCCCCGGATCTTCAAGGAATTCGTTACTCTCACGTATCTGTTAGCCTTTAATCGATCCCATCATCGACCCTTGAACAAAATATTTCTGGATGAAAGGATAGATGATCAGAATCGGCAGCGTAGCTACGACCAGAGTCGAATACTTGATCGATTCGCTTATCAGATTTTTGTCATCAAACACATCTACCATAACTTGATCCGTCTGGTTCTGAA
This sequence comes from Paenibacillus foliorum, assembly GCF_013141765.1. Classification (GTDB taxonomy): domain Bacteria; phylum Bacillota; class Bacilli; order Paenibacillales; family NBRC-103111; genus Paenibacillus_S; species Paenibacillus_S foliorum. Next base: position 200,919 of record NZ_WHOD01000102.1, read on the forward strand.
TAACAATCGACCGCAGCAATATTTGGACCGGGAACAAATTCTCGTCATTCAAATAAATCATCGCAGGGAAAAAGCTGTTCCATTGATTAACGGCATAAAATAATCCAATAGTTACCAGGGAGGGAACCGATAGCGGCAAAATAATTTTGATTAAGGTTTGAACCATGGAACAGCCGTCTATTTTGGCCGCATCCTCCACTTCCACCGGAATTTGCTCGAAAAAGGTCCTTTGGATAAATACATAAAAGGAAGTAATGGCAGCCGGAATGACAATAGCCCATATGGAATCTCTCATACCAAGGGCATTTACTACGAGAAAGGTAGGGATCAGACCGCCACTGAACAGCATGGGAAGCAGCACGATGCCTGTCAGCAGCTTGCGTCCAGGCAGCTCTCTTCTTGATAACGGGTACGCGGCGCATATCGTTAATGCCAAGCTGATGGCTGTGCCTACTGCCGTATAAGTTACGGTATTCAAATAGGATCTTCCGAGCATCGGGAATTCAAGCACCCTTCTATAGGCTTCCAGCTGAAAGCCCATCGGTATGATCCCGACCCTCCCTTGCTGGATAAAGAGCTGATCGCTCAATGAAGCAGACACGACATACAGAAACGGGTACAACGTCATGACCATGACTAAACCCAATACAGCCGTGTTTATTATCGCGAACGCCAATCCTCCTAGCGTCATGCGCTGGAAAGCCATCTGACTTCCTCCCTTCTACCATAAGCTCGTTTCCGAGTATTTTCTCGCTAGTTTGTTGGCTATTATGATCAGGACTAGCCCCATTACCGATTGGAACAGCCCCACAGCAGAAGCGAAGCTGTAGTTAGCATCCAATATTCCTCTGCGGTACACATAGGTGCCTATTACATCTGCAGTCAGGTAGGTATTCGGATTGTACAAGAGCACGATTAATTCATAGCCGACCTCCAGCATATCGCCGATTTTCAGCAGCAGCAGGATAATAATAGTGGGTGCTATACCCGGTAGTGTAATATGCCAGGTCTGTTTCCAACGGTTTGCTCCATCAACTCTGGCCGCTTCGTACAGCTCCGTATTAATGCCTGTTAAAGTAGCAAAATACAAAATCGCCGACCATCCCAATGTTTTCCATAAATCAAGAGCCGTGTAAATTCCCCAGAAATAATTCGGGTCAAGCAAGAAATTGGTTCGCTCCATACCAAACTTCACTAAAATGTTGTTGATTAACCCAACACTCGGCGAAAGAAAGGTTACGGCCATACTAGCCACAATTACTGTAGATACGAAATGGGGCAAATAGCTGATCGTCTGAACCGTACGCTTGATAACTGTATGGCGGACTTCATTTAATAGGAGCGCAAAAATAATAGGCGCCGGAAACACAAAAACGAGATTCAACAAATTAATCATCAATGTGTTCCGAAGCAGCCTGCCGAAGTAAACCGAATTGAAGAAATCGATAAAGTGCTTGAACCCGGCCCATTCACTCACAAGAATTCCCTTGTAAATATTGTAATCCGTCAAAGAAATAACGACGGCCATAATCACAGGAACATATCTGAAAATAAGATAATACAGCAGTGGAAGTAAAAACATAAGATAGTACGGCATTGCTTTCTTCAAAGAATTCTGTCTGCTTGTTGATTTCTTAACCCCCGTGACGGTCGATAGTTTCGCAGTAGCTACATTATTCTTAGACAATGGCTCTGACTCTCCTTTCATGTTTTGTTGGTGTCGATCGATAACCTGCCCTCTAAATGTATCCGTTTACATTAACTTCGTATATCGAGCATTCTTTTGAAACATCAGCTTTTTTCCAGTTTTGCAAGCTCGAAATCTTTCGATGGATCGGCTTTTCTTGTGATAGGGCCGATTTGAAAAAAATAATGGACGCCTTTCGGCGTCCCTGGTGTGCAACTTTCGTTTGTGCGTGGTGAGGGTATGAGTGTGGTGACTTGACCAAGCGGAGGTTCAATAAAAGCTAGCTGTCTTCTTTCATTCGCATTTGCCTGAATTGTCCCGGTGTGATCCCTTCATGCCGCTTGAACACGCGAATAAATGTATTGGAATTGGTGAATCCCACCTTATCGGAAATTTCAACCACCGTTTCATTGGTTTTCCGCAGCATGATTTTCGCCTGCTCTACCCGCCTTGTATTAATATAATCGACGAAATTCATGCCCGTGGTTTCTTTAAAGATACTGCTCAGGTAAGAAGGAGACAATCCAATATTTTCACCCAAAATAGTCAGTGACAAATCCAGATGATAATTATTTTCCACATACTCTTGAATTTGATTAAACAAGCTCGTGTTCTGACCTTGCTTCTTCTGTTGAATCCATTCACTGATGCTGCCGAATATCCGCTCAATGAACTCCTTCTTATCCTGCAGCCTTGCATATAAATTTACTTCTTTATATAAATCGAAGGAGTCCCCGAATATTTCCCCTGTAGTGGACTGTACTTCATAAATGGTCCGAATAGCGGTACCAGCAAGAGCTTGGAACAGGTTAGCAATAATCTCGGGCGATAAACCCCCTTCCTTCAAATTTTCTCCCCATAATGCTAATAAGTGCTGATGCAAAGCTGTCTTATTTCCGGTTTTTACACAATTGATGATATGCTTCTCTGTTTCAATGGAATAAATAAAGGAGCGCTCCGGCATTTTGCCAACTTCGTCTACAAAGATAACACTGCCTTCTCCCTTGACAATCTTATACTGCAACGCCGACAATGCTTCAACATAGGATAAGGGCACTTCCTCTACCGACCTGTGAATGTTACCTATACCCACTGTGAATGTCCGGCCATGCTCCTGCTCAAAATAAGTAGTAACCCTGCGAATAAAATCATGAATGATTTCGGGCTTCGGGCTGCTGTGGTCCAGGTTCAATAAGGAAATAATTTTATCATTTCGCTTGCGTATCGATTTCACAGCCATATGGGCTTCGTCCGACCCGTCCGCTCCGGCAGCCATTCCGTCTATTATTTCTAAAATATTATGGTAATAAGGACTGATCCGATCCTCCAGAGAAAAATCGACCGTTTCAAATACAATAATTTGAAATGAATCATAGTTAAACTCCATTTGGAGCTCATTTGTAAGCCCTTCCAGGTTAGCCGATGATACTCTGCCCTCAATCAGATCATAGAGAAACTTTTGCCTAAGTGACGGAAGATTTTTTTCAAAAGAATCCCTCAAGCTCTGGTTCTCATAATAAACATAGTTAATAATCCGGTCGATAAAATCGAGCTCATCCTCTTTCAAATGATCTTGTCCTTCAGCTTGCTTACGGGCAAATAAGCTTATATAGCTTACGATTTTATTAATGGGACGATAAATCCGGTTAGTTAAAAAATAAGACATAATCAACCCGCCTGCGAGACAAATCATAGCGGCCACGAGCGTGAATTCCCGGATCTTGCTTGCCTTTTCAGTAATAAAAGCCGTAGGTACGATACTTATATACTTCCAGTCGTTTACATTCGAGGAGGTAAATACAATCTGGTACGACCTGCCGTCTATCGTTGTATTCAGGTATCCTTCTTGCTGGTCTATCTTCCTTACTTCTCCCGTAATGGCCTCCTTAACAGAGTTAATAAGCTCATCCTGCTCACTGCGAATTCTGCTATTAAACAGCACCTCCCCATTGGCATCCACCGTATAAATGAAGGCCGGATACGGATCGCTGACCCTTTGGACCATTCCCGAGAAGTCATCGGTATTGATTGTAAGGTATAAGGCACCCGTCGGTTTTATTTCACTTAACGGAACCGTCCGCACGAATGTAATGTTGGATGAGCTTACACCATATGAAGACGTTTTAAACCTGCCTATAGAGATAAATCCGTGATGGCTTGAACGGTTGTTTTGCCAATTGATTTTCTGATCGGTCTGGTAAATATTTTGATAATAGTATTCGTTATTGTATTTGGATTCATAGTTCACAACGGTAGGGTACCTGTAAAATTGGATCCATATATCGGAAATAAGAATGTTCGACAGCTTCACGCTTTTCAAATACTTGATAATATCCAGAAACAGCAGCTGATCGCGGTCCCATGTTGCTTCCGACAGGTAAAGGGCTCTTCGGACCTGGGAATGCAGAGAAATCTGAAAAGACAGGTCGTCCAGAGATCTTAATGTTTTATCAATGTTATCTCGCGCCTGCTCAATATATTTATTATTCGATTTCACGACTTCTTCAACGAGCAGGGAAAAGGATTGCGTATACGAAACATAACCGAAAGTAAGAACGGCGACCAGAATGAATAAGTTAAAAAGAAACAACATCTTCACAAAAATACTTTTTTGTTTGTAGACCTTTAAGCTTTGCGGAATTAATTTCATACCGCATCCCCCCCTTACTTGCTGTTCCCGGACTGTACAGTCTTGATTGCACCCGACTTAATCGGTCTGCCCCCGGTATGTAAATTGCTTGAATAACGCTTTGCCTTGTGGCTGGTACATGACCCCAAGAGCAAACAGACCAACCCGCGGCGCCGTATAGCACTTGTATCTCGCAAAATTTTCCGGATACAGGAAATCCGCCGGCACTGTGAGGTCAATCGGCTCATACTTGACACCATCTGTCGAGTAGGTAAACGTAAACCTCCTGTTGATAGCATCCAAGCGTGTCTTCAGCCAGATGTCCGTCCCAATCGCAACCTCGAGCTTTTGCTGGTACAGCTGATTGCGGAAGCACTTCTCCGAGCGATCTATTTGCAAATATAGTCCGTCATACTCCTGCTTCTCATGCAGCCTGCTGACATCGAGCTTTTGTCCTGCCGTTTGCCCTATTCCGTTACGGATGCTGACCAGCAGCATGCCATCCATGTCTCGGTACAGCAGGAGACCGGCTTCTTCGCCTAACGTTTGCGGTTCGAAGGAGAGGCGCACCTCCGCTTCGAAGGCGAAATGCTCCCATCGGCGTGTCAACAGAAGCGTCTCACCTGGAACGTACAGCGAGTATGGCGCGCAGTCCAATTCTAGCCCTTCCCCAGTGAGCCTGAAGCTGTCCTGCAGCGGATGCCGCACCCATTCCCAGACCGGGGAGAGCCGCGGCTCGGTGAACCGGTCCGTTTCATCTAAGGCGTTGACGGCATCAACGGCGTATGTGTGCTGGTCAGGCAACCGCTCCATTCCTGCGGGAAGCTCGATCCACTCCGCCGGCTCACCACTGTCGCCGACCTCCAGCCAGCCGTCATCTGTCCAGCGGACCGGCTCGAGGAAGGTTTCACGTCCCAGCGGCGTACTGCCGTTCGGCGTCAGTGGGCGGCCGCCCAAGTGGAGCATCCACCAGTTTCCATGCGGATCATCCACCAGCTTGCCGTGCCCGGCTTTCTGCAGCGGTTTGTTCGGATCCCGCTGGGTTAAAACCGGATTTAACGGGCACGGTTCATAAGGCCCCCACACCGAACGGCTGCGGGCTATCGTTTCTTTATGTCCGAAGGCTGTGCCGCCCTCCGCCAACAGCAAGTAATACCAGCCGCTGCGCTTCAAAATATGAGGTGCCTCAGGCGTGCTTCCCCCAGTGCCAGGCCACACCTGCTTCGGCTCGCCTACCAGTCGGGAACCGTCACCGGCAAGTTCTTGTACCCAGCCTCCGCCAAAGGCGAGGTAGCGCCTGCCGTCGTCATCGTTGAAGATCGATGGATCAATGAAATGATGATTAAGCACAATGCCATCACTGTATGGACCTTCCGGACAGTCTGCGACATATAACACATTCGTACAACGAGGCTGACCGTGGAAATACGGCACAACCACCCAAAACTTCCCATCATAATAAGAAATATCGGGAGCAAATACGCCATGCGAGTCGGGTACACCGGTTAGGTCAAGCTGACTGCGGCGGGTAATGACGTGACCGATCGGCTTCCAGTGCACCAAATCTCGTGAATGGTGTATCATCACACCAGGGAAATACTGAAACGTCGAGGTGACGACGTAGTAATCAGAGCCAACCCGAACCACAGAAGGGTCAGGATGATCTCCCGGAAGCACCGGATTAGGGAAACGATTTATAGGGTTAGACATTCTTATCACCTTTCATCTCTTTATGAACACGCGTACATTATAGGAATGATGTAAGTATTCGACCTTAATTCAGTAAATCCTTCCATACTGTTGTACAACATCACCTGTCCTGCAGCGGCGGTTCCGTCTCCATCCAATTCCACTCATTATTCGTGACAAATATACTAACAGCCTGATGGCGGCTAACTCCCCAATCCTGAAATTCACTTATAAGCTCGACAAATGCTGTGATGCGCTCCAAGGTCGGCTGCTGCACAAGCTCATTAGCTAACGCAACGAAATGTTCAGGTTTCACTGGAGCGTCCTCCACCACTCGCATGAATGATTTATGGCAAGGAAACAGCACCCTGTTATAGGCAAGAATCATCCTTCCTGCGAACAAAACAAGATTACTGGCCGAGTGGCTCAACAAATACGGGTTATTTTGTTCAATCGCTTTTTTCGCAAAATAGTTGCCGTACAACGATACCTGCGCATAAAAGTCAGTTAGATTCTTCTCACGATTAGCCTCGGGATACACAGGAATTTGTTGCAGAAGCGCATCCAGCCCCTCTATTCTGGAAAAGGCTGCATAAGACCCGAGAAATGAAGCTCTCGTCGGTTCACTGCCGCGGCTCACTGCTTGTTCCAAGAAGCTGTAGTTGATAACTTTGCCGTCAATATAGCCTCCTGAGTAGTCGCATACCTCTTTATTGAAATAAAAAAGATCATTGCGTGAATTTCTGCTTGCAAACTCCTCGTCCGTCACGACCAAATAAACATCAATATCCGAATCTTCTCTTTCGATGCCTTTGGCGATGGAGCCTGCGATAATAAGCGCGAGAATACTTGAATCCTTCTGCAAAATCTCCACTAATCTGACAATCGATTGGCTGTGATGCTCTTTCATTAACATCAGCTCCTTTATAGGGTTGTCAAACAATCAAAACAGCATCTTTCAACAGAAATGCGCTGAAAGATGCTGCTCTATGCTGTACACATGTACCTGTTCTATTATGAACATGCTCCAAAGTGAAGCTTATTTCTTACTTACCCGACCGCTTTTTATAAGCATCAGTCATCTCTTGGCTCATTTTGACTACATTCGGGTCGTTTTTCATTTTGTTAACATAGTCATCCCATGCTGAAATCGGTGCCGCGCCAAGCAATATTTTGGTTTTTAAGTTGGTCAGGTTTTTCATAAACTCCGGCAAAAATTGCTGCATCGTCGGCGAATACAGACCCGTGCTGATATCAGCTACACTATTTTTTGTCCGATCATCCTGAACTTTTTTGAATAGCTCGTTGGCTTCCTTGGTGAAGAAAAGCTTGGTCGAGCTTGCATAAGGATCGGCAACATATACGATTTGGTTGAAATCCGGACCGTTGTGTTCGCCAAGCTTAGCTGAATCCACAACCTTCACGCCGTCTTTAACTGTATGATCAATGCCTTCCATGCCATAAGTTTGGATATCAAACACTTCATCATTCATCCAGGTATCAACCAGCTTCAGAATTCGCTTCATTTTGGCTTCAGGTACGCTTTTTGGAATAGCCAGAGAACCCGCGAAGCCCGGTCCCTTCGGATTATAATTATTCACAGAAGTAAGCGGATAGAAGTCGGTTTCCTTGAATGAAGGAGTTACTTTCTTCACATCGGCATAGTAATCATGCAGCGTCCCTGCCTTGTTAACTATCATGCCTGCTTTACCGGCCTTGAACAACTCCTTAAGCTGAGTCAGCTTCATCGAAGCAAAATCCTCAGGAATCAGCTTCTCTGATACTAGCTTGGTCATATATTCAAGCGCTTGTCTTTCTTCCGGCAAAAATGCAGTGAAAACCATCTTGCCATCTACGAACTTCCAGTTTCCATTAGTGCCTGTAAAAGAGTTCTCAATCTGAGTGAGCGCTCCCATTGGAGCAATAGTGTCATTCGGGTCAACGTTAGCTGCAAAAGGGATGGTATCCTTCTTGCCATTTTTGTCAGGATCGTTTTCTGCAAACGCCTTCAATACCTGATACAATTCATCCGTATTGGTCGGCGGCTTCATGCCTACTGCATCCAGCCAATCCTTCCGTAGAATAAAGAAGGAATCTGCCTCTGAAGGCCGTGGGCGTGGGATTGAGTAATTTTTTCCATCCTCCATTTTAGTCAAATCCCAGGCTGTCTTGGAGATTTTGTTAGATAGATTCGGATAATCCTTAATATAATTGGAAATATCCCAGAATGCACCCTGCTGTACCATCGAACGGAATACGGAGGAGAAAGGGTCATTAATGTAGATTAAATCGGCAATATCCCCTGAAGCAAGAGTTACATTCAATTTATCCTGATAGCTGTTAGCGGACACCCATTGAATATTCATCTTGGAATTAGTAGCCTTTTCTATGGCCCGTTTAATCGGATTATCATCAGCGGCAGGGGTAGTGGCGAATAATACGGTCATGACACTGAGATTTAGCGGCCCCTCCGCTTTACCATCCTGCGCTCCCGCTCCAGAACTTGGCGCTTTCTCAGCAGCACCGCCGCACGCCGATAACAAACCGCCTAACATAAGGACCGACGCCAAGCTGAGTGCGACCTTCTTTTTCTTTATCATTCTGTGACTCCTCCTTTTATTTGTTTGAAATTCAATGTCATTCTCATCTGCAACTTAACCGTAAGCCAATTCGCATCTTCAGACAATCGCACTTTCTTGCAAGCCCCCTATTGGAGCGATTGGACTTTGTTGCACGACCAGTAGTAATTGAAGTAGCGCTGCTATAAGCGTAAAAAAAGCCAATTAACCGCCATTTACCGCGGGTTTCCGCTCAATGCTCTCTGATCATTTCTCTATAATGGCTTGGCGTTACACCTTCGTATTTTTTGAAAATCCGGTTAAAGTAGCTTTGTTGATAGCCAACCTTTTCCGCAACCTCCGTAATCTTAAGCTCGCTTTCCCGAAGCAACTGTTTAGCCGTAGCAAGACGGATATTAGTCAAATAGTCAATAAAGTTAATTCCAGAGATTTGCTTAAATGCCCGGCTTAACGTATAAGGGCTCGTCCCGAAATGTTCGGCGCATGAATCTAAGGACAAATCGGTCATGTACCGTTCATTCAAATAGAGAATAACCTGCTCAACCATTTGCTTCAAATGAAAGTCCTGCTTGCTGATCAGCTCTTGAACGAAGGTTCCTACAACTTTATGCTTAAACCATTTGAGCATTTCATCCGGTCCGTTCTGCATACTTAAATGGTCGAACAAGTTAGCTCCCTCGAAGATATGAACCGGGTTCATCCCTGACTGTACCATCGCGTTCAGCACACTGCCGAGAAGTTGAAGCATCCCTTGTCTAGCGATCATTTCGGTGGAGCCATCTTGCGATATTTCCGCTAAAAATTGCTCGATTAATGCGGCAGCTTCATCTTCAGAGCCCATCCGTATGGAATGAATGATCTCCTTCTCCAATGTAAACGGATAGCTGAATTTCCGCTGTGAATCGGATTTATTAAGCTTATTCAGATCAATAATTTGACTGACATCGAGCAGCTCCCGATAGCCTAGCGCTTGGCGCGCCTCTTCGAACATATAAGGAATTTGTTTAATTTGCATCGTTTGTTTGCTAATGGAAACCGTGATCTGCACCTTCAGCGTTCGATGAATAGCTTGTATGAGCTCCTGACAATAGTCATGCAGCTCCGAGCGCAGCCGTTTCGGTAATTCATCTGACGGCAGCAGCAGCAATATACCTATCGTCAAATCGTGAAAGTTCACAATCTCGCATTCCAGCCCCCGATTTTGCGAAAGCTCTCCGACTATATTAGCCACTGCAAAGGTAACGAGCTCCTCATCTCCCGAGTTAAAGCGGCCTTCCAATTCGGTAAGCCCCCTGATTTGGAGCATGATAGCAACGAAGGATTTGTCATCTGTATGTCTTCCAAAATGAAGCAGCCGTTCTCGGATATCGTGTTCGGAATAGGAAAATAAATAGCCTTGAACAAGCTGAAGCATGTACCCCTCCCTCACTAGAGGCATCTGCTGGTTAAGGATATTACGGAGCGACTGGCTTTCACTGGCAAGCGTTAACCAATGGTTTTCGATTAAATCAAACTCATCTTTATTTCTAGGACGGGATGAGCTTTCTTTATCCCCGGCAAGCAAATCAAGCAACCGCTTGATGGGCGTGTATAAACGATACGTACCTAGCCAGGAGAACAAGAATGCTAATATAAGCCCGCCCAAGCTAATGATTATGATGAATTTGGATATAAACCTTACCGGAGACGTTATCGCACTTAGAGGAGCTGCTGACAAATAAGTCCACGTGTTGCCAAGGCGCGTGAATGATCCTGAAGAGACCGAATAGGTTATTTTATTATGGGTAAAGAGAAACGAGTTTTCTTTTCCCTCCCGCTTCTGATACTCCATTCTCAATGCTTCATCCAGCTCGGATGGCCTGCCGTTTCCTGTCACAACCCAATTACCTGCCATCATAATCGTGGCCCCTTCGTCGTAAGGGGTAAGTGTTCTCAGCAGCTTGCTCAATTTACTCTCATCAAGAGAAGCGATCAATACTCCGAACGGCTCCAAGCTCCCTCCAGGGAACTTGGTTACAAGCATCAGCTTGGATTTACTGCTGTTTTCTTCTCCAGCGATTGAAATCCCATTCGTCCAAAAGATTGTTTTTCTCTGTTTCAGGTAAGAATTATAGGTTTCAATATCCTCATTTTTTTCTAATAAGACATACTTCTCCTTGTTCATCATGAGGGGTCTTGGCTTGTTCAAGAAAAACTCCGCCTTTTCAATAAGCGGATGAGACCCCTCTATCACGATCATCGTCCGGTATAACTCCTGCACCTGCTCAAATTTATATACAAAGTCAATATCCTTCAGCTTCTGGTCAAACTTTGGGTCAAAGGACCAATGGGAAAAAGTCAGCTCCAAGAAAGCAAGCTGATCATCGACATTCTCAGCACGCTGCTTAATTTGGTTTTGGTGCAGCCTTTGCAGCTCACTTTCGATATTTCCTGTAGTGAGCCAATAAATGCCTACCCCTGTTATTAATCCAGGAATACATGCGATCAGTACAATCATCATCAAGATTTTTTGATAAAAGCTGCGCTTGTAGCCTTGATCCTTTTTCCCTGCTTTCAGCCCATTCAAATTCGGATTTTGAGACATACGGCACCTTCCTAAAGACATTGTTGTACCTGTTATCTTCAACGGTGGTGCGGCGATCTCCTTTAACGGGATTAACCTTTAACCGATCCGACCATGCCCCCCTTGGCAAAATGCTTCTGAAGAAATGGGTAAACGAGCAAAATCGGTACGGTTGCCACAATAACAGCCGCCATTTGCAGCGTTGTCGAAGGCGGAGCCTGAACAGCGGTGCTGGAAACCATTAAATCACTATTGTTGGCGCTCAGCAGCATATTTTGCAGCAGCACTTGAATCGGCCATTTGGACGCGTCGTTCAAATAGAGCAGCGCTGTGAAATACTGATTCCAATAGCCCACGGCGTAGAACAGCCCAAATGCCGCAATAGAAGGCAATGACAACGGCAGTATGATACGGAACCAAGTGGAGAGATCGCTACTCCCATCAATCGCAGCCGATTCCTCCAGCTCCACTGGAATGCTGTCAAAAAAGCTTTTCATCAGAATCACGTTCCAACCGCTTGCCAAAGCCGGAATAATCAGAGACCATATGTTATTGATTAAGCCTAGCTGCCGAACAACCATATAATTCGGAATAATTCCAGGACTGAATAGAATGGTTAACGTGATCAGAAACATAAACAATCGACGGCCTCTCAACCGTTTTCGGGACAAAGCATAGGCTAATCCAGCCGTGACTACGAGACTGCAAGCAGTACCAACTGTAGCTAGAAAACCGCTGTTGCCTAGAGATCGCATGAATGCTTTGGAAGAAAGCATGTACTCGTAGGAAGCAAGCGACCAATCGCTTGGGAATAGCACGAACGGCTTCTGTAAAAACTCCGATGGCTCTGTAAACGATACGACAATTACATAATATAGCGGGAAAAAGGCCACGGCTGCGATAATGGCCAGCAGGATTAGATTCGTGACATTGATCATACGGTCCCCGATGTGTTCTTTCACTCCATTACCCCCCTTAGAATACGCCTTCTTCGCCGAATTTTTTGGCTACCTTGTTAGACAATACAACCAACGCTAAGCCGACAACCGATTTAAACAACCCTACGGCCGTACTATAGCTGAACTGTGCTTGCTGAATGCCGACCCGGTACACATAGGTATCGAATACTTCAGCAACCTGGGAGACTGCTCCGTTATACATCAGAAATATTTGTTCAAACCCTACATCCATAATATGACCCAATCGTAAAATCAAGAGGATGACAATAACGCTTCGAATCGCCGGCACGGTGATGTGCCACATTTGGCGGAACCTTCCAGCCCCATCCATTCGGGCAGCTTCATACAACTGCGGATCGATGCCGGCCATTGCTGCCAAGAACACGATTGTGCCCCAACCCGCTTCCTTCCAAGCAGACTGCAATGTCACCATGATCCAAAACAGCTTAGGACTGGTCAGGAATCCGATTCGTTCCATCCCCACCGTCTCCAAAACCTTGTTGACTACGCCTTCCCCTTTTGCAAATAACAGAAACGTCAAACCCGCAATAATAACCCATGATAAAAAATGCGGAAGATAAATAATGGACTGAATAAGCCGTTTATAAATGGCATTCCTTACCTCATTAAGCATCAACGAGAGAGCAATGGGCATCGGGAAAAAGAAGACGAGATTAAGCAGGCTGATTCCCATTGTGTTTCGAAACAGCAATATGAAGTCAGGATTGGAAAAAAACCTTTGAAAGTGCAGCAGGCCAACCCACTTACTGTTCCATATTCCTACGATGGGCGAATAGTTTTGAAAAGCAATAACCACTTCTGCCATCGGCACATATTTGAAAATTAGGAAGAATAGCAGCCCGGGCAGAGCAAGGAAATACAAGTATTTATCCCGTTTGATATCCTTCCATAATCTCGATTGTGTTGACTTTCTAACACTCTGTGCTGCCTTTTCTGTGTATGCTTGATTCATAGAGTCAACTCCTTATCCTATTTCATCGCGGAGGCGTAGCTGTGGTCAAACTTGCCACCGATTCCAGCGAATGCGTCTTATAGTTGAAATATTTACCTTCCAGCAAGCCGATTAACGTCCCTGTTACGTGGATCTCAATCACATTATCTACATCACCGGTGTTCAAGATCGATGAAGGGCAGGTCCATGTGTAGGGAGACCATGGCCGTACGCCAAGGCTCTGTCCATTAACAACCAGCTCGATGGTATCATGTTGTTCCCAATCGCCAATACTTAGCTCCATATCAGCTCCAGAAGGTACATTAGCTAATTCCAGCTTTCTTTTATAAGCAAGCGTGCCTGCATAATATGGATATCCTGGGCAATAGGCTTCCGGCAATACATTGATTTCTGTCGGAGCGGCGAGTATAACGGGCCTTCCTTCTTGATCAAAGCGAACACCGAACGGGCCGCTTATATAGAGAGCGTCGACAATTCCATCCCAGTCGTTCTGCACCTGAAGGTTCACAACAATCTCATTGGCCCCCTCCTGCACGTAAGGCAGAATATCACAAGCTATATTCTGATGATCATATATTTCATGATGTTGAAACTGTGGTCTAGTCAATGTATGACCATTAATTAATAGGCTCCAATCGCCGGAAATCGCCGATTCATCCATATAAAATTGACAAGACTGCGGCATTTGCTCCACTCGGAATGCTGCTCTGTACGAGCATGCGATTGGATAAGCCATACTCAGCTTGAGTGGTGTACCGAACATGGATCCGAATGCAACCGGAAATTCTCGTTCCTTCGCCAAATCGTCGCATTGATCGATAAATGTTTTGGCTTGCACCTCGTAGCTAGGCAATGGATGGCTGCCACTCTCAACACCCATGGTTAGACGAAAAGTATCGAATCGAATCGCGTTGTCTGAATAAGCACTTACCTCCCAAGGTCCTTCCTGCGGAATCAGCAGCTTAGTTAGTTCATCAGGTTGCAGTAATTGGCCATCTAATGCCGTAGGCTGCCTATTATCTGCTCTAGTCCATTCTACTAAACGAGATTCATAGGACTCGAATGTGAGTGAAAGCTTCCACTCCCCATCAAGAAGCTTAGCGGCAATAGGATGCGATTGGCCTGTTTCCAAATCCAGCAGACGGAATTCAAAGCCCTCCGTTTCCAACCCTGTTCCTGCTTCGATCCAACCCAGCTGATCCATGTTAATGAGCAATTCCGTTGCTTGGAAGCTTCCCTCTTGATTCGTGATAAATGCGGCACCGCTGTGCTTGGACAACTCGCGGATCTGCATTAAAAATGGTTGATCATTGCCTTGCGTAGTCAGGCGAACGGCTGCTGGAGAAACTTGTTCCAGCAATGCCAGAAGTGCTTGCATCGTCTGAGTGAAAGGCTGATTGCCTACGCACGGTATGAAGTAGGCGTTATGCTCCCCTTTCCTCCACGCTTCCGATTGAGTTGCTGTTTCGATCCCATTCCAATATTCTGCTTGCGGTGATTCGGAGACCCCGAACAACGTGGCGGCTTCCTGCTCGGTTGGACTCCCATCTTCAATCTGATCATGTGGAAGAAGTCCAAGCGCAATGACGACTCCGCCGTTATCAGCAAAAGTCTGGATCCTTTTCCAAGCTGCTGCCTCCAGATTCGTGACAGGTGGAATTATTAATACTTCATATTCGGCATGACCCAAACTTATTGTTCCGTCAGACACATCCGCATCTGCTAGCAGCTCTGGATCTAGATGATCGAAGTCTCTACGGTTCTGGAGCAATTGGACGCTCAACGCGCGCCAGTCCTGCCGCAGCCGCTCCAGCCGCTCCTTATCCACGCCCTCTGCTCCAACGTTAAAGCTTTGGAATGGGTTACCCATATGCGCCCAGAGCGTTGTAGTCGGATCAAGAACAGCGATTCTTATATCGGCTTTTCCTTGGCTCATAAACCAACTGATTCGACCCGTATAATCCCCTAGCTGGCGAAAGTGCTCCCAATAGGGATTTTGCAAAAATTGTGAAGGCGGCGCATCATGCTGTGCCAGACCATCCACTGTATAGAAAAATGCATGAAAATTATAAAAGTTAGTTCCCAAAGCAGCCATGTTATCAATCATCCATTTGGCATCCTGAAGCGTCATTGACCAGCCTACACTGTGAAAGCACTCAATTAAGTTACGTTCACGTCCAAGCTGCCGCGCCAGAGAGCTAACCATTTTGGGACCATTCCGAAATTTGCCTGCATATTTATTTAGAATCCATTCCAATGAACGACCAAGCTTCTCATGCGCGGAATCGCCTCCAGGCATATGGCTGTGCAGCTGTGTGGTCATCCTTACAGATGGAACCTCGGTCACATACTGGAGCCCGTGCTGTTCACACCAATCAAAAACCTGTTTATGGTAAGATTCTCTTAAGAGCAGATGGATGGATTGATAATAATCATAACGAAATTTGGCTGCATTCGGACTATCGGGATAGACGAGAGCATTCAGATTCTCCTCCATATCACGACCAGTTCGTTCCTTGTAATATTCAGGCAGCTGTTTCGACCATGGCGTTTCACCAAGCAATGCGATTTCATCGGTAAACATTCCTTTAATCGTCTCGCCAAAATACTCTCCTACATAATAGGCATACTTGTCATGGGTCATTCGGATGAATGTTTCCATAGCTTCACGGTTACAAGGATCAACAAAGGTGCCATAGTATTTAAAATCCTCAATCTCCTCTTCAAGGAAAATGATGATCTCCCAGTCGCCCGGAGGCACATCCCATATCATTTTGTAAATGGTTCGATATGTGAAAAAGCGCTTCTGATTATATGCTGTAAGGCCGGATTTCTGAAAAATCGGGTCCGCCTGATAATTGCCGATCGTATGGCGCACATCAATCGCTTGGTCCCATAGCTTCACACCCGATGCTGAGACCGGTACCGCCTTGGCACTTAATATCCGTGCCCAAGGAAGCTCTAACGTCAGCTTCGTCCCCCCTGACACCCGTTCCGTTCTATGAACAAGCGAGTAGTGCTTGGCTTCTGGATGCTCCAGTACGACTTCCCCTCCAGCAATACCGCTAGGATATGGATACTCGTCATACAGCCAAACCTCCAGCTCATGCTGCTTAGCGATTTCGACTGCCGTACGAACCTTCTCAAACCAAGCTTCCGATAAATAAGGTATTTTTAAGCCTTGGCGTGGACAGATAAAAAATCCTCCCACTCCTTTATGTGCCATCTCTTCAATTTGCCTTTTCATTTGTTCATCTTCCATCTCACCATTCCAAAACCAGAAAGGTTGAAGTCGGAATGCTGCTGAAGGATCTTCAAATTGTTTCCAATTCATAGTGCTGCCTCCTCGATATAACTACTGTTGATGACCTCACCTTAACCAATATCGCCCCAAGCGGCAATCGTACTTTTTTGATAGCGGGAAAAAGGCTTGTGGACTTTTTTGCACGGATAACACATCGTTGCAGAATGTGGAAATAGCGAAACAATGCTGATAGTATTGCAAGGGTACAGAAAAAATACATCTGCGCTGCCAGCCAATAGGCACACAAAAAAACCACAATACGAGATCGTACTGTGGTTAGTTAATCATTGCCAACACTCGATTATCCTAAGCGCCCCCTAAGTATTCCCATTTGGCACAATGCTCCCAAGCTTCAATATACGAACACTTATCTATCTATCCAGCTTGCTTGCCTACTGGCTTAATGCTGTTACATTTTTTTAATTTTCTGAACATTCTAATTATTTGGTTTCGATCACCAAACACTGCTATAAACTATACAGTTAAAAAGAATAACTGTACAAAGAGGCCCTGCAGGGACTATCCCATAAAACAGATGATCAGGTTTGATCTGAGTCTGTTTATTTTGGAATACAGTATCCTTGCAGGGCCGTAGAAGAAACCATTGATTGTAGTTAACCGATGACTAGTGTCTCATTGGGTCAATTTGCAGCAGCAGTAGCATTACATCTTTAGAGTCGAATTTTCCATCTCCTGTTAAATCATGTTTACTGTTGTTTATCCATTGCATTATTTCATTAATACCAATACCATCTTGCTGTGAATCCAATGCTGCTAGTTCACGCCGGAGCGCTTCGATTTGCATCGTTGCTCTTAGAACCTTAATTGTATAGGTTTCTGTTTTGGACCTGTCTTGAGCAGTAACTTCAATTGTAATAAGAGTTGCTGAGTCTGAAGACAGCCTTACCGGTATGCCACCGCTCGCGGAAGCACTATAGGTTGCCCCGCTCACAGTTATGCTGCTGTAAGCATCCTTCGGAGTCGCATAAACATATACCTGATATACACTGTCTGCTACACTCGCTTGATAATTTGCTTGAGTTGAGATAAAACTTGGCGATAAAGAAATAAATGACGAATTATTATCGCTTGATGATAGTCTTAAATCACCCAAACTCGAATTATTGCTAAGTCTCGTGATTTTAATGGAATAAGACCTGTGTGTTTTGTCTTGGGCGGTCACCTTTACTTCAATTGTGTTCACGCCTACGTTCAAGTTTAATGATCCGCCTTCTGTTCCGTTAGCATAAGGACTGTACACCGCATTATTGACGCTCACTTCTATGCTTGCGGTTGGATCTGCCGTTGTCATCAGTGTAATGCTGCTTACTGCATTACCCACGACCGCACTGTAACTCGCTGTTCCCTCTGCAAATTTAGGACTTAATTCACCTTCAGATAAGCTCAATCCGCTCAGGTTCGCATTATTGTTTAATCTTGTTACTGCTATTGAGTATGATTTTACCGTGCTGTTGTCTTGCGCAGTTACTTTTACATCGATAGTATTCATGCCTACGTTCAAGCTTAACGATCCGCTCGCTTCACCGCTGGTTACAGGAGTAAATCCGCCGCCGTTCACCTGCACCGCTACTGTTGCTGCGCTATCCTCCGACATTTTAGGTGTCACGGTCAAGCTGCTGACTGCATTGCCAACGCTTGCGCTGTAGCTCACTGTTCCCTCTGCAAACACAGGGCTCAATGTACCTTCAGATAAATTCAAACCGCTCAGATTCGCATCATTGTTAAACGATCTTGTAATGGCTATTGAGTATGATTTCACCGTGTTGTTGTCTTGCGCAGTTACTTTTACATCGATCGTATTCACACCTACGTTCAAGTTTAACGATCCGCCTGCTGCTCCGTTAGCATAAGGACTGTACACCGCGTTATTGACGCTCACTTCTATGCTTGCAGTTGGATCTGCCGTTGTCATCAGTGTAATGCTGCTCACCGCATTACCTACGACCGCACTGTAGCTCGCTGTTCCCTCTGCAAATTTAGGACTTAATTCACCTTCAGATAAGCTCAATCCGCCCAGGTTCGCATTATTGTTTAATCTTGTCACTACTATTGAGTATGATTTCACCGTACCGTCTTGAGCAGTCACTTTTACTTCAATCGTATTCACACCTACGTTTAATCCTAACGATCCGCTCGCTTCGCCGCTGGTTACAAGCGTAAATCCACCGCCGTTCACTTGCACCTCTACTGTTGCTGCACTATCCGACACTTTAGGCGTCACGGTCAAGCTGCTCACTGCATTTCCTACGCTTGCAATGTAGTTCACTGTTCCCTCTGCAAACCAGGGGCTCAATGTACCGTTAGATAAGCCCAATTCGCTTAGATTCGCATTATTGCTTAATCTTGTGACTGCTATTGAATATGACTTCGTCGTACCGTCTTGCGCTATTACTTTTACTTCAATCGTGTTAGACCCCACAACCAAGCTTAATGCTCCGTTAGTATAAGGAGTGTACACCGCGTTATTGATGCTCACTTCTATGCTTGCGGTTGGATCTGCCGTTGTCATCAGTGTAATGCTGCTCACCGAATTACCCACAACTGCGCTGTAACTCGCTGTTCCCACTGCAAATTCAGGGCTTAATGTACCTTCAGATAAGCTCAATCCGCTCAGGTTCGCATTATTGTTTAATCTTGTCACTGCTATTGAGTATGATTTCACCGTACCGTCTTGAGCAGTCACTTTTACTTCAATCGTGTTCACGCCTACGTTCAAGCTTAACGGTCCGCTCGCTTCGCCGCTGGTTACAAGCGTAAATCCACCGCCGTTCACCTGCACCTCTACCTTCGCTGCGCTATCCAACACTCTAGGTGTCAAAGTCAAGCTGCTTACCGCATTTCCCACGCTTGCGCTGTAGCTCACTGTTCCCTCGGTAAAGCCAGGACTCAATGTACCGCTAGACAAGCTCAATTCGCTCAGGTTCGCATTATTGCTTAATCTTGTGATCGTGACGGTATATGACTGCGTCGTCGTACCGTCTTGAGCGGTCACTTTTACCTCAACCGTGTTGACACCTACGCTCAAGATTAACGGTCCGCTCGCTTCGCCGCTGACTACAGGCATAAATCCGCCACTGTTCACCTGTACGGCTATCGTCCCTGTGCTATCTGAAACTATAGGCTTAACGATCAAGCTGCTCACCGCATTGTCGACACTTGAGCTATAGCTCACCGTTCCCGTAGCAAACGCTGGGTTCAGTGTACCCTCAGAAAGCGATAATCCACTTAAACCCGCATTACTGCTTCGCTCCCGAGTTACAGTTAACGTGTAGATCTGCTCCGTGGTTGCATCTGGTGCTGTTACCTTCACCGAAATAATATTCGGACCTACATTAAGGGACAACGAGTTGCTCGAAGCTCCACTAAGAATAGGAACATAGGTAGTACCACCATCCATGCTTATCCCCAAGGTAAAGCTGCTTTCGTAAGCAGTTGGCGTAACTGTTAAGCTGTTTACCTCATTACCGACAATTGCAGAGTAATCAAATGTTCCCCAAGCAATTGGCTGGTTTAATGAGCCAGCTGAAAGAGTCAGTCCTATCAATTCGGAACGGTGATTGATCAACGTCGGATCGCTGGACGTGTTATTCTCACTGCTAACATCGCCTCCGCCAGTTACCGTAGCACCGCTTGTTAGCGAAGCCTCGGCAATCGACGAGACACTCATCGTCAACGTAATGGCTGGATAGCTCTGACCTGGTGCCAATGCGTCACTGCGTGTACACGTTAGCGTCATGAGATCACACGTCCATCCTGTACCACTTATCGCCGTGGCCTTTAACCCTTCCGGCAACGTTCCACTCACGGTAACAGTACCGTTTGTCGGCCCCATTCCACTATTGGCTACCGCAATCGTGTAAGCGGCCCCCGTCTGGCCTTGCCTGAAATCACCTGTATGGCTCATATGCACACTTAGATTCGGGTTCTGACTAATCGTTGTAACATCCGCAGCGCTATTGTTAAAGGTGTTGAGCTCCCCAACGCCCTCGCCAGCGACAACAACCGTATTCGTAACCGAGGCCGCAGCATCTGCCGCAACATTAACCGTCAACTCAATGGCAGGATAAATCTGACCTGCCGCAAACGACCCCGTTCGTGTGCAAGTTAAGCTACTTAGAGTACAACTCCAACCGTTACCTCCCATTGCTGTGGCAGTCAATCCAGCAGGTAGCGTATCCGTTACCGTTACCGTTCCGGAACCACCAACGGCTCCAACATTTTGTACCGTAAGAGAGTAAATCGCGCCTGACTGCCCTTGTGTGAAGCTGCTCGTATGACTCGCAGTCACCTTCAAATCCGGATAATCTGGATTTGAGCCTACTTCACTGGCACTGCTGTTCGACAGATTTATATTGCTTGTAATGGTTGTACTCGTTAATACAGGCGGTGCATAACCATTGATATATAACCCGCCGCCCCTGCCATAGTTTCCGTTTCCGGCTATTGTCACGCTGTTTAGAGCTACAGTACCATTGTAGTAATCAAGTACTAGCCCACCGCCATCACCATCAGCATTATTTCCGCTAATGCCAGTGTTCGTCAACGTCGCGGGTGCATTCAGATAGATACCGGCTCCTCTGCCTTCTGTGTCCGCTCCTCTCGTCACTGACCTTGCTACATTACTGGAAATCGTTGAATCGCTTATGGTAATCTGACGCGGATTTAGCGATTGGGATATAATCGCAAGCCCGCCGCCAAATCCAAAGGATGTATTATTTTCGATCGTAACATGACTGAATTGTAAATTTATATCGCCTTCCGCATAAACCCCGCCGCCTCTAGAACTGTAGGGTGGAGTATTCGAACCAGCACTATTGTTACGAATGATAACGTGATCCATAACTACAGAGCCACCGAGCAGCCCGGAGAGATACAATCCACCGCCATAACCATGATTGGACGCAAAATTTTGTTCAATAATACTGTTCGCAATAGTTATGGTGTTCGTTCCGGTATCACCAGCAATACCTCCCCCACCATAGCCGTTAAGGTCAGGTGCTTTACCGTTACGTATAGTCAACGATTTGAATGAAACCTGAAATCCTCCGTTTGCCAAGCTAGGGTTAACCTCAAATACCCGGTTCGATGCAGTATTCGGAGTAGCTGCTGCTTGAATAATCGTCTGAGCAGGGTTTCCGTTTACATCCCCGCTTGCACCTACGATCGAAACATCGCCCTTTATCTCTAACTGGCCTAAAGTAAGTGTATACACGCCAACTGGAACCTGAATCAGATCCGAGCCGGGCAATGCATTGCTTTCCTCTATAGCCGCCCGCAATGAGCATAAGCCCCCGCTATCCGAACATCCTCCGATTCCAGGACTGATATCTGAAGTATCGTTAGTAGTATTAACGGTAAAAGTAGCCGCCGATGCTTGGAGAGGCACGAATATTGCAAGTAACAAAGTGAGAGCTAATACACCAAAGAATAAACCAAACCATCTAAAAAATATCGGTCTTAGCAGGGCGCTGACATTCGATGGACGAGATACGACTTCCACATGAACACCCTCCTTTCTATTTTTGAGTCTATTTCTAACTTCGAGGCGGATAAACCCCTTGCAGTGCAATAATAAATGTAACTGCAAGATACGGCTGCATATTATTATGGGGAGCATTGTTGCCAGTCGTTTGAATGGCTCCGGCACTCATTGGAGTGAGGGAGTTTCCACTCGCATAAGCTTGTCCGGGTCTGTGGCCCTTCACATCCGTCCATAAAGCCCCGCTAGGACTATCTTTGGAAGTCGTCGATACCCCGTACTGTAACTCATGTTTATGCGCAGGTATTTCACTAGCAATTAATGAAACTGTTTCCTGCCCCCCAGCCTCACCTACTTGATGTTCAGTAAGTCCAGCTCCCTGCCCTTGATGCATTGGAGCCCGCCCCTGTAGATCAGGAAGTGCAAATGTACTCTTTCCATCACCACCGTAATTAGTACCCAGCAAAGAAAATAAAGCTGTGTTTTGAGAAATCGACATGAGCTGTCCATTGCACAAAGCCCAGCCTTTTGGAACAAAGTTTCCTGTAAACATACGAATTTCTCCTACAAAAGGATCTGCCATTGGAAATACCTCCTTAATTTGGGCTCGGGAAAATACCTTGCAAAGCAGTTATAAAATTCAACGTAGTGGAAGGCTGCATGTTAAAATGCGGCTGCGACCCGCCTACCATTGTAACAGCTTGGGAATTGAGAACCGTATCAGCAGTAGTATGATAAGAACTGGCCGCTGTTGTTCCAAAGACATTTTTATCTGGAGTTGAAGTATCAGCTTTATTCGTCGATCCCATAGGCGCATGTGAGTGGGAAGGCATCTCGTTAATCGTTAACGTGTGACTCTCTTCCCCTCCCCTTTCTCCAAGAATATGCCCTCTGCCTACATGTACGGGTGCCCTGCCTCTAAAATCGGGGAGACCAAATGTAGTTTGTCCATTGCCACCGTAGGTCGTTCCCAATAAGGAGAACAGAGCCTGATTTTGGTTAATAGCCATCTGTTGCCCGTCACAAAGTGCCCAGCCCCCCGGAGCGAAATTAAACGCGACCAAGCGAATTTCTGCCATAAAAGACTCACTAGCATTACCACCGCTTTGACTAGGGTAGATCCCATAAAGCGAAATAATGAAGCTAACCGCAAGATAAGGCATCATATTCTCATGTGGCTGGCTGGCACCCGTAGAAGATAAAACCCCGCTGTTCATTCCTCCTTTGGAGCTCACTTGATCGGAAAATTGATGCAGAGTAGATTTCGCCCATACCGCATTGCCAGGCTTGTTCGTGTTGCCCCACTTGGAATATCCATTAGCACCATGGTTATGTGCAGGTATTTGCTGCATGGTAAGCGTCACTTTTTCGCTGCCAGCCTGTTCACCCAGAACACGAGATGTTCCAATGCCAGGCCCCATCCCTTGGTGAATGGGAATCCGCCCACGCAAATCAGGCAGCCCAAATGTACTTTCCCCATCGCCACCATAAGTCGTTCCTATCAAATTAAAAAGGGTATCGTTCTCCGATATAGCTAACAATTGCCCGTTGCAAAACTCCCAGCCAGCTGGTGCAAAATTCCCGGCAAACATACGAATCTCGCCAACATACGGTTGTCCCATAATCATTCCCCTTCCTGCACTAACGGGATGCTATCCCTACTATGAATTACACTGCTTGCATCTAGTAACTATTAATAACTATTTCATTACAAACTTAGGGGGCTCCATTCCATACGGTAATACACCCCTTGCTCCTGTATAACCTGAAAACCAAGACGTTGATATAAACGCAAGGCTCGATTGGCAGACTGAACATTCAAACGAATCGGCTTTTCACAGACCCTTGCCTCAGACTGCAGTATCTGCAAATAGGTCGTACCGATCCTTTGATTCTGATATTGCGGGAGTAACGACAAATCTATTACATATATCGCATCCGGCCTATCGGCAACCACAACCCGTCCTACTCTGCACCGATCTGCACATACAATACGTGTCACTGCATCAGGATACTGAGTATCGAACATCCGCCTCTGAAATTCAAACTGCATATTTAGAAAAGATTCCTTCTCAGAAAAGCCCCAGCCCCAGCTCGCTAGCTCCTCATCCCTTGTGCTTGCATACAGCTCGAAAAAAAAGGACTCATCTTCCGGTACAGCCGCATCGAAGCTTAGCATAGGCGCCTCATTTCTCGCAATTTTTCACTATGATAAACATACCATAAACTATTGAATACATTGTATTGTTTTAGTATAAAATATTTGTTTTTTTCGTCATTTTTCGTCAAATCTATGGTATCGTAGAAGCATCTATCAGGTTTATACGATTATTTTTATTTTTTACATACATTTTTCTATGGAGGGTTTGGGATGAATGACAAAATGAAATTATCACGCCGCAAATTCCTTGGCTATCTGGGGACAAGCACAGCCTATTTTGCTGCAGCCTCTGTCGGCTTAGGCTCATTCGGCGGAAAAGCGGAAGCCGCACAATCGACTCAATCTTTGTTCGATTTTACAACAATTAAGGTCTCCAATTCCTTCAATCCAACTAAAGATACAGCCACCGCAAGTGATAATCTCGTTTTATCATCGGGCTTCAAATATGAGGTGGTAGCAGCTTACGGGGACAAAATCAACGCAAAAGGCGATACATTCGGGTACAACAACAGCTATACCGCCTTTTTCCCAATAGAAGGCTCCAATGTAGAAGGGCTGCTCTGGGTCAATCACGAGTCCATGAATGAATTATGGCTGGAGGGCGCCAAACAAAACGGACACTTGAGTTTGACGCAAAAACAATCGTTATTGTATAACCAGGGCGCTTCCGTCCTGAAGGTTTCCCGTAATGTGAGCGGCGCTTGGAAGCTGGATGCGGAGTCCGA
The DNA here is from genome assembly GCF_013141765.1 of Paenibacillus foliorum. Taxonomy (GTDB): domain Bacteria; phylum Bacillota; class Bacilli; order Paenibacillales; family NBRC-103111; genus Paenibacillus_S; species Paenibacillus_S foliorum. The sequence goes on from NZ_WHOD01000102.1 coordinate 225,688, forward strand.
ATACTCCCGACGGATTACCGGCTTAGATTCCGCAGAACTGACAGGACCCGCTCGCGGGGCAAGCGCGGTTCATAACGCCACTCGGGTTCAAGGCACTTTCGCCAATCGAGCTGGTGGAAAAACATTGTGGGGCACGGTTCTTTCTTGCGAAAATCAATTCGAAGCCACCTGCAGAAGCACAGGTCTTGATCTAACTCATTATGGCTGGGTCGTTGAGGCAGATCCTTTCGATGCGAAAGGCAAGCTTCAGAAGCATACGGCGCTAGGACGGTTCCATCACGGCAATACAGCTATGGGACTAAGCACAGACGGCAGAGTCGTCGTCTACATGGGGGAAGATGCGGATGATTCCTGCGTCTATAAGTTCATCAGCACCCATAAATTCGATCCGACTAGAGGCAAAGCCAATTCCAAGCTGTTGAGCGAGGGAACACTTTATGCTGCGAATAAGGTGACAGGACGTTGGGTGGAGCTGACGATCGAGGCAGTGAAACAATCGCTTGAGGATCTTCAATATGAGGTGCCGAGTGCGTTGAATCTGACACGAGAAGCATTGACAGCCTTATTTAAAGAGCAGGCGGATGTGCATGTATACGCCCGTGAGGCAGCCCTGCTATTGGGTGCCACCCCATCCGACCGCCCTGCAGCCTTGACTATTAATCCAATTGACCGCACCTTGTTCATCTCTTATACAAATAATGAGAAGCGCGGAAACCTGCATGGTCAAATTATTCGCATCCTTGAGAAAAATGATAACTTAGGAGCTGCCGAGTTCTCTTATGAAATTTTTGCCGTTGGCGGACCTCAGAGCGGATTTAGCTCACCTGGGAGCCTAGCTTTTGATGCAAGCGGTAACCTCTGGGTCGTAACGGATATTTCATCGAATAAGCTGAATACAGGGGCATGGGCCGAATTCAAAAACAACGGATTGTACGTGATCCCATCCTCCGGCTCCACTAAGGAAACACGGCAGTTCGCTTCCGCTCCGTTTGATGCGGCGCTTGACGGCCTAAGCTTTACCCCCGACGAGCGGACCTTGTTTATGACCGTGAAGCACCCGGGTGAGACGACCCAGGAACAGAATGCCCCTACTAGCACGTGGCCGCACCGCTTTGGCGACGGCAAACCGCGCTCAGCAGTAGTTGCAGTAAGCGGTGCTTCGTTCTAGGAAGCTCACCACACCGCTATCTTCAATAACGTCAAGTTCCATTGGAAACATTACGCTAGCCCAACTAAAGGCAGGTTTTGAAGAGTCATCTTCATAACCTGCTTTTTTCCGCGCCAAATATCGTCAACCGCCCCCCAACACAAGAAAAGCTTCAATTCAAAGCCTTCGTCTATCTACTATCATCACAAAACAAAAACCTGACTCCCATGGAAGTCAGGCTCTAGCCTTATTTTTATTATTTTTTCGCTAAATATTTACGAATATCGAATGCAACCGCTGCGACAATGATCAAACCTTTAATGATCAGCTGCCAGTAGGGACTGACGCCGATGAAGGTAAGTCCATAGTTGATAACTCCGAAGATCAGCACCCCGACCAGCACACCTGGCACCGTACCGATCCCACCCGCGGTAGATACTCCGCCTACAACACATGCTGCAATGGCATCCAGCTCATACATATTCCCATAATTGTTCGTTGCGCCACCTGTTCTTGCTGCTTCCAGTACTCCTCCAAGTCCATACAGCGCACCTGCAAAAGCGTAAATTTTCATCAGGTTGCTTTTTACATTAATACCCGAAACCGTAGCCGCTTGAATATTGCCGCCAATAGCGTACATGTATTTACCAAGCCTGGTTTTGTTAAATACGACCCACACTACGATAGCTACTATGAGCGCTATAATAACAATATAGGGTACCGAGTAAGGCCCATTCGGGCCAAAAAATCCAGTGCCGAGGTTCGTAAAGTCTTTTCTAAGGCCAGCAATCGGTTGGGATTCGTTAGGCTTCAGATCGAAGTAAATCGAGTTAGCCCCATACACAATAACCATCGTACCCAACGTTGCAATGAAAGGAGGTACGCTTAGCCGGGCTACTATCCATCCGTTAAGCAGACCAATAACCATACCGGCCAAAATTCCGATTACTATGGGAGCCCACAGCGGCAGGTCAGGCATATCTGGAAAAAAGCGCCTTGGATAATCGCTGATTTGCAGCATGGATGCCGATAAAACAGCCGATAACCCAACGACACGACCGGCTGAAAGGTCCGTCCCGCCTGTAATAAGTACAAATGCCATCCCCAATGCGATGATTGCGCGTGTGGAATTTTGCAGCAATATATCACGTAAAATATCGACCGAGAGGAACCTTGGGTCCGATACGGCAATCCCTAACACAAGAACAAACAAAACAATATAAATCGCATACTGCGTTATAAAACTACTTGCACTTTTTGTGTTCATCGAAACGGCCTCCCTGAAGTATCGTAAGAAACATGCTCATTGCTAAAATCATCATCTCTATGCCATGTATTTCGTTGCCAGACGCATAATATGCTCCTCTGTCGCATCCTTACCCTCTATGATGCCGGATAGACGGCCTTGGCACATTACCATAATGCGGTCTGACATTCCAAGCAGCTCAGGCATTTCTGAAGAGATCATGATAATGCTCTTACCCTGCTTCGCCAGATCGGCAATGATCGAATAAATCTCAAACTTGGCACCCACATCAATGCCGCGTGTAGGTTCATCAAGGAGTAATATATCCGGCTCCGTGAGGAGCCAGCGGGCAAGCAGCACCTTCTGCTGGTTGCCGCCGGACAAGTTCTTAATCAAGGTTTTGACCGAAGGGGTCTTAGTTCTCAGTTGCTCAACGCCTCTGGTTACTTCAACTTTGCTTTTCATCTCATTCAGAAAACCAAGCGGGTTTACATACCGATCTAGATTAGCTATAACCCCATTCTCGTATACGGACAGAACAGGAAATATCCCCGTCACACGACGTTCTTCGGTCAGTAAAGCAATTTTATGCTTTTTTGCATCAAGAGAAGATTTAATACGTACACGCTTACCGTGAATACTAATCGTGCCTGAAGCCAACGCTCTTAATCCGAATAATGCTTCAATAACCTCAGTGCGCTGCGCTCCTACCAGTCCTCCAATGCCTAACACTTCTCCCTTGCGAAGCTCGAAGGATACGTTCTGGAATGATTTCTCATGCGGGGAAGAGAGCCCTTCCGCCTTCAACAATACAGCTCCGGGAACATTCGTCCGTTCAGGAAAGCGCTGTCCAAGATCCCGCCCCACCATCCGGGTTATTATGAGGTCCGTTGACATCTCAGCCGCTGGCCAGGTGCCAATCAGCTTACCGTCACGCATGATCGTAACATCATCGGAGATGCGGAGAATCTCCTCCATTTTATGTGAAATATAAATGATAGAAACGCCACTGCTTTTTAATTGTTCGATAATCTTAAACAGCGCTTCTACTTCATTTCCTGTGAGAGAAGAGGTCGGCTCATCCATGATAATGACCTTGGAATTGAAGGAAACAGCTTTGGCAATTTCCAATGATTGCAGCTTCGATACAGACATATTCCCTGCAAGTGTGTTGGGGTTAATATCCATGTTCAGCTCTTTAAACAGCTTTTCTGTATTCTGGTACATCTTTCTATGATCGATCCATTGTAAAGGCCCGAGACCCTTCGTAGGAAAACGTCCGAGCCAAATATTCTCCATTACATTGCGCTGCGGCACAGGATGAAGCTCTTGATGAATCATGGAAACGCCTAAGTCCAGCGCATCCTTCGAATTGTTCATCTCCACCTTGCTGCCGTTCAAAAGGATCTCACCGGAATCCGGCTTATATATACCAAACAAACACTTCATTAAAGTTGATTTTCCTGCACCATTTTCGCCCATAAGCGCATGCACAGTACCAGAGCGAACCTTCAAGGTAACGTTATCCAACGCTTTTACACCGGGAAATTCTTTGGAAATCAGATTCATCTCAAGCACATAGCTGCTTTCAGTCATGGTAACGCCCCCTGCGTATTGATGTATACGCCTCTTCCCTTGTATAGAAATACTTCATTAAAGAGGTATGGTTAGCTTGAAAAAAAACAAGGGCACAACGCAGCGACCATTGCCCCTTGTCTTGACTTGCATTTTACTTGCTCCTGTACTGCTCTTACCTTGCTCTTGCTCTTGCTCTTGCTCTTGCTCTTGCTCTTGCTCTTGCTCTTGCTCTTGCTCTTGCTCTTGCTCTTGCTCTTGCTCTGCTCTTGCTCTTGCACTGCTCTTGCACTGCTCTTGCACTGCTCTTGCCTTGCTCGTTCTTCCGTACGCCTTAGCAGGCCCTTTCTACTTTCATCGCACTTCTAGCAACCTTCACTTAGCAATCTCGGCCCTTACTTCGCGTCATTCATGTTTTCTTTGGTGATTTTTTTGTAAGGGACCCATACATATTTGCCGTCTGCTACTTCATAACCGCTATTATCTTTGTTAGGTGTTTGACCTGCTGCCAACACAGCTGCCAGGTTAAGCGTTGCTTTACCTTGGTTTTTTGCATCATTCAATACGGTTCCGAGCAGTGTGCCATCTTCCAATGCCTTCAAGGCAGGAGCAGTCGCATCAACGCCAACAACAGGAATGAATTTATTATCCTTGAAGTAACCTTTTGCTTTCAAAGCTTCAATCGCGCCGAGCGCCATATCGTCGTTATTAGTAATAACGGCTTCGATTTTATCGCCCTGGGATGCTAGGAAAGCCGCCATTTTCTCTTGGCCTTTAACACGATCCCACATTGCTGTATCCTCAGCCAGCTTCTCCACCTTCAAGCCTGAATCTTCGATCGCCTTAATGGAAAACTTAGTGCGCAATTCGGCGTCCTGATGTCCGGGTTCACCTTTGAGCATCACGTATTGTACAGCACCGTCTTTATTTTTGTCGGCTTCCGGATGTGCCTTGAAGTAATCCACAATCAATTGGCCTTCCATCGTACCGGATTGCTCCGCTTTAGCTCCAACGTAGTAAACCTTATCCCATTTCTTCATATCATCAGCCAATGGTTCGCGGTTAAAAAACACGACCGGAATGTTAGCTGTTTTCGCTTTATCAATGATAACGCCAGCACCCGTGCGGTCTACAGGATTAATAGCAAGCGCATTCACTTTCTTCGTAATGAACAAATCTACTTTGTCGTTCTGTGTTGGCTGAGCATTTTGGCTGTCTACAATATCAACCTGTGCCTTACCCTCGGCCGCTGTAGAAATAGCATTACGAACCCCTGTCATAAAAGTATCATCAAATTTATAGATCGCCACGCCAATTACTGGTTTTTTAGCTGCAGCCGCTGGTTGTTCTGTTTTTGTACCGCCTGCTGCGGCCCCCGTACTAGGTGCTGCTGTCTCTGTTTTGGCACCGCAACCTACAATCGTAGTAATTAACGCTGCTGCGATTATTGTGGAAACTACTTTTTTCATGTTATGACCTCCGATTAACTTTTTATTGTTTCTTTCTTACATCACTTATTATCCGTGTTATTTCCCATAATTCACATGCAATATTCTCATCTGTTATATAAAAATCCTGCTGTGTTTGCTACCGTTTCTGAATCATGTTACTTGGACTAGAATAAACGGATGACTTCAAAGACTGACTTCAAAGACCTCATGGTTCGAGATATTAGCGGAAGTATTCGTTCCGTTATTTTTCAAAAAGTACAAAGTACGCGGAAATAGAGGAACCATCAATTCCGTTATCTGTTCGTTTTACATGCAAAATCCCCACATTCCCACTAATAGCGGAATTGCGGCTTCCTCTATTGGCAGAAATCTGAAGACCAGGATTAAATAACGGAACTTTCAGCTCCGCTGATAGCTTATACGCTCGGGCTGATAGAATAAAAAATAACCCCGCAGCCCAAGACTTGCAGGCCAAACAAGGTTATTTTACGAATGGAAACAGAAGCTTTTGATTATCCGACCAAAACATGTTTTCCTGATCAATCACTTTAGTACCCGTATCTACAAACTCCGGTATTTTCTTGCCTCCGAGCGCTTCTACTGCATACTTCACTCCGAGATAACCCATGCTGAAAGGATTCTGAATTAGGGTCGCTTGAATAACACCCTCCTGAAGAAATTCGATATCCTCAGGGGTATTATCAAATGTAATTACTTTTACCTTTCCAGCCAAACCCAGCCTCTGAATTTCATTTGCTACTCCAAGCGACGAAATGGCATTCAATGCAATAATTCCATCAATTTTCGTATGCTCTTCTATTATTTTTCTAGTCTGTTCACCGCAAAGCTTCTTATCAGAAAAGCAGTATTCTTTCTTCAGCACTTGAACATCTGGATATTGAGCAATTTCCTCCATCAGCCCCCGTTCGCGCTGGACGGAGTTTCTGGAGTCCTTCCCATTACTCATAACCGCAATCCGTCCATGATCCCCAGTCAACTGAATCAGCTTGCGACCCGCCTTTCTCCCTGCTTCATAATTATTAATACCGATAAAGCTCCGCACCTTGGATGAATTCACTTCGGAATCGATCGTTATCACAGGGATTCGTTGGCCCGCCGCTTGTTCAGCTGCCTCTGCTAACGCATTATAATCGTTGGCTGCAAGCACTATTGCGGCCGTTCCCTGTCTTATCGACTCGTTGACTAACGCAATCTGACCGCTAACGTCCTCCTCATCCTTAGGCTCCAGCACATTCAGATTGACATTGAACTCCTTGGCAGCGGCCTCCGCGCCCATCCGCACTGTTTTCCAATAATCACCTGTCTGCATTTTGACAACTAGCGTTATATTTTTATTAGTCTCTGGAGTAGAAGCAACCTCAGGTTTGTCTGAGCATGAAATAAGGAAGATCAGGCCTATTAGCGTCAAAATATAATATAACTTTTTGTTAATCATGAACACATTCAACGCTCTCATAGCCCCTCCTCCCTCTCATCCTCTTGTTTAATTAGCGGAATCCATAGTCTTACGGTTGTTCCCTCTTCCAGCTCGCTTTCAACCTCCAACCCGTAACTATTGCCATAGGCCAGCTGAATTCGCTCATGAACATTTTTAACACCGACACCAGAGCCTTCTTCAGACCTCACACTACCTGTCAAAAGCTGCTTCAGCTTCCCCTCCGGTATCCCCAGTCCATCATCGCGAACCTCAAACAACAGCTTGTCATGGACAATACGTGCCGATATATGGATATGTCCAGGATCCGCCATCATTTCAATTCCGTGATAGATCGCATTTTCCACAAGCGGCTGTAACATCAGCTTCAGTGTATAGCAGGGCAGCGATTCTTCATCTGCTGTAATTTCGTACTCAAATTTATTTTTGTAGCGAATTTTCTGGATAATTAAATAGTTGCGGATATGCTCCAATTCTTCTTGAACCGTAATGATATGCTTGCCCCTGCTAAGTGATATCCGAAAAAACTTCGACAAGGAAGTGATCATAGTAATGACATCCTCACTCTTGCCGCTGCCTGCCATCCGAACGACCGAGTTTAAAGTGTTGTACAAAAAGTGTGGGTTAATCTGTGACTGAAGCACCTCGAGCTCGCTTTTCCGCTTGGCTTCCTGTTCATGAACACTTTGCTCCATTAGCTGCCGAATCCGAACGACCATGAAGTTAAAGCGACGTGAAAGCCTTCCGACCTCATCATCACCACGCACAGTAATATGAATATCGAACTCACCTTGCTCCACCTTACGCATCGACTTCTCAAGCCGTTTGATGGGCAGCGAAATTTTGGCGGACATAAATGCAGAAATCAACAATACAAACAACAGTACGATCAATAGCAGCCAAGAGATGAAACCACTGATCTCCTTCCGGGTAGTAACAATTTCATCCATATAGGAGACGCCGATGATCTTCCAGCCGATATTGTTGACCGTCTTAATCGTAATCAGCTTCTTTTCCCCGCTAGATTCCTCCAAATAGCTGCCATATGTATATTTCAACGCTTGCTCTACATTCTCATATTTCAGACCAATATAGATGAGCTGCTGCTGCGGATGATAAATCATATTTCCAGCCGATTCGTCAATTATGTACACATACCCCTTTTTCCCGAGGCTCACTCTACGGCACAGATCATCGATCGTCTTAAAATTAACATCAATCATAACAACCGCTTGAATCGTTTCGTTATTGCGAGTAATCGTAATCCCCTTGCTCATCGAAACAACCCATGTGTACTGCCCCTTGTATAGATTCTGGATATGCGGAAGGGAAAAAGAGAGATGATTGGGATTCTCCAGCGCGTTCTTGAACCAGCTCTGCTCTGTCAATTTAGTGTTACTTCGCATTTCCTTCATGGGTAAGCCGGTGACGAGCTCTCCTTGACTAGTAAAAAGAGCCATTGAAACAATATCTTGACGTGTATCCATAATCGTGTTCAGCTGCTCTACCAATTTGTCGTTAGGAATCCCTTCACTTCTACGAATTTTCTCATCTGCCAGCTCGAATACCTCGGTCATGCCTTTTAAATAGATGTCCAGATTATAGCTGACTTGCTCAACAATCTGCTGGTTGCTTAGAAATGTATTCTGTTCGGCGGTCTGAGAGAACTTATTGTACAAAATGACACTAACGAGCAGCATCACCAAAATAGTGATCAAAGTAAAGGAGGCCGTCAAAATAAACTGAATGCTCTTGCCTCTCCACGTGTTCATCAGGCGGGTCAGCCATCTTCTTAGACTGAATAGCATATTGCAACGCCTCCATTACCCTTCTCTGGAGCTGCTTCGATATTCTTTGGGCGACACGCCGACATGCTTCCTGAAGGAAAAGCTGAAATAATTAGGTTCTGAATAACCTACCCGTTCCGCAATGTCCAAAGTCCTCAAATCTGTCGTTCTGAGCAATTCCTTCGCTGCTTCCATCCGGATTTGCATCAAATAGCCTACAAACGTCATCTTCGTTTCCTTCTTAAAAATGCCGCTAAAATAACCTGCGCTGATATGTAAATATTGGCATACCTTGGTGATGGAAATATCACTTTCCTGAAAATTCATCCGGGTGTATTCCTTCGCCTTGTCCACTAAAGACTTATAAGCCGACTGCCGATCACTTACAATATGGCTCATTAATTTGCTGCAAAGTCCGGTTATCCATTGCTTCGCTTCCTGCAGATTTGTAAATGTATTCACTTCGGCAAAAGGATTAAAATCGCTCCCTAAAGTCGCATCGAGATCCATATCCGCTGCTTTGGCAGCCTTTAATATCGCAGTTAATATCTCTAACAAATAAATCTGATAATCCTTAATAGAAACCTGCGTATCCGCGATCCCAAGGAACAGGTCATCAATAATTTCCTTCAACTCCTGGAGGGTACCCACCTTGATACAGCGAATCAGCGCATGCTCCTTTAGTTCGTCAAAGCGAAGCTTCTCCACAAACCGTGTCTCCACATCATCGATACAAATCACTCGGTTATTACCAAGAATGAGCCTGTAATCCAATGCAAAAATCGCATCCTTATGTGAATAACTAATATTTGTAATATCCTCCGTTACCGTCCCTACACCTATTGTAACTGTAAACTTCAAATATTTATCAACGTTTTGACGGATTTCCTCCAGTACGGCTAACGTTCTTTTCATTACCGCATCCCCACTCGCGTCTTCGTCCACCGTCAATAATACGATGTGGTCATGATGAAGGAAGACTATCCCTTGGTTAACCCTATTAAATATTTCCTCGGAAATATTCAAAACTGCAAACCATTTAAGCTCATTATCCTTCGAGTATTTTAAGGAGTGTGAGGCAGCCTGATTACGCGCTTGCGCTTGCTGCTGATTATCAGCGAGATCCCCCTGCCATTCAGGATTATCAATGCTAAGGACAGACAAAAGAAAGCTGCGCCCCTGTAAATTCACATTATAGTTCAGTGATTTTTCTTCGATCTCCGCTCTTCTTAATCTCCGATTGATTAATGAAGCAAGAAATACCTCACGGAGAACAGGCAGGCTTTGACGGTAATGCTCCTGAAGAGCTTGGATATTTTCCTTCTGCGCCATTTCTTCATCGATCAGCAGCTTGATTTTGATTAGCGCATTGATCAGCTCTCTGGATGAAAACGGTTTCAAAACAAATTCGTCAATATGCATTTTGACCGCTTTTTGCGCGTATTCGAATTCATCAAAGCCAGTCAAAATAATAATTTTGGTTGTTGGATACTTATCCCTGATCCATTCCGACAGCTGCATCCCATCCATAAAGGGCATTTTGATATCCGTAACAACAACATCCGGCAGCCATCTTTCGATCATGTCCTGCGCCTCTTTACCGTTCTCCGCATTATCCACGACCTCGAACCCATACTGTGCCCAGTCAATCTCCTGCACTACGCTTTCCCTTACATCTTCTTCATCTTCCACCAATATTAGCTTGTACATCCAATGTACCTCCTGGTCAGGGCAGCAGATAGGAATCGATCGGCCACTTCTTTGTGATATTAATTTATCAGAGTTTGAAAGTGTTTGGAAGAGCGAGCATTTTGCCAAAACTAGATAAGTGATAATGCCGCCCTTCTGATCCCACGTTTGTTTGAACCGAAGTTCGCTTGGCCACCATCAAATGTCCCTTTGCAAGCACAGACAATCATAACTACTTGTTCTTATCCTTGATAGCTTGAGCCTTTTTTAGAACCGCCTCCATCTCCTTATGTGTCTTCTTCATGTCTTTAAACATTTTCTGCATATCTTTGTTTTCCATGAGAAACTTAAAGGCTTCCTTGTATTTCATTGCATCCTCACCCTTTCATCCATTCTGATTCTGCAGTATATGGACGAAGCACATCATTTGTTTCCGCTTGTACCCTGGTATTTGCAGGATAATTTTTGGGGAAGCACAAAAAACCTTGACAAGTAGTGAGCTACTATCAAGGTTAAGTGAATATATTGGAGTTTTTTATCATAGCTTTGGCGAGCTGCTTTAGAGTGAATCGCACCGTCTTCCGTTGATGTAATAGCCATCTTCACTGTAAACCTTAAAGGCGACTTCCACCTCTTTAACACCTATGGACTGAATATGCTGAGTTACCGCTAGCGCAACGCGGTCTCTAATTGTCGTTCCCCGTTCAAACCAGGCAATCTCGACGAATGGATAGGTATCGACTCTCTGTCCATCGAATACCGATACCGTCTGCATGCAGTCGATCGTAAAATTGTCCGACCCACATTCACAAATCCACGCAAGCTCCTCTATCATTGGCTTACTGATTACACTCATTTGATCTGCAGAAATACCTCTAACATTAAGCTGCGGCATAACGGACCCCTTTTTTCTTGAGATGATTTAACTATAGCATATGGACAAATAAACGCCCACCATGCTCACAGGTAAAAGGTATACGGCCTATGCTGTTTTCCTTAGCTGCCTGGTTTTCTCATCGGACTGAAAAGAAACATATCCTCGAAAAATACCAACTCCGGAGCTGACGTTTCAAAAACACCAAAGCTGCTCTTAACCTGTGCGCTGATCTCATCCATATAAGCATCTCTGGCGACTTTTTCAGCTTCAGTAAGCTCAACTAGATTGTAGGCGAGTGTTATATGAAACTCGTATTGATCATGGCCTGGAAACCGAAGCCCCCATTTCACCGATACTTCGTCTCTGAATTTGCTGAGCTTCATCCAGTCCTCTTCGGTTCTCGGCACAAGACGGATTCCTGTAGGACGAATCGTATTGCACATCATAGAGAATGCTTCAGGTTTGCGGATAGTTTCATATTGTTCAATAAAAAAATAGTCAACCTGCTCCAGCGATGCATCTAATGGAAGACGTTCCGTCCATCGGGTATAGGATCGGACCTGATCACAGACACCTTCGATTACCGTCATATGATAACTGGATGGTGGCATAAACACATACTTCTCTGCTGCAGGCATTCGGCGGAGTAAATCATGTGCCTTCATAAGCTCAGAATAAACAGGATCTACAGAGTCGATCTTGCAAATAACTGTGTTTCCAGGGAATGCTCTTACCGATCCGTCTTCATTAAACTTCACGCCGACGTTTTTTGTATACGCTGTTGTTTCCATACATGGCTCCTTTTACGAATCAATTGTTAACCGAGCTCAATGAAACCGGTAGTCCTTGCTGAATCGAGTCGTATGCCGCCAAAGCTACACGAGCCGAATACAGACCGTCTTCACCAGTTATCGGTACGACCCTCTTCTCCAGCAATGAGTCTACGAAGTCCTGTATTAAGCCATGGTTCATGCTCACGCCGCAGTATTTCCACTCTGTTTTCATTTTTTTATTGCTAAAAACCTCGTTCTTCTGAGCAAAGGAGTCAATGGAAATAACCCCTTCGGTCCCGATGATTTCCATCGTAACATCCCCCCAGAACGGAAAGGCTTCTGTTCTTGACCAGCTCGTATCAATCACAGCGAATACACCATCAGCAAATTTTACGTGAACCATTCCAGAATCATCTACCGGAATATCATGAAACAGTGTACCGGATTCGGCATAAACCTCGATCGGACTGCTTCCCAATATCCAGTTTACTAAATCCATTACATGCACGGTATGATCCAGCACCGCGCCTCCCCCGGACAATAGCGGATCAACAAACCATCCGCCGGGCATTGTGCCCCGGTTTGTACCCTTAATGGCTAGAATCTCCCCAATGTCTCCCCGTTCAATGGCTGCCTTTGCCTGAATGACCGCCGGAATATAACGGCATGGAAAGGCGGTCATTAGCTGAACCCGCTGCTCCTTGCAGGTTTCGATCATTCGCTGCATCTCATCGACCGATATTCCAAGCGGTTTTTCGCAAAGCACATGTTTTCCAGCCATTGCTGCATCTATCGTCATTTGTGCGTGCAGTACATTCTCCGAACAAATGATGACGGCATCCACATCTGTTTTCAGCAGCTCCAGATAATCGGCAAAATAAGAAATGCCGTGTTCATCCACATATTTCTCCACACGAGCTTTATTATCATCGGCAATAGCGGACACAATAACTCCCGGCATGGACAACAGTATTTTCAAGTACGTATCCGCATGTGAATGGGCAAAGCTGATCATTCCTATTTTAAGAGACATTCTGATTACCTCCTTGGCCCGCGGTCACATAATCCATGTGTACAGGTACCCCTGTTTGAGCTGATTGTACAGCTGCCAGTGCAATCTCCAAAGCTTTGTAAGCATCATAGGCAGTTACCGCAGCTTCCTTTTCGTTTCGAATGCAGTCTATAAAAGTTTTCAGTTGGCTTATATTCATTTCATTTACTGGTATCGACGAATCTGACTCTTTGATCTGCCCTGGTGCTTTACGAATTGATAGCGATGACATTTCATTGCTATTAAACCGGATAATTCCGCCATTCCCGGCAAAATCAACGGCAACAACAGGCCGCTCAGGGTGACCTAGGTATCCTTCCAAATTAACAATTGCCCCGCTTAAAAACCGAAGTGTAATCAACGCATAATCATGCTGATCTTTTTTCCGATTTAGTGCGTAGACACTTTTCACCTCGCCCAGCACCGATCGTACGAAGTCGATATCGAATATCATCAAATCCGTAATGACATTGCTGGCATTTGCTGATGATGCTGAAAGTTCAGGATACGGTCCTGTCCTTTTCATATGAGCTACTCCAACCTTGCCAATAGCTCCTGCTTTGATTTCTCGTTTCAAATTCGCATAATTGGGGGAGAAGCGCACATCGTTGCCTACAAACAGTCTTACCCCATAGGTATGGCACGCATCGATCATCTCTTGTGCATCCAAAAGGTTGGTTGCGATCGGCGTAGTGCAAATGACATGTTTCCCGTTTTGTGCAGCCTTCAATGTATATTCCTTGTGTAAAGAAGCAGGTGCACAGATACTGATCACATCAGGCTTTGCTTCAGAAATCATTTGATCGAACGAGGTGTACGGTATTGTACCGCATGTATCGGCAAGCTGCTTGGCGGCCTTTTCCTGTAGATCAAAGACCCCTACCACTTCAACCTGCGGTAATTTCATCAAACAGCTTGCGTGAACGTTATCCGCCGTCCCGCAGCCAACAATTGCTATTTTCATTGTACCGGTTCCTCCTGTAAAGTGATTAAAATGATATCTCTGAGCCTTTTTGCGCCGATTCGTAGACAGCACATAATATTTTCATAATTTCAATACCGTCTTCTATAGGGCTAAGCGGTTTTTCACCTGATTGGCAGCATGCAATGAAGTGATCAATTTCGTTCTGAAATGCACTGGTAAATTCAAATTTCAGCTGATCGATCTGCGGGTGACTATTAAGAATTGTCTGATGCTTCTCCGTAATAAAAGTAAGCTCAGGCTCCATCTCTACCCCGCCCTTGTCACCGAATAGCTTTACGCTAATCTCGTCTTTTTTGGCATGCAGAGTAAAGCTCGTTTCAATCATAAGGGAAGCTCCATTTTCAAAACGAATCAGCGCGCTGGCCAGGTCTTCGACATCATTCTTCACATTGTAATCGGATGACTTATAGAAGGATAAATTTGAGATATTTGAGCGGTTGCCCAGTTTGTAGTAAACGTTGCCGCTTACCGATTTCACTTTCGGTCTGCCCATCAAATACCAGCATAAATCAATAACATGAACCCCAAGATCGATGAGCGGACCGCCACCCGAGCGCTGCTTGTCAGAAAACCAGCCACCCGGATTGCCGAGACGGCGCAAGCAGGAAGCTTTGGCGTAATAAATTTCGCCGAGATCGCCTGCATCGATAAATTGTTTCGCCACGCGGGTTGTGTTAGCATATCGGCGTACGAAACCAACCTGCAGTACCTTGCCGCTTTCTTTAACCGCTTGCTCCACCTGCAGTGCCTGTTCAACAGTCTGGGAGAGCGGCTTTTCCACAAGCACATGCTTGCCTGCTTTTAGCGACGCGATAGCGATTTCAGCATGTGTATCATTCCACGTACAAATGCTGACTGCCTCCACTTGAGGATCGGCCAACAAATCATTGTAATTATTGTACATATTTGGTATTTCGTATTTTTCTGCTTTATTTTGAGCACGTTCTACATGAAGATCAGATATGGCTACCAACTCTACATTTGGATTATTTTGGTACGAATTTAAGTGTGAAACAGATATAGAGCCTGCTCCAATAACTCCTACGCGGATTTTAGTCATGGTTTTCTTTCTCCTTCTAATAGATAATCTCTCTGTATAACACTATGGGCTAATGGTTTAGTTCCAGTACCGCAAAAGGCGGCAAATGATCGGAAGCCTCCGACACAATAATCTCACTACTTAAAACTTCCACATTTTTGGAATAAAAAATATAATCGCCCTGCAAACAAGGATTGGTTACAGGGAACGTATAAGACTTCTCTTTACCTTCGAATGCTTCCCGGTAATGCTCAAACATCGGACGCATTTCTGAGGTTTGGGGTGCTGCATTAAAATCCCCCATAAATATTCCAGGCTCTATCTTTTTACTTGCAATCTCGACGATGGTCTGATTTTGCAATAATCTCTCCTCTGGAGTTAAAGCCAAATGAACGGTGTAAACATTTATGTTCGCATCACCCACACGGATTGTTGCTTCCAACAAGCCTCTGCTCTCACTATCCTCTGCCAAACTGGGCAGTGCATAATGATTGGATGCGTGAATTGGATATTTGCTTAGCACAGCTACGCCGTATTGTCTTAGCTCGGTTCTGCCTTCGGCAGGCGAACGTTCCAAATTAACTGCAAATACATATTCCATATGAAGCCATTTTGCTAATTGCTGTGCCTGATCGACATATTCGCTTCGTGCCGACCAATGCTTATCCACTTCCTGAAGGGCAATAATATCAGCTTCTGATTGTTTAATGACATCTGCTATACGTTTAAGATCAAGCCTGCCGTCCTCTCCTACCCCATGATGAATGTTGTATGACAGCACCCTGACCGATGGCTTCTTTGCTGTATCTCTCCCCATTCGTACGCCTCCTCCAATAGCTTTTATACTAAAAAGATAAACGGCAGGAGTCCTAGACCCTGCCGTTTGTCTGGTCTAAGTGTTTACTTGGCTTTGATTTGCAGTTGAGCAAAAATCGGCAAATGGTCGGAAGCCTCTGTCTGAATAATATCACTACGCATAAGTTCGAAATTATTATTGAATAAAATGTAGTCAATCTGATAAGCAGGCTTCGTTACTGGAGCTGTATAGGCGTTTCGTTTGCCTTGAAAGGCTTCGCTAAATCTTTTGAACATCGGGCGCATTTCAAATGTATTCGGCTTAGCGTTAAAATCCCCCATAAAAATGACCGGGCCCGCTTTTTCCTCCGTTATTTTGGCGAGCTCCTTAATTTGCACTACCCGCTCACCCGCGATAATGGACATATGGGTTGAATAAACAGTTACGTTGACTCCATCAACATCAATAACCGTCTCCAGCAAGCCCCGCTTCTCGCTGGATTCTTCGATTTTAGGCAGCGTATATTGATTGGACTCCACAATCGGATACTTGCTTAAAACAGCTGTACCATATTGCCGTCGCTCGCTTTTGCCCTTTGCAGGTGACTCATCCACATTAGGTGCAAAGGCGTAGTGCATGCCTAGAATCTCACCCAGATGCTTGGCTTGATCCATAAAGTCGCTTCTCTCAGACCAATTTTTATCCACTTCCTGGAGAGCAACAATTTCTGCATTCGATTCACGGATGACATTGGCTGTACGATTGATATCCAGCTTATTGTCGTTCCCTTCACCGTGGCGAATATTGTAGGACATGACGCGGATGGATTGGGATTGCTCCTCTTCGTTTGCTTGCACATTTGCAACATTACTAATCCCTAATGACAAGGACAACACTACAAGTAAAGCAAAAAGCTTCTTAGCTCCTATCTTCATATAATCCTCCATCACAGCTCGATTAGTTAACCAAATAATTCATCAATAACAGCATTCGCTTCGCCATTGTCACAGCCTGCGCACGGGTCGCATTATCCGTTGGTACAAAGGTATTTTCGGCCATGCCTTCTATAATCTGGGCTTGGGCTAATTCGGCTACTGCTTTGCGGGCCCATACGCTAATTTGGTCTTTATCGTTGAATTGCAGCTGAGCCTCGGACAACTTGTCCGCCTTCCCGGTAACTTGAAGCGCACGCAGGATCATAACTGCCATTTCCTCACGGGTCACAAGTGCATTCGGTTTGAATAAATGTTCATCGTAACCCAGGACCAATCCTTTCATGGCTGCAATATCAACGGATTTGGCATACCACTCGGAGGCATTCACATCCTTAAAGATAGAGCTCTCTTCAACACTCAGCGGTTGTCCAGACATCCCTGTCGCGTTGACTAATAGAGCGGCAAATTCGGCACGAGTAATGTTAGTATCTGGAGTAAAATGTCCATTAGCGATGCCATTAAGAATTTGCTTGGAGGCAAGCTGCTCCACATTCCGCTCAGCCCAATGCCCTTTGATATCATCATAGGATTTCTTGGACTGTATGACGGCATATGTGCTGTTATGGGTATTTTTCATTGTAACGTAAGTGTTACCGTCGGCTTCCTCTTTTGTTGTACTAGGAATGAAATGTACAGTTCCCTCCGGTGTAATTAAAACACCCGTCAATACATCCGGATTTACGATTCCGTAAACTATTAACGTTCTGGTAACCATTTCTTTGCCAAAATCCTTGATTTCAATCATTTTTCCATCTATCTCCATATGAACCTGGAAATGATAGGCGCCTGACAATAATGAGGCATCATTACCGGAAACCGATGTTCGAATCTCTTCCAGCTTTTGGTCCGATAGGGCTGCTATCGTTACATGTATATTGATCCGATCCATGGTTACACCCAGCTGCTGCGCCTCTGTTTCAAGCTTAAGCGCCGTTAGCGGAAAATCAAACGAAACACCGTTTTGGTAGATGACAAACCGGCTGTTTATGTTGTATTGTTTGGCGCTTTGTACTGCCGTCGCAGACATGATTACCTCAACAACCGGCTCATTACCGTCATAGGAAAGCGCCAGATACGGATCGCTATCCCTTAGTGCCTGGAATGCTTCCACTAATTGCGTCTCATTTACCTTGATTCTTGCAACGCCTTGACCCTGATCATTGACAGCCTTTGTAACGGTATAAGTGTTAGCGTCCAGGATATGCTTAGAGTCCGTTGAAGCAATTGACGGCGGTACAAATATATTCGGCACAGTCTCCGTCATATTGCCACCTCCTTGGGAAAGGGAGCGGACCCCTACATTTAATGTACTGACCTTCTCACCGTAAACGGCCTTTATTTCAGCCTGACCTTGACCGATTGTTGTAACATGACCTGAACCAGTGATGGTAATGACAGAAGGATCGCTGCTTTCGAATGTTGACAGTGCGGTTATATCGTCATCTTGTTTGCCGAAATACTTCAGTTTAACTTTGGCATCAAAAGATTTCCCTACTGACGTCGTTAAAGGCAGCCCCTCGATAAACATTCCTGTATAGCTATAAGGGGTAACGAGAACCGGGAACATTGCAGGTGTCTCCCCCTCCGCTTGCCCGTACACGGATTTTAGTACGCCTGTCAGAGCAAAGCTGTATGTCCTGCCGTTAGTCAGGTTGCCCACTGTTAAGGAGTAGGTGCCATAGGTTACCGTTGTAACGGAAGCCACCAAAGGGATCCCATCCTGATAGGTCCGATAGCCAAGTACATTCAAGTTTTCTGTTTTCCAAGTTAATGTTACTAATTGGTCCCCTGTAGCTGCTTGAAAATCTGGTACTTGATCCGGGTATAGCTTCCCAGGTGTAGGAGACTGGTTCAAGGAGTCCGGAATTCTGCGCTCCATCAGTTTGTTGTCTGTATCTAATCCATTTGCTGGGATAAAGTAATTAACACTCTGTTGCTTTTGATTCTCTGTTCGTACAAAGTCGCAAGCTGGCAAGGTCGAAGGGACATATTGGCATTCTCCGGTACCTGCACCAACGTTATAGGCTGCCATACTGATCCGGTCCTTACTCCGATCCCCGCCTGGTGCTACGATGGCCACAACCCGCTGTACCGCATTTTCCAAACCTTCTTTGGCTCCAAGCTTCGCGTATACAATTCGATCTTTTGATAGGCTTGAATCGTATTCCGCAATAAATTGCTCTACCTTAAGGGAGCTTGAACTTAATCCGCTGTCTTTGACCAGCCACACTACTTTCGTACTGTAGGGCTGTATATACATATCCGTCTTTCCACCGGTTATGTCATCCATCCCGACAAGGCTCCACTCTTTCGCGCTCGTGTCTGTCCAAGGCTGCTGGAGCTTCGGATTCGAATAGTAGTTAAGCTTATAGCCTGTCAGATCAATAGGTTGATTTGTCGTATTATACAGCTCTACATATTCATACAGCTCGCCCACCCCCTTCGGGGCAGCCATAATTTCTGTAATAAGTAATGAAGCGGGCTTCAATGGCGGATTCGGATTTTCAGGATCGACTGGTGCTCCATTTCCAAAATCCTGACCCTTACTCCGTTTACCAGGAGATGGCGCTTGATTCAACGAGCCTGGAGCTCTGCGCTCCATCAACTTGCTGCTTGAGTCCAATCCATTTGCCGGCAAAAAGTAAATCACGCTTTGTTGGGACGTTGCCGTTTTCGCAAAATCACATGCAGGTGTAGTGCTGTTAGCAACATATTTACATTCCCCAGTGCCAGCATTAACATTGTATGCCGCCATGCTGATCCGATCTGTAACCGCATTGCCCCCCGGTCCAACGATTGCCACATTGCGCTGAAATGAATTATCCAAGCCTTCATTAGCACCGAGCCTTGCATACACAAATTGCTCTTTCTTTAACGAAGGATCAAATTCTGCAATAAACTGATTCACTTTATACGTACTATGCTGCGGCTTAATCAGCCAAACAATTTTAGTGCCATGTGCTGCGATCGACATGTTCGTCGCGCCTTCGGTTATGCCATCCATTGGCTCGATGCCCCACTTTTTTGCATTTGGGTCCAACCAAGGCTGCTGCAGCGCCGGATTCGTATAATAATGTATTTGATAACCTGTCAAGTCGATCGGTTGATCCGTCGTATTATAAAGCTCCACATACTCATACGGTTCGCCCGCTACCTTCGGGGCAGCCATAATCTCAGTAATAAGCAACGATGCCGTAGGTGGGTTCGTAGTAAGAAATGATTGTGCATCAAGCAATTGCATTTTATCGATCGGGTACTTTCCATCCGCATATTTCTGTGCCCCGGACTCGAACAATACATATAAATTGCCGTTGCGTTCAAATACACTTTCAGACATGGGCGGCATGGTCAATGTATTTATCAAGCTTGCTCCGTCTAAAAACCAGATCGGCACCGGCGCTGTTCCAAACTTCGAAGTTTGCGAATGCGGAGCTGAACTTAAG
The DNA here is from genome assembly GCF_013141765.1 of Paenibacillus foliorum. Lineage (GTDB taxonomy): Bacteria > Bacillota > Bacilli > Paenibacillales > NBRC-103111 > Paenibacillus_S > Paenibacillus_S foliorum. The sequence continues at coordinate 245,998 of NZ_WHOD01000102.1, forward strand.
GAGAAATTGTAGGCAAACAACGTGCTATCGTTGTTTCTGCCATACGATCGGCTCAACACGACCTTATCATCAACTACCGACATACCTTGAATCTCCTGCGGAATGGATAAAATATAATCAGGAATTGCCGTTCCTGTCCCGTAGCTATTGCCCGTTTGTATCAGATCATTATTATTCAGCTTATATCCCGCTACCCAAGCAGGATTCTCTATTCCATCTCTGTTTGGCATGTGGTGAGTCGGATCGGTAGGATAGTTATCCCTTGCAAATTCCCCCACCCATAAAATGCCGTCCGCATACGTAACAAAAGAGCCGTTGGTCTCGACCTGTACCCAATCCGAGATGATAAGCTTACCGCCGTCTACTGCTGCTATCACATCTGGAAGAGATACTGGAAATAATTCGGCTTCTGATGAAATCCATAGATGGCCTTGACTCACGGCTATTCCGCCGACATGTCCTTTATATGGAACCGTATCTGTTTGGTAAAGCTCCAATGCTTTGACAAATTTACCGGTTGTAAGGTCGGTCACAGTAATACCGCTTGCTTTGCCGTCTTCACGATAGTACGAATGTAGCATCCAATTTTTTCCTGGCATATAGGCTGCTCCCTGCGGGATAACTCCTTGCTTCAACCCAGGGATCACTGAACCTTGCCGGACGATCTTATTAAACTCGCCATAGCTGATATAATATTTGGACAACTGCTCATGTACGGCTTTTGCAATGACTTTGGTCCCGTTGTCATTGGGATGTACGTTATCCGGAAAATTCTCAGGCATATTGACAGTGGCCGAATAAACATCAATAACGGTGGTGCCTGTAGAAGCTGCCGTCTCCCGGATGGCAGGGATAACCTCATCTTTTACAACCGAATCCGTAATACTGAATTTGTTTGCCCCATACACCTTCGGTGGAAGGTTAACAAACACTCTCGGATGAGAGGGTAAGCTTTTATACTGATTAATGATTTCCGTGTAGTCGGTTACAAACTGGCTCTTATACTGCCAATTTTGCGGTTTGGAATCATTCGAGCCGAGCATAATAACAACAATATCCGGGCTCCAGTCCTTACTTTGCTGAAATTCAGCTTGGTTCCAATAGGAGCTGTCACCATTTTTCAAAAGAGTCGTGCCTGATACTCCGAAGTTTCTAACCTCGTAATCGGGTCCGAGCACTATTCCTAAATTTTGCGGATATGTTGTAGTCGTGCCTGTGTTGCGTGTAATGCTATCGCCAATAGCAGCCACTTTAATTTTCGTACTTCTAAGTCCAAGTTCCTCTTGGGTTATGCCTGATCCGATCGGCCCACCTATGCTTTTAATCACACCGGCGCTTTCAATTCCTGTGCTGCTGACTGTCACCAGCTTAAATATATAACCAGCACCGTCCATCAAGCTCGAAAGCACTGCGGAAGACGTCCCTTTGGCAATCGGCCCGGCTGCCTTTATGCCATTTTGATAAATATCTACATGTGTATAGTCATCTTTACCGCTCAGATCGGTCGGTTCCGTCCAACCTATAGAGGCCTTTCCACCGCTTAAGACTGCTGTTGGATTGAGTACCTCTGCTGGAAATAGAGGCTCCTGACCGGCACTCAGCTTCCCGGGGGACGGCACTTTGTTCAATGATTCTGGCGTTTTCCGCTCCATTAATTTACTAACAGGATCTAACCCGCCTGCCGGAAAAAAGTAAATGATGCTTTCCTGAGTGGTAGCCGTTCTTTTATAATCACAGGCGGGTGTCGTCTGCGTAGCGACATACGCACAGCTTCCTGTGCCCGCATTAACATTATAAGCAGCCATGCTGATCCGGTCATTAACAGGGTCGCCTCCTGGCCGGACAATTGCCACATTCCGCTGAACCGCATTGTCCAAGCCTTCCTTCGCTCCTAATAGTGCATATACAAATTGATCCGCACTCAAAGTAGAATCGTATTCTTTAATAAAATCATTCACCTTATACGTCAGATGATCAGGCTTAACCAGCCAGACGATTTTGGTGTCATGCGCGGCAATCGTCATGTTGGTCGTACCTTCAGTCATCGTATCCTGGGCTACGATTTTCCACTTCTTCGCATTTGCATCCGTCCAAGGCTGTGCCAGACCCGGTTGTGTGTAATACTGAATTTGATAATTCGTTAGATCAATTGGTTGACTTGTTGTATTGTAAAGCTCCACATACTCGAAGGCTTCACCCGCTGCTTTCGGTGCCGCCATAATTTCCGTAATAAGCAGGGATGGCGCAGTAGACAGGATCGAATCTGCTGCTTTACTCACACCGGCGCTTTCAATTCCCGCACTGCTCACCGTCACCAGCTTAAACGTATAGCTAACACCTACCGTCAAGCCCGAAATTGTAGCCGCAGCTGTCCCTTTAGCAATCGGCCCCGCTACCTTTACCTGATTCTGATCGTAAATATCCACATGCGTGTAGTCCGCTTTGCCGCTAAGATCCGTTGGTTCGGTCCAGCTAATATTGGCCTGTCCGCCGCTAATGGCTACCGTCGGATTAAGCACCTCTGCCGGTAGCAACGGCTCCTGCCCAGCGCTCAACTTCCCTGGAGTCGGTACTTTATTCAGTGAATCGGGCGATTTCCGCTCCATTAATTTACTAAAGCGATCCAACCCGGTTACCGGAAAGAAGAAAATAACCGTTTCTTGTGCTGTAGCTGTTTTCTTAAAATCGCAAAAGGGCGTAGC